>NZ_AP025667.1:2787909-4039364 GCF_022846655.1 Streptomyces seoulensis
GGTCGCCGTCTGGACCGACGAGCGCGGACGCCTCGTCGCCCGGCCCGCCACCGCCGCCGAGGCCGCCGTCCGCGCCGCCTTCGTCGGCACCCTGGCCGGTGCGTGCGCGGCCGCCGTGCCCTTCGCCGGGAGCCGCCTCCTGCTGGCCCGGCTGGAACGCCGCCGCCTGGCCCTATGGGACGCCGAGTGGGCCAGGTTCGGCCCGCAGTGGGGGCGTATGACGGGGTGACGGCCCCGCCCGGTTCAGGCGGGCAGCGCCCGGTCGAGGATCGTGTCCAGGTCCGTGCCCGAGGGCAGGGTGCCGAAGGCGTGGCCCCAGTCGCCGCCCAGCCGGGTCGCGCAGAAGGCGTCGGCGACGGCCGGCGGGGCGTGACGGACCAGGAGGGACGCCTGGAGGGCCAGCGCCATCCGCTCCACCACCCGGCGCGCGCTCAGTTGGTCCGCCTCCGCCAGCTCCCGCTTCAGCGAGGCCGCGGTCGCGTCCAGGCGGGCGTCGGCCCCGCGCGCGAGGGCGAGTTCGCCGAAGAGTGACTCGGCGCTCTCCGGCTCGCGGCCCAGTGCCCGCAGCACGTCGAGGGCGTTGACGTTCCCCGAGCCCTCCCAGATCGACAGCAGCGGGGCCTCGCGGTAGTGCCGGGGCATGCCGGAGTCCTCGACGTACCCGTTGCCGCCCAGGCACTCCAGGGCCTCGGCGGTGAACGCCGGGCCCCGCTTGGTGACCCAGTACTTGCCGACGGCCGTGGCGATCCGCCGGAACGCCCGCTCGCCCTCGTCCCCGCGCACCGCCCGGTCCGCCGCCCCGGCCAGCCGCAGGGTGAGCGTCGTGGCCGCCTCCGACTCCAGGGCCAGGTCCGCCAGGACGTTGCGCATCAGCGGCTGGTCCAGCAGCCGGGCGCCGAACGCGCTGCGGTGGCGGGCGTGGTGGCCCGCCTCGACCAGGCTCTTGCGCATCAGGGTCGCCGAGGACATCACGCAGTCCAGCCGGGTGCAGTTGACCATCTCGATGATGGTCTTCACCCCGCGCCCCTCCGGCCCGACCAGCCAGGCCACCGTGCGGTCGAACTCCGGCTCGGAGGACGCGTTGGAACGGTTGCCCAGCTTGTCCTTCAGGCGCTGGATGCGGAAGGTGTTGCGGCTGCCGTCCGGCAGCACGCGCGGCACCAGGAAGCAGGAGAGGCCGCCCGGCGCCTGCGCCAGCACCAGGAACACGTCGCACATCGGCGCCGACGTGAACCACTTGTGCCCGCGCAGCGTGTACACACCGGGCTCGTCCGTCGGGGTGGCCACGGTGGTGTTGGTGCGGACGTCCGAGCCGCCCTGTTTCTCGGTCATGCCCATCCCGGCGAGCAGGCCCCGCTTCTCGGTGGGCACGCGCAGCCCGGGGTCGTACTCCCGGCTGGTGAGCAGGGGTTCGTACACCTTGGCCAGGTCCGGCTGGGCGCGCAGGGCGGGGACGGCGGCGTAGGTCATCGAGGTCGGGCAGCCGTGTCCCGCCTCGGTGTGCCCCCAGACCAGGCCGCCCGCCGTACGAGCCACGTGCGCGCCGGGGCGGTCCTCCGCCCACGGGGTGCCGGCCAGGCCCTCGGCGACGGCGGTGCGCATCAGGTGGTGCCAGCTCGGGTGGAACTCGACCTCGTCGACGCGGTTGCCGTAGCGGTCGTGGGTGCGCAGTTCCGGCTCGTGCCGGTTGGCCAGCTCGCCCCACTCCTGCGCCTCGGCCCCGCCCGCGCGCAGCCCCAGCACCCGGATGCCCTGCTCGGCCCAGCCGGCGCCCTCGCGGCGCAGCCCCTCCAGCAGTGCCGGGTCTGCGGACGCGTCGTAGGGAGCCAGCGGCGGCGGCTGGTTGGTGACGTCGTGGGTGGCGTACGGCGGCGACTGCTCGGGCATCGGGACCATACGGCCATGTTGCACTCTCCGTACGGTTGTAGCAATGACGCAATACCGATCGCCGCACGTACAGTACGTGCCCATGCGCATGAACCTGTCGGCCGAGCCCGGCGGCGCCGGACCCGTGACCAGGCCGTTGTCCGCGCGGTCGGTCGTGCTGAGCCTGCTGCTCGGCGCGCATCCGCCCCGGCTGCCGGTACGGGAACTGGTACGCCTGGTCGAGCCCTTCGGCGTGGGCGGCTCCACGCTCCGTGCCGCGCTCAGCCGGATGGTCGCCGCGGGCGACCTCAGGCGCACCGACGCCGTGTACGGGCTCAGTGACCGCCTGCTGGACCGGCAGCGCCGCCAGGACGAGGCGCTGAGGCCGCGCACGCGCGCGTGGGACGGCGACTGGGAGATGGCCGTGATCACGGCGACCGGACGCGGCCCCGCCGAGCGGGCCGACCTGCGCGCGCGGCTGACCGTGCTGCGCTTGGCCGAACTCCGCGAGGGCGTCTGGCTGCGCCCCGCCAACCTGGCCCGGCCGCTGCCCGCCGAACTGTCCGAGGTGGCCCTGACCTGCACCGCCCGCCCCGACGAGCCCGGCGCCGAACTGGTGGCCCGGCTGTGGCCGCCGGCCACCTGGGCGGCCGACGCGCGCACCCTGCTCGGCAGCGCCACCGCCGCCTCCCACCCGGCCGAACGCCTCACCGCCTACGCGGCCGTCGTCCGGCATCTGCTCACCGACCCCGTCCTGCCCGACCCCCTCCTCCCCGCCGACTGGCCGGGCGACGCCCTCCGGGCTGCCTACGCCGCCTACCAGCGGGAGCTGGCCGCGTCGGTGGGGCTGCCGGGCGGGGCGTAGCCGGACGGCAGCCGCGCTGGTCCGGGCGGGCGGGCCGAGTGGCGCGGGCCCGGGGCTTGGCGTCTCCTGGGAGAGGAGGGGGTGACCAGCGTGCGCGGGCTCACGGGCACCGGGTGGCGCACGGCAGGCGATCTCGCCCGAGGAGAGTCATGGCTGAGCACACGTCGTCGTCGGTCCTCACCGCGCCCCTGCGCGGCGCCGCCTCCGTCCTGAGCAAGGTGCCCGGCGCGTCGATGGTCTCCAAGGCGGCCCAGGACACGCTGGACATGGTCGGCGCGGTCTCGCCCCGGGGGCGGCGCCTCGTGGTGTACACCGGGGCGGGCGTGCTCGGAGTCGCCGGGGTCGTGGAGTGGCCCGTGGCGCTGACCGGGGCCGCCATCGCCTGGCTGACCCAGCCCCGCCCGGCCCACACCGGCAACGGCGCCGTGAAGACCCCGGTGGCGGAGACCGACGAGCCGGCCCCCGCGAGCGAGGCCGAGGTGGGCGAGGCGGCCCTGCACACCGGGCACCCCGACGCTCCCGGCCCCGTGAAGGTCACGGACACCGAGCCGGCGCACCCGGAGTCCTCGCAGTCCTCGCACAAGAAGCACGGGAAGCAGTCGAAGGCCGGCAAGCAGCCCAAGGGGGCCACCAGCCAGCTCGGTCCGACCGCGCGCCCCGAACGCACCAGTCTCTGACGGCCCCGCATGGCCCTCGACCTCCTCACCGCGCCCACCGCCGCCCTTCGCCTGCCCCGCCTTCTCGCCGAGGCCGCCGCACCCCTGATCGGCGCGGCGGCCGGCGCCGCCGCGGGCACCGCCCGGGCCGGTGTGCGTGGTGCGGACGCCGTCGTACGCGTGACGCGGGTCACCCGCACCGCGCTGCCCGGCGGCCCCGCCCACTGGCGCTCCGGCGCCCGGATCCACCTCCCGCTGCGCACCGCCGAACCGGACCAGGTGCACGGCGCGGGCGGCCGAACCCACCTGGCCCGCCGGATCGCGGCCGCGCTCGCCGACCGGCCCGACGTGCTCCTCGCCTACTGGGACGAGGGCCTCGCCCGCCTGGTCGTCACCATGACCGAGGACGCCGTCGGCGACCGCGTGGTGGACCACGCCGCCGAACTCGCCGTACGCGACGGACTGCTCGTGGCGGGCGGCGACCCCGAGGAACTCGACCACCCCGCCGACCCGGCCGGAGTGCGCGCCGCCGCCACCACCCTCGGCGTCGACCTGCTCGGCATCGCCGGCGCCCTCACCGGGTACGCCCTGCGGCTGCCCCCCACGCCCCGCGCGGTCACTGCCCTGGTCACCCTGCTGCGCGAGAACCCCCGCGTCCGCGCCCTGCTGCGCGCCCGGATCGGCGCCGCCCGCATGGACCTCCTGCTGGCCACCGCCAACGCGATCGTGCACGCCGGGGGGCAGACCCCCACCTCGCTCGTGCTCGACGGCGCCCTGCGCTCCCTCCAGCTCACCGAGACCATGGCCCGCGCCGCCGCCTTTGACTCCCTCCACGACGAGCTGTGCGGACCCGAGCGCGTCAGCGTCGCCCCCGCCGGCACCCCGCGCCCACCGCTGCGCGAGTCCCCGGCCCAGGTGTACGCGGCCCACGCCTCGGCGGGCAGCGTGCTCGGCGCCGTGGCCGCGCTGCTGGTCAAACGGAACCTGAACTCCGCCGCCGAGGCCGCCCTCTCGGGCTCGCCCAAGGCCGCCAGGTACGCCCCCGCCGCCTTCCACGCCGTACTCGGCACCGCCCTGGCCCGCGCCGATGTGCTCGTGCGCGACCCGGAACGACTCAGACAACTGGAGATGGCCGGGACCCTCCTGCTGCACCCCAGCGCGCTGCGCACGGACGAGGGGCTCCCCGACCCGTGGACCGAGGCCGTGCTCGACGCGGCCCGCCGGGCCCGGCTGCGCGTCGTCCTCGTGGACGACCCCGCCCTGGAGGACTTCACCGGGCTCGCCGACCAAGTGGTCGACGCCAGAAGGCCGTTGGACGACGTCGTCCACGCACTGCGCGGCGAGCTGGACGCCCGCGCCGAGGACGACGGCGAGGAGGCGGAGGAACGCGTCGTCATCACGGTCGCCCGGCCGCGTGCCGCCCAGGAGAGCGACGTGCTGGCCGGGCTGGACGCCGCCGACATCGCCATCGCGCTCACCGACCAGGAGGGTGCCGTCGTCTGGGGCGCCGACATCCTCGCCCCGCACGGCCTGCCGGACGTGTGGCGGCTGCTCACCGCGATCCCCGCCGCCCGCACGGTCGGCAGCCGGGGCCAGATCCTGGCCCGCTCGGGCGCCGCGCTCTCCGGCCTGCTGGTGGCCATCGGCGAGGCCCGGCGCGGCCGCGGCCGCCGCTCGGTGCTGCCCGGACTGCGCCACGCCCCCGTCGACACCGGCGCGCTCACCGCCCTGGCGTACGGCGTCTGGGCCGCGCTCGGGGTGGCCGCCGCCCGCGCACCGCACCCGCACGCCCGCGTGCGCTGGCACGAACTGGACCCCGACGAGGCCGTGGAGCGACTGGACCGCGAGGCGCCCCCCGAACCCGGCGCCCTGGTACGGGCCGCCGCCGGGATCCGTGAGGCCGCCTGGCGGATCGTCCACGTCCCCGCCCTCGCCCCGGCCCGCTTCACCTGGCAGCTCGGCCAGGCCGTACGCGGTGAACTCGACGACCCGCTCACCCCGGTGCTGGCGGTCGGCTCGGCCGCCTCCGCGATCCTCGGCTCGGTCGTGGACGCCCTGCTCGTCGTCGGCGCCCTCGACCTGAACGCGCTCGTCGGCGGTGTCCAGCGGCTGCGCGCCGAGCGGGCGCTGTCCGGACTGCACACCGAGCAGCAGCGCAAGGCGCGCGTCGCGCCCCCGCCGGAGGAGGCGCCCGCCGGTGGCACCCGCACCGTGGACGCCGGACAACTTCAGCCCGGCGACGTGATCGAGCTCAAGGGCGACGACGTGGTCCCCGCCGACGCCCGCCTGCTGTGGCAGGACGGCCTGGAGGTGGACGAGTCCGCGCTCACCGGCGAGTCCTTGCCGGTGCACAAGCACGTCGGGGCCACCCCGCACGCGGCCGTCGCCGACCGGCGCTGCATGGTCTTCGAGGGCACCACCGTCGTGGCGGGCACCGCCCACGCCGTCGTCGTCGACACCGGCGAGCGCACCGAGGCCGCCCGCGCCGTCCACCTCGCCGCCCGCACGCCCCCGGCGGGCGGGGTGCAGGCCCGGCTCCAGGAACTCACCCGCAAGACACTGCCGCTGACCCTGGCGGGCGGCGCCGCCGTGACCGGTCTCGCCCTGCTGCGCGGCACCCCGGTGCGCGAGGCGGTCAGCGGCGGCGTGGCCGTCGCGGTCGCCGCCGTGCCCGAAGGGCTGCCGCTGGTCGCCACCGTCGCCCAGCTCGCCGCCGCCCGCAGGCTCAGCCGTGACGGTGTCCTCGTCCGCACCCCGCGCACGCTGGAGGCGCTGGGCCGCGTCGACACCATCTGCTTCGACAAGACCGGCACCCTCACCGAGAACCGGCTCCGGGTCGTCCGCGTCTCCGACGCCGAGGGCGGCGAGTGGGCGGCCGGTGACGCGGGCGAGCCGGGCCCCGCCGCGACCCTGCGCCGCGCCGCGCGGGCCTGCCCCCGCGTGAACGGTTCCGGACGCCCGGTGCACGCCACCGACGAGGCCGTCATCGACGCGGCCCTTCCCGACCCGGACTGGACCCAGCTCGGCGGCCTCTCCTTCGAGGCCGGGCGGGGTTACGCCGCCGCCGTCGGCCGCGAGGGCGACGGCCCCCGCACCCTGGTCGTCAAGGGCGCCCCCGAGACGGTGCTGCCCGGCTGCGCGGACCTGTCCGACCGCGCGCACGACAGCGCCCACGCCCTCGCCGGCACCGGGCTGCGGGTCCTCGCGGTCGCCTCCCGGCGCCTCGCCGAGGGCGAGACCGAGTCCGACGCCCTCGAAGACGCGCTGACCGGACTGGAGTTCACCGGCCTGCTGGCCCTCTCCGACGTGCCCCGCGAGACCTCCGAGGCGCTGGTGCGCGGCCTCTACGAGGAAGGCGTACGGCCGGTCATGCTCACCGGCGACCACCCGCAGACCGCCCGCGCCATCGCCCGCGAGCTCGGCTGGCCCGAGGACACCCAGGTGGTCACCGGGGACGAGCTGGCCGCCGCCGACCGGCGCACCAGGGCCCGGATGCTGCGGGACGCCGGGGTCGTGGCCCGTGTCGCGCCCGAGCAGAAGCTCCAGGTCGTGGAGGCCCTGCGGGACGCGGGCCGGGTCGTCGGCATGGTCGGTGACGGCGCCAACGACGCCGCCGCGATCCGCGCCGCCGACATCGGCGTCGGCATCAGCGCCCGGGGCTCGGCCGCCGCGCGCAACGCCGCCGACATCGTCCTCACCGACGAGGACCTGACCGTCCTCATCGACGCCATCGGCGAAGGACGCTCGCTGTGGCACAGCGTCGCCGACGCCATCGCCATCCTCATCGGCGGCAACGCGGGCGAGGTCGCCTTCGGCATCCTCGGCACCCTGCTCTCCGGCACCGCCCCGCTGTCCACCCGGCAGATGCTGCTGGTGAACCTCTTCACCGACCTGTTCCCGGCCATGGCGGTGGCCGTGACCCCGAAGGACGGCGACGACGTACGCAGCCGCACCGCCTCCCCGGAGGACGTGGCGGGCGGAGTCCTCGGCGCGCCGCTGATCCGGCAGATCCGGCACCGCGCCCTGACCACCGCGCTGGGCGCCATCACCGCATGGCTCATCGGCCGGTTCACCCCCGGCACCGCCCGCCGCGCCAGCACCATGGCCCTGTGCGGGGTCGTCGGCACCCAGCTCGTGCAGACCCTCCTCGACCGCCGGGACAGCACCCTGGTCCGGTTCACCGCCCTCGGCTCCGGCGCGGTCCTCGTCGCCGTGATCCAGACCCCCGGCGTCAGCCGCCTCGTCGACTGCACCCCGCTGGGCCCGGTCGCCTGGGCGGGCGTCGCCCTGGCGATCGGCCTCGCCCTGGCCGGCCAGCGGGCCCTGCCCCGGCTGGAGGAACTGGTCGCGGGGATGGTGCCGATGGAGGCCCGGCCCTGAGCCCGTTCCCCGGCCTTCGGCCCGGTCAGTCCAGCAAGGCGGTCGTGAACGTCTCGCGGTGGGCCACGAGCCACTCCTGGACGCGGTCCCACCGCCGCCAGCCTCCGCGCTCGGACAGCGCCTGTGTGTAGGCGGGTTCGCCGTCGGTCACCCGGTCGGCGACGAACGCCCGGCAGGATGCCGTGGCCTGCTCGATGAGGCCGGGCAGTTCGGCGCGCTCCCGCCGGGAGAGGCCGTAGCCGTCGGCGAGGACACGCAGTCGCGCCGGGGCGTCCAGCCCGGCGGGGTGGAGGGCTGCCGCGGAGACGGGGTCGAGCATGGGCACCCAGTAGCGGGCGGTCATGGCGACGTCCCACAGCGGCCGTCCGGGCGCCGCCAGGTCGAAATCGATCAGGGCCGTGGCCCGGCCGTCGCGGAAGACGACGTTCTCCGGGCACACGTCGTTGTGGCACAGCGTCGTTCCTCCCTCCGGATCGGCCAGAGCCCGGGGCCACGCGGCGCGGGTGTCCACCGGGACGGCCGCGCAGGCGTCGTGCAGGCGTCGCAGCAGGCTGCCCACCGACCTCAGAGCGGTCTCCGTCATCACCCAGCGGGGAAACGGCGGCAGGGCGACGTCGCCGGGGATGTAGGTCAGTTGCTCGCGGCCGTCCGGGGTGAGCCGGAGCGGGGTCGGGGCCGCGTCGAAGCCGAGTTCTCCCAGTGCGCGGAGGTGGGCGTGGAGGGCAGGAGCGGTGGGCGGCGCCGGGCGCTCCACCAGGGAACCGCGCCGGAAGACCGCGCCCGCGTTCGTCATGCCGCCGTCGAGCGCCTCGCCGTGTGCCGCTCCGTCCTCAGCTCTCATGCCGATCACGCTATCGGGGGTGGAAGGCGGGTCAGGCGCCTTCGGCGAGTGCGGGTGCCTCACGGGGCGCGCGCTTCGGCAGGTGGTTGAACAGGAGGTTCAGCGCGATCGCGGTCAGGCAGCCCGCGCTGATCCCGCTGTTCATGACCGTCTGGAACCAGTCGGGGAACTTCGCGTACACCGTGGGCACGCCCACCGGCAGCATGCCGACCGCCACCGACACCGCCACGACGGTGAGGTTCTGGTTGCCCCGGAAGTCCACCCCGGCCAGTGTGCGCAGCCCGCTCGCCGCGACGGTCCCGAACATCACCAGCCCCGCCCCGCCGAGCACCGGCGCCGGGACGGCCGCCACCACGGCGCCCAGCTTGGGCAGCAGACCGAGCAGTACGAGCAGACCACCCGCCGCGGCCACCACCCAGCGGCTGCGCACCCGTGTCATGCCGACCAGGCCCACGTTCTGCGCGTAGGCCGTGTACGGGAAGGTGTTGAACACCCCGCCCAGCACGGTCGACAGGCCGTCCGCGCGCAGCCCGTCCGCCAGCGAACGCGGGTCGACCTTCCGCCCGGTCATCTCACCCACCGCGATGAGGTCACCCGTGGTCTCCGTCATCGTCACCAGCGCCACCACCAGCATCGACACGATCGCGGACACCCGGAACTCCGGCGCGCCGAAGTGGAACGGGGTGCTGATCCCCACCCAGTCCGCGTCCGCGACCCCGCCGAAGTCCGTGAAGCCGAACGGCACGGCCACCACCAGGCCGGCCACGATGCCGGTCAGCACGGCCACCCGGGCCAGGAAGGGCGGGGCGAACCGCTGCACCCCCAGCACCACCGCCAGCACGAACGCGGCCAGCGCCAGGTTCCGGGGCGCCCCGAAGTCCCTCGCGCCCACGCCACCGGCCGCCCAGTTGCCCGCGACCGGCAGCAGGGAGACGCCGATGATCAGGATGACCGTGCCGGTGACCAGCGGCGGGAAGAACCGCAGCAGCCGGCCGAAGACCGGCGCGAGCAGCACGATCGCCAGCCCCGCGACGATCACCGAACCGTAGATCGCGGGCAGCCCGCCGCCCGTCGTCCCGATCAGCACCATCGGCGAGACGGCCGCGAACGTGCACCCCTGCATGATCGGCAGCCGCACGCCGAACCGCCAGAAGCCGACGCACTGGATCAGCGTCGCCACCCCGCACACCAGCAGGTCGGCGGTGATCAGATACGCCAGGTCGGCGGCGGAGAGCCGCAGCGCGCCGCCCACGATCAGCGGTACGGCCACGGCGCCCGCGTACATGGCCAGCACATGCTGGAGCCCGAAGGCCGCGAGCTGCCGCGGCGGGGGTATCTCGTCGACGGGGTGCACTTCTTCGGCGGTCGTGGCCATGGGGCCTCCTGAGCGGCGGGCGGGGAGCGGCAACCGGACTGCTGGAGACCGTAGGGGCCTTGAACAGATTGTTGATTTCCGGGGCGTTGCCGCTGTGTGTCATGCCCACGCAGACACCACGGACACCATCCGCCGCACTACTCCGACCGTGCCGCCGCCCACAGCGCGTCCCAGTCGGACAGCTTGACCGGGTTCCGCCCCAGGCTCGCGCCCAGTTCCGCCTCCGCGCGCTCGATCGCCAGCCAGCCCGGCCACGCCACCGGGTCGGCGCCCGCCGCCCGTAGCCCCGGAAGCGGGTCCTGCGGCACCTCACGGGACTTGAGCGCCGGGGCGTCCTCCAGCAGCGAGGTCACCGTCTCCTTGGCGCAGGAGCGGTTGCTGCCGATGACACCGGTCGGGCCGCGCTTGATCCACCCGGCCACGTACTCGCCCGGCACGGGTACGCCGTCGCTCAGCACCCGGCCCGCCAGATGCGGCACCATCCCGGTCACCGGATCGGACGGCAGACCCTCCGGCGGCATCCCGCGATAGCCCACCGAGCGGAGCACCAACTGCGCCGGCACGTCCTCGTGCACACCGCTGCCCCGCACCCCGCCCTGTCCGTCCGGCTCCGTCCGCTCGAAGCGCACTCCGCCCACCCGGCCGTCCGACTCCAGCACCTCCACCGGGCGCAGGAAGAACCGCAGCCGGATGGTCCGATCGGTGTCCGGGGGAGAGACGGCGGCCCAATCGCGCAGCACCTCCGTATTGCGCCGCTGCGCGGCGGGCAGTGCGGAGAGGTCCGCGAAGCCCGGATCGAGCGCCAGGTCCGCCGGGTCGACCGAGACCCCGACGCCCGGCAGCCCGCCCAGCTCACGCAGTTCCTTGGTGGTGAACCGGGCCTGTGTGGGCCCACGCCGCCCCGCCATGAGCACCTCGTCGACGCCGCCCCCGGCCAGCATCTCCAGCGCCGCCTGCGGCATGTCCGTCCCGTGCAGCTCGGCCGCGCCGCGCATCAGCATGCGCGTCACGTCCACGGCCACATTGCCGACCCCGATGACCACGGCTGAGCGCACATCGCGCAGGAAACCCTCGTCGGCCGCGTCCGGATGCGCGCTGTACCAGGACACGAACTCCGACGCCGACCAGCTCCCCGGCAGCTCCTCGCCGGGAATGTCCAGCGGACGGCCGGCCGCCGCGCCCACGCAGTACACCACCGCGTGGTACAGCTCCCGCAGCCGCTCCACCGGCACCCCGTCCGGGCCGCCGACACCGACCCCGCCGAGGAACCGGACCCGGTCGTGCTCCAGCACCGCCCGCAGGCTGCCCTGGAGCGACTTGATCTTCTCGTGGTCGGGGGCGACGCCGTAGCGCACCAGCCCGAACGGCGCCGGCAGCCGGTCCAGCACGTCCACGTGCACGTCGGGGTGGCGCTCCACCAGGTTCTGCGCGGTGTAGCACCCGCTCGGTCCGGAGCCGACGACGGCGACCCGCAGCACGGCGTACTCCTCACCCCGAGGGCATCGGGAGACAGCCCTGACGGCTCCAGCATCGCACCGCGCGCCCGCGACGGCAGGGGCTGGCGGCCCGCCGGGCTACTCGCCCCGCTCGTGCGTCCGCTCGTCCGTCCGCTCGTCCGTGGCGAAGAAGCGGGACAGGTCGGCCCGGCCGGACTCCTCGTCCGAGTCGCTGCCCGGCGGCGTACCCAGCTCGCCGTCGAGCCCGTACCGCTGGAACAGCTCCGCGCGCAGCACCGGCACCGGCATCGGCACCCCCGGCACCAGCGCCGCGTAAACCGAGCCCATCAGCAGCGCCCGCAGCATCGGATAGTCGGCCGTGACGTCGTCCGAGCCGCAGCGGGCGACCGTGTCGCCGAGGAGTTCGGACAGGCGCCGCTGCTCCGGGCACTGCACGAAGCCCTCCGCGTGCAGCAGGCCCGCCATGTGCTGGCGCATGAGCACCGGCCGCTCCCGCGCCAGGCCCAGGATCGCGTCGATGGCACGGGCCAGCCGCTCCCTGCCGTCCTCGGTGCGCGGCTCCCGCTCCAGCGCCTCCTCCAGCGTGCGGTGCATCAGCCGGTGCACGGCGGACTGCACGAGCTGGCGCTTGCCGGGGAAGTAGTACGAGACCAGTCCGCGCGCCGAACCGGCGCGGTCCGCGATGTCGCCGAGGGTGGTCGCCTCGAACCCGCGCTCGTCCACCAGCTCGACCGCCGCCTGGAGAAGCCGCTCGCGCGAGCGCCGCCGCAATTCTTCATTGACCGAGGCGCTGCGCGGGGACATTACGGAACTCCTGCGTTGACTGGCTGTCAGCCAACTATACTCAAGGAGTGAGGCGCCGCATCGCGCGGGGCCTTCTCAGGGCTGCCGTTCGTCTGAGCGCCGCGGGGGAGCGCCTCAGACGGACGGCAGTTCCGCTTCCGGCACCAGATCCAGCAAGGGCAGCAACGCGTCCGGACGCCGGTCCACCGGCAGGTGATCCACGAAGTGCACCCGGCAGCCGAGCGCGGCCGCACCACCGTCGGCCTCCCTGTTGTCCCCGACCATCAGCGTCCGCCGTGGATCGGCACCCAACTGCGCGCAGGCCACGGCGAACAGCCGGGGGTCGGGCTTCAGCATCCCGTGCTCGTACGACAGCACGTACGCGTCCACGTAGCGGTCCAGCCCGTGCTCCCGGAAGACCGGCCGCAGGTCCCAGCCGATGTTGCTGACGATCCCGACGGCGATCCCGCGCTCCTTCAACTCCCGCAGTACGGGGCCCGCGTCGGGGTACGGGTTCCACGCGGCGGGGGTCATGTACCGGTCGTACAGCACGTCGTGCAGGCTCTCCTCGGGCAGCGGCACCTGCCGGGACAGTCCCGTGAACGCGGCCCGGTGTTCCCCGGCGCCGAGGTCCCGCGCGTCCCACGCCGCGGCAAGCGCGTCCGGTACGGTCTCCGGTTCGGCGCCGCCCGGCAGCGCGCCCGCCGCCTCCAACGCGGCTGCTTTCTCTCTGAGTTGCGGCTCGGGCAGCGTGATGCCGGTCGCCGTGAGGGCGCCCCGCAGCCAGGACTCGGTGGACTCGACACGGAACAGAGTGCCCGAGAAGTCGAACAGCACAGCGGTCATGCGCGGACCCTACTCCTGCGCTCATCGACCAGTACGGCGAAGGCCACCACCAAGGCCCCGAACAGCCAGCCCCCGAGCACGTCCGAGAACCAGTGCACCCCCAGCCACACCCGCGTGACACCGACGCCCACCACCGAGACGACGGCCACCGCGACGGCCGCCGACCAGCGGGCGCCGCGTACGCCGTGACGGTGGATCAGCCACAGCAACAGCCCGCACACCACGGTGGCCGTCATGACGTGCCCCGATGGGAAGGCGGTGTACCGCGCACTGTCCACGGGGTCCGGCCAGACCGGCCTGGGCCGGGCGACGGCCGCCTTCACCCCCTGCTGCACCACCGCCGCCACCGCGCAGGTGAGCACCAGCCACAACGCCGTCCACCACGCGGCCGCACGCCACAACAGCCACAACGCGACCCCGGCGCACAGCAGCCGCATGGTCACCGGGTCCCACACCCAGTCGGTCAGCACCCGGAAGGTCTGGGTCAGGCCCCGCTGCCGCACGGCCCAGCGGTGGGTGGTGCGGGCGATCTCTTCGTCGAGGGTGAAGAGGGGGCCCCATTCGATCGCGACCAGGGTGAGGAGCAGGGCGGAGGAGAGGGCGAGGACGGTGGTGACGAGGAGGGCGGTACGGGGGATTTGGTGGTGCATGGGGGGATCCTCGCCGATGGGGGCGTTGGGGGCCATCACCCGACGCGTCGGCCGCGCTCAACCGCGTTGCGCGGCCGCTCCTCACCCATGTCGTCCACTCGGGACGACAGACCCTAATGCAACGCCCGCAGCCCCGGAACGAGAGCGACCAACACCGGGATCACCGGCACCAGCGCGGCCGTCGCCGTCAGGCGTAGGCGGTGGGGGGCCGGGAGGCGGGCCGGTGCTGTGAGGAGGCGGTCCACGCGGTGCGGGAGCTGGGAGTGCGGGGTGGGGGAGGGACCGAACACGCCTCGGTCCTCGTTCATTTCGACCAGGGCCAGTGCCGTCGTCACCCGGCCGAAGCGGCGGGAGGCGGTGTCGTCGGCGGCCAGTTCGACCAGGCGGTGCATCTCGTCGCGGAAGGCGGCGAAGACCGGGACCTGGGGGAAGCCGCCGGCCAGGGCGGCCGAGCAGTGCAGCAGCCAGTCGTGCCGGAACCGGGCGTGCCCCTGCTCGTGGGCCAGCAGGGCGTCCAAGCGGCTGCCCTTGAGGCGGCGGAGCGCGGCCGTGGTGACGACGAGCCGAGGGGTGGTTCCGGGCAGCCACCACGCGTCCGGCCGTTCGCCCTCCAGGACCACCAGCCACCCGCCCGGCCCCTCGCCCGGCAACAAGGGTGCCCGCTGCCGGAGTTCGGCCCGGCGGGTCCGTCGGTGCCGCCTCGCGTGCAGCACCTCGCCTGCCAGCATCGTCAGGGTCCACAGCCCTCCGCAGGCGAGTGCCACGGCGGTGGGCGCGGCCCAGGGCCCGGCCGCGCCGAGGGCGTACGCCTCGACGACCCCGTGCGGCGCCCCGCTGAACAACTGCCAGCGCACCGCCTGCCAGGCCGCCGCCGCGCTCAGCGTCATCGACAGCGCGCAGCACAGCAGTACGGCGGCCACCACGCACTGCCACGCCCACAGCGCCACCACCGGCTCCCGGTCCGGCCAGTCGGCCCGGGCCAGCAGGCGCGGGGCGGCGACGGAGGTCAGGATGCCGAGCAGCAGCAGTGCCACGGGGACCATCATGGGCAGCACCCTATGAGCACCGGAGTGCCCGCCGGTGCCTAAGTGACGCAGGCAACTCCCTTTTCGCGCCGACCGCTTGAGGTGTCACATCGTCAGAAGCATCGCCAGCATGCCTATCCCCATCGACAGCCGGCACACCCGGGACAGCTCGGGCCGGTCGCCCCACCGCACCCCGCCCGGTCCGCCCCGGACGGTGGCGGGCACCAAGCGGGCTCCGGTCAGCAGGACATAGCCGGTGAAGTACAGCAGCAGCGCGCCCGTCACCGGGGCCGGGCCGGAGCCGCCCGTGTGGTGGTGCGATACCGGGGCGGCCGTCATCAGCACCGCCATGTACACCATCGCCGCGCTGCCCAGCAGATGGTGCAGGTGGTGGGCGCTCTGCCGGGCCGACCACAGCGCGCGCAACGCGGCCAGCCCGAACACCAGGGCGTACAGCGGCCACACCCAGCGCGGCGGGGTGAACACCGCGGCGGGCACCGCCATCGCCGCCATTCCGAAGCCCATCAGTGCCTCGCCGCCCGCCGCCCGCCGCTGCTCCTCGACACCGCTGCGCATCCGCAGCAGACAGTAGGCGCCGGTCGCCGCGCACAGCGCGACCAGCAGCCAGGCCGGTGACACCGGTCCGTGCACGCGCACCACCCCCGTTCGACGCTCGGTCGAGGGATGCGATGCCCACGACGCGCGCAGCGCACGCGAGCGCAAGGGGGTGTACGGGGAGCGTTCGCCGGAGCACGGCGTGTGACCAGGACTGTTACGGAGCCCGGGAAAGTCTTTTACTGGTGAAACACCTGCTAAATTCTTCGTATGAGCAGCCTGCACCTCCGCCGTCTCCCCCTCGCCCAGGCGCTCCGCCTCCAGGGGCCCTCCGCCATCTGGTTCAAACCCGCGCTCAGCGTGGTCGTGTCGGCGGCCCCGCCCAACCTCCTCCTGCTGGCGCTCGGCCGCCTCGACCTGGCCCTCTACACGATGGCCGGGTCCCTGTGCGCGCTCTACGCCCACCACCGGCCCTACCCGGCCCGCGCCCGCGTGCTCACCGGGGTGGTGCTCGGCATGACGGCCGGACTCGGCATCGCCCTGCTCGCCTCGGCGCTCACCCCCGGCCCCGTCGTCCTGGTGATCGTCGGCGCCCTGCTGGCCGCCGCCCAGAAGACGGTCTGCGAGGCCACGCGCGTCGGCCCGCCCGGGAATGTCGTCGTCACCTTCATCAGTTCCGCCGCCCTGTTCGTCCCGCAGACCCCGAGTCAGGTCCCCGGCCACCTCGCACTCGCCCTCGCCGCCGGAGCCTGGGCCTGGCTCGTCTGCATGGCCCCCGGAGCGCTCCGCCCGCACGGGCCCGAGCGCCGCGCCGTCGCGGCCGCCCTCCGCGCGGCCGCCACCGCCCAGGACGACGGTCACGTCCGTGCCCGCACCGCCGCGCACAACGCCTGGCAGACGCTGCGCACCCCCGGCACCCGCCCCGATCCCACCCGGCGTGCCCTCGAACATCTCCTGATCCACGCGGAGGCCGCCCCGGCCGACGCCGACCAGCTACGCGCCTGGGCCCGAGCCCTGCGCGGCACGGGCCGGGTACCCGAGGTGCCCGTGCCGGAAGGGGCGGACGCGCACGCGGACCGGCGTCCGGGCCCGGACGTCACGCAGCGCACCGGTCCCCAGTCCTTGCCCGGCACGGCACGCGCGCCCAAGCGCACCGCCCCGGAACGACCGGACCCGCGAGCCGATCCGTGCCCGCGACCCGCCACCAAGCACCGCGGCCCCCTGCACCACCTCACCCCCATCGCCACCCGCACCGCCCTCGGCTGCGCCCTCGCCGGTCTGGCCGCCCTGGCCCTCGGAGTCGGCCGTCCCTACTGGGCCCTGGTCACCGCCGCCTCGCTCTTCCAGGCCAACGTCACGCTCACCTGGAGCCGGGGCGTCCAGCGCGTCGTCGGCAACGTCCTCGGCGTCCTCCTCTTCGCCGCGCTCACCCCGCTGACCCGCCTCCACCCGGCCGCCCTCGTGGTGTCCGTCCTGGCCTGCAGCTTCGGCGCCGAGGCGCTCATCGCCCGCAACTACTGGCTCGGCACGGTCTGCGTGACGCCCATGGCGCTGCTCATCACCGAGTTCACCCACCTCCAGGACCCCGGCGTGCTCATCACCCAGCGGGTCCTGGACACCCTGGTCGGCGCCCTGGCCGGACTCGCCGCCGCCGTGGTGGTCACCAACCGCCGGGCGGGGGACCGCGTGACGGACGCCATCACCGCCGCCGAGCACGCTCGCGCGCGCACCGAGCACCTGCTCGGCCACCCCGACCCCGCCCCGCACGCCCTCCCGGCGGCCCGCCGCGCCCTCGCCGCCGCACTGACCGACCTGCGCGCCACGGCCGACACCGCCCAGGGGGAGTGGTGGCAGCGGCCCTTCCCCGCAGAACGCCTCGTGCTCGCCGAGCAGGCCGGACACCGTACGCTCGCCGCTGCGGTACGGCACCGGGGAGCCGCACCCTTGAAGCAGGACTGACGCAGGACCGACACAGGACGACAGCGGGACCACGGAGGACACACGGCCATGACCGACACGGGAAGCAAGCACCCGGAGACGGCGCACGAGGGACCCGAGAGGGCCGACACCGTCGCCTCGGTCGTCCGGCAGTGGCGTGCCGTGCACCCCGCGCTCGACACCGGACCCATGGAGGTCATCGGCCGGATCAACCGCTGCGCCGCGCTCCTCCAGCAGGCCGAGGACGCCCCGCTGCGCCGCGCCGGGCTCAGCCGCGCCGAGTTCGACCTGCTCGGCGCGCTCCGCCGTACCGGCCACGAGCTGACACCGGGGGAGCTGGCACGGGAGACCTTCTCCTCCGGGGCGGCCGTGACCAAGCGCGTCAAGCAGCTCACCGGACGCGGGCTGGTCGAGCGGCGCGGTGACACCCGTGACCGCCGCGTCTCCCACCTCCGCCTCACCGACGCCGGCCGCGACCTCGTGGACGGCATCCTCCCCGAGCAACTCGCCTACGAGAAGGTGGTGTTGTCGACCCTCGCCCCCGAGCGCCAGGACGAGCTGTCCGGCCTGCTCGCCGGCCTCCTCGACGGACTGGAAGGCAGGCTGGGCGCCCTGCGCGGCTGACGCCGCCGTCTCAGATGCCGGGCCGGTACCGCAGTGGATGGTCCGCCGGGATCTCCACCAGCACGATCGGGATGCCGTCCGGGTCGGCGATCCACATCTCGATCAGTCCCCACGGCTCCCGGACCGGCGCCCGCACGATCTCCACGCCCTCGGCCCGCAGCTCGTCGTGCGCGGCGGCCGCGTCCGCGACCTGGAGCCACAGCCGCACCGACGGCGCGAGAGGGGCCTCGGCCCGGCCGGAGAGTTCCAGGAAGCCGCCGCCGAGGAAGTAGACCGTCCCGCGCTCCGGCCCCTCACCGAACTCGCGGTGGACGGCGAGCCCGAGCTGCCCTCCGTAGAAGGCGCGGGAACGGTCGGGGTCCGTGGGGCGGATCAGGGTCCGGCTGCCCAGTACATGCACCATGCGAGCGGAGCCTAGCCGCCCGATTACCCTCGTCCTTGTTCAGCCGCGCCCCTGAAACGGAGTACACCCCATGGACACCGCCACCGGACTGACGTTCCGCGACGCCACCGATGCCGACGTGGACACCCTCGTCGCGCTGGTCGAGTCGGCGTACCGGGGAGACGCCAGCCGGGCCGGGTGGACCACCGAGGCGGACATCCTGGACGGGCAGCGCACCGACCCCGAGGGCGTGCTCCAGGTCATCAAGGCCGCCGACAGCAGGCTGCTCGTCGTGGAGCGGGACGACCGGATCGTCGCCTGCTGCCAGCTCGAACACCGGGGCGCCCACGCCTACTTCGGCATGTTCGCGGTCAGCCCCACCCTCCAGGGGGCCGGGCTCGGCAAGGCCGTCATGACGGAGGCGGAGCGGCAGGCGCGTACCGCCTGGGGTGCCACCGAGATGCACATGACGGTGATCTCGGTCCGCGACGACCTGATCGGCTGGTACGAGCGCCGGGGCTACCGCCGTACGGGCGAGACGACCCCGTTCCCGTACGGCGACGAGCGCTTCGGCATTCCGCGCCGCCCCGACCTGCGGTTCGAGCTGCTGGTCAAGCCGCTGGCGTGAACAGCGGCTCCCGCGTCACGCCGTGAAGCGGCCGGTGCGCTTGATGTCCGGGAGGTCGGTGGTCGCGCCGTCCAGTTGGAGGGCGCGCACCAGCCGCAGCTCGTCCTGCGTGTTCACCACCCAGGCGAAGACCCTCAGACCCGCCGCGCGCGCCTTCTCCACGACCTCCAGCGTCAGCCTGCGGACGTCCAGACAGAGCGTCGCCGCGCCGGCCGCGACCGCGCGGTCCACCACCTCCGGGCCGTAGTGCTCCGCGACCAGCGCGGTGCGCACCCCGGGCACCAGCCGGGCGGTCTCGGCGATCGCCTCGTCGTGGAAGGAGATGACCTCCACCCGTGAGACGAGGTCCCGCCGGAGGATCACCTCCGCGAGCGCCTTCGCGGCCGCCACGTCCTTGATCTCGGCCTGGAGCGGCGCGCTCACCGCGTCCAGGACCTCTTCGAACACCGGCACCCGCTCGCCGCGCCCCGCGTCCAGAGCGCGCAGCTCCGCGAGGGTCTTCTCGGCGATCCGTCCGGTGCCGTCCGTGGTGCGGTCCACCGCGGCGTCGTGCATGACGATCAGCGCACCGTCCTTGCTCAGGTGCAGATCGAGTTCGATCAGGTCCAGACCGGCCTGCTCGGCGGCGGCGAAGGAACGGAGGGTGTTCTCGGGCTCGACCCCCATGACCCCACGGTGCCCGATGGTAAGGAAGTTCAAGGTTCAACTCGCTTCCGTCGACGGCGGATCGGCTTTCGCGGACCCGACGGAGTGTCGTCGTCCGCACGCCTGGCTCGCAGCCTAACGGCCGTGCCCGCACCGGTGCGATCGCGGACCTCCCGGCGCGGCGCCCGGCGCCCGATGGCCGGAACCGGGCGATCGGTCACCCGCTCGTGATGTCTCGACACTCACAGTGAAAGTGAGTGTGATCACGGTTTGGCGCGGGAAAAACAGCGGTGACCATGTGGCCGCGCAGAATAATTTCCCGATGACCCTCTTGTTCGGCGAAACGGGGTATGCATACGGTGTCCATACGCGAGGTTCTCCCGTGGAGGATGGGACATGACGGAAATACTTGTGCAGGCCGGTACGGAAGGACAGGTTCCTTCGCTGACCAGGGTGGTCGAGCACGCGGCGTGGCCCGTCCTCAAGGGCGCGGTGGAGCAGATCCGGCCATGGCAGTCGAAGGACGGCTCGATCGACTTCGCCGCCGAGGGCGCCCCCGAGCGGGCCGAGGCCGAGGCGGCGGTGGGCCGGGTCGTGGACGCGGTGGAGGAGCTCTCTCCGCTGCTCCCGCACGACGCCGAGTACCACCGGGTCCTGGTGGGAGACCTGCGCCGCTGGGCCGAGGGCGGCTTCGAGGTGCCGGACTTCCTGGACTCGCTCCTGGCGTTCCAGCCCGCGGCCAATCGCGCGGACGGCCTCCAGCACCTGGTCGTCTTCCCGATGTACACGCAGAACGGCAACCCGGACCGCAATCTCGAGGCGGTCGTGCTGCGCATGGTCTGGCCGGACTGGCTGGCCGAGCTGGAGCGCACCCGGTACGACAACCCGCTGTTCTGCGGCATCACCTTCGAGGACTTCACGGCGGGCTACGACACCAACTCCGCCGTCCTCTTCCCGGAGACCATCGCCGTCCGTGAGGCGCCGGAACGTTTCTCCTGGGGTGGCATCTTCTGCGACCGCGAGGCCGCCCGCTTCCGCCGGGTCACCGACGCGGCCGTCGGCATCCTGGGCCTGGAGCTGCCCGAGGACATCGCCGCGATGGTCCACGACCAGAAGCGCTGCGAAGAGGCGTTCGTGCTCTGGGACATGGTCCACGACCGCACCCACAGCCACGGCGACCTGCCGTTCGACCCGTTCATGATCAAGCAGCGCCAGCCGTTCTGGATGTACGGCCTGGAGGAGCTGCGCTGCGACCTCACCGCCTTCAAGGAGGCCGTGAAGCTGGAGGCGGACGGCGTCCCGCAGGCCCGTGACGTGCAGTACGCGGTGCTCTTCGACCGCATGTTCCGCTTCCCGGTCACCGGCGACCGCGTCCGCAACTACGACGGGCTCGGCGGCCAGCTCCTCTTCGCCTACCTGCACAAGCACGACGTGGTCCGCTGGACCGACAACAAGCTCGCCATCGACTGGGAGCGCGCCCCGCAGGTCACCAACCAGCTCTGCGCCGACATCGAGCAGCTCTACCGCGACGGCATCGACCGCCCCAAGCTGGTGCACTGGTTCGCCGGGTACGAACTCGTCGCCGGTTACCTCTCCCCGCACCCCGGCTCGAAGTGGGCCAAGGGTCCCGACGCCCTCGACCTGAGCCTGCCGCCGCGCAAGCTCGTGGACGACGTGCTCCCGGACGAGTTTCCGCTGAGCATGTTCTATGAGGCGCTGGCCAAGAAGCTGAAGAATGTGATCGCCGAGACCAAGGGCATCACGGCGGACGGCGCGGAGCGGATCGCCGCGTGAGCGACCGCGGGCACGACACGGCAGACGAAGAAGGGAAGACGATGGGGAACGGGGCTCTTCGGGGCGCGGTGATCGCGGTGGCCGGAGCGGGCGGACCCGCGGGACGGGCCACCCTGGTCAGGCTCGCCGAGGCGGGCGCGACCGTGGTCGGCGCCGACAACGACCCGGCCCGCCTGGCGGAGGCCGTGGACGCGGCCCGCTACGCCAACGGAGGCGCCACGGTCACCGGCGAGACGGTCGACCTGCTCGACCTCGACTCCACCCGTGCCTGGGCCTCGGGCATCGAGAAGGAGTTCGGCCGCGTCGACGGCCTGGTCCACCTGGTCGGCGGCTGGCGCGGCGGCGCCAAGTTCGACGACACCGACCTCGCCGACTGGGACCTGCTGGAGAGGCTGCTCATCCGCACCGTCCAGCACACCTCGCTCGCCTTCTACGACGCCCTCCAGCGCGCCGGCGACGGCCGCTACCTGCTGATCAGCGCCGCCGGCGCCTCCAAGCCGACCGCGGGCAACGCCGCGTACTCCGCCGCCAAGGCCGCGGCCGAGGCGTGGACGCTGGCCATGGCCGACGGCTTCCGCAAGGCGGGGGGCGAGGAGGGGCCCAAGGCCGCCGCTGCCATCCTGGTGGTGAAGGCGCTGGTGCACGACGCGATGCGCGCGGAGCGCCCGAGCGCGAAGTTCGCGGGCTTCACGGACGTCAAGGAACTGGCCGAGGCCATCGAGGGCGTCTGGAGCAGGCCCGCCACCGAAGTGAACGGAAACCGTCTGTGGCTGACCGAGAAGCCGTGAACCCTGCCAGGACCGATGCCCGTCGCCACCACGACCCGCAGGTCCGCGGTTTCGCCAGCGACAACTACGCCGGGGCGCACCCCGAGGTGCTCGCCGCCGTGGCCCTGGCCAACGGCGGCCACCAGGTGGCCTACGGCGAGGACGAGTACACCGAGAACCTGCAGCGGATCATCCGCAGTCACTTCGGCGCCACCGCCGAGGCGTTCCCGGTGTTCAACGGCACCGGCGCCAACGTCGTCGCGCTCCAGGCGGTCACCGACCGCTGGGGCGCGGTGATCTGCGCCGAGAGCGCGCACATCAACGTGGACGAGGGCGGCGCGCCCGAGCGCATGGGCGGGCTCAAGCTGCTCACCGTGCCCACCCCGGACGGCAAGCTCACCCCCGAGCTGATCGACCGGCAGGCGTTCGGCTGGGACGACGAGCACCGGGCGATGCCCCAGGTCGTCTCGATCACCCAGTCCACCGAGCTGGGCACCCTCTACACGCCCGACGAGATCCGCGCGATCTGCGAGCACGCCCACGGGCACGGCATGAAGGTGCACCTGGACGGCTCCCGCATATCCAACGCCGCCGCCTCCCTGAACGTCCCCATGCGGGCGTTCACCAACGCGGTCGGCGTCGACATCCTCTCGCTGGGCGGGACGAAGAACGGTGCGCTGTTCGGCGAGGCGGTCGTCGTCATCAACCAGGACGCCGTCTCGCACATGAAGCACCTGCGCAAGCTGTCCATGCAGCTCGCGTCCAAGATGCGCTTCGTCTCGGTGCAGTTGGAGGCACTGTTCGCCAAGGACCTCTGGCTGCGCAACGCCCGCCACGCCAACGAGATGGCCCAGCGCCTGGCCGAGGGCGTCCGCGCGGTGCACGGGGTGGAGATCCTGCACCCGGTGCAGGCCAACGGCGTCTTCGCCCGGCTCCCGCACGACGTGAGCGTGCGCCTGCAGAAGCGGTTCCGCTTCTACTTCTGGGACGAGGCGGCCGGTGACGTCCGCTGGATGTGCGCCTTCGACACCACGGAGGAGGACGTCGACACCTTCGTGGCGGCGCTCAAGGAGGAGATGGCCCGCTGAGGGACGTCCCGCAGACGCAGGTACGGCCGGGCCGGACGGTGATCGTCCGGCCCGGCCGTCGTCGTCTCAGAGGGCCTGGGCCGCCCGCAACTGCTCGTTCGTCGGGGCCGTGCCGCCCAGGTGGGCGGGGAGCCACCAGGAATCCTCGGCGCCCTTGGGGCGGGCCGGGTAGGCGCGCTGGGCCGCTTCCAGCAGCTCCTGGACGCCCTCGCGCAGCCGACGGGTGATCGCGCCCGCGTACTGGTCGCGCGACGCCTCCAGTGCCTCGCCGACCCGCATGGTGATCGGGGTGTGGCTGCGCTTGAAGTTGCGCGGCTGGCCCTTGGTCCACAGCCGCTGGGTGCCCCAGACCGCCATCGGGACCAGCGGGACGCCCGCCTCCTGCGCCAGGCGCGCGGCACCGGACTTGAAGCTCTTCAGGGTGAACGACTCCGAGATCGTCGCCTCCGGGAACACCCCGACGATCTCACCGGCGCGCAGCGAGGCCAGCGCGTGCGCGTACGCCGACTCACCCTGCTCGCGGTCGACCGGGATGTGCTTCATGCCGCGCATCAGCGGACCCGACACCTTGTGCCGGAAGACCGACTCCTTGGCCATGAAGCGCACCAGGCGCTTCTGCGGCAGCGCGGCCAGCCCGTTGAAGATGAAGTCCAGGTAGCTGATGTGATTGCTCACCAGCACGGCGCCGCCGGTACGCGGGATGTACTCCGACCCCTGGCAGTCGATCTTGAGGTCCCACACCTTGAACAACGTCTTGGCGAAACCGACGACGGGGCGGTAGACCAGCTCTGCCATAAGCGGGGTGGTCCCTTTCTGCTCTGCTCGGGAAAGGGGGCTCCCGGCGGGAAGTTACGGAGCCGTAGGTTTACGGCTCTCGCAGATCGTGCCCCAAGAACGGGCGGGTGACCAGTCCTGGTGCCCGGTGGCGGCGAGATCCTCGTCACGTCCCCCCGTACGCCCCACTTTCGGAGGCCGGGAATCCATTCGGCCCTCGAAGCGCTGGTGTTGGGGAGGACCGGGACGAACGGTGCCGCGCGAGCGGCTGAGCGGAGGACAAGGGTGCGCGGGCGGGACGACGTACGGCGGCTGACGGCGGCCGATCTGGGCGGCGGACTGGGGGAGCGGGCCACCCTCGTGCAGTTCTCCAGCGCCTTCTGCGCGCCCTGCCGGGCCACCCGGCGCACCCTCGCCGAGGTCGCCCGCATGGTTCCCGGCGTGGCCCACGTCGAGATCGACGCGGAGGCCCGCCTCGGTCTCGTCCGCGAACTGGAGGTCCTCAAGACCCCCACCGTGCTCGTCCTGGGCCCGGACGGCGCCGTCGTGCGGCGTGCCCAGGGGCAGCCACGCAGGGCCGATGTCATCGCCGCGCTCGGCGAGGCCGTCGGCGGGCGGCGCGGTGACTGAGCGCCGGAGGGAGCCCCGGCGGCGACTTGACGGCACCCGCCGTCTGTCGTCAGCCTGGCCCGGTGCCGATCGAACACCTTCTCGCCGGACCGGTCCCCAGCGGCCCGGCCCGTCCCGGGAGCGTCCGCTGTCCGGGCCGCTGAGCAGCCACGGACCCGATTCGCTCGCCCCCGTAAGCAGAAGGACGACCCCATGACGGCCACCCCTGGCCTCGGCTCCCGCCGCCCCGCCTCGCCGGACCTGCTGCGCTCGGTCTTCCGCCGGCACGCGGCCGGTGTCGCGGTGATCACCGCGCGCGGCGAGCACGGCCCGGTCGGCTTCACCGCCACCTCGCTCAGTTCCGTCTCCGCCGAACCCCCGATGATCTCCTTCGGCATAGGCACCGGAGGTTCCAGTTGGCCCGCGATAGCGCGGACCGACCATGTCGGTGTGCATCTGCTCGGTGAGCACCAGAGCGACCTCGCCGCCACCTTCGCCCGCAGCGGCGCCGACCGCTTCGGGGCGTCCACCGACTGGAGCGAGGGGCCCGAGGGTGTGCCCGTGCTGGA
Organism: Streptomyces seoulensis; assembly: GCF_022846655.1. Taxonomy (NCBI): domain Bacteria; kingdom Bacillati; phylum Actinomycetota; class Actinomycetes; order Kitasatosporales; family Streptomycetaceae; genus Streptomyces; species Streptomyces seoulensis. The sequence continues at coordinate 2,813,027 of NZ_AP025667.1, forward strand.
CGACGTGCTCGCCTGGCTGGTGTGCCGGATCGTGGGCCGGGTACCAGCCGGGGACCACCGGATCGTGCTCGCCGAGGTGATGCTCGGCGACCCCTCCGGCGACGGCCGTCCGCTGCTCTATCACCAGGGACGTTTCAACGCCCTGCGGGACTGAGCGGGTTGGGCCCCGGCTCTGCGGAGCCGTCGAGTTCCGGTTACGCTGCGTTGCGAAGGTCACAGTTCAAAGCGCTTGCTTAGCGGGCAGGAACTGGGTGTACTGACGAGTAATATTTCGGTCGGAGCGCGCGGACGCCCCGACCGGGATCGGCCGCTTGAGGCGCCTATGCTGCCTTCAAGAGGCAGCCCGGAAAAGACGATGCAGTAGGAGAGCCGGCGTGAGCTTGAGGATCGTTGTCACTGTGAAGTACGTGCCCGACGCCACTGGCGACCGGCACTTCGCCGATGACCTGACCGTCGACCGCGACGACGTGGACGGTCTGCTCTCCGAGCTGGACGAGTACGCGGTCGAGCAGGCCCTTCAGATCGCGGACGAGGCGGACGACGCCGAGGTCACCGTGCTGACCGTCGGCCCCGAGGACGCGAAGGACGCGCTGCGCAAGGCCCTGTCGATGGGCGCCGACAAGGCGATCCACGTCGAGGACGACGACCTGCACGGCACCGACGTGATGGGTACCTCGCTGGTGCTGGCCAAGGCGATCGAGAAGGCCGGCTTCGACCTGGTGATCTCCGGTATGGCCTCCACCGACGGCACCATGGGTGTCGTTCCGGCGCTGGTCGCCGAGCGTCTGGGTGTGCCCCAGGTGACGCTGCTCTCCGAGGTCTCGGTCGAGGACGGCACCGTCAAGGGCCGCCGCGACGGCGACGCCGCCTCCGAGCAGCTCGAGGCTTCCCTCCCGGCCGTGGTCTCCGTGACGGACCAGTCCGGTGAGGCGCGTTACCCGTCGTTCAAGGGCATCATGGCGGCCAAGAAGAAGCCGGTGGAGTCCTGGGACCTGTCCGACCTCGACATCGAGGCGGAGGAGGTCGGTCTCGAGGGTGCGTGGACCAAGGTCGAGGCCGTGACCGAGCGTCCGGCGCGCACCGCGGGCACGATCGTCAAGGACGAGGGCGAGGGCGGCAAGCAGCTCGCCGAGTACCTCGCGGGCCAGAAGTTCATCTAAGGGCCCGCACCCCGCCGACCCCTCAACTTCGTTACGCAGGAGAGCAATCCCATGGCTGAAGTTCTCGTCTACGTCGACCACGTGGACGGTGCCGTCCGCAAGCCCACCCTGGAGCTGCTGACGCTGGCCCGCCGCATCGGCGAGCCCGTCGCCGTCGCCCTGGGCAACGGCGCCGCCGACACCGCCGCCACCCTCGCCGAGCACGGCGCGGTGAAGGTCCTCACCGACGACGCGTCCGAGTACGCCGACTACCTGGTCGTCCCCAAGGTCGACGCGCTCCAGGCCGCCGTCGAGGCCGTCTCCCCGGCCGCCGTGCTGGTCCCGTCCTCCGCGGAGGGCAAGGAGGTCGCCGCCCGTCTGGCGCTGCGCATCGGTTCCGGCCTGATCACCGACGCCGTCGACCTGGAGGCCGGGGCCGAGGGTCCCGTCGCCACCCAGTCGGTGTTCGCCGCTTCCTTCACCACCAAGTCCCAGGTCATCAAGGGCACCCCGGTCATCACGGTCAAGCCGAACTCGGCCGCCGTGGAGGCCGCCCCGGCCGCCGGCGCGGTCGAGGCCCTGTCCGTGTCCTTCTCGGACAAGGCGACCGGCACCAAGGTCACCGGCCGCACCCCGCGTGAGTCCACGGGCCGCCCGGAGCTGACCGAGGCCGCGATCGTGGTCTCCGGTGGCCGTGGCGTGAACGGTGCGGACAACTTCGCGCTGATCGAGGCCCTCGCGGACTCGCTCGGTGCCGCCGTCGGCGCCTCGCGTGCCGCGGTGGACGCGGGCTGGTACCCGCACACCAACCAGGTCGGCCAGACCGGCAAGTCCGTCTCCCCGCAGCTCTACATCGCCAACGGCATCTCCGGCGCCATCCAGCACCGCGCCGGCATGCAGACGTCGAAGACGATCGTCGCGGTCAACAAGGACCCCGAGGCCCCGATCTTCGACCTCGTCGACTACGGCGTCGTCGGCGACCTCTTCGAGGTCGTCCCCCAGCTCACCGAGGAAGTGAAGTCCCGCAAGGGCTGATCCCGGCACGCTGAGCGAGGCCCCCGGAACCGAACCGGCTCCGGGGGCCTCGCGCTGTCCGGGGGTCAGAGCTGATGGACCCAAGCCACCACGAAGACCGGCTGAGGGTGGTCCCTAGGGGGACAGGACGTTGTTGACCCGCTGAATCGCCGTGGATAACGTCCCTCAACGGTTTGTGGAGGCCGTACCGCGGACGCCGGAGGGTGTGGATGAGTCGGCAGGAGCATGTGAGGACGAGCCTCGGCGGGGAGGTCGGCAAGGAGATCGACGGTCTCCTCGCCCCCGTGGACGCGGAACTGGCACTCCGTTACCCCGGCGACCCCGGCACACGGCAGCCCGTCCACACCGTGTACGTCCCCGGTGACGTGTTCACCTCGGGCACGGTGCGCGAGTGGGGCGACCGGGCGCTGGCCGCGCTCGACGAACACGCCCCGGACGCCGACTCGTTCGCGACCGTGCTCGGGCTGTCCGGGGACCTCGCCGAGCCGGTGTACGCACGTGTCCGGGCCAAGCTGGAGCGCGAGCCGGTGGAGGACCTGCGCGTCGACTTCGAGGACGGCTACGGGCACCGCCCGGACGCCGAGGAGGACGAGCACGCCGCCCGCGCCGCCCGGCTGCTCGCCGAGGACGGGCCGCCGTACCTGGGTGTGCGCGTGAAGTGCATGGAGGCGGGGGTGCGGGAGCGGGGCATCCGTACCCTCGACGTCTTCCTCACGGGGCTGATGGCGGCCGGGGGGCTGCCCGAGGGGCTGAACCTCACGCTCCCCAAGGTGACGTACGCCGAGCAGGTCGCCGCCTTCGCCCGTGTCCTGGACGCCTTCGAGCGGACACACGGGCTGGAGTCCGGGCGGCTCGGCTTCGAGATCCAGATCGAGACCAGCCAGGCGATCCTCGCCACCGACGGCACCGCCACCGTCGCCCGCATGATCCAGGCCGCCGGGGGCCGGGCCACCGGACTGCACTACGGGACCTTCGACTACAGCGCCGCCCTCGGTGTCTCCGCCGCCCACCAGGCCCCCGACCACCCCGCCGCCGACCACGCCAAGGCGGTGATGCAGGTCGCGGCCGCCGGGACCGGCGTACGCGTCTCGGACGGCTCCACCAACGTGCTGCCGGTCGGACCCACCTCCCAGGTGCACGACGCCTGGCGGCTGCACCACCGGCTCACCCGCCGCGCCCTGGCCCGCGCCTACCACCAGGGCTGGGACATGCACCCCGGCCATCTGCCGACCCGGTACGCGGCCGTCTTCGCCTTCTACCGTGAGGGTTTCGCCCAGGCGGCGGCCCGGCTCGCGGCCTACACCGCACGCACCCGGGGCGACGTGCTGGACGAGCCCGCCACCGCACGGGCGTTGAGCGGCTATCTGCTTCGGGGGCTGCACTGCGGCGCCCTGGACAGCGCCGAAGTGACGGCCGCGAGTGGGCTGAGCCGGGCCGAGCTGGAGGACCTGGCGGCGGTCCGGCCCCAGTAGCGCCCTCAGCCCGCCGGGGGCAGTTCCCCCGAGCCCCGGGTGATCAGCCGGGTCGGCAGTTCGATCCGCTCCGGGGCGCCCAGGGCGCCGTCGAGGCGCTGGAAGAGGCGGTCGGCGGCCGTACGGCCGAGGGCCGCCGCGTCCTGCGCGACCACCGTCACGCCCGGCTGGAGCAGATCGGCCAGCTCGAAGTCGTCGAACCCGACCAGCGCGACCGGCCGGGCGTGCTCGGCCAGCACCCGGATCACCGTGACCGTCACCCGGTTGTTGCCCGTGAACACGGCGGTGACCGGCTCCGGCCCGGTGAGCATCTCCTCCGTCGCCCGCCGCACCCGCTCCGGATCGGTCGCCCCCAGCGACATCCAGTGCTCCGCGACGGATATTCCCGCGTCCTCCATCGCCGCCCGGTAGCCGCGCAGCCGCTCGGCCGCCGTGTGGATGCGGGGCATGTCGCCGATGAAGCCGATCCGGCGGTGCCCGTGGGCGATCAGATGGGCCACACCGTCACGGGCGCCGCCGAAGTTGTCGGAGAGGACCACGTCCGCGTCGATGCCCCCGGCCGGCCGGTCCACGAACACCGTCGCCACGCCCGCCCGGATCTCCGGCTCCAGGTAGCGGTGGTCGTCGCCGGCCGGGATCACCACCAGCCCGTCCACCCGCCGCGCGCACAGTGCCAGCGCCAGCTCCTGCTCCCGCTCCGGGTCCTCGGCGCTGGAGCCGTTGATCAGCAGGGCACCGTGGGAGCGCGCCACCTCTTCGACGGCGCGGCTGAGCGGCCCGTAGAAGGGGTCCGCCAGGTCCTCCAGCACCAGGCCGATGCTCGCGGTACGGCCCTTGCGCAGCACCCGCGCGCTGTCGTTGCGCCTAAAGCCCAGCGCGTCGATGGCCTCCCGCACCCGCCGCTCGGTGTCGGGGGTGACGCCAGGCTCGCCGTTCACCACGCGGGACACCGTCTTCAGGCCGACCCCGGCCCGCGCGGCCACGTCCTTCATGGTGGGCCGGTTGCCGTAACGGCTGCCGTTGGCGCGCTCTGCTCGACGGGTGGTCTCGGGCACGGTGCGGTGTCCTGTCCTGTTGTCCGGGGGTGTCGCGGGGCGGTGCGGGGAATCGGGGGCCGGTACAAGCGTGTGGCGTCGAGCATAGAGCCTGGACAACGTTGTCAGGTGCGGGAGAGACTGTCCACCGCCGTCCCGGCCCGCGCCCCCACCGCGACCGGCCCGGGACGCTTCGGACGTGAAACGCAACCTACGGCTCGACGGGGAGACCAGACTCTGATGCACACCGACCTCGTGGCGGCCCTGGACATCGGCGGCACCAAGATCGCCGGTGCGCTGGTGGACGGCCATGGCCGGATTCAGGCGCGCACGCAGCGCGCGACGCCCGCGCGACAGGATGGCGAAACGGTCATGCAGGCCGTCGAGCACGTGCTCGGCGACCTCGCCGCCTCGCCCCTGTGGGGACGCGCCTCGGTGATCGGCATCGGCAGCGCCGGCCCGGTGGACGCCTCGGCGGGCACCGTGAGCCCGGTGAACGTGCCGGGCTGGCGCGGCTTCCCGCTGGTCGAGCGGGTACGCGCGGCGACCGGCGGGCTGCCGGTCGAGCTGATCGGCGACGGGGTCGCCATCACGGCGGCCGAGCACTGGCAGGGCGCCGCACGCGGCCACGACAACGCGCTGTGCATGGTGGTCTCCACCGGCGTCGGCGGCGGCCTGGTCCTCGGCGGCCGACTGCACCCGGGCCCCACCGGCAACGCCGGTCACATCGGCCACATCAGCGTCGACCTCGACGGCGAGCCCTGCCCCTGCGGTGCGCGCGGCTGCGTGGAGGGACTCGCCAGCGGCCCCAACATCGCCCGCCGTGCCCTGGCGGAGGGCTGGCGGCCCGGCCCGGACGGCGACACCTCCGCCGCCGCGGTAGCGGACGCGGCCCGGCGGGGCGACCCGGTCGCCGTGGCCTCCTTCGAGCGGGCCGCGCAGGCCCTGGCCGCCGGGATCGCGGCGACCGCGACGCTGGTCGAGATCGACATCGCGGTCATCGGCGGCGGCGTGGGCAAGGCGGGCGACGTGCTCTTCGCCCCGCTGCGCAAGGCCCTCACCGACTACGCCACCCTGTCCTTCGTCCAGCGGCTCACGGTCGTGCCCGCGCAGATGGGCACCGACGCCGGCCTCGTCGGCGCCGCGGCCGCCGCGCTGGCCCTGAGGCCGGACGCGACGGCCGCCGGAGTCTGAGCGACGCGTGGCCACGGGGCACCCCCGTGGCCACGCGTGCTTTCAGCAACTCAGGCGGGCGTCCGCCCAGTCGGCGTGGTCGGAGTCGACGCCGTCGCCGCCGTCGGTGACGACCAGTCGCACCACGCGCGCGCCGCTGACGTCGGCGGTGAGCGGCTGGGCGGCCTGAGCGTTGGTCAGCACGCCCGTCGAGGCCGCCTTCACCCCGTCCGCCCAGATCTCGAAGGCCACGCTGCCCTTCGTGCCCTTCTCGTCGTCCACGCCCACCTGGGCGGTGACCTTCGTGCAGCGCCGCCCCGCGTAGTACGCGACCTCGCCGGCGGCATGCACCCCGAGCCCCTTGGCGTACACCGTCGAGCCGAGGGTGAGCGGGCCGCCGTCGCCCGCCGCGCTCTCCCCGTTGCTGGTGTCACGCTCCACCGGCCCCCACCCGTTGGCCGCGGACAGCCAGGGCAGATCGCTCAGGTACGAGACCCCGGACGGCGGCGGCACCACCACGGACGCGGTCACCGGGAGGTCGGTGGAGACCCGCTCTCCGGCGGGGGAGCGGTACCGGACGCGCAGGGAGAGGTCGTACGCCCCCGTGGCCGTCCCCGGCGGTGCCGTCACCCGCCAACGGGTGCGCAGGGACGCCCCGGTGGACAGGCCGGCCGTCGTCGCCGGGGAAAGGGCGCGTACGGTCCAGCCGTCGGGGCCGGTCAGCGCGGCCGTGACCTCGCGGGCCGGGGTGCGGCCCAGGTCGGTGACGGTCGTGGTGAGCGTGGCCGGGGTGTCCCGCTCGATGAACGGGGCTTCGTCCAGGCCGGTTTGGACGGCGGGCGGGTGCTCGGCCCAGCGGCCGTCGGCCGAGACCCGGAGCAGGACCGTGCCGTGGGCCGGGACGGTGGCGGCGATGGTGCCGGCCGTGTTGGTGTCCCGGTGCTGCCACAGGTCCCGCTGGCTGTAGCCGGCGGCGCGGGGCAGGCCCACGGCGGCGGCGCTGGTGGCGACGCGCTGGGCGGTCCCGGACTCGTTGAACAGGGCGACCGCGCGGCTGCCGTCCGCCATCTCCTTGGACACCACCCAGCGACCGCCCTCACTGGAGACGACCGTGCCCTGCCGGCCCAGCGGGTCCTGGTCGACCGCGATGACCTCCTTGTTGCCCAGGATGTCCAGGGTGGCGGGGGAGGCGGTGCGCAGGTCGGTGCCGATGAGCAGCGGGGCGGCCATGACCGCCCAGAGCGAGAAGTGGGAACGGTACTCGGTGTCCGTCATCCCGCCGTTGCCGACCTCCAGCATGTCGGGGTCGTTCCAGTGACCGGGACCGGCGTACGGGGCCAGCGGCAGGTTCTGCTTGAGGATGGAGAGCATCGAGCCCCAGTTGTCGCTGATGTCCCCGGTGGTGCGCCAGAGCTGGCCGACGTCGGAGGCCCACTCCCAGGGCTTGTTCTCGCCCCATTCGCAGATGCTGTAGACGATGGGGCGTCCGGTGGCCTTCAGGGCGTCGCGCATGGCACGGTAGCGCTGCCGGGCGTCGACACCCTGGTTGTTGCAGTTGTCGTACTTCAGGTAGTCCACGCCCCAGTCGGCGAACTGCCGGGCGTCGCTCTCCTCGTGGCCGAGCGCGCCGGGGAAGCCGGTGTTGTCGCAGGTCTTGGTCCCGGCGCTGGTGTAGATGCCGAGCTTGAGACCCTTGGCGTGGACGTAGTCCGCGACCGCCGAGATGCCGTGCGGGAAGCGGGCGGGGTCCGGCACCAGCTTGCCGTCGGCGTCCCGCTGGGGGAGCGCCCAGCAGTCGTCGAGGTTGACGTACTGGTACCCGGCGTCCTTGAGCCCCTCGGACACGAAGAGGTCGGCGATGCCCTTGACCATGTCCTCGTCGAACTCGGCGCGGCAGTGCGTGGAGTTCCAGTTGTTGAACCCCATGGGCGGGGTGAGGGCCTGCCCCTCGGCAGGGGCTCGGGGAGGCGCGGCGGTGGCCGCCGGGGCGGCGAGACCGCCCGCGCTCAGCAGGGCCGCCAGGAGTGTGGCGGCGGTTCTGGTGCGGTGCTTGCGAGACGTGCGGGGGTGAGGGTGACGCATGGTCGACGTTCCTCCGGCTCGCGGTGGACAGGGGCGGGCACCGGTGCGCGATTACGGTAGGACGTGTCCGAGTCTGTTGGAAGAGGTGGGACGCATGCGTTCGATCCTGTTGGTTCGGCTGGCCGGAATTCGTCCAGCGTGACCCTCCGGCCGGTCCGGCAGTTGATCACGGCATGAAGAAGCGCAGCATGCTCGCCATCGCCAGCCTCGCCACCGGATTCGTGGTGGCCGCCCTCACCCCGTCCCACGCCGCGGAGAACGCCGGCCTGAGCGACCTCAAGGTGGACGACACCCTGAGCACCGTCGACCACATCGTGAGCCAGGACAGCTTCGACGTGGACGAGGGCGCGCTCGGCCAGTAACGGCCGGAAGCGACCGTCCACGCGGTGCCGGGACCCCTGCCCCAGGGGCCCCGGCACCCGCCTGTGCGCCCTCAACTGCGCGTGGTTTCCGTGGCAGGGTGGAACGGGCAAGCCCCAGGGGGCCAACAGAAGAGGGGGAACCGTGACCGTCGTCTGGATCAACGGCGCGTTCGGTGCGGGCAAGACCACCACCGCACGGGAACTGATCGAACTGATCCCGAACAGCACGCTCTTCGACCCCGAGCTGATCGGCGCGGCGCTCTCGCGCATGCTTCCGGCCAAGCGCCTCGCCGAGGTCGACGACTTCCAGGACCTGCCGATCTGGCGCCGGCTGGTGATCGACACCGCGGCCGCGATGCTCGCCGAGCTGGGCGGGACCCTGGTGGTCCCCATGACCCTGCTGCGCCAGGAGTACCGCGACGAGATCTTCGGCGGTCTCGCCGCCCGCCGGATCTCCGTACGCCATCTGCTGCTCGCCCCGGCCGAAACGATTTTGCGCCAGCGCATAGCCGAACGGGAGCTCCCGCCGGACGTGCCCGACGCCGAAATACGTGTACGGCAGTGGGCGTACGACCACATCGAGCCCTACCGCGCCGCCCTCGCCTCCTGGCTCACCGCCGACGCGTACCCGGTCGACACCGGCCCTCTCACCCCGTACCAGAGCGCCGTCCGCATCACCGAGGCCGTGGGCGGCGGTGCCGCCCGGCCCTGCGAGATCGTGCAGACCCCCGAACCGGCCGGCGAGACCCTGGCCGCCGGGGTGCTGCTCTTCGACGCGGAGGACCGGGTGCTGCTGGTCGACCCGACCTACAAGCCGGGGTGGGAGTTCCCCGGCGGGGTGGTCGAGCGAGGGGAGGCCCCGGCCCGCGCCGGGATGCGGGAGGTCGCCGAGGAGGTCGGGATACGGCTCCGGGAGGTGCCCCGGCTGCTCGTGGTCGACTGGGAGCGCCCCGACCCGCCCGGCTACGGCGGACTCCGCCTCCTCTTCGACGGCGGCCGCCTCGCCCCCGACGAAGCGGCCCGAGTGCTCCTGCCCGGCCCGGAGCTGCGCGCCTGGCGCTTCGCCACCGAACGCGAGGCCGCCACCATGCTCCCCCCGGTCCGCTACGAACGCCTCCGCTGGGCCCTCAGAGCCCGCGAACGCGGCGCGGCGCTGTATCTGGAGGCGGGCATCCCGGTCGGCTGAGGTCTGGCAGACGATGGCGCGCCCACCCCCGTGCGCGGGCGCGCCATCGCCAACTAGGTCAGTTCGCCGCGTAGTTGCCCAGGAAGAGGGCCTCCGCCACCGAGAGGCGCTCCAACTCCTCGGGGGAGACGCTCTCGTTGACCGCGTGGATCTGGGCCTCCGGCTCGCTCAGGCCGATGAGCAGGATCTCGGCCTCGGGGTAGAGAGCGGCGAGGGTGTTGCACAGGGGGATCGAGCCGCCCTGGCCCGCGTACTGCATGGTCTCGCCGGGGTAGGCGACGGCCATCGCGTCGGCCATCGCCTGGTAGGCGGGGCTCGTGGTGTCGGCGCGGAACGGCTGGCCCTGGCCGATCTGCTCGGTGCTCACCCGCGCGCCCCACGGCGTGTGGGCCTCCAGGTGGGCGACGAGCAGCTTGGTCGCCTCGGCGGCGTCCACGCCCGGCGGCACCCGGAGGCTGATCTGCGCGCGGGCGCTGGACTGCACGGACGGGGTGGCGCCCACGACCGGCGGGCAGTCGATGCCGATGACCGTCACCGCGGGACGCGCCCACAGCCGGTCGGCCACCGCGCCGTCACCGATCAGCCCGACGCCGTCCAGCACCTTGGCGTCCGAGCGGAACTGCTCCTCGCCGTACTCGAGACCCTCCCAGCGGGCGTCGGCCGCGAGGCCGTCCACGGTGGTCGAACCGTCCTCGGCGCGCAGCGAGTCCAGGAGGCGGATCAGCGCGGCGAGCGCGTCCGGGGCGGCGCCGCCGAACTGGCCCGAGTGCAGGTTCCCGGCCAGGGTGTCGACCTGGACCCGGAGCATCGTCATGCCCCGCAGGGTGGTGGTCGCCGTCGGCAGGCCCACCCGGAAGTTGCCCGTGTCGCCGATCACGATGGTGTCCGCCGTCAGCAGCTCCGGGTGCGCTTCCGCGTACCGCTCCAGGCCGCCCGTGCCCTGCTCCTCGGAGCCCTCGGCGATGACCTTGACGTTGACCGGCACCCCGCCGTTCGCCTTGAGCGCGCGCAGCGCCAGCAGGTGCATGATCAGGCCGCCCTTGCAGTCGGCCGCGCCGCGCCCGTACCAGCGGCCGTCGCGCTCGGTCAGCTCGAAGGGGGGAGTGGTCCAGCCGGCCTCGTCCAGCGGCGGCTGCACGTCGTAGTGGGCGTAGAGCAGGACGGTCTTCGCGCCCTCGGGGCCGGGCAGGTAGCCGTACACCGACTGGGTGCCGTCCGGGGTGTCCAGGAGTGCCACGTCGGTGAAGCCCTCGGCGGTGAGCGCGTCGACGATCCAGTTCGCGGCGCCCTCGCTCTCGCTCCTCGGGAACTGCTCGAAGTCCGCCACCGACTTGAAGGCGACCAGCTCGGTGAGCTCCGCCTTGGCGCGGGGCATCAGCGAGGCGACGGTCTCGGCGACCGGATTCGACGACATGGGCACGGCTCCTCGTGGGCTACGACGTTGAACTGCTGGAATACACCGATCCTCCCACAGCGGCCCGAGCCGGGTACCGGCCGTAGGATGCGTGGGAGATGGGGGTCCCCCGCCCCGTGGCATCGTGCACCGGGGGAGCGGCAGCGGCTTGATCGGAGCGGTAGACCATCGTGAGCGGCGAGAACACTTCGGCGGAGGATGAGCGGCGGGTCTGGGACGTCGTCGTGGTCGGCGCGGGACCCGCGGGCGCATCGGCCGCCTATGCGGCGGCCGTCGCGGGCCGCCGGGTGCTGATGCTGGAGAAGGCGGAACTGCCGCGCTACAAGACGTGCGGCGGCGGCATCATCGGCCCCTCCCGCGACGCGCTCCCGCCCGGCTTCGAACTCCCCTTCCGGGACCGGGTACACGCGGTGACCTTCTCCCACAACGGCCGATTCAACCGGACCCGGCGCTCCCGGCAGATGCTGTTCGGGCTGATCAACCGGCCCGAGTTCGACCAGCGGCTGGTGGAGCACGCGCAGAAGGCGGGCGCCGAGCTGCGCACCGGCGTGACCGTGCAGCGCGTGGAGCAGCACGGCTCGGCGGTCCCCGACCGGCGCACCGTCGCCGTGGTCCTCCAGGGCGGCGAGACGGTACTGGCCCACGCGGTCGTCGGCGCCGACGGCAGCGCCAGCCGCATAGGGGCCCATGTCGGGGTCAAGCTGGACCAGGTCGACCTCGGTCTCGAGGCCGAGATCCCGGTGCCGGACACCGTCGCCGAGGACTGGAAGGGACGCGTCCTCATCGACTGGGGCCCGCTGCCGGGCAGTTACGGCTGGGTCTTCCCCAAGGGCGACACACTCACGGTCGGGGTCATCTCCGCGCGCGGTGAAGGCGCCGCCACCAAGCGGTACCTGGAGGACTTCATCGCCCGGCTGGGCCTCGCCGGCTTCGAACCGAGCATCTCGTCGGGGCACTTGACCCGCTGCCGCGCCGAGGACTCCCCGCTCTCCCGCGGCCGGGTGCTGGTCTGCGGCGACGCGGCCGGACTGCTGGAGCCGTGGACCCGTGAGGGCATCTCCTTCGCGCTGCGCTCCGGGCGCCTCGCGGGGGAGTGGGCGGTGCGGATCGCCGAGGCCCACGACGCCGTCGACACCCGCAGGCAGGCCCTGAACTACGCCTTCGCCATCAAGGCGGGGCTCGGGGTGGAGATGAGCGTCGGCAAGCGGCTGCTGGCCGCCTTCGAGCGCCGCCCCGGTGTCTTCCACGCCGGGATCACCGGATTCCGGCCCGCGTGGAAGGCGTTCCGGGACATCACCACCGGCGCGACGACGCTCGGCGAGATGGTCAGGTCCCGGCCGCTCGCCCAGCGCACGCTGGCCGCGCTGGACCGGGGGCGTACCGCGCCGGAGGTCCAGGCGGAGCAGCCGGAGCAGCCCGAGCAGGGGGACACCGTCAGTCCATGACGGTGATCACCGTCGGTCCGCGACGGTGATCCGGAACACCGGGTGGTCGGAGGCGGCCGCGAGGATCTCCGTGTCGGAGGAACTCGCGGTCACCCCGGCGAAGAACTTGTCGACCTGCCAGCCCCAGCGCTCCAGGTAGGTCCGCAGGACCGGGAGCTTCTCGTCGTCGGGAAGCTCCACCGCGGTGAACGCGCGCACCCTGCGGCCGACCCGCAGCTCGCCGCCGTTCGCCGCCCGCATGTTGCGCACCCACTGGGAGTGGCCGCGCGCCGAGACCAGGTACTGCGCGCCCTCATAGGTGTGCGGGTTGACCGGGATGCGCTGCATCTCGCCGCTCTTGCGGCCGCGTACCGACAGCTCCGCGCTGCCCGCGAGGCTGACCCCGAGGCGCGCGAGCTTGCCGACGAGCCCGTTGAACCACGTGCCCAGCGGGCCCGCCTTCAGGTAATACGGCGCGGACGACGACATGACGACCCCCAGTGATCCGGGAGAGCGGTGCTCTCGCTTCGGGTTCCAGTGTGCCGAGATCGGTGCTCTCGCGCAAGAGCAGTGCTCTGCTTTGTGTGCACTGCTCCGATGCATGGCACACTGGCCCGCATGAGCACCGCAGAGGGCGCCCGCGCGCGGGCCAGGACCGAGGTCACCGCGGCCATCAAGGACGAGGCCCGCAGGCAGCTCGCCGCCGAGGGTGCCGCCAAGCTCTCGCTGCGCGCCGTCGCCCGCGAGCTGGGCATGGTGTCGTCCGCGCTGTACCGGTATTTCCCGAGCCGCGACGACCTGCTGACCGCGCTGATCATCGACGCCTACGACTCCCTCGGCGAGGCGGCCGAGAGGGCCCACCAGGACGTCCCCGAGGCGGACTTCACGCGCCGCTGGACGGCCGTGTGCGAAGCGGTGCGTGTCTGGGCGCTCGCCCACCCGCACGAGTACGCGCTCATCTACGGCTCACCCGTACCGGGCTACGCCGCGCCCGCCACCACCATCCCGTCCGCCGCGCGCGTGGCACTGCTGCTCATCGGGGTCGTCCGCGACGTCCACGAGGGTCCCGGCCTCACCGGGTTGTCACTCTCCGCCGAACTGCGCCCCGAAGCCGAGCGGATGGCGGCCGACCTCGCCCCCGGACTGCCGCCCGAGGCCGCGCCCGCCATGGTCGCGGCCTGGGCCGAGCTGTTCGGGCTGGTCGGGTTCGAGGTGTTCGGGCAGTTCACGCGGGTGGTGGAGGACCGTGAGCGCTTCTTCCGGCACGCCGCCGTCCGGCTCGGCGAAAGCGTGGGCCTGCCCGCCGCCTGACCGGGGCGGGCTCAGACGGTGAGCACCCGGACGCCCGCCTCCTCGAACCGGCGGACCGTCTCAGGCGGTACCGCGCCGTCCGTCACCAGCGTGTCCACCGGTTCCGGGCCGCAGATCCGGGCGAACGCCCGCCGCTCCAGCTTGCTGGAGTCGGCCGCGACCACCACGCGCTCCGCGCGCTCGCACAGGAGCCGGTTGACTGCCGCCTCCGACTCGTCGTGCGCCGCCGCTCCGTGCACCGGGTCGAAGGCGCCCACCCCGAGCACCGCCACGTCCAGCGTGACCGCGCCGAGCACACCGTCCGCGAGCGGGCCGACCAGCTCGAACGACTGCGGGCGCGCGACCCCGCCGGTCACCACGATCTTGAACTGGGGCCGCACGGCGAGCTCGCCCGCGATGTTGAGCGCGTTGGTGACCACGGTCAGCGCGGGGGAGCCGGCGGCCAGGTCGGCACGGACGGCCAGCGCGCGGGCCACCTCCGTGGTCGTGGTGCCACCGGTCAGTCCCACCGCCTCGCCCGGCGCCACCAGATCGGCGACCGCCGCCGCGATCCGCTGCTTCTCGGAGGCGTGCCGGGCCGTCTTGTAGCGCAGCGGCAGTTCGTACGACACCCCGTGCGCCACCGCGCCGCCCCGGGTGCGCACCAGCATCCGCTGCTCGGCGAGCCCGTCGAGATCGCGGCGGATGGTCGCCGCCGACACCGCCAGCTCCGCAGCCGCCTCCTCCACCTCCAGCCGGCCCCGCTGTGCGAGGAGTTCGAGCAGTGCCTGCCAACGGGTGTCCCGCGCCATCCGGCGTCTCCGTTCCTGTGATCTCCCGGCGACCCTAACGCACTACGATTCGCGTCCAGATGCTTGATAGTGCTCGAAAGTCGGCAGTATCTTGCATGAACGATCAGCCAGGGGAGGGTGTGGCATGAGCCATGTCGAGGACGAGCTGAGAAGCCAGCCCGAGTGCTGGGAGCGGGCGGTAAAGGAGGCGGGCCCGCATCGCGCGGCCCTGCCGGTGCCGGGGGAGCGGGTCGCGGTCGTCGGCTGCGGGACCTCGTACTTCATGGCGCAGGCCGTGGCCGCGCTGCGCGAGGACGCGGGACAGGGGGAGACGGACGCCTTCGCGGCTTCGGAGTTCCCGCGCGGCCGGTCCTACGACCGGGTCGTCGCCCTCACCCGCTCCGGCACCACCACCGAAGTGCTCGACCTGCTGGCCCGGTTGAAGGGCACGGCACGGACCACCGCGATCACCGCCGACCCCGGGACGCCCGTCAGGGATGCCGCCGACGATCTCGTGGTCCTCGACCACGCCGACGAACGCTCCGTCGTCCAGACCCGGTTCGCCACCACCGCCCTCACCCTGCTCCGCGCCCACCTGGGGCTGCACACCCCGGCCGCCGTCACCGACGCCCGCGCGGCCCTCACCACTCCGCTGCCCGAAGGGCTCGTGGAGCGACGGGAGTTCACCTTCCTCGGCCGAGGCTGGACCGTAGGACTGGCGAACGAGGCGGCGCTGAAGATGCGCGAGGCGTCCCTGTCCTGGACCGAGGCGTACCCGGCGATGGAATACCGGCACGGCCCGATCAGCATCAGCACCGGGGACACCGCCACCTGGATGTTGGGCACGGCCCCCGAAAGGCTCGCCGAACAGGTGCGCGCCACCGGCGCGTCGTGGATCGAGGGCGGCCTCGACCCGCTCGCCGAACTGGTCCGCGTCCAGCGCCTTGCCGTCGCCGTGGCCGCAGCCCGTGGACTCGACCCCGACCGGCCCCGCCACCTCACCCGCTCGGTGATCCTCACCCCCTGACGCGGAAGGGACAAGCCGCCGTGCCCCTCACCACCACCGGTGAACTGATCACCCGAGCCGCCCGACTCCGCACCGCCGTGGCCGCGTTCAACATCATCACCCTCGAACACGTCGAGGCCGTCGTCGCCGGAGCCGAGGCGGCCGGAGCGCCCGTCGTCCTCCAAGTGAGCGAGAACGCGGTCAAGTTCAGATGCGGTCACCTCCGGCCCCTCGCTCGCGCGGCCGTCTCCGCCGCCGAACAGGCAGCCGTACCCGTGGCGTTGCACCTCGACCACGTCCAGAGCGACGCCCTCCTGCGCCAGGCCCCCGACGCAGGCTTCAGCTCGGTGATGTACGACGCCGCCCGCCTGCCCTACGCCGAGAACCTCACCGCCACCCAGGCGGCCGCCGACTGGGCGCACGCCCAAGGGCTGTGGATCGAGGCGGAGTTGGGCCAGATAGGCGGCAAGGGCGGCAGGCCCCCGCTGGACGCCCACGCCCCCGGCGCCCGTACCGACCCCGCCCAGGCGAGGGACTTCGTCGCGCGGACCGGCGTCGACGCGCTCGCCGTCGCCGTAGGCAGCGCCCATGCCATGACCACCCGCACCGCAAGCCTGGACCACGCCCTGCTCAAGCGGCTCTCCGCCGGACTGGCCGTACCCCTGGTGCTGCACGGTTCCTCGGGCGTGCCGGACGACGAGCTGGTCAGGGCGGTCGAGGGCGGCATCGGCAAGGTCAACGTCGGCACCGCGCTCAACACGGCCCTCACCCGAGCCGTCCGCGCCCACCTCGGCCGGCAGCCCGAGACCGTCGACCCCCGCACCTACCTCGCCGACGGCCGGACGGCCATGGCCGACGAGGTGGCCCGGATCGTCCGCGTACTCGGGCGTGCGGGCGTCAGCCCTTCTTGACCGCCTTCAGCACCACGAACTTCGGTTCGCTCGCCACCAGTTCGCAGTTCCCGAACAGCCGCTTCAGCTTCACGTGGTAGCCCAGGTGGCGGTTGCCGATCACCCACAGCTCGCCGCCCGGCCTGAGAGCCTGCTCGGCGCCGGTGAACATCCGCCACGACGTCGCGTCGCTCGTCGCCTGGTGCGAGTGGAAGGGCGGGTTGTTCAGCACCAGGTCCACGCTGCCGGGCGCCACTCCGGCCAGCCCGTCCCCGACCCGGAACTCCGCGTGCCCCGGCACCCCGTTCGCCTTGTACGTGGCCTCCGCCGAGGCGACGGCCTGGAACGACTCGTCCACGAACAGCACCTCGGCCTCCGGGTCGGCCAGCGCCACCGCCGTGCCCACCACACCGTTGCCGCAGCCGAGGTCCACCACCCGGCGCCCGCGCGGGCCCTCCGGCAGGTGCTGGAGGAAGAACCGGGTGCCGATGTCCAGCCGGTCGGCGCAGAAGACGCCCGCGTGGTTGACCACCGGCCGCCCCGACGCCACCCCGACCCCGTCCGGCAGGGTGTACCCGTACGGCCAGGGATTCTTCGGCCGGGCGAGCGCGGGGTCCGGCGTGCAGAAGATCAGCCGTGCCTTCTGCTGCGCCAGCGAGGTGCGGGTCGGCCCGAGGATCCGCTCGAACAGCTTGAGCGTGGAGGTGTGGATCTCCTTCACCATGCCGGTGCCGATCACCACCGTCCCCGCGTGCAGGGCGGGCGCCAGCCGCAGCAACTGGTCCTCCAGCAGCGCCAGGCTCTTGGGCACGCGCACGAGCAGCACGTCCACCCGCTCCGGCACCGGGTCCTGCGTGGTCAGCAGCCGGACGGCGCCGGGACCGACGCCGGCCCGCGCGAGGTTCGCCCGCGTGGCCTCCTGGCTCAGGAAGGAGTCGGTGATCTGCGTCGGCCGGTGCGCGGCGAGGGCCGTCGCCAGCGAGCCCCAGCGGTCGCCGAGCACCACGACCTCGCCCGACAGATCCACCCCTTCCTCGGCAAGATGCCGCAGCAGATACGCGTCGGAGGCGTCCCAGGCACGCAGCCGGTCGCGAGGATCGTCGGGGAAACGGGACAGTTCGGTCTCGCCCCACGGAGTCGTCATGCGGTCGTTCATCGCCCCCCAGGCTAGCCGAGCCCCAGATCAGGACCCGTCGGCCGCCCCTGGGGCAGGATGGGGCGCATGGACGTGGAACTCTTCCCGCGGGAGCGGGCCGAAGCCGCTCCGGGCGCCGTGCACGTCCCGCACTGGCTGGACACGGAGCGGCAGCGCGCGCTGCTCACCGCATGCCGGGAGTGGGCCCGCCCGCCGGCCGGACTGCGTACCGTCCGCACCCCCGGCGGCGGCACCATGACCGCCCGGCAGGTCTGCCTCGGCTGGCACTGGTACCCGTACGCCTACGCCCGCACCGTCGTCGACGGTGACGACACGCCCGTGAAGCCCTTCCCGGCCTGGCTGGACGAGCTGGCCCGGCGCGCGGTCGCCGACGCCCTCGGCCCGGCGGCGGTCCCCGGCGACCCCTACGACATCGCCCTGATCAACTTCTACGACGGCGACGCCCGCATGGGCATGCACCGCGACGGCGACGAACGCTCCGACGCCCCGGTGGTCTCCCTGAGCCTGGGCGACACCTGCGTGTTCCGCTTCGGCAACACCGAGACCCGCACCCGTCCCTACACGGACGTGGAGCTGCGCAGCGGCGACCTCTTCGTCTTCGGCGGCCCCTCCCGCCTCGCCTTCCACGGCGTCCCGCGCGTGCTCCCCGGCACCGCACCGCCCGAGCTGGGCCTGACCGGACGGCTCAACATCACCCTACGGGTGAGCGGTCTGACGGCCCCCGCCCGCTGAGCATGTCAAATCGGTCACGGGACAGGCCACGACCGGGGCGGATCATGCGAGACTCGCCCCCATGAGCGGCATGGCGGACCCCCGGAAGCCGGGGGCAGGACCCATCTCACGGGCGCGGCTGGACCGGGGGCGCGGTGCCCTCGGCCCCGCGCTGGAGCTGGTGCACACCGGGCGCGCCCCCACCCGTGCCGTACTCACCGCCGAACTCGGCGTCACCCGCGCCACCGCCGGTGCCGTCGCCGCCGAACTGGAGGCGCTCGGCCTCATCCGGGTCGACGCCCGCCCCAGCGCCCCCGCCGGTTCCCAGGGGCGCCCCTCGCACCGCCTGGAGGTCGCCGAGAACGGCCCCGTGGCGCTGGCCGCGCAGATCCACACGGACGGCTTCCGGGCCGCCCTGGTCGGGCTCGGCGGGCGGATCGTGGCGACCACGCCCGGCTGCGAGACCGTCGACGCCGACCCGGCCAAGGTGCTGGGCGCGGTGGTCGAGGCGGGCGCCGACCTGCTGCGGGCCACGGGCCGCCGCTGCGTGGGCGCCGGGCTCGCCGTGCCCTCCGCCGTCGCCGAACCCGAGGGACTCGCCCTCAACCCGCTGCACCTGGCCTGGCCCGCCGGCGAACCGGTCCGCCGCATCTTCACCGGCCTCGTCGAGGCCGCCGGGATCACCGGCCCCGCCTTCGCGGGCAACGACATCAACCTCGCCGCCCTCGCCGAACACCGGCACGGCGCGGGCCGGGGCGCCCGGCACCTGCTGTGCGTGGCCACCGGCCACCGGGGCGTCGGCGGCGCGCTGGTGCTCGACGGCCGCCTGCACACCGGCAGTTCGGGACTCGCCCTGGAGGTCGGCCACCTCACCGTCAACCCCGAGGGCCGCGTCTGCCACTGCGGCAGCCGGGGCTGTCTGGACGTCGAGGCCGACCCGCTGGCCCTCCTCATGGAGGCGGGGCTCGAACCCGGCCCCGAGGTGTCCCTCCTCGACCAAGCCGACACCCTGCTGCGCACCCGGTACGCCGAGCCCGCCGTACGCGCCGCCGCCGAGACCCTGATCGACCGGCTCGGTCTGGGGCTGGCCGGGCTGGTCAACATCCTCAACCCCGACCGCATCATCCTGGGCGGACTGCACCGGGGTCTGCTCGCCGCCGACCCCGAGCGCCTGCGGGCCGTCGTCGCCGAGCGCAGCCTTTGGGGCCAGAGCGGGAGCGTCCCGATCCTGCCCTGCACCCTGGACCACGACAGCCTGGTCGGCGCGGCCGAACTCGCCTGGCAGCCGGTCCTCGACGACCCGCTCGCGGCCCTGCGGTGACGTCCGCCCCGGCCGAGCTGTGGGACGTCCCCCGCCTCCGCTTCGAGGAGACGCCCCCGCCCGCCCTCACCACCGGGCAGCGGACGGCGATGGACCGGCGCTGGGCGGCGGCCGTACGCGCCAACCCGGCTCTGTTCGACGGCCCGGTCGCCGCGCTCACCGGACTCGGACGCGACGACGCCGGTGGCCTGTCGGTGTCCTGGACGCGGCTGACGTACCGCTGTCGCTACCTCCGGGGGATCCCGGACGCGCCCGCCGTGTCAGGGCTGTTCGTGGCGGTGCTCCAACCCGACGGCGACGGGCGCCTGCTGGTGGGCAGGATGTCGCCCACCACCTCGGCTCCCGGCCGCTGGCAGCCACCCGGTGGAACCCTCGAACCCCCGGTCGAGGGAGCCGCGTTGGATCTCGACGTGCTACGGCGGCACGCGGCCCGTGAACTGGCCGAGGAGACCGGCTCCGACACCCCCGCCGACGACCTCGTACCGGGACCGGTGGTCCGTGACTCCCGAGGCGGTGTGGGTCTTCTCTTCACCGCCCCGCCGCGCCCCGCGCGCGAACTGCGCGAGCGGCACGCGGAATCGGCGAGCGCCGATACCGCGTCGGGCGCGAATCCCGAGTTCGACCGGGTGGAGTTGGTCGGCTCGCAGTCCGAACTTCGTTCGCTGCAAGGGCCGGTGGCGTCGTATCTGCAGTTGGCGGCGGGGCGGTTCTTCGAGGTGTAGTGCGGCACTGCCCGGTATCACGCCTGGGCGCGGTACCGGACACGTCGTGCCGCTCGTCAGCCGGGTACGGCCGACGGTGCGGGAGCGGCAGCCGCCACCACCGCCGGCTCGGGCGCGGCGTGCGCCACGGCGGGCTCCGGGGCCACGGGTGCGGGTGCCGCGTGGGTCAGGGCGGGTTCCGGGGCCGGTGCGCCGGCCGGGGAGTGGGCCACGGCGGGCTCGGGAGTCCGGGCCGGACCATGGGCCACCGCGGGCTCGGGCGCCGGTGCGTGGACCACGACCGGCTCGGGCGCGCGCGCCGGTGGCTGGACGGTGAGAGGAGGGGGTGCGGGGCGCTGTTCCGTCGTACGGACCGGCTTCGGCGCCGGGGGGAGCGGGGCCGGGGCGGCGGTCGCGGACAGCGCGAACCACACGACCTTGCCGTCCTCGCCGTCCGGCCTGGCCCCCCAGCTCTCGCTGACGGCGGCCACCATGACCAGGCCCCGTCCGCATGTGGCCAGCGGGGTTCCGTCCGCGCCCTCGGTGGCGTCGGCCACCAGGGGAAGACGTGGATCGCGGTCGCGGACCGAGACGGTGAGCCGGTCGGACCGGAACTCCAGCTCCACGGTGCACGACTTGTCGGGCCGGGCATGTCGGTGGACGTTGCTCAGCAGCTCGGTCACACCGAGCGCGGCCCGGTCTATCAACGGGTCCAGATGCCAGTAGCGCAGTTGCGCAGATACGATTCTGCGGACCTGGCCGATCCGCGACGGCAGGGCTTGGAGCTCCACCGTGCAGTGCCTGTTCGGGTAACTGATCACGGCTGCGACTCCCCGATGTGAGGTCCGGACGAACCGGAGGAACACGGAGAACAACGGAAATCCGGGAGGACGTCGGCGTCCCTGTGGCCGCCTGCCGTTCAGGCCGACGGGGCTGGTCCGCAGCGTTACCTCCGGTAAACCCAGAGTGACGTGAGATCAGCGTGCCGCAGTGCCCGCCCTCCCGCAACTCGCCACGGTGGCCCGCAGGTCAGCCACCCCGCCCGGCGGCCCGGCGCACCGCTTCGATGAACCGCCGCCCGGCAGGCGGGCCCGGCTCACCCGGAGCGGAGTCACGTTCGGTGAGCGTGAGCTGGTAGCGGTGGCCGTTCACATCGGCCTGTGCCCGGTCGTCCGTGGCGAACCACGGCTTGGAGGCCCGTACGGTCCGCACCGGCGCGCTGTCGATCTCGCTGCCCTCGCTGGTGAGCAGCTCCAGCCTGCCGTCGCTGATCCGGACCCGCCCGGCCCGCGTCAGCGAGCGCATTCCCTTGCCGATGCGCACGCCCCTCGCCGTGAACTCCGGCTCCGCCATCCCTGCACCGCCCCTCACGCGTCCCGGCCCACCGGCCCCCCGGTGCGGCGGCCGGTCCACGCGGTGCAGTCTGCCCCGGCGCGGACGGGAGCACCAGTGCGCGCGGACGGGGCGCACGTGGCGCCGCGGTACTCGCGCCAATGCGCCCCCGCGCCCCCTCGCACGGATGTGCCCCAGGCTGCCTTTGGGTGGCTCAAAGAAGCGTTGATGCAGGTGAGAAGCGGTGCGACTGGTGCCTATGATCGGGCTGCCGACCGCGCTGGGCGTCGTCGGCGCCCAGCGTAAGGAGCCCCGCCGTGAGCACCACCCCACCGGCCCGGACCGGCGCCACCCTCGATGTCGACCGCAGTGACGCGGCCTACCGGGACTGGCTGAAAGAGGCCGTACGCAAGGTCCAGGCCGACGCCAACCGCTCGGCCGACACGCATCTGCTGCGCTTCCCCCTGCCCGAGGAATGGGGCATCGACCTGTACCTCAAGGACGAGTCGACCCACCCGACCGGCAGCCTCAAGCACCGCCTCGCCCGCTCCCTCTTCCTCTACGGCCTGTGCAACGGCTGGGTCCGCCCCGGCCGCCCGGTGATCGAGGCGTCCAGCGGCTCGACCGCCGTCTCCGAGGCGTACTTCGCGTCCCTGATCGGCGTGCCGTTCATCGCCGTGATGCCGCGCACCACGAGCGCCGAGAAGTGCCGCCTGATCGAGTTCCACGGCGGCCGCTGCCACTTCGTGGACGACCCCCGCACCATGTACGCGGAGTCCGCGCGGCTCGCGGCGGAGACCGGCGGCCACTTCATGGACCAGTTCACCTACGCCGAGCGCGCCACCGACTGGCGCGGCAACAACAACATCGCCGAGTCCATCTTCCGCCAGCTCGCGCTGGAGCGGTTCCCGGTGCCCGCCTGGATCGTAGCCACGGCCGGCACCGGAGGCACCTCCGCCACCCTCGCGCGCTATGTGCACTACCTCCAGCACGACACCCGTGTCTGTGTGGCGGACCCCGAGAACTCCTGTTTCTTCGAGGGCTGGACGACCGGTGATCCCGATGTCACCTGCGACTGCGGCTCCCGGATCGAGGGCATCGGACGGCCCCGCATGGAGCCCAGCTTCGTGCCCGGCGCGATCGACCGCATGATGAAGGTCCCGGACGCCGCCAGCGTGGCCGCCGTACGCGCGCTGGAGCGGGCACTCGGCCGCAAGGCGGGCGGCTCGACCGGCACCGGTCTGTGGAGCGCGCTGAAGATCGTCTCCGAGATGGTGGCCGAGGGACGCAACGGCAGCGTGGTCACCCTGCTGTGCGACCCCGGCGACCGCTATCTCGACAAGTACTACTCGGACAGCTGGCTGGAGGAGCAGAGCCTCGACATCGGGCCGTACACGGCCGCGATCGAGACCCTGCTGGCCACGGGTGTGTGGCCGGACTGAGGTCCTTCCCGGCGTACCCTCAGTCCTCTTCGGGGGCCTCGGGCTCCTCGTCGTCGTCCGGTTCGCCCGCCACCACCAGGTGCCGCAGCCGCTCGGAGATCTCCTCGCGGGCCTCGGCGGGCAGCCCTCCGTCCGTGACGAGCGTGTCCACCTCGTCCAGCGCGGCGAACGAACTGAGGCCCACGGTGCCCCACTTGGTGTGGTCGGCGACCACCACGACCCGGCGGGCCGAGCGCACGAGCTGCCGGTTGGTCTCCGCCTCCGCCAGGTTCGGCGTGGACAGCCCCGCCTCCGCCGATATCCCGTGCACCCCGAGGAACAGCAGGTCGAAGTGGAGCGCGGCGATGGCCCGGTCCGCCACCGGACCCACCAGCGAGTCGGACGGGGTGCGCACCCCACCGGTCAGCACCACCGTGGCCGCGCCCTGACGCCGGCCCGAGGTGCGCTGCGCGGTGTGGAAGACGTCCGCGACCCGCACCGAGTTCGTCACCACGGTCAGATCGGGGACCTCCAGCAACTGCCGGGCCAGTGTGAAGGTGGTCGTGCCGCCGGACAGCGCGATCGCCGAGCCCGGAGCCACCAGCCGCGCCGCCGCCCGCGCGATGTCCTCCTTGGCCGTCGGCTCCAGGCCCGACTTGGCCTCGAAACCCGGCTCGTGCGTGCTCGCCTCGACCACCGGGACCGCGCCGCCGTGCACCTTCTCCAGCACGCCCTGGCGGGCCAGCGCGTCCAGATCGCGGCGCACGGTCATGTCCGAAACGCCGAGCTGGCGGGTCAGTTCATTGACCCGGACACCGCCCCGGCGCCGGACCTCGTCCACGATCAGGGCGCGGCGCTGCTCCGCGAGGAGGTTCTGATTCTCGCTCACGTACGCTCCGGTCCTTTCGCCACACCTGTCCGAGCCGCCTGGCACCTGCGGTGATGACCCGGCCGTTCCACAGGCCCACCACATGCGCTGGCCTCTCATCTTGTCACGGGCCGCCATGGGCCGCGCCACTGGCTGTCACCACGCACACATAGGGTGCGCGCACATGTGTGCGGACACCATGGCGGCCGTCGTCACCCGGATCGGGGAGATTCCGTGACAAGCGGTTCCAGCGGGTGTACGTCACAAGGGAAACGGAGAACCTGAAGCCCGCACGGGCTTAAGTCTCCTCAGGTGACACGGGGGTGCGGACCACAAGTGGAACATTCGCCAGAACGCATCACCGAACCCCGGCCGGACATTCCGGTCCCGGCGGCCGCGACGGCGGAACGCGGCTTGGAACTGCTCGTGCACGGTGTCGGCGGCACCACACCGGAGGAGATGCTCGGCGACCCGCGCACGGTCCGCGTCACCGGCGACGACACCGCCGCCGTCTTCCGCCGCGCCGAGGACGTCCCGGACGCCGGCGGGGACGCCCCTCCCACGCTGGACGAACCCCCGGGCCGGGGCCCGGTGCGCGAGGCGTACGTCTGGTGCAACCTCACCTCAGGCAACGGCACCCGCGCCCTGTGGCTGTTGCTGCTCCCGTTCATGGTGGTCAACCTCGCCCACTGGATGCGCCCCGCCGCCGAGCGCCCCGGCCGTCCGGTCCGCCTCTACGGCCTCCTCGTCCGGCTGGCCGCGCTCACCCTGACGGTGCTCCTGGTCGCGGCCGCCTGCGAGGTCGCGCTGGACCTGGTGGCCTGGCAGTGCGCCGGGGCCCCCGCCTGCGCAGGCCGCCACTCCTGGCTGGCCTTCCTCTCGCCCACCCTCTCCGACGACGGCTGGTGGAGCCGGCCCGGCCGCCGCCTCGCCCTCGCCGCCCTGGCCCCCACCCTGCTCACCGCGCTGCTCTGGTACCTCTCCCACCGCACCTGGAGCGCCTACGAGTCCCACCGCCCGCTGGCCGCCACCGCCGAACCGGGCGCCGACGAGAGCGCGCTGGCCCGCCCCGGCTTCTGGTACGGACGCCGGCTCGGCGCCCGCCTCCGCGCGGCGCACACCGCCGCGGGCCTGCTCACCGTCGCCGCCGCCGTCACCCTGCCCACCGCACGCTTCGACCACCGCCCCGGCGGCTCCGCGCTCCTCCACGTCCTCGGCGTCCTGCTCGGCTCCGGCATCCTCGTCTGGGCCGGCGCCGTCGTCGTGGTGGTGTGCAGCCGCGGACGCAGCGAACGCCGGCTCGACCAGACGCTCGACCGCCACCTGCTGCGCGCCCTGCCCCTCGGCGCCGTCGCCCTGCTGCTGCTCGCCGTCGCCTACGCGGGCTGGTCCCGGCCGGGCTGGCACTCCGGCGGACGGCTGCCCGGCGACCCGGCGTTCGGCGCGCTCATGCTGGCGCAGGGCGTCCTCGTCGTCGCCCTCGCCGTCGTCGCCGCCGGCCTGCACCGCCGCCTGCCCGACCCGCGCGCGGCGATGCGCGGCCTCGGCGGCCCGGCCGTCGCCCTGCTGGCCTGCGCGCTCGGCGGGGTCGCCTCCGGCGGGGTCGCCCAGCGGGTCGCCGACTGGCTGGACGGCACCCGCGCCTCGCTCACCGGGCCGCCCGTCACCCTCACCTGGCAGGCGTCCGCGATCCCGCCCGTGCTCGCCGTGCTCCTCGTCCTCATCGCCGTCCTGGCCCGGCGTACCGCCCGCCTCGCGCGCGCCGAGCGCCGCCGGGTGCGCGCCGAGCACCCCGGCGAGCCCGAGGACCCCGCCCGCACCCGGCACATCGCCCGCGTCCGCGCCATGGCCACCCTCACCGACCGCGCCCCGCTGGTCGTCGCCGTGGGCTCCGCCGCCACCCTGGTCGCCGGCCTGGGGTCCGTCGTAGGCGCCCTCGCCACCGGGCTCGCGCCCGCCCAGGCCGCACGGAACGCGGGCGACACCGTCCGGATCGCCGCCGAGACCTGCCAGGCACTCGGCTCCTGGCTGATCGGCGTCGGCTTCCTGCTCTTCGTCGCCTGGGGACGCCGCGCCTACAAGGACGCCTCGGCCCGCCGGACCATAGGCATCCTGTGGGACGTGGGCACCTTCTGGCCGCGCGCCGCCCACCCGTTCGCGCCCCCCTGCTACGCCGAGCGCGCCGTGCCCGACCTGACCTGGCGCACGGCGACCTGGACCGAGCGCACCGGCGGCCGTCTGGTCCTCTCCGGCCACTCGCAGGGCAGCGTCCTGGCCGCCGCAGCGGCCTGGCAGCTCACGCTCGCCGTCCGCGAACGCGTCGCCCTGCTCACCTACGGCTCACCGCTGGAGCGGCTCTACGGGCGCTGGTTCCCCGCCCACTTCGGACCTGCCGCGCTGGCCGCCCTGCACCACGACATCGGCTGCTGGCGCAACCTCCACCGCCGCACCGACCCCATCGGCGGACCGGTACGGCTGCCCGCCGGGCACGGCCCCGAGGTCGACCACGAGCCGCTGCCGGACCCGCGCGTCTACGGCCGCACCCCCGAACACCCGCTGCCCGCACCGATCCTCGGCCACTCCGACTACCAGGAGGACCCCGTCTTCACCCGCGAGCGGGACCGCCTGCTCGCCCGCCTCCACCCCGACCTGCCCGCACCCCGCCCGGAACCCGGCCAGGGATGAAGCCCGCTCAGGGCAGTTCCGGCAGGTCCTCCGCGTACAGCAGCGTCAGGTCGTCGGTGCTCGGGTCGGCGAACTGCGCGACCCGGCTCGCATGCCGCTCCACCATCGCCTCGAACGTCTGCCGCGCGGTGCGGCCGTTGCCGAACGCCGGGCCCTTCGGGAGCACCGTGAAGTACTTCAGCAGCCCCTCCGCCGTGCCCGGCGCCAGCCGGTACTCGTGCTCGTCGGCCTGCTGCTCCACGATCCGCAGCAGTTCCTCCGGGCCGTAGTCGCCGAACGTGATCGTCCGCGAGAAACGGGACGCCACACCGGGGTTGACCGACAGGAAGCGCTCCATCTCCGCCGTGTAGCCCGCCACGATCACCACGACCGCGTCCCGGTGGTCCTCCATCAGCTTCACCAGCGTGTCGATGGCCTCCTTGCCGAAGTCACGCCCGGCGTCCTCCGGGGACAGCGCGTACGCCTCGTCGATGAACAGCACACCGCCCCGCGCCCGTTCGAAGGCTTCCTGGGTGCGGATCGCGGTGGAACCGATGTGCTCGCCCACCAGGTCGACCCGGGACACCTCCACCAGATGCCCTATCTCCAGCACCCCGAGCGAGGCCAGGATCTCCCCGTACAGCCGGGCGACCGTCGTCTTGCCTGTGCCGGGGGAGCCGGTGAAGACCAGATGCCGCTTCACCGAGGCCGCCTTGAGCCCCGCCTTCTGGCGGCGCCGGCCCACCTCGATCATGTCGGTCAGCGCCCGCACCTCGCGCTTGACGCTCTCCAGGCCGACCAGCGCGTCGAGTTCACCCATCACGGCCTTCGACGTGCGGGTCTCCCGCTCCGGCACGGGCGGTGCCGCCGAGGGCTCCGGAGCGGCGGCCCGCTGCCCCGGGATCGCGCCGAGCAGCCCGCCGGTGGACGCGGGCACCGTCTGCACCGCCGTGTCCTGCGCCGCCGGAGGCCGCAGCGCGCCGCTCTCGTCGCTCGTGCACTCCTCCACCACCGGCCCCGCGCCCGTACCCGTGTCCGGCCCGGCCTCGGCGAACTCGTAACCGCCGCGCGCACACCGCTCCGTACGGCACTTGCGCAGCGTCGTGCGGCAGCCGTCGAGCACATGGAAGCCGTAGCCGCCGCTGCCGGTGACCCGGCAGTCGACGAAGCTGCCCCGGCCGCCCGCGGAGACGTAGAACCCCGCCTCGGCCGGGTCCTCGACCGCGCAGCGCTCGATCGTCGGATCGGCGCCCTTGGTGACGATCACGCCGGTCTGGGTGCCGTCCACCGTGCAGTTGTTGAGCGTGCCGCCGCTGCCGTGGTCGCGGAACCAGGCGCCGGTAGCCGCGTCCCGGATGCGGCAGTCGTCGAGCTGCGCGGTCGCCCCGTCGCTCACCGAGACCGCCGTGTTGCGCACCTGGGAGAGGTCGCTGTCCACCACGTCCGCGCGGGAGCCCCGGTCCAGCACGAACAGCGCGTCCGGCACGTCGTGCACCCGGCAGGAGTCCAGCACCGCCGTCGCGCCGTCGCTCACCCACACCGCCGGATAGTCGCCGGTGCTGTCGAAGATCTCGCACTGGTTGGCGTCCACGCGGGTGCCGGGGTCCCACACCGAAAGACCGTTGCGCCCGAACCGGCGCACCGTCGTCCGGGTCAGCGTCAGCACCGAACGGGAGCGCAGGTCGACCGCGTTCTCCGGGATGTCGTGGATGCGGCAGTCGGCCAGCGTCAGCACCGCGTCCGTGTCGAGCGTGACCCCGTCCGCCGAAGTGCGGTGCACCTCGCAGTCGGTGAGGTGGGCGGTGGCCCCCTGGGTGATCTGCACCCCGGCGCCCCGCACCTCGTACACCTCGCAACCGAACGCCTCCAGGGCGGAGTTCTCCCCGGTCGCGCTCAGGCCCGTGCCCGAGGCGTGGTGCACCCGGCAGCGCTCCAGCCGCGGGTGCCCGCCGCCGCGCACCGCGACGCCCGCCTGCCCGGCCGAGACGACCTCGCACTCCTCGAACACCCCGGCGCCGCCGTCGAGTACGAGGACGCCGATGCCGGCCGGGTTGTCCACCGTGCAGCGGCGCACGGTCGGACGCGCCCCGCCGCGCACCTCGATACCGGAGGCGGAGCGGGTCACGATCCGCACGTCCAGCAGCTCGGGCGTGCCCTCCTCGACCAGCAGCGCCGGAGCGGCGCCGTCCTGGCCCTCCACGTGCAGTCCCTGCACCACGGCGGAGGCGCGCACGGTCAGCGGTACGCCGTCCACGGGCGCGATCCGCACCGAGCCCGGCGCGTTGTCGGGGCCGCGCAGCGTCACCTCCCGGCGCACGACGAGGTTCTCCCGGTAGGTGCCGGGGGCGATGGTGAGGACGTCGCCGTCGGAGGCGGCCTCCAGGGCGGCCGCGAGCGACGCGTACTCACCCGTGCGGCGCCGCCACCGCGATGTGCCGGTGTGCGTCACCTGGACCGTGCCCTGTGCCATGGCGTTGCCGTGCCCCCACCTCGTGGTACTTGTGCTCGTCCGCCTCAGGGGCTCCGCAGCCGGGGCCGGGACGGCGACCGCGTACCGCCGCTGACGGCGTTCGCGTGTGCGCGTGTTCCGGACTCCGGCGCGGCCTTCGGCTCGCTCGCGCGCGGGTCGATGCCGAAAGCGAGTCGGCCGGTCCACCGTAGCGTGCGCAAGGGCGGCGGACCGACCAGAGCCGGAAGGTGGGCCCAAACCCGCCCCTAGCTGCCCGTACCCGCCTTGCCCCAGTCCGGGCCCGCCCGGTCCCAGGCCCGGTCCCAACTCGCGTACCGGCGGCGGACCATGCGCCACACGACGAGACGCCGCGCGCTCTCGACGAGGCCGGCCGCCACCACGGCGGCGCCGAAGCCGGCCAGCACCGCGTGCGCCCGCGCGGTGGCGGGGTCCAGCGGCCGGGTCGTTATTCGCCCGCTCGGGTCCGTCCAGAGCCGGAAGTGCTCACCCGCGCGGGGGGACTTGACGTCCGCCTGCACCGCGCCCTGCCGACGGGTGCCGTCCGGCGCGGTCCAGCCGGCCACGACCCGGCTGCGCGAGGTGCGGGCCGTGCCCGTGTCGGGATCGGCCTCGGGCGAAGGCTGTGCGAGGGGGCGGAGCACGGTGGCGGTGACGAGGTGACGGGAGTTCCGCTGCTCGCGCACCGAACGGCGCAGCGAGTCCTGTGCCGCGGACCCGGTCACCGTGCCGACGACGGGCATGGCCACGACGATCAGCAGCAGTGCCAGGAGGCACACCCATGCCTCCGCCACATCGGTCGGGCGGCGCAGCGGATTGCCGCGCCAGCGCCACAGACCACTGATGGTGTGCACGTCCCCCACCCCCTTACCTCCGATGCCCCCTGTCCTGCCCCGTGCCGTCCCCGCTCATCCCCCGGCCCGGTGAAGAGGGCACGGGAGAAGGACATCACGTCGAAGCGGTTTCTCTCACGGATTTCTCATGTTCTCCCAACGACCGGGGCCGGAGCCGAGTTCCCCGCTCCCGGGACCGGACAGCCGACCGGCGGTGAGGGCGGGTCAGGTGTGGACGCGCACCGGGTCGCCGACCCGGATCGTGCCGGTCGTCAGGGGGACTAGGTTCTGCCCGAACAGCAGCCGCCCGTCTCGTCTGCGGAGCCGCGCCAGTGTGTGCAGGGGCTCACGGCCGCGTACGGCGGTCCCCTGGTCGACGGTGGTCACGACGCAGCGCCCGCAGGGCCGGGCGACCCGGAAGTCGACGTCCCCGATGGAGACCCCCCGCCAGTCGTCCTCGTCCCACGCCTCGGTGCCGGCGACGACCACGTTGGGCCGGAAGCGGTTCATCGGCAGGGGCCCCTCCTCCGCGTGCGGTCCCTCGGCCAGCGCCGAGTTGAGCGCGTCGAGCGAGGCGAGCGTCGTGACCAGCAGGGGGTAGCCGTCGGCGAGACTCACCGTCTCGCCAGGCAGGGCGAACTCGGGGTCGATGGGGCGGCGGGTGGCCGGATCGTCGAGATGGACCAGGCGGACCGGCGCCCCCAGGTAGGCGGAACACCAGTGGTGTGCGGCGTCCGAGGCCGGGACCGCCTCCACCTTGCGGCCGAACAAGGTGACCGGCATGGTCCCGGCCGGACGGGGTACGGGAACCGTCAGCGGCGGATGACCGGCCGCCGACAGACGGATGCCGCCGCCGGGCGACAGCTCGGCGACGGCGCACGAGAGGCGGGGCTGCTCGCGCTGGGTGACGACCTTCCCCCCGTCGTCGATCAGCGCCCACCGGCGGTCACCGGCCAGCCCCCAGGGCTCCACCTCGGCCTCCGGGAGCGTCAGGCTCCGGAATGCCTTGACCGGGTGGATGTGAATCGATCGCAGTGTCACGTTCCCCATGCCGTCACCTTGCCAGACGACGCCTCACGGAGAGCGGAACGGGATCAGTAGCCGCGGTACTGCTGGTTGTTGTACGGCTGCTCCTGGTACGGCTGCTGCGGCGGCCGGGGCGCGGCCGGGCGCATCGCCTCGTACCCGGTGCCCGGCGCCGGGCGCGGCTGCTGGGGCTGCGCGCCGGGGTAGCCGCGCGGGGCGCCGGCCTGCTGCGGGATGTAGGCCGTGGGGGTCGGCTGCATCGGGGCGGCCTGCTGCGCCTGCGGGTAGCCGTACGCCGGGGGCTGCGGCGAGGGCGCCGCGGGAAGGGCGGGGAGAGCGGAGGGCAGCGCGGGGAGGTTGCCGCCGGGGGAGGGCATGCCGGGCGACTGCTGCATGGGCTGCATGCCCATGGCGCTGTCGTAGGCGGCCGGGACCCTGATCGGGGCGATCTGCGGGGTGCCCCGCTCGGCGACGAGCGAGTCGTAGATCGGGGTGTCCGGGAAGGAGGCGGAGTAGTAGCCGCCGCCATAGGTGGAGCGGGGGGAGGTCATGGCACATAAGTTAAGCCCACGATGTGCTGGTTGGGGAGACCGATAAGAGGGTTGTTTTCCGTGTCGGCGGCGATCTGGGATCGCTAATCCGAGCGAACTTGGCAAAAATGGACTCCATCCGGCGTTTGGATCGTGTAAAAGCCGAGTTCCTGCCGGGTTACCGGCGGTTGACGGAGCGTCGGATGATCTTCAGATGGGGGCGGACATGTCAATGCCCAAGGGGTCGAACACACCGGTGCCCACCACCGCGCTCCGCGTCGAGGTGACCCGTCGGGCAGGACCCGGCATCCCCGACGTGGACGCCTCCGCGCTGCTGCTCGCCTGCGGCCGGGTCCGCGCGGACGGCGACCTCGTCTTCTACAACCAGCCCGCACACGCCTCGGGCTCGGTCCGCCACCAGGGCAAGGAGACCACCGGGGAGCGCGTCACCGACACCCTGTCCGTCGACCTCGCGCGCGTGGAGGGCGGCGTCGAGCGGATCGTCCTCGCCGCCTCGGCGGACGGCGGCACCTTCGGCCAGGTCCCCGGCCTCACCGTCCAGGTCTCGGAAGCGGTCACCGGCCACCCCGTCGCCCGCTTCGACAGCACCGGCGCCACCGTGGAGACCGCGTTCGTGCTCGGCGAGTTCTACCGGCGCCAGGGCGGCTGGAAGTTCCGCGCCGTGGGCCAGGGCTACGACAGCGGACTGGAGGGGCTGGCGACGGACTTCGGCATCACCGTGGACGTACCCCAGCACCCGGCCGCGTCCCCTGTCCAGGCCACGGCCCCTGTCCCCGCCGCGCCCCCTGTCCCGGCAACGGCCCCGGTGCGGCTCTCCAAGGTCACGCTCACCAAGGCGGCGCCCTCCGTGTCGCTGGCCAAGCAGGGCGGCACCTCCGGGGTCATGCGCGTCAACCTCAACTGGCAGACCCGCAAGCACCTCACGGGCCGCCGCCGGGGCGCCCGGCCCGGTGACCTCGACCTCGACCTGTGCGCCCTGTACGAACTCGCGGACGGCCGCAAGGGCGTCGTACAAGCCCTCGGCAGCGCCTTCGGGGCGCTGGACCGGCCGCCGTACATCCACCTCGACGGCGACGACCGCACCGGTGCAGCGGCGAACGGTGAGAACCTCACCATCAGCCTCGACCACAAGGAGCACCTCAGGCGCGTCCTGGTCTTCGTCACGATCTACGAGGGCGCCACCTCCTTCGCCGACCTGCACGCCACCGTCACCCTCCAGCCGCAGCACGGCGCCCCGATCGACTTCTCGCTGGACGAGTGCACGGTGCCCTCCACGGTGTGCGCGCTCGCGCTGATCACCGACACCGGCGGCGACCTCGTCGTCCGGCGCGAGGCCCGCTACCTCGTCCCGGAGCGCGGTGTGAGCCCCCAGCGCACCGTCGACCGGGCCTACGGCTGGGGCATGAACTGGACGCCGGGCCGCAAGTGAGCCCCGCTCAGCCCTCGTCCGGCACCGCTTCGGGACGCGTGTAGGTGCGGCCCTTCCAGGCCGCGCCCCGGCCCCGGTAGTGCTGGACCGCCGAGTCGAGGGTCATCAGCAGATAGAGGAACGCGGTGAACGGCAGCAGGGGAGCGAGCCACAGCGGCTGCCGGTAGTAGCGCAGCATCGGCATGTACGTCGCCCCCATCACCGCCCACGCCACCGAGCCGAGCACCCATGTGGGCGTGTCCCCCATGGTGCCGCCCGCCACCACCGCCGCGGGCGGCACCAGATACACCAGCGCGAGCCCCGCCACCGTGCCCAGCAGCAGCGTCGGACTGTGCCGGAGCTGGGCGTACGCGCTGCGCGAGACCATGCGCCACAGTTCGCCCAGCCCCGGATAGGGGCGCACGCTGTCCACCCGGTCGGCCAGGCCGAGCCACAGATGGCCGCCGCACGCCCGCACCGCGCGGGCGAGGGCCACGTCGTCGATGACCGCCTGCCGGACGGAGTCGGGAATCCGGGCGCGCTCGGCCATGTCCGCCCGCAGCAGCACACATCCACCGGCCGCCGCCGTCGTACGCGCCCCCCGGCGTCCGATCCACCGGAACGGGTAGAGCTGGGCGAAGAAGTAGACGAAGGCCGGGACCACCAGCCGCTCCCAGGGGCTCTTCGCGCGTAGCCGGGCCATCTGGGAGACCAGGTCGAAGCCGCCCGTACGCGCCGCCGCCACCAGTGCGCGCAAGCTGTCCGGGGCGTGCGCGATGTCCGCGTCCGTCAGCAGCAGATATTCGGGCTCACGCGCGCGTGCCAGGGCGATCCCGTGCCGCACCGCCCACAGCTTGCCCGTCCAGCCCTCGGGCGGCTCACCGGGGGAGTCCACCGTGAGCGCCAGCCCGCCCTGCCGGCGGGCCAGCTCGCGGGCCAGCTCCCCGGTGCCGT
This sequence comes from Streptomyces seoulensis, assembly GCF_022846655.1. Taxonomy (NCBI): domain Bacteria; kingdom Bacillati; phylum Actinomycetota; class Actinomycetes; order Kitasatosporales; family Streptomycetaceae; genus Streptomyces; species Streptomyces seoulensis. The sequence goes on from NZ_AP025667.1 coordinate 2,846,738, forward strand.
CGCGGCTGCCGTCGTCCACCAGGAAGACCTCCGCCCGGCCCGGATAGTCCTGCGCCAGCAGCGAGGGCAGGCTCGCGGGCAGCACGGACGCCTCGTCACGGGCCGGTACCACCACACAGACCGACGGCCACACCTCGGGCTCGCGGCGCGGGGGCAGCCGTACATCGGTGCGCCAGAAGAAGCCCTGGCCCAGCAGCAGCCAGCACCAGACGGCGAGGGAGACGGCGGCGGTCCACACGATGGCGCTCACGGCCGCAGTCTGCCCCACCGGAACGGCTCATCGGCGGCCATCGACTATCGTGGCCGGGTGAAGATCGCGCTCATGGACTCCGGAATCGGCCTCCTGGCGGCCACCGCGGCGGTACGACGCCTTCGGCCCGACGCGGATCTCGTCCTCTCCCTGGACCCCGACGGCATGCCCTGGGGGCCGCGCACCCCGGAGGACCTGACCCGGCGTGCCGTGGCCGTCGCCGAGGCCGCCGCCGCACTGCGGCCGGACGTCCTCATCGTCGGCTGCAACACCGCCACCGTCCACGCCCTGCCCGCGCTGCGCGCCCACTGCGAACCCCGCATCCCGGTGATCGGCACCGTCCCCGCGATCAAGCCCGCCTCCGCCGGAGGCGGACACGTGGCGATCTGGGCGACCCCCGCCACCACCGGCAGCCCCTACCAGCGCAATCTGATCGCGGAATTCGCCCACGGCGTCCAGGTCACCGAGGTGCCCTGCTGGGGTCTGGCCGAGGCCGTCGAGCACGCGGACGAGCGCGCCATCGCCACGGCCGTCGCCGCCGCCGCGGAACTCACCCCCGCCGACGTGACGACCCTCGTCCTCGGCTGCACCCACTACGAACTCGTGGCGGAACGTATCCGCGCCGCCGTGCAGCGCCCCGGGGCCGCCCCGCTCGTCCTGCACGGCTCCGCCGGGGCCGTCGCCGCCCAGGCCCTGCGCCGCATCGGCGAGCACCCCGCGCCCGACGCCCCCGCCGCCGGAGCCCTCACCGTGCTGCTGAGCGGCCGCGAGGGCGGACTGCCCGCGCCCGCGCTGCACTACGCCGAAGGACGGCTGCTGCCCGCGGCGGGCCCGCTCGCCGACCGGATGTGACACCGGGCGCCGACCGGATGTGACACCGGGCGCGGACACCGCCCGGCCCGTGTTGCCCGAGCACGCTCCGTGAGCACGTACCACCACGGCGAAACCTGGGTAACCTCATAGGCATGAGGGAGCACCGCGACTCCGAGGACGCCCCGCACCCCGACGTCTGGACCGGACGCGCCACCAACCGCGTGCAGTGGGTGCTGGCGCTGGGCGGCGCCGCCTGCATGGCGCTCGGCATCGAGCTGGCCGTGCAGTCCGCGTGGACCTCGGGGATCATCGCCCTGGTCATGTCCGTCGTGGGATGCATCGCGGTCGGGCTGCTGGTCCTGTTCGGCACCCTCGCCTTCGTGCACGTCGACCTCAAGCTCGACCAGGACTTCCTGGAGGTCCGCTGCGGCCACGTCGGGCTGCCGCGCCGCCGCATCCCGCTCTCCGAGGTCGTCGGCGCCGACTACATCCCGCACGTCACCCCCCGTAACTGGGGCGGCTGGGGCTACCGCTGGCGCCCCGAGAAGGGCACCGCGGTCGTCGTCCGCCGGGGCGAGGGCATCGTGCTGAGCCTGTGGGACGGCCACACCTTCACCATCACCGTGGACGACGCCGAGTCGGCGGTCCGTGTCATCCGGGCCCGGCTGCGCGCGACCACCGCGAACAACGCCCACTGAGCCCGCTCAGCCCACCTTCTCCTGCCGGGGCACCGGCCCGGCCAGGGGCACCCGCTCCTCCTCGCCCCACGGCCGCGCCGTCGCCCACCCGGCCAGCAGGCCCGCGCCCGCCGTCACCGTGGTGAAGCTCAGCGCGTCACCCACCGACGCGATCACCGCCACCGCCGTGAGCGCCGCCCCCGCCGTCAGCACCACCGGCGTCGGACGGGCGGCCCGCCACAAGGCGTGCAGCACCCAGACGAACACGCCCGCCAGCAGCAGCAAACCCACCAGACCCTGCTCGGCCAGCAACTGCAACGGCGCCGAGTGCGGCCGCCCCGCCGGATCGCCCGGCGTGCCGAACCGCCCCGGCCCGACACCCCACACCGGCGCCTCCTGGGCCAGCCGTACCGACCGGCCCCACAGGCCCACCCGGTACGGCCCGATCCGCTCCGTGAACTCCTCGGCGGGCCCGCCCGGCACCACCCCCGACGCCAGCCCCCACACCGCACCCACCGCCACACCGGCCGCGACCGCCAGCCCGGCGAGCCCCGCACGCCGGTGCGGCATCGAGCGCGCGGCCACGGAGCACAGCAGTACGGCGCCCGCGGCCGCGCAGCCTCCGGGCGACCCCAGGAGCGCCCCGGCCGGCACCACGGCGCAGGCCGACAGCCACAGCAGCGGCCGCACCCCCGGCACGGGGGCCGACCAGGCGGCGCAGCACAGCGCCCCGGTGGCCAGCGCCAGCAGCGCGGCCACGGCACCGGCCTGACCGAGCGGAGCCGCGTAGGCGGTGCCGGGCAGCGGGCCGGGCATCGTCACGGCCACCACCAGCGCGGCCGCCGCCCCCACGCAGGGCGCGGCCACCGGCAGCAGCGCCCCCGAGATCCGCCCGGCCGCGCAGCCCGCCACCGTGGCGAGCACCGCCAGCAGCATCCCCTCCGGCCGCCCGTCGTGGGCCGCCGCCGAGAGCAGCGCCCAGGCCGCGCACAACCCGAGCAGGATCATCCCCGCCCCGTCGGACACATTGCGTTTCGCACGGCCCGCGTCCGCATCGGACGCGCACCCCATCCCCGTCGACGCCACCCGTAGCCCCTCGCACCCGGTCCCCCGACCTGTGGCCGCACCTCGCACGGCATCCGGCCGGGACCGGCCGCACCGCCGAGGCTCGGCACACGCTAACGGCTGTGAGCCGATTTGTGGACGAGTTGCGCGGAACGTCGTGGTCCCGGCGGCGCCACCGGCATGTCAGGGGGCGCGCGGGCCGCCGTACACTCCCCAGGGTGACCGTCACCGCAACTTCCGTGGACCAGCCGGACCGGCTCCAGCCGTCCCCGGCACAGAGCGTGCTCGCCCGTCGGCTGCGCCGTATGGTCCCGGCCCTCGTGTCCGCGCTGAGCGGCGTGCTCCTCTACGTCAGCTTCCCGCCCCGCACCCTGTGGTGGCTGGCCCTGCCGGCCTTCGCGGGCTTCGCCTGGGCGCTGCGCGGCCGGACCTGGAAGGGGGCGCTCGGCCTCGGCTACCTCTTCGGCCTCGGCTTCCTGCTGCCACTGCTGGTGTGGACCGGCGTGGAGGTCGGCCCCGGCCCCTGGCTCGCGCTCGTCGTCATCGAGGCGGTCTACGTCGCCCTGGTCGGCGTGGGCATCGCCGCCGTGTCCAAGCTGCCCGGCTGGCCCGTATGGGCGGCGGCGCTGTGGACCGCCGGCGAGGCGGTACGCGCGCGGATGCCCTTCGGCGGCTTCCCCTGGGGCAAGGTCGCCTTCGGACAGGCGGACGGCGTCTTCCTGCCGCTCGCCGCGGTGGGCGGCACCCCGGTGCTCGGCTTCGGCGTCGTTCTGTGCGGCTTCGGCCTCCACGAGGTCCTGCGGCTGATCCTGCGCCGCCGCGACGGCGAGGTACGGCGGTCCGCCGCCGCCGTCGCGCTGCTCAGCGTCGCCGTCCCGGTGGTGGGCGCGGTCGGCGCCCGTGCGCTGGTCAGCGACAAGGCCGAGGCCGGGACCGCGACCGTCGCCGTCATCCAGGGCAACGTGCCCCGTTCCGGGCTGGAGTTCAACGCCCAGCGGCGCGCCGTTCTCGACTACCACGCCCGGGAAACCCTGCGGCTGGCCGCCGAGGTCCGCGCGGGCCGGGCGCCGCGCCCCGACTTCGTGCTCTGGCCGGAGAACTCCTCCGACATCGACCCCTTCGCCAACCCCGACGCGGCCGCCGTCATCCAGGGCGCCGCCGAGGCGATCGGCGCGCCCGTCTCGGTCGGCGCGGTCGTCGAGCGGGACGGCAAGCTGCTCAACGAGCAGATCCTGTGGGACCCGGCCAAGGGCCCCACCCAGACCTACGACAAGCGTCAGGTCCAGCCCTTCGGCGAGTACCTCCCACTGCGCTCGCTCATCGGCGCGATCAACGGCGAGTGGACCAGCATGGTCCGCCAGGACTTCAGCCGGGGCGACAAGCCGGGCGTGTTCGGTTTCGGCCGCGTCGAGGTCGGCCTCGCCACCTGCTACGAGGCCGCGTTCGACTGGGCCGTGCGCGACACCGTCACCCACGGCGCCCAGATGATCTCCGTGCCGAGCAACAACGCCACCTTCGACCGCAGCGAGATGACCTACCAGCAGCTCGCCATGTCCCGCGTCCGCGCCGTCGAGCACAGCCGGACCGTGACCGTGCCCGTGACCAGCGGCGTCAGCGCGGTGATCATGCCGGACGGACGGGTCGCTCGGCACACCGGCATGTTCGTCCCCGCCCACATCGACATGAAGGTCCCGCTGCGGACCTCCGAGACGCCCGCGACCCGGCTCGGCATCCTGCCCGAGACGGCGCTGCTGCTGGTCGCGGCGGGCGGCCTCGGCTGGGCCGGCGCGGCCGCGGTGCGCGGTCGGCGCGCCGGTGGCGCGTAGCCGTACGACCGGTCGTACGCCCCTGACCGCGGCGGGCGGCCGGTACGCGGCCCCGTAGGGTCGGGGGCATGGCTACACCAGAATTCATCACCACGCTCCGGGCCACGGCGGGCAACCAGTTGCTCTGGCTCCCCGGCGTCACCGCGATCGTCTTCGACGACGAGGGCCGGGTGCTCCTGGGGCGCCGCACCGACACCCGCAAGTGGTCGGTGGTCGGCGGCATCCCGGAGCCAGGCGAGCAGCCCGCCGCGTGCGCGGTGCGCGAGGTCTTCGAGGAGACGGCCGTGCACTGCGTGCCCGAGCGGGTCGTCCTGGTCCAGGCCCTGCAACCGGTCACCTACGGCAACGGTGACATGTGCCAGTACATGGACATCACCTTCCGCTGCCGGGCCGTGGGCGGCGAGGCGCGGGTCAACGACGACGAGTCGCTGGACGTAGGCTGGTTCACGGTGGACGCGCTGCCGGAGTTGAACGAGTTCTCGCTGCTCCGGATCAAGCAGGCCCTGTCCGAGACACCCACATGGTTCGACCCTATGACTCTTGGCTGAAGTATGGGTTCTCGCCCTATGTGGTGAGCTGGGGGCACGTCATTAGGGTCGGGACATGATCTCGCCCAGCCCCCAGCCCAGTACCCCCACGGCCTTGGACCTCGCCGGCCGGGTCGCCCTCGTCACCGGGGCCGCCGGCGGCATCGGCAGCGCCTGCGCGCTCCGGCTCGCGGCGGCCGGGGCCGAGGTGCGGGCCCTCGACCTGGACGCGGCGGGCCTGGCCGGGCTGGCCAGGCGGGCCGACGGCCTCGCGGGCGGTGTCGTGCCGCAGGTGCTGGACCTCACCGACCTCGACGCCGCCGAGCGTGCCGCGGCCGGGGCCGACGTGCTGGTCAACAACGCCGGGCTGCAACTGGTCCGCCCGCTGGAGGAGTTCCCGCCCGACATCTTCCACACCGTGCTGACCGTGATGCTGGAGGCACCCTTCCGGCTCATCCGGGGCGCGCTGCCACACATGTACGCGCAGGGCTGGGGCCGCATCGTCAATGTGTCCTCCGTCCATGGCCTGCGCGCCTCTGCCTTCAAGTCGGCCTATGTGGCTGCCAAACATGGGCTGGAGGGCCTGTCCAAGACGGCCGCGCTGGAGGGTGCCCCACATGGGGTGACGTCCAACTGTGTCAATCCGGCCTATGTGCGCACCCCACTGGTCGAGAAGCAGATCGCCGACCAGGCCGAGGCGCACGGCATCCCCGAGGAACGCGTCCTCTCCGAGGTCCTGCTCAAGGACAGCGCCCTGCGACGGCTCATCGAGCCCGAGGAGGTCGCCGAGGCCGTCGCCTATCTCTGCTGCCCGCAGGCTTCCTTCGTCACCGGCACCTCACTGGTGCTGGACGGCGGCTGGACCGCCCACTGACCAGCGCCCGGAGCGGCCCGGGCCAGGTTGTCCACAGGGCTGACGGGCCGGTCATGAGATGAGCGATCCTGTGGCCATGTCTCCCGATCGACTCAAGTCGGCCGCGCGCTCCGTCACCGGGGCCGCCGCGGCGGGGGCCGACGCCTGTGCGGAGGCCCCGTACCTCGAACTGCTCGCCCGCGACGCCTCCCCGGAGGCGTACGAGCGACCCGTCCTCCTCGCCCGTGCCGAGGGGAAGCCCGTCGAACGCGTCGCCGCGCTGGAGCACGCCAAGTTCCTGGCGCTCCGCGTCCGCGCGGAGCTGGAGGGGCGCCGCCGCCGCGAGGCGGAGCTGTCCGCCCTCTTCGAGACCGCCCACGACCTGGCCGGGCTCAGGGACGTGGACGCGGTCCTGCGGGCGATCGTGCAGCGCGCCCGTTCCCTGCTCGCCACCGACATCGCCTACCTCAGCCTCAACGACCCGGTGCGCGGCGACACCTACATGCTGGTCACCGAGGGCTCGGTCTCCGCCCGCTTCCAGCAACTGCGCCTGGGCATGGGCGAAGGGCTCGGCGGGCTCGTCGCCCAGACCGCCCGCCCGTACGTCACCGACGACTACTTCCAGGACGCCCGCTTCCAGCACACCGACACCATCGACGGCGCGGTGCGCGACGAGGGGCTGTTCGCCATCGTCGGGGTCCCGCTGACACTCGGCCCCCACGTCATCGGCGTCCTGTTCGCCGCCGACCGCCGCGCGCGGGTCTTCGAACGCGAACAGATCGCCCTGCTCGGCTCCTTCGCCGCCCTGGCCGCGGCCGCCATCGACACCACCAACCTCCTCACCGAGACCCAGGCCGCGCTCGCCGGACTCGAGCGCGCCCACGAGGTCATCCAGGACCGCAGCGCCGTCATAGAGCGTGCCTCCGAGGTGCACGACCGGCTCGCCGAACTCGTGCTGCGCGGCGGGGGAGTGCACGACGTGGCCGACGCGGTCGCCGAAGTCCTGGCCGGCGCCGTGGAGTTCACCGAGATCGGCACCACGCCGGCCGAGGCGCTGGAGGCGTCCCGCGCGGAGGGGCACGCCGTGCGCCACGGACCCGACTGGATCGCGGCCGTGGCCGCCGGTGAGGAGGTGTTCGGCGCGCTCGTGCTGCACGGCAACCCCGACCTCGATCCGGTGGACCAGCGCACGCTGGAGCGCGCCGCGATGGTCACCTCCCTGCTCCTGCTCGCCCGCCGTTCCGCCGCCGAGGCCGAGCGACGTGTGCGCGGCGAACTGCTGGACGACCTCCTCGACGCCCGCGACCGCGACCCGCGCCTGCTGCGCGAACGCGCCGCACGGCTGGACGCCGACCTGGACGCCACCCACGCCGTCCTGGCCACCCGCCTCGACGCGTCCTCGGCCGACGCCGACGAGGAGGCCGCCGCCCGGCGCCGCCTGTGGTCCGCCGCCTCCCACCTGGCCACCACCCGGCACGGCCTGGCCGCCAGCCGCGACGGCGGTACCGTCCTGCTGCTCCCGCTCGAAACCGGCGACACCGCCACCGAACTGGCCCGCCGCACCGCCCGCGAACTCGGCATCGCCGTGCACCAACCGGTCACCGTCGGCGCCTCCGCCCCCGTCACCGACCTGGCCGTCCACCCCGACAAGGTGGCCGCCGCCTACGCCGAAGGGCGCCGCTGCCTGGACGCGCTCCACCTGCTCGACAGGGGAGGAGACGGCGCGGCCGCCGAGGACTTCGGCTTCCTCGGACTGCTGCTCGCCGGGGACCGGGACATCGGCGGCTTCGTGGAACGCACCATCGGCCCCGTCGTGGCGTACGACGCGCAGCGCGGCACCGATCTGCTGCGCACCATGGACGCCTACTTCGCCGCCGCGATGAGCCCGGTCCGCACCAAGGACGTGCTCCATGTGCATGTGAACACCGTCGCCCAGCGGCTGGAGCGGGTGGGGCACCTGCTGGGCGCGGACTGGCAGACGCCGCCCCGTGCGCTGGAAATCCAACTCGCCCTGCGGCTGCACAGGCTGGCGGCACCCGGGCGCCGCTGACCGATACCCGAGGGGGTGCCGGTCAGCGGCGGGCGCCGGTCAGGGAGCCGGGGTCCTGGCGGGTGCGTCCACCGGGACGGACGGAACACCGTCCGCCGTCACGTCGGCGAGGTCCCGGTTCCGGGTCTCGCGCGCCGCGCCCACGGCGACCAGGGTCAGCAGGACGGCGCCGATGACGTACAGGGCGATCGGGGTCGCGCTGTCGTACTCCGCGAACAGCGCGGTGGCGATCAGCGGGGCGGGCGCACCGGCCGCGACGGAGGAGAACTGGGCGCCGATCGAGGCACCCGAGTAGCGCATCCGAGTGGCGAACATCTCGGCGAAGAAGGCGGCCTGGGGTGCGTACATGGCGCCGTTGAGGATCAGTCCGACGCTGACGGCCAGCACCAGCCGGCCGAAGGAGCCGGCGTCCACCAGCGCGAAGAAGGGGAAGATCCACAGGCCCATGCCGGCCGCGCCGAACAGATAGACCGGCCGTCGGCCCACCCTGTCCGACAGCGCGCCCCAGGCCGGGATCACGACGAAGTGGACGGCGGAGCCGATGAGTACGGCGTTGAGCGCGGTCTGCCTGGACACCTCGGCGGCCGTGGTGGCGTAGACGAGGATGAAGGCGGTGATGACGTAGTAGCTGATGTTCTCCGCCATGCGGGCGCCCATGGCGATGAGCACCTCGCGCCAGTGATGGCGCAGCACGGACACGAGCGGCAGCTTCTCCGCGGCCTCGCCCTGCCGAGCCTCGGCCTGGGCCAACGCCTCCTTGAAAACGGGGGATTCGTCGACGGAGAGACGTATCCACAGTCCCACGACCACCAGCACCCCGGAGAGCAGGAAGGGGATGCGCCAGCCCCAGGCGACGAAGGCGTCGTCCGACAGCGTGGCGGTGAGCAGGGACAGCACACCGGTGGCGAGCAACTGCCCTGCGGGCGCGCCGGTCTGTGGCCACGAGGCCCAGAAACCGCGCCTTCGCGCGTCCCCGTGCTCGGACACCAGCAGCACGGCGCCGCCCCACTCACCGCCCAGGGCGAACCCCTGCACCAGCCGCAGCATGGTCAGCAGCACCGGCGCGGCGGTGCCGATGGTGGCGTGGGTGGGCAGCAGGCCGATGGCGAAGGTCGCGCCGCCCATCAGCAGCAGGCTCAGCACCAGTAGCTTCTTGCGCCCCAGCCGGTCCCCGAAGTGCCCGAACACCAGCGCCCCGAGCGGGCGCGCGGCGAACCCGGCCGCGTACGTCACGAACGCCAGCAGCGTCCCGACCAGCGGGTCGGAGTCCGGAAAGAACAGCTTGTTGAACACCAGGGCTGCCGCCGACCCGTACAGAAAGAAGTCGTACCACTCGATGGTGGTGCCGATGAGGCTGGCGGCGACGATGCGGGGGAGTTTGGCGGGGGGTGGGGCAGCGGTGTGTCCGGGTGCCATGTGCGCCACTTCCTTGTGTGCGGTGGGGACGGGTGGGTGTCGGCACACCGTAGGAAGGGGCAGGTCAGGGGCACATGTGGTGGGGCACCATAGTTCGGTGCGGGAGTGTGCGTGCGGCCACTATGTCTCCGCTGTCGCAGTCGCCGCACGTCTGGCTCGGCGAGGTCAGCCGCAGAAGGCTGTCGCTCACCGCTGCGCTCCGCCCGTCTCGGGCGGAGCGCCGTCGGTGCAGCTCAGCCGTAAACGCCGACCCCGTCGATGGTGCCGGGGTTGTCCGAGTAAGTACCCGGCTTCAGGGTGACCCGCTTGGTGCCGGTGTCGCAGCCGGTCGTGACGTCCCAGAATTCAATGGTGTAAGAGGTCTGGTTCGAAACGGACCGAGCAATGGCGTCGAGGGGGTAACAGCCGGGGGACTTGGAGTAGACGGTCCTGGTTCCGGTCCTGTTCGTCCCCGACCATCCGCAGAATTTGCCCTGCGGGCAGGTATTGGGATCAGCCGCAGCGGCCGGTGTGGCAAAAGTGCCGCCCAGCAGCGCAGCGGCCACAGCCATCGTCGTCAGGCTTCTCTTGAGAATGCTCACAGATCCTCGATTCTGAATTGTTCGCCATCGGTCGATGTGGCGAACAGATGATCATTGGATCACCTGGCTCTCATGAGAGGGGAGGGCATTTCTCAGCCAAACTGATACGTGGGCGCATCCGGCAACGTGCGCAAAGCCTTCACGCTGTCGTCACCGAAAATCTCTATCAATGGTCACTCGTAGAAGGCGAGTTCCCTCGGGATCTCCGGGCGGGAGTTTGTGACGGCGCTTCGCGTCACGGGCAGTCGTGTCCGTCGCCGGGCAGGCCGATGACGTCGGCCCCGATGAACACCGGGCCCAGCCGGCCCGTCTTCGCCATGCCGGTCAGGACATCGAGTATCTCCATGAGGCGGAGCCTGACACCGGGCTGACCAGCAGTCCAACGGAATCAGGGTGGCACCCCCTTGGCTACGCTCCTGGGCTCGCGTCGGCACACCAACTCGCCGAAGCGCACCTGGATGCGCTGCTGGGACCTCCGGTTTCGGCGAGCGATTGCATATGCCACACGGGTCGTGTCGGGAGCCGGGTTCCGTCGTTGATCAAGGAAAGGCCGGATCGTCCACCTGGACACGTCCGGTACCGGACGAAGGAGACCTTGGGTATGGAAGCGCGGAGCAGGGGTGTGCGGGTCACGGTGCTGGGTGCGGTCACGGGGGCGGCGGCGCTGCTTCCCGCGGGGGTGGCTCAGGCGAACGTCGTCGGAGTCGGGAACGCGGCGTTCGGCAACACCTGCGTCAACCACGGCGGTGTGCGGGCCGACGGAGCCACGGTCACCGGGAGCGGACTGGGCGCGGGCAACCAGGCCGGACTGCCGCTCAGTCTGCCGCGTATCGACTGCGGCAACAGCGGCATCGTCTGCACGGCCGTGTTCATGGCTGCGGTCTGATGCGAGCGGCCGCGGTACCCGTCGATGTGCCGGTCGGGGAGCGGGCGGTGGTGGAATTCCTGGCCCTGAGCGGGAAGGCGCTGCCGCTCCTGCGCAAGTGGGTGGGCGACGAGCCCGGCTGCGGCGTGGGCCGTGGCCTGCTGACCCTGGCGACCGGTGACCGGTTGACGGACACGGTGCTCAAGGAGCAGTTGGCGATCGCGCACCGGGATGCGCAGGCGGCCGGGGAGCGGGAAGCGAGCTTGGTGTACGGCGTGTTCCTCCACACGCACCGCCAGTACCGGTTGACCGCTGATCACCTGGTCGCGCACTTCGCGCGGTGGCCGGCCGACACACAGGCCGGACTCATGCTCGGAGCCTTCGCCGCCTGTGGGGACGCCGCCTACCGTGCCCATGGCGACACCCTGGTGGAACAGCAGGCCACCCTGGCCGGGGCGGACGACTGGCCGTGGACGAGTTGGCTGGCCTCGGTCAGGGCGGAGCAGGGCCGTGTGCGCGAAGCGCACGCACTCGCCGAGCACGCGCTGTCCCGGTTTCCCCGTTCGGGAGTGGCCGTGCACGCCCTCGCCCACGCCGAACACGAACTCGGGGCCGGACCGGCTTCGGCCGCGATGCTGGACCGGTGGCTGACACACGATCCGCAGGCGGTGCAGTCCGGACATCTGAACTGGCATGCCGCTCTGCAGTCCATCGCCTCCGGTGACTTCGCCGACGCCCGGCGCCGGGCCGACGCGGCCCTACGGCGCGAGGACGTCGGCATGCGGGCGGCGACGAACTGGCGTCTCCTGCTCGCCGGGCAGGAACCGGCCGGCCGCAGCGATCCGGAGCACGTGAGGGAACTGCTCGCGGCACCGGGCGGAATGGCCGAGGTCTTCCACACCTTCAATCTGGCCTTGGCCCTGGCCGTGGAGGCCGCCACGGACGATCTGGAGGTCCTGGCGCGCCGGGCCGCCGCCGACCGGCGTCCCGACTACCGCGAGGTCCTGGCCCCGGTCGTCCGGGCGCTGGCCGAGATCACGGCCGGTCGTCCGGAAGCGGCGGCCGACACCCTCGGCGCTCTCGGTGAGAAGGCTGAACGGATCGGCGGGGTACGCGTGGAGCGGGAGATCATCCAGGACACCCTGGCGCGCGCCCTCGTCGACGCGGGCGACCCCGCTCGCGCCGCCGAACTCCTGCACCACCGCACCACCACCCGCCACCACCACACCTACGAGGACCTCCTCCTCAGCGCACGCTGAGGAGATCGCGGCCCCAGGGCACCCCACCCCCGCCCTGGGGCCGCGCACGGAGACGGAGCCCCCTCAGACGGGTCGAGGGCTCGTCCTGTACCTCGTTGATCGGTACACGGCGTCCTCGACGAGCTCGAGCGCGCGCTCGCCTTGTCCATAGAACGTCCCTGGTCCGGCTGTGCCGTCACGAGCGCGGCCCGATGTCCGCGGCGTGTTGACGGGTCGGCGGGGGCGGCTGATCGACGCTCGTCACCGACCAGTCTGCACCAACGCCGCACCGTCCTCACCAGTGCGCGGAAGCGGAACACCGGCGCGTGATCACTTGCGCCACGCCGAATGCTTCCGACAGCAGGTTTGCGCAACCCCAAGATCGAATCCGCCCCCTTCGCGCTGTATCCGTAGATCACGGGCACTGTTTGGCTTGGCGCAGCACACCGGCATCCGGAGCACCACCGGGCGATCCGTTCACCGTCGCCAGCCGTGTTCTCCGGCGCCGTCGTCCACCACCGATGTTCACCACGGTCGTGCGCCGCCAACGCTCACCTCTGTGATGGGAGGAAAGTGTCCACACCGGACATCGTCACCGCTTCCGCCGTCGACGGACCCGAACCCGTCCCGCCGGACGACCGGCAGGCCACCAGCCTGGGTACCCGGGCGGCCCGCCAGCTCGCCACCACGACCAAGTCGGCACCGCAGATGCAGGCCATCTCCTCGCGATGGCTGCTGAAGTCGCTGCCCTGGGTGGACGTGCGGGGCGGTGCCTACCGGGTCAACCGGCGCCTCCAACTGCGCACCGGCCGTGGGCGCGTGCACTTCGAGCAGAACGGCGCGGACGACATCCGGGTCGTCCCGCAGACGCTGACCGAGCTGCCGGCCCTGCGCGGTTACCCGGACCTCGACGTGCTGCGGGAGCTGGCCTCCCGCTTCCAGCCCAGGGAAGTACGGGCCGGACAGGTCCTGTTCGAGGCCGGGCAGCCGGTCACCGAGGCGTGCCTGGTGGTGCACGGCCGCTTCACGCGCTACACGGCCGGCAAGTACGGGGAGGAGGAGGTCCTCGGGGTCGTCACCGACGGCGGCCAGTTGGGAGACGAGGCGGTCGGGCAGACCGATCCGCTCTGGCCGGCCTCGGTCCGGGCGGAGACCGCGGGCGTGGTGCTGGCGCTGCCCTGGACGGCCGTGCGGGAGCTGACCGACCGGGCGCCGTCCCTCGCCGCACACCTGCGGGCGTACGCCGAGCGGCAGGCCAGGCCGATGAACCGCAAGGGCGAGGCCGAAGTGGCCGTCCAGGCCGGTCATGTGGGCGAGGAGACGCTCCAGGGCGGCTTCGTGGACTATGAACTCGCCCCGCGCGAATACGAGTTGTCGCTCACCCAGACCGTGCTGCGGGTCCACACCCGGGTCGCCGACCTCTACAACGAGCCGATGGACCAGACCGCCGAGCAGTTGCGGCTGACCGTGGAGGAGATCCGCGAGCGGCAGGAGTGGGAGCTGGTCAACAACCGCGAGTTCGGGCTGCTCCACAACATCGACTACGGCCAGCGGATCAGCACCCACAGCGGCCCGCCCACGCCGGACGACATGGACGAACTGCTGACGATGCGGCGCAGCACCAAGGTGTTCCTCGCTCACCCGAAGGCGATCGCGGCCTTCTTCCGGCAGTGCAACCGGCGCGGGCTGGTGCCGGGCACCGCGAACGTCGACGGACGCGAGGTGCCGGCCTGGCGCGGTGTGCCGATCCTCCCGTGCGGCAAGATCCCCGTCTCCGGGGACCACACCAGCAGCATCATCGCGCTGCGCACCGGCGAGGCCAACCAGGGGGTCGTCGGCCTCTACCAGACCGGCATCCCCGAGGAGTACCAGCCGGGTCTGAACGTCCGCTTCATGGGCATCGACCGCGCCGCGATCGTCAACTACCTCGTCACGGCCTACTACTCGCTGGCCATCCTGGTCCCCGACGCGGCGGGAGTCCTGGAGAACGTAACGATCGGCCGGACGGCCGAGTGACGGTCTGGAGCACGCCATGAGCACATCCATCGACTCCTACGCGCTGCCCGGTCCGCCGGACATCGCCCGGAGCCTGCGCCGGGAGCGGCGCACAGGGGCGATCCCCGGACTGCACCACCGCCCGGCCGTGCCCGCCGACCCGGTCAAGGCGGCCGAGATCGACCGCCGGCTCGAGACCTGGGCGCGCGGCCTTGACCTGTTTCCCGAAGCCTGGAAGGGAGACTTCTCGGGCTTCCAGTTCGGGCGGGCCGTCGCGCTCCAGCATCCCGGCGCCCTGGACCTGGACCGGCTGACGGTCGCGGGGAAGCTGCTGCTCGCCGAGAACGTCGTGGACTCCTGCTACTGCGAGGAGGACGAGGGCCGGGGCGGGGCGCGGCGCGGGCTCGGCGCCCGGCTGATCATGGCCCAGTCGGCGATCGACCCCTACCACGGCGTCCCGGAACTGGAAGAGGAGTGGCGTGAGGGCATGCGGGCCGACGGCCCCCTGCGCTCGTACCACTTCGCCCTCGCCGACTACGCCGGCTTCGCCACCCCGAGCCAGACCGACCGGTTCGTGCACGACATCGCCCGGCTGCACATGGGTTACCTCGCGGAGGCCGCCTGGGCCGAGGCCCGGTACGTGCCACGGGTGTGGGAGTACCTGGTGATGCGGCAGTTCAACAACTTCCGCCCCTGTCTGTCGATCGTCGACGCGGTGGACGGCTACGAACTGCCCGAGCAGGTGTACGCCCGCCCCGAGATCCAGCGGATCACCGCCCTGGCCTGCAACGCCACCACGATCGTCAACGACCTGTACTCCTTCACCAAGGAGCTGGCCAGCGACCCCGACCACCTCAATCTGCCCCAGGTCGTCGCGGCCAACGACCGCGGCGGGCTGAAGGCCGCCTATCTGAAGTCCGTCGAGATCCACAACCGGATCATGGAGAGCTTCGAGGAGGAGTCCGCGCTCCTCTCCGCCGCCTCGCCCCTCGTGGAGCGCTATGTCCAGGGGCTCGCCGCCTGGGTGTCCGGCAACCACGAGTGGCACGCCACCAACACCCATCGCTATCACCTGCCGGACTACTGGTGACGGACCCTCACGGGCAACCGCCACCGCAGTCCCTGAACACCGTCACCCGTGCCACAAGGAGTCACCCTTGACGACCGTCCCCGCCCCGACCGCACCGGCCGTCGCCGTGCCGACGCAGTCCACGTACCAGCACCGCGTCGCGGAGTACTGGAACGCCGAGGAGAACCCGGTCAACCTCGAACTCGGAAAGGTGGACGACCTCTACCACCACCACTACGGCATCGGTGCCGCCGACCGGTCGGTCCTCGACGACCCCGACCCGGGCCGGCGCAAGGAGCGGATCACCGCCGAACTGCACCGCCTGGAGCACGCCCAGGCAGAGCTGCTCGCCGCCCACCTCGGCCCGCTCTCCCCGGCCGACCGGGTCTTCGACGCGGGCTGCGGGCGCGGCGGCGGCAGTGTCACGGCGCATCTGCGCTACGGCTGCCACGCCGACGGCGTCACCATCTCCGCCAAGCAGTGCGACTTCGCCAACGACCAGGCCCGCGTCCGGGGCATCGACGACAAGGTGCGCTACCACCACCGCAACATGCTCGCCACCGGCTTCGAGTCGGGTGCGTACGCGGCGTCGTGGAACAACGAGTCCACGATGTACGTCGAGCTGGACCTGCTCTTCGCCGAGCACGCCCGGCTGCTGCGCCGTGGCGGACGGTACGTGACGATCACCGGCTGCTACAATAACACCTACGGGCAGGCCTCGCGCGAGGTGTCCCTGATCAACGCGCACTACATCTGCGACATCCACCCGCGCTCGGAGTACTTCAAGGCGATGGCCCGCAACCGCCTGGTCCCGGTCCACGTCGAGGACCTCACCGCGGCGACCATCCCCTACTGGGAGCTGCGCAAGGAGGCGGACCACCTGGTCACGGGCATCGAGGACGCCTTCCTGGACGCCTACCGCAACGGCAGCTTCCAGTACCTGCTGATCGTGGCCGACCGGGTCTGAGCCGGACGGCCCGTCAGGGGCGGCGTCCCACCGGGGCGCCGCCCGCTCGGCAAGCTCCGGGTAAAACTTCCGTTGTCATACGTACAACCCTCACGCGGCGATCCGGGTCGCACCCGGTGAGCAAGCGTCCGGTCCCGGCCCTGGAGAAGTCGGCCGGCCGGCGGTCGACGACATCGGAGGGTCTGTGCCAGGGAGAAGAAGGAGTGCGGGGGGACGGCGATCACGGCCGTTCGTGCCGGCGGCGGTCGCGGCCGGCCTGCTGCTGAGCCTCGGCCCGGCCCATCCGGCCGCCGCCGAGGACGACGGGCTCCGTTTCGACGAGGCGATCGAACGGGTCACCGTCTCTCCCGGTGCCGCGCTGTACCTCTCCGGGGGGTTCACCAACGGCACCGACCGGACCCTGGACGCCGTGTACCTGCAGGTCGACCTCGACCGCCAGTTCACGATGGGCAGCGCGTTCCGCAACTGCTGGTACTCCGCCGCGGACACCGAGGTCCGGGTGAACCGCATGACCTGCCGGCTGGAGGGCGCGGTGCGGCCCGGCCGGTCCTACGACCTCTATCTCGGAGGGGCCCGCATCGACAGCGAAGCCGGGAACGGGCGTATCACCTACCGGGTGAGCGCCGAGCGCGGCGACGCACCGATCTCCCCGGCGGCGCGCCGTGGCAGAGGGCCGGAGACGCTCGCCTTCACGGAGCGGGACAGCGCCGAGGGCCGGGTGCGACCGGCACCGGCGGAGCCGGGCACCCCGGTGACCACCGCAGTCGAGGTCGGCGGGACCCACGACCTCGCGGTCAACGAGGTGACGCTTAGCGGCAGGCCGGGCGACGTAGTCAAGGGCGACTTCTTCTTCGTGAACAAGGGTCCCGGGGCCGTCCGCGCGAGCTTCGACGACGAACCGGACAACGACGCGGCCGTCGTCGTGGAACTGACGGTGCCACCGGCGCTCAAGGTGGTGAAGGCCCCCAGCCACTGCCGGGGCAGCCGGACCAAGGCGAAGGGCGCGGCGACCCCGAGCACCATCCGGTACGTCTGCTGGCAGAAGCGGCTGTACCGGGAATCGGTCATGTCTCCCGGTCAGTTCGAGCACTTCCCCTTCACGTTCCGGATCGACCGGGCGGACGGCACACCCGGCAGGATCGCGATGCCGGACCGCCGGGAGTTCAAGGACGACGATCCGTCGGACAACTCCGCGGCCGTCAAGGTCGACATCGCGGGCGCCGGGAGCGGCTCGTCCACACGGTGGGCCGCCGCGTCGCTCCTCACCGCGGTCCTGGCGCTGGGCGGGGGCGCCCTGTGGCTGCGGCGCCGCTCCTCGGCCGCCCGCACCGACGGAGGCGACCGATGAGACGAGAGCTGAGAATCCTCTCGCGCACGGCCCTCGCCGTGTGCGCCCTGCTGGGCACCGGGCCCGCCGCCGTCGCCGGCACCGAGCGCGCTCAGACGGCGGGCCGCCCGATCGTCGTCGTCGGGACATCGCTGTACGAGATGCGTCCCGGGGACCGCCGCACCGTGGACGTCTGGGTGTCCAACGTGGAGCGCGGGGACCTCACCGATGTCAGCGTGTCCATCGACGCCTCCGCCCTGGCAGCGGTGTCGGACGACGTGGACGTGCCGTGCGACCCGGACGGCGACCTGGTGGGCGAGTGCCACGGCATCGGTCCCGTGCGCGACGGTGTGCCCGTCAAGGTGGGGGACATACGCATCGGCCGCCCGAAGGCCGCGGCCGTCGGCACCTACCGGCTGGTGCGTATGGCCGCGACCACCAGGGGCGGCCCCGTCGACACGAACCGGTTCGTGGTGTCCGTCCCCGAGACCGGCCCCGAGTTCGACCGGGGAGCCCCGAAGCGGGTCGGCCTCGCCCCCGGAGGAACGATGACGCTGCCCGGTGGCTTCACCAACTACTCCAGCTACCCTCTCGAAACCGCCGGAGTCACGCTCAGCCTGTCGTCGGGCCTGTCCCTCGGCGAACGCTTCCGCAACTGCGTGTTCGCGCCCGACGAGGAGGCCGGCAGGACGGAGGTCCTCTGTACGATCAAGGGTCCGTTCGCCCCGCGCACCTCCTACGACCTGGACTTCGGTCCGCTGCGCGCCGACGAGCACGCCATGTACGAGGACATCACCTACAAGGTGCAGCGGGTGACGGCCGAACGGCCCTTGTTTCCCTTCCATTCGGAGCGTGCGGAACAGGGTTCGGGGCCAAGTGAGTTGAGGGCCGTGGTACGCACCGGCGCCACCACATCCCTGCGTACGGACCTCTCGCAGGGGGGTCTGTCCAGCACCGTCGACGTGACGAACACCGCGGACTTCGCCGTCGAAGGGGCGACCCTGCGGGGCCGGGCCGGCGATGTCGTGCCGGTGGAGTTCACGGTGCGCAACCTCGGGCCGCGTGCGAGAGCAGCGAGAGACAAGGATGAGAACGGTACGCGTTCCTTCCGCGCACTGTGGTTCTCCGTCCCTCCCGGCGCGAGCGTGGTGAAGGCGCCGCCCGGCTGCGTCGGGTACTCGAACGGCGTTCCCCCCAAGTACACCGAGGGCTTCCTGGGGCTGGGCAAGCCGGGCGGCCGCGGGTACGGGTGCGGTCCCGTGACTTCCTCCCGCTTCGCGGTGGGGCGTATGGACCGGTACCGCTTCGAGGTCCGCATGGACGAGCCCGGCAGTTCGAGCGCCGGTTACGTCACGACGATGTACCGGGCGGGGGACCCGCGTCCGGAGAACAACAAGGCACCGGTCTCGGTGGAGATCCGCTAGAAGATGCCGGCCGACCTCTCCCGCGTGAGGTTCTCGAGAATCGTGCGCATCCACGGGCTGCGGACGGCCGGCAGCCGGACCAACGTGTGGGTGAACGTCGCCTGGTCGGCCCGGAACAGGTAGTTGGGGCGCGGCGGGAGAGGATCGTCGCGGAGGACCTCTCGCGGCATGCCGCCCGACACGGGAACCGGCAGGTACGGCTGGGGAGAGACCAGCCAGAGCCAGATCCCCAGCGGCAGGGGCACCAAGTATGCCGAGGCGGCCGTGCCGTCGGGGGTCCAGGTCCGGCCGGTCCGAGGGTGGACCGGCACGAGGAGGATGTCCACGCCCGCTTCCGGAAGGGGCGCTCCTGGTCCGGCCAGGACGGCGCGCCGTGGCGGAGTGTCCGCGGGCAGCAGGGCGTCGAGCGCGCGTTGGAACACGTCCGCGGTCAAACCACCCGGGACCCTGACCGGCTGCCCTTCGGAAGCCACCAGCAGATGGGCCAGCGCCTGGCCGGCCGCCGCCTCCCATCGCGGACTCCACGACCAGTAGTGGCCCGACCCGAGCGGTCCTCCCCACGTGGCGACCGGCTCGAACGGGGGTGTTCTCTCCTCCCTCTCGGTCAGCTCGGCCCAGGAGGACGGCTCGGCGTGGACACCGTCGATGAGGACTTGGCGCACAGCGTCCGAGCTGAGCCTCACCGCCTGCCAGAGCGAGCAGTCGTCGACCCGCGTCGCGACGGGCAGATCGCACGCCGCGCAGGCCAGGTTGGGCCCGTCGGCCCCGTCTAGGCCACAGCAGGCACCGTCGCAGTTCTCGGGGATCAGCCGCCTCCCGCGGATGTCGCCGGGTGCGATGACGATCGCCCCGGCCGTGCTGGCCGACAGGGCGTGGACCGGCGCGTAGACGCCGCGCGCCTCCGCCTCGCCAGGCTCGACCTCGTCCCACATCCGCCAGGGCCCTCCCCAAGGGGCCGGGTCCACGGCGAACGTCCCCGACTCCATGAGCACCGGAAGCTGAACCCCGTCCCCGTAGTTCTGACGTGCATGGGCCGGAAGGGCGACTTGGGACAAGGGGACCGTCAGCCCGGCATCACACCGCGCACAGACGAAGACGAACAATCGCCTCTCCAAGAGGGAAGGGAGCCGTGCCGGGGGCGGGGGAGTGGTGGGTTCGGCCGGGGCGGGTGGAGGAGTGGGGTACGCGAGAGGTCTGGGCAGTCCTATTACATCGATGTACAAGACCGGCATGAAATCATTTCGCGGCATCCATGCCGCCCTCGTGCTGACGGTGCTGGGCGTCCTCGCCTCGCTGCTGTCCGTCGCCTCGGCCGGGCCCGCCGAGGCGGAGCAGACCTCCCTGCGGGCGGCCGATCCGAGCGTCATCCGGGTCGGCGGTACCTACGTCTCGGCGCAGTCCACCGGCGGTGGGATCGCCGTGCGGCAGGCGTCCTCCACCGCGGGTCTCGCCTCCGCGCCGGCCCGGCAGGTGTGGTCGGACAGCCAGGGGCGCGGAGAGGTCTGGGCCCCGGAGATCACCACCGACGGCGGCCGCTACTACATCTACTTCACGGCGGGCCGGGGCGCCGCCCACCGGATGTTCGTCATCAGCTCCGCCAGTGCGGACACCGGCTACGGCGGCGAGACGCGGCTGGCGCTCCCGGACGACAAGTGGGCCATCGACGGCACCATGTTCACCTTCAACGGGCAGCGCTGGTTCGTCTGGTCGGGCTGGGCCGGCGACACCGACGTCGAGCAGAACCTCTACATCGCCCGGATGAGCAGCCCGACCACGCCGACCGGGGCCCGCTACATCATCTCCCAGCTGCGGGAGAGCTGGGAGCGCGTGGTCGGCAACCCGTTCATCAACGAGGCTCCCGAGGCCATCCGGGACCCGAACGGCCAGCTCCACATCGTCTACTCCGCGAACGGAAGCTGGAGCGACCAGTACTGTCTTGCCGACCTGCGCCTGAGGGCCGGCGGCGACCCGACGTACGTGTGGGACTGGTACAAGTCCAACGGCTGCCTCTTCGGCTCCAACCGCTCGACCATGATGGCCGGCTGGGACCCGACGCTGTACGTCAACGGCCCCGGACACCACACCTTCGTACTGCTCGGCGGGGACATCGGCACCAGCCCGCCGGCCGGGCCGCGCTTCCCGTCGATGTTCCACGCGGTACCCAAGGGCACGCCGTACTCCTGGGAGAACCGCTACTGGTACACCGGGTCGTTCACCTGGTGGGGTGACACCACATATCGCCGCGCCAACGTCCCGGGACCGACCGCCGACACCGGCTGGGGGCTGAAGTTCTTCGAGTGAACCGGCCCCGAGCCTCCGGGACCCGGCGGTGCCGGGCCCCGGACCCGGTCAGCCCGCCGACACGGTGGAAGCGGCCCGCTCCGGGGCCTCTTCCGGCGCGTCGGCCGTACCCCCGCGATGCAGCAGATCCCGCTCGATCTGCTCCAGGGTCCGCCCCCGCGTCTCCGGCAGCAGCTTCTTGACGAAGATGCCGGACGCGAGGGTCGTGACGGCGAAGATCACGAAGTTGGCCCCCGCTCCCCAGGCGCTGAGGAGGGACGGGAAGACCAGCGCGACGGCCATGTTGAACAGCCAGTTGAACACCACGCACACGCCCACCGCGCCCGCGCGGATGCGGGTGGGGAACAGCTCGGGCAGCATCACCCACTGCACCGGCCCCCACGACATGGCGAACGCGGCCACGTACAGGGCGACACCGAAGAGCGTCAGCGGAGCGAGCAGCGAACCGTCGCCGAGCGGCGTGAGATTCACCGCGGCAAGGACGACCATGCCGGCGCACATGCCGACCGAGCCCCACAGGAGCAGCGGCCTGCGCCCACGGCGGTCGATCAGACGCATCGCGGGGAGGGTCATCAGCATGTTGACCACGCCGATGCCGACGTTGGCGAGGATCGCGCCGTTGTCGCCGAAACCGATGCTCGTCAGCAGGGTCGGGGCGTAGTAGATGATCGTGTTGATGCCGCCGAAGTTCTGGAAGAACACCAGCAGCAGACCGACCACCAGCATCGGACGCAGCCTGGGGGAGAGCAGGTCGCGCAGCGTCAGCCGCCGCGTCTCGGCGCGCTCCTCCGCGAGGGTCTTCTCGATGTCGAGCAGCTCGCTGCGGGCCGCCTCGCCGTCGCCGCGCAGGCGGGTCAGCACCTGCTGGGCGTCGTCCCGGCGCCCCCGTCCCACCAGCCAGCGGGGACTCTCCGGCTGGGTGAGGATGCCGAGGGCGAGGACCGCCGCGGGCAGCACGCCGAGCCCGATCATCCAGCGCCACGCGTGCGCCGGGGCGAGGGCGTAGTCGGTGAGGTAGGCCAGGAAGATGCCCACGGTCACCAGGAGCTGCATCAGGGAGGCGAGACCGCCGCGCACCTCCACCGGCGCCAGTTCCGTCAGGTAGAGCGGGACGACGACCGAGGCGATGCCGACGCCGACGCCGATGACCACCCGCGCGCCGATGAGGAGCGACGCCTCGGAGGCGAGCGCAGCGCCGACGGTGCCCACGATGAAGACCAGCGCGGCGCCCAGGATCAGGCGGCGCCTTCCCCAGGCGTCGGAGAGCTTCCCGGCGAGCCCCGCGCCCGCCATCGCGCCGACGAGGAGGCCGGAGACGACCAGGCCCTCCAGCAGCGGGGTGAGGACGATGTCCTGGCGGATGAAGAGCATCGCGCCGGAGATCACGCCCGTGTCGTACCCCCACAGGATGCCGCCGAGGGCGCCGAACACCCAGATCAGGGCGTTCCGCAGCCGTGGCCGCCGCTTCGGCGCCGCCTCCGGCTCCGGCAGGCTGCTCATGACGCCGCGTCCGCGTTCGTGGCCGCCGCTGCCTGCCGGGCCGCCGCCGTGCGCGGGTCGTCCGCCTGCGGGGCGAGGTGGATCTTCTGCCCGGTGCCGGCGCGGAAGAGCCGCACGGCCTCGTCGAAGTCCTCCAGCGGAAGGACGTCACTGACCAGCGGGTCGAGGTCGAGGCCGCCGGCGAGGATCTCCACGGCGGGCTGGAAGCCGTTGTGCACCGCCATGGAACCGATGATGTCGATCTCGCGGTTGTAGACCATGTAGGGCGAGAAGGAGGCACGCCTGGCCGGGTCGGCCACGCCGAACTGCAGGAAGGTGCCGCCCTTGCGGACCCTGCCCAGACCGTCCTCGATGGCCGCGATGACGCCGGTCGCGTCGATGACGACCTCGAAACCGTGCTCCCGGCCCAGCTCGTCGGCGCTCGCCGCCGTGGCGTCGGCTCCCATGCGCCGGGCGAGGTCCAGGCGGCGGGTGTTGGGGTCGACGACGGACACGGAGGCCGCGCCGTTGTTCGCCACGAGGGCCGCCATCATCAGGCCCATGGTTCCGGCGCCGTAGACGAGGTAGTGCTCACCGGGACGCCTCGGCAGGCGGCTCAGGCCGTGGACGGCACAGGAGAGCGGCTCGACGAGCCCGGCGGCCGCCTCGGACAGCCCGTCGGGCAGGACGTGGCAGCGGGCCGCGGGGACCGCGACGTACTCGGCGAAACCGCCGTTGCGGGTCACGCCGACCGCCGTGTAGTGCTCACAGAGGTTGCCGCGGCCGATCCGGCAGTAGTGGCAGGCGCCGCACGGGGTGTTGGGGTCGACGGCGACGCGCTGGCCCACCGCCGGGAAGTGCACGTCCTTGCCGGCCTCCACCACGACACCCGTCAGCTCGTGGCCGGGGATGAGCGGGTAGGGGACCGAGGGCAGCTCGCCGCCCAGGATGTGCATGTCCGTCCCGCACAGGCCGCACGAGCTGACGCGGACGACCACCTCCGAGGGACCGGGACTCGGATCGGGAATGACGGCCAGCTCGGCGCTTCCCGGCTGGGTGACCACGACAGCGCGCATGGCGCCTCCTCACAACGGTGTGCGGACGGATGTCCGAAGACGCCGCGAAACCTAATCGCCGCGTAAGCGTTTGCGCAAACGCTTACGTGTGACTTTTCATAGGTCACTGACGTCTCATGGACGGACGAGCCGGCCTCCCCCGGACCGCGCTCGGCTCCGTCCGGCTCCACCGCGGGCAGGCGAACACGCGGCACGGGGCACACGAAGGAGAGAGCGATGCGGACGATGGCGGACGTGGCGAGGCACGCGGGTGTCTCGGCGGCCACGGTGTCCCACGTGCTGAACGCCACACGTCCGGTCCGGCCGTCGACCCGTGACGCGGTGCTGCGTGCCATCGACGAGCTGGGCTACATCCACAACACCCTGGCGCGGTCCCTGGTCACCTCGCGCACCCGTTCCGTCGGCCTGGCCGTCTCGGCGATCAGCAACCCCTACTTCACCGAGATCCTCCAGGGCGTCGAGGCCGAGGCGCTGGCCTCCGGCTACGGACTGCTCATCGCCGACCCGCACGACGACCCCGCGCACGAGCTGAGCGTGGTGCGCATGCTCCACGAACGCCGGGTGGACGGCGTGATCATCGCCCCCTCGGCCGAACCGTCGGCGCTGCTCGCGTACCTGGACCGCGCCGACGTCCCGGTGGTCTTCCTGGACCGCCTCGTCGACGAGAGCGGGCAACCGGCGTACGACCAGGTCTGCGCCGAGGGTGCCGCGCCCGTGCGGGAACTGGTCGAGCACCTCGCCGCGCTCGGGCACCGCCGGATCGCCATGGTGGCCGGACTCGCCGGGCTGAGCACCACGACCGAGCGGATCGACGGCTACCGGCAGGGGCTCGCCGCGGCCGGCCTCCCGTTCGACCCGGAGCTGCTCGCCCACGGCAACTCCGCCTCCGACGGCGCCCGCCACGCGACCGAACGCCTGCTGGCCGGACCCGCGCGTCCCACCGCCGTGATCGCGGCGAACAACGCGATGACCATCGGCGTCCTCCAGGCGCTCCGCGAGGCGGGCCTGCGCATCCCCGAGGACGTCGCGCTCGCAGGCTTCGACGACTTCGAGTGGGCCGACCTCTTCTCGCCCAGCCTCACGGCCGTGCGCCAGCCGAGCCGTGACCTCGGCAAGCTGGCGCTGCGCCTCCTCCTGGACCGGCTGGACGCGCCGGACCGCCCCACGAGGACCGTCCGGCTTCCCTGCACCCTCGTCCACCGCACGTCCTGCGGCTGCCCGCCCGACCCCGCCCCCTCCCCGAGCTGACGTACGGGCTCCCCGCAGACCCTCTGCGCCCCGCCGCACCACGGCTTCACCGAAAGGAACCAGCACAGTGATCGTCGTCGCCGGCGAGGCACTCATCGACCTCGTGCCCGCCCCCGTCCCCTCCGACCCGGCCTCCGCCCTGCCGCAGCTCCTGCCGCAGCGCGGCGGCGGCCCGTACAACGTCGCCGTCGCGCTCGGGCGGCTCGGCTCCCCGACGTCGTTCTGCTCGCGCGTCTCCACGGACGCTTTCGGCACCGCGCTCCTGTCGGGGCTGCGGGACGCGGGCGTGGACACGGCGCTGGTCCAACGCGGTCCCGAGCCCACGACCCTGTCCGTCGCCGACGTCGGCAGCGACGGATCGGCCGGCTACGGCTTCTACACCGAGGGCACGGCCGACCGGCTGTTCGCCCTCCCGCCCGCACTGCCGGACGGCGCCACCGCCCTCTCCGTGGGCACCTGTTCGCTCGTGCTGGAGCCGGGCGCGAGCGCCTACGAGGCGCTGCTGCGCCGGGAGTCGGGCAACGGCGTCTTCACCGCCCTCGACCCCAACATCCGGGCCGGCCTGATCGCGGACGCCGACGCCTACCGGGAGCGGTTCCTGTCCTGGCTGCCGCACGTCGCCCTGCTGAAGCTCTCGGTGGAGGACGCCTGTTGGCTCGCGGAGACCGAGTCCGGCGACGGCCTGGACGACCACCTCGCCGCCTGGCTGGAGCGCGGCCCGGCGGCGATCGTCCTGACCCGGGGCGGCGACGGACTGAGCGTGTGGAGCCGGGGCGCCGGGCAGGTGAGCGTGCCGGGGACGTCGGTCACGGTGGTCGACACGATCGGCGCGGGCGACACGGTCAACGCGGCCCTGCTCCACCGGCTGCGGGAGATCGACGCGCTGAGCCACGCGGCCGTCGCGGGTCTCGGTGCCGAGGTCTGGCGGGACGTGCTCGGTTTCGCGGCCCGCGCCGCTGCCCTGACCTGCTCGCGCTCCGGCGCCGAACCGCCCTACGCGTGGGAGCTGTCGGCCTGACGGGAACGGACGGTACGGGGCTCCGAACAGGGCTGCGGTGAAGCGCAGTTGCCGATTTCATGTCCGGCTGCGGGTCCGTTTATGATCTTGGTGTGACTGTGCAGAGCCCCGGCAAGACGCCGTCCCGTAAGCAGCGCCTCCAGGAGAAGCAGCGTCGTCAACTGGCCGTTGTCGACACTGTCGACAAGGCCGAGGTGAAGGTGCGCAAGGCGGAGGCCGAGCTGGCCGTCGCCGTGGTCGAGGCGGTGGAGGTGTTCGGCGACGAGGAGACCGCCTCGCAGGGGCTGGACATGCCCGTCGAGACCATCCGCCGCTTCATCGACCTCGCGGCGACGGAGAAGGCCGCGGCGGCCGAGGAGGAAGCCGCGGACACTCCCTGACCCGCCCCTGACCGAGGTCGGGCGGCGGCCTCAGCCCCCGTCGACCGAGGTCAGGAAGCCGCGGATCAACGCCGTGAGCGCGTCGGGCTGTTCGAGGGTGCTGCTGTGCCCCGCGCCCTTCACCACCTCCAGCCGTGCGCCGTCGACGGCGGCCGCGATGCGCTCCGCGTCCGCGGGCGGTGTGGCCACGTCGTCGGCGCCGACGGCGACCAGGGTGGGTACGGAGATCCGGCCCAACTCCTGCTGGACCGGTTGCCGTTCGACGACACCCAGGACGGCCTTGCGTATGCCTGCCCGCTCGCAGCGGCCCAGGCGTCGTACCCACTCGTCGATGACGGGCCCGTTCGCGGGCGAGGACAGGAAGTCGGGGCCGAACATCGCGGCCTTGACCTTCCCCAGGACCGGCCGGACTCCCGTGAAGCGGTACACCTGCGCGAGCAGCCGGTACTCCTTGGCCTTCTCCGGTGGCTCACCGTCCGCGCTGGTGTCCAACAGCGTGAGTGAGCGCAGCAGTTCACCGTGCCGGGCCGCGATGCGCTGGCCGACGAATCCGCCCATGGACAGGCCGACGTAGTGCACGGGACCGGCGGCGAGCCGTCCGATGAGGGCCACGGCGTCGGCGGTGAGGGTGTCCATGTCGTACCCGGAGGGCGTCGCGGGCGTGTCACCCTGCCCCCGCCAGTCCACCGTCACACAGCGGTAGTGCTCCCGGAGCACCTCGATCTGCGGATGGAACATCCACCCGCTGAACAGCAGCCCGTGACCGAGGACGACGGTGGGCGCGTCGGGCTTTCCGGGGGGTGCCCCGGTGTCGGTGAACGCGATCGACGCGCCGTTTACCTCGACCATGGGCACGTGCGGCTCCTTCACGTCGCCAGGCGTCTTCGCCTGCGGTGGGAGCCGAGCATAGGGGCCTGCTGAGCGATGCTCAACAGTCTTGTCAAGCATTGCTCAGCACGTTACGGTCGCCCCCATGACCGCCAGGTCCGCACCCACCCGTGTGCGGCTGAAGCCCGAGGAACGCCGGACCCAGCTCATCGGCATCGGTCTGCGCCTGTTGGTGACCCGTCCCATCCACGAGATGTCGGTCGACGAGGTGGCCGCCGAGGCCGGGATCTCCCGCGGCCTGCTCTTCCGCTACTTCCCGACCAAGCGGGACTACTACGTCGCGGTCGTCCGGGCGGCCGCGCGCCGGGTACTGCTGCACGCCGAACCCCCGGCCGACGGCACACCGGCGGAGCGGATGCTGGGGATCGTCGATGGCTTCGTGTCGTTCGTGCAGCGCCGGAAGGACAATTACGTGGCGCTCGTACGGGCCGGCGCGGGCGGCGACGACCTGGTCCTGGAGGTCTTCGAGGACACCCGCCGCACACTGGTCGACCGTGTCCTGGACGCGGCGGACGTGCGCGACCCGGCGCCGCTGCTGCGGCTGGCCGTGCGCGGCTGGCTGGCGATGGCGGAGGAGATGGCCGTCGACGCCACCGACGAGGTGGTCACCACGGCCGACCTGGTCGAGCTGCTCGCGGCCCAACTGGATCGGGTCGTGGAGCAGTTCACCGACAGGCAGGGCTGAGAGCGTCCGTCCGCCGCTCATCCCGCATCACGTTCGACCATCCGCCGCGCCGGCGGCTGACGAGAGGGGACACCCGTCATGCCACTCATCTCCCTGGTCCGGCACGGCCAGGCGTCCTTCGGGGCGCGGGACTACGACGCCCTGTCGGACCTGGGCCGAGAGCAGGCCACCGCCGTCGGCCACGAGCTGGGGCGCCGGGGCCTGCGTGAGCCGCACCTCGTCTGCGGCACCCTCTCCCGCCAGCGCGACACCGCCCAACTCCTCGCGGACGCGGCCGGATTCAAGGAGCCCCTCGCCGAGGACCCCCGCTGGAACGAGTACGACCACCTCGCCCTGCTGGACCACTACACCGACCCGGACCCGGAACGCCGGGCAGACCCCCGTGCCGTGCAGGGACTGCTCGACCGGGCGCTGGCGGCGTGGATGGGGGACACGGAACGCACCGGACCCACCGGATGGGCCGCCTTCGAGGGCGGCGCCACGGCCGCGCTGGCCGAGCTGTCCGCCGCCCTCGGTCAGGGCCGCGACGCCGTGGTCGTCACCTCGGGCGGTGTCCTCGCCGCGCTCTGCGGCGCCCTGCTGTCCCTGCCGTCCGCCGGAGTCGTCGCCCTCAACCGGGTCACGGTCAACGCCGCCGTCACCACCCTCGTCGTCGGCGGTTCCGGCACCAGTCTTCTCACCTTCAACGACCACGCCCACTTCACCGGTGACCGGCGGCGGCTGCTCACCTATCGCTGAGCCACAGGGACGCAGGGCGCAGGCGCAGGGCGTGTGACGGCAGACGGAGGCGGACGCCGCTCGGTGCGGCGTCCGCCTTGTCACCGGACAGGGGCGGGGCTCCTCAGGAGTCGCCCTTGTGGCCGCGCCTGCGGTCCTGGGAGAGGTCGCTGCCCGCGACGGAGCGGTCTTCCTCGGAGATGTTGCTGTCGTCCAGAAGCTGTCCCGCCTCGGAGCCGACGCGCTTGCTCGTGTGGTGGCCCCGCTCGACGTCGGACAGGGCGCTGGCGGCCACCGAGCGCTCCTCCGGCGTGGCGTTCGGGTCGGCCATGATGCGTGCGGCCTCTGATGCGTCCATCTTGCCGGTCATGATCGCTCACCTTCCGTGTCGGGGAGCGTCCTGCCCGCACCCCTCGGTTGGCAGCCGTACGGGCACGTGTCGATGCTCGCGCGACTACGGCCGTATCCATGCTACCGACAATCATCGGATATGCCGACAAATGTGGACGTTGTAGGAGCCCGCTGATCAGGGGATCAGGCGGCGGGCCAGGTGGTCGGCGGTCGGGGTTCCGCCCGCCGAGGCGACCTCCCGGGGGCTGCCCTCGGCGACGATGCGGCCACCGTCGTCGCCCGCGCCCGGACCGAGGTCCAGGACCCAGTCCGCGGCGGCGACGGTGCGCAGGTCGTGCTCCACCACCACGACCGAGTTCCCGGCGTCCACCAGGCGCTGCAACTGCCCGATCAGCAGGTCCACGTCCGCCGGGTGCAGCCCCGTGGTCGGCTCGTCCAGCAGGTACAGGCTGTGGCCGCGTGGTGCCCGGTGCAGTTCGCTCACCAGCTTGATGCGCTGGGCCTCTCCGCCGGACAGCGTCGTGGCGCTCTGACCCAGCGTCAGGTAGCCGAGGCCGATGTCGGAGAGCAGCTTGAGGATGCGGGCGGCGGGCCCCACGTCGGCCAGGAACTCGTGCGCCTCCTCCACGCTCATCGCCAGCACGTCCGCGATGGTCCTGTCGCGGTAACGCACCATCAGCGTGCCGGGGTTGTACCGGGCGCCCTCGCACACCGGGCAGGGGGAGGTCTCCGTGGGCAGGAAGAGGAGTTCGATGCTGACGACTCCGTCGCCCAGGCAGTGCGGACAGCGCCCCTGTGTCACGTTGAAGGAGAACCGGCTCGCGGTGTAGCCGAGTTCGCGCGCGGTCGGCTGGGCGGCGAACAGCTTGCGGACGCTGTCGAAGAGGCCGGTGTAGGTGGCGAGGTTCGAGCGCGGGGTGCGCCCGATGGGCTTCTGGTCCACGACCACCAGGCGGTCGATGTGCTCGAGTCCGGTGCTGCAGCGCACCGTCACCCGGTCCTCCACCAGGTCCCACACCGGCACCCCCGCCTCCTCCTCGTCGGCGTTCTCCACCGAGGCGGGGGCGCGGGCGATGTCCTCCGCGGTGTCGTCGGCGTGCAGATGATCGCGGACCGTCTCCGCCAGGGCGCGCCGCACCAGCGTCGACTTCCCGGACCCGGACACGCCGGTGACCGCGGTCAGTGTGCCGAGCGGGAAACTCGCGTCCAGGTCACGGAGGTTGTGGCCGGTGACGCCGTGCAGGCGCAGCCACCCCTCGGGCCGGCGCGGCTGCTTCGGACCGGGCACGGCGGGCGCGTCCAGCGGGAGGTACCGGGCGGTCACCGACGCGGACGCCTCGTGCAGTCCTTCGGCCGGCCCGTTGTAGAGGACCTGCCCGCCGTGGCGTCCGGCGCCCGGTCCCATGTCGACGATCCAGTCGGCCGAGGCGAGCACCTGCGCGTTGTGCTCCACCACGAAGACGCTGTTCCCGGCCCCCTTGAGCCGCCCCAGCGCGTTGAGCAGCAGTTCCGTGTCGGCGGCGTGCAGACCGGCCGAGGGCTCGTCCAGCACGTACAGCACCCCGAACAGGCCGCTGCGGAGCTGGGTGGCCATGTGCAGCCGTTGCAGCTCGCCGCTGGAGAGGGTCGAGGTCGCGCGTCCGGTGGCGAGGTAGCCCAGGCCCAGGTCGGTCAGCGTGCGGAGCTGCTCCTGGAGGCCGCCGATCAGCGCGTGTGCGGCCTGCCTGCGCTCGGCCGGCAGAGCCAGGGTGTCGGGGTGGTCGCGGGCGGTGTCCAGGAAGGCCGAGAGCTGGGCCAGGGGCATCGAGGTGGCGACCGAGATGTCCTGCCCGGCGATGGTCACCGCCAGCGCCTCCGGGTTGAGCCGTTTGCCGTGACAGGTCGGGCAGATCTCCTCGGCCATGAACGAGGCGGCCTTCGCCCGCAGATGGGCCGCCTTGGAGGTGGCGAAGGTGTGCATCACCCATTTGCGGGGGCTCATGTACGTGCCCTGGTACGAGCGCGCGACCCGGTGCGCGTCACGGACCGGGTGCACCGTGACCGTCGGCTGCTCGTCGGTGGTCAGCAGCCACTCCCGGCGGGCGGCGGGCAGCGTACGGAAGGGCGCGTCGATGTCCACGCCCAGCTCGGCCAGGATGTCCCGGTAGTTCTTGCCCTGCCAGGCGCCCGGCCACGCGGCGATCGCGCCCTCCCGGATGCTCAGGGAGTCGTCGCCGACGAGCTTGGCCTCGTCGACGGTGTGCAGGCGGCCCAGGCCGGAGCAGGTCGGGCACGCGCCCACGGCGGTGTTCGGCGAGAAGCTGTCCGAGTCCAGCGGCGCGGCGTCGCGGGGGAACGTGCCCGCCAGATCCTCGGGGGTGCGGCCGGCCGGGTAGGTACCGGCGCGGGAGTACAGCATGCGGAGCACGTTCGACACCCGGCTCACGGTGCCCACCGTCGATCGGGTGCTGCCCCCGCTGTGCTGCTGGCGCAGGGCGACGGCGGGCGGCAGTCCGGTGATCGCGCCGACCCTGGGCGCAGAGCCCTGGTCGATCAGCCTTCTGGCGTACGGCGCGACGGATTCCAAGTAGCGCTGCTGGGCCTCGGCGTAGATGGTGGCGAACGCGAGCGACGATTTGCCGGACCCCGAAACCCCGGTGAACGCCACGACCTGGTCGCGGGGTACGTCCACATCCACGTGCCGCAGATTGTGCTCGTCGGCGCCCCGGACTCTGATCAGCCCGTCCTGACCGGTGTCCGGTGCTCCGGTGGGTGACGGTACGGACGTCTGCCGTGAGGGTGGAGCCATGGGCAAAACCTAGCCTGACCGGCTGGTTCATGCCGAGAGGGCCCGGTGTTCGGGTGATGCCGGCAGGACGGCGCCGGCCCTCGTCCCGCGGGGCGGAGGGCTGGTTGCGCAACTGAGTGCATTAGCCATACGGTTCGAACGCCTGTGTTACGTAAAGGATTTGACGCTCCGAAATGAAGCGCGGCAATGCGATGACGAATGCCTCTTTATCCTTTCCCGGTTGCCATGGAGTACGGAAACAAATGAAGACCGAAAGAACGCCGGACAACGCGTCCCGGAAGCCTGTCGTACGGAATCGGCTGCTCGGCCTGGCCGCCGCGACCGCGCTCACCGCGGGAGCCCTGACCGGCCTGGTGCCCACGACCGCGCAGGCGGTGACCGCCGAGCCGTCAGGGCCCGGCGCGCGACAGCACGCCTTCGCGGCCGCCGCCGCCAAGTACCACGTCCCTGCCCAGGTGTTGCTCGCCGTGGCGTACCAGGAGTCGGCGTGGGACGCCCACGCCGGCCGGATGAGCACCAGCGGCGGCTACGGCCCGATGCACCTCACCGACGTCACCCCGGCGATGCTCGCGAGTGGTCCGGCCGGAGCCGTGGGCCGGTCCGACCTCGCCCACATGGCGCAGGACCCCGCCCTGCACACCCTGCGGGCGGCGGCCGGGCTCACCGGGCTGTCACCGGCCGAGCTGCGTGAGGACCCGGCCGCCAACATCGCGGGCGGCGCCGCGCTGCTCGCCTCCTACCAGAAGACCGTGAGCGGCGGCCTGTCGTCGGACCCCGGCCAGTGGTACGGCGCGGTGGCCCGCTACAGCGGCTCCGCGCGCAAGGGGACCGCCACGGCGTTCGCCGACCGCGTCTACACCACCCTCCGCACCGGCGCCGCCCGCACCACCTCGGACGGGCAACGCGTGTCGATGGCCGCCGACAGCGACGTCCGCCCCGCGAAGGCGCAGGTGGCCGGCGCCGCGACGGCCACCGCGACCGAGTGCCCGACGGACGTCGCCTGCACCTTCGTCCCGGCTGCGGCCTCCAACGGCCAGGTCTCCAACCGGCCCGCCAACGGCGTCCGCGTCGACACGATCGTCATCCACGACACCGAGTCGTCGTACCAGTCCGCCATCTCGACCTTCCAGACCCCGGGCGGCAGCTCCGCGCACTATGTGGTGCGGTCCTCGGACGGCGCGGTGACGCAGATGGTGCCCACCAAGGACGTCGCCTACCACGCGGGCAACTACTCGACGAACCTGCACTCCATCGGCATCGAGCACGAGGGCTACGCCGCGCACGGCGACGCCTGGTACACCGAGGCGCAGTACCAGGCCACGGCGTCCCTGGTGCGGTACCTCTCCGACCGCTTCGGCATACCGCTGGACCGTGAGCACATCCTCGGCCACGACGATGTCGCCGGCCCCAGCTCCGGCCTGATCGCGGGCATGCACTGGGACCCGGGCACCGGCTGGGACTGGGAGCACTTCATGAGCCTGCTCGGCGCCCCGGTGACCGGGGAGCACGGGGTCGGCCCGGTCGGCTCGGCGGTGACGATCGCCCCCGGCTTCGCCGCCAACCAGCAGACCGTGCAGATCTGCCCCGGCGACGACCCCACCGGCGCCACCCCCGCCTGCGCCGGACAGCGGCAGGCCGCCAACTTCGTCCCCCTGCGCACCGCGCCCGACGACACCGCCCCGCTCTTCGGCGACCAGGCCGTCCACAAGGGGGCCGAGGGCACCGACCGGATCAGCGACTGGGGCTCCACCGCGCAGGCGGGCCAGCAGTTCGTGGTGGCCGGCATCGAAGGCGACTGGACCGCCATCTGGTTCAGCGGCACCAAGGTCTGGTTCCACAACCCGGACGGCGCCAACACCACGCCCGCGTACGGCGTGACCCTGGTCTCCGCCGCGGGCACCGCACCGGTCCCGGTCTACGGCTCCAGCTACCCCGACCCGTCGGAGTACCCCGCGGGACTGTCCCCCTCCACGCAGACGGCGCTCAGCTACTACACCGTCCCCGCCGGTCAGGCGTATGTGGCCACCCGGCCGCCGGTCAACACCGACGACTACTTCTCCTCCGGGGCGGTCGTCATCGGGGCCAAGCAGATGTACACCATCCAGTACAACCACCGTGTCGCGCTGGTCTACTCCTCGGCCGTGACAGCGAACGGGGTCTGACCTCAGCCCGTACCCAGCCGCTTTCCGGCCGACCGCCACGCACTCGTCGTGCCCCGCGGCTCGTACCGTCTCAGCGGCTGGGTGCGGGCCACCAGTGCGCGCAGGTCGGCCAGGGAGCCGCCGGTGTCGCCGTGTGCGCGGGCCTGGACCAGCACGTTGCCCAGGGCCGCCGCCTCGGTGGGCCCCGCGACGACCGGCAGCCCGCAGGCGTCGGCGGTGAGCTGGCACAGCAGGGAGTTGCGCGCGCCCCCGCCGACGACGCGCACCACGTCCACGGAACGCCCGGAGAGGCGCTGGGCGTCCGCGATCGCCCGGTGGTGGGCCAGGGCGAGGGAGTCCAGGA
Organism: Streptomyces seoulensis; assembly: GCF_022846655.1. NCBI lineage: Bacteria > Bacillati > Actinomycetota > Actinomycetes > Kitasatosporales > Streptomycetaceae > Streptomyces > Streptomyces seoulensis. The sequence goes on from NZ_AP025667.1 coordinate 2,881,117, forward strand.
CGCAGCGGACCGTGGCCGCCCGGTCCCCGGGCGCGGGCTGTCCGGTGGCCACGCAGGCATCGGCGATCCGCTCCGGCATCCGTCCGGGTGCCAGGAACTCCGGGTCACCCGCGTCCACGACGGAGCGGAGCGGTGCCGCCTCCGCCGCCGCGTCGAGGAGCCGGCCGAGGTCGGGCTCGTCCCATGAGCGCAGGCACTCCTGGAGCAGCCACAGGCCCATGATGTTGCGCAGATAGCGCACGGTGGAGTCCAGGCCGAGTTCGTTGGTGAAGTTGGCCAGCCTGCTCTCCTCGGTGAGCACGGGGGCGTCGAGCTCAAGCCCCGCCAGGGACCAGGTGCCGGTGCAGACGTAACCGAACCGTTCCCCGGCGGCGGCCGGGACCGCGGCGACGGCGGAGGCCGTGTCGTGGGAGGCGACCGTGGTCACGGGCAGCGGGCCGGTCAGCTCCGTCTCCCGCAGTACGGAGGGCAGCACAAGCCCGGCGGGGACGCCCGGTGGGCGCAGCGGGGGAAAGAGCGTCAGGTCGATGCCCAGCCGATCCGCCACCTCGTGCGACCAGGTACGGGTGCCCGGGTCGATCAACTGGGTGGTCGAGGCGTTGGTCAGCTCGGTGCCGCGCGTGCCCGTCAGCCAGTACGTCAGCAGGTCCGGGATGAGCAACAACTGCCTCGCGTAATGGAGTTGGACGCTGTTCCGGGCGGCGAGAAGCTGGTAGAGCGTGTTGAAAGGGGCGTACTGGAGCCCCGTGCGCGCATAGAGCTCCGGTGCCGGGACCTTCTCCCACACCTGTTCCGCGACGCCCTCGGTACGGGTGTCCCGGTAGTGCACCGGGTTGCCGAGCAGGGCGCCGTCGGCGTCCAGCAGGCCGTGGTCGACGGCCCAGGAGTCGATGCCGACCGAGGTCAGCCGCGCCTCGCGCCCCGCCGCGCGCAGGCCGTCGAGGACACCGGCGTACAGGCCGAGCACGTCCCAGTGCAGCCCGCCGGGCAGCCGCACCGGGCGGTTCGGGAAGCGGTGGACCTCGGTGAGCCGGAGCGTGCCCGGCCCGACCCGGCCCACCATGACACGGCCGCTGGAGGCACCGAGGTCGACGGCGGCGTACGCGTTCCGCGCGGCGCTCACCGCAGGAACGCGGCCGCCACACCCGCGTCGACCGGGATGTGCGTACCCGTGGTGTGCGTCAGGTCCCCGCCGGTCAGGGCGAACACCGCGTTGGCCACGTGCTCGGGCAGCACCTCGCGCCCCAGCAGGGTCCGCCGGGCGTAGAACGCGCCCAGCTCCTCCTCCGCGATGCCGTAGGTCGCCGCGCGCTGCGCGCCCCAGCCGCCCGCGAAGATCCCGGAACCGCGCACCACACCGTCCGGGTTGACCCCGTTCACCCGGATGCCGTGTTTACCCAGCTCCGCCGCCAGAAGCCGCACCTGATGGGCCTGGTCGGCCTTGGCGGCGGAGTAGGCGATGTTGTCCGGGCCCGCGAACACCGCGTTCTTGGACGCGATGTAGACGATGTCGCCGCCCAGACCCTGCTCGGTCATCACCCGTGCCGCCTCGCGGGACACCAGGAAGGAGCCGCGGGCCATGACGGCGTGCTGGAGGTCCCAGTCCCGCACCGTCGTCTCCAGCAGCGGCCTGGACAGGGAGATCCCGGCGCAGTTGACGACCAGGTCCACCCCGCCGAAGGCCAGCACCGCGGCGCGGAAGGCGTCGGCGATCTGCTCCTCGCTCGTCACGTCCACCGTCACCGGGACAGCCCGGTCGGGCCCGCCCAGTTCGTCGGCCACCGTGTCCGCGCCCTTGAGGTCGGCCACCACGACACAGGCGCCCTCGGCGGCCAGCCGGTGCGCGATCGCCCGGCCGATGCCGGAGCCCGCGCCCGTCACCAGCGCGATCCGGGTGGCCAGCGGGCGCGGCTTCGGCATCCGCCGCAGCTTGGCCTCCTCCAGTTCCCAGTACTCGATCCGGAACTTCTCCCGCTCCTCGATGGGCGCGTAGGACGACACGGCCTCGGCCCCGCGCATCACGTTCACGGCGTTGCGGTAGAACTCGCCCGCCACGCGCGCGGTCTGCTCGTCCCGGCCGAAGGAGAACATGCCGACGCCCGGGATCAGGACGATCGCCGGGTCCGCGCCGCGCATCGCGGGGGAGCCGGGGCCCGCGTGGCGCGCGTAGTAGGCCGCGTACTCCTCGCGGTAGGCGGCGTGCAGTTCCCGCAGGCGTGACCGGACCTCGTCGAGCGGGGCGGCCGGCGGCAGGTCGAGGACGAGGGGCCGCACCTTCGTGCGCAGGAAGTGGTCCGGGCAGGAGGTGCCGAGCGCGGCGAGCCTCGGGTGCTCGGCGCGGGACAGGAACTCCAGGATCTCGGGCGAGTCGTCGAAGTGCCCCACCTGCGGCCGGTCCTGGGAGGCGAGCGCGCGGACGGTGGGGGCCAGCGCGGCCGCCCGCTCCCGGCGCCCCTCCGGTTCCAGCGCGGTGTACTCCGCGAGGAGGGGGCCGAAGGGCTCCGCCTTGCCGCGGGCGGCGAGGAAGGCCTCGGCGGTCCGGATGATGTGCAGGCTGTTGCGCTCGCACTCGGCGGAGGTGTCGCCCCAGGCGGTGATGCCGTGCCCGCCCAGGATCACCCCGATCGCCCGCGGGTTGTCCTCCTTCACCCGGGCGATGTCGAGCCCCAGTTGGAAACCGGGCCGCCGCCACGGCACCCACACGACCTGCTCGCCGAAGCACTCGGCGGTCAGCTTCTCGCCGTCCGCCGCGCAGGCGAGCGCGATGCCGGAATCCGGATGCAGATGGTCCACATGGGCCGCGTCCACCAGCGCGTGCATCGCGGTGTCGATGGACGGAGCGGCACCGCCCCTGCCGTGCAGGCAGTGGTCGAAGGCGGCGACCATCCCGTCCTCGCCGGCCACCCCCGGATACACACCGGCGAGCGCACGCAGCCGGTCCAGGCGCAGCACGGCGAGGCCCTCGGCCGTGAGGGTGCCGAGGTCGCCGCCCGAGCCCTTGACCCACATCAGGCCGACGTCGTCACCGGTCACCGGGTCGACGGCCGTGCCCTTGGCGGAGGCGTTGCCGCCCGCGTAGTTGGTGTTGCGCGGGTCGGCTCCCAGACGGTGCGCCCGCTCCAGGAGTTCGTCCACCACGAGAGGCTGCCGTGTCATGCGCCCCACCCCGCCTGCTCGCCGCCGACCCGTTCCTTCACGATCCGTTCCGGCCAGCCCGAGCGCCGGTAGGCACCCATCGGGTCGGGGTCGAGGCCCGCCTCCTCGCGCAGCTCGGCGAGCAGCGGCCGTACGTCCGTGTCGAACGCGTCCATCAGGACGCCGTTGGCCGCGAGCACGTCCCCGGTGCGCTGGGCCTCGGCCAGGGCCCCGGTGTCGACGAGGAGGGCCTTGGCGGTCGCCTCCTGGACGTTCATCACCGAGCGGATGATCGCGGGGATCTTCGGCTCGATGTTGTGGCACTGGTCGAGCATGAAGGCCACGTCCGCGGTCAGGCCGCCGCCGCGCACCACCTCGTACATGATGCGGAACAACTGGAAGGGGTCGGCGGCGCCGGCCATCAGGTCGTCGTCCGCGTAGAAGCGGGAGTTGAAGTCGAAGCCGCCGAGCCGTCCCTCCCGCAGCAGCGTGGCGACGATGAACTCGATGTTGGTGCCGGGCGCGTGGTGCCCGGTGTCCACCACCACCCTTGCCTTGGGGCCGAGTTTGAGGCAGTGGGCGTAGGCCGTGCCCCAGTCCGGTACGTCGGTGGCGTAGAAGGCGGGCTCGAAGAGCTTGTACTCCAGCAGCATCCGGTGGCCCTCGCCCAGCCGGTCGTAGACCGTACCGAGGGCCTCGGCGAGCCGGTCCTGCCGGGTGCGCAGGTCGTCCTGGCCGGGGTAGTTGGTGCCGTCGGAGAACCAGAGCTTCAGGTCCCGCGACCCGGTCGCCTCCATGACCTCCACGCAGTCGAGCAGGTGCCGGACCGCCTTGCGGCGCACCGCCGGGTCCGGGTTGGTGACCGAGCCGAGCTTGTAGTCGTCGTCCTGGAACACGTTCGCGTTGATCGCGCCGATCCGCAGACCGAGCTTCGAGGCGTGGGCGGCCAGTGCGCCGTAGTCGTCCACCCGGTCCCACGGGATGTGCAGCGCGACGGCCGGCGCGACACCCGTGTGCGCGTGCACGCGGGCGGCGTCGTCCAGCTTCTCGAAGGGGGTGCGGGGTACGCCGGGCTGCGCGAAGACCTTGAAGCGCGTGCCGGAGTTGCCGTACGCCCAGGACGGGGTCTCGACGGCCTGGGTGCTCAGTGCCGCCTTCACGGCGTCCCGCGCGCGAGGCTCGGCCCCGGCGGCGTCCTTGGTGGTCATCGCGCAGCCCTTCTGGAGGATGGTGGGTCAGCCGTTGAAGCGGTGGGTGCCCGAGCCCGCGGCGAAGACGGCGCAGCCGTCCTCCCGGCGCAGCAGAGCGGCGGTGCCGCCCACGGCGTGGGCCTTCTCACGGGCCTCGGGTATCCACACCTCGGCGGTGGTGTTGGGCGGTACGGACACGGTGAGGCGGAAACCCCCGGCGCCCGTCGTCCAGTCCGTGGAGACCGGTCCGTACACCGAGTCGAAACGGCCGTGCGCCTCGGTCACACCGCCGCCCGGCCGGGGCCGGATCAGGATCTTCCGGAAGCCGGGCGCGGCGGGGGCGATCCCGGTGATGTGGGCGTACATCCACTCGCCGACCGAGCCGTACGCGTAGTGGTTGAAGGAGTTCATCCCGGCGTCCTGGAAGGTGCCGTCCGGCCGGATGGAGTCCCAGCGCTCCCACATCGTGGTGGCGCCCCGGTCGATCTGGTAGCCCCAGCCCGGGTACGAGCGCTGGGCCAGCAGCCGGTGGGCGACATCCGTGTGCCCGGTGTCGGTGAGCACGGGCAGCAGCCTCGGGGTGCCGAGGAAACCGGTGGACAGGTGCCAGTCCCGCGCCTCGATCAGCTCGACCAGGCGGGTGGCGGCGGGGGCGCGGTCCGCCTCGGCGAGCAGATCCATGGACAGCGCCAGCACGTACGCCGTCTGCGTGTCCCCCTTCACCCGGCCGCCCCCGGTGACGTACGCGGCCCGGAAGGCGTCCCGGACGTGTCCGAAGAGCGTCCGGTAGGGCTCCGGGTCCTTGCCCAGCGCCTCGGCCGCCCGCGCGACCAGGTCGGCGCTGTGCGCGAAGTACGCGGTGCCGATGACGTCCTTCGGGGTCTCGTCCTGGAGGTTCAGCCAGTCCCCGTAGCCCTCGTCGGGCCGCAGGTACCCGCTGCTGTGCGCCTTGAGATGGTCCAGCCACCTCAGCATCGACGCCCAGGCCCGCTCCAGCACCCGTACGTCCCCGTACATCCGGTACAGCGCCCACGGCACGGTCACCCCGGCGTCGCCCCAGCCCGCCGCGCCGACGCCGACGTCCATGTACGGCGCCACGTTCGGGAAGGCGCCGTCCGCCGTCTGGCCGTCGCGCAGGTCGTCCAGCCACTTGGCGAGGAACCGCGCCGACTCCATGGTGTAGGCGGCCGTCGGCGCGAAGACGTTGATGTCGCCGGTCCAGCCGAGCCGTTCGTCGCGGGCAGGGGTGTCGGTGGGCACGGAGAGGAAGTTGCCGCGCTGTCCCCAGGTGATGTTGCTGTGCAGTTGGTTGAGCATGGGCACGTCGGTCCTGAAGGACATGGTGAACGGCGCCGAGGTGTGCAGCACCCGGCCGGTGACCGCGTCGAGCGGCGGCCGGCCGGGAAAGCCGGTGACCTCCACGTACCGGAACCCGTGGAAGGTGAAGCGCGGCTCGAAGGTCTCGGTGCCGCCGCCCTTGAGCACGCAGGTGTCCGTGGCCCGCGCCGTGCGCAGGTTCGCGGTGTACAGCGTGCCGTCGGGGTTCAGCACCTCGGCGTGCCGCAGCCGCACCGTGGTCCCCGCCGCGCCCCGGACGCGCAGGCGGACGGCGCCCACCATGTTCTGGCCGAGGTCGAAGACGAACACGCCGGGCTTCGGCTCGGTCACCTTCTTGGCGGCCACCTCGCGCTCCACCCGGACCGGGCCGTCGACCTGGGCGACCAGCCCGGCCGTCACCTTCTGGACCTCGTCCACGGCCGCCCACCCGGCGTCGTCGAACCCGGCCCGTGTCCAGCCCGGTGTCTCCAGGCGGGCGTCGTAGTCCTCGCCCGACATCAGATCCGCGCTGGTGACCGGCCCCGTGGCCGCACGCCAACCGGAGCCGGACAGCACCCGGTCCGTCGACCCGTCGGTGTAGGTCACCTCCAACTGGCCGATGAAGGCCGGGCGTTCGCCGTACTGATGGGGCCCGAACCAGGCGACGTTGCCCGCGTACCAGCCCGCCGCCAGCGTCACGGCGAGTGCGTTGGCGCCGGAGGTGAGCCGGTCCGTCACGTCGTACGTCTGGTACTGGACCCGGTCGCGGTAGTCGGTCCAGCCGGGCGCGAGCCGGTCCTCGCCCACGCGGGCGCCGTTGAGGTGGGCGTCGTAGAGGCCGAGGGCCGAGGAGTACAGGCGTGCCCGCACGACGGTCTTCCCGGCCGGGACGCGGAACTCGCGGCGCAACTGCGCGGCGGGGGACCAGGCGGCCGCCACCTTGCCCCAAGGGCCCTGGCCCCAGGGCGCGAGGACCTTGGCCGGCTTCCACGCGCCGTCGTCGTAGCCGGCCGAACGCCAGTCGCCCGAAGGCTCCTCGTCCACGGTCCTCCAGGACGCGTCGGTCACGACGGTGCGCACACCGGACGGGGTGGTCAGCTCGACCAGGCCGAGCAGGCCGGCCGGCCCCTCGCTCGCGTTGGTCGCGGCGACGGCGATCACCGCGACTCCGGGCTCCAGCCGGGTCTCCACGACGACCGGGCGCTTCCAGTTCTCCGCGGGCCCGTCCGGCTCGGCATGGGCGAGGGGCACGCCGTTCACGTGGGCGGTGAACCCGTCGTCGGCCGTCATGACCAGGCGGGCCCGTGTCACCCCGGAGGGGACCTCGACGCGGGCCCGGAACCAGCGCGTCGCGGCCGGGGCGCTGCTCGCGGGGTCGCCCTCGGGGAACCAGATCCAGGAAGCGCGCTCCAGGGAAGGCGCCCCGACCAGTGCCGCCGGTGCGGCGATCCAGCGTGCCGTCCAGTCGGAGGCCGCGGTGAGGCCCGTCTCCCACCAGGCGGGCTCGCTCCAGGCGCCGACGCGGCCCGCGCCGTCCCACACCCGGACCTGCCAGTGGTAGCGCGTGCGGGCCTTCAACTCCGGTCCCGCGTAGGGCACGAGGACCGAATCCGGTGACGTGACCTTGCCGCTGTCCCACACGTCCGGCGCGGTCAGGCGGGCCGGCCGGGTGGCCACCCTGATCTGATAGGCGCTCTGCGTCTGGTCGTGCCCCTCGGGCGCCAGCGGCCAACTGAGCCTTGGCCGGGGCGTGTCGAGGCCCAGCGGGTTGCTCACGTATTCCACGGTGGGCCGGGAGACGCGGAGGGTGCGATGGTCGGCGCGTGGTGCGGCCTGGGCGTCGGTGGTCCCTGTGGCCATGGTGGCGGCAAGGGCGGTACCTGCGGTGGTGCCCAACAGTCGTCTTCTGCTGATCACGTTCGGCTCCGTCACGACTCGGCGATGAATCGTTTCACGAGAGGCGAAGCTAGGGGCGTCTGCCGGGCTCGTCAAGGGTGCAGCGCGTTCTTCGGCGTTTTCAAGTCCCGCCCATTGACTGGGTAGTTGACCGGGGTTTAGCTTCCCTGCACATTGCCTGAAACCTTTCACGACCGATCGGTGTGACCCATGCCAGAGCCCCCCGTCCTGGCCGCGCAGGGCCTGAGCAAGTCCTTCGGCGCCGTGCGCGCACTGCGGAACGTCTCCCTCGAGCTGTACGGCGGTCAGATCCACGCCCTCGCGGGCGAGAACGGCGCCGGAAAGTCCACCCTGATCAAGACGCTCGCCGGGGTCCACCGCCCCGACACCGGCGTCCTGAAGCTCCACGGCGAGCCGGTCGTCCTGCACGGCCCGGCCGACGCCCGCGACGCCGGGGTGGCCGTCATCCACCAGGAACCGACGCTCTTTCCCGACCTGTCCGTGGCCGAGAACATCTTCATGGGCCGCCAGCCCCGCCGCTCCCTGCGGCGCGTCGACCACCGCGCCATGAACGCGGCCGCCGGTGACCTCTTCACCCGCCTCGCCGTGGACCTCGACCCCGAGCGCCCCGCGCGCGGCCTGTCCATCGCCGACCAGCAGCTCGTCGAGACGGCCAAGGCGCTCTCCTTCGACGCCCGCGTCCTCATCATGGACGAGCCGACCGCCGCCCTCACCGGCAGCGAGACGGCCCGCCTCTTCGGCGTCGTACGCGCCCTGCGCGACCAGGGCTGCGCCATCCTGTTCGTCTCGCACCGGCTGGAGGAGATCTTCGACCTCTGCCAGTACGTCACCACCCTCAGGGACGGCGAGGTCGTCGCCGGGGAGCCGGCCGGGGACCTCACCGAGGACGCCCTCGTGCGCCGCATGGTGGGCCGGGACCTCGGCGAGCTGTACCCGAAGGAACCCGCCGAGCCGGGTGAAGTGGCGCTCGACGTGCAGCGGTTGACCCGCGAAGGCGTCTTCACCGACGTGTCCTTCGAGGTCCGCAGCGGCGAGATCGTGGGCCTCGCCGGTCTGGTCGGGGCCGGGCGCAGCGAGGTCGCGCGAGCCGTCTTCGGCGTCGACAAGTGGGACGCCGGGACGGCCGAGGTCTGCGGCCGGCCGCTCACCAACGGCTCCCCGAGCGCCGCCATGGCCGCCGGGCTCGTCCTGGTACCCGAGGACCGGCGCGCCCAGGGTCTGGTGATGGACATGTCCATCGAGCGCAACATCGGCCTGACCGGGCTGCGCACGACCGTACGGGCCGGGCTGATGGACCGGCGTGCCGAGCGGAGCCGGGCCCTGGACTGGGCGGTGCGGCTGAAGGTCAAGTACGCCCGGATCGCCGACGCCGTGGGCACCCTGTCCGGCGGCAACCAGCAGAAGGTCGTCCTCGCCAAGTGGCTCGCCACCGGACCCAGGGTGCTGATCGTGGACGAACCGACCCGGGGCATCGACATCGGCACCAAGGCCGAGGTGCACCGGCTGCTGTCCGGGCTCGCCGCCGACGGCGTCGCCGTACTGATGATCTCCTCCGACCTGCCGGAGATCCTCGGCATGGCCGACCGCGTCCTCGTCATGCACGAGGGGCGGCTCACCGCCGAGCTGCCCCGCGCGGACGCCACCGAGGAATCCGTGCTCGCCGCGGCCACCGGGAGGGCGCGATGACCGTCACCGGACACACCCCGGCCCCCGCCGTGGAGCCGGGCACGGCGGACGAGACCCGGCTGCTGGACCGCGTGTTCAAGCTCCGCGAACTCGCCATCCTCCTCGTCCTCCTGGTGATGATCGCGGTCACCCAGGCGGACAACCGGGAGTTCCTCTCCGAGCAGGGCGTCAAGGACCTCCTGCTCAACGCGACGATCCTGGTGCTCGTCGCCTCCGGCCAGGCACTGGTGGTCATCACCCGCAACGTCGACCTGTCCGTCGGCTCCGTGCTGGGCCTGACCGCCTTCACCGCCGGGGACGTGCTGCAAGGGGGCGGCAGCGCCCCGGTCGCGGTGCTGCTCGCCGTCGCCCTCGGTGTGGGCTGCGGGCTGCTGAACGGCGCCCTCGTCAGCCTCGGCCGGGTCCCGGCCCTCGTCGTCACCCTCGGCACCCTGTACATCGTCCGGGGCGTCGACTCCATCTGGGTCGGCTCACGCCAGATCACCGCCTCCGACCTGCCCGACGGCTTCACCGACTTCGGCTCCGGCGGCCTGTCCGCCGTGCCGTACCTCGCCCTGATCGCCCTCGCCGTGCTCGTCGCCACCGCCTACTACCTGCGCAACTTCGGCGGCGGCCGTGAGCTGTACGCGCTCGGCTCCCACCCGGAGGCGGCACGGCTCGCCGGCATCCCCGTACGACGGCGCGTCCTGGCCGCCTACGTCGCCTGCGGGGCCCTCACCGGACTCGCCGGCGCGCTCTACCTGGCCCGCTTCGGCAACGTCGACAGCTCCACCGGCAGCGGCTACGAACTCACCGTCGTCAGCGCCGTGGTCGTCGGCGGCGTCGCCTTCACCGGCGGCTCGGGCAGCGTGTACGGCGCGGCGCTCGGAGCCCTGCTGCTCACCACCGTGGGCAGCGTGCTGCCCGCCCTCGGCGTCAGCTCCGTGTGGGTCCTGGCCATCAACGGCGTCCTGCTCGTCCTCGCCATCGCCGTCGACCGGATCGTGGCGCTGCGCGTGGCCCGCGCCCTCAAGAAGAGGTCCGCGCCGAACCGGAGGGACATCCGCCATGACTGACTCGCCCCTCGCGCGCGCCGTCCGCTGGGACACCGTCGTCGGCGCCCTCCTGCTCGTCCTGCTCCTGCTGTCCTTCTCCTTCGTGGACGGCTTCGGCAACGCCCTCAACCTGTCGTTCCTGATCGGCAACACCCTGCCGGTCGCGCTCATCGCCCTGCCGATGACGCTGCTGGTGGTCTCCGGCGAGATCGACCTCTCGGTGGCCTCCACGGCCGGGCTGTCCGGCGCGGTGATGGGCGCCCTGTGGAACGCCGGTGCGGCCATCGAGACGATCATCCCGCTGTGCCTGCTGCTCGGCGTGGTCTGCGGGCTGGTCAACGGCCTCCTGGTGACCCGGCTCGGGCTGCCGTCCCTGGCCGTCACCATCGGCACCATGGCCGCCTATCGCGGCATCGCGCAGATCGTCCTCGGCTCCGACGCGGTCACCGACTTCCCGGCCCGGTACCTCGACTTCGCCGCGGGCCGCATCGGCGCCACCTTCGTCCCGTACGCCCTGCCGCCCTTCCTGGTCCTGCTGGCCGTCGCCGTCCTCCTCCTGCACGCGACCCCCTTCGGACGGTCCCTCTTCGCCATCGGCGCCAACGAGGAGGCGGCCCGGTTCGCGGGAATCCGGGTCAGGCGGCACAAGCTGTGGCTGTTCACCGCCACCGGTCTGCTGGCGTCCGCCACCGGGATCTTCTGGGCCCTGCACTACGCCAGCGCCCGCTACGACAACGCCACCGGGCTCGAACTCTCCGTCGTCGCCGCCGTGCTGCTCGGCGGGATCAGCTTCGACGGCGGCCGGGGCACGCTCGGCGGAGCCGTCGCCGGGGTCTTCCTGCTCGGCGCCCTGCAGAACGTGATGAGCCTGCTGAACGTCTCCGCCCAGTCGCAGATCGTCGTCACCGGCGTCCTGCTCGTCGTCTCCGTGCTCGCCCCGCGCATCGCCCGCCGGATCGCCGCCGCACGGGCCGTCCGCGCCAACTCCGCCCTGCCGCACGCCTTCTGAAGGGACCCACCCCGATGTCCACTCCCGGAATCCGCCAGGCGTGCGCCGCGCTCGCCGCCACCCTCTCGCTCGCCCTCGCCCTGACCGCCTGCGGCGGCACCACCAAGAAGTCCGTGGCGGACGACGACGGCGGCGCGAAGCGGACCCACGGCAAGGCCGACCCGAACGCCCCCACCAAGAAGGGCCTCACCGTCGCCTTCCTGCCCAAGCAGGTCAACAACCCCTACTTCACCGTCGCCGACAAGGGCGGCCGGCAGGCCCTCGGGGAACTCGGCTCCTCCTACAAGGAGGTCGGCCCGAGCAGCGCCACCGACACCTCCGGCCAGGTCTCCTACGTCAACACCCTCACCCAGCAGCAGGTCGACGGCATCGCCGTGTCCGCCCAGGACCCCGGCGCCCTGTGCACCGCGCTCAAGCAGGCGATGAGCAATGGCATCAAGGTCGTCACCTACGACTCCGACACCAACCCCGGCTGCCGGGACGTCTTCGTCTCCCAGGCGAGCGCCGAGGCCCTCGGCCGCTCCCAGGTCCAGCTCCTCGGCAAGCAGCTCGGCTACAAGGGCGAGATAGCGATCCTCTCCGCCGCGCAGACCGCCACCAACCAGAACACCTGGATCGGCTTCATGAAGGACGAGCTGAAGAAACCCCGGTACAAGAACATGAAGCTGGTCGGGACGGCCTACGGCAACGACGACGCCCAGCAGTCCTTCCAGCAGACCCAGGGCCTCCTCCAGGAGCACCCGAGGCTGGCCGGGATCATCTCCCCGACCACCGTCGGCATCAAGGCCGCCGCCCAGTACCTCTCCGGCTCCAAGTACAAGGGCAAGGTCCGGCTGACCGGCCTCGGCACCCCCAACGACCTGCGCCGGTACGTGAAGAACGGCACCATCGACGCCTTCGAGCTCTGGGACCCCGCCAAGCTCGGCGCCCTCGCCGCGCACGCCGCCGTCGCCCTCTCCTCCGGGCAGATCACCGGGCAGCGCGGCGAGACGTTCAAGGCCGGCGGCCTCGGCAGTTTCACCATCGGTGAGAAGGGCGTCATCGACCTCGGCGCACCCACCGTCTTCGACAAGGGCAACATCGACCGGTACAGGTTCTGACCCGGCATAGGCTGGGCGCGGGGCGGGGGACGGCGGAACGGAGTACAGGCGCGCATGGCAGGCAGAGTCGGCATCAAGGACGTGGCCCGGCACGCGGGGGTCTCCGTAGGCACCGTCTCCAACGTCATCAACCGCCCCGAGACGGTCACCGAGGAGACCCGGCTGCGGGTCCAGGCGGTGATCGACCTGCTCGGCTACGTACGCAGCGAGAGCGCCCGCCAACTCCGGGCTGGGCGCAGCCGCATCATCTCGCTGCTCGTCCTCGACATGGGCAATCCCTTCTTCGTGGACGTGGCGCGCGGCGCCGAACGGGCGGCGCGGGAGGCGGGGATCGGCGTCATGGTCTGCAACAGCGGCCAGAGCCCCGCCGAGGAGGCCGACTACCTCTCCCTCTTCGCCGAACACCGCGTGCGCGGGGTCCTGTTGACCCCGGCCGACGCCACGGGCCGCAACATCGAGGCATTCCGCCGCCACCGCATCCCGTTCGTCCTGGTCGACCGGGTCGCCGAGGGCACCACCGAGTGCTCGGTCTCCGTGGACGACGTGGCGGGCGGAACCCTCGCCGTGCGCCACCTCGTGGACACCGGCCACCGCTCGATCGCCTACGTCAGCGGGCCGGCCCAGCTCAAGCAGGTCAGGGACCGCAGGGAAGGCGCCCACCTCGCCCTCGCCCAGGCCGGGCTGCCCCCCGAGGTGCTCCGCGAACTGCCCACCGAGCGCCTGGACGTGGCCGCCGGCCGCGACGCGGGCGCCCGTCTGCTCGGCCTCGCCGAGCGCCCTACGGCGGTGTTCTGCGCCAACGACCTGCTGGCCCTCGGCGTCCTCCAGGCCCTGTACGCGGCGGGCGTCAAGGTGCCGGAGGACATGGCGATCGTCGGCTACGACGACATCGAGTTCGCCGCCGCCTCTGCTGTCCCGCTCACCTCGGTACGCCAGCCCGCCGTCACCATGGGCGCGCTGGCCACCGAACTCCTGCTGGAGGAGACGGAGTCCGAGAACGCCGACAGCCATGCGCACCGACGGGTCGTGCTCCAACCGGAGCTGGTCGTACGGGGGTCGAGCCTGGTCTCCCGCTGAGTCCTATCCCAGGTGGCGGTAATCCGGCAGTGTCATACCGGTGTTGGCGGCGCGGCCCTCGTCCCCGGTGAGCGCGGAGGCGTCGCGCAGAGCCGCGTCGCGGGCGTCCAGCATCTCCTGGGTGGTGGGGGTCACGAAGGTGCCGCCGCTGGTGGCGAGGGCCTGATTGGTCTCCACGAAGTCGCGGGTGAGGCGCTCGTACGCGGCGAACGCCTCGGTGTGGTCCGCCCGCGCGGCCAGCTCGCCGGCCAGCACGTAGGCGCCGACCAGGGAGACGCTGGAGCCCTGGCCGGACAGGAACGAGGTGGCGTGGGCCGCGTCGCCCGCGAGTGCCACACGGCCTGACGACCAGGCGGGCATGTGGATCTGGCTGACCACGTCGAAGAACAGGTCCCGCGCCTCGCGCATCGCGGTCACCAGCCGGGGGACGTGCCAGCTCCGCTCGGGGAACCGGGAGGCGACCAGCTCCCGCTGCGCCTCGGGGTTCCGGAAGGCGTCGTAGGGCGGCACCTCCTGGGTGAAGGTGAGGAAGCCGTGCATACGGTCGCTCGGCTCGTGGGCGTACAGCACGGCGGCCCGGCCCGGTGCGTTCCAGATGACGCCCTCGCGCTCCAGGCCGAAGTCGTTGTCGAGGGTGAAGCCGGCGAAGGTGTGGCCGAGGTACCTGTGGAACTTCTCCTCGGGTCCGAAGACCAGGCGGCGGGTGTTGGAGTGCAGTCCGTCGGCGCCTATGACGAGGTCGAAGGAGCGGCGGGTGCCGCTGGCGAAGACGACGTCCACCCGGTCCGCGCGGTCGTCCAGGGTGGCGATGGAGTCGTTGAACAGGAACTCGACGCGGTCGTGGACGGCCGTCTGCAGGGCGTCGGCCAGGTCGCCCCGGCGCACTTCGAGGTCGTGGCCCTCGGTGCCGCCGGTGATGGACTCGGGGCGGATGGCGGCGATCAGGGCGCCCTCGGTGTCCACGAAGGAGATCAGGCGGGAGTCGACATGGGCCTCGCGCAGCCGCTGCAGCAGGCCCATGCGCTCGACGACCTCACGGGCCGTGCCACGGATGTCGATGGCGTAGCCGCCGCCCCGGACGGCGGGGGCCTTCTCGACCACGGTGACCTCGAAGCCGTAGCGGTCGAGCCAGTAGGCGAGGGCGGGGCCGGCGATGCTGGCGCCGGAGACGAGGACGGTGCGGTGCGCGGAGTGGTTCATCGCGGGTTCCTTCCGGACAGGCAAAGATGCGTACCTTAGGTATCCTTTTGGGAGGCATGGGAGACTCCCGGGGTCCTTCCTGCTGGAGGATATAGATACCTAACTCAGGTATGCAAATGGAGTTGATGTGAACGCAGAGTCACCGTCGGCGGACGTGCTGGCCGTGGTGCCCCGGCTGGCGCAACTGAGCAACGCCGTCAATCGCGGCCGGCTGACCGAGCGCGCGGCCGAGGCGGCCGGGCTGGCGCTGGAGCGCCCGGCACTGGCGGTGCTGATGACACTGCACATGGCGGACCGCCCGCTGCGCATCGGTGAGATCGCGGAGCGCATGCAGGTCGTGGGTCCGCATGTGACCCGCCAGGTGCAGGGCCTGGAGCGGCGCGGCCTGGTGCGGCGGGTGGCCGACCCGTACGACCGCCGCGCCAGCCTCATCGAGCCGACCGCCGAGGGCGCCCAGGCGGCGAACCGCTACGCGACCTCCCTCGTCGGCTGGTTCTCCGAGGCCATCGCTGACTGGTCCGACCGGGACCGCACCGACCTCGGCCGCCTCTTGGGACGACTGGTGGACGACGTCACCGCGCACCTGGGACGGCTGGACGAGGAGGAGGCTCCGGGGGAGGGGTGAGCCCTCGAGTTCGAGGGGGCAGACTCCGGCCGGGCGGAACGCGACCGATCAGGGCGAAGGTCGTTACCGGGGGAGAGGGAAGGAGACCCCTGTCATGCCGACGAACGACCACCCCGCGACCGAACTCGACCCCCGGTACAGCTCCGCGCTCAACCCCCGCCCCGATGCCACGGACGCCACCCCCACCCCCTGGCCCGAAGCCCAGCGGCAGTTGGAGGAGGCTGAGATCTTCTGGGTGTCCACGGTGCGTCCCGACGGGAGGCTGCACGTGACGCCTGTGATCGCCGCCTGGCGTGACGGGGTGCTGTACTTCTCCACCGGGCCGGAAGAGCAGAAGGCGAGGAACCTCGCCCATGACGCCCACTGCGCGGTGACCACCGGACGGAACTCGCTCACCGAGGGGCTCGACCTCGTGGTGGAGGGCAGGGCGGAGCGGGTCGTGGATCCGGCGAAGGTGGAGGAGGTGATCGCGGCGTACGAGGCGAAGTACGGGGCGCACATCACCTCGCCCGAGGGCACCTTCCACGGGATCGGGGACGCGTTCCGGACCGGCGCCGCGGTGGTGTTCGCGGTGGCCCCGGACACGGCGTACGGCTTCGGCCGGGACGACGGGGCCTACACCCACACGCGCTGGGTCTTCTGAGGCACCGCACCGCCGGGCTTCCGGTGTCACGATGATCGGCATCGGAAGATTCCGCCGGTGGAGCGCCTGTTCGGCCGGGGGTGGAGGTCTTCGCCGTGCGCGGCGATGGGGAGCGGAAGCTCGTCGCGGGCGGGCAGCAGGCGCTGATCCGCGTCAACAAGCCCTAGGCGATGTGAGCTTCGGCCCGCCGGATCGGCAGCCGGACAGCCCCCCCCCGTGAACCGGTGAACCTTCCCGGTCGCGGCACAATCGTGTTGACCGCCCCGGCGGGTGGTGCTTGGGTCGGCGCGTGGACAGCATTCCTGCCAACCGGCGCTTCTGGAACCGGATCAGCGGCGCCTACCAGCACGAGCACGACCCGCAGATCGGCGCGGCGCCCCGGCTGTGGGGCACATACGCCATCCCCGACGCGCACCTGCACGCCCTGGGCGACGTCACCGGCAAGCGCGTCCTCGAACTCGGCTGCGGCGCCGGCCAGTGGTCCAGGGCGCTCGCCGCCGAGGGCGCCACCGTGGTCGGGGTCGACCTGTCCGAAGCCCAGCTCGCCGCGGCGGCTCGCGCGATGGGAGCGGCCCGCTACCCGCTGGTGCAGGGCGCCGCCGAACAACTCCCGTTCGCCGCCGACAGCTTCGACCTGGTGTTCTGCGACTACGGCGGGCTCAGTTGGGCGCCCCCGCACCTGGCCGTCCCCCAGGCCGCACGTGTCCTGCGCCCCGGTGGCCGCTTGGTGTTCAACGTCGCCAGCCCATGGTTCGAAGCCTGCTACGACGAAGCCGCCGCCCGCGCGACCACGACGCTGCACCAGGACTACTTCGGGCTAAACGCCATCGCCGAAGGCCAGGGCGCGGTCAGCTATCAGCACACCTACGGCGACTGGGTCAGGGTCCTGCGCGGCGCAGGTCTCGTCATCGACGACCTCATCGAGCCGCGGCCCGATCCCGGAACGGCCAACGGCTACAACCGGACCGACCCGCCCGACTGGGCACACCGGTGGCCGGCGGAGATGCTCTGGGTGACCCACAAACCGTAGGCACCGCCGAATTCCGTCGATGATCCTGCGCTGACCGGCCCACCGGCCCACGGCTGCCGCTCCGCCGTCACGCCAGACGGTCGAGCCACTCCCGCAGGAGCCGCTGTTCCGCCGCGCTGAGCGTGGTCTGCCCGGGGAGGGCGGCGCGCAGGGCGCGGGCCGCTCCCGCCGGGCCTGCGTCCCGTACCGCCGGCTCCGGTTCGGTCACGGCGTTGGTCATGGCCTCCCGCAGGGTGCTCAGCAGGGCGGGGTCCCGTGCTTCCTCGGGGAGGGACAGCCAGGTGAGGGCGGCGCCCCGCGCCGTGGCGTGGATGATCATCACCGCGAGGTCCTCGTCTACACGCAGCCAGCCGCCGAGGGCCAAGCGGTGCACCCGCTCCCTCAGCATCCGCATCCCGGTCCGGAAGGCGGTCGACGCGGCCCGGCCGGGTTCGCTGTACATCAGCGTGTAGAGCGCGGGGTTGTCCAGGGCGAACTCCACCGCCAGGTCCCAGCCGGCGCGCAGCCCGTCGAGCGGGTCCGCCGGCTCGGGCGCCACGTGCTTGGTGGCGAGGAACGCGTCGAAGCCGTACTCGGCGACCGCGTCCAGCAGGCCGTCCTTGTCGCCGAAGAGGCGGTAGATCGCCGGTGGCTGCAAGCCCGCGGCAGCCGCGACGGCGCGGGTCGTCACCGCCTCCCGGCCCTCCCGCTCCAGCAGGCCGATCGCTGCCTCGATCACCCGCTGCCGGGTCTTCTCCCGGCCCACGGCCTCGCCGGTCACCGGTTCCTCAGGGGCGCCACTCTGCATGTTCCAACGATACCGGCTGAGCGATAACCCCGAAAATATCAGTGTTACCGTTGCAATGATTCCACTGGAACCAATGATGGGGAGACCCCGTGATCATCGTGACCGGAGCCACCGGACAGCTCGGCCGCCTGACCGTCGAGCGGTTGCTGGACCGCGTACCCGCCGAGCGTGTCGGCGTCAGCGTCCGTGACCCGGGTAAGGCCGAGGGCCTCGCGGCCCGGGGCGTCCGCGTCCGGGCGGGCGGCTTCACCGACCCCGACGGCCTGGCGCACGCCTTCGAGGGTGCGACCCAGGTACTCGTCGTCTCCGTCGACGAGTTCGGCGAGGAAGCGGTGCGCCTGCACCGGACCGCGATCGAGGCGGCGGTGAAGGCGGGGGCCCGGCGCGTCCTCTACACCAGCCACATGGGCGCGAGCCCCGCCTCCCGCTTCCAGGCGTGCCGCGACCACGCCGCCACCGAGGACATCCTTCGGGCCTGCGGCGTGCCGTACACCTCGCTGCGCAACGGCTTCTACGCCTCCAGCGCCCTGCAGTTCCTCGGTCCCGCCCTCGACTCGGGCCGGATCGCGCTCCCCGAGGACGGCCCCGTCAACTGGACCGCCCACGCCGACCTCGCCGAGGCCGCGGCCGCGATCCTGGCCCACGAGGGCCGCTATGACGGCCCCACCCCGCCGCTCACCGCCCCGGAGGCCCTGACCTTCGCGGACCTGGCTCCCCTCGCCGCCGGCGTCACCGGCCGCCCCTTCACCCGCACCACCGTCCCGGACGACGTGTTCCGCGGGCACCTCGCGGGGGCCGGTGTCCCGGCCGGCCGGGTGGAGGGCCTGATGGGCGTCTTCACCGCGGCCCGCACCGGCGAGTTCTCCGCGCAGGACCCGGCCCTCACGACCCTGATCGGCCGGGCGCCCGTCCGGATGGAGGCGGTGCTACGCGATCAGCTCGGCTCCGGCTGACCCGGCGGGCAGCACATGGTCGCCCACCCGGTCCGTGCTCAGGCACAGGGAGCAGACCACCGCGTCGTGCGTGGTGCAGGCCGTCACATCCGGCCGCTCGTAAGCCTGGTGGCAGACATGGCAGTCGTACGGCGTCGCGCTCGGGTTTCCGGCGGCGTCCAGAAGGGGCTCGGGGATGCCGTCGTCCGCGCGCCGCAGGTAGTACGCGCCCTTGGTGGCCACGGCCATCAGCGGGGTGAGGACGAAGGCGATGACCGCGGCGGCGACGGGGGAGTACGGCTGGAGGGTGTCGCCGAAGGCGTGGAAGTACATGGCGATGGACAGCCCGGAGGCGGCGACGAAGGAGACCACGCCCACGGGGTTGACCGGGTGGAGCATGCCCCGGCGGAACTCCGGTACGAGCGGGGACAATTTGAGGAGGTACTTGTTGACGCCGATGTCGGTCGCGACGGTGACGACCCAGGCGATCGCGCAGTTGGAGTAGAAGCCCAGGATGCCGTTGAGGAAGCTGAACATGTCGGCCTCCATCAGGGCGAGCGCGAAGCCCAGGTTGACCAGGACGAACACCATGCGGCCGGGATAGCGCCCGGTGACGCGGGTGAAGGAGTTGGTCCAGGCTAGCGAGCCGGAGTAGGCGTTCGTCACGTTGATCTTGATCTGGCTGATCACGACCAGCACCACGGCCAGCGGCACCACCATCCAGGACGGCATCATCGCGTCGAAGGCGCCCTTGAACTGCTGGATGGGCTCGGGCGCGACGGACGGGCCCACCGAGGCCAGGATGTAGACGGCGAGGAAGACACCGATCGCCTGCTTCAGCGCGCCGAGCACCACCCAGCCGGGCCCGGCCATGACCACGGCGGTCCACCAACGGCGCTTGTTCGCCTCGGTCTTGGGCGGCATGAAGCGCAGATAGTCGATCTGCTCGCCGATCTGCGCGATGAGGGAGAGGCAGACGCCGGCGCCGAGCAGCACGGACGCGGTGTTCACCCCGCCGTCGCCTTCGGTGCCCGCGTAGGAGAGGAAGCGGTCGACCGTGCCCGGGTCGGTGGCGACGAGGTACACCAGCGGCCCGACCATCAGCACCAGCCACACCGGCGTCGTCCACACCTGGAGCTTGCTGAGCGCCTTCATGCCGTAGATCACCAGCGGGATCACCATCAGGGTGGACACCAAGTAGCCCAGCCACAGGGGGAGTCCGAGGCCGAGCCGCAGGCCCTGGGCCATGATCGAGCCTTCGAGGGCGAAGAAGATGAAGGTGAAGCTGGCGAAGATGACGCTGGTGAGGACCGAGCCGTAGTAGCCGAATCCGGAGCCGCGCGTGATGAGGTCCAGGTCGATGTTGTAGCGGGCGCCGTAGTAGGCGAGCGGGAAGCCGGTGACGAAGATGACGACGGCGGCCACGGCGATCGCCACCAGCGCGTTGCCGGTGCCGTGGGCCAGGCCGATGCCGGCGCCGATCGAGAAGTCGGCCATGTACGCGATGCCGCCGAGCGCCGTGGTGGCCACGACCATCGGGGTCCAGCGGCGGTAGCTGCGGGGCGCGTAGCGAAGGGTGTAGTCCTCCAGCGTCTCCTTGGTCGCCTGGCTCGTGGCGGGTGTCGCGGGGCCTTCTGCCGTCAGCCGTGACTCTGTTGCGCTCATGTCACGCCTCCCTCGGTGCGGGTGCCGGGTCGAGACCCCCGTCCTGCGTAGCTGCCGGGACGGGGGCCGGCGGGCCAGGTTACGAAGCGCTTGTTTCCCTGAGGTCCCGCCTCGGGTGAACGGCCCGTTACGGGGGAGGAGGCAGGCCCAACAGCGCTACCCGGCCCGAGGACGCGCGCCCGACGGCGTGCGCGGAACGCCGCCGCGCGGGTCCCGCCGTCCGTCGCCCCGGGTCACCGGAAAGGCACCGCACCTTCACAGCGGCCGCCCGCTGGCCGCGTGGGCGGCGGGCATCCGTACAGAGCTGTCTGCCGGGGAGGAGCCCCCACCGTGGCCATCGTCGCAATTCTGCTGCTGCCGGTCGTGACCATGCTGCTGTACGGGATGGACCGTACCGAGGACTGGCTGACGCGGGCGCCCGGCCCGCCCCGCCACGCGCGGGCCCGTCATCTGCGCCTGATCCACGGCGGCAGGCAGCCGGAAGCCCCGGCGGACCGGACCGGCCAGGGCGGCTCCGAGGCCGCCTGACACCGAGCGGGTCCGGGACCGGGGCGTACGCGCCTCAGCCGCGCGGGCCGCTGATGCGCTCCGGCTCGATGACATAGATCACGCGGACCTGGTCCCGGCCGCCGAACCACGGGTACGGACCGCCCAGGTACTTGTGCGCGAGCTCCTCGATGTGATCGACCGCACCCTCGGTGGTCACCTTCACCACCCGGCCGCGGATCTGGACGTAGGACGAGGGGTCGGCGGGGTCGGAGACCGCGACGGCCACCCGCGGGTCGCGCGCGATGTTCCGGGTCTTCTGATGGGACTCCACGCTGTTGATCAGGACGTGCTCGCCGTCGGTGTCGACCCAGGTCTGGGTGAGCTGGGGCGAGCCGTCGGGCATCGTCGTGGCGATGTAGCAGGTGCTGGCGCGGCGCAGCAGCGCCAGCAGGTCCTCGCCGAGAGGAACGGGCACGGGGAGATCTCCGGGAGTCGGGGGTGATCGGGTGAAGACCCACAGGCATGACGGGGCGGGCCCAGGGTAACCGGGCCGGTGTACGACCCATGTGATCGCTGGTCAGAGGGAGACCCCAGATGCTGATGGCCCACCCCGCCGTCCTTCAGAACCTGATCGAGCAGTACGACGCTCTGCGCATCCTCGACGCGCAGGAGGGCGGCGCCGAGGTCCGGCGGCGGATGGACGACATCGCCTACACCCTGTGCGTGGCCACCGGTACCCGTGACATCGACGCGGCACTGATCGCCGCCCGGCACCGGCTGCCCGGCGCACGCCCCCAGGACGACTCCCTCCTGCCCGCCTGAAGGAACGCCGGACCGAGGAGGCCCGGCCCGAAAAACCTCCGCACGCACCGCGGTCGGCCCGTCAAGGGGACGATTTGCGCTGCGTGTGGTGAATATGTGTGGAATTCTGTCGGGCGTTGCACGTGGCCGGTGGATGCGAGACCGTTGTCGTCGGTAAACGTTCTCGATCGGCAGAGAGGTGGTGGGGCGCGCGCCCTGCGTTCCCCGAACGTGATTTCTTCTCCTGGTACACCCGACAGTCCGCACGCCGGTGGTGTCGTCCTCGACACCGCCTGGGACGGTGCCCCCTGTCCCGTGCTCGTCATCGGGGCCGACGGGGCTCTCGTCGAGACCAATGAGGCGGCACGCCGCCTCATACCGCTCTCCGCCGGAGACGACATCACGTCGTCGGCCATGCCGGCCTGGCTGGCCGACGCGCACCGACGCCTGCGGAGGGCCGGCGCCCCGGCGGAAGCGGTGTCGGGGGACGTGGCCGGCCGCAGCTTCGAGGCGCATCCCTCGCCCTGCGACGACGGCTCCGTGGTGTGGTGGCTGCTGGACGACACCGACCGCCGGCTGGCCGAGCGGGCGCTGCGCGGCGAACGTGAACGCGCGGCCCTGCTCGCGGAGGTGTCCAGCGCCTTGCTGTCCTCACTGAACGTCGAGCGGTGCATGACGGTCACGGCGCGGATGGCAGCGGGTCACCTCGCGGACGCGGCGATCATCGTCGCCCCCGCCCAGGGCCGCCGTCACCCGCTGACGTACGCGGGGGCCGACGGCGAGGTCACCCAGACCATGGTCCAGATCGATCCGCGATCGGTCGTCGGGCTCGCGGAGGCCCTCCAGGGCTTCCCGCCGGTGCCCGCGCGCTGGATCGACCCGGCCGAGCTGCCCGACTGGGCGGTGCCCGAGGGCTTCGACGGCCCGATCGGCTCGGTGATAGTCACGCCGCTGCCCGGACACGGCGTACCCGCCGGTGTGCTGATCCTGCTGCGCTCCAGCACGCACCAGGCGTTCACGGAGGGCGAGGAGGTCTTCGCCCGGCTGTTCGCCGCCCGCGCCGGTGTGGCGCTCTCGGCCGCGCGCCTCTACGCCGAACAGCGCTCGATCACCACGACCCTGATGCGCGAGCTGCTGCCCCCACGCCTGGAGCGCGTCCACGGCGTGGAGTACGCCGGCGCCTACCGGGCGGCTCGCGACCACGAGCGGGTGGGCGGCGACTTCTACGACGTGCACCCCGGCGCGGACGCCGCCGAGGAGACCTTCGTCGTCCTCGGTGACGTGGCGGGCAAGGGGCTCGAGGCCGCCGTGCTGACCGGCAAGATCCGCAGCGTCCTGCAGGCGCTGCTGCCGCTGTCCGGCGACCACCAGCAGGTGCTTTCCCTGCTCAACGGCGCACTGCTGAACTCCCACCACACCCGGTTCGCCACGCTGGTGCTGGCCTCCGTCACCCGCCGCTCCGGCCAGGTCCGGCTGCGGCTGACCAGTGCGGGACATCTGCCGCCACTGATCATCAGAAGCGACGGCCGGGTGGAAGAGGCTGCCACCCAGGGGCAGTTGGTCGGCGCGATGCCCGACATCACCGCCCGCAGCGCCCATGTGTCACTGGCGCCGGGGGAGACCTGCCTGCTCTACACGGACGGGATCACCGAAGCCTCCGGCGGTCCGCTGGGCGACCAGTTCTTCGGCGAGGAGCGGCTGCGGGCGGCCCTCGGCCCGTGCGCCCGGATGCCCGCGGAGGCGGTGGTGGAGCGGGTGCAGATGCTGGCCGCGCAGTGGCTGGGCGGCGGCCGCCACGACGACATGGCCAGCCTCGCCATCACCAACCCGGCGGGCGGCCACGGCGCCCTGCACGCCGTGAACGGCCACCACGGCGCGTCGGCCCGGACCGGGGCGGGCTGCCGATGACCGCGACCGGCGCGGCGGTGGAGACGCGCGCGGAACTGCCGGAGCGGCTGTGGGCCGCCGTGATCGGCAAGGACGAGTCGGCCGCCGTGCGAGAGGTGTTCGCCGCGGCCGACGCGGGAGCGAGCAGAGAGGCCCTCCTGCTGGACGTCCTCGGCGGAGTGCAGCGCCGGGTCGGTACCGAGTGGGCCGCCGACCGGATCAGCGTCGCCGAGGAGCACGCGGCCACCGCGATCATCGACCGGGTCATCGCCGCCCTCGCCCACCGGGTCCCGGCACCCGCCCGCGCGTCTGCCCGGCCCCGGATCACGGTCGCCTGCGTCGACGGCGAATGGCATGTGCTGCCCGCCCGGCTGCTCGCCGAGGTCCTCACCGGGCGCGGCTGGCAGGTGGACTTCCTCGGCGCCCACACCACCACCCCGCACCTGATCGCGCACCTGCACGCGACCAACCCCGCGGCCACGCTGCTCTCGGCCTCGCTGCCCCTGCACCTGCCCAGCGCGCACACCGCGGTGACGGCCGTGCAGTCGCTCGGCATCCCCGTCATGGTCGGCGGCCCGGCCTTCGGCGCGGACGGCCGCTACGCGCGTCAGATCGGGGCCGACGCCTGGGCTCCCGACGCCCGCGCCGCCGCCGGACTGCTGGCCGAGGGCCTGGTGCGGCCCGAGCCGGTCCCGCGGCAGCAGGTCGACGACCTGCCCCACCTCGCGGACCAGGAGTACACCCTGATCAAGGGCAACCGCCCCGCCCTGGTCCGGCAGTCCCTCGCGGCCCTGGACGAGCGCTGGCCCGGCATGCGCGCGTACACCGAGGCCCAGCGCGAGCGCACCGCCGAGGACCTCGCGCACATCGTGGACTTCCTGGCCACCGCCCTCTATGTCGACGACAGCGTGCTGTTCACCGACTTCGTCGCCTGGAGCGCGGAGATCCTCCAGGCCCGCAGCGTGCCCGCGCACAGCCTGCGCATGGGACTGGACATCCTGGCGGGGGAGCTGCGTGACTTCCCCCGCGCCCTCGGCTTCCTCGCGGCGGCGGCCGAAGTCCTCCCCGTCACGCCCACCCGACCCAGCCCCGGCCCAGGAAAGACCGCATGACCCTCCACCAGCCCGTCGACTTCTCCGTCATCACCGAGGCCGCCGACCCGCACGCCATAAGGCTGACGCTGCGGGGAGTCCTCGACTACGAGTCCGGCGACGAGTTCCTCCGCTTCGTCGGCGCGGCGCTCGACGCGCACACCCAGCGGCACGGCCCGGTCCTGCGGGAGCTGCACCTGAACTGCGCGGGGCTGATCCTGCTCGACTCCAGCGGGCTGTCCGCCCTGCTCACACTGCGGCGCCGGACCCACCCGGCGGGCGTCACCCTGCGACTGCGGCACGAGCCGCTCCAGTTGGTCCGGATGCTCGCGCTCACCGGCACCGCCGACTACCTCACCGCCCGCGCGGACGGCACCGCCGGATCCGTGGCGTCCGGCGGGGAGCTGACCGACGAGGCCGGTTCCACCTCGTCCTGAGTCTCAGGATTCCGGCGCCGGCCGGTCCGTCAGGTGGCCGGTGGGCAGTTTCCACCAGGCGGTGATCGTCTTGCCCCGCGTGGTCGGGACGACGGCGGTGTGGTCGCTGAGCCTCTCCACCAGCCCGAGCCCCAGACCGCCCCTGCCGTCGAGGGCCGGATCCCGGCGCGCGGAGGGCAGCGCGGGGCTGTCGTCGGCGATCTCCAGGATCAACTGCCCCTCCTCGATCCTGAGGGAGAGCGACCAGGTGCCCTCGGGGGTGTGCCGGACGGCGTTGGTGACCAGCTCGCTCACGACGATCTGCACCGCCTCCGTGTCCGCGCCGGGACAGTGCGCGTCCAGATAGGCCACCGCCAGCCGTCGGGCGTCGGCAGGCGACGAGGCCTGGGAGTGTGCGGTGAACATGAGTCCCTTTCGCGCGGGCGTGCTTTCCCTGCGCGTGCCCCCGCCCGGACGGTACACGCCGACGACCGTGACGGTACCGCTCACGGCCGCGCCTGACGCTGCCGGGCGGACAGGGCGGCCCGGACCGACTCCAGATCGGGGTGCGGGTGCAGCAGACGGTCGGCACCGGTGAGGTCGAGCAGGCGCCGTACGGTGCCGTCGCCGCCGAAGATGCCGACGCTCCGGCGCCGGGCGGTGCGCAGCAGATGGTTGAGCAAGGACGAGTCGCAGAAGCCGACTTCGCGCAGGTCGAACACGAGCGGACCGGAGCAGCGCAGCAGGGCGTCCTCGGTGGCGTCCTCCACCGCGGCGAGCTCGTCGGGGTCGAGGTGTCCTCGCAGCCCGATGACCCACAGCTCCCCGTCGGCCCGTGAGTACGCCACCGCCGGGGGGATCGCTTCCTCGAAGGTCTGACCGTGCTTCACCATGCCTCCCATGGTGCCGTACCCCGTCCGTCGAGTCACAGTCCAGGGGGTCGGGCAGGGGCTGCCGCCTGGCCGAAGGTCACGATCCGGCGCCGTGCGCGTGCTCTATGCAACCCGCGTAGACGCGCGCATCATGGGAGCGCTCCATCCGCACCACTCCATCTCAGGTTTGTCATGTACCTGCAAATAAGGAGGACGCACGATGGCTTGCGGATCGACCAGCCTCTGGGCCGGTGAGACCAGTTGGTTCTGCTGCGGCAACTCATGGGGGCCCTGCGGCAGCGCCGGCGGCGGCGCCTGCGGCAACTGCCAGTCCAGCGCGCATCACGGCGCCTGGCCGAACGCGTCGGCGGCGTGTTTCAACATCACCCGGCCCGACCTCTGCGGCGAGAACATCCCCCGGCGCGGCTGCGGTTCGGTGATGAACGTCCGCCACCAGTGCTCCGGCGCCACGGTGTGCATCACCATCACCGACTGCGGCCCCCGCACCAAGGACTGGTGCGGCGAGGCGACCTGCTGCAACGGCGCCTGCCGCACCAACCGGGTGCTCGACCTGACCCCGGCCGCCTTCTCGGCGATCGGCAACCTCAGCTCCGGCAAGCTCCCCGTCTACATCTACGAGTGAGGAGGCCCGACATGAGCGCACGGAACAACGCGGGTGTGCCGTCCGAGGGGCTGCGCCGCCGCCGCTTCCTCACCACCGCCGCCCTGGGCGGCGCCACCATCGTCGGCGCGAGCGCGCTGGGCGGACTCGACGCCGACGCGGCCTTCGCCGCCGAGCCCTCCCTCGACCCGGCCATCGCCAAGTCCTCCTTCGTGGAAGGCAGAATCGTCGGCATCACCGGCAGCGTGCTGGAGGTCGCCGGCTCCACCGGCGGTCACTCACGGGTGCGGATGACCAACGTCACCAGCGTGTGGAAGGTACGTCCCACCACCGCCGAGGTCATCGAGGTCGGCGACGGCCTCTACGCGCGCGGAGTGCCGATGCCCGACGGCACGGTGGCCGCCGACGCGGTCTGGGTGAACATCGTCAACCTCGACACCCGGATCCGGGGCATCGCCAGGAACCGCGTCCACCTGGCCCACGGACAGCACGAGGTGGTCGGCAACATCCTCGCCGACACCGGCGCCTCGTACGCCGGACGCGGGCTGACCTCGGACCTGTCCCGGCTGCGGATCGGGCAGAGCGCTCAAGTGCTCGGCGCCTGGCGGCCGTCCGACGACTCCGTGGACGTCGTCCGTATCTCCGTCGGGCACTGAACGCGACGTCGGGAGAGGCGCAGATGCTGTCACTGACCACGGGGCTCGTCCCCCTCCTCCTCGCCGGACTGCTCGGCTGGACCGGCGCGGCGAAGGCCTTCGGAGCGAACGTCGCCCGTACGGCGCCGAAGACCGCGCTGGCCCGCATGCTGAGCAGCAGCGAGCGGGCCGTCCTGGTGCTCCGCGTCACCGGGTGGGCCGAACTGCTCCTGGCCGGGGCCCTGCTGGCGGTACCCGGCAGCGCCTTGCCGGGGTCGGCCACCGCGGTCCTCGGGGCGGGATTCCTCGGCTATCTCGGCCACGGCCGGGCGCGGGCCCCGGAATCCTCCTGCGGCTGCTCGGCGAGCGAGGACACGCCGGTCACCTGGCGTGCCTTCGCCCGCGCCGCGCTCGTCCTGGCCGGCGGGGTCACGGCCGCTCTCGCGCGGCGCACCTGGTGGGGTGCGCTCGGGGAGCGGCCTCTCGCCTCGGCCGTCCTGCTGGCCATGGGCACCCTGGTGCTGTTCGCGCTCTCGGCGGACCTGGACCGGTGGTGGCTGCTGCCGCTGCGCCGCACCCGGCTGCGGGTGTTCGGCCACCCGCTGACCGGCGGGCGCGGGGCGGAGCGGGTCCCGGTGGCCGCCAGCGTCGAACTGCTGGAGAACTCCCTGGCCTGGCAAGCCACTTCACCCGTGGTGCGCTCCGCGCTGCTGGACCACTGGGAGACGGACGGCTGGCGCATCCTGCACTACTCCGGCGTCCACGGCGAGGGCGAGGAGGCCCGCCCGGTGGCGGTGCTGTTCGCCCTGGACGCCACCGCCGGCCGTGACACACCCGGCGACCCGGTGATCCGCGTCAGCTACGTCGACGCGGACACAGGGGCGCCGGTGGCCGCCGGGGAACTGGGCGCGGTCCCACCCCGCCGCGCGCTGCGCCTCGTCGACTGAAACGCACCGGCCCGGTGCGGCCGCCGTGCGGTTACGGCGGTCACGCCGGGCCGGTGCGCGGGTCAGCGGCCGCGCCAGTCCAGGCACACCACCAGCGCGTCGTCGTCCGGGGCCGGCGTGCCGCGATGCTCGGCCAGCTCGCGCAGGATCGCTCCCGGGACCTCCGAGGCGGGCAGCAGCCGGGTGGACTGGATGGCCCGTGTCAGCGCGGCGTCCCCGTACGCCTCACCCTTGGCCGAGGCGACCGAGTACACGCCATCGCTGACGAACACCAGCCGGTCGCCGGGCTCGACCTGGAGTTCCTGGGTGACGTAGTCGGTCTCCTCGAACATGCCCAGCGGAAGCTGCGCCTCGAAGTCGATGCGCTCCACGGCGCCGTCGCGCAGCCGCCGCAGTTGCGGGCACCCCGCGTCCACCACCCGGGTGCGGCCGGTGGCGAAGTCGAAGTCCAGCATCAGCACCGACAGATAGCGCTGTCCCCGGTACTGGGCGTAGACCGCCTGGTCGGCCAGGGCCGCCTGGTCGGCGAGCGGGATGCCGGCCCGGCGGGCGTTGCGCAGCGCGTTGACCGCGAGGTTCGTGAGCAGCGCCGCGTCTATGCCCTCGCCCATGCCGTTGGACACGTACAGGGTCAGGTGGTCCTCGGTGGACGACCAGTCGTAGTTGTCGCCGTGTATCGCGTACGCGGGCTCCAGTTGCGCGCCGAGATCGAACTCGGCCAGGGAGCAGGAGCGGCCGGGCAGCAGGTGCCACTGCATCTCGGCCGCCAGGGTGAGCCGGTCGCGCCGCCGGGCCTGGAGATACAGGTCCGTCTCGCGGTCGGCGACCAGCACCTCGTGCCCCAGCACCTGGGCGAGCTCGGCCAGCTCGGGCAGCGCCGCGCGGCTGTCCTCGGTGTCGGGGAGCGTCACCGAGAGCACCCCCAGGCGGTCGCCGTGCACGGTGACGGGCAACTGGACCCGTGTCCTGCCGTCCGCGAGGCCCTCCAGGAAGGGTTCCTGCGCGCCGAAGGCACGGCCCGCGGGGCTGTTGCGCAGGGAGACGGGGGGCAGCGCGTGGGCCGGTGTGGTCACGGGCTGGAGCACGGTGAGGCTGTAGTCCGCCAGGAGGAACTCCACGGCCTCGGCCGCGTAGCGCTCGACCAGCTCCCGGCGGACGACGTCGGCCAGGGCGTAGGGAGCCGCCGTGCGCAGCGCCCGCTCGACAGCCATGAATCTGTTCACGATCGTAGGTATGCCAATCTCTCACCCGTAAGAACGCCGCGTCCGCCCCGCGATGGGCCGAGTGGCGGACGCCGCATGCCGTCTTCATCCATATTCCGGACCGTCTTCCCTGCTAGTAGGCTGTGGGTCGTCCCCGTACCTGCGAGAGTGTGACTGTGACGAACTTCCACCCCCGCCCAGAACCGGTCGAAGTCGCACGTGTGACCTCGACCGCCGCGGAACTGCTGGAAGTCCTGTGGGGCCGCGCGTCCACGGCACCCGCTTCGGCGTCCCAGTTGCGCGTGCTGCTCATCCTGGAGCACCAGGAGGGCATCAACCTGCGCACCCTCGCCGACCATCTCGCGTCCACCCCGCCCTCGACCAGCCGCCTGTGCGACCGGCTCCAGGCGGCGGGGTTCGTCGAGCGCGAGCTGAGCCGCACGGACCGGCGCGAGGTGCGCCTGTACCTCAGCAGCCGGGGCCGGGCCTTCCTCACGGACCTGCGCGCCCGGCGCGAGGAGACGCTGCGCTCGGTACTGGAGCGGATGTCGTCCGGCGACCGCAGTGCCCTGCTCACCGGGCTCGAGGCGTTCTGCGCGGTGGCGTCGGAGCAGATACACGGGTTCGACGAGTCCTCCGGCACCCGGACCGCCTGACCCAGCCGAGCCGTCTCCGCCAAGGGCTGCCATGGATGGTGGCCGGTGACTGGCGAGCGGAGCGGCCTCCGCCGACCGGAACATCCCAGATCCTTCCCCTCCTGCGATGACTCCGGATACTTTCTTGCCTCATGGTCATAGTTGTCAAACGGCAAGTGTTTTCCGTGACGGCCATCGGGCCGACAGCACATGGATACACCCCCACCTGCACCGTCCGCCGCGCGTAGCACCGATCGAGGAGTGGCCGCGATGACCGACCGGCACTGGCTGTTCGGCGACCAGCTCGGTCCCCACTTCCTCACGCCCGGCCCCGACGGACCCGCCCAGGACGCCCCCGTGGTGCTGATCGAAGCGCGCTCGGTGTTCCGCCGCCGGCGATTCCACCGGGCCAAGGCCCATCTGATCCTCTCCGCGATGCGCCACCGGGCCGCCGAACTCGGCGACCGCGCCCGCCTCGTCCGCGCCGAGACCTACCGCGAGGGCCTGCGCGAGGCGGTCGGCGACGCCCCCGTCACCGTCCACCACCCCACCTCGCGCGCCGCCCTCGGCCTGGTCCGCTCGCTGGAGCAGGTGAGCGTGCTGCCCGCCAGGGGCTTCCTGTTCCCGCACGACGCCTTCCGCGCCTGGGCCGACGGACGCGGCGGGCGGCGACTGCGCCAGGAGGACTTCTACCACTGGGTACGCCGCGAGCTGGACCTCCTCATGGACGGCGGCGAACCCGCGGGCGGCCGCTGGAACCACGACCACGACAACCGCGAACCCCCGCCCAAGGGCGCCCGCACCCTCGACGCGCCGAGGCCCTACCGGCCCCGCGAGGACGACATCGACGACGAGGTGCGCGCCGACCTCGACCGCTGGGAGCGGGACGACGGCATCCGCTTCGTCGGCCGGGACGGCCCGCGCCGCTTCCCCGCCACCCGCCGCGAGGCGCTGGCCGCGCTGCGCCGCTTCACCGGGCACCGGCTCGCCGGGTTCGGCCCGCACGAGGACGCGATGCTCGCCGCCGACCCGGTGATGAGCCACAGCCTCCTCTCCTCCTCTCTCAACCTCGGCCTGCTCGACCCGGCCGAGGTGGTCCACGCCGCCGAGGACGCCTGGCGCTCCGGCGACGCGCCCGTGCACAGCGCCGAGGGGTTCATCCGCCAGGTCGCGGGCTGGCGCGAGTACGTGTGGCAGCTCTACTGGTACTTCGGCGAGGAGTACCGGGACCGCAACGCCCTGCGCGCCCACGCGCCGCTGCCCGACTGGTTCCTCGAACTCGACGCGGACGCCGTCACCGCGCGCTGCCTCTCCACCACCCTCGCGCAGGTGCGCGACACCGGCTGGACCCACCACATCCCGCGCCTGATGCTGCTCGGCAGTCACGCGCTGCAGCAGGGCTGGGAGCCACGCGCGGTCACCGACTGGTTCCACCGCTGCTTCGTCGACGGCTACGACTGGGTGATGCTGCCCAACGTCGTCGGCATGTCCCAGTACGCCGACGGCGGCCGGATGACCACCAAGCCGTACACCTCCGGTGGGGCCTACATCCACCGCATGAGCGACTTCTGTGGTGGCTGCGCCTACAAGCCCGGCGACCGCACCGGCGAACGGGCCTGCCCCTACACCACCGGCTACTGGTCCTTCGTGCACCGTCACCGCGACCTGCTCGCCGCGAACAACCGCACCTCCCGCGCCGTCCAGGGCCTGGACCGGCTCGGCGACCTGGAAGACGTGCTGCGCACCGAACGGGACCGGGGTGACGCACCGCCCTGACGGCAGGCGGCACCGCCGCGCGCCGCCGCCCACGAGGGCAGCGGCGCGCGGCGGTGTGTGCCGGGGGGGTATGCGGGGGTCAGCTCACCTCGGCGCCCTTGGCGGCCGCCTCCTTCTCGGAGTGCACGTCACCGGTGGCGAGCGTGCCGCGCGCGCTCTCCAGGTGCGCCCGCACGAACCACTGGAACTGCTCCAGGTCGCGGAGCTGCCCGATCAGCAGGTCCTCGGTGGCGGGGTCGATCTCGCCCGCCTCCTTGACCGCGGCACGCACGCCCTCGTTCACGCCGGTGTAGACCATGTCGAGCGCGGCGAGGTGCGCGATGGCGTCGCCCCGGCCGATGGAGTAGTCGTCCCAGGTCCGCTCGGACACCAGGGCGCCCGGCGTGCCCTGGGCGACACCGCCGAGGGCGGCGATCCGCTCGGCCACGTCGTCGGCCATGTCGCGGACCTGGTCGACCTGCGGGTCGATCATCTCGTGCACGGCGATGAAGTGCGGTCCGACCACGTTCCAGTGCACGTGCTTCAGGGTGAGGTGCAGGTCGTTGAGCGCGTGCAGACGGAGGCGGAGCAGACCGATGAGCTTGCCCGCCGCCTCGCGTTCGAGGCCCGGAACGGTGTACTCCGGGGTCAGGTCCTTGGTCTGGCTGGTCATGATTCACCTCTGTCGTAACGGTGAGAAGTCCTTGCCTGAGCACATGTGCCCCGGTCCGACCCTCTCAGACGTGCCGGTGCGCCGCCCGTCCTGCTGCTCCGACCAAGCCGCCCGCCGAGCGGCTACGGATTCCCTGTGACGATCCCGTACGACAGCCCGGAGGGAAGGCGCACCAGGTGAGAGTCGACAGCGACGGTCCGGACGAGACGGCGCGGTACGAAGGCGACGGGGGAGCGGTAGGCATGACCGCGTACACACCGCAGGGCACCGAAGGCGCCCTGGTCGTCCGGCACGCCCCGGAGTCACCCGTGGCCGCCGTGCTCACCCTGCACGGCGGACGGGCGAACGACGCCTCCGCCACCCGGCCCTGGCACCTCGCCGCGCTGCGCATGCGGCCCATCCTGCGCGCCGTCGCCACCGGCCTGCCGCCGGACGGCGTCCTGCTCGGCGAGGTCCGCTACCGGCAGCGCGGCTGGAACGGCGGAGCCGCCGCCGACGACGTGCTGCGCGCCCTGGCCGAGCTGCACGACCGGTACGGCCCGCTGCCCGTCGTCCTGGTCGGCCACTCGATGGGCGGCCGTGCCGCCGTGCACGTGGGCGCCCACCCCGCCGTGCGCGGCGTGCTCGCCCTCGCGCCCTGGCTGCCCGCCGGCGAACCCGCCGTCCACCTGCGCGGACAGCGGATCGTGGTGCTGCACGGCGACGCCGACCGGATCACCGGCGCGGACGACTCCGTGAAATTCGTGCTGCGGGCCCGCACGGCCGGCGCCCACGCCGGGATGGTCATGCTCACCGGCGCGGAGCACGCGATGCTGCGCCGCCTGCCCGTGTGGAACCGGCTCTGCGCCGAGATCGTGGCCGACCTGCTGCGCGAGCACCCCGCCGAGGACGGCACGGTCGCCGAGGCCACCGCACCCGGAGCCCCGGCCTTCCTGCGCCGCTGAACCCCCTCCCACGACGTCCGCACGCACGCCGACATGTCCCTCTTGTCCGCTTATCTATCCCCGCACTGTGTGCACTGCGGTGATCCGAGCTATCGGGCCGGTGGCGGCCCGAGCCCGGCGGCGGGCACATTCGGACCGTGGACAGGCGGGAGGGGCAGCCATGGGGGAGAGGCCGACAGCCGGCGTCACCATCGAGGGCCTTCGGGCGGAACTCGACGCGATCGACGAACGGTTCCTGGAACAACTGCGCGCCCGGATCGAGAAGTGCGTGGAGATCGGGCACTTCAAGCGCGAGCACGACGTGCCGATGATGCAGCCGCACCGCATCGGCGTGGTCCAGGAACGCGCCGCCCGCTACGGCGAACGGCACGGCATCGACCGGGACTTCCTGCGCAGGCTGTACGACCTCGTGATCGAGGAGACCTGCCGCGTCGAGGACCGGGTGATCGGAGGTTCGCGTTGAGAACCCTGCTCATCGACAACTACGACTCGTTCACCTACAACCTCTACCAACTGCTCGGCGAGGTCAACGGACGGCCACCGGTCGTCGTCCGCAACGGCGCCGACTGGTCCGCGCTGCGGCTGGACGAGTTCGACGCGATCGTCGTCTCGCCCGGCCCCGGCAGGCCCGACCGGGAGCGCGACTTCGGCATCAGCGCCCGCGCCATCCTCGACAGCGGACTGCCCGTCCTCGGCGTCTGCCTCGGCCACCAGGGCATCGCCCACCTGTTCGGCGGCACGGTCGCCCTCGCGCCCGAGCCCATGCACGGCCGGGTCTCCGCCGTCCACCACAACGGCACCGACCTCTTCGCCGGACTCCCGAGCCCGTTCGACGTGGTCCGCTACCACTCGCTGGCCGCCACCGAGCTGCCCGCCGAACTCGAGGCCGTCGCCTGGACCGGCGACGGCGTGATCATGGGCGTACGGCACGTGTCCCGGCCCATCTGGGGCGTGCAGTTCCACCCCGAGTCCATCAGCAGCGAGTACGGACGCGACCTGCTGCGCAACTTCCGCCGCCTGGCCCTGGCCCACGCGGCCACCGGCGCCAACCGCTCCCGCTACACCGTGCACACCCGCCGGGTCGCCCTCCAGCCCGACACCGAGGCCGCCTACCGCGCCCTGTTCGCGGGGGACGCCCACAGCTTCTGGCTGGACAGCGGCGCCGTCATCGAGGGCCTGTCCCGCTTCTCCTTCCTCGGTGACGGGCGCGGCCCCCTCGCCGAGTACGTGAGCTACCGGGTCTCCGACGGCGGCGTCACCGTGCGCAGCCCCGGCCGCGCCGACGACGAGGGCGAGATCGTCGAACAGGGCTTCTTCGAGTACCTCGACGAACAGATCCGCACCAGGGCCGTGCCCGTCCCCGACGGCCTGCCCTTCGAGTTCAACCTCGGCTACGTCGGCTACCTCGGCTACGAGCTGAAGGCCGAGACCGGCGGCCAGGCCGTGCACAAGTCGGCCACCCCGGACGCGGCGATGCTCTTCACCGACCGGATGCTCGCCGTCGACCACGCCGAGGGCGTCAGCCACCTGCTCGCCCTCTCCGCCGACGGCGACGACCACGACGCCCTGCGCTGGCTGGACGAGACCGAGGCCCGGCTGCGCGCCCTGCCCGCCGGAACCGGAGCGCACACCCCGTCCCGCTTCACGGGCACCGGCATGACCGACCCGGACGCCGACGGCCTCCTCCGGCTCCGCCACGGCAAGGACGCCTACCTCGACCGGGTCCGGCAGAGCCTGGAGGAGATCCGGCAGGGCGAGACGTACGAGGTCTGCCTGACCAACTCCGTCGTCATGGACGTCCGCATCGACCCGCTCACCACCTACGCGCACCTGCGCCGGCTGAGCCCGGTGCCGTACGGCGCGCTGCTCGACTTCCAGGGCGTCGCCGTGCTCAGCGCCTCGCCCGAGCGGTTCGTCACGGTCGGGACCGACCGGGTCACCGAGTCCAAGCCCATCAAGGGCACCCGCCCGCGCGGCGCGACCGCCGCCGAGGACGAGGAACTGCGCCGGGACCTGCTCAGCCAGGAGAAGGACCGCGCCGAGAACCTGATGATCGTCGACCTGATCCGCAACGACCTCAACTCCGTCTCCGAGGTCGGGTCCGTGCACGTGCCCCGCCTGTTCCACGTGGAGACCTACGCGCCCGTCCACCAGCTCGTCTCCACCATCCGGGGCACGCTGCGCCCCGAGGAGACGGCCGTCACCTGCGTCCGGGCGGCCTTCCCCGGCGGCTCGATGACCGGGGCGCCCAAGCTGCGCACCATGGAGATCATCGACCGGCTGGAGGAGGGACCGCGCGGCGTCTACTCCGGCTCGCTCGGCTGGTTCGCGCTCAGCGGGGCCGCCGACCTCAACATCGTCATCCGCACCCTCGTGGCCACCCCCGACCGGGTCGCCTTCGGCGTGGGCGGGGCGATCGTGGCCCTGTCGGACCCCGAGGAGGAGTTCGAGGAGACCGTCGTCAAATCCCGCGCGATGGTCACCGCCGTGCTCGCCACCGCGCTCGACGCGGACCACGCCGCCCCGGCGGCCGGGAGCCGGTCGTGATCCGGCGGGCCGTCGTCGTCGGCGGAGCCGGGGCCGTGGGGAGGCTGTTCACCGAGCGGCTGCTGGAGGCGGGTGCCGAGGTGAGCGTCGTCGACCCCGCCGGCACGCCTGCGGCCGGAGCGGCGCGTCTCGTGCGCGGCGACATCACCGACCCCGGCCCGGCGCTCACCGCCGAACTCGGCCGGGCCGACCTCGTCGTGCTCGCCGTGCCCGAGCCGGTGGCGCTCGCCGCGCTGCCCGCCGTGGCCGGGATGCTCGGCACCGGCGCGGTGCTCGCCGACACGCTGTCCGTGAAGCAGGCCGTCACCCGTGCCGTACGCGAACACGCCCCCGGCGTCCAGGCGGTCGGCCTCAACCCGATGTTCGCGCCCGCCCTGGGCTTCGCCGGACGGCCGGTGGCCGCCGTCGTCGTCCACGACGGCCCCGCCGTCGCCGCGCTGCTGGCGCTGGTCGAGGGCTGGGGCGCCACCGTCGTACGCGTCGACGCCGCCGAACACGACCGGCTCGCCGCCGCCTCCCAGGCGCTCACGCACGCCGCCGTCCTCGGCTTCGGGCTGGCGCTGGCCGGAACGGGGGTGTCCGCCGCCGACCTGCGGCCGATCGCCCCGCCGCCCGCGACCACCCTGCTCGCCCTGCTGGCCCGCGTCGCCTCCGGCACACCCGAGGTGTACTGGGACGTCCAGCACGCCAACGCCGAGGCGGGGGCGGCCCGCAAGGCGCTGGCGGAGGCCGTGCACCGGGTCGCCGACACTGTGGAGCACGGCACCGAGGCCGACTTCGCCGCCCTCCTCGGCGAACTGCGCGCCTACCTGGGCGACGACCTCGCCCACCACCGCGACACCTGCGCCCGGCTCTTCGCACAGCCCTGAGGGATCACCCGCGGCCGCACGGCACGACGGCGAGGACCTCGCCGCACCCTGCCCGACCCCTGTCCGAGAGGTTGTCCATGACCACGTTCGCCCCCACCGTCCTGACCCCCGAGCAGCGGTCCGCGCTCGCCGCCGACCCCGCCGTCGGCGGCGGCAACCTGCTGCGCGCCGCGCTGGCCACCAGTCCCCACCCCGACCTGCCGTTCCTGCGCTCCAGCCGCCCGATACCCGTCTCCTCGGGCGAGGAGCGCGAGGAGTTCAGCCTCACCGAGTTCGACGCGCTCGCCCAGAGCTGGTCCGCCTGGTACCTCGCGCAGGGCGTGGGGACCCGCGACCGGGTCGCCGTCTGGTTCGAGGACTCCCTCGCCTACTCGCTGCACCTCTACGCCCTCGCCCAGATCGGCGCCGTGGCCCTGCTGATCAACTCCAACGCCCCGCAGGCCATCGCCACTTCGCTGATCGAGCAGACCGCGCCGGTGGGCCTCTACGCCGACCGGGCACGCCTCGACCGGCTCGGCTCCGCCGTGGAGGGCCTCGGCCTGCGCTTCACCGCGTCCGTCGAGGACCTGCCCGCCCCGCCGGCCGCGCCGCTCCCGGACTCCGCCTACTGGCACCACCACGACGACGACCCGGTGGCGATCCTGCACTCCTCCGGCACCACGGGCCGCCCCAAGCCGACCATCCACACCCACAAGTCCATCGTGTCCGGGCCCAAGTTCCGCCTGGTCGACCACACCGAGCAGCCCGGCGCCCTGATGATGACCGCGCTGCCGCAGTCCCACCTGGGCTGCATCGCGTACACCGTCTACGCGGTCCTCGGCGGCACCCCGATCGTGGCGCTCAGCGACCGCAGCGGCCCCTCGCTCGCCGCCGCCGTCGGCAGCCACCGGCCGACCTCCGTGATGTCCTTCGCGCACGCCTACGCCGAACTCGCCAACACCGAACCGGAGGTTGGCGCGCTGGACTCCGTGCAGGCGTGGGTGTCCATCGGCGACGCCGTGCACCAGGCCCACATCACCAAGGTGCTCTCGATGCGCAGCCCCGGTCTGGAGCCCGCCGCCTTCCTGGACCGGCTCGGCACGACCGAACTCGGCTGGGGCGTCCTGCTGAAGGCCCGCACCCTGGACAGCGAGCGCAACGACCGCTGTGCGGGCAAGCCGGTCGGCGTCGCCGAGGTCAGCATCCTGCGCGAGGACGGCAGCCACGCCGACGACGGCGAGGTCGGCTACCTCGCCGCCAAGGGCCCCGCCATCACGCCCGGTTACTGGGGCGACTCCGACCTCACCTACCGCTTCAAGCTGTCCGGCTACTGGCTGCCCGGCGACATGGCCTACCGCGACACCGAGGGCGACTTCTTCCTCGTCGACCGCGCCGCCGACGCCATCGAGACCGAACAGGGCACCGGCTACTCGGTGTTCATGGAGGAGGTCATCCTCAACGACGTCCCCGACACCGGCGACGTCGCCGTGGTCGCCGGTCGCCGCGACGGACGGACGGTGCCGGTCGCCGTCGTCACCGTGGGCCAGTCGGTCGCCGACCCCGAGCCGGAGAAGCTGCTCCGGCAGGCCAACGAGGCGCTCCGGGCCGCCGGTCACCCGCTGCTGGGCCTGCTGGAGATCGTCCCGGAAGAGACCGGTCTGCCCGTGGGGGTCACCGGTAAGGTCCTCAAGCGGCGGCTGCGCGAGCGGTACGCCGAGCTGACCGCCTACGTCCGTGACCGCGACGGCGCGCTCATCGCCGTCCACGAGGAGCCCACCGCATGACCGCAGACACGCCCGCCACCGCGCCGGCCTCCGGCGCCGGTACGGACACCGCCAAGGTCGACTTCTACTTCGACCCGGCATGCCCCTTCGCCTGGATCACCTCCCGCTGGATTCTCGAGGTCCAGCAGCACCGTCAACTGGACCTCAATTTCCGGGTGATGAGCCTGTACGTCCTCAACGAGGGGCGTGAACTGCCCGACTGGTACCGCGAACTGGTCGACAACTCCCTCGCCCTGATCCGGATCGTCACCGCCGCCGCCCACCACCACGGCGACGAGGTGCTGCCGGGCCTGTACGAGGAGCTGGGCACCCGCATCCACAACGGCGGCGACAAGGACTACCTGTCGGTCGCGGCCGAGGCCCTGGCCGCACGCGGACTGCCCGACTCGCTGCTGGCCGCCGCCGACAGCGACGCCTACGACGAGGAACTGCGCAAGAGCCACCACGAGGGCATGGACCCGGTCGGCGAGGACGTGGGCACGCCCACCATCCACATCGACGGCGTCGCCTTCTTCGGCCCGGTGCTGAACTCCATCCCGCGCGGCGAGGAAGCCGCCCGGATCTTCGACGGAGCCCGCGCCCTGGCCAACTACCCGGACTTCTTCGAACTGAAGAGGACCCGGACGGGCAGTCTCCGCTTCGACTGAGACGCGTCCCGACGGCGACCGGGCCGACTCCCGCCGACGGGGAGCGGCCCGGCCGCCCCGCACCGCCGCATCCATACCGGCAACGACATTCGGGGGGAACGGGAGATGGACGAGCCGCAGCGAAGAGAACAGCGCCCGCCCGCCTTCGTACTGGCGGGATCGTTCCTGGTGGTGTGCCGCTCCCCGGCCTACCTGGACGAACTCACCCGGCGCGGCCTGAAGATCCTCCTCATCACCCCCGCCGGCGCCCGCGACGAGGCACTGGCACGGGCCGGTGACCCCGCCCATCCGGCGTCCGCCATCCACGACTTCGCCTTCGTCGACGGTGATCCGGGCCGCGACAACTCCTTCCTCCCCGGCGCGGTGGCCGCCGCCCTGCGCTGGCGCGAGGAGTACGACATCGTCGGCGCCTGTGCCGTCGGCGAGACCCAGGTCGAACCCGTCGGGCTGCTCGCCGACGCCCTCGGCGTGCCCGGCCCCGGCCTGCGCGCCAGCCGCGCCTGCCGCAGCAAGTACCTCCAGCGCTGGTACCTGCCCGAGTTCAGCCCGCCCGCCCTGGTCGTCCCGCCCGGCGAACGCGAACTCGTCGACACCGACGCCCTGACCTACCCGGTGGTGTTCAAGCCCGCCGGACGGCACTCCAGTTCCGGGGTGGAGAGCGTCGGCGGACCCGGCCGGCTGCGCGAACTGCTGGCCGCGCACGCCCCGCACGAGACCGTGCTCATCGAGGAGAAGGTCACCGGGCAGGAGTTCTCCGTCGAGTCCCTCGTCCAGGACGGCCGGATCGTCTTCGCCTCCGTCACCCGCAAGGACACCACCGACAGCCACGCCACCACCTTCGTCGAGCTGTCCCACACCGTCCCCGGCGACCGCCCCGACCACGAGACGGCGCTGCTCGCCGCCAACGCGGCCATCCTGGACACCCTCGCCTTCCGCGACGGCGTCTCCCACGCCGAATGGCGGATCGGCGCCGGGGGACGGCCCGTCCTGATGGAGATCGCCGCCCGCCCGCCCGGCGACGGACTGTGCGTGCTGTACGAACTGGCCACCGGGGCCTCGCTGGAACGGCAGATCATCCGGATCGCCCTCGGCGAACCCGTCACCTACCCGGCGCCCGCCAGGTTCGCCCGGCAGGTCTACCTGGAGCACACGCCGGGCATCCTGCGCGACGTGACCGTGGAGGGCTTCGCGGTCGCGCCCGCCTGGGTCGGGGAACGCGGACTCTGGCCCCGTACCGCACCCGGCGCTCCGGACGACCCGCCCACCCTGCGCGCGGTCCTCGTCCACCAGGACCGCGGTACCCGTCTCGGCGAACTGCGCAGCTCCGAGGACCGTGCCGTCTCCTTCCTCGTCGACGCCCCCGACATCGGCGGGCTCGACGCGCTGGAGGCCGAGGTGCGCGCCGCGGTCACCGTCGACACCGGACCCGAGGACCTGCCCGGGACGCCCGGAGTCACCCACGTCCTGGTCGGCTACAGCCCCGTCATGCTCGGCAAGCTCGACGGCCTCCTCCCGGCCGGCTCCGTGCTGGTGCTGGAGGAACCCGACGTCATCGAGGCACGCGGGCTCACCGGTCTCGCCGACCGCCACGCCTGCGTGGCCGCGCTGCTGCCCGCGCCCACCCAGGACGAGGCACACCCCGAGCGCCTGGTCCGGGCCGTACCCCGCCCGCCCCAGGTCCGCGCGGTCGTCCCCGTCGTCGAGTACGGGGTGGTCACCGCCGCCGCGCTCGCCGAGGAGTGGGGGCTGCCCGGCGCGGGCGTCAAGGCCGCCCACCTGCTGCGGGACAAGGGCCTGCTGCGGGCCGCGCTGACCAGCAGCGGCACAGCCCAGCCCGACTGGGCGCCCGCCACCGGCCCGGAGACGGTGGCCGCGTTCCGCGCCGCCCACGGCGGCGAGGCCGTCCTCAAGCCCGCGGGCCGGCAGGCCAGCCTCGGCGTGCAGCTCCTCGGCCCGGACGACGACGTGACGGCGGCCTGGGCGCACACCACCGGCGCCGACGAACCGGCCCTGCGCGCCCGCCACCCCGAACCGGCCCGCTATCTGGTCGAACAGCGGCTGCACGGACCGGAGGTGAGTGTGGAGGCCGTCGTCCACGAAGGCGTGGTCGGCTTCCTCAACATCACCGCCAAGACCGTGCTGGACTCCCGGCACCCCGTCGAGACCGGCCACACCGTGCCCGCCCCGCTCCCCGAGGACACCGGGGCCGAGCTGCGCCGGTGCCTGGTGCGGCTCGCCGAGAGCGTCGGCTTCCGCTCCGGCATCCTGCACTCCGAGTGGCTGCTCGCCGAGCCGGACGGGCGCCCGCACCTGATCGAGTGCGCGGGGCGGATGCCGGGCGGCGGCATCACCATCCTCATCGACGAGGCGTACGGCACCGACATTCTCGGCCTCCTGCTCCGGGTGCTGGAGGGGCGCGGGCCCGTCGAGCCGCTGCCCGCCCTGAGAGGCGCCGCCGTGCGCTTCCTCACCCCGCCGCCCGGCCGGGTCG
Organism: Streptomyces seoulensis; assembly: GCF_022846655.1. Lineage (NCBI taxonomy): Bacteria > Bacillati > Actinomycetota > Actinomycetes > Kitasatosporales > Streptomycetaceae > Streptomyces > Streptomyces seoulensis. The sequence goes on from NZ_AP025667.1 coordinate 2,922,750, forward strand.
CGCGGGTGTCGGGCGCGGAGCGGGCGCGGGCGGCCGACGGGGTGTGCGAGGTGCATCTCGCCGTCGAGCCGGGGTCCGAGGTGCGGGCCGTCACCAGTTCCTGGGAGCGCGCCGGGTTCGTCATCGCCACCGACGGGGACGGACCGGCCGCCGCGGCCCGCCTCGCCGAGCGCGCGGCCGCCCTGATCGACATCGTCACCGTGCCCGAGTCCGCGCCCGGGGAGGAGGGATGAGCCGCTCCTTCTGGCGCGCCTACATACCCGCCACCGCCAACGGGCGTGCCTTCGCGGTCATCTCGCTGGTCAACGCGATCGGCACCGGTCTGTATCTCGCCGCCTCCGCGGTGTTCTTCGTCCGCTCCGTAGGGCTGAGCCCGGCCGAGGTCGGCACCGGGCTCGCCGTCTCGGGCGTCGTCGGCTTCCTCACCACGGTCCCGATCGGCGCGGCGGGGGACCGGTTCGGCGCCCGGCGCACCCTGATCGCCCTCCAGCTCTGGCGGGCGGGCGGGTTCGCGCTGCTCTGCCTCGTGCACGGACTCCTCGGCTTCACGCTCGTCTCCTGCGCGCTGGCCGCCGCCGAGGCGGCCACCCAGCCGATGACCCAGGCGGTGGCCTCCGCGACGGTCGCCGGCACCGACCGCACCCGCACCATGGCCATCATCCGCACCGTGCGCAACGCCGGTTTCTCGGTCGGTGCGCTGCTCGCCGCGCCCCTGCTGACCGCGGACAGCGTGTGGCCGTACCGGGCCATCGTGCTCGGCACCGCCGCCGCCTTCGTCGTGTCGGCGCTCATGCTGACCCGGCTCCGGCTCGACGGGGCCGACACCGTCCAGCGCAAGGTCGGCCCGCTCGACGCGGTCCGGCGCTTCCGTGACTGGCGGTACGGGCTGCTGACCGTCCTCAACGGGTTCCTCAACCTGCATGTCACGATCCTGGCCGTGGGCCTGCCGCTGTGGGCGCTGCAGGCCACCGAGATGCCCGCCGGCGCGCTGCCCTTCCTGGTGCTCGTCAACACCCTGATGTCGATCGTGCTCCAGGTCCCCGTCGCCCGGATCGCCGAACGCCCGGACGGCGCGGCGCGTTCGCTCAGGCTCGGCGGGGTGGCGCTCACCCTGTGCTGCGCCGCCCTCGCGGTGTCCGGCGCCCCCGACTCGGCCTGGGCGGCGGCCGCCGTGCTCGGACTGGCCTGTGTGCTGCTGACCTTCGGCGAGATGTGGCAGGCCACCGGCGGCTGGGAACTGAGCTACGCGTGGGCCCCCGAGGACCAGAAGGGCGTCTACCTCTCGGTGTTCAGCCTCGGCGGCACCGGCCAGCGCATCGTGGGCCCCGCGCTGATCACCTCCGTGGTGATCGCCGGCGGCCCGGTCGGCTGGGTCGGCCTCGCGGCCGCGTTCGCCCTGGCGGCCCTGCTCGTCACCCCCGTCACCCGCCTGCTCCGCACCCCGCCCCCGGCGGACGTGGCGGCCCCCGTCGAGAGGACCGCGTCATGACCGCGCCGAGGGAACTCCTGCTGGCCGGCGTCGGCACGATGGGCCGCCCGTACCTGGAGGCCGCCGCCCGGCTGGGCGTACGGGCGCGCGCGCTGGAGTCGGCGGCGACCTGGGCCGGCCGGCCGACCGCCCTCGCCGAGCGCTTCTACCGGGTGTCCGGCGACCACGAGGAGACCTGGGCCGGCGCGGTCGCGTCCGCCGTCGCCGAGCGGGTGCCGGACGGTCTGATCGGCTTCGCCGAGCCCCACGTCGTCGCGGCGGCCCTGGCCCAGCAGCGGCACGGACTGCGCGGACCGTCGCTGCACGCGGCGGTCGTCTCCCGCAACAAGGCCCTGCAACGCGCCCTGTTCGGCGCGCACGGCGTCCCGCAGCCGGAGCACCTGCACGTCGGCCGGCTCGGCGAGGCACGCGCGTGGATGCTCCGGCGGCTGCCCGTGGTGGTCAAACCGCTGACGCTCTCCGGCAGCATGGGCGTGGAACTGGTCCGCACCCCGGAGGCCGTCGAGGAGGTCCTCGCCCGCCGCGACGGCGAGGGGCGACTGCTCGTGGAGAGGGCCGTGGAGGGCCCCGAATACAGTTGGGAGGCCCTGGTCCGCGAGGGCGAGGTCCTCTTCGAGAACGTCACCGCCAAAGAGACGACGCCACCGCCGTACTTCGTCGAACTCGTCCACCGCTGCGGCCACGACTTCGCCCCCGAGGCCGCCGCGCGGGTACGGGAACTGACCTGGGGCGTGCTCCGCGCCCTCGGCATGGACACCGGCCTGGTGCATCTGGAGTTCCGGATGAGCGCGGACGGCCCGGTGCTGATGGAGGTCGCGGTCCGCACCCCCGGCGACTACCTGCCCGACGCGATCGGCCTGACCTACGGGTTCGACCTGTACGAGGCCATGGTCCTGCTGTCGGTCGGGCTGCCCCTGCCGGTCCTGCCCCGGCGGCCGGTGTCCTTCGCGGCCACCGTCTTCCCGACGGCGGAGCCCGGCACCATCACGGGGATCAGGGGAACGGAGGACGTACTGGCGCATCCGGCGGTCGTACGCGTACGGCTGCGCAAAGGGGTCGGGGACACGGTCCTGCCGCTCACCTCGTCGGGCCGGCGGCTGGGGCACGTGCTCGTCGACGCCGCCTCGCCCACCGAGCGGGAGGACGCCGTGAAGTTCGTCCGCGAGACCCTGCGCGTCACCGTCGCACACCCGGAGTCCTAGGCGCGACGGTCGTCTCCGGTGGCGCGCCCCACCGCGTGCCGGGAAGACTCCTCCCGGCACGGGCCCGTACGGAAGGAACTGAATGCGCGTCAGCCGGATCGTCCCCCCACCGGGTCCGCCACGGACCCTGGCCTTGGCGCAACTGACCAACTCCGTGGGCGACGGCGCCTATTACGTGTGTTCGGTGCTGTACTTCAGCCGGATCATCGGGCTGTCGCCGACCCAGATCGGCGCCGCGCTCACCGTGGGCTGGGCGCTGGGTGCCGTCGTCGGTGTGCCCCTCGGTCACCTCGCCGACCGGCGCGGGCCGCGCGGCATCGCCGTCCTGATGTCGCTGGCGACCGGCGTCGCCATCGCCTCCCTCCTCCTCGTGCGCACCTACCCGGCGTTCCTGGCCGCGGTCTGCCTCTACACCTGCTGCCAGTGCGGACTTGCGGCGGCCCGGCAGGCCCTGCTGGCCGGGCTGGTGGAACCCGCCCGGCGCACCGAGACACGGGCGTACCTCCAGTCCACCGTCAACGCGGGCCTCGCCCTCGGCGCCGCGCTCGGCGGCATCGCCCTCCAGCTCGACAGTGAGGCGTCGTACCTGACGGCGCTGGCGATGGACGCGGTCACCTTCGTGCTGGCGGCCTGGGTGCTGGGGCGGCTGCCCGCGCCTGCCCGACAGCTCCCCTCGGCGGACCGCCCGGCAAGACGCTCCCTCACCGTCCTCGGCGACCGCCCCTACGCCGTGGTCGCGCTGCTCAACATGGTCATGCTGCTGTACATGCCGCTGCTGAGCGTGGTGCTGCCGCTGTGGATCGTGCAGCGGACCGAGGCACCGGGCTGGACGGTCTCCGCGCTGCTGGTCCTCAACACGCTCAGTGTGGTGCTGTTCCAGGTGCGAATGGCCGCGCGGGTGACCGGGCTGCGGTCCGCCGCGCGTGCCGTGCGGCAGGCCGGGATCGTGCTGCTGCTGGCCTGTGTGTGCTTCGCGGTGTCGGCGGCCGGCACCTCGGTCTGGCTGCCGGTACTCGTGCTGCTGCTCGCCGCCTGTGTGCAGGTCTTCGGCGAGATGCTGCTCGGCTCCGGCTCCTGGGAGATCGGCTTCGCCCTCGCCCCGGCCGGCAAGCAGGGCCAGTACCAGGGCTTCTACGGCGCCGGGACCGCCGTGGCGCGGCTCATCGGCCCGCTGCTGCTGACCACGCTCATCCTGGCCTGGGGCACCGGGGGCTGGCTGGTCGTGGGCGCGCTGTTCCTGGGGGCGGGCATCGCGATGGAACCCGCCGTGCGGTGGGCGCAGGCGCGACGCCCGGCCGAGATGCGGGAGTCGGCGCCCGTACGGGACTGAGACCTCAGGGGGCCGGGAGTGCCGCCGCGACCCGCAGGACGGCGTCGTTCGCCTCCGGCGTGCCGACCGTGACGCGGACGCCCTCGCCGGGGAAGGCCCGTACGGCGACCCCGGCCCGGGCGCACGCCTCGGCGAACGCCGTGGTGCCCTCACCGAGCGGCAGCCACAGGAAGTTCGCCTCGGAGGCGGTCACGGGCACGATCGGCCTCAGCGCGTCGGTCAGCCGGTCGCGTTCCTTGACCACGGCCTCCACCCGCTCCAGCAGCTCGTCCTCCGCCGCAAGGGAGGCCAGGGCGGCGGACTGGGCGAGCGCGTTCACCCCGAACGGGATGACGGCGTGCCTGATCCGGGCGGCCACCTCCTCGTGCGCCACGGCGTAACCGACGCGCAGCGCGGCCAGGCCGTACGCCTTGGAGAAGGTCCGCAGCACGATCAGGTTCGGCCGGCTCCGGTACAGCTCGATGCCGTCGGGCGCCTCCGGGTCGCGCACGAACTCCCGGTACGCCTCGTCCAGCAGCACCAGGACACCCCGCGGCACCCGGTCCAGGAAGGCTTCCAGCTCGGCACGGGTGACGGCCGTGCCGGTGGGGTTGTTGGGGCTGCAGACGATGACCAGCGCGGTGCGCGGGGTGATCGCGTCGGCCATCGCCGCCAGGTCGTGCCGCTCCTCGCGCAGCGGCACCCGCACCGAGGTGCCCCGGCATATCCCGGTGAGATGCGGATACGCCTCGAACGACGGCCAGGCGTACACCACTTCGTCGCCCTCGCGGAGCACGGCGTGCAGCAGATGGAGGGTGACGCCCACCGATCCGGCGCCGGTCACGATGTGCGAGCGCGGCACCGCGTGGCGGGCGGCGAGCGCCTCGCCCAGCTCCGTGACCGTGCGGTCGGGGTAGCGGTTGAGGTCGCCGCCCGCGGCCGAGAGCGCGGCGCGTACCGAGGGCAGCGGCGGGTAGGGATTCTCGTTCGCGGCCAGCGCGTGACGGGTCATGGGCGCGTTTCTCCTGGGGTCGCTCGGGGGCGATCGGAAATAGCGGAATTCGAATCGGCCGGGAAATGATCGCTCAATGCCATGAGATATCCGAGCTGGAGCCGGTGCTGCGCTCCGTAATCCTCTTTCAGGCGCGCCACATGGCTTTGCAGTGAACGCAGGCTCAATCCAAGACGCCGCGCGATCTCCTTGTCCGAGCGGCCCTCGATCAGTAGTTTCCGGATGGATTCCCGCATGTCCGGGATGACCTCACCGGCGGCCTCGGCGGCCCGCACCGGAACGAAGGGAAACGGTTCGGCACGGTCCCACTGCCGGGTGAACACATCGGTGAGGAAGCCGACCACGGCCGGTTCCCTGACCAGGACCGCGGTCCGGCGGTCCCGGCTGCCCGGGAGGAACGCGGCCGAACGGTCGATGATGATGAGCCGCTCGCAGAACTCCGGCAGCGTGCGTACCTGGGCACCTAACTCCGTCACCACCTTGACGTACTGCTTCGTCGGTTCGTCGAACCGCGTGCTGTGCTGGTAGAGCGTCCGCATGGCCACACCGGCGGCCAGCTGCCGGCGCACCGAGGCCAGCGCGTCCCGCAGCACGGCGGGCGGGCGCGAGCCGTCCGGCTGGGCGGTGAGGATCTCCTCGCGGGCCCCCGCCAGCTCATTCTGAATGGCCAGGTTGATGTCCGGAAGGCCGTTCAGGTACCGGAAAGCGGAGTTCGCGCCGCCGTTCTCCCCGGAGTCCGGACGGGTCCCTGACGTGCTGTGCCGGTCCGAGGGCTCCCAGTCGGCCTGCTCGGCGACCGCGCGCGAGAGACCGCTCAGCGCCTCGGCGACGTTGCGCATGGTCGTGCGATAGTCCGGGACGTCCTCGGTGAGCGTGGCGGAGCAGGCGGCCAACGCCTCCTGCAGCGGGCCGGCCGCCTGCTCCCCCAGGGGAGTCCCGGTCGTCTCCGTGCCCGTTTTACGCTGAGCTGTTTCCATTTCAATCCTTCGCTTCACGGCACTGCGCCGACCCGAAGCATGTTAGGTCTTTTGTCTTCGTTCGCCGACGGCGACGGTTGTTCTGCCGGAGGATCGATCCGCGAGGCGCACCACCGTCCGCACGATTTCCCGGTCCTTTTTCCGGCGCTTCACCGAAGAGGGGGAGACATGTACGGCGGAATCGACGGTGTCCGTGAGTCGACAGTGGTCCTCGAAAGCGACGACGTCGGCTGGAACCGCCTCCACCGGCCACACACACCCGCCTGAGCGGACGTCACCCCGCCTCGGCGCGGACCGCCATGGTCCGCGCCGATCCGTGTGGGCGGGAGGTCCCGGACGCATCGCAGCCAACCACAGCGCCCGGCGGCGCGCCCGACGGGAGGAACACGAGCGTGAGGGCCGTTGAGACCGTCCTGCGCCGGCACGCCGAGGACAGCGACCGGCCGCTGGTGGAGGTGACGGCCGAGGACGGCACCGCCGTCGTCCATTCCTACCGCGACATCACCCGCGCCGCCCACGCCCTGGGCGAGCGGCTGGCGGCGCGCGTCCTCCGGGCAGGGGCGGCGCGCGTGGGTGTCCTGTGCGGCGACTCCGCCGAGGCCGTGGTCGCCGAACTCGCCCTGCTCGCGCTGCGGGTGACCGGCTGCCCGGTACCGCCCGGCGCCTCCGCGCCCACCGCGGCGACCCTGCTCGCGGACGTGTCCGCCGTGCTCGCCGACACCCACGGGCTGGCCTTGCTGGCCGCCTGGGCCGACCACCCCGTGCTGCCCGAGGACTGCCCGGTCGTCCCCGTCGACCTCGCCGCGACCGCGAGCGGCGCCTACCGCGTCCCCGACGACGACCGGGACTGGATCTGCAAGATCCTCCCCGCCTCGGCCGGTCCGGTCACACGGGTCGGCATCCGTGCCCACGCCGTCGCCGCTCATCTGGACGCGCTACGGGCGGAGTTGCCCGCCGGGGCCTTCGCCCGCTGCGCGGTCACCGTCCCGCTGGCCACCCTCGCCCACCAGGTGGCCGCCACACCGCTGGCCATCGCCGACCGGGGCTGCCTGGTCCTGCCCCCGGCCGGCGTCCCCGACACCGCGCTGCCCGGTTGGACGGCCGCCGTCCGGCCCACCGCGCTCGCCGTCACCCCGCCCGGCGCGGTGGCGCTGATCGGCGCCGCCCGCACCGCCCGCCGCGAGGGCAGGCCCGTCCCGGCCGCCCTGTTCGGCACCCCCGGCGTCCCGCTGCTGTGGTGCGGCACGGAGGTGCCCCACCCCCTGCTCCGCGAGTGCGAGGGCCTCGGGCTGCCGGTGTACGCCGGGTACGGGCTGGCCGAGAACACCGGCGCCGTCAGTTGGAACACCCCCGCCGCCCGCAGGTCCGGCACGGTCGGCCGGCCCCTGTCCCACGTCCGCACCGAGATCGGCCCCGATGGCGAACTGCTCGTCGGCGGTGCCGGGTTGGCCGTATCGCTGACCCCCAAGGACCCGGACGCCGACACCGACGGCTGGCTCCACACCGGCGTCCGGGCCGCCATCGACGCCGACGGGTTCGTCCACCTGGTCCGCCCGGAGCGCGCCCGGCGCGCCGGGGAACCGCTGACCCCCGAGATCGGCCGCCTGCTCTACTCCCTGGTCCGCTCCCTGCGCGCGGACTGCGTGGTGACGTTCGACGGCACGGCCGACGGCTCCCTCGTCCAGCTCGCCGCGGGCGCGCGGGCCAACGGCACCGGACAGGTCGTCGGCCATGTGCCCGACGCACACCGGGCCGCCGACACACGGGCCCGGCTGACCGCCGCCGGGCTGGCCCCCTGGGCGGAGGTCCGCCACGCCGGACTGCACGACCTCGGCCGCGCCCCCGCCCCGGTCGACCTCGCCCTGCTCGACTGCCGCCCCGACCTGACCCTGCCCGCGCTCACCGCGCTGGAGGGGCGGATGCGCCCCGGCACCATCGTGCTCGCCCTGGGCTCCGCCCCCACCGGCCCCTACCTCGACCGGGTGCGCGACGGCGCGGACTACCTGTCGATGCCCCTGCCCGTCGGCGCCGGAGCGGAGGTCTCCATCCGGCTCACCCCGGCCACCGCCGTCCCCCGACCCGCTCCCCGTCCGGTCCCCGGACCGGTCACGCCCACCCCACAGCCCAGCGGAGAGTGACCCTTTGATCAGCACACCCTCGGAGATCTGCATCGTCGGGGCGGGACCCCGCGGCGTGTCCGTCCTGGAGCGGCTGCTCGCCCAGGAACGCAAGTCGCCCTCGCGTGAACGCCTCACCGTGCACATCGTCGACCCCTCGCCCCCGGGACCGGGCCGGGTCTGGCGCACCGCGCAGTCCCCGCACCTGCTCATGAACACCGTCGCCTCACAGGTCACCCTGTTCACCGACCACAGCGTCGACATCACCGGCCCCGTCGAGGACGGCCCCAGCCTGTACGAGTGGGCGCGCCGCCTCGCCGACACCGACAGCGCGGACGAGCCGCTCGCCGCCGAGGCCCGCGCCCTCGGCCCCGACTCCTACCCGACCCGCGCCTTCTACGGCCACTACCTGAGCTGGGTCTTCCGGCGCCTCCTCGCCACCGCCCCCGCGCACATCACCGTCCGGGTGCACACCTCGCGCGCGGTCGCCCTGGACGACGCCGGTCCCAGGCCGGACGGCCCGCAGAGCGTGCTCCTGGCCGACGGCACGAAGCTGACCGGACTCGACGCCGTCGTCCTCGCCCTCGGCCACCTCCCCGCCCGGCCCACACCCGAGACACGCAGGCTCGCCGACTTCGCCGCCACCCACGGGCTGACGTATCTGCAACCGGCCAACCCCGCCGACCACGACCTGTCGGGCATCGCCGCCGGGCAGCCGGTGCTGCTGCGGGGACTCGGCCTCAACTTCTTCGACTACGTGGCGCTGTTCACGCTCGGCCGGGGCGGCTCCTTCACCCGCGTCGGCGACCGGCTCGTCTACACGCCCTCCGGCGAGGAACCCCGCATGTTCGCGGGCTCCCGGCGCGGAGTGCCCTACCACGCCCGCGGGGAGAACCAGAAGGGCGCCCACGGCCGCCACGAGCCACGGCTGCTCGACCCGGAACGGGTGGCCGCACTGCGCGAACGCGCCCGGCGGGGCGAGCGGTTGAGCTTCCGTGCCGACCTGTGGCCCCTGATCGCCCGCGAGGTCCAGGGCGTCTTCTACGCGGCCCTGCTCACCTCCCGCGGGCAGGACGCGACCGCCTTCGCCGACGCCTACCCGCACGTCCCGGACGGCCAGGAGGAGGCGTTCCTCGACGCGGCCGGCATCGGCGCGGCCGACCGCTGGGACTGGGACCGCATCGCCCGCCCTTACGGCGAACGGGAGTTCACCGACCTGCCCGCGTACCGCGCCTGGCTGCTCGGCCACCTCCGCCAGGACGTGACCGACGCCCGCGCGGGGAACGTCACCGGCCCGCTCAAGGCCGGCCTCGACGTGCTGCGCGACCTGCGCAACGAGATCCGCCTCGTGGTCGACCACGACGGCATCGACGGCACCTCCTACCGCGACGAACTGCACGGCTGGTACACCCCGCTCAACGCCTTCCTCTCCATCGGACCGCCCGCCTCCCGCATCGAGGAACTCGCCGCCCTCATCGAGGCCGGAGTCGTGGAGATCCTGCCGCCCGGCCTGCGCGTCACCACCGGGACCGACGGCCCCGCCTTCACCGCCCGCACCCTCGGCGGAGCCGATGTCGCCCCGCCCTTCACCGCGCTCATCGAGGCCCGGCTGCCCGAGCCCGACCTGCTCGGCACCGCCGACCCCCTGCTGCGCCACCTGCTGAGCACCGGCCGGTGCCGCCCCCACCGGATACCGGACGCCCACGGCGGCGCGTACGAGACCGGCGGGCTCGACGTGACGACCCGCCCGTACCGGCTCGTCGACGCCACCGGCCACCCCCACCCCCGGCGCTTCGCCTACGGCGTCCCCACCGAGTCCGTGCACTGGGTCACCGCCGCGGGCATCCGGCCCGGCGTGGGTTCCGTGACGCTGGAGGACTCCGACTCCATCGCGCACGCCGTACTGTCCCTGCCCGTCACCGAGTCCGACCCGAGGGGCGCCACCGGCCCGGCGGAGGTGACCGCATGAACGCCGGACTCGACTTCGGCCTCCTGTCCCCGGTGCGCGCCGGGGTGCCCGTGGAGGAGGCGACCGGGGACATGGCCTGGCTCCAGGCCATGCTCGACGCCGAGGCCGCGCTCGCGCGGGCCCAGGCCCGGCTCGGCGCCGTCCCCGCCCCGGCCGCCGCCGTCATCACCGAGGCCGCCGACGCGGACCGGCTGGACGTGCGCGCCCTCGCGCTGGCAGCCCGTGAGACCGCCAACCCGGTGGTCGGCCTGGTCCGCGCCTTCACCGCCGTGGTGGCCGCCGCCGACCCGGCCGCCGCCGAGTACGTCCACCGGGGCTCCACCAGCCAGGACATCCTGGACACCGGCACCATGCTGGTGGCCGCCCGCGCGCTGCGCCTGACCGTCGCCGACCTGCGCGCCACCGCCGGGGAGCTGGCCCGGCTCGCCGAGGCACACCGGGACACCGCCATGGCCGGGCGCACGCTCGCCCTGCACGCCGTGCCCACCACCTTCGGACTGAAGGCGGCGGGCTGGCGGTCCCTGGTCCTGGACTCCGCCGACCGGCTCGGCCGCGTCCTGGACCACGGCCTGCCGGTGGCGCTCGGCGGCGCGGCGGGCACCCTCGCCGGATACCTCGAGTACGCGCGCCTCGACGGAGCCACCGGCGCCGGAGATCCGGGCGGCTACCTCGACGCCCTGACCGCCGCCTACGCCGAGGAGACCGGCCTCGCCCGCCCGGTGCTGCCCTGGCACGCGCTGCGCACCCCGGTCGCCGACCTCGGCGCCGCGCTCGCCCACACGGCGGCGGCGCTCGGCAAGATCGCGGTCGACGTGCAGGTCATGGTCCGTACCGAGGTCGGAGAGGTGACCGAACCCGGCCCGGCCGGCCGGGGCGCCTCCTCCGCGATGCCGCACAAACGCAACCCGGTCCTCGCCACCCTGATCCGCTCGGCCGCCCTCCAGGTTCCCGTGCTCGCCGCCGGGCTCACCCAGTGCCTCACCACCGAGGACGAACGCTCCGCCGGGGGCTGGCACGCCGAATGGACGCTGCTGCGCGAGGCACTGCGCCTGACCGGCGGTGCCGCGCACACCGCGCTCGACCTCGCCCGGGGACTGACCGTCCACGCCGACCGGATGCGGGCCAACCTCGGCCTGACCGGGGGCCAGATCGTCTCCGAGCGCGTCGCCGCCGTCCTCGCCCCACGCCTGGGCAAGGCGGAGGCCCGGCGCCTGCTGACCGGGGCGTCGACGCGTGCGGCTGCCGAGGGAACATCGCTGGCCGAAGTCCTCTCGTCGCTGCCGGAGTTGAAGGGCGTGCTGGACGCGCACGAGCTGACGGAACTGCTCGACCCGGCGCACTACACGGGCGTGGCGGGCGCGTTGGTGGACCGCGCGCTGAAACGCTGAGGGAACGGGACGCGGGCGGCCTCCGTTGCCTACGCTGGCGGCGGCTCGTCCGTTCCGACCGACCTCAGGAGACGACCTGTGCCCAGCCGTACCCGGACCGAGGACTTCCGCGCGCTGCACCAACGGCCCGACCCCGGCGACCCGCTGGTGATCCCCAACGTCTGGGACGCGGTGAGCGCGCGGGTGTTCGCGGACGCGGGGCACCGGGTGCTGGCCACCTCCAGCGCCGCGGTCGCCGCCGTGCTCGGCCACCCCGACGGCGGAGCCACCCCGGCCGACGAGATGTTCGACGCGCTCGCCCGGATCGTCCGCGCGGTCGACGTCCCGGTGACCGCCGACATCGAGGACGGCTACGGGCTGCCGCCCGCCGAGATCGCGGAACGGCTGCTCGCCGTCGGCGCGGTGGGCTGCAACCTGGAGGACACCGACCACGCCTCCGGCAAGCTCAAGGACGCCCAGGAGCACGCCGACTGGCTGGCCGAGGTCACGGCGGCCGCCGGGGGCCGGCTGGTGCTCAACGCCCGCGTGGACACGTTCCTGTACGGCGCGAGCGACGCGGAGGAGGCGATCGTCCGTGGCCGCCTCTACACCGAGGCCGGGGCGGACGTCGTCTATCCGATCCTGGCCCCGGCCGAGCTGCTCCCCGAGCTGTCCAAGGGCGTCCCGGCCCCGCTGAACGCCCTGTACCTGCCGAACGGGCCGACCCCGGCGGAGCTGGGCGGGCTGGGCGCCGCCCGCGTCACGTTCGGCGGCGGACTGCACGAGCGGGCCAAGGCGTCCCTCACGGAGATCGCCCGCACCCTGCCCGCATGACCCCAGGCACATGAAGGTGCGCCCCGCCCGAGTCCTGGGCGGGGCGCACCTTTGGAGCTAGAGCCCGGCCACCGCGCGGAGCGCCTCCGCCCGGTCGGTGCGCTCCCAGGTGAAGTCCGGGAGCTCGCGGCCGAAGTGGCCGTAGGCCGCCGTCCGGGCGTAGATCGGGCGCAGCAGGTCGAGGTCGCGGATGATGGCCGCCGGGCGCAGGTCGAAGACCTCGTCGATGCCCTGCCGATCGCGTCGACACCGACCCGGTGGGTGCCGAAGGTCTCGATGAACAGGCCCACCGGCTCCGCCCGCCCGATGGCGTAGGCCACCTGCACCTCGCAGCGGGACGCCAGGCCGGCCGCCACCACGTTCTTGGCGACCCAGCGCATCGCGTACGCGGCCGAACGGTCCACCTTGGAGGGGTCCTTGCCCGAGAAGGCGCCGCCGCCGTGCCGGGCCATGCCCCCGTAGGTGTCGATGATGATCTTCCGGCCGGTCAGGCCGGCGTCGCCCATCGGTCCGCCGATGTGGAAGCGGCCGGTGGGATTGACCAGCAACCGGCAGCCCTCGGTGTCGAGTTCGATGCCGTCACCGGCCAGCCGCGCCAGCTCCACGTCGACCACGTTCCGGCGCACCTCGGGCACCAGCAGGTCCTCCAGCGAGACGTCCGCCGCGTGCTGCGCGGAGACCACGACCGTGTCCAGGCGGACCGCCCGGTCCCCGTCGTACTCGACCGTGACCTGCGTCTTCCCGTCGGGCCTGAGGTACGGCATGTTCCCCGAGCGGCGCACCTCCGTCAGCCGCTGGGCCAGCCGGTGCGCGAGCCGGATCGGCAACGGCATCAGTTCCGGTGTCTCGTCGGTCGCGTACCCGAACATCAGGCCCTGGTCCCCGGCGCCCTGGGCGGCCAGGAGATCCTCGCTGTCCGCGTCGACACCGCGCGCGATGTCGGGGGACTGGGCGCCGATGGAGACGGACACCCCGCAGGAGGCGCCGTCGAAGCCCTTCGCCGACGCGTCGTAGCCGATGTCGAGCACGGCCTCACGGACCAGCGCGGGCACGTCCGCCCAGGCCCGCGTGGTGACTTCACCGGCCACGTGCACCTGGCCGGTGGTGATGAGGGTCTCCACGGCGACACGCGAGCCGGGGTCACGCGCCAGCAGCGCGTCGAGGACCGTGTCGCTGATCCGGTCGGCCATCTTGTCGGGATGGCCCTCGGTGACGGACTCCGAAGTGAACAGACGGCGGGGCATGACACTCCTCGGGTTGCAGCGGCTGCTGACGGTGCGGGGTGGCCGGGGCGAGTGGGCCCCGGCCGGGTGTCACCAGGCGTACGCCTCCGGGGCGGGCCGGTGACCGGGGAAGATCTCGTCGAGCCGGGCCAGCGCCTTCGGCTCCAGCTCCACCTCCAGTGCCGCGAGGGCGCTGTGGAACTGCTCCAGCGTGCGCGGGCCGACCACGGGCGCGGTGACGGCCGGGTTGGCGAGCAGCCAGGCCAGCGCGATGTGCCCCGGCTCCAGGCCCAGTTCGGCGGCGAAGTCCTCGTACTCCTGGATCTGCGGACGTCGGGTAGCCAGCGCGGCGGCGGCCCGTGCGACCGTGCGCCGCACGCCTCGGCGTTCGTCCCGCAGCACCCCGGCGAGGAGGCCGCTGTGCAGCGGGGACCAGGGGAGCAGGCCGATGCCGTAGCGCCGGGCGGCCGGGACCACCTCCAGCTCCACCGTGCGTTCCAGCAGGTTGTAGTGGGACTGCTCGCTGACCAGGCCGGGCAGGTGCCGGGCGCGTGCGGACTCCTGGGCCTCGGCCAGGTGCCAGCCCGCGAAGTTGCTCGACCCGACGTACACGATCTTGCCCTGGGTCACCAGGACGTCCATGGCCTGCCAGACCTCGTCCCACGGCGTGGACCGGTCGACGTGGTGCATCTGGTAGAGGTCGATGTGGTCGGTGCGCAACCGCCGCAGGCTGGCCTCGACCGCCCGGCGGATGTGCAGGGCCGACAGCCCGCCCTCGTTGGGCCAGTCGCCCATGTCCGAGTACACCTTGGTGGCCAGCACGGTCCGTTCGCGGCGGCCGCCGCCCCGCGCGAGCCAGTTGCCGATCACCGTCTCCGTCAGGCCGGGCCGCTCGGGCCAGCCGTACAGGTCGGCGGTGTCGACGAAGTTGACGCCCGCGTCCAGGGCGGCGTCCAGGATGCGGTGGGCCTCGGCCTCCTCGGTGTGCACCCCGAAGTTCATGGTGCCGAGGCAGAGCCGGGAGACGCGCAGACCGCTGCGGCCGAGCTGGGTGTACTCCATGACCGTCCTTTCGGGGCGGTGGCCGGGTTCGGGGGCGGGCAGGGTCAGGAGAAGTCGCCGGCGTGGTCGGCGGCCCAGCGTGCGAAGGTGCGCGCGGGCCGCCCGGTCAGGTCCTCGACGGCCGAGGTGACCGGCAGGGCGGTCGCGGGGTCGGCCTCGGTCTGGGACCACTCCTTCAGCAGGTCGGCGACGATGCCCGGCCGCAGGAAGCGCTCCGCCCCGGACCGCCAGGCTTCGGGGTCGATCCGGGTCACGCGCAGCGGCCGCCCGGTCGCCTCCGCGATCGCGGCGACCTGCTCCGCCTGCGAGACGGGGGCGGGCCCGGTGACGGTGTACCGCCGCCCGTGGTGGCCGTCCGTCAGCAGCGCGGCCACGGCCGCCGCCGCGAGGTCGGCCTCGTGGACCACCGGGCAGACGGCGTCCGGATGGGGCAGCCGTACCGTCCCGTCCGCCCGCGCGCCCTGTGCCCACCACAGCGCGTTGGTGGCGAAGGGGGCCGGCCGGAGCACCGTCCACTGCTCCGGCCCGTTCTCGGCGAGCGCCGCCTCGGCCGCCCGGTAGCGCGGATAGACCCAGGACGCGCGGTCCCGCGCGGTGTGCCCCGCGGCCCATGCGCCGGTGAACAGTACGACCTTGCGCACTCCGGCGCGCTTCGCCGTCGCCGCGAACGCCGGGATGGCGTCGAGAACCGGAAAGAGGAAAACGGAGGACACCCCGTCGAGTGCCGGGTAAAGGCTTTCCGGTTCACTCAGATCACCGCGTACGACACTCGCCCCGGAAGGAACTTCCGCCTTTTCCGGGCTGCGGGTCAATACACGTACGTCTTCGCCTTCGGCGAGCAGTTCCCGTACCACATGGCGGCCCGTTTTACCGGTGGCTCCGGTCACCAGAATTGTCATGCGGAGATCATAGGGAAATCTTCTGGATTCCACGAGGGCCGGTTATTCGGGGACCCTTGATCCAGCGGTCCCCGGATCGGCCGGACTCTCGCGTTCAGGCGATCGTGTTCACCGCCCCGCGGCCGTCGACCGCACGGGCCCGCTCCTCCAGTTGCTGTGCCGCGTCCCGCCAGGACGCCGCGCATTCGCGGGCCGCGGCCGCGACCTTGGCCGCGCAGTGCGGCGGTATCCGGTCCACCAGTTCCTCCCACCGCCGGTTCGCCAGGGCGTGGGTGTCGAGCAGGCGCAGCAGGAACCTGCCGTGCTCGGTGAGCCGTATCGACGGATCCCGCCTGAGCAGCAGCAGCGTCTCCGCCAGCGCGAAGGCGGTGACCGGGCCGGACGGCTCCGGGACGCGCGACGTGCCTGCCGGGGTCGCCGGCCTCGGCACCGGACCGCCGGAGGGCCGGCCGCCCAGGGTCGGGCTGGCACCCTTCTGCACGCGTTCGCGCACGTCCCGGGCGGTCGCCAGCGACAGGCCGCTCTCCCTGGCGATCTCGCGCAGCGTGGCCTGCGGATGGCGGCGGGCGTACTCACCGGCCAGCCGGCGCCGCTCGGAGTTGTCGACCGGGCGCGACCTGCCGTCCCGGCCGATCCGGGCGTTCAACTGAGGAATTGCGTCACCCGAACGACGCCGGATCGAGCCCACCGTCTTGGGCGAGAGACCGGTGGCCGACGCGATCATCCGGTCCGACCAGTCCGGGTGGGAGCGGATGATGCGCAGCGCGGCCGCGTTGCGGTCGGCGCGCGTCAGGGGCAGTCCGTGGTGGGCGTTGCGCTCCACCGCCAGCAGGAAGGCGTCCTTGGCGGTGCCGTCGAAGTACTGCACGTCGATGTGGGTCTGCCCGTTGAGCCGGGCGGCCCGCAGCCGGTGGACGCCGTCGATGACCCGGAGCGTGGCGCGGTGCACGATGATCGGTGGCAGCGGCGCGACGCACTGGGCCAGGTGCCGTACGTGTTCCTCGTTCTCGCCCGATATACGTGGGGAATCGTCGGTGGACAACGACTCGATGGGCGCCCGTGTCACCGGCAGACTGTCCGCCTGCGCGTTCCAGAGTTCCGCCGACTCGCAGATCACCGGGGCGGCGAGATGAATGCTTCTGGTTCCAGTCACAGCCATTCTCAATCTCCTGTTCATATGTCCGTACAGGGGGCATAAAGATGTGAGATTGACGCGCGTACCTACACACCTGTCGCCGGTACGCGGCACCCCGGACGGTGACGGGAGAAGCCGACGACGGTGTTTCGCGGGCGGTCAGCGGCCGCGCGCGAATACCCGGTCGGAACTACAGACGGGGGATACACGAGAGCCCGGCCGACGGTGCTGCGCCGCGATGAATGGGCGGCGTGGACCGAGTGGGCCGGGCTGGAATGGACGGGTCCGGAAAAGGGCCCGCCGCGCCGAAAAGTGGCGCCGAGAATCGCGTATCACTGTGAAGAGCCTCCCCCGTTTGGCTCTGGACCTGCTGCCGTGCACCATATCCGGTGCCGGTGAATCGTCAACGCGCGATGACAGAAAACGCCCGGACGGGAACCGCTGCCTCGCGGGAGGCAACAGGTTTTTCGGCCGGGGGTCCTGCGTCGCACACCGGGCGCCAGCCGTGCGAAGTGCCGGGTGGCGCCCAGGCGAGGATGGCCAGAAAGCGACAGGCCGTCAGCTCGTCGGCGGGCGGAACTCCGGCTGGTCGATGATGCGCAGCCAACTGCCGTCGGCCTGTCGCTTGACCACCTGCGCGCGGGCACCCGAACCGTCCTTGGGCGGCGTGGAGGTGAGCGCGATGTCACCGAACACCAGCGTCGGCAGGGGCTCCTCCGGCTCGAAGTGCGGCGCGTTGGACAGCACCTTCTCCCACAACTGGCGGATCGCCTCCCGGCCCACGGTGGTGCTGCCCGGCGGGTAGGCCATGACGGCCTCCTCGTCGTACAGCGCGGCGAGGCCGGCGGCGTCACCCGCGTTGGCGCGCTCCACGAAGAGGCGGGTGAGGTCTTCCGGCTTCAGGGCCTTCTCGTTCTCGGACACAATCATCCTTTCCTGCGGTCCGGGTACCAACGTGGCAATTTTCCGTCATTGGCCGAGAACAAGTCCAATCAATCATCCGGATCGACGTTATAATTTGGAGTTATGGAGATCAGGCAGCTCAGGTACTTCATCGCCGTGGCACAGGAAGCCAATTTCACCAGGGCCGCGGAGCTGGTGCATATCAGCCAACCTGGCATCAGCGCGCAGATCCGCCAGCTCGAGAACGACCTGGGGGCCACCCTGATCGACCGCTCCGGGCGCAGCGCGCAGCTCACCGCCGTCGGTGAAGTGGTGCTGGCCCACGCCAAGTCCGTGCTGTCCTCGATGGACTCGCTGCGGCAGGCCGTGGACGAGATGAACGGCCTGGTCCGGGGCAAGCTGGTCGTCGGCATGGTCACCGCCTGCACCGTCCAGCCGCTCTTCGACGCCCTGTCGGGCTTCCACCTCGCCCACCCCGGCGTCGAGATCAGCCTGGTCGAGGACGATTCCGTCAAGCTGGTCGAGTACGTCCGCGAGGGCACCGTCGACCTGGCGCTGATCGGCGCCGCCCACCGCGCACCGGAGGACCTCGACGGCTGGCAGATCATCAGCGAGCCGATCGTCGCCGCCGTCCCGCACGGGCACCCGCTGGCCGAGAAGGACGGGGTCACCCTCGCCGAACTCAGCGCCTACCCCATCGTGTGCCTGCCCGCGGGGACCGGAATCCGGGCGACGCTGGACGAGGCGTCCGCCGCGCTCGGTCTGACCCCCACCATCGCCCTCCAGGCCAGCGCCCCCGGCGCGGTGATGAACCTGGCCGAGCGGGGACTCGGCGTCGCGGTGCTCTCCGAGTCCATGACCGCCCAGCAGGAGGGGCTCAAGACCATCGCCATCACCGACGCCGACGTACCGGCCGTGCTCGCCCTGATCTCCGCGCCCACCAAGAGCCCCGCCCTGCGCGAACTGCTGCTGCACTGCCGCCAGTCCTTCGGTGAACCGGCCGCCAGCCAGGCCGTGGCCTCGATGAGCGGGGCGTGACCCGCCCCGGAGACGACGAAGCGGGCCCGCCGGCAGCCGGCGGGCCCGCTTCGTACGTGAGGCTCAGCTCTCGGCGGCCACCGGCGACTGGCCGGGGGCGTCCTTCGCCTCGGGCTTCGGCTGCTGCGCCGCCTGGAAGTCGGCCGGCCGGATCAGCACCAGGGCCAGCACACCGCCGAGCAGGGCCAGCCCGGCCGACACCGCGAGCAGGGTGTTCAGGCCGTCCACGAAACCGGTCGTGGCGATCTGCTGCACCTTGTCCCCGTAAGCCTCGGGCACCAGCCGCACCGCCTGATCCGCTTCGCCGCCCCGCGTCAGCGCGGCCAACTGGTCACTGCGCCCGGCCAGTTCCGGCACCCCGCGCAGCCCGTCACGGAACCGCTCGCTGATGACCCCGGCGAAGGTCGAGCCGAGCACCGCGACACCGGCGCTCACACCGAGCTGACGGAACGTGCCGTTCACGCCCGAGGCCATGCCGGAGCGGGAGAAGTCCACGACGCCCACGGCCGTGGAGGCCAGCGGGGGGTTCACCAGACCGGCGCCGATGCCGCCCAGCACCAGACCGGGGATGAAGTGCTCCCAGCCGCTGGACTCGGTGATCCCGCCCATCAGCAGCAACGCGGCACCGACCAGCAGCAGCCCGACCCCGATCATGTAGCGGGGCTGGACCTTGGCGCTGAGCCGCCCGGCGATCAGGGAGGCGACCAGCATCGAGAGGGAGGCGGTGAGCAGGCGCAGACCGGTCTCCAGCGAGGAGTAGTGCAGCGCCTCCTGGAAGTAGATCGCCAGGAACAGGAACATCGCGAACAGCGAGCCGTTCATGGCGAACGCGGCGATGGAGCCTCCGACGAACGTGGGGATGCGGAACAGCCGCAGGTCGAACATGGGCTGCTCGGACCTGGCCTCCACCAGCAGGAAGGCGATGAGCAGCACCGCGCCGCCCACCAGCCCGGTCACCGCGCGGCCGTCGCTCCACGCGGTCTCACCGGCGCGGATCAGACCGTAGACGAGAGTGGCAAGACCGCCGGTGAGCAGGACGAAGCCGGGCCAGTCCAGCTTGCGGGCGAACGGCGACTTCGACTCGTCCACGCGCAGCGCGATGATCAGGGCCACGATGACACCGATCGGCACGTTGACCAGGAAGATGCCGCGCCAGCTGATGCCGCTGGAGATCAGACCGCCGGCCACCGGGCCGACGGCGGAGGCGAGGCCGGTCACCATGCCCCACACACCGAACGCCATGCCGCGTTCCTTGCCCTGGAAGCTGCCCGCGAGCAGCGCCAGACCGGTGGCGAACATGACCGATCCGCCGACGCCCTGGAGCACTCGGGACAGGATCAGCATCAGCGGGGACTGCGCCACACCGCACAGCAGCGAGGCGAACGTGAACAGTGCCACGCCGATCGCGTAGAGGCGTTTGCGCCCGAACCGGTCGGCGAGCGTGCCGCTCGTCAGCAGGAAGGAGGCCAGGGCCAGCGCGTAGCCGTCGATCACCCACTGGAGGTCGGCGAAGCTGGCTTCCAGGTCCCGCTGCACATCGGGCATGACGACGTACACGATGGTGGTGTCCAGCAGGAGCATGAACGTCCCGCCGCACACCCCCAACAGGGTCCACCATTTCTTTTCCATCATCGTTCCTTCTGCTGTCCTGAGCGGTCGGCCGCGGCCCGTCAGCGGGGGCCGGGGGAGGGGTTCGGCGGGATGTTGTGGTTCAGCCGGAAGAGGTTTCCGGGGTCGTACGCGGCCTTGATCCGGCGCAGGCGCGCGTAATCGTCGGGGGCGTACGCCAGCCGCACCTGCTCCGGCGTGGCGTTCGCGCCGTACAGGAAGTTCAGGTTGCGGCCCGTGGTGAGCGGGGCCAGGGCGTCGGTCAGCCGGGTGTGCGCGGCGCGGACGGTGTCGGCGGTCTCGTCGGTGACCCGGTCGAGCACCGCGAGCAGATAGCGGGCCGAGCGGTTGCCGACGGAGTTCGGCACGCGGGGCGGGCGCGCGAGGGCGCCGCCGAGGTGGCGCACCTCGACGATGCTGGTGACGGGCGCGTCCGGTCCGGCGAGGTCGAGCACGGTGCGCACCGCCGACGCGTCGAGCCCGCTGAGCATCGCGTTGGTCCCGACGTACGCGGCCGGCGGGACCGGGTCGTTGTGGATCGACCCGGAGTCGGTGTACGGGAGTTCGCGCACCGAGTCGGCCAGCCGCGGACCGAGCGCCCGCAGCGGGGCGACCAGCCGCTCCCCGTACGCCGGGTCGCCGAGGTGGGCGACGCGTACGTGCACCACGTACCGCCCCCGCAGCGGTGGCGGCAGGGTCGGCGCGTCGGGCAGCGGGACCAGGGCCAGGGAGGAGGTCGTCTCCTCCGGGACCGTCTCCGTCCAGCGCAGGTAGGCGTCGAGGACGCGCTCCGCCGAGGCGCCGTCGAAGTACATCCCGCCGCCGTAGAGCCGGGTCACCGGGACCAGGTCCACCTCCAGGCCGGTGACCAGGCCGAAGTTGTCCCGGCCGCCGCGCAGCGCCCAGAACAGGTCGGGCTCGCCGTCGGCGGTGATCTCGCGCGGCCGGCCGTCGGCGGTGACGCACTCGATGCGCCGGACGTGGTCGGCCGCGTACCCGAACTTCCGCGCCAGCAGGCCGATTCCGCCGCCCAGGGTGTAGCCGACCACCCCCACGTCGGGGGCGCTGCCGCTGAGCGGGGCCAGGCCGTGCGGCGCGGCCGCCTCGATGACCTGCTTCCACCGCCCGCCCGCGCCCACGAAGGCCGTGCGGGCGGCCGGGTCGACGCGCACCTCGGTCATCCGGCGGGTGCTGACGAGCACCCCGGTGTCCGCGGGCAGCGCGGGGGAGTGCCCGGTGGCCTGTACGCCCACGGGGAGATCCTGGGCGGCGGCGAACTCCACCGCCCGCTGTACGTCCTTCGGCTCGGCCGCGCCGACGACGAACGCCGGGCGGTGCGGCCGGTGGGTCTGGTACCGGGCGCGTTCCTCGTCGTAGCCGTCCTGGCCCGCCGCGAACAGCGGGCCGCTCACGCTCTCGGCCAGTTGCCCGGCGGCCGCACTCAGATCCTCGCGCGCGGTGGGCGGTTCGGGGCGAGCGGGCACGGTCCGTTCCTTTCGTCGAGGGACGACAGTGCCGCCGACGGGGGTCGCAGCGGCACTGCCGTCCCAGTCATGGTCCCGACGATGCGATCAGAAGTCCAAGACCTAGTTTTTCTGGGATGCCGAACTTTTGGTTATGGATCAGGGTGCGGTCGGTCACGGCAGGTCAGCGCGGTGTCACCCCGGCGCGGAGGGGGGCTCGGCGCCGACCGCCACCGCGAAGGAGAACGCCGCCGTCTCCAGTTCCTCGACGACCGCCCACCGGTCACCGGCCCGCGCCCACAGCCGTCCCTCGTGCCCGTACAGCCGCACCCGCCAGAACAGTCCGCCATGCGCGTCGGCACAGTCGGTCAGCGCCTTGAACGCGGCCTCCTTCGCGGCGAACAGCCGCCGCAGGCCCAGTGGTTCACCCTCCGGCCAGAGGTCGGCCCGCTCCCGGTCGTCCAGCAGGAACCGGTGCAGCCTCAGCTCGGGGCAGCGGGGTTCCAGATCGACGCCCACACCCGGGGCGCCGGGTGCGACGACCGCCACCGCCAGCTCGGCGCTGTGCGTGACGGAGGCGGGGAAACCGTCCGGGCAGACCGGCGCTCCGCCGGCACCGCGGCCCACCGCCGTCACCGGACTGCCCGCACGCCGCAGCGCCGCGCCCACCGCACGCCGGCCGGCCCGGTGCTGCGCGGCGACCGTGCCCGGCGCCTCGACCTCGGCGCACTCCACCACCACGCGCCGCGGACGGCCGTGGCTCCCGAGCAGCCAGGTGCGCGGGAGCCACGGATACGCCGACCCGGTCACCGGGACCGGATCATGCGCCGGTACCGGTCACCCGGTCGATGAACGCGACGACCTCGCGCTGGAACCACTCGGGCTCCTCCAGGAAGGCCAGATGCCCGCCGTCCGGGACGGTGACGGTGGTGGCGTCCGGGAACAGCCCCACCATCTCCCGCACCGCGTCCGTGCTCAGCGAGAAGTCGTCCCCGCCGACGAACAGCAGCGTCGGAGCCGTCACCTTGGTCATGATCTCCGGGTCCAGCGGCGCCTTCACCGACACCGCGAGCCCGGCGCGCAGGGATTCCACGGAGTGGATGCCGAGGAAGTTCTGCTTGCGGCCCATGAACCCGATCGGCCCCGCCGCCTCCACCGCCCGGTCGCCGGAGACGAGCGGGTACAACTGCTCGTACAGCACGCCGAGTCCCGAGGTGTCCAGCGTCTTCAGCCAGGACTTGGTGATCCGGCGCAGCCGCTGGGGGCCGTGCGGGCTCATCGCCGGCCCGGCCAGGATCAGGCCCTGCACCCGCTCCGGGTGGGCCACGGCGAAGTCCCGGCAGATCAGCGTCGAGAACGACGTGCCCACCAGGATCGCCTTCTCCAGCCCCAGGCCGTCGAACAGGGCCTTGAGGTCGCTGATGTGGTCCTCCCACACCGGCTCCCCGGCGTGCGGGCTGGAGTCGCCCTGGCCGCGCAGGTCGTAGGAGGTGAGCCGGGCCGTGGTGGCCAGGTTCGCGGTGTAGGACCGCCAGGACTTGCGGTCCATGAAGAAGTTGTTGACGAGGACGATGTCGGGGCCGGACCCGCGTCGCTCGTACGCTATCCGGATGTCGTCGCTCACCTGGATCTCGCCGGTCTCCAGGGCGTCGTCGACGGTCGTGTCGGTCATCGGCTCACTTTCGGGCTGGGGCGGGCGGGGCTCAGACGGCTTCGAGGACCGCCTCGGCGGCGGACCGGGCGTCGCCGAAGCGGGCGGTCAGCGCGTGCACCCACCGCTCCAGGCCGAAGGCCAGGCAACTGGTGGAGGCGGGCGAGCCGTCCGGCAGGGAGATCGCGCAGCGCTCCCCGAAGAAGTTGCGGTGGTAGTTCACCGACCCGATGGCCAGGCCGTCCACCACGAACTCCTCCTTCACCGGGAACAGGCGCTGCATCGTGGCCCGTGATCCGGTGCGGTCGAAGAAGGGGTCGGTGGCCACCTCGGTCCGCATCGCCAGGCCCAGCCGGTCGGCGAGGCCCAGCACCTGCTCCTTGGCCCGCTTCAGATGCTCGGTCGCTCCCTCGGGGGAGCCGACGAACACGATCTCGCGCATGCTGAAGCCGAGCAGCCTGCGCAGCCCCTCGTAGCGCGTCTCGTTGCGGAAACAGGTGGCGACCGTGGTGAAGCGGTTCTCCGTCGCCGGCAGGGTCCGCTTCCCGAGGTCGAAGTAGACCGAGTAGCAGGCGGCCGACGGCAGGGCCAGCGCCGCGTCGTTCAGGACGGCCGCCGGGAGCTCCTCCAGGGGGCTCCCGGCTCCGGCGCGCAGCTCCGCCAGCCGGGCCGGGTCGGCCGCCACCGCGGCCAGACCCAGGTGCGGGAAGTTCTCGTAGTAGTCGATGGACTCCAGGTCCGCCGGGCGCAGCAGGAACGGGTAGCGCCGCTCCTCGGCCTCCCACTGGTGCGCCCAGGACAGCACCAGCGAGTCGAACGCGCGCAGCAGCCGCAGCTCGTCCGGGCCGAGTACGCCGAGGCCGTTGTCCGTCGTCCCGGTGGCGGTGCCCATCAGTGGGCCGCCGCGCCGTGCAGGAACCGCTTGTCGATGGCGCGCAGGGTGCGGAAGTCCTCGACGTCGATCTCCTCGGGGTCGATGGTCTCCCCGCTCAGCTCCTCCAGCAGGTAGAGGAACTCGACGAAGGCCAGCGAGTCCACCGCGCGGCGGTCGATCAGGTCGTCGTCCAGCTTCAGCTCGCCCACCTCGGGGTTGCGCTGGTGGATGAAGGTGAGGATCTTGGTCATCTTGTCGTCACTCATGCCGTGGCTCCCTGGACGTGAAGGCCGTTGCGGGCGAGGAACTTGCGGGTGCGGTTGAGGATCGCGGCGTGCGCGGCGTGCCGCGCCGGGTGCTCCAGCAGCCGGCGGCGCAGCTCCAGCGGCTGGTCGAGACCGGCGTCGCGGTACACGGCCGGGTTGTACAGGCTGCGGACGCTGTACTCCAGGTACGTCTCCAGGTAGTTGGCGAGCACCGGGATGTCCTCCGGGCGGCTCTCCTTGACCTGGTCCAGCAACTGGGTGAACAGGTGCCGCCCGAAGGCGACATGGCGGCTCTCGTCCTGGTGGTGGACCCGGTTGATCTCCTGCGCGATCGGCGGCAGCGAATCGTCCGTCGCCATACGCGCGTTGAAGTAGTCGACCAGCTCCTCGAAGATCAGGATGCGGGCGAAGATGACCAGTTCGGTCGCGGCGTCGCCCACCCCCTCGATCCGGCCCGGACCGACCTGCGGCACCGCCGGGTACACCTTCCCGCCGTACTTCAGGCAGAAGGTCCCGAAGAACCACATGTGCTCGTTCTCCTCCCCGATGAAGTGGTGGAGGAACTCCGAGGCGTCGGCGTAGGTCTTGGTGTGGATGCGCAGCACCACCTCGCTGAGCAGCTCGCGGATGCCGTGCACGTTGAGGCTGAAGAAGTTCACCGCCTCGAACCGGGTCAGGGCGAGCTGCTGATCGCGCGTCAGCCTGCCCCACTCCTCGGTGCCGGCGAGCGTGACCAGGTCCTCGCTCATCCACGGCCGGTCCGTCTCCAGGGACTCGGGCCAGTCGAAGATCGTGTACGGGTTGTAGTAGTCGGACTCCGCCATCGCTTCCAGCCGGGCCAGATCCAGCTTGACGGGTTTGACGGTCGTCGGCATCGGCAGACCTTCTTTCTAGAAGAGTTGCGGTGCGCCGGGCGGTGCCGGTCAGGCGCGCTCGGCCAGGACGGACCAGACCGGAAGCTGGGTGCGTCCCTCGTCGTCGATCTCCACCTGGACGCCGGTCCTCTCCAGGAAGACGCGGGTCGCCTCGGCGACGCCCCAGTAGACGGTCCGGGTCAGCTCCGTCACCGTCCAGCCGGCCTCGGTGAGCACCTCGCGCACCGTGTGCTCGGAGACGGACAGCGGCTCGGGCATGCCGCCGGGGACCGCCGCGAAGCACAGCATGTCCAGCCAGGCACCGGGCCGGGCGGCCCGGCCGAGGGCGGCCGCGTAGCGCCGTCGCCCGTCCGCGTCGAGCGTGTGGAACAGCGCGCTGTCCAGCACGGTGTCGAAGCGGCCCTCGTAGCCGGCCAGGCTGGTGGCGTCGGCGACGGCGAACTCGATGTCCGCCGCGCCCTCCTGCCCGGCCGCGCGCTCCCTGGCCCGCTCGATCGCCGTGGAGGCGGCGTCCACCGCGGTGACCCGGTAGCCGCGGGCGGCGAGGAAGACGGCGTTGTCACCCAGGCCGCAGCCCGCGTCCAGTACATCACCGCGAATTCGACCGCGGCGCTCGAATTCAAGCACACCGGGCTGCGGTTCACCGATGTCCCAGGGGACCCGGGTGATACCGGCGTCACCCAGCAGTTCACCTCCGCGATATACGGCGTTGAAGTCGGCGGTCGCGTAATCGTAGGACTTCTGGGCGCTTTTGCTCATGCCAGTCTCCTGAGGAATAGATCCGGCGTCAGGCCCTGTCGAACCAAAGGGATTACCACAGCCGCCGAGGCCCGCGTAAGGCGCGCGGTCGCGCTCCGGCGCCCGTTCAACCGAGGAGATTCCACGGTTGAACGCCGGCCCGCAGGTGAGCGGCGTGGAGGGAAGGAGCGTATTCCGCTTTTCCTCTCGACGGCGCCGGGATCGTCAAGCGGAACGAAGAGTTTCGTATGTGAGGCCGCGAATTCGACGGGGGTGGCTGCGCCGAACCGGCCCACGTACGATGCCGGGGCGGCCGGAGGAAACGGACCGCCAATCGTCCGGAGCGCCATCCGCACCGGGGCCCTTTCGCGTCCCGAAAATCCGGAAGGAAAAAGAAATTGCGCGGTTCACGCAATGACATCGACGCGCGTGCGGCGGAGCTGGTGAACCAGGCCGCCGGCCTCCGCGAGGAACTCTGGAAACGCGCGGCCGACAGCGACCGCGACCGGCGCCTGCCCGACGAGGTCATGGCCCGGATCACCGGCGCCGGACTGACCCGGCTGCTGGTGCCGGAGAGCAACGGCGGCCACGAGACCTCGGTGCGCACCCTGCTGGAGGTCTGCACCGAACTGGGCCGCGGCTGCGTCTCCGCCGCCTGGGTCACCGGCGTGCTGAACGTCGGCAACTTCGTCGTCTCGCTCTTCCCCGAGCGCACCCGCGCCGAGGTCTGGGGCGACGACCCCGACGCCCGTACCGCGCTCATCCTCGGCGCGCCCGTGCGCACCGTGGAGCCGGTGGAAGGCGGTGTCCGCGTCAGCGGCGAATGGCCCTACGCCTCCGGCTCGCTGCACGCGGAGTGGATCGGCGGCCTGCTCCTCGCCGACACCGGAACCGGACTCCAGCCGCACTTCGCGCTGATGCCCGCGGCCGACGTGACCGTCCGCGACACCTGGCACTTCGTCGGCATGCGCGGCACCGGCAGCAACACCGTCGTCGCCGACCAGGTGTTCGTGCCCGCGCACCGGCTGCTGCCCTACAAGCCCCTGATCGACGGCGAGACCGACGGCCTGGTGCCGCCCGACCGCCGCTACCGAGACAGCCTGACCGGCGTGTTCATGGTCGGCCTGATCGGCTCGATGCTCGGCGGCGCCGACGCCGCCCTGCGCCACGCCCTGGACCACGCCGGCACCCGCCGCGTCGCCGGCACCACCTTCGCCAACCAGACCGAGTCGCCGACCGCCCGGCTCGCCCTCGCGGCCTCCGCCACCCGCCTGGACACCGCGCGACTGCACGCCCACCGCCTCGCCGACAGCGTCGACGAGCACGCCCTGGCGGGCGAGAACCCCGACCTGCTGACCCGGGCCCGCGCCCGCATGGACGCCACCCATGTCGTCCAGCAGTGCCGCCAGGCCGTCGACGACATCGTCACCCTCCACGGCTCCTCCGCCCTGGACGAGTCCAACCCGCTCCAGCGGCTGTGGC
This sequence comes from Streptomyces seoulensis, assembly GCF_022846655.1. Classification (NCBI taxonomy): domain Bacteria; kingdom Bacillati; phylum Actinomycetota; class Actinomycetes; order Kitasatosporales; family Streptomycetaceae; genus Streptomyces; species Streptomyces seoulensis. The sequence continues at coordinate 2,950,243 of NZ_AP025667.1, forward strand.
GCGACGTCCACACCGGCAGCCGGCACGCCGGCTTCGGCATGGGCGTCCCCGAACAGGTCTACGGCAGCGCCCTGGTCGGGCAGGACCCGCGCGCCATCAGCATGCTGGTCTGACGGACCGTACGACCACCGCGAACTCCCCTCCGTTCCGATGTGCTCCGGGCCCGCCCGCCTTCTCCGACGCGGGAGAGGCCCTTCGCCTCCCAGTCACGGAAAGCGAGACCAGACATGTCCGACGAGCACGAGATCCGCGAACAGAACCGGGCCATCGTCGCCAAGTACATGAACACCCGCGGCCAGGACCGCCTGGAGCGGCACCTGCTGTTCACCGAGGACGGCACCGGCGGCCTGTGGACCACCGAGACCGGTGAGCCCATCGTCATCAGCGGCCGGGACCGGCTCGGCGACCACGCCGTCTGGTCGCTCAAGTGCTTCCCGGACTGGGCGTGGATCAACGTCGAGATCTTCGACACCCAGGACCCCGACCGCTTCTGGGTCGAGTGCGACGGCGAGGGGCAGATCCTCTTCCCCGGCTACGAGCCCGGCCTCTACCGCAACCACTTCCTGCACTCCTTCACGTTCGAGAACGGGAAGATCAAGCAACAGCGCGAGTTCATGAACCCCTGCCAGCAGTTCAGGGCCCTCGGCATCGACGTCCCCGCGGTCCGCCGCGACGGAATCCCGACCTGACGCCGGACGGCCGGCCCCCGGTCCCCGACCCGACACCGCAAGAGGAAGCCGTGCGCCCCTCAGTGAAGGACATCCAAGCGTCACTCGCCCTGCAGCAGCCCCAGTGGGACGACGCCCGCCCGGTGGAGCGGGTCCGCGACACCCTCGGCACCTGTCCGGCGCTGGTCACCGCCGACGCCGCCGAGCGGCTGCGCCACCTGCTCGCCGACGTCGCGGCCGGTCGCTCCCTCCTGCTCCAGGCGGGGGACTGCGCCGAGGACCCGGCCGAGTCGACCCCCCGTCACGTACGGCGCAAGACCGACCTGCTGGACCTGCTCGCCGACACCGTCGGAGGCATCACCGGCAAGCCCGTGCTGCGGATCGGCCGGATCGCCGGGCAGTTCGCCAAGCCCCGCTCCAAGCCGGTGGAGCAGGTCGGCGGCATCACCCTGCCCGTCTTCCGGGGCCACATGGTCAACGGCCCCGAACCCGATCCGGTCAGCCGACGCCCCGACCCCGAGCGCATCCTCACCTGCCACCGGGCAGCGACGGACATCGTCCGGGAACTGGACGCCGTCAACGCGGGCCGGCCCGCCGCCGAACAGGTGTGGACCAGCCACGAGGCCCTGCTGCTCGACTACGAACTGCCCATGCTGCGCCAGGCCGGGACCCGCCGTTACCTGGGCTCCACGCACCTGCCCTGGATCGGGGAACGCACCCGACAGCCCGAGGGCGCCCATGTGCGGCTGCTCGCCGAGGTGCTCAACCCGGTCGCCTGCAAGATCGGCTCCGGTACCACCACCGAGGACGTCACCGCCCTGGCCGACCGTCTCGACCCGCACCGCGAACCGGGCCGGCTCGTCCTGGTCGCCCGCATGGGCACCGACTTCGTCACCAGCAGGCTGCCCCCGCTGGTGGAGGCCGTACGGGCCGCCGGACACCCCGCGATCTGGCTGTGCGACCCCATGCACGGCAACACCATCACCAGCCCCGCCGGACACAAGACCCGCCTGGTGGACGCGATGCTCGCCGAGATCGAGGGCTTCGGCGCGGCCCTGGCCGAGAGCGGCGGCGTCAACGGCGGACTGCACCTGGAGACCACCCCGGACGACGTCACCGAGTGCGCCGCCGACGTCTCCGAACTCGGCGGTGTGGGGGACCGGCACACCACGTTCTGCGACCCCCGGCTCAACCCCGGCCAGGCACTGCGCATGGTCACCGGGTGGGCGCACACCCTGCGCTGAGACCCCGCCGCGCCCCGGCAGGCCACACATCCCGCCCCGCCCCGAAAGGAGCCGACTGGTGGTCGGCATACCCCGCATCGCTTCCTACGCCCTGCCGGCGGCGGACAGCCTCCCGGCGAACACGGCCCACTGGACGCCCGACCCGCAGCGCGCGACCCTGCTGGTCCACGACATGCAGCACTTCTTCCTGCGCTCCGTCCCCGACCCGCTGCGCTCCGAACTCGTCGACAACGCCGCCCGGTTGCGCAAACGTGCCGCGAGCCTCGCGGTGCCGGTCGCGTACACCGCGCAGCCGGGCGGCATGACGGACGAGGACCGCGGCCTGCTCAAGGACTTCTGGGGGCCGGGCATGCGCACCGCCCCCGAGGACCGCGAGGTGGTGCCCGAACTCGCCCCGGAACCCGGCGACTGGGTGCTCACCAAGTACCGCTACAGCGCCTTCCACCGCTCCGGCCTGCTGCGCCGGCTGCGCGCCGCCGGACGCGACCAGCTCGTGCTGTGCGGGGTCTACGCCCACATCGGCGTCCTCGCCACGGCCGTCGAGGCGTTCAGCAACGACATCCAGGTCTTCCTGGCCGCCGACGCCGTCGCCGACTTCTCCGCCGAGCGCCACCGCCTGGCCCTCGACTACGTGGCCGAGCGCTGCGGGGTGGTCCTGCCCAGCGCGGAGGTGTTCCGGTGAGCCCGCCCAGCGATCTCCTGGACCGCCTGCTGGCCGCCCCCGGCGACCACGACTTCGCCCTGCTGCACCGGCCGGAGAGCGGCACCCCCGGCAGCGTCGACGTACTGCTCGGCGACGTCACCCACCCCGCCACGCTCGCCGGGCTGCCGTTGCCCGACGGCACGGCCGGGCCCGCCCACGAGGTACTCGTCCTCGTGCCCTACCGCCAGCTCGCCGAACGGGACTTCGCCGCCCCCGACGACGGCTCGCCCCTCGTCGCGCTCACCGTCACCGACCAGGCCGAACTGCCGCTCGCGGACGTGCTGCACCGGCTGCCCGACACCCCGGTCGGCATGAGCGGACACCGCTTCGACCTGTCCGACGAGGAGTACGCCGAGAAGGTGCGGCGCGTCGTCGCGGACGAGATAGGCACCGGCGAGGGCGCCAACTTCGTGCTGCGGCGCACCCTGCTCGCCGACCTCGACGGCTACACCCCGCACACCGCGCTGGCCGTCTTCCGCCGCCTGACCGCGGTCGAGCACAGCGCCTACTGGACCTTCGTCATCCACGTCGGCGGCCGTGCCTTCGTCGGCGCCACCCCGGAGCGGCACATCTCGGTACGGGACGGCCACGCCGTGATGAACCCCATCAGCGGCACCTACCGCTACCCGCCCGGCGGCCCGGACCTCGCCGGCCTCACCGCGTTCCTCGAGGACCGCAAGGAGACCGACGAGCTGTACATGGTGCTGGACGAGGAACTGAAGATGATGTCCCGCGTCTGCGAGCCCGGCGTCCGCGTCACCGGCCCCCGGCTGAAGGAGATGGCCCGGCTCGCCCACACCGAGTACTTCATCGAGGGCCGCACCCGCCGCGACCTGCGCGACATCCTCCGCGAGACCCTGTTCGCGCCGACCGTCACCGGCAGCCCCGTGGAGAGCGCGGCCCGCGTCATCCAGCGCCACGAACCCCAGGGGCGCGGCTACTACAGCGGCGTCGCCGCGCTGATCAGCCGCGAGCCCGACGGCGGACGCTCGCTGGACTCCGCCATCCTGATCCGCACCGCCGACATCGCCGCCGACGGACGGCTGCGGCTCGCCGTCGGCGCCACCCTCGTACGCCACTCCTCCCCGCGCGCGGAGGCCGCCGAGACCCGCGCCAAGGCGGCCGGGCTGCTGCACGCCCTGGGCGGCGCGGCCGGCCCCGCCGGACCCCCGGCGTCCGCCGCGCGGTTCGCCGACCGGCCCGAGATCCACGACGCCCTGCGCGGCCGCAACGCCGACATCGCCGACTTCTGGCTCGCCGCCACGCCCCCCGGCGCCCTCAGGGTGCCGGAGCTCAAGGGGCTGAAGATCCTCGTGGTGGACGCCGAGGACGCCTTCACCGCGATGATCGTCCAGCAGCTCGAAGCACTCGGACCCACCGCCGAGGTGCTGCGCTACGACCAACTGCACGGCCGCCTCGACGGGTTCGACGCGGTCGTCATGGGCCCCGGCCCCGGCGACCCGCAGGATACCGCCGACCCGAAGATCGCCGCCCTAGACGCGGCCGTCGCCCAACTCCTGCGCGACCGGCTGCCGTTCCTCGCGGTCTGCCTCAGCCACCAGGTGCTCAGCCGCCGCCTCGGCCTCCCGCTGATCCGGCGCGCGGAACCCAACCAGGGGCTGCAGCGCACCATCGACCTGTTCGGCCGGCCCGAACGCGTCGGCTACTACAACACGTTCGCCGCCGTCAGCCCCGCCGACCACCACCACGTACCCGGCACCGGCGAGGTCGCGGTCAGCCGGGACCCGGACACCGGCGAGGTGGACGCCCTGCGCGGCCCGCACTTCGCCTCCTTCCAGTTCCACGCCGAGTCCGTGCTCACCGTCGACGGCCCCCGGCTGCTGGGCGACGCGCTGCGGGGGGTGCTCGCCCGATGAGGCTGGAGATCGCCTGGTGGGACCTGGACGACTCGCCGCAGAGCATCCGCACCCTCAACGCGCACCTGTCGGAGGGGGTGACCGGCGACTGGGCCGAGGTCCCCGGCCTCAGGGTGAAGTACTGGGTCGCCGACCCGGCGCACAACCGCTGGGGCGCCGTCATGGTGTGGGACACCGACCGGCCCGCCGGCCACCCGCTGCCGCCCAACCGGGCCGCCGACCTGATCGGCCGCCCCCCGGACCACCGCATGGGCTTCGCCGTCGAAGCCCTCGCCGACCCCGCCGCCCTCCCGACACCCCAGGCCACCCAGGAGCCCCGCTGATGCACGAGTACCTGCTCGTGGACGCCTTCTCCCGCAAGCCGCTGTACGGCAACCCGGTCGCCGTCTTCCTGGACGCCGGCGACCTCACGGCCGAGACGATGCAGCGGATCGCGCGCGAGATGAACCTCTCCGAGACCACATTCGTCCACCCGGCCCGCGACGGCGGCGACGCGCGCATCCGCATCTTCACCCCGGTCAACGAACTGCCCTTCGCCGGGCACCCGTTGCTCGGCACCGCGGTCGCGCTCGGCGAGGTCCTCAAGCGGGACCGGCTGCGGCTGGAGACCGCCATGGGCACCATCCCCGTCGAGCTCGGCGACGACGACGGCGCCGTCACGGTCCGCATGGCACAGCCGCACCCCGTCTGGGAACCGTACGAGCACGCGGAGGAGTTGCTGGAGGCGCTCGGCGTCACCGCGTCCGTGGCGCCGGTGGAGATCTACCGCAACGGACCCCGGCACGTCTTCGTCGGCCTGCCGAGCGTCGCCGCGCTCTCCGCGCTCCGCCCGGACCACCGCGCCCTGTCCCGCTTCCCCGACATGGCCGCCAACTGCTTCGCCGGGGAGGGCTCGCACTGGCGCACGCGGATGTTCTCCCCGGCCTACGGCGTCGTCGAGGACGCGGCGACCGGATCGGCGGCGGGCCCCCTCGCCATCCACCTCGCCCGGCACGGCCTGGCCGGCTGGGGACAGCCCCTGGAGATCCTCCAGGGCGTGGAGATGGGCCGCCCCTCGCTGATGCTCGCCACCGCCGAGGGCACCGGCGAGCACGTCACCTCCGTCCAGGTCGGCGGCCACGGCGTCCCGGTGGGGCGCGGAACCCTCTACGTCTAGGCGCCCGACACCAGGAAGGCACGGCATGGACAGCAGCAAGTTCGAGAGCCTCACCGGGCGGACCGACCGCCGGTTCCCGGAGTACGACGACCCGCCGAAGGAGCCCCTGGGCCTCGTGCGCGACTGGCTGGCCCAGGCCGTCGAGCAGGGGGTGCGCGAGCCGAGGGCGCTCGCCCTGGCCACCGCCGACAAGCGCGGCCGCGCCTCCACCCGCGTCGTGGTCTTCGGCGGCATCGACGACGAGGGACTGCTGTTCACCACCCACAGCACCAGCCGCAAGAGCCGGGACATCGAGGAGACCGGCTGGGCGTCCGGGCTGCTCTACTGGCGCGAGACCTCCCAGCAGATCAGCATCGGCGGCCCGGCCGTCCCCATCGGCGAGGCCGAGGCGGACGCCCTGTGGCACTCCCGTCCCGTCCCGCTGCACGCCATGTCCGCCGCGTCCCAGCAGAGCGAACCCCTCACCGACCCCGAGGCGCTGCGCGCGGCCGCCGAGTCCCTCGCCGCCACCGGCGCCGCCCTCGACCGCCCCGCCCGGTTCACCGGCTACCGGCTGGTCCCGCACGAGGTGGAGTTCTGGTGCGCCCGCTCCGACCGGATGCACCACCGGCTGCGCTACGAACGCGACGGCGCCGACTGGCACGTCACCCGGCTCCAGCCATGACCGCCCCCGACGACAGGAGCCACCAGACCGTGCAGGAACGCGCGTTCCCCCTGATCCACGCCGAGCGCGTCCCGGTGACCGCCGCTTTCTACGAACGGCTCGGCTTCACCCGGCTGCGGCAGAACCCGCCCGAGGGCGAGCCCACGTACATCGCCCTCGCGCGGGGCACGGCGGAGCTGGCCGTGGTCTCCTCGGACTGGCCCGCCACCCGGTACGACCGGCCACCGGGCACCGGGGTCCGGTTCGAGATGTTCGTCCTCGTCGATGACCTGGACACCCTGCTGAAGGAACTCGCCGGAGCCGGCGTCCCGTTGCTGCGCGCCCCCGTGGAGATGCCGTGGGGCGAGCGGATCGCCTATGTCACCGACCCCGACGGCAACCCCGTGGCCCTCGCCGCCGGGCCCCACTCCTGACCACCTGACCTGGGACGCGCCATGACGCTGGACATCGCCGAGACCGACCGCATCCTCGAACCGCCGCACGGCACCCGCCCCGACCCGGACGCCTTCGTGCAGGCCGCCATGGCCTGGCACTTCGACCCCGACACCGGATCGCCCTTCTGGCTCAAGCGGGCCACCGCCTTCGACTTCGACCCGCGCCGCGACATCCGCACCCACGCCGACCTCGCCCGCTTCCCCGACGTCGCCGCCGAGCTGCGGCACGTGCCCGCCGCCGACCTCGTACCGCGCGGCTACGGCGACCACCCGGACGTGGTCGGGGTCTACGAGAGCGGCGGCACCACCGGCGCCCCCAAGCGCGTGGTGCTGCTGCGGGACTGGCTGGAGCGCACCCTGCACTGGAGCAACCAGGCCCTGGACGCCCACGGCTTCCCACGCGGCGCCGACTGGCTCGGCCTGGTGCCCGGCGGCCCGCACATCGTCGGCGAGTACTTCCAGCGCTCCGCCGCCGCCCACGGCCGGTACGGGTTCCGCGTCGACCTCGACCCGCGCTGGGTGAAACGCGCCATCGCCGCAGGACGCGGACCCGAGGCGGGCGCCTACGCCGAGCACGTCATCGACCAGGCCGCCGAGGTGCTGCGCACCCAGGACATCGGCGTCATGACCATCACCCCGCCCCTGCTGGAGCGGCTGGCCCGCCGGGACGACCTGGTCGACCTCGTCAACGACAAGGTCCGGGCCATCCGCTGGGGCGGCACCCAGATGGACGCCGACTCCCGCCACCTGTACCGCACCGAGGTCTTCCCCGACACCGTCATCAGCGGCAACTACGGCAGCACGATGATCCTCGGCTTCGCGGGGGAGCGGCCGGGCCTGCCCGACGACGGGCCCTGCGTCTTCGACACCCTCGACCCCTGGGTCACCTTCGGTGTCGTCGACCCCGACACCGGCCGGCCCGTCCCCTACGGGGAGCGGGGGCGGGTCGTCGCCCACCACGTCAGCAAGTCCTTCCTGCTGCCCAACAACCTCGAACGCGACCTGGCCACCCGAGTCCGGCCGCCCGAGGGCGGGACCGGGGACTCCGTGGCCGACATCGCCCCGGTCGGCGTCTTCGAGAACGAGACGGTCATCGAGGGGGTCTACTGATGCCGGCCGAAGCCGACGGCGAGGAGCTGCCCCAGCTCGACGCACTCGGACCCAGGGGCCCCTACCGCGCCCGCGCCCGCCTGACCGTCACCGACGTCTCCGGTGCTCCCGTCGCTCAACTCAGCCTGTTGCCCGCCGTGTTCGTGCACCGGACGCTGACCGCGCTGCGCCGCGCCGACCCGCCGCCACCGGACCGGAGGGCAGCCGTACTGGCCCGCGCGGCCGAGCTCTTCACCAGCGGCCCGGTGGGCGGACTGACCCTCAGCGAGCACGAGCACCTCGTCAGCCGGGTCGGCGGTGTGCCCCTCGGCGTCGTACGCACCGCGACCCGCGCGATCGGCGAGCGCCTGGCCGCCGCCTACGACAGCGCCCGCCGGGCCCGCCCGGTGGACGCCCGCGACGACTGGCGCGACCCGCTCACCCGCGCCGGACGCGCGGTGTGGACCCGGCGCGGCGAGGTGTTCGCGGTGAACGCGGCCGGGAACCACCCCGGCACCCACAGCCTCTGGCCCGAGGCGCTGGCGCTCGGCTTCCGCGTCGCCGTCCGCCCCTCGCGCCGGGAGCCCTTCACCCCGTACCGTCTGATCACCGCGCTGCGCGAGGCCGGGCTCGGCGCGGACCAGGTGGCGTTCCTGCCCACCGGGCACGACCTCGCCGACGAGCTGCTGCGCGGCGCCGACCTCGGCATGGTCTACGGCGGCGACGACGCGGTCCGGCGCCACCGGACCGACCCCGCGGTGCTGACCCAGGGACCCGGCCGCTCCAAGATCCTCGTCACCGCCGACACGGACTGGCGCGAGCACCTGGACACCATCGTCGACTCGGTCAGCCATCACGGCGGCACCGGCTGCGTCAACGCCACGGCCGTCCTCGTCGAGGGCGACCCGGCACCGCTGTGCGCGGCCCTCGCCGAACGCCTCGGCGCGCTCCCCGCCCTCGCACCGGAGGACGACAAGGCCGTACTGCCCGTCCAGCCGTCCGCCACCGCGCGCGCGTTCGCCGCCCATCTGGCGAACCGGGCGGCGGGAACGCGGCCTTGGCTGGGCGCCGAGGGGGTCGTGGCCGAACTCGGCGACGGCAGCGCCGCGTTGCGCCCGGCCGTGCACCAGGCTGACCGGCCGGACGCACCGCAGCTCGGCGTCGAACTGCCCTTCCCCTGCGTCTGGGTGGCGCCCTGGACCCCCGAGGCGGGCACGGCCGTCCTGCGGGACAGCCTCGTCGTCACCGCGCTGACCCGGAAGGAGGAACTGATCGACCGGCTGCTGGCCGAGCCCACCATCGGCAACGTCTACGTCGGCGACACACCCACCTACCGCATCGCGCCCGGACTGCCGCACGACGGCTTCCTCGGCGACTTCCTGATGCGCACCAAGGCGGTCGTCCGCACCTGACCGCCCACCTGTTGCCCTGTCCGATCCGAGCACTTCCCGAAGGGACCACCACACCCATGCACGCCGTTTCGTACACCGCACAGTGGATGGCCGCGGCCCGCGCCCTGGAGTCCGAGCGCGAGGACGCCCTCTACGTCGACCCGCTGGCCCGGTCCCTCGCCGAGCCCAAGGGCTTCGAGCTGATCGACCGCTACGCCGGCGGCGGCCTGCTGCCGTTCATCTCCATCCGCACCCGCTTCCTCGACGACGCCATCCGCGACCTGCTCGCCGACGGCTCCATAGGCCAGGTCGTGCTGATCGCCGCCGGTATGGACACCCGCGCCTTCCGGCTCGACTGGCCCGACGACATCGACGTCTACGAGGTCGACCACGCCCCCCTCATCACCGAGAAGCGGCGCCGGCTGGACGCGCTCGGCGCCAAGCCCGCCGTGCGGCGCCACGAGGTCTCCGCCGACCTGACCAAGGAGTGGCTGCCCGAGCTGGAGGAGGCCGGGTTCGACCGGACGCGGCCCACCCTGTGGGTCGCCGAGGCGCTGACCTTCTTCCTCACCGAGGAGCAGGCCGCCGGGCTGCTGCGCCTGCTGGCCTCCGCCTCCGCCCCCGGCAGCCACCTGGCCTTCGACATCCTCGGCCGGACCCTGCTGCGCAGCCCGTTCTCCAAGCCGTTCCTCGACCGGCTCGCCGAGGACGGCACCCCGTGGATCTTCGGCACCGACGAGCCGGAGCCCTTCCTGGAAGCCAACGGCTGGGACATCGAGTCGCTGAAGGAGCCGGGACAGCCCGGCGCGGGGGAGGGGCGCTGGCCCTACGACGTGCAGCCGCGCGGCCGCCGCTTCGCCAACCGCCTGTGGCTGATCCGCGCCCGCCTCGCCGCACGGTGACCCCGGGGCCCGCGGCGGACGGCCCTCCGGGAGGAGGCCCGTACCGCCGCGGCCCGCGGGCCGTGCCCGCCGGCGCGGATCAGTCCCGCTGCTGGAGCCGCTCGCGCAGCGCCGCGTTCTCCTCCGCCAGCATCCGCAGCCGCTCCCGCACCGGATCCAGCGCCTCGGCCAGCTCGGCCTCCGAGTAGCGCGGGGTGATGTGCTTGGGGCAGTTCCAGAACAGGCCCTCCACCCGGATCACCATGAGCTGCTCCAGCGGACCGTCCGTCCGCGTGTCGGCCAGCTTCTCGTGCAGCTCCGGGAACTCGGCCGGATCACGCGTCTCCGCACGGCCGAAGATCTTCAGCCGGGTGGGGTTCGCGTAGTCCATGAAGAACAACGAGACCCGGTCGTCGGAGCGGAGGTTGCCCGTAGTGATGTACTGCCGGTTGCCCCGCACCTCCACCCAGCCCAGCGTGCCGCTGTCCAGCACGTGCACGAAGCCGGGCGGGCCGCCCCGGAACTGCACGTAGGGCCAGCCGTCGTCCCCGGTGCTGGCCAGGTAGAACCCGTCGCGGGCCGTGATGAAGTCCGCCTCGTCGGGTCCCAGCCGGTCGGGCTCCGACGCATCCCGCGCGAGCAGCCGCGCCATGGCCTCGGCGCTGCCCCGCTCCTCCTGCACACCCCGCACGTTCTTGGTGAACGCCAACCGCGCGTACCGGCTCATCCACTCCCCCTTCAAGGCCACACCCACCGAAACCTGGTCGGTGCACGACCATAGCCAGGCCGCGATCCACCGCAAAGGACCGGCGCCCGAACGCGCGAAGGCCCCCGTACGACGCCGGACCTGCGCGCCGTACGGGGGCCTTCACTCACCTCAGGTGCGGTAGGCGAAGAACGCCGCCGTCGGGTAGGACGCGACGAGGCTCGCCACCGACCGGTTGTAGGTGTTGGTGGAGTGGTACGTCACGTAGGGCACGCCCTGGGCGTCGCGCTTCGTGACGATCATCGTGTGGTCCTTGGACCCGTCCTTGTTGAAGTCCATCTGGATGACATCACCGATGTCGGCCTGGTAGACGTTGGCAAGGCTCGTGACCCGCTTCGAGGACAGCGCGAACCAGGAGAACTCGTTCACACCGACGAAGGAGTCCGACTGGATGTCGGCGTTGCCGAACCACTTGTGGAAGTCGTTCGTGTAACCGGGAACGTGCTTCCAGCCACCCGCCTTCAGCGCCTGGCTGACGAAGTTGGTGCAGTCACCACCAGCGCCGGCCCCGTTGAAGTCGGGGTACTCCGTGTTGTACTTGCTCCAGTACTTCGTCGCGTACGCGGTCATCGCCTGGTAGTCGTAACCGGACGCGGTGAAGTTCTTCGGATTCGCCGGCGCGGGCCGCGAGGTGGCCGCGCTGGGCGCGTCCGGCGGGCCGTCGTCCGCCTTGACCGTGGGCTTGGCGACCTCGGGCTTCGCCACCTGGTTCACCGCGAGGTAGCCCTCGTCGGTGTCCTCGATGCGCGTGAGCTGCCAGTTGCCGCCGCGGTCCGCCTTGAACGTCAGCTCGTGGTGGGCCTGGAAGCCCGTGGTCGCGGGCTGGGAGCCCGTGACCTTCTTGTACGTGAGCGACGTCGTCTCGGTGACGGCCACCGTGGCGCGCCGTCCCTTGACCTGCGTGGCATCCAGCTTCACGCTGGTGCTCCCCGCGCTGTACTGCTCGCCCAGCTTGGCCAGGCGGCTCTTGCGGCCGCGAAGCTGGCTGAGCGCGGAGTCCTCCTGGCGCGACTGCGTGCCGGACAGGCGCACATCGCCGGAGAAATCGGAGGTCCGCTGGTCACGGCCCTCCTTGCCACCGCCCACCAGGGCCTGGGTGCGGTCGGTGAAGACCGCGTCCGCCAGCCGCTGGAAGGTCGCCTTGGTCGCCGTGTCGACGGTCGGGTCGTCGGTGACCGCCGCGCCCGCGCTCCAGTTCGGCAGCAGGGCGACGCCCGCCACCACGGAGGCGGCCGCCGCCGAGATTATGGTGGCGCGGCTCCGCTTACGGCTAAATTTCCTTGACTTCAATGATGTTCCCCTCTACGCCGGTACACAGACCGGGACTCCGGTGACAGAGACCGGGCGAACGCATCTTCGCATGCCGTGTGCGGCAGGTGTGAAGACGGGATGCACAAGTGGAACCAGACTGTTTCACACGTCACTTGACGACCGACGCCCAGTCAGGCGACTGAGCCGGGTCCAGAGTGCGCAGCCGGGCCAGCGTCTGCGGTGTCTGCACGTCCATCCAGTCCGCCAGTTCCTTGAAGGACACGCACTTCACGCCCTTCTTGGTGCACACGTTCTTGACCACCTGGTCGATGGCCCGCATGTAGATGCCGCCGTTCCAGTCCTCGAAGTGGTTGCCCACGAACAGCGGCGCCCGGCTGCCGAAGTACACGCGGTTGAAGCCCGCCATGTACGAATCCACCGTCTGCTGCTCCCACTTGGGGAACTCGGCCGCGTCGCCCTGCGTCTCGCCGTCGGACTGGTTGTACAGGAAGTTGAAGTCCATGGACAGGCCCTGGTACTTGCCCGCCTCGTAGGGCAGCATCTGGAGCGGGAAGTCCCAGACGCCGTTCTTCTTCGCCGGCCAGATCTGGAAGTCGCCCGCGGAGCTGGCGTCGTAGCGCCAGCCGTAGCTCTTGATGGCCTTCAGCAGGTTCTTCTGGCCCTCCAGACAGGGCGCCCGGCCGCCGGTGACCTCCTTCTTGAAGTCGAAGGGCAGCGGGTCGACGTCCTTGTAGCCGGTGTTGCTCTTCCAGTGCTCCACGAACGAGAAGAACTGGTCGATCTCGCTCTTCCACTCCGTCACGCTCCAGTCGCCGCCGCCCTTGGCGCCGCAGAAGTGGCCGTTGAAGTGGGTGCCGATCTCGTTGCCGTCCTCGTACGCCTTGCGCAGTTGCTCCACGGTCTCGCGGATGTGCTCGTCGGTGGCGTAGTCGATGGCGGCGGCGCCGGGCGAGTGCTGCGGCGGGTGGTAGAGGTCCTTCTTCGCCTTCGGCAGCAGGTAGATGCCGGTGAGGAAGAACGTCATGTGGGCGTTGTACTGCTTGGCCAGCTCGCGGTAGTGCGAGAAGAGGTGGTCGCTGCCCTCCAGTCCGCCGTCCCAGGAGAAGACGACGAACTGGGGCGGCTTCTCACCCGGCTTGAGCCGTACGGGCTTCAGCGTGCCCTTCTGGGGCCCGGTGTAGGACGTGGAGCCGTCCCCGAGCACCTTGGTCTTCCCGTCCCACTCGGGCTCCGCGGCCGCGCCACCGGGCTCCTTGGCGGGGGAGACCGCCGACGCGGTCCCGTCGTCGTGGTCGAGCAGCAGATACCCCGTGACCGTGGAGACGAGCACCAGCAGCAGCGCCAGGGCGATGATGCCGGGGCGGGGCACGCGGCGGGTCTCGGTGGTGCGCGCCTTGCGGCGCCTTCCTGTGCTCGACGACTTCATACGGATCGATCTCCGGTGCGGGTTGCGGGTGTGGAGCCGGATGGGGTGGGCCGGGGCGGCGGGGTCAGCCGACGCCCACGGCCTGCGACCAGATTCCGTACGGCACGCTGTTCTCGCGGGTGCCGGCCAGGCCGTCCAGGGGCAGCGGCTCCAGGCTCTTGCCCAGGTCGATGCGGTAGACGACGATCGCGGTCGACACCGATTCGAGGGTGCCCGTGTACCAGAGCGCGGTGTCCTTCTCGGTGGTCCCGTCCTTTCCGGCGGCCGGGGTGGTCGCGGCGGGGGTGGGGTGGGAGGTGCGGAAGTTGTCCCCGAGCGCCTCGCTGACCTGCCGGGCGACCTGCGGGCTGACCGCCCGGCGCCGGTCGGGGGCGTCGAGGCGGACACCGGCGCCGTTGCGGGTGACACGGCGCACCGAATAGGGCTCGGTGTGCCGGCCCTCCGCGGAGAAGGTGGCGTAGCCGCTGGCCATGCGGATCGTGCTGGGCGTGGAGGTGCCGAGGGACAGCGCGGGCGTCGCCGGGCCGAAGCTGGAGGGGAGCAGCCCGGCCGCCTGCGCGGTGGACTTGACCCTCTCCAGCCCGGTGTCCATGCCGAGCTGCATGAACGGCGTGTTCACCGAGCGGGCGAGCGCCTGGCGCAGGGAGATCGGACCGTAGGAGCGCTTGCCGTCGTTGTGCGCGGCGACCTTCTTGCCGCTGCGGTCCCAGTAGGGGCCCTCGGGGGTGGTGACGGGCACCGCGTCGTCGCCGTCGTAGACCGACTCCGGGGTGACCGGGGTGGCCGGACCCTCGCGGGTCTTGTGCACACCGTGTTCCAGGCCCGCCGCGTAGACGAAGGGGGTGAAGGCCGAACCGGCGGGGACGGTGGTCGCGTTGGACTCGTTGTAGCCCTGCTTGCGGTGGTCGGGACCGCCGTAGACGGCGACGATCCGGCCGTCGGTGGCGACCGACGCTGCCCCGTAGTGGGCGCTCCGCGCCGCCTTGGGGTCCTTCTTCAGCGCGGCCTCGCGGGCCTTGGTGACCGCGTCGGTCAGCTCGCTCTCCCGCTTGCGGTCGAAGGTCGTGTAGATCTGGTAGCCGCCGAGGTCGAACTCCTTGTCCGACAGGTGGGCGTTCTTCTTGGCGTACTGGGAGGCCAGCTCCACCAGGTAGTCGCTCTGCTTGCCGGTGTCGTAGATCTGGAGGGTCTTGAGCGGCTCGGGGAACTCGGTGTACTTGGCGCGCTCGGCCGGGGACAGCTTGCCGATCTTGACCATGCGGTCGAGGATCCACGACCAGCGCTCCACCGCCCGGCGGTGGTTGGCCGCGCTGAGCGTGGGGTCGTACAGGCCGGCGCCCTTGAGCAGCGAGGCGAGCATGGCGGCCTCGCTGGGGTTCAGCTTGCTGACGTCCTTGCCGTAGTACGCCTGGGAGGCGCGCTGGATGCCGTAGGTGCCGCGCCCGAACCAACTGGTGTTGAGGTAGCCCTCGAGGATCTTGTCCTTGCTCATCCGGTTGTCGAGTTTGAGGGCGATCATCGCCTCGGTGAGCTTGCGGCCGAGGTTCTGGTCCTGGTTCAGATAGACGTTCTTGACGTACTGCTGGGTGATCGTGGACCCGCCCTCGGTGGCGCCCTGGCCGACCGTGCGCCACAGGGCGCGGGTGATGCCCTTGCCGGAGATGCCGGGGTCGGAGTAGAAGCTCTCGTTCTCCGCCGCGAGCACCGCCCAGCGCACGCCCTCCGGGATGTCCTTCAGCGGCATCGCCTGGCGGCGCACCCAGCCGGTGCGGGCCATCGGGGTGCCGTCGGACCAGAAGTAGACGTTGTCCTGCTGGGTGGCGTACGAGTTGAGGTTGGTGGGCACGTCGGTCGCCGCGTAGGCCACGGTCAGGAAGAGGCCGGTGACGCCGGCCGTCGCGAGCCAGCCCGCGAGCCACTGGCGCCAGGACGGCATCCAGCGCCGCCAGCCATCCCGGCCCGGACGCGGGTACTCCGGGCGCAGCTTGCGCACGTAGGGGGCGGCGAGTTCGGCGTAGGGGGCGAGCTTGGCGGTGACCGGCGCGAGGAGGCGGCGCAGTACGGCGAGCACGGTGAGCAGCGGGGCCAGGACACCGGTGCGGCGGGCGCCGCCCGGCTCGTCGGCGACCGCGGGCTCGGGCTCGGGCTCCGGTCCGGGGCGGGTGCCGTCCAGTGCGACGATCTTGAGCTGCATCGTCTCGTCCGGGCGGATCTCGCCGACCCGGAGCTGCATGGTGGCCTCCGGCTCGAACGCCGGGCCGTCCGGGGTGGTCCCGGGTTCGGGCCCGGCCTCCCGGTCCGAATCCTGTGTACGGCGTCCCCACGCCCGTTTCGGCGCCGCGCGCCGGCCTCGCCCGCGCCGGCCGCCGTCGTTGGCGTCCGCCCCCCGCCCTGCCTCGGTCACGACAGGTCTCCCTCCCCACTCGGCCTTGCTCGCGTGGGCAGACGGACCGGCCGGAATCGGTGACCATCACGGCGGCACCGGTGGCCGATTTGTTTCCCCCTGGCCCCGGGTCTGCCCGCGAGCTTCACAAATTATCAGCTAATACTTTCGAACCTCGGTGGTCAGGGTCGGTCATGGGTCACACCCCGTCCCCGAGGTGATCCGCACCGGTCACCCGCCCCACGCCCACGGCCCGCTCGGACGGCCCGCGCATCCGGCTCCCGGCGGGGTCCGTACGTACCCCGGCCTGGTCAACTCCCGTACGGCGCATGCAGAATGACGACCACTACTCGATGATCGTCTGTGTTCGCACCGGCCAGAATCATGACGGAGTCCGCCCATGACCACCGGCACGCCCAGCCCCCGGCAGATCGACACCAGCACGGCTCACCCGGCGCGGGTGTACGACTGGCTGCTCGGCGGCAAGGACAACTACCCCGTAGACGAGGCGGTCGGGGAGCGGCTGCCTCCCGAGGCGCGCGACGGCGCCCGGCAGAACCGCGCCTTCATGAACCGCGCGGTCGCCTGGCTCGCCACGCAGGGCGTCGACCAGTTCCTCGACATCGGCACCGGCATACCCACCGAGCCGAATCTGCACCAGATCGTCCAGCGGATCGTGCCGACGGCCCGGATCGTCTACACCGACAACGACCCGATCGTGCTGCGGCACGCGGAGGCGCTGCTCGTCGGCCGTCCCGAGGGTGCCACCCAGTACGTGGAGGCCGACGTCCGCGACCCGGCCGCGATCATCAAGAACGCCCGGCAGACGCTCGACTTCGACCGGCCGATCGCCCTGTCCCTGATCGCGCTGATGCACTTCATCAACGACGACCAGGACCCCTACGGCCTGGTGTCGAACCTCCTCGCCACCCTGCCCTCCGGCAGCTACCTGGTCCTCTCCCACGCCTCCTCCGACATCTTCCCGGAGCTGTCGGCGCAGGTCACGGCCGAGTACGCCAAGGGCGGCATCCGGCTCGGCTTCCGCGACCGCGCGGGCGTCCAGCGCTTCTTCGAGGGCTTGGAGCTGGTCGAGCCGGGTCTCGTCACTGCCACCGAGTGGTTCAAGGACGGCGAGGACGGCGAGGTCCCGGCGGCCGAGGAGAGCGGGATCTACGCGGGAGTCGCCCGTCTCCCCTGAGCGACACCATCGAGGTTGACTGTCGACGCCCTCGCTTCCTGCACCTGCTGGTGCCCGCCCGGCGCTGACCTGCGGCGACTTCTCGACCCTTCGGGCCGTCACATCCCGGTGCGACGGCCCGGAGCGCGCTCCCACCGGGGGCGACCTGGGGGAGCGAAGGGGCGCACGGGCAGCGCGCCCATGAGCCCTGTACGCGCCCCTCGGCAGGCGGCGAGAATGCCCCTGGCCGCGCCGGCGGCCGCTCGCCGGACCTTCGAGGAAGGCAGGTTGGCCACCGTGCTGCTGCGTCTGCCCACGTCCGTCTCCGAAGCGCGGGACCACCTGGCCGAGGGAGCCGTCCCCGTGGGCGGCGCCACCCTGGTCTGGGCCACCTGGCAGCGCGACGGCTTCCCTGCGCAGGCCATGTCGCTGCGCGAACTCCCCGAGGCCAATGTCCTCGGCCGCGAGGAACTGGGCGGCGCCGTCGTCCTCAACCGCGTCGACGACCGGGTCCCCGAGGTCCTGCGCCGAGCGGCGGGCGCGGTCGGCACCGGCGCCGTGCGCCGCGCCGCCACGGTCGGCGGCAACATAGCTGGCAGCACCCTGCGCTGCCTGCTCCCGGCGGCCCTCGTACTGGACACCCGCGCCACCATCCTGACCTCCACCGGCGTCCACGACACCGACCTGGCCGAGGTCGTCGCCAAGAGCCCCGTCCTGCTCAGCCTGCGCTGGCGCACCCCCGTCGCCAGCGCCTACCGCAAGCACGAGGGGGAGCCGGGCGGGCCGCCGCCCCTCGTCGTCGCCTCCGCCCTGCACGCCCTCGGCGAGGGCCGCCACCGGCTGAACATCGCCGTACGCGACGGCTACGAAGTGGTCAGCGAGACCGTCGAATGCGGCACCGACCCCGACGAACCGCTGTCCGCCCTGGGGGCAACGCTCCTTAACGACATCCCGGCCGCCCGCACGACCGTCCACGACCAGATCACCGGACTGCTGACCCGCTGACCCGGACACGGAGAAGGGGGCCACGGCACTCGCCGCGGCCCCCCTCCTGTCGTACGCCGGATCAGACCGCGCTGTCCCGCAGCTCCGCCAGCGAGCCCTTGGTGAGCTGCCTGGGCACCGACTCCGCGTCCACCAGCAGCACATCGCAGGGCGCGCCGTGGGTGAGGGCGGAGGTGAGGCTGCCGTCCGCGAACTGAGCCAGCGGCCCGCGCGGCGAACGGCCCACCGCCACCGCCCGCGCGCCCACCCGCGCCGCATGCTCGGCCAGCACCCGCCCGGCGGCGGCGTGGTCGCCGACGCTGGTCAGGACCTGCCCCGAGGCGGCCACACCGTGCGCGGCCAGCCGGGCGAGATGGGCACTCACGGCCGCCCGCGCCTCCTCGGCGCCCTCCGGCTCCACGGCCTGCTCCTCCACCACGACCGTCTCCCGGACGTGCACGACCTCCAGCGCGCTGCCGGTCTCCCGCGCGAGCCGCGCCGCCGCGTCCACGGTGGCCGGAGCCCCGCCGTGCGCGCCGACCGCCACGATGACCCGAGACGTGTCCGGCTCGGCCGGTTCACCCACAGCGGTGAGCGACGGCAGGGCCACCGGGGCCTCCTCCGGCTGCTCCTCCGCCTTCCGCAGCAGCCCGTGCCCGCTGGCGAGCACCGGGACGGCGAGCACGAAGGTCGCCGCGCCCAGGTAGAACGGCACGCTCAGGTCGGTGGCATCGGCCAGCTTGCCCGCGACGAACGGCGCGAGACCGCCGCCGATGAAGCGCAGGAAGCCGTAGGCCGAGGAGGCCACCGGGCGCTCGACGGGGGAGACGAGCATGACGGCCTGCGTGGTCAGCGTGTTGTTGATGCCGATGAAGGCGCCGGAGACGATGACCGCCACGATCACCACCGTGGGACTGCCGACCCCGGCGGCGATGACCGCCATCACGATGCCGAGGCCC
Organism: Streptomyces seoulensis; assembly: GCF_022846655.1. Taxonomy (NCBI): domain Bacteria; kingdom Bacillati; phylum Actinomycetota; class Actinomycetes; order Kitasatosporales; family Streptomycetaceae; genus Streptomyces; species Streptomyces seoulensis. Next base: position 2,969,317 of record NZ_AP025667.1, read on the forward strand.
AGCAGGTTGGCGTACAGCACCGGCGCGGTGCCGAAGCGGGCCTGGAGGCGCGGGGCGAAGAACACGCTGAACGCGGCCACCAGCAGACCCCAGCCGGTGAAGACCAGGCCGAGTTCATGGGCGCTCAGCTTCATCGGATAGGGCGCGTAGCCCAGCATGGTGAAGAAGCCCCAGTTGTAGAGCAGCGCCATGACGCCCATCGTGAGCAGACCGCGGTGCCTGAGCGCCTTCAGCGGGGCGATGGGTGAGGTGGGCCGCGCCGGCTTCGGCATGGAGGGGACGAAGGCCAGCGTCGCGAGCAGGGCCACGGCCATCAGCACGGCCACCCCGAAGAACGGCCCGCGCCAACTGATCGCCCCCAACTCCCCGCCCAGCAGCGGTCCCACGGCGATACCGAGGCCGAGCGCGGTCTCGTACAGGATGATCGCGCCGCCGAAGCCGCCGCTGGCCGAGGCGACGATCACGGCCAGGGAGGTGGCGATGAACAGGGCGTTGCCCAGGCCCCAGCCCGCCCGGAACCCGACGATGCCGTTGATCGAGTCGGTGGTCCCGGCCAGGGCCGCGAAGACCACGATGACGGCCAGGCCGACGACCAGGGTGCGCTTGGCGCCGAACCGGCTGGAGAACCAGCCGACGAACAGCATGGCGACGGCCGTCACGATCAGGTAGCTGCTGAACAGCAGGGACACCTGGCTCGGCGTGGCGTGCAGGCTGTCGGCCAGGGCGGGCAGGATCGGGTCGACCAGGCCGATGCCCATGAACGAGATCACGCAGGCGAACGCCACGGCCCAGACGGCCTTCGGCTGCCGGAACGGGCTCGCGGCCCTTCCACGCGGTGCACTCATTACCGCTTCTCTCCAGTCAAGTCGCCCTCCCCGGACCTGCCATGGCGGCGCCGGAGAGATCCGACGGGTGGGTCAGGAACGCTCCTGACGGTCCTGTATCGCGCGGGCCAGCGCCGGCAAGGCGAGTCGTACGGCCCGCTGTTCCGGCTCGGACAGTTCCTCGACGAGCTGTCCCAGCGCCTCGGTCCGCTCGGCCCGGCGCTCCCGGAACACCTCGAGGCCCAGCTCGGTGACCTCCACCAGCACGCCCCGCCCGTCCGTGCGGTCCGCAGCGCGCCGCACCAGCCCCGCACGCTCCATCCGGGTGACGAGCTGGGTCATGTTCGGCTGGGTGGCGCTCTCCGCCCTCGCCAGCTCGGTCAGCCGCTGCGGCCCCTCGCGGCCCAGCCTGCCGAGCGCCGAGGACGCGGCGGTGCTGAGCCCGCCGGCCGTGGCGCTGCGCCGTACATGACGCACCAGTTGCTCCACGGCGGCCATCAGGTCTTCGGCCGAGGCGTCGGTGGTGGTGTCGGCGGGACCAGTGTCCATAACCCGCTTATGCATAAGCTCATTATGTAGATGCGTGTACGGTGAAGCAAGTTTTGGACGGCTGTCCTGCAGGAGAGCCGACGAAGACACGGGGTCGTTCCTTGCACCCCGTAACCCACCGGCCTAGCCTCGACGCGACACGTCAGGACAGGTGGGTCGCCGATGACGCAGCCGCAGCACCCCTACGACAGCGGAGCCGACGGCCGCCAGATCCAACTGGAGACCCACGGGCTCGACGTCATCGGGGACGCGGACCGCAAAGGCACTCCCCGCACCCTGTTCTGGCCCTGGTTCGGCGCCAACGTCGCCGTCCTCGGCCTCAGTTACGGCGCCTTCGCGCTCGGCTTCGGCATCTCCTTCTGGCAGGCCCTTGCCGCCGGAGTCCTCGGCATCGTCGCCTCGTTCCTGCTCTGCGGCCTCATCGCCGTCGCCGGAAAACGCGGCTCCGCCCCCACCATGGTGCTCAGCCGCGCCGCCTACGGAGTACGCGGCAACCGGCTGCCCTCGGCCGTCTCCTGGATACTCACGGTCGGCTGGGAGACCGCCCTCGCCTCGCTCGCCACCCTTGCCACCGCCACCGTCTTCAGCCGCCTCGGCTGGGGCGGCGGGACCGAGACCAAGGCCGTCGCCCTCCTCGTCGTCGCCGCGCTCACCGTGGTCGGCGGCGTCATGGGCTTCGACCTGATCATGCGCATCCAGACCGTGATCACCGTCGTCACCGGCGTGCTCACCCTGGTCTACGTCGCCCTCGTCGCCGACCACATCCACTGGCCCACCGTCAGCGCCGTCCCGGCCGGCTCCACCCAGCAGTTCATCGGCGCGCTGGTGTTCATGATGACCGGCTTCGGGCTCGGCTGGGTCAACGCGGCCGCCGACTACTCCCGTTACCTGCCGCGCGACTCCTCCAGCCGCGGCGTCATCGGCTGGACCACCTTCGGCGCCTCCGCCGCCCCGCTGCTCCTGCTCGTGTTCGGCCTGCTGCTCGCCGGGTCCTCGGAGCGGCTGAGCGAGGCCATCGCGGCCGACCCCATCGGGGCGCTGACGACCATCCTGCCGACCTGGTTCCTCGTCCCCTTCGCGCTGGTGGCCGTGCTCGGCCTGGTCGGGGGCGCCGTGCTGGACATCTATTCCTCCGGCCTCGCCCTGCTCTCCGCCGGACTGCACGTCCCCCGGTACCTCGCCGCCCTCGTCGACGGCCTGCTGATGATCGCCGGGTCGATCTACATCGTGTTCTTCGGCGGTGCCTTCCTGGGCGAGTTCATGGGCTTCCTCACCACGCTCGGCGTCCCCATCGGTGCCTGGTGCGGCGTGATGCTCGCCGACCTCGCCCTGCGCCACCGCGACTACGACGAGGGGGACCTGTACCGCCCCGACGGCCGCTACGGCGACGCCCCCGTCCTGCCCCTCGTCCTCACCGTCGGCGCCACCGTCATCGGCTGGGGCCTGGTCACCAACACCGCCGCGGCCTGGCTGAGCTGGCAGGGCTACCTCCTCGGCCCACTCGGCCTGGGCGGCCGGTCCGGGCAGTGGGCCTACGCCAACCTCGGCGTCCTCGTCGCCCTGGCCCTCACCTTCCTCGGCACCCTGCTGCTGGGCCGCGGCCGGGTCCGCGCGCAGGAGGCACTCCCGCCGAGCCCCGCCCCGGCCCCGGGGATGTACGGCGCGTGAGGGTGGCGCGGGGACTGCTCGCGGTCACCGAGATGCAGCGCGTCTTCGCCGAACCCGACAGCCCCTGGGCCACGCCGCGCTGTGCCGGGGCCGCCGCAGGGGTGGCGCGGCTGGTGCCCGACTTCGGCGACCGTGTCGTCCTCACCCGGTTCCTTGCCCCGCCCGGCCTTCCCCTGGCGCGCCTGTTACGAGTGGTGGCCCTTCGCCCGCCGGCCCCCGGACGCCGACCCTGTGGCGGCTTACGGAGGAGTTCGCAGCCTTGATTTCGTCGGCCTTGCCGCCCGTCTCGCCCCCGGCGCCCGCCTGGTCCCGGCCGGGGTCAGCACCGAGTGCCGCGTACTGAGCACCGCTGACAAGGTGTCGGCTGCGCCCGCCTCGACCGTGCGCCTGCCGTCTGATCGGGTGAACCGCTCACCGGCCCACGCACCCCCTGGCCTCAGGAACGGCCGGGGCCGGGGCCGGGCTGGAGTACCGCGCCGCTGAAAACCCGTGCGCATGCTCCGGGCCCGGAGGGGTACGCGGCCGGGAGCGCGCTCGGGGCCCGGCCCCGGCGCGAGCCCGTTCGACCGCACTACCTGGGGATGTGCCATGGAGACACCCGCACACGACGACCTTCCGACGCCGACGCCCGCGCAGCAGGCGCTGGACGTGCTGGCCGTCAACACCGACGACCAGGCCGCCCTTGAGACCCTCGCGCACAGTGATGTGCTCGTCCCGATGCCCGACGAGGCAGTGGACGCGGAGGGTGCCGACTCCACGATGGTCGCCCTGCCGGTGCTCGAGCAGCCCGGCGGCGAGCAGGTGGTTCCCGTCTTCACCTCGGAACTGGAGATGGCAGGGCTGCTGCCCTCCGTCTCCCGCTACCGGCTGATCCAGCTCGGCGCCCTCGCTTCCCAGTGGCCCGAGGAGGAGCTCTCGCTCACGATCGACGGCAGCTCGGAGCACGGGCTGACGCTCACTTCGCAGGGCGTGCGCTCACTGCTGGCGCGCTGAGCGGTCTCACGTATGGCGGAGTCGCACATGGGCGGCTCCGCCATACGGGCGTGTCCGCCCTGTGTTTCCTACCTGTGTGCGCCGCGCTCATGGGTGTCGCGCCCGTGTGCGGCGCTCCTACGTGTACCGCACACACGGGTGTCGCGTCCATGGGTGATGCGCCTACGTGCGCCAGACCTATGTGGGCCGCACCTGTGTGCGCCGCGCCTGTGTGAGCCGGACCTACGTGTGCCGCACCTACGTGTGCCGCACCTATGTGAGCCGGACGTCAGTCCGTGGACTCCGTCAGCATCCGCCCCAGCACCGACCGCTGAAGCGGCAGCACCTCCGCGTGCAGTTCGCGGCCCTTGCGGGTGAGGTTCACCCACACCCCGCGCCGGTCCTCCGCGCACACCGTGCGCTGGACGAGACCTTCCTTCTCCAGCCGTCCGATCAGCCGCGACAGCGCGGACTGGCTGAGGTGGACCCGGCCGACCAGGTTCTGCACCCGGCAGTGATCTCCCTCTGTGGGGGTCTCCGCCGCCAGGATGTCCAGCACCTCGAAGTCGCTGGCACCCAGCCCATGCGGATGCAGGGCGCGGTCTATCTCGCACATCGTGCGCGCGTGCACCGCGAGGATGTCCCGCCAACGTTCTTCGAGCCGGGTGCCCTCACCCGTCTTCACTGCCATACCCGCACCGTAGCACCGATCCAGCCAATCGTTGACTGTGCAACTAGTGCGTGCGCAAGCCGCCGTACGGGCGACCCCGGCCCTCCGGCCTCACCCCGCCCCCTCACGGCCCCCGCCCGCGCCGCCGTCCGGTACCGGACAACACGAGCGGAGAGCCCGACGCGCCCCCGCCCCCTGCGCCACAGTGGGGCCACGGGACACACGAGGAGCCCGGGGGAGGGGAGGCGTACGCATGATGGGGACCCCCTCGGGCCGCATACGGCAGAGCGTCCTGGACTGGCTCAAAGATCCCGCGGTCCACTTCCCGCCGACGAGCCTCCATCCCGACCCCGCCGACCCCGCCGACCCCGCCGGCACCGGCGTCACCGCGCGCGCCGTCGCCGCCAAGCTCGGCGTACCCCGCCGCACAGCCGCCGCCCACCTCGACTTCCTCACCCGCCTCGGCCTGCTGCGCACCCGCCGCCGGTTCCTGCGCACCTACTACCGTCGCGACGAGGCCCGTATCGCCGAGGTGGCCCAGCTCTTCGAGAAGAACTGGTGACGTTCCGTTCTCGGGGCAATACGGGCACCGACGGTAAGAAATCGTTGTGAGCGAGCCGACTTCCGTCCCCTTCGCGGCCGCGGCCCGCTCGCACGCGGCCACCGCATGACCGGGGCGCACGGGCCCCGTACGGGCGCCGCGCGTCCGGCCCGGACCCGCGCGCCCCCGTGCCGTCCCACACCCGCGGTGCCTCTACGCTGCCGTACGCGCGGGCGCGCTCCGGAGCGGTCCGCGCCGGTGCCGTACGGGCGTGGTCAGACTCGCCCGCACCGCCGTCGACCCCCTCTCCCCAGAACTGGAATCCATGAGCGCCATCTCTGTCGGTCAGGCCGTCGTCCTCGGAGTAGTGGAGGGGGTGACCGAGTTCCTCCCGGTGTCCTCCACCGGCCACCTGAAGATCGCCGAGGGGCTCATGGACATCCCCGTGGACGACAAGTCCGTCGTCGGGTTCTCCGCGGTCATCCAGGTCGGCGCCATCGCGGCCGTGCTCGTGTACTTCTTCAAGGACATCAAGCGGATCGTCTCCGCCTGGTTCCAGGGCCTGGTCAACCCGGAGAAGCGCTACCGGCACGACTACAAGTTCGCCTGGTGGGTGATCGCGGCCACCGTCCCGATCGTCGTCGTCGGCCTTGCCGCCAAGCCGCTGATCGACGGCCCGCTCGCCTCGCTCTGGGTGGTCGCCGGCTCCCTGATCGCCGGCTCCGGCGTCATGTGGGCCGCGGACCAGATGGGCCGCCACAAGCGGGGCGAGGACGACACCTCGTTCAAGGACGCGATGCTGGTCGGCTGCTCGCAGATCCTCGCGCTGCTCTTCCCCGGCTTCTCCCGCTCCGGCGCCACCATGTCCACGGCGCTCATCCTCGACCTCGACCGCGTCGCCGCCACCCGCCTCTCCTTCTTCCTCGGCATCCCGGCCCTCACCGGCGCCGGTGTCTACGAGCTGAAGGACGCCCTCGGCGCGGGCGTGAGCGCCGCCCCGCTGGTGGTCGGCACCGTCGTCTCCTTCGTCGTCGCCTACGCCTCCATCGCCTGGCTGCTGAAGTTCGTCGCCAAGCACTCCTTCAACGCCTTCGTGATCTACCGGATCGTCGTCGGCGCGCTCCTGATCGGCCTGCTGGCCACCGGCACGCTCAGCAACTGAGAGACCGCGCCACCGCACGGGGTGCGGACGTTCCGGCACACGGGCGTCCGCACCCCGTCTGCGTCTGCGCGCGCGTCCCGGATCGTCACGCCTTGACAGTTTCTGCCCTCAGCCCGCACGATCGCTCCGTGAACCTGTCAGACAGCCAGACAGGTGGTCCGGCCCCGCGACGCGTCAGCGCCATGGAAGCGGTCCTCGGCCACCTCCGCGGCGCCATCGAGCGCGGCGAGTACGCGATCGGCGGCAAGCTGCCCTCCGAGGCCGAGCTGTGCCGCACCCTCGAGGTCTCCCGGCCCGTCGTGCGCGAGGCCCTGCGCGCCCTGCACACCATGGGGCTCACGGTCTCCCGTACCGGCAAGGGAACCTTCGTCGTCGCCGACGCCGTGGAGGACCCCACCTTCGGCGACTACGCGGCCAGCGACCTGCTGGAGGTGCGCCGGCACATCGAGGTGCCCGTCGCCGGGTACGCCGCACGGCGCCACACCCCGGAGGACCTCGACCGGCTGACCCGTCTCCTGGGCCGCATGGAGCGCGAGACGGACACCACCGCGTGGGTCGCCATGGACACCCTCTTCCACCTCGCCGTCGCGGAGGCCGCCCGCAACCCGGTCTTCCGCAAGGTGATCGAGGAGATCCGGGACGCCCTCGCCCGCCAGTCGGCGTTCCTCACCGAGCTGGGCGGCCGCCGCGAGCAGTCCGACCGCGAGCACCGCGCCATCGTCGAGGCGCTCGCCGCCGGCTCGGAACACGACGCCGTCGCGGCCATGACCCACCATCTGGACCGGGTCGCCACGACCCTCTCCCGCATCGTCCGCACCGCGGGCGCCACACCCCCGGCGCTGCCCGCACAGGGCGGACCCAAGACCACCGGAGCCGACACGTGACCCGCACCCAGGCCACCCCCGACCCCGTGACGCAGGCAGTGACGCACGACAGCTTCCCCCTCGACGCCCCCGTCGTCCGCGAACCCCGCCACGCCCCCGTCGCCCACCTGGTGCGCGGCGGAGTCGTCGAAGGCGTCCACCACGGCTCGGTCGTCGTCCTCGGCACCGACGGCGAGGTGCGGTTCCAGCTCGGTGACACCGAGGCCGCCTTCTACCCGCGCTCGGCCCTCAAGCCCGTGCAGGCCGTCGCCATGCTGCGGGCCGGGCTGCCCCTGGACGGTGAGCTGCTCTCCCTGGCCGCCGCCAGCCACTCCGGCGAGGAACGCCACCTCGACGGCACCAAGCGCATCCTCGACCTCGCCTCGCTCGGCGAGACCGACCTGCGCAACACCCCCGACATGCCGTTCGACCCCGTCGTCCGGGACGCCTGGGTACGGGACGGCAGGGGTCCCTCGCGGCTCGCCCAGAACTGCTCCGGCAAGCACGCCGCCATGCTGTGGACGGCCGAGCTCAACGGCTGGTCCCTCGACGACTACCTCGACCCGGCCCACGCCCTCCAGCAGGCCATCGCGGAGACCGTGGAGGACCTCACCGGTCAGCGGGTCGCCCACGTCACCGTGGACGGCTGCGGCGCGCCCCTCTTCGCCGTCTCCCTGCACGGTCTCGCCCGCGCCCTGGCCCGCATCACCACCGCCGCCCCCGGCACGCCCGAGGCGCGCGTGGCGGACGCCATGCGCGAGCACGCCGAGATGGCCTCCGGCGTCCGGCGCGACGTGGCCGCGCTGATGCGGACGGTGCCCGGACTGCTCGCCAAGGACGGCTTCGAGGGCGTCCAGGTGGCCGCGCTGCCCGACGGCCGCGCCATCGCCGTGAAGATCGCCGACGGCGCCGACCGGGCCCGCGTCCCCGTCGCCGCGGCCGCGCTCGCCCACGCCGGGGTCGACCCCGCCCTCCTCACCGGGTTCGCGGGCGCGCCCCTGCTGGGCGGCGGCAGGCCGGTGGGAGCGGTGCGTACGGTACGCGCGCTGGAGCCCGCTCCGCTGGTGCCCTGCGTCTGACGGGCCGGGGAGGTCGTCCCGGGTCAGGCTCCGGTGCCGTTCCCGGTGTCCTTGCCGCTCTTGCCTCGCAGGGCCAGGGTCACACCGGCCGCGCCGAGGACGACGATCCCGGCGATGGTCGCGGTCCGCGTCCAGTCGGTGTCGTCGTCCGGTGCCGGTGAGGTGGCCGCGGCCACGGGGACGGCGGAATGCGTGGGCTCCGGCGTGGCGCGCAGTCCGTCCAGCGAGCCGACCGGGTCCACCCGTCCCGCCGCGGCGAAGCCCCAGTCCAGAAGCTGGCGGGCCTCCTCGTACACGGCGAGCCCCCCGCCCTCCTGAGGGTTCATCACCGTGACGACCAGGGTGCGACCGCCCCGGCGGGCAGCGGCCACGAGCGTGTTGCCCGCGTTGCTGGTGTAGCCGTTCTTGATGCCGATGATCCCGGGATACGGCGCGACGCCGTCCTCGCCGCTCAGCAGCCGGTTGGTGTTCTCGATGGCGAACGGCCAGCCGTCGCCGGGGAACTGGGCCTGCGCGGTGGAGCAGTACCGTGCGAAGTCGGGGTTGTGCAGCCCGGCCCGGCCGAACACCGCCAGGTCGAACGCCGAGGACACCTGGCCGGGGGAGTCGTAGCCGTCGGGGGAGATGACATGGGTGTCCATCGCGCCGAGCGAGCGGGCCTTGGTCTGCATCCGGGTGACCGTCTTCGGCACGCCGCCGTCCAGGGCCGCCAGTACGTGCACGGCGTCGTTGCCCGAGCTGAGGAACACTCCGCGCCACAGGTCCGCCACCTGATAGGTGTGGCCCTCCTCCACACCGACCAGGCTGCTGCCCTCGCCGACGTCCGCCAGTTCCTGGTAACTCACCTTGTGCTGCTGTGTCGCGGGCAGCGTCGGCAGCACGGTCAGGGCGAACAGGGTCTTCAGGGTGCTCGCGGGCGGCAGCTTGCGGTGCGCCCCGTCGGCGGCGAGCACGTCACCGCTGTCGGCGTCGGCCACCAGCCAGGACAGCGCCGAGAGCTGAGGTGTCTCCGGGGCGCCGGCGCGCGGGCGCACCTGGACACCGGAGCCGTAGAGCAGGGACGGCTGCGGGACGGCCGCCCGTGGTGCGGGCGGTGCGGGTTCCCCGCCGGTCCCGGTGGCGGCGGCCGCGGGCGCGAGGGCCAGCGCTCCCGCCACGCACAGGGAACAGACGGAAACGGTCGCCCGACGTGAGAATCCGGTGCTCATATGATCAACGTAGGAAGGTCGGCCGGATGCGGCGAGCTGCCCGCGCCGGACGGCTTACCCGAGCAACCCGGATGCCGCACTGAGGTCCGTTCGGCGGGGTGCCGCCTGTGCGGGCGGGCGGCCTTGTCGGGGGGTGGTTGCGGGTGGTCCGGGACCACACCTCTGCGCACTGCCGCGTAGGGCGGGGCGACATGGTGTGGCGTCATGTGTACCCCGGCCCCATGGCCCATGTCCTGATGCCGTAACGATCCCTGACGAGCAGGGTACTTGGGCGCCAACTGTGCCCTATCGTCACGACATGTCCACGCCACCGCAGCAGCCCGCGCAGCCCGCCGACCGGCCGCCGCAGCCCGGACCGCCCGCGCAGCCGCCCTCGGTCCCGCCCCAGCCGACCGCGTATCCCTACCCGAGCCCGCAGTCCCCGCCGCCGGTTCCGCGGTCCGCGCCGCCGGGCCCCTTCCAGTCGCCCACGATGCCGAGCGGGCCCCAGCCGGGCAACCCCTACGCCCAGCCCCCGCAGTACGGACCACCGCCGTTCCCGCCCGCGCCCGGCGGGAGCGGTGCCGCCGGACGGGCGGTGCTGTGGGCCGTCGTCGGAGCCGTCGTCGCCTCCGCTGCCTGGGCGGCCGGCATCTTCCTGATCGGTGCGACAGCGGGCGCGGCGGACCTCGGCGGCTATGCGGCCCCGTCCGATCTCTGCTCGCGCGCGGACTACACCTCGTTCAAGGACGAGTACTCCGCCAGTGACTCCTCCCCGACCCACAGCTCCCTCAAGGAAGCTGCGCTGGACGAGAGTTACTGCAGCGCGAGCCTGAAGAAGTCCGGCTCCTCCTACGCCGACGCCTACCTCTCCCTCCAGGTCGACCTGCACAAGAAGACGGACCCGGGGCCCGAGTTCACGGCCACCTGGAAGAACTACGACGAGAGCCACTCCGGTTACGACGTCGGCCCGGTCGAGGACATCGGCGACGAGGCCTACCTGGTCACCCGCGACACCACCAGCGGCACGTCCAGCGGCTCCCGCTACGCCACCCTGGCGGTCCGCGACGGCTGGGTCACCTACACCATGAGCTACAGCGCCTACCTCAGCTCCTACGACCCGGACAAGGACCCGCCGAAGATCGACGAGATCTCGGACTGGCTGAAGACGGACACCCGCAACACGCTGGACCGGCTGAAGGACTGACAGGCTGAAGGACTGAAGGACTGAGGGGGGCGCCGGTCACCGCTCCTCCGCCGCGCCGGACGCCGAGCTCGGGCAGACTTCCTGTCATGTCCACCTACTCCGCGCCCGACGGCACCCGGCTGGCCTTGCGCGTCCACGGCGAAGGGGACGGCGACCCGGTCGTCTGCGTCCCCGGCGGCCCGACGGACTCCCGCTACCTGGGCGACCTCGGCGGGCTGTCCGGGCGCCGACGGCTGGCCGTCCCCGACCTGCGCGGCACCGGCCGGTCCGCGATCCCCGACGACCCGGCCTCCTACCGCTGCGACCGGCTCGTCGACGACATCGAGGCCCTGCGCCTCCACCTCGGCCTGGACCGGATCGACCTGCTCGGCCACTCCGCCGGCGCGAACATCGTCACGCAGTACGCGGCCCGACACCCGCACCGGCTGCGCCGCCTCGCCCTGATCGGGCCCGGCACCCGAGCGGTCGGCCTGGACGTCACGGGCGAGACCCGGCGCCGGGCCGCCCGGCTCCGCGAGGGCGAGCCATGGTTCCCGGCGGCGTTCGCCGCGCTGGAGGCGATCACCGAGGGCACCGGCACGGACTGGGACGCCATCAGCCCCTTCTTCTACGGCCGTTGGGACAACGCCGCCGAGCGCCACCACGCGGACAGCCGCCCGGCCGACACGGAAGCCGTCGCCCGCTTCGGGGAGAAGGGCGCCTTCGACCCGCCGGCCACCCGTGCGGCGCTCGCCGGTGTCACGGCTCCCGTGCTGCTGCTCACCGGGGAGTTCGACCTGAACAGCCCGCCCGAGGTCGTCGCCGGACTCGCCGACCTCTTCCCCGACGCCGAGCTGGTCGTCCAGAGCGGGGCCGGGCACTACCCCTGGCTCGACGACCCCGAACGATTCGTGACGGTCACCGGCGACTTCCTGCGCCGGCCCTGACCCGACGCCCGTACGCCCTACGCTGGAGCCATGTTCAGCCCCGAGGGTCCCAGCACACGCGAACTGGCCGTCCAGGCGCTGTCGTCCGTCGAGCGGGGCTACGACCTGCTCGCGCCCAAGTTCGACCACACCCCCTTCCGGACGCCCGGCTCGGTGCTGGACGCCGTCGCGAAGGCACTCGGGCCGCTCGGCCCCTTCGAGGACGGGCTCGACCTGTGCTGCGGCACCGGCGCCGGGCTGTCCGTACTGGGCGGGCTGTGCCGCCGGAGCGTCACCGGGGTCGACTTCAGCGCGGGCATGCTCGACGTGGCACGGCGCGGGCAGGGCGAGGAGGTCGCCCTGGTTCGGGCGGACGCCCGCGCGCTGCCCTTCACGGCCGCCTTCGACCTGGTCGTCAGCTTCGGTGCGTTCGGTCACTTCCTGCCACGGGAACTGCCCGGCCTCTTCACCCAGGTCCACTCGGCGCTCCGGCCGGGCGGCCGGTTCGCCTTCCCGGTGCTGGCCCCGCCCCGGCCGTCGAGCGCCGCGTACTGGGCGCTGCTCGGCTTCGACGCGGTGATGCGGGTGCGCAACGCCGTGTGGCGGCCACCGTTCGTCATGTACTACCGCGCGTTCCGCCTCGGTGACGTCCGCAGGGAACTGGAACGTGCCGGCTTCACGGTGGAGCTGCGGCCCCTGCCCGAGTTCGGCCTGCGCGCCGACGGCAGCCCCCGCGCCCGGCTGGTGACGGCGCGGCGCTCCAACTCGTAGGCAGGCAGGGGATGTCGGGCCACCTCACGCGCGCCGCCGCGTCCACCTCGGGCCCGTGCGGGCCCAGGCCCGCTCCCACTCGTCCAGCCGGTGCCGCAGCGCGACCCGGCGTTCCACCGCGCGGGCCAGGAGCACGATCGCGGCCGCGCCTCCCGCCGTGCCCAGGCCGACCGCGACCGTGTGCTGCCAGACCGTCACGTCGTTCGGAGGCGGCGTCGTCGTGCGTCCCCGGCTGTCGAACCAGACGGTGATCGTGTCCCCGGCGCGCGTCCCGGCCGGAACATCGGCGACGGCGGTATGTGTCCGCCGTCCCGGCTCCGTCCAGCGGACCTCGGCCCGGTAGCCGTGCCCGCGGTCCCCCTGCACCGTGGGCCGGGCCGCGGGACGGCCGAGCACCACGGCCCGCACCGCGTGCCGCTCGGCCCGCTGCTCCGTGGCATGCGTCCGTGCCCGGTCGTAGGTGAACAGCCCGGCCGCCGTCCCGGCCAGCGGCGCGACCACGCACAGCAGGACGGCGACGACCACCGCCACCCACGCCTCCACCACGTCCGACCGCCGCCGCAGCGGATTGTGCCGCCGACGTCGACGGTGCGACCGAGTACGCATGTCCACACCGGTCAGGTACCCACCCCGCCCCGGCCTGGAGCGTCCGGCGCGCCACGAACTCCCGTGGGCTCAGCCGAAGCGTTCGATGCGGATACGGTCCACCGGCTGACCGGCGGCGACGAGGAGCCGGGAGGCATGTTCGGCGAAGCCGTTGGAGCCGCACACATAGGCTTCCCACCCACCAGGCGGCTGCTCGGCCAGGAGTGGGGCCACATGTGCGGCCGACATACGGCCCACGGGCACACCCGCCGGGGCGGTGCGGGTGAACACGGCCGTCGTCTCCGCGCCCAGCTCCCCGGCGTAGATCAGCTCCTCGGGGCCGCGCGCCGACACCAGCATCCGCAGCGGCACCGACATGCCCCGCGCACGGTGGTGCCGGACCATCGACATCAGCGGGACGATCCCCGAACCGGCGCCGAGCAGCAGCGCCGGACGGTCGCCCGGCCAGGCGAAGAAACCGCTCAGCGGACCGCGCACGTCGATCCGGTCGCCGGGCCGGGCCACGGTGTGGAACCAGCCCGAGACCTCGCCGTCCGGGACGCGGTCCAGGGTCAGCTCGATGTGCCCGGAGTCGTCAGGCGCGGAAGCGATGGAGTAGTGGCGCTGAGCCACATAGCCGTCCTCGGCGGTCAGCCGCAGCATCAGATGCTGGCCGGGCAGATGACCCGCCCACTCGGGCACCGCCAGCCGGAACGTCGCCGCGTGCGGCGTCTCCCGCCGGACCTCGGTCAGCGTCGCCGTCTGCCACGCCGCCGCCACCTGCTCGCTCACCGCGATCCGGCCGGGCACCGCGAAGCGGGCCGGGGGAGCGGCGGGCGCGGAGTCGCGCGCGGCCAGGGTCTCGTATGCCTGCTCAGTCACCTCGGTACCGCTGTTCCTCCCACGGGTTGCCCCGCTCGTGATAGCCGTTGCCCTCCCAGAAGCCCGGCTCGTCGTGGTCGAGGAGGGTGAGCCCCGCGATCCACTTCACGCTCTTCCAGAAGTACAGGTGCGGCACGATCAGCCGGGCCGGTCCGCCGTGCTCCGGGGCCAGCGGCACGCCGTCGTGGTCCCAGGTGATCCAGGCGCGGCCGCCGGTGAGGTCGGCGAGCGGCAGGTTCGCGGTGTACCCGGTGTGGGAGCGGGCCAGCACATGTGTGGCGGACACATGTGGCCGCGCCATGGCGAAGAACGCGTCCAGCGAGACCCCGCCGAAGCGCACACCGAACTTGGACCAGCCGGTCACGCAGTGGATGTCACCCTCGTACACCGAACCGGGCAGGGCGTGCGCCTCGTCCCAGCCCCAGGTGTGCGGCTGCTCCACCAGTCCGTCGACGCGGAAGGACCAGTCGGCGGGCGCGAGGTCGGGGGTGACCTCGGCGGACAGGACGGGCCAGTCGTCGCCCGCGTCGTACTGCCCCGGAGGCAGTCCCGGTCGGGAGACGCGCCGACGGCCCGTGAAGCCTCGGGTGACGTTCATGGCTCAACCGTACGCTCTCGCCACGGGCGCCCCGTCCCTGGTCAGTGCCCCCGGCGGGCGAGATCGCCCACACTCCGGACCGGGTCGGGAATAGCCGTCCCGCCGCCGGACTTGGGTGGAGAGCCGACGCCGGAGCGCCGGTGGAGGACGAGGGAAGCGAGGACTTGAGGATGCCCGAGGCGTACGTCTCCACGCGGTACGAGGGCCGGGAGGCCGACACCCCGGCCGGCGCTGACACCGGCCCGGCCGGGACGAGCGTCCCGCACCCGCTCGACAACGCCGCGCGCGCCTCCCTCACCGGCCCGCACGCCCACTTCGCCGAGCGGTACGGCCGGGTGCTCCGGTACCCGGTGGAGGTCTCGCCCTGGCTGGCCCTGCCCGACGACGTCGAGGCCGCCGACTGGGCCGGCATCGCCCGCATGGCGGGGCCCGGCGCCGAGGTACCGCTGCTCGGTCACCGGGGCCGGGTGCCGGACGGCTGGGAGATCACCTTCGACGTGGCGGGCGTGCAGATGGTGGACGACGGCGTGACCGCGGCGCCGGAGCCGGAAGCCGTGCCGCTCGGCCCGGCCGACGTGCCCGAGATGCTGGACCTCGTCGCGCGCACCCAGCCAGGTCCGTTCATGCCGCGCACCATCGAGATGGGCACCTACCTCGGCATCCGCCGCGAGGGTGCGCTGATCGCGATGGCGGGGGAGCGGCTGCACCCGCCGGGCTGGACCGAGATCAGTGCTGTCTGCACCGACCCGGCCTTCCGGGGCGAGGGTCTCGCCACCCGGCTGATCCTCGCCGTCGCGCACGGCGTCCGCGAGCGCGGGGAGCGCCCGTTCCTGCACACCGGCGCGGGCAACACCGGCGCCATCCGTCTCTACGAGTCCCTGGGCTTCCGGCACCGGCTGGACACGAGGTTCCTCGGCGCCCGCGTCCCCCTCGGGTGAGGGCGCGGCCGTTCTACTCGGTGCCGCCGGAGGCCCCCGCGTTGTACCGCTCCAGGTAAGCCGCGAAGCGGATCAGGTCGTCCTCGGGCCAGTCGGCGAGCCGTTCCCGGAAGGCGGCCCGGCGGCTGCGGGTGACCTGGGCCAGGATCTCCTGGCCCGCGTCGGTCAGATGCAGCACCTGGACGCGGGCGTCGTCCGGCGCGAGCCGCCGCTCGATCAGCCCGGTCCGCTCCAACGCGCCGACCTGACGGCTCACCGTCGACTTGTCCAGCGCGTAGTGCGTGGCCAGGTCGGTCGCCCGGCAGCCGCCGCGCTCCTCCAGATGCCCGAGCAGCGTGTACGACACCAGCGACAGTTCGGGGTGCATGCGCCCCGCCGAGGCGCGGGCCCGGCGCGCGAACGCCGTCATCTCGCGCTGGATCGTCTCGACGGCCGACTCCGCCGCCGTCATGAGAACACCTTGGTCATGAGAACACCTTCGCCATGAGAGCCCCCTCACGGAACTCCGCGGACCCACCCGAACCATTCTGGTTGTATAGTACAACTTGAACGTGAGTTGTATAAGACAACCAATGGAGGTTCCGGCCGATGAAGTCACCGGCACTGCGTCATGTGCTCACGCACCTGATCACCCCGCTGCTGATGTGCATAGGTATGGGGCTCGCCTATATGGGAGCCTTCGTCACCCCGGAGCCCCACCACATGCCCGTGGCCGTGGTCGGCGCCGGCCCCGAGGCGAAGGTGTTCGCGCAGACGGTGAAGGACACCGCGGGGGACAAGCTCGACGTCCGTACCGTCTCCACCCGAGCCGCCGCCGTCGAGCTGCTGAAGGACCGGCATGTCACCGGCGCCTATGTGCCCAGCGCACATGAGCCCGAACTGATCGTGGCGACCGCCGCCTCCGACATGGGCGCCACCGCCGTGGAGAAGGTCTTCACGCCGGTCGCCGCGCACCAGGGCGCCCCGCTGAAGGTCACCGATATCGCCGAGCCGGTCTCCGACGACCCCACCGGACAGGGCCTGTTCTTCCTGCTGATCGCCATCAGCATCGGTTCCTACGCCTCCGTCGCCGCCATCGGCGCCGCCGGTGCCGCGCTCGCCGTGCGGCTGCGGGCGCTGATCGCCGTGGGCGTGGCCGCCGTGGTCGGCGGCATCGGCGCCCTGCTCGCCGGGCCGATCTTCCACCTCGCCCACCACGACCTGGGCACCCTGTGGGCCATGGCGTGGCTCTACTCGGCGGGCATCCTGCTCATCGGCGTCGGCCTGCACACCTTCCTCAAGCGTTGGACCACGCTCGCCATGATGGTGCTGTTCGTGATGCTGAACTTCACCAGCTCCGGCGGCTTGTTCCGACCCGAGCTCCAGAACGGCTTCTTCGGCACCCTGCACGCCTTCTGGAACGGCGCCGGCTTCGTCGAGGGCATCCGCTCCCTGCTGTACTTCGGCGATGACGGCATCGCCCGCAACATGTGGACGCTCGTCGCCTGGCTGGTCGTCGGCATCGCCGTCACCGGCATCGCCGCCCTGTGGGAGCGCCCGGCCCGCCGCACCCAGGAAGAGGTGCCGGCCACCACGGACGCCCCGGACACCCCCGCGGCCGAGGCCGAGCGCGCGGCCGAGGAAGAGACCGAGGAGTCCGTGGCCGTCTGAGCGGCCACGGACGCACGGCCCCGACCGGGCCGGGAACCCGGTGCCGCCCGGAGACCCGGCACGGTATGGTGGCCGTCCGATCGCGCGCAGTGCGCGGCCGGACGCGACCGAGGAGGTGAGACCCATCAACGCTGTGTCAGCCAGGGTGCTCTCCCCTCGCACCCGTGCCGTGTGACGGTACGGAACCACGCGACGGTGACCGCGGGAGCGCCCTGAGGCCCCAGGTCCCGAAAGGCTCATGGCTCTCATGACCGCCATGCCCGCATCACCCTCCCCGCTCGCCGACCCGTCCGCCTTCGTCGCAGCCCTGCGCGCAGCGGGCTGCGTCTTCGCCGAGGACGAGGCCCGACTGATCCTCGCCACCGCCCGCACCCCCGACGAGGCCACCGCGATGGCCGAGCGCCGCGCCCGCGGACTCCCGCTCGAACACGTCCTCGGCTGGGCCGAGTTCCACGGCCTGCGCATCACCGTGGCGCCCGGCGTGTTCGTACCCCGCCGCCGCACCGAGTTCCTCGTCGACCAGGCCCTGGCCCGAGCGCCGCACGCCCGCGTGGTCGTGGACCTGTGCTGCGGCTCCGGCGCACTCGGCGCGGCCCTGGCCGTCGCCCTCGACGGCGCCGAGGTGCACGCCGCGGACATCGACCCGGCCGCCGTGCGCTGCGCCCGCCGCAACCTCGCTCCCCACAGGGGACGCGCCCACACCGGCGACCTCTACGCGGCGCTCCCCGCCGATCTGCGCGGTCGCGTGGGCATCCTGACGGCCAACGTGCCCTACGTGCCCACCGCCGAGGTGGCCCTGCTCCCCGCCGAGGCCCGCGACCACGAACCCACGGCCGCGCTCGACGGCGGCCCGGACGGCCTCGACGTACTGCGCCGGGTGGCCGCCCAAGCTGCCGAATGGCTGGCCCCCGGCGGCTGCCTGCTCTCCGAGACCAGCGCACGCCAGGCGTCCGCCGCCACGGACGTCTTCGCCCAGGCGGGTCTGACCACACATGTGGCGGTCTCACATGAGTGGGACGCACACGTGGTGATCGGCGTGCGGTGACGCGGCCTACGACAGCTCGCGGGCCCGGGCGATGAGCACAGCCACGTCGTCGTGGTTGTCGGGCTGGTACAGCGTGTCCAGGAGCCGCTCGCAGACCTCCTCCAGCGGGCGGTCCGGGGCGCCCGCCAGCAGGGACAACAGCCGCTCCAGCCGCTCGTCCAGCGAGTGGCTGCGGGTCTCCACCAGACCGTCGGTGTACAGCACCAGCTCGTCACCGGGCTCGAAGTCGACGGTCACGGTGGAGAACCCCACCCCGCCCACCCCCAGCGGCACCCCCGTCGGCAGGTCCAGCAGCTCCAGCTCCCGGCCCGGACGTATCCGGACCGGCGGCAGGTGCCCGGCGTTGGCGATCAGGCACCGGCGCTGTCGGGGGTCGTGGACGGCGTACACACAGGTGGCGATGGAGTGCTCCGTCGCCGCCGTGGCCTTGTCCAACTGCTGCAGCAGCAGTGACGGGTCGAGGTCGAGCGAGGCCAGCGTGGTGGTGGCGGTGCGCAGCAGGCCCATCGTGGCGGCCGCGCTGATGCCGCTGCCCATCACGTCGCCGACGACCAGAGCGGTCTTGTCGCCGTCCAGCGGGATGACGTCGAACCAGTCACCGCCGACCTCGCTGGTCGACCCCGCGGGCTGGTAGCGGGACGCGACCTCCAGCCCCGCCGTCACCGGCGGATGGCTCGGCAGCAGGCTGCGCTGGAGGGTCAGCGCGGTGCTGCGGGCGTTCTGGTACCAGCGCGCGTTGTCGATCTGCACCGCCGCCCGCGCCGCCAGCTCCCGCGCCAGCAGCACGTCGTCCTCGTCGAAAGGCGCCGGATTCCGGGTCCGCTTCAGGTCCAGCGCGCCCAGCACCTCCCCGCGCGCGATCAACGGCACCGCCAGATACGAGTGCAGGCCCGCCCGGCTCAGCATCACCGCGGCCTCCGGGGAGCGGGCGATGCGCGGCAGGTCCTCGTCCTTCACCCGGGACACGAGCACCGCCTCGGCCGTCCGCACGCACTCGGTGACCAGACGGTCCGGGCCGTACCAGGCGATCCCGCCGGGCCTGTCCGCCGCCTGTACGGCGTCGCCGCCGTCGTCCGGGCGTATCGCGAGGGCCCGGATCACGGCGGGCTCGGACGGACCGAGCGTGCTGCGCCTGCCCTCCACCACCGCGTCCAGCAGATCGACGGCGGCCACGTCGGCCAGCGCCGGCACGGCGACCTCGGCCAGCTCGCACGCGGTGCGCTCCAGCTCCAGCGTCGTACCGATACGGGCCGAGGCGTCCGCGATCAGGGCGAGCCTGCGCCGCGCGTTCTCCGCCTCCACCGCCGCCCGGTGCTGCTCGGTGATGTCGACCAGCGACAGGGCGATGCCGAGCACATTGCCCAGGGTGTCGTCCAGGCGGTACAGGGACAGCGACCAGGTGTGCCCGGCGTCCGGGTCGGCCGGGGTACGACCCACCACCATCCGGTCGATCACCGGGACCCCGGTGGCCAGCACCTCCCGCAGCGCCTCCTCGATCACGTCGGCGTCCAGCAGCGGCAGCACCTCGCGCAGCATGCGCCCCTCGTGCCGCTCGGCCGGGACCCCGCTGAGCCGCTCCAGCGCCGGGTTGACCGACACGAACCGCAGCGCCGTGTCCAGGACGGCCAGCCCGATGGGGGACTGGTGCACCATCCGCTCGGAGAGCGCCACGTCGTGTTCCAGCCGCCGTACCGTCGACTGGTCGGCGGCCAGGCCCAGCGCGTAGACGTCGCCCCGCTCGTCCAGCAGGCGCATGTTGCGGAATTCGACCAGTCGGGTGGTGCCGTCCTTGCGGCGGATGGGGAAGCCGCCCGCCCAGCTCTGCCCGGTCCGCATCACGTCCTCGAACAGCTCACCCACCAGCTCGATGTGCCGTTCGTGCACCATCAGCCGGGCCGCGTACCGGCCGAGCGCCTCCCCGGCGGTGTAACCGAACAGCTCCTCGGCCTGGGGGCTCCACAGCACGATGCGGCCCCGGTCGTCCAGCACCACGGAGGCCACGCCCAGCATGTCGAGCAGGCCGCCGGGCCGCACCGGGCCGCGCTCGGGCTCGCCGTTCCCGGCCGCCTGAGTCTCGGCTGCACTCATGCCACGCACCGCCTTCGCCCGTCCGCACGGCACGCCGTCCCCCGTGCCGACTCCCCTTGTCGTACCGCGCTCACACCTGCCTCGCCGAGGCCGTGGTCCTCCGCGGCCTCAGCGTCCACCATCTCTCACTCCGGCCTCCCGCGTACTCCCCGGCCGCCGCACCCGTGCGACGCGTGCGGCGCCCGTCGCCCACTGAGCCGGGAGAGTTCACCGCCATCTTCCTTGGTTGGTCTGTACATGCCTACCTGGGCGGGCCAGACTGTGCGCCGACCGAGTGTCCCCACCCCCCTCACCGAGGAGTCGGCCCATGCCCGCCCCTGCCCGAGAACGCCGCCGCGCGTTACTCGCCGGACTCGTCACCCTCGCCACCGCCGCCGTCGTATCCCTGGGCTCCGCCGCCCCCGCCTCGGCGGCGGACGTCTGGACCGAGACCGGTTCCGACCGCGCCGACCCGCTGACCGAGAGCCAGGGCCTGACCTCCGTGGAGGTCCCGGCCAACAGCCCCAACCGCTACACCGGCATCGGCACCATCCCGGTCGGCGTCTCCAGCCGGGGCTGGAACCACGTCGGCGACCCCGACGCCTCGTACAACGGCTACTACATCGAGCCCTACCAGCGGGACTCGGGCAACTCCAAGATGTACCGGGTGCAGGCGCCCGGCGGTGCCTGGTCGGAGTACGTGCACACGCTCGCCCCCGGCGAGGCCATGAACAACTCCTGGTCCGCCATCTCGCCCGACGGGCAGTGGATGCTCTCCGGCGAGTGGGGCACCATGAACCGCCTGCTGGTCTTCCCCACCCCCGGCGTCAACGCGGCCACCTCGCCTTCGGCCGACCTGAAGCTGGCCTCGAACGTCACCCTGGACCACCCCGTACGCGATGTGCAGGGCTGCGACTTCTCCGGGCCCACCACGCTGCTCTGCTCCTCCGACGACCCGGAGGGCACGCTGTTCGGCATGACCAAGCCGCTCCTCCAGATCGACCTGTCGGCGGCGCCGAACGGCACCTCGAACGTCTCCGGTCATGTGACGGCCCTGCGCCAGTTGCCGCTGCGCAGCTCCTGCTCGGGCAGCTTCGAGACCGAGGGCATCGACTACGACCGGCGCAGCGGTGTCCTGCGGGTGATCGTCGTCTCGCCAGGGTTCTGTGTGATCACGGACAGCAAGACGTACAAGTTCACCCGGAGCTGACTTCCCGGGTCCGCCGACTTCCAGGGGGATGGCCGGCGTGGGCCGGGGTACCCGACCAGCGCGCACGGCCAGGAAAGGAGCGGACATGACGAATACGGAGGCATCGCACCCGGAAACCGTCTCGGTGGAGATCAGCGGGTGTTCGCCGGACGACGCACGTGTGGTCTTCGATGTGCTGAGCACCTGCTTCGCGTCGGACCGTGACGCGGGCGAGACCCCGCAGCAGCAGGACGAGACTCGCCCCATGGTGTGGCTCGGTACGTACGACATCGCGGAGTCCCACACCGGGACGTGCCCGCCGGCCAAGCTCAGCTCGTCCGTCCAGGCGGATGTGCAGGGCGGGTACTGGGCGGTCAACCGGTTCCGGGAGGCGCTGGACGAGATGTTCACCGTCCAGGAGACCGTCAAGGCCTCCGGCGACCAGGAGCGGGAACTCCACCTGCTGCTGGGCAGCCGCTGACCGAACCCCCCCTTGTACGAGGTGCCTCGGCCGACCCCCGTCGGTCGGGGCGCTCTGCTGTGTGGGCCCGGCCCACGTGGCTTCCGCCCATGTGCCCGCCACCTCTGTGCCCACCGCCCATGTGGCCAAGGCCCATGTGCCCACCGCCCATGTGGCCAAGGCCCATGTGTCCACCGCCCATGTGGCCAAGGCCCATGTGCCCACCGCCTATGTGGCCAAGGCCCACGTGCCCTCGGCCCACGTGCACCACGCCCATGTACCCCCAGCCCATGTGCCCTCCGTCCCACCCTTATGCAACTAGTTGCAAAAAGGTGAGCGCTTGCTCTACAAACAAGAGGCGACCACACCCCCACGGAGGGCCCGATGAGCCGTTACCCGCACCTGTTGTCCCCGCTCGACCTGGGATTCACCACCCTGCCCAACCGCGTCCTGATGGGCTCCATGCACGTGGGCCTGGAGGAGGCCGAGCGCGGCTTCGAGCGGATGGCGGCCTTCTACGCGGCCCGCGCCCGAGGGGGAGTGGGCCTCATCGTCACCGGCGGCATCGCCCCCAACGACGAGGGGCGCCCCTACGAGGGCGGCGCCAAGCTCACCACCGACGCCGAGGCGGAGCAGCACCGCGTCGTCACCGACGCCGTCCACGGCGAGGGCGGCCGCATCGCGCTGCAGATCCTGCACTTCGGCCGCTACGCCTACCACCGCGACCTGGTCGCCCCGAGCGCGCTCCAGGCGCCGATCAGCCCCTTCGTCCCCCGCGAGCTGACCGACGCCGACATCGAGCGGACCATCGAGGACTACGTCCGCACCGCCCGCCTCGCCCGCCAGGCCGGGTACGACGGCGTGGAGATCATGGGCTCCGAGGGCTACCTCATCAACGAGTTCATCGCCTCCGGCACCAACCAGCGCACCGACCGCTGGGGCGGCTCGTACGAGAACCGGATGCGCTTCCCGGTCGAGATCGTCCGCCGGGTACGCGAGGCCGTCGGCGAGGACTTCATCATCGTCTACCGGCTCTCGATGCTGGACCTCGTGCCCGGCGGCTCCTCGCTGCCCGAGGTCATCACCCTCGCCAAGGCCGTCGAGGCGGCCGGCGCGACCATCATCAACACCGGCATCGGCTGGCACGAGGCCCGTATCCCGACCATCGCCACCTCCGTGCCGCGCGGCGCCTACACCTGGGTCACCAAGAAGCTCATGGGCGAGGTGTCCGTGCCGCTGGTGACCACCAACCGCATCAACACCCCGGAACTCGCGGAGGAGTTGCTCGCGGACGGCCGCGCCGACATGGTGTCGATGGCCCGCCCGATGCTCGCCGACCCCGACTTCGTCGCCAAGGCCGCCGAGGGCCGGTCCGAGGCCATCAACACCTGCATCGGCTGCAACCAGGCGTGCCTGGACCACACCTTCAGCGGCAAGATCACCTCCTGCCTGGTCAATCCCCGCGCCTGCCACGAGACCGAGCTCGTGCTCACCCCGACCCGGCTGCGCAAGCGCGTCGCCGTCGTCGGTGCCGGACCCGCCGGCCTGGCCTGCGCGGTCTCCGCCGCCGAACGCGGCCACCAGGTCACCCTGTTCGACGCCGCGAGCGAGATCGGCGGCCAGCTCAACGTGGCCCGCAAGGTCCCCGGCAAGCAGGAGTTCGACGAGACCCTGCGCTACTTCCGCCACCAGCTCGACGCCCATGGCGTCGACGTACGCCTGGACACCTGGATCACCCCCGGCGACCTCACCGGGTTCGACGAGGTCGTCGTCGCCACCGGCGTCACCCCGCGCACCCCCGAGATCCCCGGCATCGACCACCCGCGGGTCGTCGGCTACCTCGACGTGCTGCGGGACGGCGCCCCCGTCGGCGACAGGGTCGCCGTGCTCGGCGCGGGCGGCATCGGCTTCGACGTGGCCGAGTTCCTCACCGACAGCGGTGACAAGGCCAGCGAGGACCCCGAGACCTACTTCCGCGCCTGGGGCGTCGACACCGGCTACGCGGCCCCCGGCGGCCTCGCCGCGCCCAGCCGCCCGGTGACCCCGCGCTCCGTCCACCTCCTCCAGCGCAAGGCGAGCAAGGTCGGCGCCGGACTCGGCAAGACCACCGGCTGGATCCACCGCACCGAGCTGAAGCACCGGGGCGTCACGATGGTCCCCGGCGTGCGCTACGACCGGATCGACGACGCCGGACTCCACATCACCGTGGGCGAGGAGAGCCGCGTCCTGGAGGTCGACACCGTCGTCCTGTGCACCGGCCAGGAGTCGCGCCGCGACCTGTACGACGAGCTGATCGCGGCCGGACACAGCGCCCATCTGATCGGTGGCGCCGACGTGGCGGCCGAGCTCGACGCCAAGCGGGCCATCAAGCAGGGCACCGAGCTCGCGGCGTCCTTCTAGGCCCTAGCGTCCCTAGGATGACCCCATGTCACTCCCGCACGCCATCCTCACCGCCCTGCTGGAGAAGCCGTCCTCGGGTCTGGAACTGACCCGGCGGTTCGACAAGTCGATCGGCTACTTCTGGTCGGCGACCCACCAGCAGATCTACCGCGAGCTGGGGAAGCTGGAGGGCGAGGGGTTCATCCGCGCGCTGGCGTCCACACAGCCGGCCCGTGGGCAGAAGAAGAGTTACGAGGTTCTGCCCGCGGGCCGCGCCGAGCTGGCCCGCTGGACCGCCGTGCCCCAGGACCCCAAGCCGATGCGGGACGCGATGCTACTCAGGCTGCGCGCGGCGGCAGTGGTCGGCACGGAGGGCCTGGCCGCCGACATGCGCCGCCATCTGGACCTGCATCAAAGCCAGTTGGCCGAGTACCGGGAGATCGAGAAGCGCGACTTCCCACCCGGCCGGGACTCCCCGCAGGACCGGCTGCGCCATCTGGTCCTGCGGGCCGGGATCGACCTGGAGACCTTCTGGGCCCAGTGGCTCACCGAGGCGCTGAAGGAGCTCCCGGAACCGCCCGGTGAGCCGGAGCACTGATGCGGTCCCCACTCAGTACCGCCGGTGGGATCGCGGCCGGCGGCGCAGGAACCAGGCGCCCGTGATGACCGCCGACCCCACCAGCGCAGCGCCCACCCCCAGGGTGAGCGCGCCGTAGTCGCGGGCGGAGCCGCCCAGACCGCCCAGCACGCCCCGGGAGGGCGCGGGCCTGACCGCGGCGCTGGCCGCGGCGGTCGGGGTGGACGCCGCGGACACGATGACGACCTGGGTGCCCGCCGACACGCCGTTGGAGCACACCACCATCACCGTGTACGTCCCCGGCGCCACCCCCGACCAGGCGGCCGACTGACTGACCGTCGTCCCCGACAGCGCCACCTGCCGCCCCTGGGCGAAGCTCGTCCGCCCGCTGCTCAGCAGCGAGGCGGTGCCCCAACTGCCGTTGTTCTGGGCGCAGGCGCTGGTCACGACCGACACGTTGGCGCCCGAGGTGCTGACGGAGATGCCGGACACGGCTGCGGACGGCCCGGCGAGCACGAGCGGCAGCGCGAGGGCGGCCAAGGGTGCGGCGGAACGGGAGATGATTCGGGAGTAGCGCATGGGCTCGCCTCCGGCGGCACGGTGGCGGTACGTCCCATGCGCCGCCGGGGTCGGGAACATCCGTGCTGCCCCAGAAGCAGCCAACGCGGCCCCGTGAGGCGCCGCATGCGCAGGGCGTCCGCACAGGTGAAGCACTGCGCCGTCCGGGCGTTCGCCGCCGTCAGCGGCCCGTCGTGACCGTCCGTTCCGCCGAGAAGCCGCCCCAGGTGCCGTCGGGCAGCCGGGCCCGCAGGCGTACCCGGTGGACCTCCCCGGCCTCCCGCCCGGCGTACAGGCTGTGGTGCGCCCGGCCGCGCGGCGGCGTGCCGCCCCACACGAGGGAACTGTCCGTGCCCCCGTCCAGCCGGATCTGGTACTCGGTCATCACTCCGTCCACCTCCGGCGGGTCCCAGGCGAGATCGAGGTAGTACGACCCGGCGGAGCGGCGCGAGGTCACCGTGAAGCCGGTCGGCGCGGTGCCCCGGCGCTCGCCGGTGCCCGGCGTGGTGAGACGGACCGGTGCGCTCACGGGCGAGAGGTTGCCCGCCGCGTCCTGGGCCCGGACGGTGAACGTGTAGCGGGTGCCGGGGCGCAGTCCGGTGACCACGGTCGCCGTCTGGCCCCCGCCCACGCCGTGGATCTTCACCCCGTCCTGCTGGACGGCGTACGACCGTACGCCCCGGTCGTCGTGCGCGGCCGCCCAGGAGAGCTGGACCGCGCGGCCGTCCACCACGCGTCCGGTCACGTGCTCGGGGCGGCTCGGCGCCGAGTGGTCCGCCGCCACCGAAGCGGGTGTCCGGGCCCGCGCCTCACGGCTCGGCGGCCCGAGCCGCCCGTCCGCGCTCCGGGCCCGTACGGTGAAGACATACGGGGTGGACGGCTTGAGCCTGGTGACATCCACCATGTGCTGCGCAGCCGGTACTTCGCTGACTTTCGTGGTGCCCCGATATACCTCGTAGGTGTGGACGCCTGATCCGGCCGCGTTCCACATCACATGGATGCTGGTGGCGCTCCCCGCGTCGGCGGTGACCCCGGTCGGCGCCCCAGGAGCCGGGCCGGCGTCGGCCCCGCTGTCGGCAGGACCGCAGGAGAGGGCCAGGAGAAGGACCGCGCAGACCGGCACCCGGCGGCCGGGGCGGAGGGGAACACGTCGCACGGCGCTGCCTCCCGGAGGCCCGGCGGCAAAGGTCCGGACCAATATGGCGCCCGCGAGGCTCTCGTGGCAAGGGGGTCGCGGTGGTGGAAGCGTCCGGGCGTTACGTATGCTGTGGTCTTCCTGAGGCGTGAACTGCCCCGAGACGGGGTCGAGTTCATGCCCGTGGCGCGGAAACGCTGTCGTCGCCGAACCCGCGCCGACGCGGGCGGCCGGGGGGCGGGCCTTCGCCGGTCCGGCCCTCCGGACCCCCGTGAACTGCTCCATCCGGCCGCAGAACATGCCCCGTCCGGCCTCATGACGGCAACCGTGCGCCCTTCGCGCCACCCGCGTGGGTGATGGTGTCTGAAATGTCCCCAACGGGAGGTTCTCCAGCGTGCGTGTTCCGTCGCTGACGCCGGTCCTGGCCGGTGCCGTCCTGCTCGCCCCGGCGCTGCCGCCCGCCGCCGCTGCCGTACCCCTCGGCGAACGGCCGGCGGCCCGCCGAGAGACACCGGTGACCGCGGCCGAACTACGGGCCAGGACGCGCGACTGCGCACAGGTCTCCCACGGCCGCTACCGCGAGGACGCGGGAGGCCCCGCCAAGATCCCGGTGTGCGGCACCCGCGACGCCGTGTTCTGGAAGGCGGACCTGGACATCGACTGCGACGGCCGGCCCGGCACCCGCTGCAACCGCCGCACCGACCCCTACTTCTCCCCGGCCACCGCCTTCCCGCAGTCCGACGGCCGCCCGCTCGACGCCGAGCGGCTGCCCTACATCGTGATCCCGCCCACCAGCGCCATCTGGGACCACAGTGCCCACGGCGTCCGGGGCGGTTCCGTGGCCGCCGTGCTCTACCGCGACCGGGTGACATACGCGGTCGTCGGCGACACCGGTCCCCGCGACCTCATCGGCGAAGCCTCCTACGCCGCCGCCCGCGCCCTCGGCATCGACCCCGACCCGCGCGACGGCGGCACCCCGTCCGGCGTCACGTACATCGTCTTCCGTGACGCGCGGGCGCGTCCCATCGAGGACCACGGGGACGCGGTGGCCAAGGGGGAGGAACTGGCCAGGAAGTTCGTCGGACGCACAGGCTGACGGTGTGCGGGCCGGCCCCCGTGATGGGAGCCGGCCCGGCGCTCACACCTTGCGGTAGGCATACGCCTCCGTCGCGGCGGCCACCACCGCGTCCAGATCGGCACCCGTGGCCGCCGTCACCACGGCGGCCACCGCGCCCTCGACGAACGGCGCGTCCACCAGACGGGTGGCGTCGGGGAGTTCGTCGCCCTCGGCGAGCAGCGCCTTCACCGTCAGCACCGCGCTGCCCAGGTCGGTGAGTACCGCGACCCCCGCGCCCTGGTCCACGGCGGCGGCCGCCGCGGATATCAGCTCCGCGCTGGTGCCGAAACCGCCGCCCTCCGTACCGCCCGCCGCGGCGACCGGTACGGCCGTGGCACCGCCTGCCAGGGCCTTCGCCAGTCCGGCCACCGACTCGGCGACCTCGGCGCTGTGCGACACCAGCACGATCCCGACCCGCTGTTCCTCACTCATCGGAAGCTCCTTCCGCGGCCGTCACGAGCGCCGCGATCAGCAGGGCGGACGAGGTGGCACCGGGGTCCTGATGACCGATGCTGCGCTCCCCGAGATAGCTCGCCCGGCCCTTGCGGGCCTGCATCGGGGTCGTCTCCACCGCACCGGACTCGGCGGCCCGGCGCGCGGCGTCGAAGCCGTCGCCGAGCGCGTCCACGGCCGGGATCAGCGCGTCCAGCATCGTCTTGTCGCCGGGCGCGGCCCCGCCGAGCGCCGTCACCCCGTCCACCCCGGCCCGCAACGCCTCCGCCAACTGCGCCTCACTGACCTCGGGCGCCTCCCCGAGCGCCTTCCCGGCCCGGCGCAGCAGCGTGCCGTACAGCGGTCCGGACGCGCCGCCGACCGTGGAGATGAGCCGGCGCCCGGCAAGCGTCAGCACGGCACCCGGAGTGTCCGGCGCCTCCTTCTCCAGGGTGGCGAGCACGGCCGTGAAACCGCGCTGCATGTTGCTGCCGTGGTCGGCGTCGCCGATGGCCGAGTCGAGAGCGGTGAGCCGCTGCGCCTCCCGGTCCACGGACGCGGCGGCAGCCGTGATCCAACGGCGGAAGAAGTCGGCGTCGAGCACTGGATCTCCTTGGCTGGTAGGGATGTTGACCACTGCCTCCGCCGTATCACATACCCCAGCGCAGTGCGGGGGTCCGCACCGGCGCGTCCCACAGCCGCAGGAGTTCCTCGTCGACCTGGCACAGCGTGACGGAGGCGCCCGCCATGTCGAGGGAGGTGACGTAGTTGCCGACGAGCGTGCGGGCGACGGCCACACCCCGCTCCGCCAGCACCCGCTGCACCTCGGCGTTGAAGCCGAACAGCTCCAGCAGCGGAGTGGCCCCCATGCCGTTGACCAGGACCAGCACCGGGCCACGCGGCGGCATGTCCTCCAGGATGGCGTTCACCGCGAAGTCCGCGATCTCCCCGGAGGTCATCATCGGGCGCCGCTCCCGCCCCGGCTCACCGTGGATGCCGATGCCCAACTCCAGCTCGCCGGGCGGAAGATCGAAGGTGGGGGAGCCCTTGGCCGGGGTGGTGACGGCGCTCAGGGCCACGCCGAAGCTCCGCGAGCTGTCGTTGACCTGGCGGCCGATGGCCTCCACTCGCTCCAACGGCTGCCCCTCGGCCGCCGCCGCGCCCGCGATCTTCTCCACGAACAGGGTCGCACCGGTGCCGCGCCGGCCGGCGGTGAAGAGGCTGTCGGTGACCGCGACATCGTCGTTGACGAGGACCTTGCCGATCTGGATGCCCTCGTCCTCGGCGAGTTCGGCGGCCATGTCGAAGTTGAGCACGTCGCCGGTGTAGTTCTTCACGATGAACAGCACCCCGGCCCCGCTGTCCACGGCGGCCGCGGCCCGCGCCATCTGGTCCGGCACCGGC
Organism: Streptomyces seoulensis; assembly: GCF_022846655.1. Lineage (NCBI taxonomy): Bacteria > Bacillati > Actinomycetota > Actinomycetes > Kitasatosporales > Streptomycetaceae > Streptomyces > Streptomyces seoulensis. The sequence goes on from NZ_AP025667.1 coordinate 2,998,731, forward strand.
GAGGTGAACACCTCTCCCGGACAGGCCGCCGCGAGCATGCCCGGCCCGACGAACCCGCCGTGCAGCGGCTCATGCCCCGACCCGCCCCCGGAGACGAGCCCCACCTGCCCGGCCACGGGCGCGTCCCGGCGGACGATCACCCGGTTTTCCACGTCCACGTTCAGATCCGGATACGCGGCAGCCATCCCCCGCAGCGCATCCGCCACCACGGTCTCGGGGACGTTGATCAACATCTTCATCGGTGTCTCCTGGTGAGGCTAGCAGGCGGGCCTCTGAGCAGCGTCTTCGCTGGTCAGATTGGGTGAGCTCGCTTTTTGATCTTGGTGGTCCTTGGTGGCCTGAGGCGGGCTCCGGCGGTCCTGATGCTGACTTCGTGCTGACTTTCGTGATGGGTCGTCAGGTGTCGGTGGGTGGTCCGTGACGTCGGGATCGCAGTACTACTGTCGGCAGTATCGACCTTGCGGCTGCGAAGGTCACGTGGAGGGGGACAGGTGCTTGTGCTCGCTCCGCTTGTCTCCGTCGTGCGTGGGGCAGGGTCAGCTCAAGCATCGCGTGGTGTCTCCTGCTGCGCTCGACCTGCAGGGGATTCGAGAAGCGCGGGCCGTGCAGTGAGTGCGCCGATCCGACAGAATCGCTCTCTGCCCCAGTAAACTCCGCATCGGCCATTTGGGTGATCTTGGCGGTGAGTGCGTGGGCGCTATGCGGAAAATGGCCGGTGTGGCGGGCCTTGTTACGAAAAAGCCGGTTTCATTGGAAGTTCTAAAAATAGGTCCCCAGTCCGAGTAAAGCGGCAGCTCACGGGGCCTGCTCCCCGCGTAGGGGCCCCGGCAGGGAAGGAGCTGAAGAAGCATCACCGAACCTGCTCCCCATCCATGCGACCAGCACCGCAGCGTAGTGCGATGCAGGTCAACCAACCCCGTTACGAGCCCCGCATAAGGGACGAGCGGGGCCACCGGCCGGTCGTCTTGCTGAAGGGAAGTGGTTCTGCTGCTCGCGCGGATAGCCTTCTCACGTCCGGCCCACCGACACCAGCGACGGGCCATGAGGTTGGTTCGGGTGCCAGAGCAGGAGACAGTCAGCCTGATTCACCGCGACATTCCCGGTCAAGAGTAGATCCTGGCCCCGGCGGCCATCCTGCCCCCCCCGCTCATTCGCTCAGCTTGGCTGCACAGTGGTACTCGGCGGCCGCTGGCTCGCACCAGCCCCGCTTCGGCCGCCCGGTCCACGCCTGCCCTCGCCCCGGCGCCCTCCTGGCGTCTGCAAGCTGAGCCAGCCTCGCTCTCCGACGACCAGGCGGCCGCCGGTGTGCGCATCGGCCCTGCAGCCCGGTGGATGCGCGTCGTCTGCTCGGCGACCAGGGACGGTGACCATCATCCCTTCTCTGCAGGGGGCTGTAGAGAAGGGCGGGGCTCGGTCAGGCCATGAGTCGGCGCGTATCGCCCGGCGAGGGGCCGGGGGAGAGCCGGGTGAAGCACTCGGTGCGGATGATCTCGGTGCGTTCGGCTTCGGGCAGGCGGGCGAGCAGGCCGGGCAGGGACCGCTCACGGGCGACTTCTCCGCGGTGCGCGAGGATCGCGGACCATTTCACTGTGGCCCACGGTGAGACGTCGACGGTTGTGGTCACGTACGCGTCCGGTACCGCGAGGAGCGTCTTGCCCACGCTCTGAAGGAGCGGGCCGAGACGTCCGAGGCCGGATTCGGCGTGCGTGGCCGTGTACAGGGCGGCCGGTTGCCAGGGCTCGCCGGCGGCGGGATACAGGTGCGGCAAGCCGGCGGCCTCGACGGCGAGGAGGGTGATCTGATGGGCGCGCCGGTGGTCCGGGTGCCCGGTGAGCTGGCCTAGGGCGTCGTGGCCGATCACGATGTCGGGCCGGACCTCGCGGATGTGCGCGACCAGGCGGCCGACGGCCTCGTCCAGGGGCGCGTCGATGAGGCGTACGGCTCCGTCGGGTGCCGAGGTGGGGTTGCGGGCGTCGGCGTAGCCGAGCAGTCGTGGTGTGCCGGCGCCCAGGATGGCGAGGGCGTTGGTGAGTTCGGTGGCTCGGTGGCTGTTCGCCGTCCAGGTGGCGGTGACGACCGCGGTGCGTGCGTCGGCTGCGGCGTGCTGGGCTAGGACGCCGCCCGCGAGAAGGGATTCGTCGTCCGGGTGGGCGAAGACTCCGAGCAGACAAGGCACGGCGGATGCTCGTTTCATGAGGGCCTCCACGGCTCCGAACTCGACGCTTGACCCAGTTTGACGTTCAGGACGGGATTCGGAGAGAGCGTGACGACGCTCGACCACGCTGGTGGGATGTTGCCGCCGCAGATCCAGCGCGGGGCAGGCCGAGAGCTCTCTGTGTGACGGTGAGGCGGGCGCCCGCGGTGCGGATTGCCGCTCACGGGCGCCCCCCTTCCTTCTATGCCTTGGGGACAGACCACTCGACGGGTTCGGCGCCATCGGGCTCGTAGACGACTCGCTCGGGCCGCTTCTTGCTGGACACGGGGAACGTAACGAGGCCGGCGGCACAGCGTCCGGGCTTCACGGTTTTGCCCATCGGGTACTCCGGCTTGGGCATGTCTCCGCCGGTACTGCCTGTGATCTCGACGCTGGTGCCGTCCTCGTAGGCCAGGGACCAGACGGTCTGATCGACGGTGATGTCTGCGCCGCTGACGTTGCACACCTTGACGCTCGCGGTTGCCCAGGTGTCTCCGCCCTGGAAGTCCTCGGGCTTCTGCGGCTGCGGTCCCTTGTAGGGCTGCTGGTATTCCACGGCCTGGACGGTGGTGTGGACGTTGTTCTCGACGTCGTCGATGGCCTTCTTCGCGCCCATCCTGAGGACGCCGTCGTTCGGGCCGGCGGCGGTCTCAGCGTTCGGCGATGCGGTCACCGTCCTGGTGATGGTGATCCGCGGTGCGGGCTGCCCGCTGCTGCCACAGGCGGTTGCGGTGGCTGCGATGAGCAACACTGCGCACGCTGCTGTACGACTTCTCATGGTCCCCCCATGATCGTTCTGGTGCTGAGGGAGCATCATCCGCTACTGCTGAACCTTGCGCGAATGCCGTCGCTATACCGTGACTTCCTAGGACCTGTCCGGCCGTTCATGGGGCCACGAGAAGAACGTGCCGCTGTGCTTCCTCTGACCTCGCCGACCGCTGAATCCCACTTACGGGACACCTCTCAGGGAGCTCGTGTGACGCGGAGCTGACGGACGTCTCCGACGCCGTTGCAGGCGTTTTTGCCGCTCTTGTAGAGCTCCTGGATGGCAGCTCGAACGTGAAGAGCTCGGGCTTGACCGAGGACACCGGCCATCACCTCGGCCTGATGGTGATCGACTACGAAGCTGTCGTGCTGGCCAAGAAGATCTTCCACGTTCTTCTTGATCCTCTTGATCCACTGCGTCTTGCGTTCCTGCTCCTCGTCCTCGAACGTGTCGATAAGCGTGTCGCTGCGGGCTGGCGGGACGCAGGCCCGGCGCCATTCGACCTGGGCCAGACTTGCTGCCTCTCCGAAGAGCCAGAGACCATCCTTGTGTCGGCTGAAGTGGACGAGATGGCAGGCGACCTGGTGATGCGCTCGGTTGCGTACCTCCACCGTCCACGATCCTGCCCGCACGGCCCTGCCCACGCGTTCGGCGAAGCCCTTCTGGGCGGGACCGCGGAGGTGCTGCGGGTGCCGCCGGGCGCGCCGATCGGCGTGGGCGGGGTGGACTTCGAGGCGGTCGAGCTGGACGCGCCCGCCGGAGCCACGCTGCTGCTGTACACCGACGGCCTGGTGGAGTCCCGGCTGCGGGACGTGTGGACGGGCATAGAGCAGTTGCGGGAGCGGCTGACCGCGACCGCGCAACTGACCGGCCCCGACCACCCGCCGCCGCTGGAAGCCCTGTGCGACGAGGTGCTGGACATGCTCGGCCCGGGCGACCGGGACGACGACATCGCCCTGCTCGCGGCCCGCTTCGAGGGGATCGCGTCCAGCGATGTGAAGTGCTGGTCGCTGGACGCGGAGGACGCGGCGCCGGGCAAGGCACGCCGGCTGGCCCGTGCGGCGCTGGCCGACTGGGGCCTGGAGGAGCTGACGGACTCGGTGGAGCTGCTGGTCAGCGAGGTGGTCACCAACGCGGTGCGCTACACCACGCGTCCGGTGACGCTGCGGCTGCTGCGCACGGACGTGCTGCGCTGCGAGGTCGGTGACGACGTGCCGCAGTTGCCCCGGCTGTGCCAGGCGAGAGCCACCGACGAGGGCGGCCGCGGCCTGTACCTGGTCAACAAGCTGGCCCGGCGCTGGGGCGCGACCCGGCTGAGCGTCGGCAAAGTAACTTGGTTCGAGGTTGATCGGCGTGTCTAAGCGGCAGTGTCGGCTAGGCCGTGTTTTGAAAATTGCTGGTGTGCTGGGTGGGGCCGTCGGGGAAAGTCACGGGCCGTCATCCAGATCGTGAGGGTGCGGGCTTGCGGTTGCCGCTGCGGCAGCTTCTACCGTCCTTAACAGGGCCGGAGAAGTCGGCCCTGTGACGCGATCGTGAGGGAGAGGGCGATGGACTGGCCTATTGCGGAGGTCGCTCGGATGTCGGGTGTGACCGCCCGGACCTTGCGGCACTACGACGAGGTCGGCCTGCTGCCGCCCGCCCGGATCGGGGCGAACGGCCACCGCTACTACGGGGAGCACCAGCTGCTGCGGCTGCAGCAGATTCTCGTACTGCGGGCACTGGGCGTGGGGCTTGTCGAGGTCGGCCGGATCCTGGCCGAGCAGGTCGACGAGGTGGACGCCCTGCGCGGCCACCACCGGTGGCTGCTCGCCGAGCGTGACCGGCTCGACGCCCTGGCCGGCACCGTCTCCCGCACGATCGCCGAACTGGAACAGTCCAGGAAGGACGGCAATCCCATGACCATCAACCGACCGGAGAACCTGTTCGAGGGCATCCAGCCCTCCCAGTACCAGGAGAGCCTGCGCGACTTCCCCGAGCACGCCCAGGAAGTCGCCCGCTCGGTCGCCGCAATGACCCCGCAGGACATCGAGGCCGGACAGCGCGAGCGCACGACACAGATGATCCTGCTGGCCGACCTGATGGCCGCTGGCCACCCGGCCGACGCCGCGCCCGTGCAGGCCCAGATCGACGCCCAGTACCAGGCCATGACCGAACTGCGGCCCGTATCCGCCGAGGAGTACCGCACCATCGGACGCTCCTGCGTGGACAACAGCGCCTGGCGCGCCGCGTACGAGGCGATCGCACCGGGCCTGGCCGTCTACCAGCGCGACGCCATCGAGGCGTACGCCACAACCCGGCTCAGCTGACTGCTCTCCGGGCTGTCCCGCGAGACCAGCCCGGAGATTCGTTGGTTCGTCGCACCAACAGGCTCACCTCGCCCGGCCTATCAGTTGTCGAGCGAGGTGAGCCTGTCATCGTCACCATCGAACCCAGGTCGATTGAGTGCCTCCCAACGAGCGAAGTGATCGCTGCGGGCACCCGCGAAAGGGGATAGAACGCACGCCAGGTCAGAGCCATTCGTTGATAGCTGCGATGAGGATCGTCGCCTCGAAGCGGACCGCAAGTTTGTCGAACCGGGTCGCCACCGCCCGGTTCCGTTTCAGCCGGTTGATGCCGCACTCAACCGCGTGCCGGGCCTTGTAGTCCTCGCGGTCGAAGGCCGGAGGCCGCCCGCCAGCCGTTCCCCGGCGCTTGCGGTGGCCGGCCTGATCGGCAGGTTCCGGGATCGTGCAGAGGATCCCGCGCCCACGTAGGTATGCACGGTTCGCGCGCGACGAATACGCCTTGTCGCCCCGCACCCTGCTGTGATCAGCAGCGATAACGGCCTCTGCCCTTGCTCGCAGGCCAGGTGAATCTTCGTCGTCCAGCCCCCGCGAGACCGGCCCAGACCATGGTCGTCGGGTTCTGACCGCTTGCCGCCAGGCGGCGCCTGCTGGGCTCGGCTGTCCCGCCGGGCACCGGCCGCGTGCTGATGGGCCCGGCAGATGGTGGAGTCGACGTTCACGTCCCAAGTGATCAAACCGGCCGCATCCGCACGGGCCTGCAGCCCAGTCAAAACTGCCGACCAGTTCGGGAGCTCCGGCACCGGCCGCCTCCCGGCTGCCGTCCAAGAGCAGAGAGCTGAATTGGAATCTATGTCGCCCCAGCATCACCCGCAGGGAGAGACGTACCTGGGTACGCCCTCGCGTTCGCCGGCACTTGGCGTACTTCTCTCGCCCGCAGGCCCCGCAGGTCGTCCTGGCCCCACCTGCTGCAACGGTCCTGGTCCGACGTGACGGATCTGCGGGTGACCGAGGCACCGGTTCCTTCAACTGCCGCCCGATGGAAGGCCCGTGCCGCGAGTGTCGCCGCGGCAGCCCTCAACGCGTCGGTTCCCGGCAGCCTGGCCGAGAGGACCGTGGTGATTGCCGCCGGTGGCAACGAATACAAGGCGTCAGTTTTTTGGGTGCCTCAAGCGTCTACACACAGCCGAGGTCGACATCTCGCACGGGCTGCTCGCACGCTTCGTTCGCGCACCTCCTCGCCCGCCGCCATGTCAGATTGATGGAACGGAGACTGGTAGCTCTCCGCGGTACCGCCCTCGAGGCACCGGGAGCCCCTTCTCGGGAGCTGGCTACGAGCCGGATGAGAGAGCTGCCTTCCCAGCCATTTGCGACTGCCGCCCCACAACGCGCCCCCCGCCGCCCCGCTCCTCATGAACGAGAGGAACTCCTCCCCGTGGACGACACTGCCCTGGACGGTGCCCCCGCGCAGCGCCCCTTACTGGTCTTCGATGGAGACTGCGGCTTCTGCCAGGCCGCGATTCAGCAAATCCACGTTCGCGCCCGACCCCAGATGCCCGCCGCCCCCTGGCAGTCTCTCCCCGAACCTCTGATACGGACCCACCTTCCGCGCTTGGACAGGGAAGTCCTCCTGCTCGACGGAGGGACAGTGTTCTGCGGCGGTGCTGTTGCTCTCGCTCGCTTCCCCGTCCCCTCCGCTGAAAGCCTCCTATGCGCCCCATCGCCACCTGCATCCTCAGCAGCAGCCAAGCCCCCCAAGCCCTGCATGGACATGATCTTGACGCATACGTCCAGATCGGGTCTCTGAGTAAGACACTCACCGGAACCGCGCTGGCCCAGCTGGCCGCGCGCGGTGTGCTCCAACTGGATACCCCACTGGAGCAGTTCCTGCCCGTTCCGAGGGGAACCGGCATCACCTTGAGGCATCTTGCCCAGCACACTTCCGGCCTGCCACGGCTCCCCCCGCAGGTGAAACGGCGCGACCCGTACGCCGCCTTCGACGATGCCGCCCTGCATGCCGTGCTCCAGAGACTGGACGCTTTCACCACCGCTGCCCCGGGCCAAACCGAGGAATACTCCAACCTCGGATACGCCATCCTCGGAGCCGCGCTGACTTCCGCCGCAGGAATGTCCTACCAAGACCTTCTGGATCTTTACGTCCTTGCCCCTCTGGACATCACCGATATAACGAGCGCTCCGCCGCCGGACAGGTGCCTCCACAGCCGCAGGCTGTTCGGCCGCCCACGTCGTCCTTGGACCATGACAGGCGCTATCCTGCCCGCAGGCGGGCTCTGGGCCACCCCGCGGGCCACCGCTCACTTGGTGACCAAGCTCCTCGTAGAACAGGAACTGGGGGAGCCCGCCTTGTCCTGGCAGAGAGCCGGCACCGTGCTCTGGCACAACGGTGCCACCGGTGACGCCTCCGTTTTCGCCGGTGCCACGCCGGACGGCAGATGGGTACTGGTCCACCGCCTCACCGGACAAGCCGACCGTACCGACGAACTGGGCATCGAACTCCTGCAGCAGGCCACACCAAGTCCTTAGAGGTCGTTTCATTTGGTGAGGCGGCGGTGGCAGATGAGGGCTGCGGCTATGCCGACGAAGGCGAGGAAGTGTTCAGCCTTGCGCTCGTATCGGCGATGGAGCCGATGGCAGCCTGCGAGCCATGACACGGTCCTCTCGACGACCCACCTGTGGTGGCCTAGCCGCTGCGAGGACTCGATGCCCTTGCGTGCGATGCGGTGGCGGATGCCGCGTTTGCGAAGCCAGCGGCGCGGATGGTCGTAGTCCTAGCCCTTGACTCCGTGGAGCTTGCCGGGGCGCCGTCGGCGAGGTCCTCGCCGGGACCGGATCGGTGGGATGCCCCGCACGAGCGGTTCAAGGCCGAGACTGTCGTGCATGTTCGCGCCGGAAACGCCCAGCGAGAGCGGCAGTCCGTTCCGGTCGGTAATCAAGTGGATTCTCGATCCAGGCTTGCCACGGTCGGTCGGATTCGGTCCCGTCAGAGGCCCCCTTTTGCAGCCCGCATGCTGACGGAGTCGATCGCGCAGCGCGACCAGTCCAGTTCCCCGCGAGCGCCGAGTTCGTCGAGGACGACGCGGTGGAGCCGGGCCCAGACCCGGGCCCGGCTCCACTGAGCGAAGCGCCGGTAGACCGTCTGCCAGCTCGGGCCGAACACCGGCGGCAGCTGCCGCCAGGTGCAGCCCGAGGTCGCCACGAAAATGATCGCGGCCAATGCTTCGCGGTCACCCGCCCGACGCCGGCCACCACCCTGCGGACGTATGACCTCCGTCGGCGGTACCACCCGCCGGAACAGCACCCACAACTCGTCCGGCACCAAACGCTCAATCAGGTCCGTCACGCACGGTTCAAGGAACGATCACGCCATAAGAAACGACCTCTTAGGACGCAGGCCCGTCTCGTCCGAGAGGTAGGGGGTCTGGCCGATCCCGGTCCGGCAGAGGCGGAGGCCGTCGGCTTCGACGGCTTCGAGAGCTCTGGGCGGGTGAAGACCTGCGATGGCCCAGTCGTCATCTCGACTGGGACCCCAGTACTGGTGGGCTCGCGTATTCAACTGTCGCGAGTTGTCGGTGCTGCTGAGCGTGGTGGTGACTTTCCGTGATCAGCAGCGGGTTGTCCCCCAGTCCCGCTGCTCCTGCGTCAGCTTGTGGTGCCGCCGTAGTTCTGCAGGACGTTCAGAGCCCCGTCGAAGGCCGAGTCTCTCTTCTTGTCGAACTCGTCCTTGGTAAAGACCGGCTCGGTGAGGTGCGGAGGAATGCCTGTGCCGTCGAAGGTCCTGCCCGAGCGGGTCAGGAACTCCTCGTTCGGCAGCCAGGCCGACATGCCGTTGGGGAGCTTGCGCTGCATGACGTCCGAGAAGACGCCCTGTGTGGGCTGCCCGATCCGGACCGTCTTGCCGGGCCGGTCCATGAGGGCTTGGGTGAAGGTCTCCCCCGCGCTGACGGTCGAGCCGCCGGTCAGCACGGCGACCGGCCCGGTGTAACGGGGGCCTTGGGCAGGCGTGACATACGCGGGCTGGGGGCGGGTGTGCCGGGTGGGGTCGGCGGGGTCGTTGCGGGCCCGCTTGGAGTAGGCGACGTAGGGGGTGTCGGTGAGGCGCTCGGCGATATGGATTCCCAGGGAGTCGGAGCCGCCGCCATTGATCCGCAGGTCGATGACCAGGCCCTTCAGGCGCTGGGTGCGCTCCTGGCTGAGGACCGTATCCAGCGCCCTGTCGAGCTCGGCCAACTGGGCTGCGTAGGGGGCGCCATCGCCCGCGTATCCGCCGAAGCCGGAGATCCGCAGATAGCCCTGTCCACCGGGGAGGTCGGCGTAGGTGATCCGCCCGTTGGCGAAGTCCTGCAGGTTCCGGGCGTCCTTGAGGTCGTGCGCCACGATGAACTTCTTGACCTTGGTGTCCAACTCCTGGGTGGGCACGACGGTGCCGGGGCGGACCTGCGCGAAGACGCGGTCGCCGTCCTGAACGGCGACGTGGGAGTCGTAGAGCGGCTTGACCATCTCGCTGAACACGGCGTAGAGCTCGTCCCTGGTCGTCTTCGCGTGCACCTTGGGCCGGTATTGGTCGCGTACGGCGTGCCAGTCGATGCCCTTGGCGGCAAAGAAGGGGTAGTTCTCCTCGAAGGACCGCCAGAAGACGTCAAAGGCAGCGAGCTGCCCCTTGGGGGCCGGACGCATGCAGGCGTCGGGCAACTCCGGGATCCGGCGCAGGTTCCGCTCGCCGACGGAGCCGTCCACCCGCATGGACCCGCGGTCGCGGCCTCCTTGGGCACGCACAGTGAGGACGGTGCCGTCGGGCGTGGTGTAGGTGCCGGGGCCGGTCCGCTGCGCGGAGTCGCCCTTGAGGCAGCTGACGGCGGTGGTCTGGTACTCCTGGAAGGATCCGTTCCGGATTAACAGCACTGTGCCGTAGCCGTCCATGCGCCAGATTCCGTCGGTGGTCGGCTGGTGAGCGGTGGCGGCCGGCGCGGCTTGGCCGGCGAAGGCCAGTGCGACGGCGGTGACAGTGACAATGCGCACGATCTTGCCTTCTCTGTAGGCGACTTGCTCGGGACAGCCCCACGCTCGCTGACACGGTGTTCTCCCGGCCATCCGGCTGTCCGGTTGACCGGGGTGGGGCCAGCCCCCACCCACTACCGGCAGTACTCGGGGGCCATCCCATTGAGGGACCGACCAGCGCGGACCATGCCGCGCTGCTGGTGGACTCTCGTGTTCAGCTGCCACCAGTTCCCCGTGGAACCCAGCCTGCTGGTGCCCGTGTGTGATTTCCAGCGGCGTATCGGCTCCACGTCCCTCCGGTCTCGTTGAGCAGGCGGGTGGTGGTCTTGTCGTGGTAGCCGAGAGTGTCCGCAACGACGGGAGCCGGGCGACGGCCTCCGGGTGCTCGTGCCACTGCGCGCACCACGGACGTGTGGTGCTGATGACGCTGGCCTTCTTGCGCTGGACGTCCCGCAGGGCGGCGTCCAGTTGCTTCGGCTCGTAGGAGAGCGCCAGCGTGCGCCGGACCCCGCCGGTGAACAGGAGCTGGTGTAGGAAACCGGGCGACGTTTAGAGTAGGCGCATCGGTGCTCTGGCGGCGTGAGCGCACTCCCTGTACGACAGTCGACCTGGCGATGATGCGACGATGTGCGTATTCGTGCGTCCTGTCGGTTATGCGCGTCCGCAGTGGGCCACAACCTCACCAGGGATCGTCCCAGTCGATGCGACGCGTTCGTGTCGAGACCGTGCTCGTCGGGGGTCAAGTTGGCACGTCCGTTTGCCGCGTTGGGGCACGCCGTGGCCGGTGTGGTCCATATCGCCGCCGGTTTCGGTGACTACATGGCGGCGCAGAAGAAACCGTTCGTCGATCAGTCCCTGAAAACCCGTGGCGACCAGCGCATCAAGGAGGGCATGGGCCGGTTGGAGAAGGCGGTGCAGAGCCTGCGCTGACGCGGGGCCGTCCTGTCCGCCCGCGCTCAGGACGGCCCGGCCTCCGCATCGGTGAACACGGGTTCGGCACGGTCCGAACCCCGCCACAGATATGAGGTGAGCTGACGGCCCGCGGTCTGTTCGTCGCGCGGGTCGCGGGGCAACGGCCAGCGCAACTGTCGGTACAGCGCTGGCCGGTGCAGATCGAACATCGTCTCGATCATCTCGGCGAAGAACCTCGCGCGCACGGGAAGGCCGCCGAAGAGTGCCGCCGCGCAGACCACGATGCCGATCGGAGCCGCCAAGGGTGCCCATGGCGACAGCACGCACAGCAGCACGGCCCAGATCATCGCAGTGACGGTCCGCTCCAGCTCGGCGCCGGCTCTGCCGACGTCCTGCCGAGCGTGGTCGGGCAGTACCTGCCACAGCGGCGGCCACAGGGCCACGGCATCGAGTCCGTACTTGTCGCGCACGCGCCGCTCGGCCGCCCGCAGGATGTTGCCCGCCTTCGTGGGCATGAACCACTCGGCGGCCGAGGGGCGTGACCGGCGGCGCCGTTCCAACCGCCCGTACTCCTCCAACTCCCTCGGGGTCGGGCGACTGGCGGGGCCTGCGGAACCGACCGTCACCACTCGGGGGTGAAGGTCCTGCCAACGGGCCTTGTCCCGCTCGGCCCGGCGCACGTGCCGTGCCGTCAACAGCCTGCGCACGGGCCATCCCCAGCGGGGCCAGTACCCTTCCAGAACCCGCAGCACCGGCCGTGCCGCCTGCTGCACGAGCAGTGCGGATCCTCCCACCGTCAGCAGTCCGGCCAGCAGGATTCCGCCCTGGGCGACGGGCGTCTGGTGGTCGAGCGCCTTGGCGGCGTCCCGCAGAGGGGCCAGGCTGTGCCGCCCGGCGAGCCAGGTCGCCCCGGCCGTCAGCCAGAACGCCAGCGCCTGCACGGACAGTTGGGCCCAGGAAGCGGCGAGCCGCCCGGCGACCGCCGAGTGGAACGCACCTGTCACCGCCGCCCTTCCTCCGGTTCCACCGGCACGCTGTGCGTCGGGCACTCCGGCACCGGTGAGCCGACCTGTTCGCGGTACCAGGTGTAGTCGTTCCCCTGGGGGCAGTCGAAGCGCTCGGCCTCGATGGGCCCGACGTCGCCCGCGGCGGAGGGCGGCGGCCCGTCGCCGCCCCTGCTCCCCTTGCTCGGGCGTACGTAGACAGGCCGGAAACGCGGCGAGTCCTCGAGCAGCGCTTCGGTGAACGACCGCGTCGCCGGGTCGGCGAACAGCGCCTCGCGCAGCCGCTCGACGGCCTCGGACGCGGCGACCGGGTCCCGCGGCATGCCGGCCAGCGCGTCCGCCAGCCGGGCGTCCAGCGGCGGCGCGGCGACGGGACCGACCAACTCGGCGAGGTAGGGGCGGATCGAGCGGGCGGCCTCAAGCACTCCGTGTGGCGATTCCATACGGGTCGCTCCTCCTGGGGTCCGGCCCGTGACGACCGGTCAGCGCTGGCGTGCGGGCGCACCTGAGTGGACGTACCCTGCCCACACCGAGGGAGCCCTACTCCACAGGCCGCGAAGCCGCAGGACCGCCTCGCGCAGAGCGGTCGCCGCCCCGTCCGGGTCACCGTCGGCCGCCAGGCGCTCGTACACGGTCCGGACCGGCCCGCTGATGTGCTCGTCGTCCACGGGCCACAGGGTTCCCACGACCTGCCGGTAGCCCGAGACCTGGAAGGCGGACGCCAGGTGCAGGGCCTCGTCCGGGAGCCGCCAGGAACCCGCGGCGGTCCGGCAGGCGGACAGGAAGGCGAACTCGGCGTGATCGAGGGGGAGTGCGGCGATCTCCGGCACCGCGAGCGGACGGGTCAGGTGATCAGGGAGCAGCAGACGGCTGGCCGACGGTTCGACGACGTCGCTGATGCCGTGACACGCGAAGTGGACCCACGGGGCGCGGCGAAGCAGGGCCACCACCTCCGAGAACGTGACGTCCGGCCCGGAGAGGACATCGGCACGCTCCCCGAACAAGGCGCTCAGCCACTCCACTTCGGCCTGGGCGCCCGCCAGATCGGGCAGCGCACGGCCATCCGCGAGCGGCCCGCCGGCGATGTGCGGGACACCGATCGCCGCGACGCGCACCGGCGTCACGGCGGTGCCGGGAGCGGCCGGGCGTGCCGCGTGGGCCAAGGCCCGCAAGGTGGGGGTGTACGACGAGACCGCCCGGTCGATGACGGTCCGTGGCCGGGCGTCGAAGCGCGTGTCGTGATGCCCGGCCGCGTGGAGGGGGAGGAACGACACGGCCCCGGACGGACACCACCAGATGCGTGCGGGGCCGTCGTCCGGCCGGGTGTCCAGCGACTCCAGGACGGGCTCTGCGATGGTGTCCCACAGCCATTCGAGCGTCTCGGTGATTCTGGCCTGGGCAGCGGGTGCGAGCGCGGGACCGGCGGCCCGTTCGACCTCTTCGACGGCATCGAACAGGGACGCCGCATGCTCGACGGCGGAGGCGACGGTCAGGTCCGGGAGGGGCACCGGGGGCCGGATGCCGTCGCGGCTCACCACGATCGCGTCGCAGCGCAGCGCCGAGCAGTTGACCAGTACGGTGTGACCGTCCGGGAGCGAGGACAGCAGTTCCGGCAGAGGCGGCGGCTTCAGGAAGTCGGCGTACTCGGGGATGGCGCGAATCTCCCCGACGACGGCCGCCAGCTCCTCTCCGATGCGCTGGTGCCGTGCGGCGGAGAAGCGGGCGCTGCCCGGACCGAGTGTCGAACGGCTGCTCGCGGTGCTCGCGTCGAGTTGCCGCAGTGCAGCGCGGCAGGTGGTGAAGCGGTCGGCGAGGCCGGCGTCATGCTGTCGCAGCCCGGTCAGATCAGGCCGCTCGTCCAGAGCCTGTCCGATCAGGACACCGCGCATCCGCTCGAACAGCGCCACGGCGGTGTCGACGTCCCCGGCATTCAGCAGGGCGGCCGTCGCCGACCACGAAGCTCCCTCCACCTTGGCGAGCCGTAACTCGCGGTCGATCAGGGCGATCGTCCGAGGCGCCGTCAGGCCGACCAGTTCGCCCGCCCTCCGGTACCCCTCGGCCGACAGCTCCCACCGGCCGGCCAGTCCGGCCAGCCAGCCCCATCCCGTCGCGGCGACGACGGCCTGACCGGGCGACGGCGACGCGGCGGCCAGCCGGTACGCGGCGACCCCGGCCTCCATGTCCTGGCTCCGGGCCGAGAGGCCGAACCGCACGCGGTAGGCGTTGCCCAGGTTGTGCTGGACCGTCGTGGCGAACGGGTGCCCGGGAGTCAGGAGTCCGGCGGCCCGGACGAGCGCCTCCACCGCCGCGTCGCTGTCCTGCGGCGCCCGCTCCGGGGCGGACATGGCCCGGCTCAGGAGGGCGTTGGCCAGATTGGTCAGTGCGAACGGCCGCTGGTGGGCCGGCAGGGTGGCCGAGACGGAGTCGCGTGCGGCCTCCACCGCGTCACCGATCGCCTCCGGTGTGCCGACGAGTTCGGCGCGTACCCGCATGGTGTTGCTCACGTTGGTCTGGATCAGTCCGAGGTCGGGATGGTCGTCCGGGCACAGTCGCACGGCCTCCCGGCCGGCTCGAACGGCCTGGTCGACCAGGTTCACGTCGCGCTCGATCTCGGCCTTCACGGTCAGCGCGCTGCTGAGACCGGACTGATGCCGGGCCTGGGCCGAGGGCGCCTGTCCGGGCTGTCCGACGGCCGTGCGGGCGGCGTCGACGGCGTTGTCCAGGTCGGTCCGGTCACCGGTCGACTCGCCCCGGATGCGCAGTGCGTTGCTCAGGTTGCCCAGTGCCACCGCGTACCGAGGGTTCTCCGGCCGGCACGCTCGGACCGAGCGGGTGGCCTCCGTGATCGCTTCCGCCAGGTCGTCGAGGCTGCCGGACGACTCCGCCCGTGCCCGCACTGCCATGGCCAGGTTGTTGGTGTGCGCCGCCAGGTCTTCGTTTTCCGAGGAAGCGTTCGCCGCCTCACGCAGGCGGAGCACGGCCCCCTTCAGATCGTCTGCGCTGCCGGTGAGAGCGGATCGGGTCAGCAGCGCCAGACCGAGGCGGGACGCGTGTACGGGACGGTCCTCGCCGGTCGCCGGAGTGCGGGCCAGTGTTTCCGTGGCGAACACCACCGCCGCGTCCAGGTCGTCGCGGCCACCGGTGCGTTCACCTCGGAGCCGGAGCGCTTCGGCGAGCAGGTCGCGGTGGTACAGCTCGTGAGGCGCGTGGTCACGAACGGCACCGCGCAGCAGCCAGATCGCCCGGTCCAGATCCGCGACGGCGTCGGTGACTCCGAACCGCGACAGCCGCCCTGTGGCGCAGTGGCCGTACCCCGGTTCCGCCAGGACCTCCCGCAGGTGTGGCGACAACTTCTCGGGTCGCTGCCGGCGCACCGGCCACAGCCAGTAGACGACGGCTTCGTACTCGGGACGGTCCTCGCCTTCGGGCAACAGGCAGTAACGCAGCCAGTGCATGCGACCGAGGATGCTGGAGGCTTCCAGGTCGTCGGACGGTTCGCCGATGATCCTCGCGAGGGTCGGCAGCGCCTTCTCCACCTCGATGTGGAAGGCCAGAGCACGGTCATTGGTCTCCGCGTGCTTCGTCAGTGCCGAGTCCAGCCCCGTCAGCAGAAGGCGCTTGGTGATTTTGTCGAAGAGCTGACCCATTCCAGACTTCCCCCCTGGCGGCCTGTTCGGGAGCGCATCATCTCAGAGGCGGAGAAAGCGGGCTACGGTCACGAGGGGGCGGGGAAGGCGGCTGCTCCCGCGACTTTCCTGACCACGGCCGTGAAGTAGCCGTGTTGGCAGCCGGTTTCGGGCGCGGGCCACGTGCCTCCGCTCCACGAAGCCGCTGTCTCAGCGCTGGCGTCCGTGTCCGCCGTGCCGTCGGTTCTGCTTCCTGCTGGGGCGTCTGCCCTTCGCCTTCGCCTTGGCGTTGCCGGTGCGTCCGCCCGCAGCCTGCACGGGGTGCCCCCGCCAGTCGGTGCTGTGGTCGTCCGACAGGCTCGCCGCATACGTGAGCGCGTGCTGGATCTGCAGCGACAACAGGCGCTGGGACTCGGATGAAGGGAGCTCGCTCTGCCAGGGGCAGACTGAGTACCAGCCCTCATCCGGACCGGTGAGGGGTGGGCGGGGGGCTCCAGGTTTCAGGGGCTCGGCCGGCCTTTCGGGAAGGCGAAGCAGCAGCACCTCGGTACCCCAGGCGACGGCCGCGGCGATGCCCTTGGCCGCCAGCACCGGCATCCCGTACGTCGCCAGGACGGGCCATCCGGGAGCGAGGTCCTCCAGCCTCTCGACCAGATCGGGATGGGTGTGCAACTCCCACCCGTCGTACGCGTAGGCACCCCGCTCCTGTACGACGCCCTGTTCCCGCAGCAGGGTGAGCAGCGCCGCGTTCTGAGGCAGGTCCGGCAGCAGCGTCATGCCGCGACAGGCTACGCGCGGTTCGGCGGTGCGGACAGGGGCCCCATCGGGATGCGGACGTCGATCTGCGTATCGGATTCCCCGCCGCAGGCTGACCTGAGCAGGCATGTAAGGGTGTGGCATGACGACGGACCGATTTGAAGTCACGCGCCAGATGGCTGCCTCCCCGTCCACGATCTTCGAAGTGCTGCGATCGCCTCAGGGCCACGTGGCCATCGACAGCTCGGGCATGCTGCAGTCCGCAGAGGGCGACCTCGTGAGTGCCGTAGGGGACCAGTTCCTCGTCCACATGGACCGGGAAGCCCTCGGAGATCTCCCCATGGGCCGCTACGACGTGACCGTGATCATCACGCGCTACGAACCCGACGCGCTCCTGGAATGGACGATCTCGGGCACCATCCAGCCGCCCATCCGCCACCTGTACGGGTACCGCCTCGCGCCCAACGAGTCAGGCACGCTGGTCACTTCGTACTACGACTGGAGCCAGATCGACGACAAGTACCGTGAGACGGGCATCTTTCCGGTCATCCCGGAAGCCGGCCTGCGTGCCACGCTCGGAATCCTTGCGCGCACGGTCGCACAGGGAGCGCGCCAGCGATCGCAGGTACCGGGTGCCGGCGAATAACGCGTCGCCCGCCCGCTGTGTGCGGTGTTTTGCGCCGATATCTCCCATAGGTCCGAGGTAGCGTCGGCCGCACGAATGGCGAGAGGAGGTTCCCTCCGCCACGAACTGTGGGTCCGGCCTGATCTATCGGAGGTGTGGTCGTGTCGGTCGACATGAGCACCGTGGACGAAGCGAAGCTGCACGAACTGCTCGGGAAGGTCGTGACCGATCTGGGCGCGGTCGCGGCGGCGCCCCTGGCCCTGCTGGGGGAGAGGCTGGGCCTCTTCCGGGCCCTCGTGGACGGCGAGGCCGTCACCCCGGGGCAGCTCGCGGAGCGCACCCGGACCGCCGAGCGCAACGTCCGCGAATGGCTTGCCGCGATGGCCGCCAGCGGATACCTGACCTACGACGGCGAAGACCGCTTCCGTATGACACCGGAACAGGGTGCCGTCTTCGCCGACGAGAACAGCCCGGCCTTCGCGCTCGGCGGGTACCAGGCGTTCCTGTCCTGCGGCTCGGCCGAGGAACAGGAAAGGCTGGCGCGCGCCTTCCGGGACGGCCACGGTGTCGGCTGGCACGAACACCACGCGGACCTGTTCGCGGGGACCGGCCGCTTCTTCCGTCCGGGCTACGCCGCGCACCTGGTGGACGAGTGGCTCCCGGCGCTGACCGGTGTGGTGGAGAAGCTGCGCACCGGCGGCAAGGCGGCCGACGTGGGATGCGGACTGGGCCACTCCACCCTGATGATCGGCAAGGCGTTCCCGGACGCGCTGGTGACCGGCTTCGACAGTCACGAGCCGTCCGTCGAGGCGGCCCGGGAGCTGGCGGAGGAAGCCGGTGTCGAGGGCCGGGTCTCGTTCGAGGTGGCCGGTGCCAAGGACTTCACCGGCGGGCCGTACGACCTGATCGCGTTCTTCGACTGCCTGCACGACATGGGTGACCCGGTCGGCGCCCTGGCGCACAGCAAGGAGCACCTGGCCGAGGGCGGCAGCATCATGCTCGTGGAGCCGTGGGCCGGCGACCGGCTGGAGGAGAACCTCACCCCACTCGGCCGCACCTTCTACAGCGCCTCGACCCTGATCTGCACGCCTGCCTCGCAGTCCCAGGAGGTCGGCCGCGCCCTGGGCGCCCAGGCCGGCGAGGAGCGCACCCGCCAGGTCGCCTCGGAGGCGGGCCTGACCCGTTTCCGCCGGGCGGCACAGACGCCGTTCAACATCGTCTACGAGGTTGGCATCTGACGGGGAACGCCGGCGGCGCACCATGGACGGTGACGAATCCACGTCACCGTCTGCACAGCGAGTTCAGAGCTAGAGCCTGCCCGAGCGTGTGACGCCACGGCGCCTCCGACCAGGTCGAGGCGCCACAGCCATCGGGAGTTACCAGGTGCCGTGTTCAGGCCGGCGGCATCGGCTCGATCGCGGCGGACACCTCGGCAAGAAGCGACTCGACCTCCGCTCCCCAGCGCGAGCTCACCACCAAGTCCCTTGCCGGATCGACCCATAGCAGGTGGCCGCCGCCGTTTCCCCGCGCGCAGCGGCCGGTGGACGGGGCCTGGGGCCACACCGTGCGGTGGTCGTTCAGCCACCACGAGAGCCCGTAGTTGGGCTTGACCGGGCAGGGCCGCCACATCTCCTCGAACCACCTGGCGGACAGCAGCCGGCGGCCGCCCCATCGCCCGTTCCGCAGACACAGTTGCCCGATCCGGGCGAGGTCGAGAGCGTTGATCCACAGTCCGCCGCCCCAGTGGGCGCCCCCGGCCACCACGGCGATGCGCCGGCCGTCGACCTCGACCGCGGAGTCGGCGTAGCCGTGCCAGGACCAATCGGACGAGGCCCCGATCGGTTCCATGATCCGCTCGTGCAGCACGTCGGGCAGGGGCCGACCGAGCAGGACGGTGAGCGCGAGGGCGGTGAGGTTCACCCGGACGTCGTTGTAGGCCCAGCCCGCTCCGGGCGGTCCACCGGCTGACTCCGTTCCCTCACGGGTGCTTTGGGCGTCGGCCCAGGTGGGCTTGGACCACAGCTCGCCCTCCCACTGGCTGGACTGGTCCAGCAGGTGCCGCCAGGTGATCCTCCGCGCGTTTGCGTCGTCGAACTGCGGCAGGTCGACCGATCGGCACACAGGCTCGTCCAGCCGGAGCAGACCGTCGTCGAAGGCCAGCCCGGCCACCAGGGACAGAACGCTTTTCGTGGCGCTGAAGGCCATCTCCGCCCGCTCCGGGTCTCCCCACGCGGCGAGGACCACGCCGTGCCGCACGACGACCCCGCTCGCCCCGCCCCCGTCGAGCAGAGGGCCCAGCACCTCCCGATGCGAGACGTCGGAGACTTGGGCGGCCAAGTAGGAGCCCATGTCCTGGACACCCGGTACCGGGCGCTCGGCCTGTTCCTTCGCGGCATGCGCCAGCCGGACAGCATCCACTCCCGCCCACGGGTCGCCGCCGTACCCGCCCTCGTCCAGGCACTGCCCTACGTTTTCCATCAGCCCCACCCTCAACGCCTCTACGGACCGTCCGGATATTCCTTACCCACGAGCCCCCGACGCACCGACTCCGCCCATGCCGTGCCAGGAGCGAGTCGGCGCGAGTGAGGCAGTGCGACCGGATTCCCGGCATCGCGCTGTAAGGATCTTCGACTGCCGGACACATACGCGACTGGAGGGGATGTGGAGACATCAGATGAGCAACGGTTCACGGAGCTGTACCGCGAACACCACCCTGCCGTCGACGCGTACGTCCGACGCCGTCTGGACGGTTCGCACGCGGTCGACGATGTGGTGGCGGAAGTCTTCCTGACGGCCTGGCGGCGATGGGAGGACGTTCCCCGGGACGCGGCTCTTCCGTGGCTGTACGCGACGGGCCGACGCCTGATGGCGAACACGCGGCGGTCGGATCAGCGCCGGGTGAACCTGGTGGACGCGGTGGGTCGGCAGGGCAGTCACCGTGTCGAGGACCACGCCGACACGGTGGCGGGGCAGGCGGCGATCGCGGCGGCCTTCGATGCCCTGCGTGAGCAGGACAGGGAAGTGCTCGGCCTGGCCTTGTGGGAGGGGCTGACGGCGGGACAGGGGGCGAAGGTGCTCGGCTGCACGACAGCCACCTTCCACGTGCGCCTGCACCGGGCCCGCGCCCGCCTGCGCAAGCACATGGACACCACCAGCGCGGACACCGTACAGCGAGCCTTGACGACTCTTGGGGGAGCGGATGCGTGACATCGACCAGACTCTGCGCGAGATCAACCCGGTCCGGACGGGCCGAGCGGCCGACCCCGCGCGGCTCGACGCCATCCTGAGCACCCCGCGTGCTGCCACCGGTGCGGTCGGCCGACCGCGGGTGCGGCCACGATGGGTGTGGGCTGTCGCCGCCATGGCGGTCACGGCCGGACTGTTCGCCTACGTGGTGGTGGACCCCCTAGGGGTCTCCACCCAGCCCGCCCTCGCCGTCACTCCGTCGCCCCTGCGGGTTCAGCTCACCGACCAGCCGGCCGCCGAGGTGCTGAAGAGGATCGCCGACCGGATCGACGATCAGCCCGACACTCGGATCAAGCCGTGGACGGCGGAGCATTTCATCGGCGACGACTGGGCCCTGTCCAGCCGTATCGACGACGTCCAGGTCACCTCCGCCGTCATCACCGAGCACCGTGAGACATGGCAGAAGCCCGACGGATCGGCCCGCTGGAAGGCGAGGACGCTGCCGCCGGTGTTCCAGAACGCCCGTCAGCGGAAGGTCTGGGAGTCGGCCGGGGCGGTGGGCAAGGAGTCGCGACAGTGGAGTGGTGACGCCGGCCCGGAACCCCTCGTCGAGCCGCCCGCCACGGTCGACGGCATGCGCAAGTGGCTGGCGAACGGCCAGTACATGGGACCGGGACTCCTGTACGAAGTGATACCGGAGCGCTTCCAGGACCACGTGTTCTCGCCTGCCCAGCGCGCCGCCCTTTTGCGCGTCCTGGCTGCCACCCCGGGCGTCGTCCACGCCGGATCGGTCAAGGACCGGGCGGGCCGCACCGGGGAGGCGTTCTCCCTCACCGGCCGGTTCGGCGGACTGCCCAACAAGCGCACCCTGGTGTTCGACCCGGCCACCGGAGACCTTCTCGCCTACGAGGAGCAGCTGCGGCAGGACACGGGCAAGCTGGGCGTGCGGCCGTACTCCGTCATCGGGTACTCCACCTTCCTCAAGGCCGAGCGGCTTCCGTGATGCGGCGGACCGGGCCCAGAAGCAGTCGGCCTCGTCGTCCGGCGAGCCGAGGCTCTGGCGATGCCGGTGGAGAGCGACGTCAGGCCGGCTGCCACAGTTCGACCCGGTTGCCCTCGGGATCGGTCACCCAGCCGAACCGGCCGACGCCCTCCATGTCCTGCGTCTCCTCGGCCACGGCTGCCCCCTTGGCGCGCAGTTGCGCGAGCATCGCGTCCAGGTCGCGGACCCGGAAGTTGAGCATCGTCCGCTGGGCGGGGGACCCGAAGTAGTCGGTGCCGGACTCGAAGGCCGCGAACACCGTCGGCCCGGCTCCCTGGCGCCACAGGCCGTGCTCGTCGGCGTCCAGGCCGAGGCAGTCGCGGTACCACGCGCTCAGGGCCGTCGGGTCGTCGGCCCGCATGAAGTAGCCACCGATTCCAAGTACACGTTCCATGCCGTCATCCTGCCAGGACGGTGATCGGGAAGGGGCCGGCATCACCCCGCCGTCCCCGCTCCACCCCGTCCGTTCACGCGTCCGCGGTGTCCTTGAGGGAGTCACAGGTGTTCTGGAACTCCTCCATCAGCCGCGTGGCCTCGACGACGAGGACGCCGTAGGGGCGCGAGGCGTCCGACAGGGGCAACTCGTTCTCCTGGGCCGCGGCCAGCACCTTCTGCAGTGCCTCCTGGGCGATCGTGGCGAGCCTGCACATCTCCGCGGCCTGTTCGGTGAGGGTGTCGCTGTCGAGTTCGGCGATGACGTGGGCGATGTCGCGCAGACTGCCGGCGAAGTCCGCGTACGCCTTGAGGGCGGGCGCGTAGGTGTACGTGCTCTCCGTCTCGCGCCAGCGACCCAGGCTCCGGGTCAGTGAACCGAGCTGGTAGACCGCGCGTTCCAGAGCGTCGACGCTCTGCCGGTAGCGGTCGAAGCTCAGGTAGCTGCGGTGGGCGGGCAGCAGCCGGCGCGGGTTGAAGGGGAGGCTGTTCTCCGCCGTGCTCAGCCCCGCCCGGGCCTGCCCGACCGCGCGCTGCGCGCTCTCGCCCGCCCTGCGCCACTTCCCGGCCCGCTCCGCGTCCACGTCACCGGTGCACAGGCCGTCGGCCATGTCGTCCAGCAGCGTCTCGATCTCCGACGCCAGTACCTGCAGCCCGTGCTCGGCGCTGCGGTACCGCAGCGGCGGCGCGATGCAGAGGTTCACGATCAGGCCCAGGCCGCATCCGATGAGCACCAGGACGATGATCTGTCCGAGCTGGTTCACCTTGTCGCCGGTGGTGGTCGCGGCGGCGTAGGTGGAGAAGGCGAAGAAGGCCGCGGTGGCGACCTGCGAGCGCTGCTCTCCCAGGGCCGGCCACCGCCCGATGCACAAGGCGACGACGGCGACCAGCAGGAAGGCGAACAGGTCCGGGCCGACGACGAAGCCGATGGCCGCCTGGACGGCCACACCGACGGTGACCGCGGCCGTGTAGCGCAGGGCCTGCCAGACGGACTTGTAGATCGTGGCGTTCATGATCAGTACGGCGGAGAAGGGCGCGAACGCCGGCGAACTCGCGTTCAGCAGATCATGTGCGACCCACCACGCCAGCGTCGACGCCAGCGCGCTCTTCCCGACCAGGAGGACCGTGTTGCGCTCGTGTCCCGGCGCGTTCCACGCCCGCCTCAGCCATGCCCGACAACTCCGCAACCGCTCCACGCGTCTCGCCCCGTGCTCCCGCTCGCCACATCCGTACCAATTAGGCGGTTACCCGATGCGGCGCATGTATGCGAAGAGACGGCAAGTACGCCATCCACCTGGGGATCGGTGCGGGGGCGTACGCCGCAGATCGCGCGACGCCTCCGGACCTGAGAGTCATCCGCCTGCTAGTGCTCGACCCTGATGTCGGTGAAGCTGATGACGAAGGCGTCGGGGTCCTCGTCCTCGTCCAGGTGGTAGCTGGCACTGGCCCATGCGTCGGTGAGAAGCACCCGGCGGGCGGTGGGGGCGGCGGGGTCGCCCGCGATGAGGACGACGTCCTGGTGGGTGTCGGTGTTCTCGACGTCCTCGATCCAGGCGGTGGTGGCCGGGTGACGGACGTCGCCGCGGGTGAGGATCACGTCACCCGAGAGGGGCACCGGGGCCTTGGCGTCGGAGGCGAGGAACGTGTCGATGTCGAGTTCGGTCCCGGCAAGGGTGAGCTTGGTGACGGAGGCGAGTGGTTCGGCCTGGTCGCCGGCGAGTGCGAGGTGGTACGTGGTCATGAGCGGGTCTCCTGGTGGCGTCGGCGGGGTCAGTACAGTTCGGGCGACGTGCGAACGGGCATGCGGACCTTGAAGACCGTGCCGTTGTCCAGGAAGAAGATGACGCGGGCGTTGTCGCCCGGAGTGATCAGGTGGGTCGGCTTCTCGAACATGATGTGGTAGCTGCCCGGCACGAGCGCGAACTCGCCCTTGCCGGGGACGGTGACGCCGTCGACCTTGACCATCTTGGACGTCTCGCCGTCGACGACGCTCCGGTAGATCGTGATGCGCTGGTAGTCGGGGCTCTTGAGCTTGGTGATCTTGATGTCCTTGTCGGCGGAGCTCCGCAGCGTGATGTAGCCGGCGGCGGGCAGCGCGTTGGGCAGCCAGCGGACCCAGGCACTGTTCTTCGCGGACGTGATGTCGGTGGAGACCGGCGTCTTCGCCATCGATGTGACTTCCTTCCGTGGGGTCCCGCGACCTCACTCGCCGTCACTCTATGCAGTCGCCCGGTCGCGGTGAGGGTGCCCGACTGGAAGATCATCCGATCCGGTGGTGCGTGCGTGTGTCCGGAAGCCGAGGTCCGCCACTCGTGCGGGTGAGGTGCCGTGTCTTCGTCGTGGGCCGGTCGGTGCGGCCGGGAAACTGGGCGGGCCAGTAGGCCGCACACCGGAGGATTCGCATGGCGGAAGAGCTGTACGCGACGCTGAAGACCAACAAGGGCGACATCGTGGTCCGGCTGCTGCCGAACCACGCCCCCAAGACCGTGCGCAACTTCGTGGAGCTCGCCAACGGCGACCGCGAGTGGACCGACCCCTCGACCGGTCAGCCCAGTAGTGAACCGCTGTACGACGGAACGGTGTTCCACCGCGTCATCGAGGGCTTCATGATCCAGGGCGGCGACCCCCTGGGCAACGGGACCGGCGGGCCCGGGTACAAGTTCGCCGACGAGTTCCACCCGGACCTGGCGTTCACCAAGCCCTACCTGCTGGCCATGGCCAATGCCGGGCCGGGCACCAACGGGTCCCAGTTCTTCATCACCTTCGCGCCCACCACGTGGCTCACCGGCAAGCACACCATCTTCGGAGAGGTGGCCGACGAGGCGAGCATGCGGGTCGTCGACTCCATCGGCACGACGGAGACCAACCCCCGCAACGACCGGCCGGTCCAGGACGTGGTCATCGAGAAGGTCGTCGTCGAGACCCGCTGATCCAGGCGGGCTCAAGGCGTCGTCACCGGCACCGCCGTCCGCGGGGCGGGCGTCAGTCCAGGGCCACGTTCTTCGTCTCCGGCGCCCACGCCACCGACGCGACCAGGCCCACCGCCAGGACGACTGTCAGCACCAGCATCGTGGGGGAGAACCCGGCGTGCTCGAGGCTGAGCGGCAGCAGGAAGGTGCCGATGGCGGAGCCGATGCGGCTCATGCCGTTGAGCAGGCCGACGCCGGAACTGCGCAGGTCGGTCGGGAACAGCTCGGCCGGATAGACCTGGTCGAGGTTGACCGCGGCCGACATGGTGAACGTGAACAGCAGGAACAGCGGGAAGAGCACGGCCGTGGGCGCGTCGGGCCAGGCCGCCATGGGGGCGAGCGAGGCGATGAGGACGACGAAGGACCAGATCGTCAGCCCGCGCCGGCTCATTTTCGCCACGAACCACAGGCCCGCCACGCTGCCGCCCAGCAGGAACAGGTTCAGCACGCCGTCGCTGGTGGTGTCCTCCTCGCCGACCCCCATCTTGGCCAGCACCAGCGGCAGGAAGGTGTAGATGGCGAAGTACGGCACCACCTGGGCGTTGTAGAAGATGATCCCGAAAGCGGTGCGCCGCCAGTACGCGCGTCCGAACAGGTCGCGGTAGCGCGCCTGCGGCCGCTTCGCCGCGGCGCGCGCGATCCGCGCCAGTGACGCGACCGCGTCCTCGTCGCCGCCGAGGCGGCGCACCACGGCCCGCGCCTGGTCGATACGCCCGCGCGCCATGAGCCAGCGCGGCGACTCGGGCACGCCGAGCCGCAGCAGTACCACGGCCAGGGCGGGGATGCTGCTGGAGGCGAGCAGCCACCGCCACGCCTCGCCGCCGATGCCGACCACCCAGTTGCCGAGGAAGAACGCCACGACGTAGCCCACCGTCCACATGACGGTCAGGGAGGCGAGCAGGCCGCCCCGGTAGCGGCGCGGGACGAACTCGGCGACGAGGGTCGGGCCCAGCGCGTAGTCGGCGCCGATGCCGATGCCGATCAGCAGCCGCAGCACGAACAACTGGGCGGGGCCGGTCACGAAGAACTCGGCCGCCGACGCGACCGCGATGAGCAGGAAGTTGTACGTGTACAGGCGCTGACGGCCGATGTGGTCGGCGGCCCAGCCGATGACGACGCTGCCGAGGAAGATGCCGATCAGCGCCGCCGCCCCGAGCAGCCCCTCCCACACGGAGCCGAACCCCAGCTGTCCGGCGATCACCGGCAGGGCGATGCTGATGATGCCGAGTTCATAGCCGTCGGAGTAGTTGGCGCAGAACGTCAGCGCGGTGATCCGCAGGTGGAAGCGGTTCAGGGGCGCGTCGTCGAACGCCGTGGCGGCCTCGTCGCTCCCTGAGGGGCCGGGGTTGTCACTCCCGGAGGAAGAGGTCTTGCTCTGCGGCATAGTCTTCGAAACCTTCCAGTCGTTGCCGGGCCGAGGCACCGGCCGCGTCGGCCATCGCCTCCACCAGCGCCGCGGTCAGCGAGACCACCGCGGCGTGCGAGTCGAACACGGACTCGGAGGCGACCCCCGCGCTCAGCACGTCGTCGGCGAGGGGGGTGAGCGCCGAGACGAGCCGGTCCGTGATCAGAAGTGTGTGCAGGCCCAGGGAACGAGCCTGTCGGAGAGCGGCCGCGCTCTCCCGCGGGTAGCGGGGGAGCGCGACCATCACCAGTGTTCGGGCGCCACACCGGTGGGCGTGCCGCAGATGGTCGCCGAACACACTGCCCGAGTCGGTCAGCAGCCGGACGTCCGGATGAATCTTGGTGGCAAGGTAGGCGAACGAGGCGGCCTGCGCGGCCGACACGCGGTACCCCACGACGAGCAGCGGAACGGACGCCATCAGCCGCCCGGCGACGGCCCGCAGCCGTGTCTCGTCGGCGAGCTGGGCGCGCAGCGCGGCGAGGTTGCGCAGGTCGGCGTCGACGGCGGCCTGGAACTTGTTGCCGCCGCGCTCCAGCACCGGCTCGGTCGTCGCCGTGCGCAGATAGCGCCGGAACTCCGCGTACCCGTCGAAGCCGAGCAGCGCGACGAAACGGGTCACCGACGGCTGGCTGACCTGCGCGTGCTCGGCCAGCTCGGCGCTGGTCAGCGCGGCGGCGTCGCGCGGACGCTCGGCCAGGTAGCTGGCGATGCGCCGCTGTGCGGGCGTGAGACGGTGCGCCGTGAGCAGCTCGTGCAGCGACCGGGGCACCAGGTTCTCCTTCCGGCCGGCGCGGTTGTCGTCGGCCCGGTTCTTGCCAGCGGAGTGAATCAAGAGTTACATGCTATTCGCAGGAATGAATGAACTGCTGTCAAGAGGGGTGGCGATGACCGACACGAGCCGCATCCTGATCAGCGGCACCGGGCTCAGATGTGCCGACGTGGTCCGCGTGGCCCGCCGCAGCGCGTGGCCGAAGCTGGCTCCGGACGCGCTGACCAGGGCGGAACAGAGCTACGAACTGGCCGTGGAGCTGGGCGCGAAGGGCGCGGTCTACGGCAGGACGACCGGCGTCGGCGCCAACCGCCACATCGTCGTGGATCCCGACGGCGCCGACCTGCATGGGCTGCGCCTGCTGCGCAGCCACGCCGGAGGCACCGGCGCCCCGCTGCCCGACGACGCGGTGCGCGCCGTCATGGCCGTCCGCCTCAACCAGCTCGCCGCCGGCGGCAGCGGGGTGCACCCCCGGCTGCTGCGGGCACTGGAGCAGGCCCTGCGCGTCGGAGCGCTGCCGCTCGTGCACACCCGGGGCGCGATCGGCACCGGCGACCTGACGGCGCTGGCCGAGATCGCGCTGACCCTCGCCGGTGAACTGCCCTGGGAGTCCGGCGGCATCGACCCGGTGGCGATCAGCCCCGGCGACGCGCTCGCCTTCATCTCCAGCAACGCCGCGACGCTCGCCGAGGCCGTACTGGCCTGGCACGACCTGTCCCGGCTGCTGGCGGCGAGCCATGTGGTGACCGCGCTGACCTTCTGCGCACTGGGCGGCTCGGCCGAGGCGTACGACGAACGCGTGCACGCCTCGCGGCCGCATCCCGGCGCCGTGCGCTGCGCCGCGGAGCTGCGCCGACTGCTCACCTCGGGCGGCGACCTGCCGCCCGGCCGACGCCTCCAGGACCCCTTCGGGCTACGGGCCTTCCCCCAGGTGCAGGGACCCGCGCTGGAGGCCGCCGCCCATGTCGAACGAGTGCTGGAGGTCGACCTCAACGCGGCGGCGGAGAACCCGCTCATCGACACCGAGAGCCAACAGGCATACCACCACGGCCAGTTCTCCACCGCGCCGGTCGCGCTCGCCTTCGACTACCTGCGCGCCGCGCTGCACCACACCGCGGAACTGTCCGCCGCCCGCCTGAGCGACCTCGTCGAACCGGACCTCAGCGGGCTGCCGCCGTTCCTGGCCGAGGGCCCCGCGGGCAGCTCGGGCGTCATGATCCTCGAGTACGTCGCCCACGACGCCCTCGGCACGCTGCGCCACGCCGCCTCCCCGGTCACCCTGGGCACCGCGGTGATCTCCCGCGGCCTGGAGGACCACGCCAGCTTCTCCACCCACGCCGTACGCAGCACGGTGGCGGCGACGGCGGCGTACCGCACGGTGCTTGCCTGTGAACTGCTCGGCGCGGTACGCGCGTTGCGCATCTCCGGCACGGAACTGCCCGACACCCCGCTGCGCGGGGCCTTCGCCCTGGCCACGGCCGGACTCCCGCACGTGGCCGAGGACCACCCGCTCAGCGCCGAGATCCAGCAGGCGGAACGCCTCCTCGACCGGCTGGCGGCCCTGTAGACGGGCCGCCGGACCGGCTTCAGTCGAGGCAGAACTCGTTGCCCTCGACGTCCTGCATCAGGAGGCACGACTCGTTGACACCGTCGGCGAGCAGCAACTTGCCGCGCACCGCGCCGAGCGGGACCAGGCGCGCGCACTCGGCCTCGAGGGCCGCGAGGCGCTCCTCGCCCACGAGCCCGGTGCCGACCCTTACGTCGAGGTGCACCCGGTTCTTGACGACCTTGCCCTCGGGCACGCGCTGGAAGTACATGCGGGGGCCCACCCCGGTGGGGTCCATGCAGACGAACCCCGATCCCTGCTCCTCGGGCGGCAGCGAGCCGGTGTACTCGTCCCACGTGGCGAACCCCTCCGGGGGCGGCGGGACGACGTACCCCAGCACCTCGCACCAGAAGCGGGCGACGCGCTCGGGATCGGCGCAGTCGAAGGTGACTTGGAACTTCCTGATCACTGACACGGGCGCACCCTAACAGGGGAGGGCGTCGCTCATCTCCCAATAAAAACGCCCCTGTTGGTGAGGTGTGATCCCGGCGCCGAGCGGCTCGGCCGCCGTCACTTCCCCTTCTTCTTCAGCGCCGAAGGCTTGTGTACGGCCGAACGGCCGGACTTGTCGCTGCGGACCTCGTACTGGGGGTCGTCCGGGGAGGCGTCGACCGTGCGGCCGGCGGCCTCGGTGCGGTGGGTGATCTTCCGCTCGACCTTGCCGGTGGTCTCGGTGCCGTGCGTGCTCCACGCGACCTCGTCGCCCTTGGCCGGACGGTCCTTGCCGGAGTCGTTCATGGGGTGCTCCCTGGTGCCGGGGGACTCCCCACCACCCTGACCGGGTGTCCGCCCGTTCGCACCCGGGCGCGGGGTCGGCGGCGCGTCCCGGGGTACACGGTGGGGCGTAGGAGCGTGGCCGGACCGAGGAGGACATGGCGATGGACAGCGTGCGCGAGATCATGACGGGTAACCCCACGACGGTGGACGGCCAGGAGTCGGTGACTTCGGTGGCGCGGACGATGCGCGACGACGGCGTCGACGTCGTGCTCGTGGTGGAGGGCGGCAGTGTGCGCGGACTGGTCAGCGATCACGACCTGGTCGTGAGGGCGCTCGCGGACGCGGCCGACGCCGAGAGGATGACCGTGGCCGAGGTGGTGCACGGAGGTCTCGTCACCGTGGACATCGACGACGGTCTCGACGTCGTCGCCCGGACGATGGAGGAGAACTCGGTCCGGCAGGTCGCCGTCATCGAGAGCGGGACACCGGTGGGCGTGGTCGACGCGAGCGACCCCCGCCTCCAGGGCCGCTCGGGCCGCATCGACTCGCCCACCCCGGAGCACGCCCGCAGGTCCGGCAGCGACAGCTAGGGCCTGGACCCCGCGACTGCGGCGGCCCTGGGCCGCGCGGCGGCTCACCGCGCAGCCCTCGGCGCACCCTCGTAGATTGGGCCGGACACCGCTGGGAGGACAGGCATGCGGCACACCGTCACGGTCGCGGGCCCCGCAGCGCCCGATGTGGTCTGGGAGCGGTACGCGCGGTACGACGCATGGGCGCACTGGGCGCCGCATCTACGGGCCGTCGAGACGGAGGGTGACGTCATCCGGCCGGGCGCGCGGGGGGTCGTGCAACTGGCGGGCTTCCTGCGCGGCCGCTTCGTGGTCACCGAGGTCGACCGGCCGAAGGGCGCCTGGACCTGGAAGGTCGCCTTCCTGGGCATCCCCGTGGAGGTCGGGCACACGATGACGCCGGACGGCACGGGCACCCGGGTCGCCGTCGATCTGACGGGGCCGTTGCCGGTGCCTCTGGCCTACGCGCCCATGGTCGACTGGGCGCTGCACCGGCTCACCCGCGTCTGACCTCAGCGGCCGCGCCGGATCTGAGCCGCCCGCCGGGCCTCGGCCAGCTTGCGGGCCTCGTCGGTCTTGCGGGACGGCCGGCCCGCCGTGGTGCCCTTGCTGCTGCCCATGCCGCGGAAGGGGGCGTTCGTGTTCTTGGGACGCGCCGCGGCGGGACCTCCGTCGAGCGGGGTGCCGGACGGCTTACGGGCGCCGGTGATCCTGCTCAGCGCGGCCTCGCCCGAGCGCACCTTGGTGACGGTCGGCTCGATGCCCGCCTCGGACGTCACCTTGCCCAGTTCGCGCCGCTGACCCGACAGCGCCAGCGTGACCACGCTGCCTGAGCCGCCGCCGCGCGCGGTGCGGCCGGCGCGGTGCAGATAGTCCTTGGCTTCGGCGGGCGGGTCGACGTTGACGACGAGGTCGAGGTCGTCGATGTGCAGGCCGCGCGCCGCGACGTTGGTCGCCACCAGTGCGGTGATCTGCCCGTCCTTGAACTGCGCGAGGGTCCGGGTGCGCTGCGGCTGGGACTTGCCGCTGTGCAGCGCCGCCGCGTGCACCCCGCTGGCGCGCAGGTGCCGGGTGAGCTGGTCGACCCCGTGCTTGGTGTCCAGGAACAGCAGGACACGGCCCTCGCGGGCGGCGATCTCCGTCGTCACGGCGTACCGGTCGGGCCCGTGCACGACCAGGACGTGGTGGTCCATCGTCGTGACCGCGCCCGCGGACGGGTCGACCGAGTGCACGGCCGGGTCCTGGAGGTGGTCGCGGACCAGGTCGGCGACCTCGCGCTCCAGGGTCGCGGAGAACAGCAGGCGCTGGCCGTCGGGGCGCACCTGCTCGAGCGCCTCGGTGACCTGCGGCAGGAAGCCCATGTCGCACATCTGGTCGGCCTCGTCGAGCACGGTGATGCGTACGCGGCCCAGCCGGCACGCCTTGCGCTCGATGAGGTCGTGCAGCCGGCCGGGGGTGGCGACGACGACCTCGGCGCCGTCGCGCAGCGCGGCGATCTGCCGTCCGATCGACATCCCGCCGACGACCGCGGCCATCCGCAGCCCCAGCGCGTCGGCGTACGGGGTGAGCGCCTCGCAGACCTGCTGGGCCAGTTCACGGGTGGGCACCAGGATCAGGGCCAGCGGCTGCTTCGACTCCGCCCGGCGGCCCGCCGTACGCGCGAGCAGGGGGAGGCCGAAGGCGAGGGTCTTGCCCGAGCCGGTGCGCGCGCGTCCCAGGACGTCGCGTCCGGCGAGGGCGTCGGGGATCGTGGCCGCCTGGATCGGGAAGGGCTCGCGCACGTCCAGCTCCACGAGCTTGCGCTGCACCGCGGGCGGCAGGTCGAGGCCGGCGAAGGAGGGGACCGAGGGCTGGGACGCGCCGGGGTCGGGGTGGTTCATGACAAGCCTTCCGTAGAGAGGACGTACCGAGGAAGGCCCGGTAGGACGAGGGACGGTGACCGGACGGGCGGGTCACCGGCCGTCACTACCGTGCAAAAGTTTCACGCTAACACAAGGGGTGGTGACGGGCGCCCCCGGCCGGGGGCGCCGCCCGGCTCGCGCAGGAGCGGTTCGGGGGCGCACGGCATAGTGGTATGAGCTGATGCAAAAGACGCGGCCCGTGTGCGCGCACCGGGCCGGTCGACGGGAAGGCGACAGGTATGGGTGCCAAGGACCTGTGGGACCACGGGCCCGGCCCGGCCGCGGACCGGGCCGTCCGGGTGCCCGGCGGGCTCCTCGACCTGCTCCATGCCTCCGCCGTGGTCCTGGACGCCGAGGGCCGGATCGTCCTGTGGAGCCCGGAGGCCGAGCACCTGTTCGGCTACGACGCCGCCGAGGCGCTCGGCAGGTCCCTCATCGATCTGCTGGCGCTGCCGGAGGACGCGCAACGCATCCACGAACTGTTCACGCAGGCGCAGGTCGGCACCAGTTTCGCGGGGGTCTTCCTCGCCCGGTGCAAGGACGGCACGACCCGTTCGGTCGAATACCGCAAGGGCCGTCTGCACGACCCCGAGGGGAACGTGCTCGGGCTGGCGCTCGCCGCCGACGTGGACACCGTGCGCCGGGTGGAGAGCGACCTGGCCCTGTCCGAGCTGCTGATCAACCAGTCGCCGGTCGGCCTCGCCGTCTTCGACACCGAGCTGCGCTGGATGCGGATCAACGCCGCCCTGACCACCGCCAACGGGGTGACCGAGGAGGACGTGGTCGGGCGGCGGCTGGAGGACACGCTGCCGGGGGTGGACTCGCGGGCCATCGAGGCGGCGATGCGGCAGGTGCTGCGTACCGGCGAGCCGATCCTCGACCACCGCACCATCGGCCGCGTCCCGGCCGACCCCGACCACGAACACGCCTGGTCGGAGTCGTACTACCGGATCGAGGACCGGCGCGGGAAGGTGCTGGGCGTTGCGGTCTCGGTCGTGGACGTCACCGCGCGCCATCTCGCCGCGGCCGAGATCGCGGCGGCGCACAGGCACCTGGCCACCCTCTCCGAGGCCAGCGCCGACATCGGCAGCACGCTCGATCTGCGGCAGACGGCGCGGGAGCTGGCCGAGGCCGTCGTGCCCCGGTTCGCCGACCTGGCCACCGTCGACCTGCTGGAGTCCGTCGCCACCGGGCGCCGGACCACCACCGGCGAACAGGCCCGGTTCGTCACCGTCGCCGTGGCCCCCGCCCACCCGGACGACGACATGGGCGGCACCGCGCTGTGGGAGAACCTCGGCACCGAGGAGCCGGCCCCGATGATGCGCCGCAGCGTCCGGGAGGCCACGCCGACCATGATCTCCCGCGTGGACGGGGCCGCGCTGCGGCGGATCTCCGGCGACGAACAGGCGGTCGCGGCGCTCCGCAAGGCGGGTGTACGCAGCTACCTCGCGGCGCCGCTGGTCGCGCGGGGCACCGTGCTGGGCGTGCTCAGCCTGTACCGCACGGGCAACACCCGCCCCTTCGACAGCCGTGACCTGCAGATGGTGTGCGAGATCGTCGGACGGGCGGCCATCAGCGTGGACAACGCCCTGCTGTACGGCCGCGAGCGGGACACCGCGCTCACCCTCCAGCGCAGCCTGCTCCCGCAGACCCCGCCCGACCAGCCCGAGGGCCTGGAGATCGCCGTCGGCTACCGCCCCGCGGGCAGTGGCACCGAGGTCGGCGGTGACTGGTACGACGTACTGCCGCTCAGCGACGGCAAGGTGGGTCTCGTGGTCGGCGACGTGATGGGCAGCGGTGTCCGGGCCGCCGCCATCATGGGGCAACTGCGCACCACCACACGGGCCTTGGCCCGGCTCGACCTGCCGCCGGCCGAACTGCTCGGCCATCTGGACGAGACCGCCGCCACCCTCAGCGAGTCCTTCGCCACCTGCGTCTACGCGGTCTTCGACCCCAGGCGCGGCACCTGCACCCTCTCCTGCGCGGGTCATCTCCCGCCCATTCTGGTCCAGTCGGACCAAGGGGCCACGCTCCTCGACATCCCCACCGCCGCGCCCCTGGGTGTCGGGGGAGTGCCCTTCGGCACGCTGGAGGTGAAGCTTCCCGAGGGTTCTCTGCTGGCCCTGTACACCGACGGCCTGGTCGAGACCAGGGGCGACGCCATCGACGTGGGGCTGCACGCCCTCTGCCGCGGCCTGGAAGGCGCGACCGGTTCCCTTCAGCAGACCTGCGACCGGCTCCTCGACACGGTCGACCGCTCCTCGGGGGACGACGTGGCGTTGCTGCTGGCGCGGTTCGGCGGGGCGTAGGACGCATGCGCGCCGGGCGCGCCGTGGTGGCGCGCCCGGCGGAGCGGGTCAGGAGCGGGCGGTGTCCGCGCCCTTCAGGCCGAAGATGTCGACCGCGTGGTAGTAGGTCCACGCCGTCGAGTTGCAGGAGGTCTTGGTGGCGCCGGAGTAGTTGTTGCAGACGCGCTTGAGGTCCTCGTAGAAGGCGGAGTCGATACGGGACTTGTTCGCGGAGAAGGTGCCGGCGGCCTTGTAGTTGCGGTAGCCGAAGTCGTGGCGGGCGCACGCCGTCTGGAAGGGGAAGCCGAACGGGTTGTCGGGCGAGGAGCTGCAGTAGTCCGTCGACCAGTCGAAGCCGTAGGCCGCCCAGGCGCCCTGGTTCGCCCTGGCGGAGACCCACGCGTTGTAGCTGGCCGCGCTGGTCTGCGTCCAGGAGCTCAGCACCTGCGGCTTGTCGGCGGGAGCCGCCGAGGCGTCGCTCGCGAGTACCAGCACCACGGGCAGCGCCAGTGCGGCACCGGCGGCGGCGAGGGAGACGGCGTGGGGACGGCGCATGAAAGACCTCCGGAGTGTGGGGCCCAGCAAGCCTCGCGGGGTTTGCGAGGCGGGGTCAGCTTGGACCAGAACTCCGTCACATGAACAGTCCATGTCAAAGAATTCTTCGAGGAAATTCAACAAACTGTCAGCCGCAATCCGGCTCAACCCGGCAAATTCGAGGCGGACTTCGAACGCCCGGAGCCCCGGCGGACGGTCCCGCCGGGGCTCCGGTGAGTGCTCGGCCGGTCAGGCCGGGACGCGGCCCGCCGCCACGGAGCGGTGGATCTCCTCCGCCCGGACCACCGAGCGGACGTGGGATGTCCCAGCCACAGCAGCACCGGGGCGCCGAGCAGCACGAAGTGCGGTGGCGTCAATCCCATCTGTCGGCATCGTGAGCCGAGTTGGGTAGCGTGGAGTCCTGTACAGGCACAGCGAGCGACACAGTGAGGGGCGACTCGTGCGTATCTCCGTCTCCTCCGACATGGACGAACCGGTTGCCCGTCTCCTCGTGGCCGAATTGCGCGGCCGGGGGCATGAGGTGCGTGAGTACGGCGCACTGCGGGCCGGGGCGGACCCGCGGTGGGCGGTGTGCTCGGAGGCCGCCGCGCGGGACGTGGCCGAGGGTGCGGCCGAGCAGGCGGTCGTCTGCTGCTGGACCGGCACCGGCGCCTCGATCGCCGCGAACAAGGTGCCAGGGGTGCGCGCCGCCCTCTGCGCGGACGCCGCCACGGCGGACGGCGCCCGCCGCTGGAACGACGCCAACGTCCTCGCGCTCAGCCTGCGGCTCACCTCGGCGCCGCTGCTGAAGGAGATCCTCGACGCCTGGTTCGCGGCCGCGCCGAGTCAGGACGAGGAGGACCGCCGCAACGTGGCCCACGTCGAAGCGCTCGACGCGCGGCCACGCTGAGACGGTCCCCGGTGCCGGCGGGTGCCGGTGCCCCTCGGGTCAGTGAGCGCCCAGGCCGCCCCCGCCGAAGGAGCCGCTGGAACCCTTGCTCCAGCGCGGTCGGTCCTTGTTCTCGCTGGTCTTGGTGCCCATGTTGCTGAGTTCGTAGGGGAGGAGCGCGCGTCCGCCCTTGGGGGTGCGCGGTATCTCGTCGGGTTCCCGGTTCTCCTGCACCTCCCGGGTCGCACCCTCCGGAGGCAGATGCGGCTGTTCGTCCGCGCTGGGGCGGGGCGGCTCACGGTCCTTGATCCGGCAAGACATCCAGAAGCCGCCCGCGAGCAGCCCGAGCACGGCCACGGCCACGACGAAGAGCACCAGGCTGATCAGCCCGCTCGGTGCCGCCAACTGAGTCATTGCGGTGTTCATAACAGTGGAGTACCCCGCATAAAAGGTATGAACCGGACAGTAGGGGGGTGTGGATGGATGCCCTGTGTGCCCATTCGCGCACCGTCCGTGTCCTTGAAATCGCCACGTCCACCGGGCCGTTGCTCACGCGTTTACGCCGCCGCGCCACGGCTACCCGCCCCGTGTGACACCTCCGCCCCCATCGCGAGAGCAGCTCTACCAGTTTCTGGAGGACCGGTTCGCCTGCGCCCAGGCATGCTCCGACTGCGCGCGGGCCTGCGCCGTGCGCGCCAGCCTCGTCGGCTCCTACGGCACCGCCGGACAGGAGCGCGCCCGCAGGCTCGGCATCATGTGCGCCGAGGTCTGCGACTCGACCTGCCGCGCGCTGTCCGAAGAGGGCCGCGCGGACGGCGAGGGCACCGAGGACGAGATCAGGCTCCAGTTGGAGTGGTGCCGCTCGCTGTGCGTCGAGGCCGCCGAGGCGTTCGAGGGCCAGCCCGGTGCCGAGAACGCCGCCACGGCCTGCCGTACCTGCGCGCAGGCGTGCGTGGACTTCATGGCGGCCCTCGCCTGACCCCGCGCCCCGTGCCGCGCGGACCTTCGGGTCCGGCGGCCTCGGCCCGAGGCGGGCCGGGTACTGGCTGAACAGGGGCTCGCTGCTCCAGTATCTCTACTCCGACGCACCGGTGCGCTCACCGACGCCCTTTTCCAGGAGCAGAGTTGTTCCCCACCTTCCCGTCCCGCCTCCGCCGCACCGCGCTCGTGGCGGCCCTCGTGCTGCCCGCCGCCCTGCTCGGCGGGTGTTCCCTCGTCCGCGGCGGCGGGAGCTGCGAGGATTCCGGGGCCGCGCGCAAGGACCTCGCCGCCCAGCCGGTGCTGTCCTCGCACCCCGCCGGTGCCGTCGCCCCCGCCAACTACCGCGGCGCGGGCGTCTCCACCGGCTGCGACGACGACAGCCCCGGCACGGCCTGGCTCCACGCGGACCGCGTCTACGCCTTCACCGGCACCCGCGAGGAGGTCGTCGACCACTACGCCCGCACCGCCGCCGCACAGGGCTGGCGCAGCGACCCCGCCGCCCGCGCCGACGCCGCCTGCTGGACCCGCACCGCCGACGGCCGTCACCTGGTCCTCGTCGTCGACTTCCAGCTCGGCGCCTGGTCACCCGCCCCGGACCCCGGTCAGGGCATCGCCTACGAGGTGACCGTCGGCGCCAACGCCGAAGGCAGCGCGCAGGACGCGGGCTGCGCCGACTAGCACGGTGACCGGACAGGTTGCCGGGACAGCGGCCGGTATCGCGCCGGAGCCTGGGCGCACACTCGACCGGCACCGTGCCGCTGGAAGCCAGGCCCTAGCCGCCATGCCGATGCTCGTAGCGCCACACCGCATCCAGCAGCCAGGTGTCCGGCCACTCCGTCCGATCGACCGGACCGATCAGACGGGCACCGTCCACGCAGCGGGGGTCGTCGGCGTCGGCGAGGCCGCTGACGGCCTTGATGCGGACCAGCTGGTCGTCCTCGTCGAGGAACCCGGCCAGGATGTCGGCGCAGGCGAGGCCGCGGCCTTCGAACGCGTAGAGGTGCTCGCACACGATCGCGCGGACACGGGCGTCGGCGTCGCGGGCCAGCGCGGCGAGCACCTCCCACGCCTCGGGGTGGGTGAAGGCGTAGCGCGTCCTGCGCAGCGCCCCCGGCACCTGCGTGCGCACCCGCGGGTCGGGGTGCGTGCGGTGGGCCAGCACCACTTCCTCGATCCTCGGGTCGTCGAGTTCACTCAGCCCCTTCAGTACCGACGCGAGCACCGTCGGGTCCGTCTCCTCGAGGGCCCACGGCAGGAGGACATCCAGCGCCCGCCGCTCGAACCGGTACTCCTCACACCTGGGCGGACCGTCGAGGAGGACGAAATGCCACACGAGATCCGCGGCGAACAGTCGGCGCAGGGGGTCGGGGTCCGAACGCAGGGACAGGGCCGCTTCCCACGTCTCGTCGTCCAGCCGGTGGCCGAGCACGGCGGTCGTCTCCAACCAGTCGGCGTGGGTCCCGTCGGCGCGGGCCAGTGCCCGGGCGAGCAGCTCCTCGAACGGCCGGCGCACCCCGAACTCCGCCTCCAGGCAGGTGAGCACGGCGGAGTGACCGTCGTACACGCTCTCCCCGCCGAGTGTGATCATGTCGTACTCGTTGGCGGGGTACCGGTCCATGATCCGCCGGCGACCGGCCGGGCCGGTGGCGCCGGTCACGCGGCCGAGACCCGCCTCCGCGCCGGTCTCCGACCAGCGACGCGCACAGGCCAGGAGGGCCTCCTGGTCCTCCTGCGTGAGCCGGTCCGCCGCTCCCACGAGCATGGCGCCGGTGAGGTCGGCGTCGCCGGAGGCGACGGCCCGCAGCAGCGGTGTGGTCCCGTCGGGCAGCGGCCGGAGCGGATCGGCGTCCGCGTCCAGCAGGGCTTGCGCGACGTAGCCGTCGAACGCGCCGACGGCGAGGCACAGCACAGGAGTGCCCTCGTCGTCCGCCGACTCCGGGTCGGCGCCCGCCCACAGCAGCTCCCGCACACGCTGCGCACGGCCCGCGCGCACCGCCTCGACCAGATGGTCTTCCGCCCCCGGCATTGCCCCGCTCCCCGCTGCCTGATCAGCCCCGTGGGACAGGGTAGTCGGCAGTGTCGATCAGGCGGAGGGCAGGCGCTCGGAGTCGTCGGCCCGGCGAACGTTCCCGGCCTGGAGCGTCAGTCCCCGCGCACCCCTACCCGGCGAAGATCAACCGTGCTACCAAGAACCATGCCTGCACACGAGGGAACCCGGACGTACGACGCCGTCATCGTCGGCGGGGGACACAACGGCCTGGTCGCGGCCGCCTACCTGGCCCGCGCCGGCCGCTCGGTCCTGCTGCTGGAGCGGCTCGGTCGCACCGGCGGGGCCGCCGTCTCCAGCCGGCCGTTCGCCGGGGTCGACGCCAGGCTGTCGCGCTACTCCTACCTCGTCAGCCTGCTGCCGGACAAGATCGTCCGCGACCTCGGGCTGGACTTCCGGGTGCAGGGCCGCACCATCTCCTCGTACACCCCCGTCGAGCGCGGCGGCCGGGCCACCGGGCTGCTCGTCGGGGGCGGCGAGGGGCGCACCCGGCGTGCCTTCGCCGAACTGACCGGCGGTGACAGCGAGTTCGCCTCCTGGCAGCGTTTCTACGACATGACCGGCGAGGTCGCCCGGCGGGTCTTCCCCACCCTCACCGAACCGCTGCCCACCCGCGCCGAACTGCGCGCCCGGGTCGCCGACGAGGACGCCTGGCGGGCCCTGTTCGAGGAACCGATCGGAGTCGCCGTCGAGGAGAACTTC
This sequence comes from Streptomyces seoulensis, assembly GCF_022846655.1. Taxonomy (NCBI): domain Bacteria; kingdom Bacillati; phylum Actinomycetota; class Actinomycetes; order Kitasatosporales; family Streptomycetaceae; genus Streptomyces; species Streptomyces seoulensis. The sequence goes on from NZ_AP025667.1 coordinate 3,037,949, forward strand.
CGCGACGACCTGGTGCGCGGCGTCGTCCTCACCGACGCGCTCATCGGCACCTTCGCCGACGCCCACGACCCCTCCCTCGCCCAGAACCGCTGCTTCCTCTACCACGTCATCGGCGGCGGCACCGGCGCCTGGGACGTACCCGTCGGCGGCATGGGCGCCCTCACCGACGCCCTCGCCGGGGCGGCCCGCGCGGCCGGCGCCGAGATCGCCACCGGGCACGAGGCGGTCCGTATCGACACCGACGGCCGCTCCGCCGAGGTCACCTACCGCACCGCCGACGGCGAAGGCGTCGCCGCCGCCCGCCACGTCCTGGTCAACGCCTCCCCGCGCGAACTGGCGGCCCTCACCGGCGACATCGCCCCCGAACCCGCCGAGGGCGCCCAGCTCAAGGTGAACATGCTGCTCAAGCGGCTACCCAGGCTCAAGGACAGCTCCGTCGACCCCCGTGAGGCGTTCGCCGGGACCTTCCACATCGCCGAGGGCTACCAGCAGCTCGCCACCGCCCACGCCCAGGCGGCCGCCGGTGAACTCCCCGCCGCCCCGCCCTCGGAGATCTACTGCCACTCCCTGACCGACCCCACCATCCTCGGCCCCGACCTCGCCGCACGCGGCTACCAGACCCTCACCCTCTTCGGCCTGCACACCCCCGCCCGCCTCTTCGCCCGGGACAACGACGCCGTACGCGAGGAACTGCTGAAGTCCACCCTCGCCCAGCTCGACGCCCACCTCGCCGAACCCCTCGCGGACTGCCTGGCCACCGACGCCGACGGCCGCCCCTGCATCGAGGCCAAGACCCCGCTCGACCTCGACCGCGACCTCGGCCTGCCCGGCGGCAACATCTTCCACCGGGCCCTCACCTGGCCCTACGCCCAGGACGGCACCGGCCGCTGGGGCGTGGAGACCCGGCACGCCAACGTCCTGCTCTGTGGCGCGGGCGCGGTGCGCGGCGGCGGGGTGAGCGGGGTTCCCGGGCACAACGCGGCGATGGCCGTGCTGGGGGAGTGACAGCGGCCGAGGATCTTGACCTGCGGGTCCGCCGGCCCGAGGATCGGCTGTCATGACACAGGGACACGGCAGCACCGTCGACGGGGTGCTGCGGCGCAGCGCCCGCCGCACCCCGGCCCGCGTGGCGCTGAAGTACGGCGAACGCGTCTGGACCTACGCGGAACTGGACGACGCCGTCTCCCGTGCCGCCGCCCTGCTGCTGGCCCAAGGGCTCGACCCGGGCGACCGGGTGGCCGCCTACGGCCACAACTCCGACGCCTACCTCATCGCCTTCCTCGGCTGTGCCCGCGCGGGCCTGGTCCACGTCCCCGTCAACCAGAACCTGACCGGCGCCGACCTCGGCTACCTGCTCGACCAGTCCGGCAGTGCCCTCACCCTGACCGACCCCGCCCTCGCCGACCGGCTCCCGGCCGGCACCCGCACCCTCCCGCTGCGCGACGCGGACGACTCCCTGCTCGCCCGCCTGGCCGGCACCCCGCCGTACACCGGGCCGGAGCCGCGCACCGAGGACCTGGTGCAACTGCTCTACACCTCCGGCACCACCGCGCTGCCCAAGGGCGCGATGATGACCCACCGGGCGCTGGTCCACGAGTACCTCAGCGCGATCACCGCCCTCGACCTGAGCGCGGGCGACCTGCCCGTGCACGCGCTGCCGCTCTACCACTCGGCGCAGATGCACGTCTTCCTGCTGCCCTACCTCGCCGTCGGCGCGACCAGCACGATCCTCGACGCCCCCGACGGCGACCGCCTCCTGGACCTGATCGAGACGGGACGCTGCGACAGCCTGTTCGCCCCGCCCACCGTGTGGATCGCGCTCGCCGGCCGCCCCGACTTCGCCGACCGCGACCTGAGCGGCCTGCGCAAGGCGTACTACGGCGCGTCGGTCATGCCGGTGCCCGTGCTGGAGCGGCTGCGCGAACGCCTGCCGAAGCTCGCCTTCTACAACTGCTTCGGACAGAGCGAGATCGGCCCGCTCGCCACCGTCCTCGCCCCGAACGAGCACAAGGGCCGCCTCGACTCCTGCGGCCGGACCGTGCTGTTCGTGGACGCCCGCGTGGTCGACGAGGAGGGGCGGGACGTGCCGGACGGCACCCCCGGCGAGATCGTCTACCGCTCGCCCCAGTTGTGCGAGGGCTACTGGGACAAGCCCGACGAGACCGCCGCCGCCTTCCGCGACGGCTGGTTCCGCTCCGGCGACCTCGCGGTCCGGGACGCCGACGGATACTTCCGAATCGTCGACCGGGTGAAGGACGTCATCAACTCCGGCGGCGTGCTGGTCGCCTCCCGCCAGGTCGAGGACGCCCTCTACACCCACGAGGCGGTCGCCGAGGCCGCCGTGATCGGGCTGCCCGACGAGCGCTGGATCGAGGCCGTCACCGCGGTCGTCGTCCCCCGGGGCGACGTCACCGAGGAGGCCCTCATCGCCCATGTCCGCGAGGAGCTGCCCGCCTTCAAGGCGCCCAAGCGCGTCCACTTCGTCGCCGAACTCCCGCGCAACGCCAGCGGCAAGATCCTCAAGCGGGAGCTGCGCGACCGGCTCGGCTAGCGCGGGCGCAGGTCCACGATGCGGCGGATCTTGCCCACCGAGCGCTCCAGCGACTCCGGCTCCACGATCTCCACGGACACCGACACCCCGATGCCGTCCTTCGCCGCCGCCGCGATCGACCGGGCCGCCGTCTCCCGCACCTCCGGCGTGGCACCGGGACGCGCCTCCGCCCGCACGGTGAGCGCGTCCATGCGCCCCTCCCGCGTCAGCCGGAGCTGGAAGTGCGGCGCCACACCGGGGGTGCGCAGCACGATCTCCTCGATCTGGGTCGGGAACAGGTTGACCCCGCGCAGGATCACCATGTCGTCGCTGCGCCCGGTGATCTTCTCCATCCGCCGGAACACCCGCGCCGTCCCCGGCAGCAGCCGGGTCAGGTCCCGCGTCCGGTAGCGGACGATCGGCATGGCCTCCTTGGTGAGCGAGGTGAACACCAACTCGCCCCGCTCGCCCTCCGGCAGCACCTCACCGGTGATCGGGTCCACCACCTCCGGGTAGAAGTGGTCCTCCCACACGTGCAGACCGTCCTTGGTCTCCACGCACTCCTGCGCCACCCCCGGACCGATCACCTCCGACAGCCCGTAGATGTCCACGGCGTCGATGGCGAACCGCTCCTCGATCTCCCGCCGCATGCTCTCCGTCCACGGCTCGGCCCCGAACACCCCCACCCGGAGCGAGGTGGAGCGCGGGTCCACCCCCTGCCGCTCGAACTCGTCCAGCAGCGTCAGCATGTACGAGGGCGTGACCATGATGACGCCGGGCCCGAGATCCTGGATCAGCCGCACCTGCCGGGACGTCATGCCGCCGGAGGCGGGCACCACCGTGCAGCCCAGCCGCTCGGCACCGTAGTGCGCGCCCAGTCCTCCGGTGAACAGGCCATAGCCGTACGCCACATGGACGATGTCACCAGGTCGCCCGCCCGCGGCACGGATCGAGCGGGCCACCATGTCCGCCCACACCGAAAGGTCGTTGTCGGTGTAGCCGACCACCGTGGGCAGCCCCGTCGTCCCACTGGAGGCGTGCAGCCGCCGCACCCGCTCCCTGGGCACCGCGAACATCCCGTACGGGTAGTTCGCCCGCAGGTCCGCCTTGGTGGTGAACGGGAAGTGCGCGAGGTCGGCGAGCGACCGGCAGTCCTCGGGGCGCACCCCTGCCTTGTCGAAGGACTCCCGGTAGAACGGCACATGGGCGTAGGCGTGCCCCAGTGAGGCGCGCAGCCGCTCCAACTGGAGCGCACGCAGTTCCTCGGGCCCGAGCCGCTCGCCCGCGTCCAGCAGGTCCGTCTCATCCGCCATCGGGACTTCCCCTCGCACGCGACACGCAATACGGACGACCGATCATTCGGTCGATCTTGCCGAGGCCAGTAATTCAGGCCATCGGGCCCCGGGCAAGAGGCAGGCCGGGATTTTTCCGCGCGCGGCCCGGCGCCCGCGTACACCCACCCGCCCCAAGGTCCCCCTCACGTGGCCTGTGCGCCGTCCTGGCCGGTCGCTAGGCTGAGCCGCGGACGACGTAATGGGAGGAGCACGGACGTGGCCGAGAGCACCATCCAGCAGCAGTCGCTCACGGGCTGGGACAAGCCGGACCTGGACCTCAGCGGGGCCCAGTGGCAGTCCAGCAGCAGGGGTCTGGGCGACGTCCAGATCGCCTTCGTCGAGGGCTTCATCGCCATGCGCAACAGCCGCCGCCCCGAGAGCCCCTCCCTGATCTTCACCCCCGCCGAATGGGGCGCCTTCGTCTCCGGGGCCCGCGAGGGCGAGTTCGACCTCACCTGATCCGCCCGGCGCCCTGTGGCCGGAGCCGACCGGGGGTGTTCCGGCCGCAATCGCCGGACACGCGCCCCGCGGCGCCTCGCCGGGAGGGCCGCCTGAGCGAGGCTGGCCCCGACAAGAGGCCCGCCCCGGCACGGGGGCATCTTCCGGAGGTGAGGAACGATGAGCGCTGCGCCGGTCATCGCCGCGGTCGACGGTTCCGAGGACAGCCTGCGCGCCCTGGACTGGGCCCTTCAGGCCGCCCGCCGCCGTGTCGCACCGCTGCGCGTCATGCATGTGCGCCAGTACGCGGCCTGGGGCGAGGCCGACATCATCGTCGCCGACCCGCCCGACGAGAGCGGCGACCCCGTCCTCGACGAGGTGCGCGCCAGGCTCGCGGAGCGCACCGACCTGCCCACCGTGGAGTACGTCGCCGTCGAGGGCGTACCCGGCGCTGTCCTGCCCGAACTCGGCGCCGACGCCCAACTGCTGGTCCTCGGATCACGCGGCCGGGGCGGCTTCGCCAGCCTGCTCCTCGGCTCGAACTCCCTCGCCGCCGCCCGTGACGCCTCCTGCCCGGTGGTCGTCGTCCCCCGGCCCGGCCGCGAGGTGCACGCCGAACCACCGGAGCGGCCCGGCCCCCGGGTCGTCGTCGGGCTGCACGTCGACAGCCCCGACGACGGCGTCCTCGGCTTCGCCTTCGCCGAGGCGGCACTGCTCGGCGCCCGCCTCCAGGTGATCGCCGCCTACCCCTGGCCCGTCCAGACCTGGTCCGCCCCCGGCCAGCTCGTCCCGCCGCCCATCGACCAGATCGCCGTCGAGAGCGAGACCCGCGTCCTCGCCGAAGGCTTCCTCGACCCGCTGCGCGCCCAGTTCCCCGACGTCGAGGCGGAGGCCGAGGCGCTGCCGGGCGACGCCGCCGGGCATCTCGTCGCCCTCTCGGCGGGCGCCGATCTCGTCGTCGTCGGCCGCCACCGGCGCCGGCTGCTCGTGCCCGCGCGCATGCTGGGCTCGGTCACCCAGGCGGTCCTGCTGCACGCGGCGAGCCCCGTCGCCGTGATCCCCGCCGCCCCGGCCGAGGAATGACCCCGTGCGGGCCATGCCGAGGGGGCTCCCGCACGCCGCCGTGCCGGTCCGGGCACGTACCATTGGCCGCATGTCGTTCCTCCGCCGCCGCAGCGCCACTCCCGCCGGACCAGACTTCGACGTGCTGGCCATGGACCCCGGCGACTGGCCCGGCAACCTCGGCGCGGGCCTGCTGCCCGCCCCCGACGGCACGTGCCAGGGCGTCTTCCTGCGCTACGACCTGTTCGGCGGCCGCGGCCCGGCCATGATCATCGGCAACCTCCCCGAGGGCTCCCCGGCCCGCGAGACCGCCGAGGGCGAGATCCCCTTCGAGGTCGCCCAGTTGCTGCTTGCGCTGGACAACGACGAGGAGGTCACCGTCGTCGGCTCCGAGGACACCCCCGTCCTCCAGGGCGACAACCTGCTGATCGTGCGTCGCCTCAAGCTCTCCGAGGGCCGGATCTCCTGCGTGCAGTTCGACCGCAGCGACGGCGTCCTGGTGACCATCGCCGCCTGGGACCGCCCCATCACCGACGACCTCTACGCCCTGCTGAAGCCGCTCCCGGCGGAGCTTTTCCAGCAGGGCTGAGGCGGGCCGCTAGCGGCGGACGGCCGACAGGTCCACGTCCGCCGCGCGGACGAACCCGACCCGGTGGCCGTACTGGATCTCGTAGTACAGGTCCTTGCCGGCGATCACCTGGTGCGAGTCCTCGGTGAAGGTGACGGCGTAGTAGTACTCGCCCGGCATCCGGTCGCCGACCACGTACTTCTGCCCGGCCGGGATCGTGTACGGCAGCGGCACCACCGACTGCGCCGGTACGCCCGCCGGGTACGCCTCCTTCTCCGGGTAGGCGCGGCCGTACACCGGGACGCTCGCCAGGCCCGCCTTCGGGGTGATCGTGGCCCCGGACGCGGAGACCGCCGTGGGCTCGCGGTGCGGGTTGCGGAACCACGCCTTCTGGCCCAGGTACCAGATCGCCGTCCAGTCGCCCCAGCGTCCGGCGACCGCGTACTGCTGACCGGTGGAGACCCGCGAGGACAGGTCGTTGACCCCGTCGGTCGGCACGGTGCCCAGGCCGATGTCCTTGATCAGCGGCGCGTTCACGTCGTGGTCGGAGTACAGCCGCACCTCACCGGAACCGTGCGCGGGGCAGGGCTCGCCCTTCGTCGTGCAGCCCGTGTACACCGGCTGGTTGGCGGCGTAGTCCGGCAGGATCGTCACCAGTGACGAACGGCTGGTGCCCGTGCGCTCGAAGGGGCGGCCGAGCAGCTCGAAGTAGTGCCGCCAGTCCCAGTACGGGCCGGGGTCGGTGTGCATACCGGGAACGGTGGATGCCGTCGGACCGGGCACGTTCTCATGGCCCAGGATGTGCTGCCGGTCCAGCGGCACCCCGTAGGCGCGGGACAGGTACTTCACCAGCCGGGCCGAGGAGCGGTACATCGCCTCCGTGTACCAGGCGTCCGGATCGGTGAGGAAGCCCTCGTGCTCGATGCCCACGGAGCGGGCGTTCACATCCCAGTTCCCCGCGTGCCAGGCGACGTCCTTCGCCTTCACATGCTGGGCGATCAACCCGTCGGTCGAGCGGATCGTGTAGTTCCAGGACACATAGGTCGGGTCCTGGATCAGGTTCATCACCCCGTCCCAGCCGCCCTCGGTGTCATGGATGACGATGTACCTGACACGCTCGGCCGCCGGGCGGACGCCCAGGTCGTGGTTGCCGTAGTCGTTGTCCCCGAACTCCTCGTACGGCGCCGGGACCGACACGCACGACACCGACCTCGGGCACTCGACGTCGCCCGCCCGTGGCGCGCGCAGCCCGGTCCGCTTCAACTGGGCCGTGTCGGCGCGCAGTCGGGGGCTCGCCGCCAGCTCGACCCGCTGGCCGGCGTCGGTGGTGCGGCGCTCGCCGGTGCGCAGCACCTCGTACACGTCGTCCGCGTACGCGGCGGCCGTCGCCGTGTCGTCGGCGGCGGAGAACTCGGCCACCGCGCCGTACCAGCCGGACGGGTCGGCGCTGAGCGGCTCGCCCAGCTCCCGTTGTGCGGAGGCCAGCAGCGCGGCGCCGCCGGCGATGTTGGCGGCCGGATCGGTGCGCAGCCGGGTGGCCGGGAGGCCGGTCAGCTCCGCCGCGCGGCGCAGCGTGGTCAGCCGGGCGGGCAGCTCCGCCGGGGCGGGCGCCTTGGCGTCGGGGTGCAGGGCGGCGCGGGCGCTGTCGCCGCGGGCGTCCTCGGTCCCCTCCGCGTGGTGCTCGGTCGCGGTCAGCGCGGTGCGGGCGTCGGTGAGGTGCATCGGGCCGTAGCCGCCACTGACGCTGGGCGCCCCGGCGTGTGCGTCCCAGCGGGATTGGAGGTAGGAGACGGCCAGCAGCACGTTCCGGGGCACGTGGTACTGGGCCGCCGCGCTGTCGAAGGCGCGCTGGAGCTGGTCGGCCTGGGGAGCGGTGGGCGCGGCCGGTGCGGCGCCGAGCAGCGGCAGCACCAGGGCGGCCGAGACGAGCGTTCCGGCGGTCCGCTTCAGGCGTCTGACGCCGGGTACGGACGACGGGGCGGGGGCGAATCCTCGCAATGCGGCCTCCTGTGACGGGCGGGGCGTGGCGGGACGGGCGGCGCCGGGCTGGGTCAGTGGTACCGGCTTGTCGACGATCCGTCAATGATGCCCTCGGGAAGGCGATTTCCCACGTCACAAAGGGTTTCGGGCGAGTTTCGCGCTGATGGGGCGCGGGCCTGCGGGGCGTCAGTGGCGTATACCAGTGACCCCCCGCCCCGCAGGCCCGGAACCGCGGTGCGCCGCCGCTCGGGCGCACCGCGGTGTTCTGGTGGCGAGCGCAGTCAGCGGGTGCCGACCGCCGCGCGTACGGCCCGTCGTGCCATGTGGCAGTCGTCGTGCAGCCTGCGCAGCAGCAGCCGCTGCTCCTCACCGGAGGGCGTCACGCCCGAGGGGACCGGGGCCGGGGGAGCGCCGTGCATCGAGCGCTGTACGGCCGTCTCGTAGGTCCGGATCTCGCGGGTCAGCACCAGCATCAGGTTCACCAGGAAGGCGTCACGTGAGGCCGGGCCTCCCGACTGGGCGAGCTGGCTGATCTGACGGCGCGCGTCCGGGGCGTCCCCGAGGACCAGCCACAGGGTGGCCAGGTCGTACCCCGGCAGGTACCAGCCGGCGTGCTCCCAGTCGACCAGCACCGGACCGGTCGGCGACATCAGGATGTTGGAGAGCAGCGCGTCGCCGTGGCAGAACTGGCCCCTGCCCTGGCGGCCCGACGAGTGGGCGATGCCGTGCAGCAGCTTCTGGAGGTCGCCCAGGTCGCGGTCGGTGAGCAGTCCCAGCTCGTGGTAGCGGGAGATGTGGGCCGCGTAGTCCAGCGGGGCGTCGAAGGTGCCGGCCGGGGGCCGCCAGGCGTTCAGCCGGCAGATCGCGCCGAGCGCGGCCCGGATGTCCGCGCGCGGCGGAGCCTCCAAGGGGTGCCGCCGGTGAGAGGCGACCCGGCCGGGCATCCGCTCGATCACCAGCGCGCAGTTGTCCGGGTCGGCCGCGATCAGCCGCGGCACGCGCACCGGCGGACGGTGCCGGACGAAGGAGCGGTAGGCAGCTATTTCGTGCCGGACGCGTTCCGCCGAGGCGGGGGTGTGGTCCAGCAGGCATTTGGCGACCGCCGTGCTGCGTCCTGTCGTACCGACGAAGGTGACGGTCCGTCCGCCGCGGCGGAGCACCTGCACCGGGGCGAACTCCGGGCAGATCCGCTGGACGGAGGCGATGGCGGTGCGGAGCTGGGCCCCCTGGGGGCCGGACAGGTCCAGCCTGCCGCTGAGCGGCTGGGAACCGGGCTGCCCCGGAATTCGTGGTGCCCGGCCCACTCCCAGGAGGGGTGCTCCGGGTCGCGCCGCCGGGTCCAGATACGGTCCGCCGCCCACGGGGCGGGGACGTGGTGGCCGGGGCGGGGCGGACACGGAGGACGATGCTGCGTACATGGGAGATACAGATCCCTTCGTGTGCCTGCTGTGCCTGCCTGTGCGTCGCTTGCGCTGAAGCTGTCGTGAAGTCCTGTACGAACCTGTACGAAGAGGCTTCTGACGGGCTTTTCGCGCCCACCCGTCCCGGTCCTCCCTGGCGCACCCTGGGGAATGTCCCTGGGCGGCCGGGCCGGGGTGGCGCTTTCCTACCTGACACCCGGTGTCCACTGGCACACCATCTGGCGCACCCTGGCGAACCCTGGCGAATAGTCGCCCGGCAACTTGCACGGGGCTACTGTCAACTCAGCCGAGAACCTGGGGGCTTGACGTGAGCGGACAACCCAACTCCCGCTTTGCGGACCTGTTCGGCATGGCCGGCTGGTCCAAGGGCGAACTCGCGCGACTGGTCAACCGGCAGGCGGCGGCCATGGGCCACCCCCAACTGTCGACGGACACCTCGCGGGTACGGCGTTGGATCGACACGGGGGAGATCCCCCGCGATCCGGTGCCGAGGGTGCTGGCGGCTCTGTTCACCGAGCGTCTCGGCCGTGTCGTGACCATGGAGGATCTCGGTCTGGTACGGCACGGGCGTGCGGGTAAACGGCAGGGCGACGGGAAGCGTGACGATCCCGACGGCGTGCTGTGGGCGCCCGAACGAACCGCCGCGGTCCTCACCGAATTCACGGGAATGGACCTCATGCTCAACCGACGCGGCTTGGTGGGCGCGGGTGCCGCGCTCGCCGCGGGAGCCACACTCAGCAGCGCCATGCACGACTGGTTGCACACCGACCCCACGCTCCGGGCCGACGCCCCCGTCCTCGACGATCCCCTGCACGCGGAACCCGCCGGATTCGACCGCTACGAGGCCGCACCCATCGGGTCCCAGGAGGTCGAGGAACTGGAGCGCTCGGTCGAGGTGTTCCGGGCCTGGGACGCCGCCCGTGGCGGCGGCCTCCAGCGCAAGGCGGTCGTGGGCCAGCTCAACGAGGTGGGCGGCATGCTCGCCTACCACCATCCACCCCAGCTCCAGCGGCGCCTGTGGGGCGTCGCCGCCAACCTGGCGGTCCTCGCGGGCTGGATGTCCCACGACGTGGGCCTGGAACCCACGGCGCAGAAGTACTTCGTCATCGCCACGCACGCGGCCCATGAGGGCGGCGACCGCCCCCGCGCCGGGGAGGCGCTGTCGCGGGCGGCCCGCCAGATGGTGCATCTGGGCCGCCCCGACGACGCCATGGACCTGATGAAGCTGGCCCAGTCCGGCGCGGGGGAGGAGCTCCAGCCGAGAACCAAGGCCATGTTCCACACCATCGAGGCATGGGCGCAGGCGGCGATGGGCAAGGGCCAGGCCATGCGCCGTACCCTCGGCCAGGCCGAGGACCTGTTCGTCTCCGATCGCCAGGACGGCCGGCAGCCGGACTGGATGCAGACCTTCAAGGACGAGGATCTGTACGGCATGCAGGCCCTCGCCTACCGCACGCTCGCCGAGCACGACCCGAGCGCGGCCGTGCACGCACAGCACTACGCGCAGAAGGCGCTCGCCCTCAGGGTCGACGGGCGGGAGCGGTCGAAGATCTTCGACCATCTCTCCATGGCCTCGGCCTGCTTCATCGCCGACGATCCCGAACAGGCCGACCGTTACGCCCGGTTGGCGCTGATGGCGATGGGAGCGAACTCCTCCCGCCGCACCTGGGACCGGCTGCGCGAGATGTACCGGCTCACCGCGGAGTACGCGAGCTATCCGAAGGTCGGCGAACTACGGGAGGAGATCAGGCAGGCCCTGCCCAGGCCCCGGAGCAGCCGGGACGGCGGCGCGGCGCCCGCATGACGGGAGCCCGCGCTATCCGGTGACCCTGACGACGAGCACACAGGCGTCGCCGTACCGCCCCGCCTCCAACTCCCCGGCCAGCGACCGCATACACTCCCGCGCGGTACGGGCCGTGCTCAGGCGTGGCCCGAGGGCGAGCAGCCGCTCCACGGCCGACGCGTCCAGCCGGTCGGTGTGCAGCAGGAGCAAGTCGTCCGGCCGCAGGGTGAGTTCGGCCTGGGCATAGGAGGGGTGCGCGCCCGGTGGCCGGTCGTCCGGTGCGGTCAGCCGGCGTCCCGTCCCGCCGCGGAACAGCAGCGGGACGGGGTGCCCGGACCGCGCCCAGGTGAGGGTGCGGTTCTCGGGCTCGTAATGGCAGCAGACCGCGCCGCGCAGGGCGGGGGAGCGGGTGGTGGCGGTCAACTGATCGAGTATGGAGAGCAGTCGGCCGGGACGGGTCCCCGCCAGCGCCATGCCGTGCACGGCGCCGAGCAGCGGTGCGGGGTCGGGCGTACCCACCCCGTCCCGGCCGGTCAGGTCGCCGAGGCTCAGCAGGGCTGTCCCGTCGGGCAGTTCGAGCACGTCGCACCAGTCGCCCCCGGCAGTCGCGGGCGGTGCGCCCTGCAGATGGTGTGCCGCGAGGTCGAGGGTCGGCGGACCCTGGGGGAGGAACGGCCGGGGAGCGGGCGGGTCCGGACGGGCGGGAGTTTCACGCACCGCCCGTCCGTGCAGGCGCAGTTCGCTCACGTCGTGGACCACGGCCCACATGGAGACGGCGCCGCCGTCCGCTCCCAGTACCGGCTCGCCCAGCATGTGCACGGTCCGCACGGAGTCGTCGGGCCGCAGGACGCGGAACTCGCCGTCGATCGGCCTCGCGTCCACCAGACAGCCCGTCACCATAGCGGTGAGCCGGGGCCTGTCCTCCTCGTGGACCAGCGCCGGGAGTTCGTCCAGCGTGAGCGCCGGCACGGCGGGGTCCAGTCCGAGGATGCGGTACAGCTCCACCGACCACTCGGCCTCGTCCGTGAGCAGGCCCCACTCCGCCCGGCCCACCTGGCCGAACGGCACCCCCTCGTGGCTCTCGGCGGGCGCCGGGCCGTCCCGCAGCTGGGCCAGGTGGGCGTCGAGGTCGTCCAGCTGGTGCAGGGCGAGGTCGTACAGGGCGCGCTGCCAGCGTCCCTCGCGGTCCTGGTCCGAACCGTTCCCGCGCGCGTCCCGCCGTACGGCGTCCACGTCGCCCTTCAGCCGCCGCGTCTGCGAGATCAGCGCCTCGACCGGGCCGCGTCCTGGCGGCTGGGCGGCTGGGCGGTCCGCGGAGACTGGGGGCGGCATGACGCACTCCGAGGGGACGGTAGGGCCAGGGGGAACGTGAGGACCGCTACGACTGTGGCACAGCCCGCGATGCCCCGTAAGGGATTTGGCAACACACGATACGGGGGTGCTTCGGGCATATGCCAGAGTCTTCCGGGAGTGGTCCACGCGGTCCCGATGGCTAAGCGTCGCGCCGGTCAAGTCGTACTCGGGATACGGGACTTGGCCCATATATGCAGACTCGGGCGCGACGCCCGGCCGTACGTTCGCCGCTCAGATGTTCCCGTCGTCAGCCGAGGCCGATGGCCTTGTCGGCCTTCGCGCGCGTCGGCTGCCACCACGTCGTCACCGGCTCCCAGACCCGGACGTACCGCCCGGTGCCGAGCTTCGCGGCGGAGAACGTCGCGCCCCACTGCGACGCCGAGGCCCCCACCCCGAGCGACTTGGAGCGCCGCGCCTCCGGGTCGGCCGGGTCGCCGATGGTGCGCACCGCGCCGTAGGCCGTCTTCCCGGCGTCCAGCCGGTAGGTGCCCCGGCCGCCCTCGGGCGTCGGCAGCGCGGCCCCGTCCAGGTCACCGAAGGTGACGGTGGGCACCCGGTCCACGACACAGGCGCGCGAGCCGCCGTTGGTCACCGAGAAGCGGACCACGGTGGTCTCGCCCGGCACGGCCTTCGCCTTGATGGTGAGCGCCTTCGCGGCGCAGCGGGCGGGCGCGGCCTGGTGCCGCTCGGCCGCCTGGCCCGGCTGCGCGGCCAGCAGCAGTGCGGCGGAGGCGGCGAGGACGGGAACGGTGTGGACGGTACGGAAACGCATGGAGGATTCCCCCTGTCACGATCAGGTTCGGTCGGCGGGCTGGGGCCGCGCCTACCCGGTGTGACGCCGGTCATGGCTCCGGAAGTTGCGGCGCGCGGCGGCGCGCCGGTCAGGAGTCACCCGACACGGTGGAGCTCCACGCCTTCCCGTCGGCCGGGCACGAGCTGCGGTCGGGCGGCAGCGAGCCGTACATCAGGAAGTCGTCGACCTTGCGGTGCACACACTTGGACGAGGTGTAACCGGTGTGCCCGTCACCCTTGTTGTCGAGTACCACGGCCGAGGAACCGAGCCGCCGGGCCGTCTCCTCCGTCCAGCGGTACGGGGTCGCCGGGTCGCCGCGCGTGCCGACCAGCAGTATCCGGGCGGACGGCACGTTCTTGACCGCGTCCCTGATGTAGTCGGTGCCCTTCGGGCGGCCGTAGCACATCAGCAACTGGGTCAGCCGGTAGCGGCCGAAGACCGGGGACGCGGCCTCGTAGGCGGCGCGCAGGTCGGTGAGGTCCCTGGTCACGCGGGCGGCGCTGGGCCGGTCCGGGTCGTCCGCGCAGTTGATCGCCATCAGCGCGGCCGTGAGGTTGTCGATGGGCACCGCCTGCGGATCGGTCAGGCCGGTGCCCTTCCCGCCGGACCCCTCCGCCCGCATCGGCAGTCCGTAGCCGCCCGTGGAGAAGCTGAGCACCCGGCGTGCGTCCCCGTCCTCCACCAGCGCGGCGAGCGCCCGCTCCAGCGACGGCCACATCTCCTTGCTGTACAGACCCTGCCCGATGGCGCCCACCAGGTCCTGGCCGGAGAAGGTGCCGCCGAAGTCCGTGGGCACCGGGTTCTCGTCCAGCGAGCGCACGAGCTGCAGCACCTGCTCGTCCGCCGCCCGCCGGTCCTGGCCGAACGGGCAGCCCACGTCCGTCACGCACCAGTCGAGGAAGCCCTCCAGCGCCGTCTGCTGCCCCTGGGCCCCCGCCACCCCTTGCTCGGACAGCGGTTCGGTCAGCGTGTCCACGCCGTCCAGGGCCATCCGGCCGACCTTGCCCGGGAACTGCGCCGCGTAGACCGCGCCGAGCCGGGTGCCGTAGGAGAAGCCCAGGTAGTCCAGCTTCTTCTGGCCGAGGGCCTGGCGTATGACGTCCATGTCGCGGGCCGCGTTCACGGTGCCTATGTGCTTGAGCACCGGCCCGGAGTACTTGGCGCACAGCTCCGCGGACTGCCGCAGCAGGGTCATCAGTTGCTGCGGGCGGCCGATGTCGACGCTCACGTCCGAGCCGGCGGAGTCCGACGGGGGTTCCTCACCGGCGCCGCAGCTCACCGGGGCGGAACGGCCGACCCCGCGCGGATCGAAGGCGACCACGTCGGAGCCGTTGGTGAGGTCCATGAACTCCTTGCCGCCGGCCGCGAGCTGGGAGACACCGGAGGCGCCGGGGCCGCCGAAGTTCAGCAGCACCGCGCGGTGGGAGGAACCGGTCGTCCGGTAGCGGGCCAGCGCCAGGTCGAGCGTCCCCGTGCCGGGGTGGGCGTAGTCCAGCGGCACGGTCACCTTGCCGCACTGGAGGTCCTTGGGCATGTCCGGGCCCGCGCAGGTGCCCCAGGTGATCTTCTGCTCGTAGAAGCGGGCCATCCCGGGACGGTCGGCCGGGTCCACCCGGCCGGACCGGGGCGCGGCGGCCACCGCCGCGGGCAGGCTCGCGCCGAGCAGCGCCAGGGCGAGCACTCCCGCACCCGCGCCGCGCCGTACGGCGGACCGTCTGGACTGCTTGACCTCGGCCGGCATCGATCGCCTCCCAGGGCGCCACCGCCCGGAACAGGGGCGGCGCCGTCCTCACCATAAGCGGGCCCCGTACGGGTCGCCTCCCGGCCGTCCGGGTGGTGACCCTCGCCCCGGCCGGCCGGGGCGACCCCCCTCCGGCCGGGTGAACGGTCCACCTATCCGCGTGGGCGGCACTGCGACGGCTTGACGTGCGGTTCGAACGACCGTGCCCCCCGATCGGGTGAAAGCCGCGGAGGCCATAACCCGAATGGTCCGGCGGCGTTCTATGTGGTGCGGGTGACTGCCCGCTACGACTCCTGGGAAGGCAGGGAACCTATGAAACGGGCTACCCGAAACGGTGTGATCGGCGTCGCCGCCGCCACCGGTGCGATGGCCATGGCCATGCCGGTGTCCGCCGCTTTCGCGGCTGGTGGTGCCAGCGCCGACGGCGCCGCGGTCGGCTCGCCCGGTGTGCTCTCCGGCAACACCGTCCAGGCCCCGGTCAGCGTGCCGGTGAACGCGTGCGGCAACAGCGTCGACGTGGTCGGCCTCCTGAACCCGGCCTTCGGCAACTCGTGCGCGAACACCGGGTCCGACGCCGGCGTCGGTTCGGGCGCCAGGGGCGGCTCGGGGCACGGCGGCGGCTCGGGGCACAGCGGTGGCTCCGGCCGGGACGCCGGTGTCGGAAACGCCGGTGTCGGCAATGTCGGTGGCGGCGCCACGGCGCACAGCGTCACCGAGGGCTCGCCCGGCGTGCTCTCCGGCAACGGCCTCCAGTTGCCGGTCGACATCCCGGTGAACGCCTGCGGCAACAGCGCGGACGTCGTCGGCGCCCTCAACCCGGCCTTCGGCAACAACTGCGAGAACCACGCCGACACGCCGACCCCGCCGCCCGTGGCGCCGCCCAAGCACCAGCCCCCGGCGCCGCCGAAGCACCAGCCGCCGGCCCCGCCGAAGACGGTCCCGCACACCCCCGTGGCACCGCCGAGCCTCGCGCACACCGGGTCGGACTACGCCGCCCCGGCGCTGGCCGGCAGCGCGGCGTTCATCGTCGCGGGCGCGGCCCTGTACCGGCGTTCCCGCCCGGGCAGCCTGGTCTGATCCCGTTCCACCGCACGGCCCCACCGGACCCAGCACCACTCGGTGGGGCCTTTGTCGTGCCTGCGCCCGGTACGCGCGCGGCCTGAGCGGTCCCGGCGTGACGTGGAGCCGTCCGATCGGGAAGGATGCGGCGCGTGCGACCGTGCCGTACGCCCTCGTCGGCGCACGGCGGCCCGGCCGCGTCCCCGACCCCACGGAAACGGAGCGCAGCGATGACGTCACCGGCCCCCCAGGAGTTCACCGTCACTCGGGCCACCCTCGCCGACTGGCCGGTGATCAGCGGCTGGGCGGCGGCGGAGGGCTGGAATCCGGGTCTCTCCGACGGCCCCGCCTTCTTCGCCCAGGACCCCGAGGGCTTCTTCCTCGGCCGCATCGACGGCGAGCCGGTGTCCGCGATCTCCGTCGTCAACTACGGCACGGACTACGCCTTCCTGGGCTGCTATCTCGTCCGCCCCGACCTGCGCGGCCACGGGTACGGCCTCACCACCTGGAAGACCGCGCTCGCCCACGCCGGGGAGCGCGTCGTCGGCCTGGACGGCGTCGTGGACCAGCAGGCCAACTACCGCCGCTCCGGCTTCGAACTCGCCCACCGCACCGCCCGCTACACCGGCCTGGCCCCGGCGGCCGACCAGCCCACCGGAGTGCGCCACGCCGAGCCCGGCGACCTCGATGCCATCACCCGCTACGACAGCGCCTGCACCCCCGCCGACCGCCCCCGCTTCCTCGCCGAGTGGCTCACCGCACCCGGCCACCACACCTACGTACGCCACGACGGCGACCGCCTCACCGGCTACGGGGTGATCCGCCCCGGCGCGGACTGCCTGCGCATCGGCCCGCTCTTCGCCGACACCGCCGACGACGCGCGCGCCCTGTTCGCCGCGCTCACCGCCGACCACACCGGCCGGCAGATCGCCATCGACGTGCCCGAGCCGAACAAGGCCGGGGTCACGATGGCCCTCGACGCCGGACTCGAGCCCTCCTTCGAGACCGCCCGCATGTACACCGGCCCGGTCCGTGAACACGCCGCCGAGCGTGTGTTTGGCATCGGGACGCTCGAACTCGGCTGATCTCGCGGGCCGTTCGGGGGAAATCCCGTTGCCCGGTCCTGGCCGCGGATGCTGGAGTGCCCCTCATGGACCACTCCGCGGCACTCGCCCGTTACGACCTGGAGATGCGGCAGCACGCCCGCCCCGACGCGCCCGGCGCCCGGATCGAGCGGGCCGGTGCCGTGGTGCGCCAGGTCGCGGGCGAACGGGGCTGGAACGGCGTCGTCTGGTCCGGCCTCGACGCGGCCGGGGCCGACCGCGCCATCGAGGAGCAGATCGCGCGCTTCACCGGGCTGGGACGGGACTTCGAGTGGAAGCTCTACGGCCACGACGGTCCGCCTGACCTGGCGGCTCGGCTCACCGCAGCGGGGTTCCGGGCCGAGGAGCCGGAGACGCTGATGGTCGGCGAGATCGCGGAACTCGCCCTGGAGGAACGGCTCCCGGACGGCGTCCGTCTGGTCCGGGCCGCCGACACCGCGGGCGTCGACCTCGTCGTGGAGGTGCACGAGAAGGTCTTCGGCACCGACGGCACCGCCTTGCGCGCCCATCTGCTGGCCCGCCTCGCCACCGACCCCGGCACGGTCCTCGCCGTGGTCGCGCTGGCCGGGGACGAGCCGGTGGCCTCCGCCCGGCTGGAGCTGGTGCCGGGCGGGGACTTCGCCGGACTCTGGGGCGGCGGCACCGTCGAGAAGTGGCGCGGCCGGGGCCTGTACCGCGCCCTGGTCGCCCACCGCACCCGCGTCGCCGCCGCCCACGGCTGCCGTCATGTCCAGGTGGACGCCTCCGCCATGAGCCGCCCCGTCCTGGAACGCCTGGGGCTGCACGCCCTGACCACCACGACGCCGTACCTGTACGAGGTGTGACGTGAGGGTCAGTGGCGGCGGCCCCGCGTGCGGTCCAGCGCGGCGATGCCGACCGCGGCCAGGGCGATCTGGATCAGCCACTCGATCCAGTCGGGCCCGTCGGTGTCCGCGACACCCAGACCCGCCGCGATGGCCGAGCCCAGCAGGGCGGCCACGATGCCGACGAGGATCGTGACCAGCACGCCGATGTGCTGGCGGCCGGGTACGACCAGCCGCCCGAGCACGCCGATGACTATGCCGATGATGACGGCGCTGATGATCCCTGAAATCTCCATGTCCACCCCTCGTGGTCTCGGCCCCTGCTGCAGTGGCATGTGCCCGCTGCTGACGGAGCCAGTCCACCCGGCGCCGCCACCCAGGAACCCCATCGGAAGGGTGCCCGGGGCGGCGGCCGCCGACGCGGCGGAGCGGTGCGGTTTCAGGAGGCGGGAACCGTGCGCTCGGGGGTGTTCCAGCCGGAGATCCGCACCCGCGGCGCCGAGCCGCGCAGGTCCGCCGTGCGATAGGTGGCGGTGAGCGTCACCGACTCGCCGGGCCAGAGCCCGACCTGGTTGTCCGACCAGCGCACCGGAAGCACCGGCCTGCCCCGCCCGTCGACCAGATGCACGTCCGTCAGCAGCGAGGGCGTCCGGCCGCCGCCCGAGCGGCGCAGGGTCACCGTCGTGGTGGACAGGGCGCCGGAGGCCGAGGTGGCCGCCGCCACCGACACCGGTACCCGCGCCATGGAGGCGAGGCCCTTCAGATCGGCGTAGCCGGTGGTCGGGGTGTGGTACCAGTCGGAGTTCGCCCAGTCGAGGGTGTCGGGCCTGGTGGAGAGCCAGTACACGTTCCGGCTCACCTCCCTGCCGTCCGGGCCGGTCAGCACCAGGCGCAGCAGGTGGGTGCCCGAGGTGCCGCCGACCTGCCGGGGCAGGGTGAACGCGGTGCTGTGGGCGCCGTCGCCGGGGACGCGCATCCCGGCCAGGGTCCGCTCGTAGCGCGGGGTGCCGTCCGGGTCGGACAGGGTCGCCCGTGCGGTGAGGCCGGTGGCGGGGGCGTGCCGGTCGTTGACGACGACCACCGTGCGGTCGTCGTAGGAGTACTGGACGTGCAGCGGCTCGCCCGCCTTCTTGGCGCCGAAGTAGGAGCCGTTCTGGTCGAGATGACGGTCCATCAGTTGCCAGTGCAGTGAGGTCCAGCCGCTGTTGAGCATCCAGTGCACGATCCCGGTCGCGGGCTTGTCGGCGTCGTGGGCGTTGCGGCGGTACGCCTCGAACTCGGCGCGGACGTTCTCGTACTGGGCGAGCTGCGCCTTGCGCACGTAGTCGGCGAGGCCGGTCGGGGCGCCGTAGCGGCCGGTCAGGGCGTCGTCGTAGAGCTTCAGTGTGGAGAAGACGGCCGAGGGGGAGCGGTGGTACTGCTTGGCCGCCGGTTCCTTCCACAGGGTGTCCAGCTCGGCGGGGGTCAGCATCCGGCGCAGGGTGTCCAGTGTGGGGATGCTGGGGCCGGCGCTGGTCTCGGAGTTGAAGCCGGTGGCGCCGCCCTCGCGCTTGGCGTACCAGTAGGCGGGCGGGACCCAGTCGTAGGGGCCGGACATCTTCATGCCCGAACTGCCCAGCTTCGGCGAGGAGTCGTCGGAGGCGGCCGGGATCACCGGGTTGGGCCAGTCGGCCGCGGCGAGGGCGTCCAGGTAGTCCTTCTCGGTCCTGGCGTCGGGGGCGGTGTCGCTGCCGATCAGGAAGGAGATGACGCTCGGGTGGCCGCGCAGCCGGGCCGCCTCTGCGGCCATGGACGCCTTCGCCACCGTGCGGTCGGCGGCGTCCCACTTCTCCCCGTGCCCGTCCTCGTTGAACGGGCCCTCCCACTTGTCGCAGCACTCCCAGCCCGGCAGCGTGAGCACGCCGAGCCGATCGGCCAGGTCGAAGAACTCGTCCGGCTCGATGTGCCCCTCCAGCCGGACGGTGTTCAGCCCGAGGTCGAGGACGTAACGCAGCCGGTCCTCCACGTACCGGCGGTCCCAGCGCAGGAACTGGTCCGGTGACCAGCCGCCGCCCCTGATCTGCAGCGGCCGTCCGTTGATCCGGTACCGGCGGGCCCCGTCCTTGTCCAGGGGTGCGCGGACGTCACGGATGCCGAAGGTCTGGTGCGCGGTGTCGGAGACGGTGCCGGCCACGGAGGCGGTGAGCCGCAGGTCGTAGAGCGGCTGGCCGCCCATGCCGGCGGGCCACCACACCCTCGGGGACGTGAGGTGCAGGCCGGGCACGTCGGCGGGGGAGAAGGCGACCGTGCGCGACTCGTGCGCGGCGAGCGCCACCCGGCGGGTCAGGGTGGTCCCGGCGACCGAGCCGGACACCAGGGCGGTGACCGGCCGGGCGCTGTCGTTGCGCACCCGCGCCCGCACCGTGAGGTCGGCGCCGGCCAGCGACGGCACGGCCAGCTCGGTCACCACACGCGCGTCGGCCAGCGTGACCGGGCCGCCGCGCCGGACCAGGACGTCACGGACCAGGCCCATGTTCTGGTCCGGGGGCGGCTGGAGCCAGTCGAGCCAGCCCATGCTGAGGTCCCGGTCGGGGTCGTTGGGCCGCACCCGGAAGGCGACCGTGTTCCGGCCGGCCCGCACCAGCGGCGTGATGTCCAGCTCGTGTCGCGTGTAGGCGCCGCTCACCTGCGCGTCCGTCGCCACCCGGTGGCCGTTCACGTACACCTCGGCCGCCGGGACGACCCCGCTGAAGTCGAGGCGGGTGCGGCGGGAGGTGTCGTCCACGGTGAAGTCGGAGCGGTACCACCAGGGCACCTGGAAGTCGGCCTTCGGGATCTTGCTCAGGTTGGTCGAGCGGAAGGGGTCCGGATAGCGGCCCTCGGCCAGGAGCGCGGCCAGGACCGTGGAGCGGGGGCCCGCGTGGTGCCAGCCGCGCGCCGGATAGCCGGGGGAGGAGACGGCGGCCGCCGGTTCGCGCACCTTCGCCGTGGACTGGAGGGCGAACGAGGCGAGCGCGGTGGCCGAGCCCGCCTCGGCCGGGACACGGGTCGCCCCGGGCGCCGGACGCGGCGCCGGGGCACGGTCCTCCGGGCCCGCCCAGGCGGTGGTGGTGAGGGTGCCGATCAGGCCGAGGAGCGCGGCGGCCGTGGCGATGCGGCGGCCGGGGGCGGGGCGAGCGGACAGGGCGGACTCCAGCCTCGAGAGGTCACGGAACGCTTGGCCCGGCTCAAGCTAGAAAGCGCCACGAACCGTGTCAAAGACCCCCGGCCTGGACGCGCCGCCCCGGCGCACGAGGAGGCCGGTCCGCTCCGGCGGACCGGCCTCGCGTCCTTCGTCGTCGTTTGTGGGCTGCGTACGGTCCTCCTTCCGTCGCACCGAGCGGACTCGACCGCGTCCGGTGGGCCAGCGGTGGAGTGCCGCGTATCGCGTATCCGTCCATTCTGCGCCTTTTATTCCCGTATGTGTAGGGGGGTTCGGGGAATTCCTCGCACGGGATTCGCATCCCGCCTCAGACGGCCGCCTCCACCGGTTCCAGCCGCTCGATCCCGCGGCGCAGCCGGTGCAGGCCCCGGCGCGCGTGGCTCTTCACCGTGCCCAGCGGCCAGCCCGTGCGGGCGGCGATCTGCGGCTGGGTGAGGTCCTCGTAGAAGGCCAGGTACAGCACCCGCCGCTGGGCCGCCGGGAGCCGCCCCAGCTCGCGCCGGACCAGGAGCCGGTCGAGGACCGTCTCCGGATCGGCGCCGGTCTCGGCGCTGAGCGCGGTGCGGGAGAGGGTCGCGGCCGCCGCCGCGGCCAGTTCGCCCCGCCGGGCCCGGGCCGCCAGCGCGTCGAAGATCTTGCGCCGGGTGATGCCGACGATCCAACCGCCCAGCGGCCCGCGCTCGGGACGGTAGCCCGCGCGGCCCCGCCACACCCCGAGGAACACCTGCTGGGTCACGTCCTCCGCCTCCCCGGCGTTCCCGAGCGCGCGCCGGGCGAGCGCGTACACCAGGGACGACCAGCGCCGGTACACGGCCGCGAGGCAGTCCTCGTCCCCCGCGACCAGGCCCCGCGCCAGCTCCTCGTCGCCGCAGAGGTCCCCGGCCGGGGCCACGGGCGGCGCGGCGGTGGGCGGGGTCGGGTACGAGGTCATGACCTGGCTCCTCGGGTGGGACGTCCAGGTCATCGTGTGAGGCGGCACCGGGCACCGACAACTCGCATCGTTTCTGCGTCGTTCCCGGCGTACAGTCGTCGTATGGACGACGCAGCCGAGGTCCCGGTCCCCGGCGCCGGGCTCACCACGGGCGCCCTGGCCCGCAGACTCGGGGTCTCGCCCACCACCCTGCGCTCCTGGGACCGCCGCTACGGTCTCGGGCCCGCCGCCCGCGCCGACGGCAGGCACCGCCGCTGGACCCCGGACGACGTGGCCGTGCTGGAGGCGATGTGCCGCCTGACCTCCTCGGGCGTGCCGCCCGCCGAGGCGGCCCGCGCCGCCCGCGGCGCCACGCGGCCGCCCACCGTGCCCGCCCCCGCCCCCTCTTCCGGCTCCCGCTCCCGCGCCCCCGGCGCGCTGCCGCTCGGTGACGTGCGCGCGGAGTGCCGGGGGCTGGCCCGTGCTGCCGTCCGCCTCGACGCCCCGGCCGTGGAGGAGCAACTGGACGGTGTCGTCGCCGAGTACGGCCTCACCGTCGCCTGGCAGGACGTGATGGCGCCCGCCCTGCACGCCGTCGGCCGCAAGTGGGCATCCTCGGGCGACCGTTACATCGAGGTCGAGCACCTGCTGTCCTGGCACGTCGCCACCGCCCTGCGCCGCCACACCCCCCGGCTGGGCCCGGCCGGCACCCCCGTGGCCGGGCCCGTCGTGCTCGCCTGCGC
Source organism: Streptomyces seoulensis (assembly GCF_022846655.1). Lineage (NCBI taxonomy): Bacteria > Bacillati > Actinomycetota > Actinomycetes > Kitasatosporales > Streptomycetaceae > Streptomyces > Streptomyces seoulensis. The sequence continues at coordinate 3,060,751 of NZ_AP025667.1, forward strand.
CCCCGACGAACAGCACACCCTTCCCCTGGAGGCCCTCAACGCCGCGCTGGCCCAACACGGCGTCCCCACCAGGATGTTCGGCAGTGCCGTCCCCGCCGACGCGCTCGCCGCCGCCGTACGACGCCTGGGCCCGGCCGCGGTGGTGCTGTGGTCCCAGTCCCGCGCGACCGCCAGTCTGCCGCTCGCCCGGCATGTCGCGGGCATCGAGTGGGGCGTACGCGGCGCCCGCCGGCAGACCCTGATGATGCTCGGCGGCCCCGGCTGGGCCGGCCGCTCCTGCCAGGGCATGCTGCGCCCGACCGGACTGGCCGACGCCCTCGACACCCTGACCGCCGCCTACGGCACCGCACCCGGCCGGGACCTCACTCCAGCCCGCGTGCGTGCTTGAACCGCTCCAGCCCGTCCTTGAGGTCGACGATCGGGTCCGGGTAGTCCCCGATCGCGGCCCGGTCCGGCCCGCGCAGCTTCCACGGCTCGTGCACCGCCGGACCCTCGACGTCCGCCAACTCCGCGACCCAGTGCCGGACATAGGCGCCGTCCGGGTCGTACCGCTTGGCCTGGGTCGTCGGGTTGAGCACGCGGTTGGGGCGGCTGTCGGTGCCCGTGCCAGCCATCCACTGCCAGTTGAGCTGGTTGTTGGCCACGTCCCCGTCCACCAGTAGGTCCAGGAAGTGCCGGGCGCCCACCCGCCAGTCCACGTACAGCGTCTTGGCCAGGAAACTCGCCGTCAGCAGCCTGCCCCGGTTGTGCATCCAGCCCTCGTGCCGCAACTGGCGCATCGCCGCGTCCACCACCGGATAGCCGGTACGGCCCTGCTTCCACGCCTCGATGTCCGCCTCGGCCCGCGATCCGGTGCGCCAGCGGTCCCGCTTGGTCCGGTAGTCGGTGTGGGACACCTTCGGCCGCACCGCCAGCACCTGCCGGTTGAAGTCGCGCCAGGCGACCTGCCGTACGAACGCCTCCGCGCCCGCGCCGCCCTCCAGCCGTGCCCGATGCACGAGTTCCACCGGCGAGACGGTGCCGAAGTGCAGATGCGGGGAGAGCCGGGAGGTGGCGTCCCCGGCCATGTCGTCGTGCCGGTCCTCGTACGCGTCGATGCCCGAGCGCAGCCAGGCGGCCACCATCCGGCGGCCCTGTGCCTCCCCGCCCTCGGCGAGCCCCGGCGAGGTGCCCGGTACCGCGTCGCGCGAGGGGAGCTCCTCCGAGCCCACGCCGTCGGGCACGCTCACCTTCCGGGGCGCGCCCAGCGGGTCCCGCAGAGCCTGCCCGGACCAGTGACGGAAGTACGGGGTGAACACGGCGAAGTGGTCCGAGCCGGCCGGGGTCACCACGCCGGGCTCGACGGCACCGGTCACCGTGTCGTGGACGTGCAGCCTGCGCCCGTCCGCCTCCAGCGCGCGGCGCAGGGCGTGCTCGCGGCGGTGCGCGTAACCGCTGACGTCGGCGGCCAGGTGCACCTCGTCGGCGTCCGCCTCGGCGACCACCTTGCACACCTCGGCGACCAGGTCGCCGGAGCGCACCACCAGCCGGCCGCCGCGCTCGCGCAGTCCGGCGTCCAGGTCCCGCAGGCAGTCGGCGAGGAACGCCCGCCGGTTGGGCGCGGCGAAGCCGGCGGTCTCGATGCCGTCGTCGCGCACGAACAGCGGCACCACCTGCCGGGCCCCGTCGAGGGCCGCGCGCAGCGGCGGATGATCGTGCAGACGCAGATCGGAGGTGAACAGGACGACCGAGGTGTTCATCGAACGGCTCCGGAGCAGGGAATGCGGACGGTGGACTCTTCCGGACGAGTGCGCCGGACGGACGCGGCCGTCAACGCCGCGACCGCTTTTTCAGCCTCCGGTTCCTGAGCATCAGACTGCTGAATCCCCGGTTCCTCGGCCTCCGGCTCCTCATCGTCGGGACGGGGCCGTGGACCGCGGCCCGCGCGATGTTGCGGGCCATCCCCCCGAACACGATCGCGTGGAACGGCGACACGGCCCACCAGTACGCCTGGCCCAGCAGCCCGTGCGGATGGAACACCGCCCGCTGCCGGTACCGGCTGCGGCCCTCCCCGTCCGGCTCCGCGTACATCTCCAGCCAAGCCAGCCCCGGCAGCCGCATCTCGGCCCGCAGCCGCAGCAGATGGCCCGGCTCGATCTCCTCGACCCGCCAGAAGTCCAGCGAGTCGCCGACCCGCAGCCGCTCCGCGTCCCGGCGGCCCCGGCGCAGGCCCACCCCGCCCATCGCGCGGTCCATCCAGCCGCGCAGGCTCCAGGCGAGCGGGAAGGAGTACCAGCCGTTGTCACCGCCCACGCCCTCGATGACCCGCCACAGCCGGGGCACCGACGCGTCCACCAGCGTCTCGCGCTCGTCGGTGTACAGGCTGCCGCCCGCCCAGTCCGGATCGGTCGGCAGCGAGTCGCTCGGCGCGCCGGGCACCGACGCGGACGACCAGCGGGTGACCACCTTCGCCTCCCGCACCCGGCGCAGGGCGAGCTGGACCGCCTTGTCGAAGCCGTACGGATGCCCCGGCGGGTCCGACAGATACCGCCGGATGTCGTGCTCGCGGCACACCACCTCGTAGCGCAGCGACTCGGTCAGCGGCCGGGCGATGGAGGCGGGGACCGGGGTCACCAGCCCCACCCAGTGGCTGGACAGTCCCGGAGTCAGCATCGGCACGGACAGGATGAGCCGGTGCGGAAGATGTGCCAACTGCGCGTAGCGCAGCATCATCTGACGGTACGTCAGGATGTCCGGGCCGCCGATGTCGAACGTCCGGTTCACGTCCGAGGGCAGCCGCGCGGAGCCCACGAGCAGCCGCAGCACGTCCTTGACGCCGATCGGCTGGATACGGGTGTGCACCCAGCTCGGGGTCACCATCACCGGCAGCCGCTCGGTGAGGTAGCGCAGCATCTCGAAGGAGGCCGAGCCGGAGCCGATGATCACCGCGGCGCGCAGCACCGCCGTCGGCACACCGGACGCCATGAGGATGTGCCCGACCTCCGCGCGCGAGCGCAGATGCGGGGAGAGCTCCTGCTCCGGCACACCGGCCGGCGTGAGCCCGCCGAGGTACACGATCCGGCTCACCCCGGCCGCCTTCGCCTGCTCGCCGAAGTTACGGGCCGCGCGGCGGTCGGTCTCCTCGAAGCTGTCGCCGCTGGCCAGCGCGTGCACCAGGTAGTACGCCACGTCGACGTCCCGCATCGCCTCCGCCAGCGATCCGGGGTCCGTGACATCGCCCTTGACCACCTCCACGTCACCGGCCCACGGGTGGTCGCGCAGCTTGTGCGGGGTGCGCGCCAGGCAGCGCACCTGGTGCCCGGCGGCGAGCAGCTCCGGTACGAGCCTGCCCCCGATGTAGCCGGTGGCACCGGTCACCAGACAGCGCAGCCCGCCCGCGGAGTCGTCGTCGTTCATCGTTTTCCGGCTCCTTGGCATCGGTCGTTCGCCCGTGGTCCGCCACGGCTCCCGGTGATCCCTTCCCGCCGCACGCGACATGCGGATGCGGGTTGTGCCGGACGGCGTACACCGGCATGTCCGGGTGTTGGCCGGGCACCCGATGAGGTACAGGTTCTGTGTCCCGTCCGAGGCTTCCGCCGGAGGTGTCCGCCGCCATGAGTGCAAAGGTGCTGGAGCGTTTCCCCGCAGGCTCACCCCGCGGCTCCTGGCCCGCGGAGGAGTACGCGGCCGCCCGCCGGGCCGAGGGCGAGCCCGCGACGGTGATCATGGACCTGAAGTCGGACGCGTTCCTGGTCGTGGTCGAGGGCCTCGCGGACGACTGACGCGCCGTCGGCCCGGCGGGTCCGTGCGTCCGTACGTGTTCACTCCCACGGTCGTACCGCTGGACGGTCCACCCACGGTCACCCGGTCAGCGCCCGCAGATGTGCCTGCCGCGTCTGAGCCGTCTGACCCTGGATCAGCAGGAACATCGCCTCGCGGGCCAGGCGTTGGGCCCGGGACGTGAGGGACATCGAGCGGCCGCCGCCCGCCACCACCGCTGCGGTCGTGGCCGTGTCCAGTGCCGCGTACGCCTCCGCCCGTACCGCCAGGCGTTCCTCCGTGCGCTCCAGTGGGGCCGGGTGGTCGGCCAGGGCGTAGGCGCGGGTGCGGATGTCCGCGAGGCGGGGCCGGAGAGGGGCCGCCGTCCGGTCGTCCAGCAGGGACAGGGCCGCCGCGGCGATGCCGAAGACCGCCGGGTTGGTGTTCAGGGTCTTCGCCCGGTCGGTCGGCGCCCAGTCCGCGTACGGGACGCGCAGGGCCACCGACTCCTCGGGCACGCGCAGCCCGTCCAGCTCCAGCGAGACCGTGCTCGCGGCGGACAGCGCGGCCAGGCGCAGGGGAGCGGAGGGGCGCAGCCCCGGTTGTTCCCGCGCGTCCACGAAGGCGAACACCACCTCGTCGTCGTCCGTCAGGCCGGCGAGGAGGAGTACGTCGTTCAGGCCCCAGCCGGTGTACCAGGGCACCGTTCCGTCGAAGCGCAGGCCCGTACCGTCGCGGCGGGCCCGGACCGGGGCCCTCGGGTGGGCCCGCAGTTGGGCGTACGCCACCCCGGACAGCAGTTCCCCACGGGCCAGCGGGCCCAACAGCCGCTCGCGGGCGGCCGGTTCACCGCGTGTGAGGACCTGCACCGGTGTGTGGTGCTGCGACTGGACGAACCAGGTCGAGCCGCAGGCGCCCGCCAGGATCTCCGCGACCTCCCTTGCCACGGCGTCCGGCGCGGCCGAGCCGCCGTACTCGGCGGGGGCGGCCAGGCCCAGCAGCCCGGACCGCTTCACGGCCTCGATGTGGCTCGCGGGCACCCCCTCCTGGTCCACCCGTGCCGCCTCGGGCTCCAGCACCTCCGCGGCGAGCAGGCGGGCGCGGGCGACGAGCGGGTGATCGGTGATCGTCATGCGCGGATTCCTACCCCTCCAGCCCCGTCCGCCACCTGTGGCACACTCCGCCGATGACCTCCGAGACGATCACCGCGGCAGACTCCGGCACCCTCACACTCGGCGACCTCCCCGTCCACCGCGTCGGCCTCGGCACGATGCGGCTGACCGGCAACGCCGCCTTCCACCTGGGCACCCCCGCGGACCGGGCCCGCTCGCTCGCCGTCCTGCGCCGGGCCATGGAACTCGGCGTGAACCACATCGACACCGCCGCCTTCTACTTCTCCTCCCTCCGCTCCGCCAACGAACTCGTCAACACCGCCCTCGCCCCCTATCCGGACGACCTGGTCATCGCCACCAAGGTCGGCCCCTTCCGCGAGCAGGACGGCTCCTGGGGCACCGCCGCCCGCCCCGACCAACTGCGCGGCCACGTCGAGGAGAACCTCCGCCAGCTCGGCCGCGACCACCTCGACCTCGTGTACCTGCGCCGGATGCACCAGGACTCCGTCGCCGAACACTTCGGCGCCCTCGCGGAGTTGAGGCAGGCCGGCCTCATCCGGCACCTGGGTGTCTCGGCCGTCGAACCCCGGCACCTCACCGAGGCCCTGGCCATCGCACCGGTGGTCGCCGTGCAGAACCGGTACGGGCTCGACACCCCCGACCCGGAGGCCGACGAGCTGATCGAGCTGTGCGGCGAACGCGGCATCGCCTTCGTGCCGTACTACGCCGTCTCCGGGGAGACCGGCGAGCGCGGCGCGCACGAGCGGCGGGCGGCCGTCGCTGACACCGTCGTCGCGGAGATCGCCGGCGCGCACGGCGCCACCCCCACCCAGGTCCGTATCGCCTGGACCCTCCACCAGGGCCCGCACGTCCTCGCCATTCCCGGCACCGGCGATCCCGCCCACCTGACGGAGAACATCGCGGCCGGCGCCCTGAAGCTCACTGACGACGAACTGGGCCGCCTCGACGCCTTCCACGCGTAGCCGGCCACCGCCGCGGGGATGACTGGCGCCTCAGAAGTTTTACGTATAACCTCTCCCGCTAACCACCCCCACCGGAAGGCTCCGATGCGCCGCGTTGCCCTGGTCACCCTCGTCGTGGACGACTACGACGACGCCATCCGCTTCTACACCGAGGCCCTCGGATTCCGGCTGGCCGAGGACGAGCCCCGCCCGGACGGCTCACGCTGGGTCGTCGTCGAGCCCGGCACCGAGGCGGGCGCCGGCACCGGTCTGCTGCTCGCCCGCGCCAAGGACGACGGCCAGCGGGCCCGGATCGGCGACCAGACAGGCGGCCGCGTCGGCTTCTTCCTGCACACCGACGACTTCGCCCGCGACCACGCCCGTATGACCGCCCACGGGGTGACCTTCCTGGAAGACCCGCGCCACGAGCCGTACGGCACGGTCGTCGTCTTCCAGGACCTGTACGGCAACCGCTGGGACCTCCTCCAGCCCGCCGCCTGAACCCCATCCGCACGACCCGCCGAGGAAGCACGCCATGACCGCGCCCCGCATCGACACCGAGACCCTCCGCCGGCTGCCCAAGGCCGTCCTGCACGACCACCTCGACGGCGGCCTGCGCCCCGCCACCGTCATCGAGCTCGCGGCCGCGGTCGGCCACACCCTGCCCACCACCGACCCCGACGAGCTGGCTGCCTGGTACGTCGAGGCCGCGGGCTCCGGCGACCTGGTCCGCTACATAGGCACCTTCGAGCACACCCTCGCCGTGATGCAGACCCGCGAGGGCCTGCTGCGCGTGGCCGAGGAGTACGTCCTCGACCTCGCCGCCGACGGCGTCGTCTACGCCGAGGTGCGCTACGCCCCCGAGCTGAACACGCGCGGCGGGCTGACGCTGAGCGAGGTCGTGGAGACCGTGCAGGAGGGCCTGGCCGCCGGTATGGCCAAGGCGGCCGCCGCCGGGACGCCGGTACGCGTCGGCACCCTGCTGTGCGGCATGCGGATGTTCGACCGGGTCGGGGAGGCCGCCGCGCTGGCCGTCACCTACCGCGACGCCGGGGTCGCCGGCTTCGACATCGCCGGCGCCGAGGACGGCTTCCCGCCCGCCGACCACCTGGCCGCCTTCGAGGGCCTGCGCGCCGAGAGCGTGCCGTTCACCATCCACGCGGGCGAGGCGTACGGCCTGCCCAGCATCCACCAGGCCGTCCAGGTGTGCGGCGCCCAGCGCCTCGGGCACGGCGTCCGCATCACCGAGGACATCGTCGACGGCAAGCTCGGCCGCCTGGCCGGCTGGGTCCGCGACCGCCGGATCGCGCTGGAGATGTGCCCGACCTCCAACCTCCAGACCGGCTGCGCGACCTCCATCGCCGAGCACCCCATCACCGCGCTGAAGGACCTCGGCTTCCGGGTCACCCTCAACACCGACAACCGCCTGGTCTCCGGCACCACCATGACCCGCGAGATGGCGCTGCTGGTCGAGGAGGCGGGCTGGACCGTGGAGGACCTGCGCACGGTCACCGTGAACGCGGTCAAGAGCGCGTTCATCCCCTTCGACGAGCGCAAGGCGCTCATCGAGGACGTGATCCTGCCGGGCTACGCCGAAGCGCTCTGAATCAGTCCCTTGACGTAGGCGGCCTGTCCGAGGTGCTGTAGATCGTCGGACAGGACGCTCACCAGGCGCACGCCCAGCGTGACCGGCGGCTCCCAGCGCTCGTCCACGACGCGCTCCAGATCCTTGGCGGCCAGGGCGCGCAGCACGCCGAGGGTCTGGTCGTGCACGGCGTCGTAGTACCCGGCCAGCAGGACGGTCGAGGGCACCCGCACCTTGGCGGCCTGCGCGGCGGTGTGGCCGTAGCCGATGTCGTGGTGCGGCAGGTCCAGGTCGAAGCGCTCGGCCCAGTCCCGCGACAGCCACACCTGGTCCAGTCCGAAGGCGTCGGCGATGTGGTCGTCCTGCACCCGGCTGAGATGCCACATCAGCCAGGCGATGGAGTTCGCGCCGGGCGCGGGGGAGTGGTCCAGGTCGTCCGCGCCGAGGCCGTCGAGAACGGTGTGGACTTCTTCCCGGATACGGTCGTAGCCCTCGATGAGGATCTCCTTCGCGTACATGTTCCCACCCTCGCGCATCCCCGCGCCCGGCGCGAGGGCGTGGCGTCAGCCGGGCTCCGCGTCCGGGCTGCCGAGCAGGCCGATCAGCGCGCGGGCGGCCGGGCTGGTGGCCCGCTCCGGCGGCAGCAGGGCCACCGTCTCGTAGGCGGCCTCGTCCACCCCCTTCAGCGGGAGCGCCGTGAGCGAGGTCCGCTTGTGCCGGAAGTGCCGGGGGACCACCGCGATGCCGAGGTTCTCGTCCACCAGGTCCAGCAGGCTGTGCACGTCGTTGACCTCCAGGGCGACCGTGCGGCGCACCCCGGCCGCGGCGAACGCGGCGTCCGTGGCGCGGCGCGGCCCCCAGTCCGGGTGGAAGTCCACGAACACCTCACCGGCCAGCGCGCCGGGGTCCGGCACGGCGCCCAGCACGGCGAGCCGGTGCTCCGGATGGCACAGCACGGTCATCGCCTCGGTGGTCAGCGGCACCGAGCGCAACTGGTCGCCGTCGGCCGGGGTGCGGTAGGCGAAGGCGAGGTCCAGACGGCCCGCCGACACCCCCTCGGCCAGCGCGCCGGTACCGCTCTGCCGCAGCCGGATCTCCACGTCCGGGTGCTCCCGCCGGAACGCCGCCAGCAGCCCCGCCACATGCACCCCGGCGATGCACTGCTCGGTGCCCAGCGTCAGCGTGCCGCGCAGCACGCCCTGCACCGCCGCCACCGCCTCGTGCGCCGATCGCACCTGCGCGAGGATGCGCTCGGCCTCCACCAGCAGCGCCCGCCCGGCCTCCGTCAGCGTCACCCGGCGGGTGGTGCGCACGAAAAGGGGCGCCCGCAGTTCCCGCTCCAGGGACCGGATCGACGCCGACAGCCCCGACTGGGACACCATCAGGCGCTCGGCGGCACGGGTGAAGTGCTGGTCCTCGGCGACCGCGACGAAATGCTGGAGATGACGCAGTTCCATGATTGAGAAGCCTAGCCGCTGAAATCCATCGGATTCTTCTGTTGGACCACTGACCGCGCTCCGGTGAAGAGTGGGGGAGGCTGCCGGGCGCCCAGGTGTCCGGCGCCGGGAAGACCGTGTGCCAACCCCTTATGGAGTCGCGTTGTACACCGCCCACCCCGACCGCTACGCCGACCTGCCCTACCGGCGCTCCGGACGCAGCGGACTGAAGCTCCCCGCACTCTCGCTCGGCCTGTGGCACAACTTCGGCCCCGACCGGCCGGTGGAGACCCAGCGCGCGATCCTGCGCCGCGCCTTCGACCTCGGGATCACCCACTTCGACCTCGCCAACAACTACGGGCCGCCGCCCGGCGCCGCCGAGTCCGCGCTCGGCGAGGCATTGAAGGCCGACTTCACGCCGTACCGCGACGAACTCGTCGTCTCCACCAAGGCCGGCTATCTGATGTGGCCCGGCCCGTACGGGGAATGGGGCTCGCGCAAGTCCGTGCTGTCCTCGCTCGACCAGAGCCTCACGCGGATGGGCCTGGACCACGTCGACATCTTCTACTCGCACCGCTTCGACCCCGAGACCCCGCTGGAAGAGACCATGGGCGCGCTGCACTCGGCGGTCCAGCAGGGCAAGGCGCTCTACGTCGGGGTCTCCAACTACTCGGCGGAGCAGACCCGCGAGGCCGCCCGCATCCTCGGCGAACTCGGCACCCCGCTCCTGATCCACCAGCCGCGCTACTCCATCCTGGACCGGCGCCCGGAGGACCAGGGCCTGCTGGACACCCTGGACGAGCTCCAGGTCGGCTCCATCGTCTACTCCCCGCTGGAGCAGGGTCTGCTCACCGGGCGCTACCTCGACGGCATCCCCGAGGACTCGCGCGCCGCGAGCGACAGCCCGTTCCTGAAGTCCGACGCCGTCACCGAGGACCTGGTCGGCCGGCTGCGCGCGCTGAACGAGATCGCCGCCTCCCGCGGCCAGACCCTGGCCCAGATGGCCCTCGCCTGGGTGCTGCGCGGCGGCCGGGTCACCTCCGCCCTCGTCGGCGCGAGCAGCACCCGGCAACTGGAGGACAGTGTCGGGGCCATCCGGAATCTCGAATTCGACGCGGACGACCTGGCCCGTATCGACGCCATCGTGAAGACGTGAACTCGCTCGAACAGTTGTAGTGGCCGTAGCGGAAGGCGGATGTTTTTTTCGTCTTCACAATTCCTTCGCGTATTTCGGCGCGGGCGGCGCTGAATTCATGCCGAGCCCGAGAAGCGGAGCCCGGAGCAGAGCCCAGGGGGAGCCTCACCCCCTGGGCTCTTTCCATGTGGGGCGGGCAAGCAGGGGCCTTGGCGCGCCGTCGACGGTCGATAATCCGCCAACTAATGGGCGGCACTCCGGTCCTCGACATGATCCGGCCAGAACCGGGCAATGCATATGCCAGCAGAGTGGCCGGAAAGACATGGTGACAGTGTTTCCATTGTGGCGATACTCGAATTGCCAGGGGCACTTCACCGCACAGGAGCCGCACGGAATAGAGAGGGCCCGGTCGGCACACCGGCGAGGCAAACGGGGGAGTGATCGTGCACGATGAATTCCTGTGCCATGTCACCGCGTACGGGATCTGCGGCGGTCAGCGGGTAGGCGTACCGCTCGGCACCTACCGCGCGCCCACCCTGGCGCTCGCCCTGTGGTGGCTGCGGGACCGCGCCTCCTGGATCGCCGAACGCCTGGACCCGAGCCCCGAGGGCGAGAAGATCCCGGCGGGCGCCCTCGTCCCCGTCGCGGACACCGTGGCCGACGTCCCCACCCTGCTGCGCGCCTGGTGTTCGGACGACGTCCGGCAGGAACTGGTCGCGGACGAACTGGCCGGCGGACGTCTGGTGCGCATCGCGGCGAGCGACGACACCACCGAGTACGAGCTCCTCGCCGAGTCGATCGACGCCCTGCGCATGCAGCGCACCGTCCCGGCCTTCGTCGTCCCCGTCGCCTGAGCGTGAAAGCCCAGGTGCGGCCCGGTTCCGGCGGGCCCGGCCGCGGTGCGCGCACGGCGGACGCATCAGGGGGGAATGCGCGGGCCGAGTCGGGGTACCAGCATCAGAGGTAACAGGCGACCGGCGGGACCGGGCTTTTCGAGAGAGACACCATGACCGAACACCTGGGCGTGGCAGTGGCAGTGATACCGACTGGTTTCGACGTACCCGTGGAACCCCTTCGGCGTGCGGCGCACTACACCGGAGAACCGGGCTGCATCGCCGACGCGCGGGCCTTCGCCGCCCGCTTCCTGGAACAGTTGCGGACCGAGTGGTGTGCCACCGTCGACAGCCGCACGGGCGGGGAACTGCTCCTGGTCGTCAGCGAGCTGGTCACCAACGCCGACCGGCACAGCAGGGGCCCGTACATCCTGGAGCTCGAGGGTACGGACAGCGCGGTCAGCGTCTCGGTGTACGACAGCAGCGTGGCCCTTCCCCGCTTCTTCCCCAAGGACCCCGAGCGCGTCGGCCACCACGGCCTGGAGATCGTGCGCGCGGTGGCCTCGGAGATCACCGTGGACCGTGTGCCGGTGGGCAAGCGGGTGCGCGCGCTGATCCGCTTCGACGGCTGAGCGGCCGGCTCCACCAGGGCTCCGGTATCCAGAGAACGCCGACCGGCTTCGCGGTCGGCGTGTTCGTGTGCCCGCGCGACGGCCCTGAGGGTGCGGTCCCCTGAGATCCGGTGAGATCGCTGGAACATGAGCAGACATGACAAAGGGCGGCCCGGCCGGACCGGACCGCCCTTGTTCACATCAGGACGTCAGAGCGTCGGACGCTCAGGCGCAGCCCAGCTCGCCGAGCATGCCCTGGCGCAGCCGCGCGATGATGCGCTTGATCAGACGGGAGACGTGCATCTGGGAGCAGCCGAGCTTCTCGCCGATCTCCGCCTGGGTGGCCTCCTCCACGAACCGCATGTGGATGATCTGCCGGTCGCGGTCGCTCAGTTCGGCCATCAGCGGGGCGAGGGCGTGGAAGTCCTCCACCAGCCGCAGGCCCTCCTCCTCGACGCCGATGAAGTCCGCGAGGACCGCTTCGCCGTCCTCGCGGCCGTCGCCGGTGAGGGCGGCGTCCAGCGAGCTGGAGTTGTAGCCGTTGGAGGCGAGCTGGCCCTCGACGACCTGCTCCTCGGTGATGTTCATCAGCGTGGCTAGTTCCGCCACGGTCGGGTCGCGGTCCAGCCGGCTCGACAGCTCCTCGCGGGCCTTGGCCAGCTCCACGCGCAGCTCCTGGAGCCGGCGCGGCACGTGCACCGCCCAGGTGGTGTCGCGGAAGAACCGCTTGATCTCGCCCACGATGTACGGCAGCGCGAAGGAGGTGAACTCCACCTCACGCGACACCTCGAACCGGTCGATCGCCTTGATCAGGCCGATCATGCCGGTCTGGACGATGTCCTCCATGTCGTCGCCCCGGCCCCGGAAACGCCCGGCGGCGAAGCGCACCAGCGACATGTTCATCTCGATGAGGGTGTTGCGCGCGTACTGGTATTCGTGCGTGCCCTCTTCGAGCTCTGCCAGACGGCGGAAGAACTGCCGTGACAGGGCCCGCGCGTCCCGCGGGGCCACGGACGCGGGGTCCGCGATGCCAGGAAGGATCTCCTCGTCCGTCCTGTCCTGCGCGGCCTTCTCCGCGACCTCTGCCTGTGACCGGATGCCGACGGCGGTGTCCATTACCTCTCCCACGTAAGTCACGGTTCGACGACTGCTCCCGTGGCCCCGGTTGCCCGAGGCCACGGTTGCCGCGTGGTCCCCGGCTACCCGGAAAACCCCGCCCCATGCACGTCTTCTCTCACGGGCCGGGTACCCCCGGTCACGCGACGCATGCAGACGAATTTCGACGTGGCTCAAAGTCGACGAAGTGGCTTGATCTTATCGTCGCCCGACCGATGAGTCCGGGTGCGGGGGGCGGTCGGTACAGGTGAGCGCGCGTCCGGCGCGGCGAACACACCGGGAGATGCCCATGAGCACCGACGGATTCACCACATGTCTCTGGTTCGACGGCCAGGCCGAGGAGGCGGCGCACTACTACGTATCCGTCTTCAAGGACTCCGGTATCGGCCGCGTCACCCACTGGAGCGAGGCGGGGCCCGGTGAGCCGGGGACGGTGCTCACCGTCGAGTTCACCGCCAACGGCCAGAAGTTCGTCGCCCTCAACGGCGGCCCGGAGTTCAAGTTCAGCGAGGCGATCTCGTTCCAGATCCTCTGCGCCGACCAGCGGGAGATCGACCACTACTGGACCCGGCTCACCGAGGACGGCGGCGAGGGCGGCCCCTGCGGCTGGCTCAAGGACAAGTTCGGCGTCTCCTGGCAGGTCTGCCCCGAGCGGCTGCTCGAGATGACCAGCGACCCCGACCCGCAGAAGGCCGCCCGCGCCTTCACCGCCATGATGACCATGGGCAAGCTCGACCTCGCCGCCCTGGAGGAGGCGTACGCGGGCACATGACCGGGCCCGGCGTCCGCTCACACGCTCTCGGCGAGCACCTCGCCGATCGTGTGCCGGGCGTTTTCTGCCAGCACCGGGTTGGTGCGCCGGTAGTAGGGGAGCTGGACCAGGGCGACGGACAGTGCCCAGCCCCGCCCGCGCGCCCACTCGGCGTCGTCCGCGCCCACCGCGTCCCGGAAGACGCCCCGGACCGAGGCGGGCAGCAGGTTCCAGGCCACGATCAGGTCGACGGCCGGATCGCCCACCCCGGCACAGCCGAAGTCGATCACGGCGCTCAGCCGCCCCTCGGCGGTGACCAGCACATTGCCGGGGGACAGGTCGCCGTGCGCCCAGACCGGCGGCCCGGTGTGCGCGGGCGCGGCCAGCGCCCGCTCCCACCGGGCGGTCGCCCCGGCGGTGTCGATCTCGCCCGCGAGCCGGGCCAGCGCCTCGCGGGCCGGCGCGTCCTGACCGCCGAGCGGGCCGCCCCGGTAGCCCTTCGGCGCGTCCGCCGTAGCGGTCCGGCGCAGGGCGGCCACGAACGACCCCAGCTCCCTGGCCAGGCGCTCCGGCTGCTCGACGGCGCCCGCGACCGGATTGCTGCCGTCCAGCCAGCGGTAGACCGACCAGGGCCAGGGGAAGCCGTCGTCCGGCTCCCCGGACCCCACCGGCTCGGGCGCGGCCACCGGCAGGCCGGGGCCCAGCCGGGGCAGCCAGTCCCGCTCGTGCGTCACGTCCGCGACCGCGCCCGGATGCCGGGGGAGCCGTACCACCAGTCCCGGACCGAGGCGGAACATCGCGTTCTCCGTGCCGGACGACCTCAGCCGCGTCACCGGCAGCCTCGCCCACGCCGGGAACCGCCGCGCGACCAGGCGGCGCACCAGCGGCGCGTCGATGTCGATCTCACCCGCACGCATCTTCTGCACACTCACCGGCACCATCCAAGGGCCGCCGGCTCCCCGCTGTCGACCGAAATACCGAAGACCACCGAACGGCACACCGTCCCCGAGCGCGCCGCCCGCCGGGTGGCTAGCGTGATGATCCGGGACGAACCGTCGAGACGAGAGGGCCGACCATGGCCGTGCAATCCGAAGGAACGCCCTGCTGGGCCGACGCGATGTTCACCGACCTGGAGGGCGCCAAGCGGTTCTACGGCGAAGTCCTCGGCTGGACCTTCGGCGAGTCGTCGTCCGAGTACGGCAACTACACCCAGGCGTACGCCGACGACAAGGCCGTCGCCGCCATCGTCCCGCCCATGCCCGGCCAGGAGGGGCAGTCGCAGTGGTGCCTCTACTTCGCCTCACCGGACGCGGCCGCGACCGCCGCGAAGATCCGGGATAACGGCGGCGAGGTGCTGATGGGGCCGATGCCGGTCAGTGACTTCGGCACGATGGTGATCGCCCGCGAGCCCAGCGGCGCCGTGTTCGGGGTGTGGCAGGGCGACGCCCACGAGGGCTTCGAGGCGACCGCCACCCCGGGCGCCTACTGCTGGGCCGAGGTCCTGACGCGCGAGCCGGAGAAGACGGACGCCTTCCTCTCCGGCGTCTTCCCCTACCGGGTCAAGGAGATGGCGGACGAGCACATCGACTTCCGGCTGTTCGACGTCGGCGCCGACGCGGTCCTCGGCCGGATGCGGATGGGCGAGGAGTTCCCGCCCGAGGTCCCCTCGTACGTCAGCGTCTACTTCACCGTGGACGACTGTGACGCGGCCGTGGCCCGCGCCACCGAGGGCGGTGCCGTGCTCCGCTTCGGCCCGATGACCAGCCCCTTCGGCCGGTTCGCCGCGCTCACCGACCCACAGGGCGCCAACTTCTCGGTGATCGACATCACCACCACGGAGGGAGAGACGCCTCGGTTCAAGGACGTCTGACCGGCCCGGTCCGCCCCTCCTCGCGGCCATGGCATGATCGTGCACATGCGTGAACGTGTGGTGGCCGCGTGCGACGGGGCTTCGAAGGGAAACCCCGGACCGGCCGGATGGGCGTGGGTGGTCTCCGACGACGACGAGCGGACCCCGGCCCGCTGGGAGTCCGGTCCGCTCGGCCGGGCCACCAACAACGTCGCCGAACTCACCGCGCTGGAACGGCTGCTGGCCGCCGTCGACCCGGATGTGCCGCTGGAGGTCCGGATGGACTCCCAGTACGCGATGAAGGCCGTCACCACCTGGCTGCCCGGCTGGAAGCGCAACGGCTGGAAGACGTCCGCGGGCAAGCCGGTCGCCAACCAGGAACTCGTCGTCCGTATCGACGCGCTGCTCGACGGCCGCTCCGTCGAGTTCCGCTACGTCCCCGCCCACCAGGTCGACGGCGACCCGCTGAACGACTTCGCCGACCGCGCCGCCAGCCAGGCCGCGGTGGTGCAGGAGGCCGCGGGCAGCGCCCACGGCTCGCCCGAGCCGCCGCCGTCGCCCGACACCCCGGCCCCGGCCGCCCGCCGCAAGGCACCCCGCCGCACCGGTGGCGGGTCCGCTCCGGCGCGCACCATCAAGGCCAAGTTCCCCGGCCGCTGCCTGTGCGGCCGCTCCTACGCGGCCGGCGAGTCCATCGCCAAGAACGCGCAGGGCTGGGGCCACCCGGACTGCCGTACCGCCACCGACTGACCCCGCGCCGCCGGAGGTTCAAGGAACGGGCCGTACGCCATCGCTGCTACCCTGCGAGGCCGATCGACTACGTCCGGTGACTTCCAGGGGTGTGCGCGTGAAGGTCGTCTGCGTCGGAGGCGGGCCCGCGGGCCTGTACCTCGCCATCCTGCTCAAGCGGCAGAACCCGTCCCACGACATCACCGTCCACGAACGCGCCGCCGAGGGGTCGACGTACGGCTGGGGCGTCACCTACTGGCAGGGACTGCTGGACCGGCTCCGCGCCCACGACCCGGAGTCGGCGCGGGCCGTCGCGGAGAACTCGGTCCACTGGAACGAAGGCGTCGCCCACGTACGGGACGCGAGCACCCGGCAGCCGGGTGACCAGGGCTTCGGCATCGGCCGCCACCGCCTCCTCGAACTGCTCTCGGAGCGGGCCCGGTCCCTCGGCGTACGGCTGGAGTTCGAGAGCGAGATCACCGAACCCCCGGCCGGGGCCGACCTGGTGGTGGCCGCCGACGGCATCGGCAGCGCCCTGCGAACGGGCCGTGCGGACGAATTCGGCACCCAGGTCACGCACGGGCGCAACCACTTCCTCTGGCTCGGCACCACCAAGGTCTTCGACGCCTTCACCTTCGCCTTCGTCGAGACCGCCCACGGCTGGATCTGGGCCTACGGCTACCCCTACGACACCGGACACAGCACCTGCGTCATCGAGTGCTCGCCCGAGACCCTCACCGGCCTCGGACTGCACCGCCTGGACGAGGGGGAGGGGCTCGCCCTGCTGGAGCGGCTCTTCGCCGGCCTGCTCGACGGTCACCCCCTCATCGGCCGCACCGACGACGGCGCGAGCGTCCCCTGGCTGAACTTCCGTACCCTCACCAACCGCACCTGGCACACGGGCGGCCTCGTCCTGCTCGGCGACGCCGCCCACACCACCCACTACTCCATCGGCGCCGGCACCACCCTCGCCCTGGAGGACGCCATGTGCCTCGCCACCGCCCTCGGCGAACACCCCGCGCTGCCCGACGCCCTCTTGGCCTACGAGAGGCGCCGCCGCACCGAGCTGCTCTCCGCGCAGAGCGCCGCCCGCTACAGCGCCCGCTGGTACGAGAGCCTGCCCCGCTATATCGACCTGCCCCCGCACCGCATGTTCGCCCTGCTCGGCCAGCGCCACTCCCCGCTGCTGCCCTACGTCCCGCCCCAGCTCTACTACGGCCTCGACAAGGCCGCCGGACAACTGGAACCGCTGCGCCGGCTCAAGCGCTGGCTCGGCCCCCGCGCGGCGCGCGCCCTGCACGCCCGCAGTACCGGCCACCGGGACTGAGGGCGCGTCGTTCCTGCTCACGGGCCGGGTAAATCTTGGTGAATAGCCATTCACTGGATAGAGTGAATGGCTATTCACCGGTCACGCACATTCACCCGCAGGAGCGTCGATGGACCCCTCCGCCCCCATACCCGAGCCGTCCGGCACCCTCGCGGCGCCGCCCCGGCTGCGGGAGCGCCTCACCATCCCCGTGCTGGCGTCGGGCGGCATCCTCATGGCCGTCATGCAGACCGTGGTCGTCCCGCTCCTGCCCGACCTGCCACGGCTCACCGGGTCCTCCCCGGCCGCCGTCTCCTGGATGGTCACCGCCACCCTGCTCTCCGGCGCCGTGCTCACCCCGGTCCTCGGCCGCGCCGGTGACATGTACGGCAAGCGCCGGGTGCTGACCTCCGCGCTCGCCCTGATGACCGTCGGCTCGGTGCTGTGCGCGCTGTCCTCCGACATCACCGTGCTCATCACCGCCCGCGCCCTCCAGGGCGCCGCCGCCTCCGTCGTCCCGCTGTCCATCAGCATCCTGCGCGACGAACTCCCGCCCCACCGGCGGGGATCGGCGGTGGCGCTGATGAGCTCCACCGTCGGCATCGGCGCCGCGCTCGGCCTGCCGCTGGCCGCGCTCGTCGTGCAGTACGCCGACTGGCACACCATGTTCTGGCTGACCGGCGCCCTCGGCGCGCTCGGGGTCGCGGCCACCTGGTGGGCCGTGCGGGAGTCGCCCGTGCGGGAGCCAGGCCGGTTCGACGTGGTCGGCGCGCTGGGCCTGGCCGCCGCGCTGGTGTCCCTGCTGCTCGCCGTGTCCCAGGGCGGCCAGTGGGGCTGGGGGAGCCCCGCCGTCATCGGGCTGTTCATCGCCTTCGCCGCCGTGCTCGCCCTGTGGTGGCGCCACCAGCTCCGGACCGCCCGGCCCCTGGTGGACCTACGGCTCGTCACCCGGCCCCGGGTGGGCCTGTCCCATGTGGCGGCCCTGCTCACCGGCTTCGCCTTCTACGCCAACTCGCTCGTCACCGCCCAGCTCGTCCAGGCCCCGAAGGCCAGCGGCTACGGCCTCGGGCTGTCCATCGTCGCCACCGGACTGTGCCTGCTGCCCGGCGGCGTCACCATGCTGCTGTTCTCGCCGCTGTCCGCCCGGATCTCCGCCAGGCGCGGCCCCCGCATCACCCTCGCCCTGGGCGCCGCCGTCATCGCCTGCGGATACGCGCTGCGCATCGCCGACAGCCGCGACCTGTGGATGATCATCCTCGGGGCGACCGTGGTGGCGACGGGCACCACCCTCGCCTACTCCGCGCTGCCCACCCTGATCCTGCGCGCGGTACCGGCGGCCCAGACCGCCTCCGCCAACGGCGTCAACGTCCTGATGCGGACCATCGGCCAGGCCGTCTCCAGCGCGGCCGTCGCCGCCGTACTCGTCCACCACACCAGCCTCGTCGCCGGGGTGCCGGTGCCCACCCTGCACGGCTATCTGCTGGCCTTCGCCATGGCCGGCGCCGTCGCGCTCGCCGCCTGCGCGGCCGCGCTCACCATCCCCGGCGACAGCGCTCCCGGCGGCACCCGCCGCGCCGGAGGTGCCACCCAGGGGGCCCGCACGCTGGAGGAAGCATGACCACCGCACCCGCCCCCGCACGCCGGGACGCCGAGGCCACCAAGGCGGCCATCCTCAAGGCCGCCCGCCATCTCCTGGCCCGGCACGCGCACGCCGACATCACCCTCAAGGCCGTCGCGGAGGGGGCCGGGGTCAGCCCGCCGCTGGTGCTGAAGTACTTCGGCAACAAGGACGCCCTGTTCGCCCGGGTCATGTCCTTCGACACCGACGCCGACGACCTCCTCGACGCGCCCCTGGCCGGCCTCGGGCGCCACATGGTCCGGCACGTCCTGGCCAGCCAGCGGGACCGGGGCGCCGACCCGCTGCTGCGCATCGCCTTCGCACCCCTGCACGGTGACCGCGGCGACATCCTGCGCGCCAACTTCCGCGCCCAGGTCACCGACCGCCTCGCCGCCCGGCTCACCGGCCCCGACGCGGGCCTGCGCGCCGAGCTGGCCGTCGCCGCGCTCATCGGGCTCGGCGTCATGTACGGCATCGCCCGGGGCCCCCGCCTGCGCGAGAGCGACCCGGACGAGGTGGCCGACCGCTACGGGCCGCTCGTCCAGGCCCAGTTGACGCCCGGCGCCTGACTCACCCCTCCGGGCCGGTCAGCAGGGACTCGGCACAGCGCCGGAACGCCGCGAGCAGGCGGCCGCCGTCACCCGCGCGGGTGGCCAGCGCGACATGGCAGGGCTCCACCCCGTGCAGCGGGATCGCGGTCAGGTCGGGCCGCGCCGGCATCCCCGGCGCGGCCGCCGCGATCGCCAACGCCTGGCCCGAGGCGACCAGTTCGAACTTGTCCTCGATGTCCCCGATGAAGGGCCCGTCCGGCGCGGGCCGACCGTCCGGGCGCGGGTCGATCCGCCAGAACGCGTCCCACATCGGGTCCGGGACGCGGGGGAGGGGCTCGTCGGCGATGTCGTCCAGCGTGACCGACTCCTTGCCCGCCAGCCGGTGCTCCAGTGGGACCACCACCACGCGCGGCTCGTCGTAGAGCACGGTCACCCGCAGCCCGTCGGTGGCGAACGGCAGCCTCGCCACCAGAGCGTCCACCCGGTGGCCGAGCAGCGCGTCCCGCGCCTCGTGCCAGCGCAGGTGCGTGGACCGTACGTCCGCGTCCGGGAACTTGCGCCGCATCTCCCGCACGGCCGGGGTGACCAGTACGCCCGTGGTGTAGCCGACGGTGATCCGGCTGGGCTCGGCCGCGGCCCGCGTCTCCGTCGCCGCCTGCAGCGCGGCCCGCAGCAGCGCCCTGGCACGCGGCAGGAAGACCTCGCCCGCCTCGGTGAGCCGGGTGCCCTGCGGGGTGCGGTCCAGCAGCTCGACACCCAACTCCCGCTCCAGACGCCGCACCTGACGGCTGAGCGAGGGCTGCGTGATGTGCAGGGCGGTCGCCGCGCGGCCGAAGTGCCGGTGCTCGGCGACGACCGTGAAGTACCGGACCAGCCGGAGATCGAGATCCGCGAAGTCGGACATGCCTTCCAGCCTACGGTCCCCGGCGCGGGGCGTCCCGCCGTACCGACGCCTTCACCTGCGGTGATGCCCGGAGCGTATTGCCCGATGCGAAAGAAGCCTTGGACGCTCGGGCTGCGCCCGGCCGACGATGGAGGCACTTCCACCGACCATCCGAGGAGAGCGTCACATGCGTGTTTTCGTCACCGGGGCCACCGGGTTCATCGGCTCCGCCGTCGTGCCCGAACTGATCGGTGCCGGGCACGAGGTCGTCGGCCTCGCCCGCTCGGACGACGGCGCGGCCGCGCTGAAGGAGGCGGGCGCCGAGGTGTTCCGGGGCGGTCTCGACGATCCGGAGGGTCTGGCCCGCGCCGCTGACGCTTCCGACGGGGTGATCCACCTCGCCTTCGTCCACGACTTCGCCGACTTCGAAGCGGCCGGCGCCACCGACCTGCGGGCCGTCGAGGCGATGGGCGCCGCGCTGGCGGGCTCCGGCCGGCCGCTCGTGGTCACCTCCGGCACCGCGATCGCCCCGGCCGGCCGGCTCGCCGTCGAGACCGACGCGCCGGCGCCCGGCACCCACCGCACCCCGTCCGAGGAGGCCGCCGTCGCACTCGCCGGACAGGGCGTGCGCGGCTCGGTGGTGCGGCTCGCGCCCTCCGTGCACGGGCGCGGCGACCACGGCTTCGTACCGCACCTCATCCGGATCGCCCGCGAGAAGGGGGTCGCCGGTCACGTCGGGGACGGCGCCAACCGCTGGCCCGGTGTCCACCGCCGCGACGCGGCCCGGCTGTTCCGGCTGGTGCTGGAGCAGGCCCCGGCCGGTACCCGGTGGCACGCGGCGGCCGACGAGGGCGTGCCGTTCCGGGACATCGCGGAGGTCATCGGCCGTCACCTGGACGTGCCGGTGGTGAGCGTGCCGCCGGAGCGGGCGGGGGAGCACTTCGGGTTCCTCGGCCGGTTCGCCGGGGTGGACAACCCCACCTCCAGTGCCCTCACGCGCGAGCGGCTCGGCTGGCGGCCCGAGGAGCCGGGGCTCCTCACCGACCTGGACGAAGGCCACTACTTCGTGTGAGCAACACAGGCCGCCCGGACAGGTGACCGGTTTGAAGGAACGTTTGCGCGGTTAATTGCACCGCATGACCGAGGAGGCACCGCGCAGGGGGCGGGACGAGACAGCGGAAGAGCGGGCCGACCGCAAGTGGGGCGAGTTGATCCAGGAGGTACGGGTCGCCCAGACCGGCGTACAGATCCTGTTCGGCTTTCTGCTCACCGTGGTCTTCCAGCCGAAGTACGCCCAACTGTCCAGCACCGACCAGCTCATCTACATCGTCACCGTCGTCCTGGGCGCCTGTGCGACCGGCGCCCTCATCGGACCGGTATCGCTGCACCGCCTGGTCTCCGGGCACCGGGTGAAGCCGCAGGCGGTGCGACTCGCCTCGGCGCTCACCTTCATCGGCCTGGTGCTGCTCCTGGCCACCATGGCCTGCTCGCTGCTGCTGATCCTCCGGGTGGCGACTCACAACGGCTATGTGCCGTGGCTGGTCGGGGCCGTCGTCTGCTGGTACCTGGTCTGCTGGTACGGCCTGCCCATGTGGGCGCGGCTACGGCACACGGACCCCGATCCCGACTAACGTCCGGCCCGGGTCCCGAGTGCCGCCAGCGAGCGGTCGTGGACCCGGCTCAGCAGGAGCAGTGACAGCACGGCGCCGATCAGGGCGCAGAACATGTCCCACTGGGTGTCCCAGACATCGCCCTGGGTGGCGAGGAAGGCGTCCGCGCCGTGGCCGCCGATCACAGCGGCCGCCCACTCCAGCAGCTCGAAGCAGGCGCTGAACGCCAGGCAGGCGCACACCGTCAGCGGGGCCAGCCAGCGGCTGCCGCGCAGCGGCGAGGTACGGGTGAGCAGTTCGCGCACCAGGATCGCCGGGACGAACCCCTGCATCAGGTGCCCGAACCGGTCGTAGGGGTTGCGGGCCAGATGGAAGGTGTCCCGGACCCAGTCGCCCGCCGGTACCTGCGCGTACGTGTAGTGGCCGCCGACCGCCAGCACCAGGGCGTGCACGGTGAGCAGGCCGCACAGCAGCCCGGTGAGCGGGAAGCGGCGCCACAGCAGCACCACCAGCGGCAGCCCGAGCAGCACCCAGAAGGTCTCCAGGAACCACGTCGTACGGTCCCGCGCGCCCCACGCGGACACGGCCAGGCCCACGGCGGCCACGCCCGCGAACACGGCGGGCGGCACCGCGCGGCGGACGGAGGGCCGGTCGGGGTGGACTGCGGTCATGGCGGACTCCAGAGGACGGGTGACGTGGCCGCCCCATCGTCCGGCCACCCGGAGCGCGGGGCATGAGTACTGGTACTCATGCCCCGGCCCGGCGCGCCTAGGGCTTGTCGCCCACGGCGCCGCGCAGCGCGGTCAGGCACGAGCCGATCGCCTGCTGCAACTCCTCCAGGCGCCGGACCATGTCGTCCTCGTAGAAGTCCTGGGCGTCGTCGAAGGTCAGCTCCTCGAAGGCCCGCGTCGCCTTCTGGAGGCTGCCGTAGAACTTCGTGCGCCGCTCCTGGACCCGCAGTTCGGGATCGGCCTCGACCGTGTCGGCGACCAGTGTCTTCAGCGTGTCGTACGCCTCGACGGCCCACTCTCCGGTGTCCTCGTCGTCATCCAGCTCGTCGAGCAGCGACAGGTGACGCTCGGCCTCCTCGCGGAGTTCGGCGGGGGCCTCGACGGTCTGCCCGGCCGGGGTCCTGATCTGCCCGGACTCCGCGATCTGCCGCACGTAGCCGATCTTGTCGGCGGCGCGGCTCTCGGTGGCGACGGCCTTCTTCAGGTCGTCGGTGCGCACCACGTCCCGTGCCAGCTCGGCCTGCAGCTCGGGGTCCTCCTTGATCCGGTCCAGCAGGGCGGAGCGGGCCGCGCGGGCGGTGGAGGGGTCGGCCAGGATGGCGGCGCGCAGCGCGGTCGGGTTCTCGGCCACCTCCAGCGCCTTCGTCGGCCGGATGCCCTCGGCCTCGGCGGCCTCCGCGATGGCGGTGCCGCGCTCGGAGGTCGCGCTGCTGCGTGAGCTGTAGTAGCTCAACCACGCGTCGGAGTCCGGCAGTTCGATCTGCTGTCCCGGCTGAAGCGTCTCGAACTGCGGGACCAGGCCGTCGTCGGCGGCCCGGTCCCAGGCCCGGTAGTAGCGCATGACCCGCTCCGGGGAGCAGTCCGCCAGCTCCGCGAACTCCTTCGCGGACACCTTCGGGGTCTCCCCGGCCGCCTGCCCGCCCGGCCGCACGCTGCGCGCCACCATCAGCGCGAAGGCCCAGCCGCCGGTGCGCGCGTACACCCCGAACTCGCGGGCGTCACGCGCCACGAGGTCGGACAGGGGCGCAGGAGCGTCGGCGGTCGTCTCGGAGGGGTCGATGGCCAGGGTCACGGATGGCTCTCCTGTGTACGGGGCTCGATGGTGCGGCGCCCGGCCGGCCGGGCGCCGAGGGCAGCCTATATGGACCGATAGGCGATGTTTCGCCGTGGCCCGTCAGGAGCGCCGGGCACAGGCCGGCTCATCGTTCGCGGTCGGCGAGGGAGTCCAGCAGGGTGTGCAGCTCACCCGCCGCGCCCGGCTCCAGCGGCAGCCCGTCGAGCAGTGTCCGGGCGGCGGCCATGTGCGCGCGGGCCTCGGACAGGGCCGCCGCGCGGCCGCCCGCGGCCTCGACGAGCGCCGCCGCCTGAGCCGTACGGTCCGGCGCCGCGAGCAGGCCGCGCAGCCGGCCGCCGTCGGGCGAGGCGAGCGCGGCCAGCACCGGATACGTCCTCTTGCCCTCGCGCAGGTCCCCGCCCACCGGCTTGCCGGTGACCTCGGGGCGCCCCCAGATGCCCAGCACGTCGTCGGCGAGCTGGAAGGCGACCCCCGCGTGCCGTCCTGCCCGGTCCAGCGCGTCGGCCACCGGGCGCGGCGCCCCGCCCAGCAGCGCGCCGAGGGCCAGCGCACAGCCCAGCAGCGCCCCCGTCTTGCCCTCCGCCATCACCCGGTACTCCTCGGGCGTCACCGCTTCCGGGCCGCTCCACGGACGCGATGCGAACAGCAGGTCGTCGGCCTGCCCCCGCATCAGGTCGGCCAGCGCGCCGGAGAGCAGCCGCACCCCGCCGGGCACCTCGGCCAGGGTACCGACGGCCAGCGCGAACAGCGCGTCCCCGGCCAGCACGGCGGGACCCGTGCCGTACGCCTTCCACAGCGCCGGGCGACGGCGCCGTGTCTCGTCACCGTCCATGATGTCGTCGTGCAGCAGCGAGAAGGCGTGCACCAGCTCCACCGCGACGGCACCCGGCACCCCGGCCGACGCCTCGGCGCCGACCGCCCGCGCCCCCAGCAGCGCCAACGCCTGCCGCACCCCCTTGCCGCCCGCCTCGGCGCCCTCGCCCCAGCCGAAGGAGTACGCGGCCATCTCGGCCAGCCAGGGATGCAGCCCGGCGACCGCCTCGCCGAGCGCCGGCCGCACCAACTCGCGGGCTTCGCCGAGGACATGGGCCGCAGTCACCCGCTCCGCGCGGAACACCGCCGTCACCGGGCCTCCTCCGTCTCCGGCGCGAACTCGGCCTGTGCCCGCGCCACCATCTCCCGCGCGTGCCGCAGCCCGGACCGCTCCAGCACGACCGCCAGATCGGCCAGTTCGGCGGCCGTCTCCTTCGGGTCACGGCCCAGCCGGGCCAGTGACTTGGCCAGGCCGAGGCGGGACAGCGCCTCGCCCCGGGGTTCGTCCATCGTGCGGAACTCCGACAGCGCCAGGCCGTACAGGTCCCGCGCCTCCTCGTGGCGTCCGGCCCGGTAGAAGACGTTGCCCCGCATCTTGTGGTTGTAGGCGAGCGCGCTGGACAGGTTCATCGACCGGCACGTCTCCTCCGCCCGCGACAGCAGCTCCAGCGCCCGGCCGGTGTCCCCGTCGCGCGCCGAGAGGATGTCCGCGAGGCCGCGCAGCGCCCAGGCGTGGCCGCGCCGGTCGTCGGCCCGCCCGGCTATCTCCGCGGCCTCCTCGAACAACGCGTACGCCCGGTCGAAGTCGCCGGTGTTGCGGTGCATCTGCGCGATGCCCTCCAGCGCCCACACCGTGTGCCGGGCCTCCCCGCGCCTGCGGGCCTCGGCCAGCAGTTGTTCGTGCAGCCGGCCGACCGCCGCGTAGTCGCCCTGGATGCGCCCGGTCTCCGCGAGTCCGGCCAGCGAGTAGCCCCGGACCACGATGTCGCCGCCGCGCTCGCCGAGTTCGGCCGCCAGCCCCAGCAGCCGCCAGGCCAGCGGGAACGCCCCGCGCTGCCGGGCCAGCGTGCCCCCGCTCCACAGTGCCCAGGCCATCGCCGCGGTGTCCCCGGCGGTGCGGGCCGCCCGGTAACTCGCCTTCCACGCGCGGTCGGCCTCCGCCGTGCTGCCGAGCCGCCGGTGCGCCTCAGCCACCGCGAGACCGCAGCGGGCCACCTCGGCGGGCTGTCCGGCCCGCTCTGCCTCACGCAGCCGCTCGGTGCCCTCGGCCAGCACGTCGGTGAGCGAGGAATTGACGGACAGGGTGGTCAGGGCGCCCTGGTACTCCGGGGCGAAAGCCTTGCCGTACATGTGAACCCTTCTATACACCACGTGTATACGCGACGCGTATAGCGCGCGGGCGAATCGTCCCGGTCCAGCGCGGGGCCGGGGCGTGGTCGGTCGTCCGGCAAGACGTCGGTACGGCGACGGGGGTTGCCCGTGCGACGCGGATCACTCCGAGTGGCGCGGGAAACCCCCGTACGGAATCAGTGCTGTTGGGGCTTCTGCGGCGTGGCCTCGCTCGGCCGGACCACCACGACGCCCTCGCCCTGGAGCATGAGCTGCACGGCCTCGCCCGAACCGCCCCGCAGCATCGACCCTATGGACTGCGAGCGGTGCAGCGAGGTCCTGAGCTGCGCGGTCCAGCCCACCACCGCGTCCGTGTCGACGTACACCGGCGTCTGCTCCGAGACCGGGATCACCAGCGGGTTGCCCTCGCAGATCAGGCCCAGTCTGCCGTGCCCGCTGAACACGCTGTTGAACAGGCCGCCGCCGGCGATGCCGGAGCCCTTCACGGTCTTGATCTCGTAGGACAGCGAAGAGTCGAAACACAGCACGTTGCGGCCGTTGACGGTGAACTGGTCACCGGGCTCCACCTCGACGATGAAACAGTTCTGCGCCTCGTGCGCGAACCACGCCTCGCCGCGCCCGCGCACCGACATCAGCGGCAGCCCCTCGCCGGTCACCGCGCGCTTGAGCATGCCGCCCACGCCCTGGCCCTTGCGCTCGAACTGGAGGCTGCCCCGGTGGGCGATCATCGCGCCCTGGCGGGCGAGCATCTCGCCGTCCACCGCGTACTTGACGCACTTGCCGTTCTCGATCGTCATCCCCGGCTCGACGGCCGGACGGACCATGTGCTCACTGGAAAACAGGTCACCCTTCATGAGCGCATGGTGTCCCGGACGGGACGGTTCCGCCAAGATCACGGACCCGACGGCCCGTCCGGGACGGGGGATTCAGCGGGTGGGGGCCGGGGCGATGTCCGCGTTGCGCTCCACCAGCGCGGGACCGCGCCGCTGCTTGGCGCTCTTGCCGCAGAACGCCGGTTCCAGGGCGCCCGCGAGGGCGTTGAGGACCTTGCCGTTGTTGGAGGTGGTGGCGACCGCGGTCAGCGCCCGCTTGCCGTCCTTCGTGGCGAACGCGTACGTGTAGTACCCCTGCACCGCGCCCGTGTGCCCGTACACCGAGACCCCGCAGGACAGGTCGCGGCGCCGCAGACCGAGGCCGTACGCGGTGGTCGCGTCCACCTTGGTGAAGCGCTCCATCTCCGCGAGCCGCGCGGAGGAGAGCAGCCTGCCGCCGAGCAGGGCGGCGTAGAAGGTGTTGAGGTCCTTGGCGGTGGAGATGACGGCGCCCGCGCTCTGCGCCCAGGACACGGTCTGCTCGGTCGCGTCGACCAGCGCGTCACCGGCCCGGTCCGGGGTCAGATAGCCGCGCGCGAACCGGCCGGGGATCTTCGTGTCCGGGTGGACGTAGAAGGTGTCCGCCAGCTTCAGCGGTCCCGTGATCCGCTTCTGGTACGCCTCCTTGACGGGGCGCCCGGTGAGCTTCTCGATGAGCATGCCCGCGACCACGAAGTTGGTGTTGGAGTACGAGTAGGCCGCGCCGGGCGCGTTGACGCGGGGCTTCTTCAGGGAGAGCGCGACGAGCTGGGGGTAGGTGAACACCTTCTTCCGCACGGCCTCGAAGCCCGAGACGCTCTGGGCGAACATGTCGTTGGTGTAGTCGTACAGACCGCTGCGGTGGCTCAGTACGTGCCGCACCGTGATGGCGTCGCTCGGCAGCAGCTTCGGCAGATACCGGTTGACCGGGGCGTCCAGGTTCAGCTTGCCCTCGTCGGCGAGCTGGAGCAGGACGACCGAGGAGAACGTCTTGGTCACGCTGCCGATACGGAACCGGTCGGTGGTGCTGACCGCGCGGCCCGTACCCCGGTCGGCGGTCCCACGGCTGATCAGATGGCTGCGGCCCTGGTCGTCGATCCGGGCCAGCGCGGCCGGCGCGCCCTGCGTGCGGACCGTGCGCAGCACGCCGTCCACGCCCGCCGTGTCGGGCGCGGGGAGTGCCGTCGCCGTACTCCGCCCCCCGGTCGCCGCCTGCGCCGGGACCACGAGCAGCGACAGTGTCACCGCCCCGAGTACCGCACCCCTGCCCACCGTTGCCGAGACCATCAGGTCACCACTCCCGTCCACGCCGTCGTCGATGCGACTTCCGTCACATTCCGGCCTGGAACCTAGGGGATTGACGCCGCGTCTCCCCAGTCGACACACAGTCGGCCACGCGCCGATCACTCCGAGGTGTCCTTTGGGTAAAGGATTGTCCTGGAGAGCAGCGAAATGGATCATTCCTTCTTTACGTGGCCATGACTCATCCGAAAGGGTGACCCTTCGGGGCGCGTCCCGCCTGCCCCGATGGCCGCCCAACGGCGCCATGTGTCACGGCGTCCGGCGCGTCCGGCCGCTGTCGAACGAAGGAACTCCCCCTGGTGCGCAGACCGCACATACGCAGTGTGGCCGTCGCCGTCGCGGTGGCGACGGCTGCCACGGGCCTGGCCGGTACGGCCTTCGCCCGCCCCAACCCCTCGGCGGCCCGCGCGGCCGCCGAGGCTTTCAGGGCCACCGCCCGCAACGCCCCCGTGGTGACCGCCGCCCGCGCGGCCGCCTTCGCCCACGCCGACGCCTCCGGGGTCGGCACCGGTGACGAACTCCGCGTGCGGGACGTCATGTTCGACCCCGAGGGCGGCCGTCACGTCCGCTTCCAGCGCGCCCACGACGGCATGCCGGTGCTCGGCGGCGACCTCGTCGTCCACCTCGACGGGCAGCTCGCCTACACCGGAGTCACCCGCGCGGCCGGGCAGACCGTCCGGGCCGCCGCCGGCGACGCCCGGATCACCGCACGGCAGGCGGCCGCCAAGGCGGCCGCCGCCGCGAAGGGTGACGCCGGAACCGCCGAACTCGTCGTCGACGCGCGCGGCGGCTCCACCGCCCTCGCCTACCAGGTCACCGTCACCGACAGCGCCCTGGGCGAGACGAACGGCTCCCGCACGGTCGTCGTGGACGCCGTCACCGGCGAGGTCCGCAGCAACACCCCGGACGCCGACGAGTTCCTGTCGCCGAAGCTCCTCAAGGCGCTGCGCGCGCACGGCGAGACGGTCACCCCGACCACCGGGGCACCCTCCGCGGCGGGGACCGCCCGTGTCACCAAGGGCGTCTCGGGCTACCCGGCCACCGCGTCCGGCACCGGCAAGACCCTGTTCGTGGGCAGCGTCCCGCTGACCACCACGCAGACCTCGCGCGGCCACTTCCAGCTCCAGGACCCCACCCGATGGGACACCGAGACGCGGGACGCCAAGGGCCAGTACACCGAGTCCTTCGGCAGCGGCAGCGCGATCACCGGCACCAGCAACACCTGGGGCAACGGCAGCACCAGCGACCGCAACAGCGCCGCCGCCGACGCCCAGTACGGCATCACCAAGACCCTGGACTTCTACAAGGGGACCTTCGACCGCGCGGGCATCACCAACAAGGGCACCGCCGCCCGCGCGATGGTCCACTGGGGCCGCGGGGTCGGCAACGCCTTCTGGGACCCGGCCTGCGCCTGCATGCTGTACGGCGACGGCGACGGCGACATGATCAAGAAGCCGCTGGTCGTCCTCGACGTCACCGGTCACGAGCTGACCCACGGCGTGGTCGACGCCACGGCCAAGCTGGAGCCGACCTACGTCGACCGCGACGGCAACCAGTACGGCGAACCCGGCTCGCTCAACGAGTCCCTCGCCGACGTCTTCGGGTCCAACGTGGAGTTCTACGCCGACAACGCGAAGAACCCGCCGAACTACCTGCTGGGCGAGAAGCTGGGCCTGCGGCAGAAGTTCCTGCGCCGTCTCGACCGCCCCTCCCTGGACAAGCTGGAGGGCACCGTCGACTACTGGTCCGACGCCACCTACAACACCGAGGTGCACGCCGGTTCCGGAGTCTCCTCGCACGCCTACTACCTCCTGGCGGAGGGCAGCGGCAAGAAGACCATCGGCGGTGTCGCCTACGACTCCCCGACCTACGACGGCGGCGCCGTCAAGGGCATCGGCCGCGCCAAGGCCACGGCCGTCTTCTACCGCGCCCTGACCCGGTACATGGTCTCCACCACCGACTTCCACGACGCCCGCGTGGCGACGCTGAACGCGGCCAGGGACATGTACGGCGCGACGAGCACCGAGTACCGGACCGTCGACCGGGCCTGGGCCGCGGTCAACGTCACGGCCGCCAACACCCCGGCGACCCGCTGACGCACACCGGCTCCGAGAAGGCCCCGTCCCGCCTCAGCGCGGGGCGGGGCCTTCGTACGGGACCGGACACGGAACGTACCGAGGTGCGCGGCGCGGGCGTCGGCGGGACCATCACAGGCATG
Source organism: Streptomyces seoulensis (assembly GCF_022846655.1). Taxonomy (NCBI): domain Bacteria; kingdom Bacillati; phylum Actinomycetota; class Actinomycetes; order Kitasatosporales; family Streptomycetaceae; genus Streptomyces; species Streptomyces seoulensis. The sequence continues at coordinate 3,090,916 of NZ_AP025667.1, forward strand.
GGCCAAACGAAGGAACCGGCCGGGTGAGCGGCTGGGGGAGAGCGTGCCGGGCGGGTGCCGTCCTGCTGCTCGCCCTCGCCGGGCAGGCGGTGCCCGCGCCGGCGGCCACCCCGCCGGCCGGGGCCACCGTGCGCGGCTCCGGCATCGTCACCTGGGCGGCGAGCGCGCAGCGCGTCGGCTCGGGCGCCGACCGGTCCTACCGGCTGATCGTGCGCGTCAGCGCCGGAGGGAGCGACCTGCGCGTCCGGCTGTCCAACGCCTACGGCGACCGCCCGCTCACCGTCGACGCCGCCCACGCCGGCCTCCAGGACCGGGGCGCCGTCCTGCGTAAGGGCAGCGACCGGCCGCTCACCTTCGGCGGCGCCCAGGCGGTCACCATTCCCGCGGGCGGCACCGTCTGGAGCGACCCGATCCCCGGCCGCGTCCCGGCCGGGGCCCGCCTCGCCGTCAGCTTCCGCACCCCGGACGCCCGGGGTCCCGCCACCGGCCACGAGATGGCCCTGACCACCTCCTACATCGGCCGGAACGCCGACACCGGCGGTGACGGCGCCACCGGCTGGACCCTGACCACCGGTTCCTGGTGGTACCTCGACGCCGTCTCCGTGCGCCCCGCGCACCCCCGCGGCGGCGCGGTCGTCGCGCTCGGCGACTCCATCACCGACGGCTGGGGGTCCACCCCCGGCCGCGACCGGCGCTGGCCCGACGACCTCGCCCGGCGGCTGCGCGCGGCCGGTGTCGGCGTCGCCAACGCGGGGATGTCCGGCAACCGGGTCCTCACCGGCAACCGCGGCACCCCGAGCGCCGGGCAACGGCTGGAGCGGGACGTCCTCTCCCAGCCCGGCGTACGCGCGGTGATCCTCTACGAGGGCGTCAACGACCTCAAGGCACCCGACGGGGCCGGCGCGGCCGACATCGTCGCGGGCTACCGGGAGATCACGAAGCGGGCCCACGCGGCGGGCCTGTGCGTGATCGGCGCCACCGTCGCGCCCTTCAGGGGCTGGCTCCAGTGGGACCCGGACGCCGAGGCGGTGCGCCGCGATGTCAACCACCGCCTGCGCACCGACCGCGACCTCGACGCCGTCGCCGACGTCGACCGCGCCCTGCGCGACCCCCGCGACCCCGAGCGGCTGCGGCCCGGCCTCGACAGCGGCGACCATCTCCACCCCGACGACGCCGGCATGCGCGCCATCGCCGGGGCGGTCGACCTCCGCGCCCTCGACTGCCGGCGCTGACGCCGGTTCAGCTCAGCAGCCGCGTCCAGTCCGCCGGGACCCGCCCGGCCGGGCCCGGCACCGGCTGGTCGGCCGGGTGGCTCTCCGGGGGAGCGAGTTCGGGGCCGGAGTCGTACACCTCCTGCGAGGCGTAGTTCCAGAACCAGCCCTCGCCCGGCTCGAAACTGCGCAGCACCGGATGGCCGGTGGCCCGGTAGTGCGCGGTGGCGTGCTTGCCCAGGGAGTCGTCGCAGCATCCGATGTGCCCGCACCGCGCGCAGCGGCGCAGGTGGAACCACCAGCTCCCCGACTCCTCGCACTCCACGCACCCCGTACCGCTCGGCGGCACGGACGGGTCGATCGCGGTGTCCTCGCTCATGCGCTCTCCTCTGTTCTCGGGGGGTTCCCGGGTTCCGTGTCCGCGCTCAGCGGAAGGCGGACCTGGAAGCGGGTGTCACCGGGCACCGACTCCAGCCGCAGGGTGCCGTGGTGCTTGCCGACGACGATCCGGCGGGAGATGTCCAGTCCCAGACCGGTGCCCGAGCCGACCGGCTTGGTGGTGAAGAACGGGTCGAAGATCCGCTCCCGGATCTCCGGCGGCACCCCCGGCCCGGTGTCCCCGAACTCCACCAGCGCCAGCTCCCCGTCCCGTTCCGTCCGTACGGTCAGCGTGCCCCCGCCGCCCTCTGCGGTCATGGCCGCCACCGCGTTGTCGATCAGGTTGGTCCACACCTGGTTCAGCTCCGCCGGATAGCCCGGCAGCGAGGGCAGCGTGCGGTCGTAGCGGCGCACCACCTCGATGTGCGGGCCGAGCTTGCCGGACAGCATCAGCAGCGTGCTGTCGAGGAGTTGGTGCACGTCCACCACCCGGAAGGGCGCCCGGTCCAGTTGCGTGTACTGCTTGGCCGCGTCGACGAGCTGGGAGACCCGGGTGGTGGCGTCCTCGATCTCGTTCATCAACAGCTCGGTCTCGATGGTGTAGTTGAGCCAGCCCACCGCCCCGCCCAGGATCTCCCGGTCCACCGTCGAGGCGACCCGCTCCAGCCAGTCGGCGTCCAGCCCGGCCTGCACGAAGACGGGTGCGAGCCGCCAGCCCTGCTCGATGCCGTGGTCCTCCAGCCAGTCGGCGAGCGCGTCCTCCCGGTCGGAGGCCTCCAGCGGGCCGAGCACCGGGGCCTTGGCGACCCGCTCGGCGGTGCGCTCCTGGATCTCGATCAGACTGGCCAGCGCGTCGCGGGAGAAGGGCCCCTCCGCGAGCAGCGCCAGCTTGCGCCGCATCCGCGCCACCCGCTCCCGCAGCGAGGAGGTGGCCCGCACGGCGGCCGCGGCCGGATTGTTCAGCTCATGGGTGAGCCCCGCGGACAACGAGCCCAGAGCCAGCAGCCGTTCACGCTGCCCGATGGCGGCCTGGGCGCTCTTGGACCCGAAGAACAGCCCCTCCAGCAGATGCACCGCCATCGGGAACCAGGCCCGCATGATCTCCGCGAACACCGGCGCGGGCAGCACGAAGAACCGCGTCGGCACCGTCACCCGCATCGAGTTGTTGTACGCCTGCCGCACCCGGTCCCCGAGATACGCCTGCATCGCGCCGCCGTACACCCCGCGCTGGGAGGTACGGGAGACCTCCACGTCCTCGGCGCCGATGCGGCGGGAGAGCACGACGGTGCCCTCGATCATCACGTAGAAGCAGGTCGCCGGATCGCCCTCGGTGTACACCGGGCCCGGCTCGAACAGCTCCACCCGGCCCTCCCGGCACAGCCGCCCCAACTGCTCGGGCGCCAGGCGCTCGAACAGGAACAGGCTGCCGATCTCGCCGGGGCTGCACGGCATCCGCCGCCCGCTCACGACTGCTCCAGATACCGGTGGACGAGCATCACGGCCATGGCTCCCTCTCCTACGGCGGACGCGACCCGCTTGGCCGACTCGGCGCGTGCGTCGCCCGCGACGAACACGCCCGGCACGCTGGTCTCCAGGTGGTACGGCGGCCGGTCCAGCTCCCAGCCCTCCGGCAGACCCCCGTCCACGGTCAGGTCCGGGCCGGCCACGATGAACCCGCGCCCGTCCCGGCGCACGGTCCCGCCCAGCCAGTCGGTGAGCGGGGCGGCGCCGATGAACACGAACAGCCACTGCGCGTCGGCCTCTTCACGCTCACCGGTGTCCAACTGGCGCAGCGTCAGCCGTTCCAGCCGGTCCGCACCGTGGGCCGCCTCCACCTGCGTGCGTCCGCGCACCGAGATGTTCGGGGCCTCGGTGATCTGCTGGACCAGGTAGTGCGACATCGACGCCGACAGGTCCGGCCCGCGCACCAGTAGCGTCACCGACTTGGCGAACCGGGACAGGTACATCGCCGCCTGCCCGGCCGAGTTGGCGCCGCCCACGATGTACACGTCGTGCCCCTGGACGGACGGCGCCTCGGTCAGCGCCGAGCCGTAGAACACCCCGCAGCCGGTCAGATCCGCGCAGCCCTCGGCCTCCAGCCGCCGGTACTGCACCCCCGTCGCCAGGATCACGCTGTGCGCGCCGATCGCCGACCCGTCCGCGAACCGTACGATCCGCGCCGCCCCGCTGACCTCCAGCCCCGTCACCTCGCGCGCGGTGAGGATCTCCGCGCCGAACCGCGTCGCCTGCCGGCGCGCCCGGTCGGTGAGCTGGGCGCCGGAGACGCCGTCGGGGAAGCCGAGGTAGTTCTCGATCCGTGAGCTCTGCCCGGCCTGGCCGCCCGTCGCCGAGCGTTCCACCAGGACCGTGCGCAGCCCCTCCGACGCCCCGTACACCGCCGAGCCGAGCCCGGCCGGGCCGCCGCCGATCACCACCAGGTCGTAGAAGTCGGCCGTCGGCGTCGTCGCCAGCCCCACCCGTGCGGCCAGCTCCGGTGCCTCCGGCTCGACCAGGACACCGCCGTCCGGGGTGATCACCAGCGGCAGCCGCAGCCCGTCCTGCCCGGCCGCGGCCAGCAGTCGCCGCCCCTCCGGCTCCTCCGCCGAGTACCAGCGGTAGGGCACCTGGTTGCGGGCCAGGAACTCACGCACGTCCGAGGACCGCGCCGACCAGCGGTGCCCCACCACCTTGGTGTACGGCACCGGCTGGTGGTCACCGGCCCGCCAGACCGCCAGCAGGTCGTCCACCACCGGGTAGAGCTTCTCCTCCGGCGGGTCCCAGGGCTTGAGCAGGTAGTGGTCCAGATCCACCACGTTGATCGCGTCGATCGCGGCCCCGGTGTCCGCGTACGCCGTCAGCAGCACCCGTCGCGCCCCCGGATACACGTCCATCGCCCGTTCCAGGAACTCGATGCCGTTCATCACCGGCATCCGGTAGTCCGCGAGGATCACCGCCACCGGATCGCCGCGCAGCTTCAGCTCGCGCAGCGCCGCGAGCGCCGAATCCCCGGACTCCGCGCGCACCACGCGGTACGACGAGCCGTAGCGGCGCCGCAGATCGCGCGCCACCGCGCGGGACACGCCCGGATCGTCGTCCACGGTCATCAGGACGGTCCGCGCTGCGTCGGTGGACTGTGCCATGCGTCCTCACCCCGGCCGGGTCGGGTGCACGGGACGGTGTCGCTGGTCCCTCGCGCCGGTTCCCGCCCATCGTATGTGGGTTTATGCGGCTTCGCCCCGGTGTGCGCCGGGCGCCGGGTGGCGGGCACACCGGGGCGCTGTGACAAGGTCATGGCGACGTCGTCGGTGACGACGGGACGCGCCGGACGACGAGGAGGCCCACGCATGACACGCCCGATCACGGCAGGGGTGGACGGTACCGAGGAGAGCCTGGCCGCGCTGGACTGGGCGGCCCGCGAGGCCGTGCGCCGGGGTCTGCCGCTGCGCGTGGTGCACGCCTGGCAGCAGGTCGGGGAGCTGCCCGCCGACCGGGACACCCAGCGCGGATGGGTGGAGGAGGGCATCGGCCGGGCCGTCGGCGCGCTCACCGGACGGCACCCCGGACTGGACGCGAGCGTCGAGCTGACCGAGGACGACGCCGTGGACGCGCTGCTCGCGGCCGCAGCCGGTGCCGAGTCGCTGGTCCTCGGCACCCGCGGGCACGGAGCGGTGGTCGGCTTCCTGCTCGGCTCGGTCGGCCTCCGGGTCGTCGCGGAGACCACCCGGCCGGTGATCCTGGTGCGCGCCGGGGACCGGGCGGAGGCGGAGGCCGCCGGACGGGAGATCGTCGTCGGCCAGCACGGCACCCCTGAGGACAGCGCCGCCGCGCTGCGCTTCGCCTTCGAGACGGCGGCCGCCCGCGGCGCCACCGTCCGCGCGGTGCGCGCCTGGACCCTGCCGCCCGTCTTCGCCTACAGCCCCGGCTCGCTGAAACTGCTGGACGAGTCGGGCGGCCTCGAACCGTACGAGAAGCGGGCGCTTGCCGACGCGCTGCGGCCCTGGCGGGAGCGGTTCCCCGGCGTGCCCGTGGCCGAGCATGTCGAGATGGGCAGCGCCGGCGAGGTGCTGGTCTCCCAGGCCACGCGGGCCCAGCTCCTCGTGGTGGGCCGCCGGGCGCGGCGTACCGCGGTCGGCGCCCGGATCGGCTCGGTCGCGCACGGGGTGCTGCACCACGCGGGCAGCCCGGTCGCCGTCGTCCCCCAGGACTGACGCGGCGCCGGGGTCAGGACGCCCGGTCGCGGGCCTGCTCGGCGGCGGCCCGGACCGGGCCCCGGTACAGCGGGCCGTGGCCGGGCAGCAGGACGTCGCCCTCCAGCGCGGCGATCAGCGCCAGCGAGGTCACGGCCCGCTCCGTCTCGTGGTGGAAGAAGCCGTGCAGCATCTGCGGTCCCTGGACGCGGGAGGTCGCGTGCCCGGTGATCAGGGCGTCACCGGAGACGACCACGCCCGCCTCGGGCAGGTGGTAGACGCAGTGGCCGTCGGTGTGGCCCGGCGTGTGCACGGGCACCGGGTGCCCCGGCAGATCGAGGGCGCCCCCGGCCGTGAACGGCTCGGGCTTGGCCACCGGGTTGTGCTCGGTGCCGCCCACCTTGATCACATGGGCCGCCCACGGCAGCACCCCGGGCCGCCACGCGTTGCGCACGATGTCGCCGATGGAGCACTGCTGGAGGAAGTCGCGCCGGGCGTGGGGGACCTCGGCCGGATGCAGCAGGACCGGGGTGCCGTGGGCCGCGCGCAGGTACTCGGCCGACCCGAGGTGGTCGTTGTGCGCGTGGGTGATCAGCACGGCCGTCACCGCCTCCGGTGAACTGCCCACGGCGGCAAGGGAGTCGAGGAGGCCCTGCCGGTCGCCCGGATACCCGGTGTCGATGAGCGTGACGTCCTCGCCGTCCTTCAGGATCACCCAGTTGGTGTGGTGCCCGCCCACCAGGTGTACGCCGTCCGCGACTTGCTGTACCTGTGCCCGCATGTTCCCCTCGGATTCCGGCCGATGACCTACCGGCACCACCCAATCAGACGCGGTCCGCCGGCCGGTTCAGCGGACCCCGCGCGGCCGGAACTGGACGCTGATCCGGGGGCCGGCCGCCCGCGCCGACTTGGGGACGCAGTGCTCCCAGGTGCGCTGGCAGGAGCCGCCCATCACGATCAGATCGCCGTGCCCGAGCGGCCTGCGGACCGCCACCGCGCCCCCGCCCGCCGGGCGCAGCAGCAGATCCCGCGGCGCACCGACCGAGAGGATGGCGACCATGGTGTCCTCGCGGCTGCCCCGCCCGATCCGGTCGCCGTGCCAGGCGACGCTGTCCCGGCCGTCGCGGTAGTGGCACAGCCCGGCGGTGACGAAGGGTTCGCCGAGCTCGGGGGCGTAGTGCGCCGAGAGCCGTGCGCGGGCCTCGTCCAGCACGGGGTGGGGGAGTGGTTCGCGTTCGCGGTAGAAGGCCAGCAGGCGTGGCACGGACACCACGTTGTCGTACATCTTGCGCTGCTCGGCCCGCCAGGGGACCTCGGCGGCGAGCTGCTCGAACAGGGCGTCCGCGCCGCCGAGCCAGCCCGGAAGCACGTCGATCCAGGCGCCGGAGCCCAGTTCGGTCCGGCTCAGCCCGTCGAGAGGACCGAGGCGCAGCTCGTCGGCCTGGTCGAACAGTGAGCTCTGGAGGTGCGTGGACATGGGGCCAGCGTACTCCTTAATCGAAAATGAGTTCTATTGATCAGTGCGCGTGCGATCCGCCTCCGATCCGCGTGCGCCTCTTTCGATACATCGATGTATCGGATACATTCCCGTACCGAAACGGAGGTGCGGGCGATGACGGCCGAGGACAGGGCGCCGCGGGTCACCAGGCGGCGGGCGAGGACGCGGGCCGATCTGCTCGCCGCCGCCTTCGCGGTGTTCGCCGCCAAGGGGTTCGGCCGGGTCTCCATCGAGGAGATCTGCGAGGCTGCCGGATACAGCCGCGGCGCCTTCTACTCCAACTTCGCCACCCTGGACGAGCTGTTCTTCGCCCTCTACCAGGAACGTGCCGACCTCATCGCGGGCCAGGTCGCCGACGCCCTCGCCCAGGAGGGCCCCGCGCTCGACGTGGCCGCCTCCGTCGACCGGGTCGCCGAGGTGCTGCTGCTCGACGTGGACTGGCTGCTGGTGAAGACCGACTTCCTGGTGCACGCCGCCCGCGACCCGGCCGTCGCCGAGGCCCTGCTCGACCACCGGGCCCGGCTGCGCGAGGCCGTCGCCGACCGGCTCCTGCGGGCCCACGGCACCACCGAGCCGCCCGGCGGGATCGACGCCACCGCCCGCGCGGTCGTCGCCGCCTACGACGGAGTCACCGTCCAACTGCTCCTGGACAAGGACGTGGACGCCGCCCGGAGCTGGCTCAAGCAACTGCTCACCGCCCTGCTGACCGGCAGCGGCACCCCCGAACGAGTCGCGGACGGAAGGACATGAACACCATGGACGCGGACGTCATAGTCGTGGGAGCGGGCCTGGCCGGCTTGGTCGCGGCGCACGAACTCACCAGCCGGGGCCGGAAGGTGGCCCTGCTGGACCAGGAGAACGCCGCCAACCTCGGCGGCCAGGCGTTCTGGTCCCTCGGCGGCCTCTTCCTGGTCGACTCGCCCGAACAGCGCCGCCTCGGCGTCAAGGACTCCCTCGACCTCGCCTGGAACGACTGGCGGGGCAGCGCGGGGTTCGACCGGACCGAGGACGAGGACTCCTGGGCGGTGCGCTGGGCCCGCGCCTACGTCGAGTTCGCGGCGGGGGAGAAGCGGTCCTGGCTGCGCGGACACGGCATCGAGCTGCTGCCCACCGTCGGCTGGGCCGAGCGCGGCGACCTGCGCGCCGACGGCCACGGCAACTCCGTACCCCGCTTCCACATCGCCTGGGGCACCGGCACCGGCGTGGTCGAGCCCTTCGTGCGCTACGCCCGGCAGGCCGCGCGGGACGGGCTGCTCACCTTCCACCACCGGCACCGGGTCGACGAACTGGTCATCGAGGGTGGCACGGCCCGCGGGGTGCGCGGCACGCTCCTCGCCCCCGACGACTCGGCGCGCGGCGTCGCCTCCAACCGGGACGCGGCGGGCGAGTTCGAGCTGACCGCTAAGGCCGTGGTCCTCACCACCGGGGGCATCGGCGCCGACCACGACATCGTCCGCCGCCACTGGCCCGAGCGGCTCGGCACGCCCCCGGCCGACATGGTCACCGGCGTCCCCGCCTACGTCGACGGGCGCATGCTCGACATCAGCGCGGAGGCAGGCGTACGCCTGGTCAACCGGGACCGCATGTGGCACTACACCGAGGGCCTCGCCAACTGGGACCCCGTCTGGCCCGGACACGGCATCCGCGTCCTGCCCGGCCCCTCCTCCATCTGGCTCGACGCCCGGGGCCGCCGCCTGCCCGACCCCTGCCTGCCCGGCTACGACACCCTCAGCACCCTGCGCCACCTGCGGACCACCGAGGACATCGCGGAATTCGACCACTCCTGGTTCGTCCTCACCCGGAAGATCATCGAGAAGGAGTTCGCGCTCTCCGGCTCCGAGCAGAACCCGGACATCACGGCCAAGGACCGCAAGGTGGTGCTGCGGGACCGGGTGCTGGGCAAGGGAGCCCCGGCTCCCGTGCAGGCGTTCCTCGACAAGGGCGAGGACTTCGTCACCGCGGACACACTGGAGGAACTGGTCGGCAGGATGAACGAGCTCACCGGTGAGGCGCTGCTCGACCCGGCCGGGGTCCGCCGCCAGATCGAGGCCCGCGACCTCCAGATGGCCAACCCCTACAGCAAGGACTCGCAGGTCCAGGGCATCCGCAACGCCCGCCGCTACATCGGCGACCGGCTCGGCCGGGTAGCCGCCCCGCACCGCATCCTGGACCCCGCGGCGGGCCCGCTGATCGGGGTCCGGCTGCGCGTGCTGACCCGCAAGACCCTCGGCGGCATCCAGACCGACCTGGACTCCCGCGCCCTCGGCCTCGACGGCACACCGGTCGGCGGGCTGTACGCGGCCGGTGAGGTGGCCGGCTTCGGCGGGGGAGGCGTGCACGGGTACAACGCGCTGGAGGGCACCTTCCTCGGCGGCTGCCTGTTCTCCGGCCGCGCGGCGGGCAGGGCGGCGGCGCGAGAGGTGGGGTGACGCCGGTCGGCGTCCGAAGAGGCCTGGAGCACCGGCGCGTGACCGTGCTCCGGGTGGCGGGCGAGCCTACCGCGGTCCGGTGGAGCGCGCCCGCTGTGGCCGCATCGGCCCCGGCGCGCAGGACAGCCGGGGTCCCGGCGCCCTAACCTGTGGGCGAAGCGATCACCGCCGGCCCGCCGAGGAGCGCCCGTGACGTCACCCCGCCGCCGCACCTTCCCGCTCGGCCGTGAGGCCGTCCTCGCCACCGTGCCCCTGGCGGTCGCCGCCCTCCTGGGCGCTGCCGCGCCCCTCGGGTCCGGCACCACCGGCGCCGCGGGAGCGGGCGACCCGTACTTCCCGCTCAGCGGGAACGGCGGCTACGACGTACGCCACTACGACCTCACGCTCGGCTACGACACCGGCTCCAGGCATCTCGACGGCACCGCCGTGCTCACCGCCCGCGCCACCCAGCGCCTCAGCCGCTTCGACCTCGACCTGAGCGGCCTCACCGTCACCTCCGTGCGCGTGGACCGCACCGACGCCCGTTTCACCCGCAAGGGCCAGGAACTCGTCGTCACCCCGAAGAACGCCCTGCGCGAGGGCCAGGAGTTCAAGGTCACCGTCCGCTACCGGGGCACCCCCAAGCCGATCACCGACCAGGACGGCTCGACCGACGGCTGGATCGCCACCGACGACGGCGCCTTCGTCGCGGGCCAGCCGCAGGGCGCCATGACCTGGTACCCGGGGAACAACCACCCGCTGGACAAGGCGTCCTACGACTTCACGATCACCGTCCCGAAGGGCCGTACCGCCGTCGCCAACGGTGTCCTGCGCGAGCAGCGCACCGAGGGCGGCCGCACCACCTTCCGCTGGCACCAGGCCGAGCCGATGGCCGCCTACCTCGCCACGGCCACCATCGGCACCTTCCAGGTCCGGCGCGCCACCCTGCCCGGCGGCGTCCAGCTCTACGACGCCGTCGACCCCAGGGAGGCCCGCGCCGCCGACCCGGTCATGAAGAAGCTGCCCTCGGTGCTGGAGTGGGAGGCCGGACTGTTCGGCCCCTACCCGTACCGCGCCGCCGGCTCCATCGTCGACCACGCCCCGGACATCGGATACGCCCTGGAGACCCAGACCCGGCCCGTCTACGACTCGGCGCCTGACCTGGACACCCTCGTCCACGAGACCGCCCACCAGTGGTTCGGCGACTCGGTCGCCCTGACGAAGTGGCAGGACATCTGGCTGAACGAGGGCTTCGCCAGCTACACCGAGTGGCTCTACGAGGAGCAGCACGGCGGCGACAGCGCCCAGAAGACCTTCGACGCCCTCTACTCCCGCCCCGCCGACGACAGCCTGTGGGCCTACCCGCCCGGCGCCCCCGGCGACGGCGGCAAGCTCTTCGGCACGCCCGTCTACGACCGGGGCGCGATGGCCCTGCACGAGCTGCGCAGGACCGTCGGCGACCGGGCCTTCCTCCGCATCCTGCGCGCCTGGGCGTCCGAGCACCGCGACGGCCACGGCACGACGGAGCAGTTCACCCGACTGGCGGAGAAGGAGTCCGGGAAGAAGGTCGGCCCGGTGCTGCACACCTGGCTGTACACGAAGGGCAAGCCGAAGGCCGCCTGACGGTCACTGCTCGCGCAGGCCCCACGGGGAGCCGTACGCGGTCAGCAGGTCGAGGAAGGGACGGGCGGGGAAGGCTTCCGGGCCCAGCACGCCCGTGCCGGTCCAGGCGCCGGTGGCGAGGAGTTCGAGGGCGACGACCGGGTTCACGGCCGTCTGCCACACCACGGCCTGGCAGCCGTACTCGGCCATCGACCACTCGTTGTCGACCACGTGGTACAGGTACACCTCGCGCGGCGCCCCGTCCTTGCTGCCCCGCACCCAGGTGCCCGCGCAGGTCTTGCCGCGCATCCGGTCGCCCAGCGTCGCCGGGTCGGGCAGGCAGGCGGCGACCACGTCACGCGGGGAGACGGCCACGGCGCCCCCGGCGCCGGGCACGGTCACCGGACCGGTGCCGTCCAGCCCCAGCTTGTGCAGCGTCCGCAGGGTCTCGGTGAACTCCCGGCCCAGCCCGTACTTGAAGGTGACCCGCCGCGCGTCCGTCCAGCGCGGCATCAGCAGCACCTCCTCGTGCTCGACGTTCACGCACTCCACCGGGCCGATGCCCTCGGGGAAGTCGAACACCTCGGGCTCGCTGAACGGCTCCGTGGTGAACCAGCCGCGTCCGTCCTCGTAGACGACCGGCGGGTTCAGGCACTCCTCGATCGTGGTCCAGATGCTGAAGGAGGGCGCGAAGTCGTAGCCGTCCACGGTGAGGTTCGCGCCGTCGCGGACGCCGATCTCCTCGACGGAGTCGAAGAGTTCGTCCGCCGCGTACCGGGCGAAGACGTCCGACAGGCCCGGTTCCACGCCCATGCCCACCAGCGCCAGCGCGCCCGCGCGCTCCCAGTCGCCGGCCAGCGCGAACTGCTCGTCGCCGAGCTTCACCCCGCACTCCTCGTACGGCCGCTCGGGGTGCGGCCGGGACAGCGACATGGCCATGTCGACATAGGTGGCCCCGGCCGCGCGGGCGGCGCGGAACAGCGGCATCACGAATCTGGGGTCGGTCGCGTTGAGCAGCACGTCGCAGCCGTGCCGGGCGAGCAGCGCGGTGACCGCGGCCTCGTCGGCCGCGTCCACCGACTCCGCCCGGAACCGGCCCCCGTCCGCGCCGAGCGCCGCCACCGCCGCCTCTGCCCGGCCGGGGTCGTGGTCGGCCACCACCATCAGGTCGAAGAACGGACGGCGGGCCGCGATCCGGGTGACGGCGGTGCCCACACCACCGGCGCCCACGAGCAGTACACGCATGACGGAAACTCCCTGCCTGACACGGACGGGAAAACGGGAACGGGACAGGCGCGCCTTGCCCCGCATCCAACGCGCCGGGCCGCGTTAAGGTCAATGGCGTTGGCATAAGGACTACAGGAGGAGGGCTCCGCCGTGCCCAAACCCGTCGTGCCCGAGGACAAGCGCCGCAGACGCCGCCCCACCCGCAGCGGCACCGTGCTGTCCGAGGAACTGATCGTCACCACCGCGCTGCGCCTGCTCCGGGAGCACGGCAGCGCCGGGCTCTCCGCGCGCCGCCTCGGCCTGGCCCTGGACTGCGACCCCAGCACCCTCTACCGGTACTTCCGCGGCATGGACGACCTCACCCTGGCCATCGGGGACGCCCTCATCGGCCAGGCCCTCGACGGCTGGCGGCGCACCGGCCGCTGGCGGGCCGACCTGCGCGCCATCGGCACCCGCATCCACGCCGCCTACCTCGCCCACCCCCAGGCGGCGCTGCTGACGGCCGGCCGGGTCACCGGTCGCGCCCATGAACTCGCCGTCGACGAGGCCGTCCTCGACGTCCTCGCCCGCGCCGGGTTCCCGCTGCCCGAGGCGGTGCGGGTCTACCACGCCTTCATCGACCAGACCCTCGCCTTCGCCGCCCTGGACGCCGCCACCCTGGCCCTGCCCAGCGACTCCCAGCGCGCCGACGAGGACCAGTGGCACTCCACCTACGCCCGGCTGCCCCGCTCCACCCACCCCCGCATCGCCGAGGCCGCCCCGCTGCTGGCCCGGCAGATGGTGCACAGCGCCTACCCGACCGCGCTGGAGATGCTGCTGGACAGCGCCGCCGCCCGGCTCAGCGGCGCAGCGCCCGCGCTGCCGTCGCGCTGACCGCCTCGGCCAGTGCCGCCAGCGCGGGGGAGTCCAGCCTCCACTGCTGCCAGTACAGCGCCACGTCCAGCCACCGGCCCGGCGCCAGCGGCACGACCCGGCCCGCCGCCAGCAGCGGTTCCGCCTGCGCCTCGGGGACCAGGCCCCAGCCGAGTCCGCGCGCCACCGACTGCGCGAACCCCTCCGAGGTCGGCACGTAGTGCCGCAGCGGGCCCGCGCCCGTCCCGCCGAGCCCGCGTACGAAGACGTCCTGCAGGGCGTCCTTGTCGTCGAAGACCATCACGGGCAGCTCGGCCAGCGCCGCCGCGAGCGGCCCGGACGGCAGCCGCGCGGCCAGCTCCGGCGCGGCCACCGGCAGGTAGCGCATCCTGCCCAGCGGCCGTACCGAGCAGCCGGGCACCGGCTCCGCCGACCCCGTCACGGCCGCCATCACCAGCCCTTCGCGCAGCAGCGCCGCCGTGTGCTCCTCGTCCTCCCGGCGCAGCTCGAAACAGAGCCCCGGCACCACGGTGAGCGCGTCCAGGAACCAGGTCGCCAGCGAGTCGGCGTTCACCGCCACCGACACCCGCGTGGGCTCCCCGGCACCGCTCATCCCCAGCTCGTCGCGCGCGTCCCGTTCGAGTCGCGCGAGCTGCCGGGCGTAGCGGACCAGGACCGCGCCGGAGTCGGTCGGCCGGACCGGCTTGGTGCGCTGGAGCAGCACCCGGCCGGTGCGCTGTTCCAGTGCCTTGATCCGCTGGCTCACTGCCGACGGCGTCACGTGCAGCGCCGCGGCGGCCGCGTCGAAGGTGCCCTCGTCCACCACGGCCAGCAGCGTCCGCACCTGCTCAAGGGGCAGCTCGTTCATCACGAGAGCTAATGGTAGTTAAGAATCTTTAGCTGTACGCGTGGTGAGCGAGTCCCTAACGTCGGGAGCATGAACCACGCGCTCACCGCCGCGGCCGCGGGCTTCGGCACCGGCCTCTCCCTCATCGTCGCCATCGGCGCCCAGAACGCCTTCGTGCTGCGCCAGGGGGTGCGCCGGCAGGCCGTCCTCGCCGTGGTGGGCATCTGCGCGCTCTCCGACGCCGTGCTCATCGCCCTCGGTGTCGCCGGGGTCGGCGCGATCGTGGTGGCCTGGCCGGACGCGGTACGGGCGGTCGGCATCGTCGGCGGCGTCTTCCTGCTCTGCTACGGCGCCCTCGCCGTCCGCCGCGTCCTGCGCCCCGGTACCGGGGGCCTGAGCACGGAGGGCGAGGCAGCCGGCTCGCTGCGGCGCGCGGTGCTGACCTGCCTGGCGATGACCTGGCTCAACCCGCACGTCTACCTGGACACCGTCTTCCTGGTCGGCTCCCTCGCCGCCGACCGGGGCCCGCTGCGCTGGACCTTCGGCCTGGGCGCCGCGCTGGCCAGCCTGTGCTGGTTCGCCGCCCTCGGCCTCGGTGCCCGGCTGCTGGGTCGCGTACTGGTCCGGCCCGCCGCCTGGCGGGTGCTGGACGGGCTGGTCGCCGTCACCATGCTCGGCCTCGGTGCGATGCTGATCATCGGGGCCTGAGCGAACCCGAGCCGAAGGGACGTGAGGCAAAGGGTTCGGTGTTCGCCGGAAGTTGCTGCGATAGTGAGGCTCGAAATCGAAAGATGTATCGAGCAACCAGGACCTCCGTGGACACGAGCGAGAGCAGCAGCACCGACGCGGGCAGGACCGAGGCGGACAAGGGGGCCTCGGGAGCCGCCCCGCCCGCACGCGGCTGGCGCCACTGGGCGATGGACACCCGCCCCCTCAGGATTCCGGCCTACCGCCGCCTGTGGTCGTCGACCATCGTCACCGCCGTCGGCAGCCAGCTGACCGCCGTCGCCGTACCCAAGCAGATCTACGACATCACCGGGTCCTCGGCCTGGGTCGGGTACGCCAGCCTCGCGGGGCTCGTCCCCCTGGTCGTCTTCGCGCTCTGGGGCGGGGCCGTCGCGGACACCGTGGACCGGCGCAAACTGCTGCTGGTCACCAACACAGGCATCGCGGTGACCTCCCTGCTGTTCTGGGCCCAGGCCGTCACCGGACTGGACTCGGTGCCCGTCCTGATGGTGCTGCTCGCCGCCCAGCAGGCGTTCTTCGGCCTCAATCAGCCCGCCCGCAGCGCCTCCGTCGCCCGGCTGGTCCCGGCCGAGCAACTCCCCGCGGCCAACGCGCTCGGCACCACCGTCATGCAGACCGGCCTGGTCGCCGGGCCCCTGCTCGCCGGTGTGCTGATCCCCGTCATCGGTCTGCCCGAGCTGTACCTCATCGACGCGATCGCGCTGACCTTCACCGTGTGGGCGGTGTTCCGGCTGCCCGCCCTGCCGCCGCTCGGCGAGCCCTCCGGCCGCCGCGCCGGGGTCCGGGAGATCGCGGCCGGGTTCCACTACATCGCCGGGCACAAGGTGCTGCTGCTGTCCTTCCTCGCCGACATCGTCGCCATGGTCCTCGGCATGCCCCGCGCCCTCTTCCCGGAACTGGCCGCGCAGACGTACGGCTCCTGGGACGCGGGGTTCGCGCTCGGCCTGCTCTTCGCGGCCATGCCGGTCGGCGCGGTGCTCGGCGGCCTGTTCTCCGGCGTGTTCTCGCGGGCCCGCCGCCACGGCTGGATGGTCATCGGATCGGTGGTCGGCTGGGGGCTGGCCGTCGTCGGGTTCGGCCTGACCGGCAACCTCTGGGTGGCCGCCGCCTGCCTCGCGGCCGGGGGCGTGGCCGACATGGTCTCCATGGTCTTCCGGGGCGCGATCCTGCTGTCCGCCGCGACCGACGAGATGCGCGGCCGGATGCAGGGCGTCTTCACCGTGGTCGTCGCCGGCGGACCCCGCCTCGCCGACGTGCTGCACGGCACCGCCGGGTCCCTCTTCGGCCCCCGCGCCGCCATCGCGGGCGGCGGCGCGCTGGTCGTCGTCGTGATGCTGGCGCTGGCCGCCGTGACGCCCGCGCTGCGCCGCTACCGGATCTGACCGGCGGGGGCTCGGGGGGCTACAGGGGCGTGCTGCGCCGGATCGCGTACTGGTCCATCAGCTTGCCGCGCGTCGTCTCCAGCCGGTGGGCCAGGATCTCGGCCACGGTGCGCACCACGGACAGCCCCAGCAGCGGGTCCTCCACGCACAGCGCGAGCACCGCGGGGCCCTCGAACTCGTAGGCGCGGACGTTGCTGAACGCCACCGCCCCGAAGTCCCACTCGTAGGGCGGGAAAAGCCAGGACCAGCCGAGCAGGTCACCGGCGCCGAGCGTGGCCACCGTGACGAAACTCCGGGCGGTCACCTGCTGGTCGAGGGAGACCGCGCCCGACCGGATCACCCAGAACCGGTCGGCGACGCCGCCCGCGTCGAACACGCGGGTGTCCTCCGGGAAGGAGACCTCCTCGGCCAGCTCCATCAGCCGTTCCCGCTGGGCCTGGGGCAGGGCGGTCAGCAGTTTGATCGCTTTGGTCATACGCGGGGCTCCTCACCGGCGGCCGTTCGGGTGGTTCCCTAAGCCCATTTGAGCCGCTGCCGCCGCAGGGGGCACCTCGAAGGAGCGTGCGCATGCGGGCACGCCGTGCCACGGGCAGGAAAAAGCCCTGGCCGGACGGGGGAAACCAGCCAGGGCGGTCGGTGCGGAAGCGCGAAACACACGCGGACACCGGTCCGGGGCGCACCCCGATTTGGGTGAACGATAAACCACAGGTCGGTCACCCCGTAACGGTCTCCGCCTCACGTGACGCGCCTCGCCCCACCCGCGTCCGCCCCCGTACCGCCCCCGGCGTCCACCACATGGCTGCCCGGCGCGACTATCTCCGCCAGCACCCCGGCCACCACCTGGTACGTCAGCGCGCGCTCGGTCGCCTCCCGCGCCCGTTCCGGGTCGGTGGCCGTCAGGCTCTGCGCCCGCTCCAGCCACACCCGCTCCTCCTCGGTGGCCAGATCCCGGCCCCGCCGGATACGCCGCAACAGTTCATCCGCGTCCACGACATCGCTCATGCCGGGCTCCTACCCGCTCAGCGCCCGGTAAAAGGCGCCCGCACCCACGGTGTTTGACATCGCCGAGAGGGGTCAGCCGCATGGAAGAGACCCCGGCCGTCCGGGCCCCGCCCCGAGGAAAGACCGGGCACCGCGCTAGGGAGGGACGACACCATGTGCGAGCAGCACGCGACCAGCATCCCGGCCGTGCCTCGGCAGAGCCGCAGGACCATGGCGTACCGACCGGCCGACGCCCGCAGAGCCGTGCGCCGCGTGGTCACGGAGCGCTGCCGCGACCGGTCGCTGGACTGCGCCGACGAGACCCTTGAAGACGCGCTGCTGGTCGCCTCCGAGCTGACCACCAACGCCATCCTGCACGGCGGCGGCATCACCTGCTTCGAGGTCGACGTCGACACCCGCGGCGTTCGCCTCTCGGTGAGCGACCGCAGCGACGAACTCCCCGACACCACGGCCCGGTCGGACGCCGAGGCCGACCGCAGCCGGACCGGCGGCCGGGGCTGGCCCATCGTCAGCCTGCTCGCCCGTGACGTGCGCGTGGCGGGGCTCCCGCTCGGCGGCAAGTGCGTCACCGCCGTCGTGCCCCTGCGCTGAACACCGGCGCCTCACCGGCCGCGCCCCCACCCCCGTCAGGAGCGCCCGTCCATGCCGATCCATCCGCCGACGGACCAGCCCGCCGAGGCCCCGCGCCCGCACCTGGGCCATGACGACGCCCCCGACACCACCGCCCTCTTCGCCCGGCTCGCCGCTCTGGCGGACGGCCCGGAACGCGACGCCTTACGCGCCGAACTCACCACCGCCTGGCTGCCCATGGCCCACCGCATCGCCGGCCGCTTCCGCGACCGGGGTGAGAACGCGGAGGACCTGCGCCAGGTGGCCGCGCTCGGCCTGGTCAAGGCCATCGACCGCTTCGACCCGGCGCGCGGCGCCTTCGAGAGCTACGCCGTGCCGACCGTCACCGGAGAGGTCAAGCGGCACTTCCGGGACCGCACGTGGGCGCTGAGGGTGCCGCGCCGGGTGCAGGAGCTGCGCAACCAGGTCCGTGCCGCCCGCCGCGACCTCGTCCAGCGGCCGGGCGGCGCCACGCCCACCGTGGCGGGCATCGCGGGGCACACCGGACTCACCGAGGAAGAGGTCACCACCGGCCTCGGGGCACTGGACAGTTACCGCACCTTCTCCCTGGACGCCGAACCCCCAGGAGACGGCGGAAACCTCACCGAGACCCTCGGCGCCCCCGACCCCGCCTATGCCGTCGTCATCGACCGCGAGGCAGCCAGGCGCAGCCTGCGCCGCCTGCCCGAACGCGACCGGGCCATCCTCTACATGCGCTTCTTCGAAGACCTCTCCCAGAGCCGCATCGCCGCCCGTCTGGGCATCTCGCAGATGCACGTCTCCCGCCTCCTGCAGCACATCTTCACCCGGGTCCGGGCCGAAGCCCAGGACCCGCAGGCGGACCGCGCCGAAGGCTGAGGCCGCCCTCCCGCCGCTACCGCTCGGCTCCCGCCGCTACTTCTTGGCCGCTTCCACCTCGACCGGGACGCCCAGCGGACGCGCCAGACCCGAGACGGCTTCGTCCAGGCGCTGGAGGTGGCGCAGGACCCGGTCGGTCACCCGGCCGTAACGGGGGGTGCCGAGGGTGCCGGGCTCCAGCATGGAGGCGATGCTCGGCCCCGTCTCCATCTCGGCGGGGGAGTGCGGGTCGCGGACGTGGTCGGCGATGGCCTCGATGTTGTGGACGATGCGGCTGCACACGCCGCGCAGCCGGGGGTCGGCCGCGATCGAGGGGTTGCTGGGCAGCAGCTCGGCCGTGGCCGCCAGCGCCCGCCCGTGGTACGCGCACGTCTCCAGCAGCGCCACCACGTACCGGGCGGTGTCCCGGCGGGAGCGCAGCGGGGTGATCGGATGCGTCAGCGGCTTGGTCGCCGCGTGCAGATCGGCCAGCGCCTGGTCCAGCTCACGTGCCTGGTCCACCAGGTCCGCGTGCGGCCGCCCGCTGAGCTGGTCCACGGCCGCCTGCGTCAGCTCCGCCAGCTTGTCCAGCACGTCCACCAGCAGGTCGTTGGTACGCCGGTCGGTGCGCACCGGCAGCACCACCGCCGCCGTGAGCACCCCGCACGCCGCGCCCAGCGCCGTCTCCTCCACCCGCAGCAGCAGCACCGACATGCTGTACGTGTTCAGCAGGGTGTAGAGCAGCCCCAGCGCCGCCGTCACGAAGAACGACATCAGCGTGTACGACAGCGGAGCGGTGTAGAACATGGCGAACACACACACCAGCACCAGCGCGAACGCCGTCCAGGTGTGGTGCCCCACCGCACCGGCCAGCCCGATACCGGCCACCACACCGAGGATGGTGCCGAGCAGCCGGCGGCCGCCCTTCACCAGGATCTCGCCGGTGGAGGTGGTGTTGATGAACACGATCCAGCAGGTCAGCACCGCCCAGTACCAGCGCTGGTGGGACAGCAGCTCACCGCCCGCGATGGCCAGCGTCGACCCCACGGCCACCTGCACGGCAGCGCGCGTCGTGGGCCGCCTGAGCCCCGTCTGCTCGGCCTTCTCCGCCTCGGTGTCCTCGTTGACCTCGATCGCCGCGTCCTCGGCGTCCAGCTCCTCACGGGACCGGGTCGTCGCCGGGCTGTCGTCGGACTCGTCCTGCGGCCCGTCCAGCGCGGTGCGTAGACCCAGCACCGCACGCGCGGCCTCACCGATGCCCCGGAAGACGTCCTGCATGGCGGGGGACGCCTTGGGCAGGTTGTCCTCCTCGCGGTAGCCGAGCAGCCGGTTGCGGACCTGCGCCAGCGCCGTCCCCGAGGTCTCGCCCACCGGGCGCAGCACCAGCAGCCGCAGCGCCTGCAGATCCCGGCGCAGCGTCGCCGTCGACGCGTCCCGCACCGGCAGCAGCCCGCCCGAGGGCAGCGGAGCACCCGGCAGATGCAGGGTGAGGGTGTCCATCCGCTCGGCGCTGCGCGCGGTGAGCAGCATCAGCCCGAGCCGCTCGGCGGCGATCTCGGCGTCCGCGATGCGGCGCTGCAGCAGCCGGGCCACCGCGTCGTCGGAGGTGCCGCGCTCCAGCCGGCCCTGGATCATCAGCGCCGTCTCGTGCAGCCGCGCGGTGCCGGTGCGCAGGTCGTCCACGACCTTGTCGATGTCCTCGGGACCCGCGTCCAGCAGCTCGATCTGCGTGCCCAGCAACTGTCCGAGACGGGCCCGGAAGGCCCGCCGCAGCCGGTCCAGCGTGCCCGCCTCCGTCTGCGGCATCAGCACGAACCGCGCGAAGGCGCTGCACCCGACCGCCACCGCGATCACGATGTACAGCGAGGGCAGCATCGGCACCGTCGCCCGCACGAACAGCGACAGGAAGTAGACCTGGAACCCGATCAGACCGAGCCCCGTGGCCCGCTCGCCGAACCGGCGTCCGTAGACGGCCCCGAAGATCAGGAGCAGGAAGGAGATGTCGCTGACCAACGGCCACCGGTTCAGCACCGCCCCCAGCGACACCGAGGCCAGTGCCACCGGCAGGCACAGCGCCAGCGTGACACCCTGCTTGGCGCGGTCCGTCTCCCGGACGGCGAACGTCGACGACATCGCCGCCATGGCGCCCGCGACCAGTTGGGGCACCGGGAAGCGCAGCGAACCCAGCAGGATGAGGGTGAGGGCGATCGCGGCCACCGTGCGCAGCCCCGCGATCAGCCGCAGCAGTCCCGGATCGGACGCGGCGAGCCGGTCCCACAGCCGTACCAGAAGCGCCCGTCCCCTTGCCTTCACGCCGCCGCGCTCTCTCTCCCGTGCCGGACGATGATCCAGGACCCAGGATGTCACGACGCCCCGCCCGACTCGCCGCTGGCCTGCGGATACACGGCCGACGGGACGCGCGGGCCGCCCGCGGCCCCTGGAGCCCCGCGCCCGCAGCCAGCGAAGGCCGCCGTCCCCGCGACGGGACGGCGGCCTCCGGCGGTCCGGATCACCTCGGTCAGCCCCCGGTCACCTTCCCCCGCACCTTGCCGTCCGCCTCGGCCGTCCGCACCTCTTCGCGGACCTGCTCCGGCGTCAGATAGGAGTCGGTGTACTCGAAGTCCTTGAGCTGGGCGGGCTTGCGGGCCTGGAAGCCGGTACGGACGAAATCGTCCCCGGCGACGGCGTTCAGCACCCAGTTCACCAGGACCCGCGCCTTGGCGACCCCGGTGCGCAGCGCCGACCAGTGGTAGCCGCGCGCCACGATCTGGGCCAGGATGCCGCGCAGCTCGATCCCGAGCGGCCGGGACACCGCGTCCTTGCCGCCGAGGTCGACGACGAGCCCCAGGTCCTTGTGGACGTACGGCTCCAGCGGCTCCCCGCGCAGCGCATGGATGATGTTGTCCGCGACCTTCGGGCCCTGGCGCATCGCGTGCTGCGCGGTCGGCGGGCAGATCGCGCCCTTCTCGCCCTTGGCCAGATCGGGCACGGCCGCCGCGTCACCGAGCGCGAACACCCCGTCGTGCCCCGGCACCGTCATCTCCGGGGTGACCACCAGCCGGCCGCGCGCCGTCTCCGCGTCCATCGTGCCGATGAGCGGACTGGCGACGACACCGGCCGTCCAGATCAGGGTGTGCGTGGGGATCACCCGGCCGTCGGTGAAGGTGACCTCGTCCTCGGTCACCTTGGCGACGGACACGCCCAGCGAGACGTCGATGCCCCGGTCCCGCAGGATCTTCAGCGCCTGCTTGCCGAGCCGGTCGCCCAGCTCCGGCATCAGCTTCGGCGCGATGTCGATCAGATGCCAGCGGATCAGACTCGGGTCCAGCCGCGGATAACGCCGGACCGCCGCGTGGGTCAGGCGCTGCAGACAGGCCGCCGTCTCCGTCCCCGCGTACCCGCCGCCGACCACCACGAACTGCAGCCGCGCCGCCCGCTCCTCCGGGTCGTCGCTGGCGTCCGCGAGGTCGAGCTGCGAGATGACGTGGTCGCGGACGTACGCGGCCTCGGCGAGGGTCTTCATCCCGTAGGCGTGCTCGGCGAGGCCGGGGATGTCGAAGGTGCGGGTCACGCTGCCCGGCGCCAGCACCAGGTAGTCGTAGGGCTCGTTGACGATCTCGTCGGTGATGGTGCGGATGACGCACACCTTCGCCGCCAGGTCCACCCCGATCGCCCCGCCCGGAATGATCCGGGTGCGGTACTTCTTGCTGCGGCGCAGCGAGACGGCGATCGACTGCGGCGTCAGCACGCCCGAGGCGACCTGGGGCAGCAGCGGAAGGTAGAGCTGGTAGGAGAACGGCGTCACCAGGGCGACGTCCGCCTCGTCAGGGCCGAGTTTGCGCTCCAGCCGGCGGACGCACTCGACTCCGGCGAAGCCTGCGCCGATCACCAGAATCCTGGGTCGTCGTGTCACGGTGTTCTTCCCTTCTGCGGCTCCCGTCGGTCCGGATGGACGCCGTTCGCATGCCCTGGACCACTGCCACCACACCCGATCCCACCCCGCTCCGGGCCGTTCCGCCAGTCGGACGCGGCCGGCAGGCGAACGCGTGGGCAGCAGCCTGCCCCTCCACGCATCGGGGTAACCCGATCCGGCGCGGGTACACGTCGGGGGCCGTCCACCGGGGCGGAGTCATCACCACGGCAGGAAGACGTGGATGTCCTTGCCGTCCTCCACCACCACCACGCTCACCTGGTCGCACAGGGTGTGCACCAGATGCCAGCCGATGCCCCCGCCGCCCGAACTCGGCCTGAAGGGGCGCGGCTCGGGCACGACCGTGCTGGTGTCATGCATGGTCACGTGCACGCCGTCGAAGGTGCGCCGCATCCGCAGTCCGAACGGCCCCGGCGCGAACTGGATCGCGTTGGCCGCCAGCTCGGTGACGACCAGCAGGATGTCGTCCCAGTACTCCGGTGCCGTCGGTGGTGAGCCGCGGGCCAGCGAGCGCAGGAACCCCTCCGCGGCCAGCCGGGCGCCCGTCACGTTGGGCAGCTCGCCGGGAAAGGAGAACGCACGCTCGTGCGCTTCCTCGGAGGGGGGCGGTATGCCGTCCCAACGCCGCTCTGTCGCCATCTCGCATTCCCCGGCCCCGCCCGCCTCGGGGGCCTGGCAGGGCCCCCGCGCTCCGGGGCGGTCGTCTTCGCTGGTCAGTTCACCAGGGCGGGTTCCCACAGCCACGCGGATTACGCGCGTGCGCGCCACCTGACCGGCACGGGCTCAGCGGAACACGTCGTCCGGCTCGTCCCAGTCCGCCGGTTCCGGGGTCCGTCCGCCCCGCGCCGCACGCGAACGCGCCTTGTACATCGCGTCGATCTCGGCCGCGAAGTGCCGCGCTATGACGTCCCGGCGCAGCTTCAGCGACGGTGTCAGCAGACCGTTGTCCGGGGCGAACGGCTCCTGCACGACCCGGTAGACCCGGATGGACTCGGCGCGGGACACCGTGCTGTTGGCCGAGGCGACCGCGCGGGCCAGCTCCTCGCGCAGCGCGTTCTCCTCCCGGCTCTCCCGCCCCTCGAAGTCGCCCTGGAGCGCCAGCGCGGCCCGCCAGTGCGCGAGGAACTCCGGGTCCAGGGTGATCAGCGCGCCCATGCAGGGCCGGTCCTCGCCGACGACCACCGCCTGGTGGATCAGCGGGTGCATGCGCAGCCGCTGCTCCAGCGGCGCGGGCGCCACGCTCTTTCCGCTGGAGGTGACGATGAGGTCCTTCTTGCGGCCGGTGATGGTCAGATAGCCGTCCCGGTCCAGCCGCCCGATGTCCCCCGTCGCCAGCCAGCCCCCGCGCAGCACGCTGCGGGTGCGCGCCTCGTCGCCGATGTAGCCCTGGAACACCGACGGGCCGTGCACCATGATCTCCCCGTCCTCGGCCACCCGGACCTCGGTTCCGGGCAGCGGCACGCCCACCGTCCCCGACTTCTCCCGGCCCAGCGGCTGCATGGTGATCCCGCCGGAGGTCTCCGTCAGCCCGTAGCCGTCGTGGACGTACAGGCCGATGCCCTCGTAGAACAGTGACAGTTCCCGGCTGAGCGAGGACCCGCCCGAGCTGCCGCGCCGGGCACGCCCGCCGAGCGCCGCGCGCAGCTTGCGGTACACCGTCCGCTCGTACAGGGCGTGCTGGAGCCGCAGATCCAGGCCGGGGCCCGTCCCGATGCCGAGGCGGCCGCGCTCCTCGGCCTCCGCGAAGTCCCGCGCGGTCTGCGCCGCCCGCTCGAACAGAGCGCCCCGGCCCGCCTGCTGAGCCGTCCTCAGGAACGTCTTGTACATCTTCTCGAACACCGACGGGACGCCGTAGAGATACGTCGGCCTGAAGGTGCTCAGCGCCGAGGCGAGGGCGTCCTCGGTCATCTCCGGTTCGTGCGCCATCAGGATGCCGCCGCGCAGACACAGCGTCTGGATCATGATCCCGTACACGTGCGAGAACGGCAGGAAGGCCAGCACCGAGGGCTGTTCGCCCGGCTGCGCGGCCGTGTGGCCCCAGCCCGACAGCAGGACGTCGCACGGGTACGCCAGCCCCCGGTGGCTCAGCGCGCAGCCCATCGGGCGGCCGGTGGCGCCCGAGGTGTAGGTGACCGCCGCCGTGGAGTCCGGCAACACGATCCGGCGCAGCGACTCCACGGTGGTCAGCGGGATGTCCACGCCCCGCTCGGTGAGTTCGGGCAGCGCGCCCGCGTCCAACTGCCAGACGTGCCTGAGCCGGGGCAGCGCCGCGCACACCGTCCCGACGGTCATCACGCCCAGCTCGTCCTCGACCGCCACGGCCACGCAGCCGGCGTCCCGCAGGATCCACTCGACCTGGTCCCGCGAGGAGGTCGGATGGATCGGGACGAGTTCGGCGCCCACGGTCCACAGCGCGTGCGCCAGCACCGTCCACTCGTAGCGGTTGCGGGCCATCAGGGCCACCCGGTGGCCCGGCGAGATCCCGGCGGCCACCAGCCCCTTGGCCAGCCCGACCACCTCGTCCCGCAGTTCGGCGGCCGTCACCTGCTCCCACTCGCCGGTGCCGGACTTCGCGCGCCGGGCGAGCAGCGGCAGCCGGGGGTTGTTCTCGGCTTTCTCGAACACGGTGTCGGCGAGCCCGCCGGTGGGCGGCGGGAACGCTGCCGGAGCGGAGGCGACGTCGCGCATGCGCTGCTCCTGGAAGTACGGAGGGTGACTCCGCCGATCGGCTCTGTGTCGGCGGTGCACGAATGTAGCGCGGGGAAGCGGCTCCGGTGTGGGGAAGGCGAAAGTCGTGATCCCCTGATGACCTGCGGATGTCCGGTGGGTCCCGGGTGCCGCCGTTCCGTGCGGGTATCGGCGCGGGGCCCCGGGACGCCGAGAGGGGCGGCCGGAGGTCTCACGGACCTCCGGCCGCCCCTCTCGGGCGCCGGTGCGGCGGGCTCAGCGGGCGGGCGTGAGCCAGACCGTGGAGAGCGGCGGCAGCGTCAGCCGCAGTCTGCCGTCCTCGGGGCAGAGCTTGCCCGGGTCACCGACCGGGACACCGCTGCCGCCGTAGCGGACCGCGTCGGTGTTGAGCGCCTCCTGCCACGCGGGCACCTGCTCGGGCGCCCAGAGCCGGTAGTCCTCGCGGACGACGGGCGAGAAGTTCGACACCGCCAGCAGGGGCGTGCCGTCCTCGGCGTACCGGACGAACGCGAAGACGTTGTCGTCGGCCGCGTCGCACATGGACCACTGGAAGCCGCCCGGGTCGGTGTCCCGCTGCCACAGCGCCGGCGCGTCCCGGTACACCGTGTTCAGGTCCCGCACCAGATCCCGCATGCCCCGGTGGTCGGCCGCCGAGTGATAGTCGTCGGCCAGCAGCCACCACTCGGGCCCGTGCTTCTCCGACCACTCGGCGCCCTGCGCGAACTCCTGCCCCATGAAGAGGAGCTGCTTGCCGGGGTGGGCCCACATGAAGCCGAGGTACGCCCGGTGGTTCGCGCGCCGCTGCCACCAGTCACCAGGCATCTTCGACACCAGCGCCTGCTTGCCGTGCACCACCTCGTCGTGCGAGATGGGCAGCACGTAGTTCTCGCTGTACGCGTACACCATCGAGAACGTCATGTCGTGGTGGTGGTACTTGCGGTGCACCGGCTCCTTCTGCACGTACTCCAGGGAGTCGTGCATCCAGCCCATGTTCCACTTCAGGCCGAACCCGAGGCCGCCGCTGTCGGTCGGCCGGGTCACGCCCTCCCACGCCGTGGACTCCTCGGCGATGGTCACCACGCCGGGGCAGCGCCGGTAGACGGTCGCGTTCATCTCCTGGAGGAACGCCACCGCGTCCAGGTCCTCGCGCCCGCCGAAGACGTTCGGCGCCCACTGCCCGGAGTCCCGCGAGTAGTCCAGGTAGAGCATCGAGGCGACCGCGTCCACGCGGAGCCCGTCGATGTGGAACTCCTCGCACCAGTACACCGCGTTGGCCACCAGGAAGTTGCGCACCTCGGTCCGGCCGAAGTCGAACTCGTACGTCCCCCAGTCCGGGTGCTCCGCGCGCCGGGAGTCCCCGGGCTCGTACAGCGGGTCGCCGTCGAACCGGGCCAGCGCCCAGTCGTCCTTGGGGAAGTGGGCCGGCACCCAGTCCATGATCACGCCGATGCCCGCCCGGTGCAGCGCGTCCACCAGGTACTTGAAGTCGTCCGGCGAACCCAGCCGCGGCGTCGGCGCGTAGTACGAGGTGACCTGATAGCCCCACGACCCGCTGAACGGGTGCCCGGCCACCGGCATCAGCTCGACATGCGTGAAGCCCAGGTCCCGTACGTACGCGGGCAGTTCCTCCGCCAGCTCGCGGTAGGTCAGCCCCGGACGCCAGGACGGCAGATGCACCTCGTACACCGACATCGGCGCCTCGTGCACGGGGGTGTCGCCCCGGTGCGCCATCCACTCGGCGTCGTCCCACGCGTAGCGGGAGGAGGTGACGACCGAGGCGGTGTCCGGCGGGACCTCCGTGAGCCGGGCCATCGGGTCCGCCTTCAGGAACCGGTGGCCGTAGCGCGAAGTGATCTCGAACTTGTACCTGGCGCCCTCGCCGATCCCCGGCAGGAACACCTCCCACACCCCGGCCGCGCCCAGCGAGCGCATCGGGTACTGCGTGCCGTCCCAGAACGTGAAGTCCCCGGCCAGCCGCACCCCCTGGGCGTTCGGCGCCCACACGGTGAACCGGGTGCCCGCGACGCCCTCGTGGGTCATCGGCTCGGCGCCCAGCGCCTTCCACAGCTCCTCGTGCCGGCCCTCACGGATCAGATGCAGGTCCAGCTCACCGAGCGCGGGCGCGAAACGGTACGGGTCGTGCACCGTCTGCTCGCCGTCCGCATAGCCGACCACCAACTCGTAGGCGGGGATCTCCCGGTAGGGCAGCACGGCCGAGAAGAGACCGCCGCCCTCCGAGACGAGCGGCGAGCGCACCCCGTCGGCCAGGACGCTCACGCCGAGCGCGTTCGGGCGCAGGGCACGGAACAGTACGCCGCCCGGTACCGGGTGGGCGCCCAGCAGGGCGTGCGGGTCGTGATGCGCGCCGCCCAGCAGACGGTCGCGCTCCTCGCCCTTCAGGGCGATGTCCGACGTGCGGACGGGGCCCGAGGTCTCGGGCAGCGAAGTGTCGCGCAGTGCCATGGTTCAGCCTCTCCACTCGGCGAGCCGCTCGATGGCCGCCATCGGGACCGGAAGCCAGTCCGGCCGGTGTCTCGCCTCGTACAGGACCTCGTACACCGCCCTGTCCGTTTCGTGTGCGCGCAGAAGCGCGTGTTCCTCGCGCGGGTCCCAGCCCGCACGGGCCGCGTAGCCCGCGCAGAACGCCTCCCGGCAGCGGCTCGCCCACTCGGGCCGCCAGGGGCGGCGCTGCCGCGCCGCGTAGTCGAAGGAGCGCAGCATCCCGGCGATGTCACGCACCGGGGACTGCGCTGTCCGCCGCTCGGCGAGCGGACGGGAGGGCTCGCCCTCGAAGTCGATGACGAACCAGTCGGACCCGGCGCGCAGCACCTGGCCCAGATGCAGATCACCGTGCACGCGCTGGGCGGCCGGACCCGAGTCGCGGGCGGCCAGTGCCCCGAACGCGGCCCTGAGACCCGGCACATAGGGCCGCAGCCCCGGCACCGCCCGCGCCGCCGCGTCCAGCCGTGCGCACATCGCGTCGGCCGTGACGGCGTTCTCGTCCCCGCCGGCCGCCGGGAACGCCCCGGCCAGCGCGAGGTGCACCTCGGCCATGGCCCCGCCCAGCTCGCTCGCCTCGGCGGTGAAGTCGTCCCCCAGGGCCAGCGCCCCGAGGGCCAGTTCCCAGCCGTCGACCGCGTCCGGCAGGAACGGCTGGAGCACGCCCAGCGTGGCCGGGCGCGGCGCGGTGGTGCAGAACCACGCGACCGGCGCGGGCACCCGCGCGCACCCCTGGGCGGCCAGCGCCTGCGGCACCTCCAGGTCCGGGTTGACGCCCGGCTGGATACGGCGGAACAGCTTCAGGATGTACGCGTCGCCGTACACGATCGACGAGTTGGACTGTTCGCTGGTCAGCAGCCGGGGCGTGAGACCGCCGGGCACCCGGGCGGCCTCGTCCACCTCGAAGCGCAGCGGTCCCGCCGTGCCGGGCTGCCGCAGCCGCTCCAGCAGCAGGTGCGCGCAGCGCGGGTCGTGCAGCGCGTCGTACACGGCGAACCCGGCCAGCGGTCCGTGCTCGGCGCGCCCGATGTACGCCCGGTCGAGACTCGGCTGCGGCCGCTCGCGCAGGCCGAGCAGCAGTTGGTAGCAGTCGCCGGGCGGGGGAGTGCCGCCGGGCGTGGGCACGGGTGCGTGCGAGGCGTTCACCAGCAGGTGCAGGCAGCCCGGGAACAGCTCGGTGACGGACAGCACCGACAGATCGGCGGCCGGGCGGTCCTTGCCCGCGAACCAGCGCTGCCGGGGCAGCCAGTCGCGCAGCAGGCCGCCGAGCGAGGCCAGGAGTCCGTCGGTACCGGTCGCCGCCGGCGGGCTGAGGGTGATGGTCTTCGGCATGGTGACGCGTCCTTTCCTCGGCGCCGAGCGCTCAGCGGCGGCGGCCGATGCGGGATGCGGGTCGGGTGAGCCTGAACCAGTAGAAACCGTGGCCCGCGAGGGTCAGCAGATACGGCAGCTCACCGATCGCCGGGAACTTCACCCCGCCGATCAGCTCCACCGGGTGCCGCCCGTCGAAGGCCCGCAGGTCGAGCTCGGTGGGCTGCGCGAACCGGGAGAAGTTGTGCACGCACATCACGAGGTCGTCGCCGTACTCGCGCAGGAAGGCCAGCACCGCCGGGTTGGACGAGGGGAGTTCCGTGAACGAACCCAGTCCGAAGGCGGGGTTCTGTTTGCGGATCTCGATCATGCGGCGGGTCCAGTGGAGGAGGCTGGACGGGGAGGACATGGAGGCTTCGACGTTGGTGACCTGGTAGCCGTGGACCGGGTCCATGATGGTGGGCAGGAAGAGGCGGCCGGGGTCGCAGGAGGAGAAGCCCGCGTTGCGGTCGGGGGTCCACTGCATGGGGGTGCGGACGGCGTCGCGGTCGCCGAGCCAGATGTTGTCGCCCATGCCGATCTCGTCGCCGTAGTAGAGGATCGGCGAGCCGGGCAGGGAGAGCAGGAGTGCGGTGAACAGCTCGATCTGGTTGCGGTCGTTGTCGAGGAGGGGTGCGAGGCGGCGGCGGATGCCGATGTTGGCGCGCATACGCGGGTCTTTCGCGTATTCGGCCCACATGTAGTCGCGTTCCTCGTCGGTGACCATTTCGAGGGTGAGCTCGTCGTGGTTGCGCAGGAAGATGCCCCACTGGCAGTTGGTGGGGATGGCGGGGGTCTTGGCGAGGATCTCCGAGACCGGGTAGCGGCTTTCGCGGCGGACGGCCATGAAGATGCGGGGCATGACGGGGAAGTGGAATGCCATGTGGCATTCGTCGCCGCCGGTGGAGTAGTCGCCGAAGTAGTCGACCACGTCCTCGGGCCACTGATTGGCCTCCGCCAGCAGCACGGTGTCCGGGTACTGGGCGTCGATCTCGCTCCGGACGCGCTTGAGGAAGGCGTGCGAGGCGGGCAGGTTCTCGCAGTTGGTGCCCTCGGCCGCGTACAGGTACGGCACCGCGTCGAGCCGGAACCCGTCGATACCCAGGTCCAGCCAGAACCGCAGGGCGGCCAGGATCTCCTCCTGCACGGCCGGGTTCTCGTAGTTCAGATCGGGCTGGTGCGAGAAGAAGCGGTGGAAGAAGTACTGTCCGCGCACCGGGTCGAAGGTCCAGTTGGAGACCTCGGTGTCGACGAAGATGATGCGGGCGTCCTGGTACTGCTTGTCGTCGTCGGCCCACATGTAGTAGTCGCCGTAGGGGCCGTCGGGGTTGTTGCGGGACTCCTGGAACCACGGGTGCTGGTCGCTGGTGTGGTTCATGACGAAGTCGATGATGACCCGCATGCCCCGCTGATGGGCCGCGTCGACGAACTCCACGAAGTCCGCGAGGTCCCCGAACTCGGGAAGGACGGAGGTGTAGTCGGATACGTCGTAACCACCGTCACGCAAGGGCGACTTGAAGAACGGCGGGAGCCAGAGGCAGTCCACGCCGAGCCACTGCAGGTAGTCGAGTTTGGCGGTCAGACCCTTCAGATCGCCGACACCGTCGCCGTCGCTGTCGTGGAAGGAGCGGACCAGCACTTCATAGAAGACGGCACGCTTGAACCACTCGGGGTCCCGGTCCTTGGCGGGAGTGTCCTCGAAAGTGTCCGGCACGGGTTCGTTGACGGTCATGACGCTGAAGGCCCTCCGATCTGAGACGTCGCCCGCTCGACGCGCAGCACATGCGCGGGGGCGCGGCCGGGGCTGAGGCACACGTAGTTCCCGCTGCCCCAGTGGTAGGTCTCGCCCGTCAGTTCGTCGTGGACGGACAGGGCGTCGTTCCAGTCCAGGCCGAGTGGTGGCAGGTCCAACGAGACCGTGGCCTCCTGGGTGTGGTGCGGGTCGAGATTGACGACCACGATGACCGTGTCGTCGCCGGTGCTCTTGCTGAACGCGAGCACGGAGTCGTTGTCGGTCCGGTGGAAGCTGAGATTCCGCAGACGTTGCAGCGCGGGGTGGCGGCGGCGGATGTCGTTCAGGCGCGTGATGAGGGGGGCGATGGTGCGGCCCTCGCGCGCGGCCGCCTCCCAGTCACGCCGTTCGATCTGGTACTTCTCGGAGTCGAGGTACTCCTCGCTGCCGTGCCCCAGCGCCTGGTTCTCGCAGAGTTCGTAGCCGCTGTAGATGCCCCAGGTGGGGGAGAGGGTGGCCGCGAGGATGGCACGCACCTCGAAGGCGGCGCGGCCGCCGTCCTGGAGGTAGGCGGGCAGGATGTCCGGGGTGTTGGCGAAGAAGTTGGGCCGCATGTAGGCGGCCGCGTCCCCCGAGAGTTCGGTGAGGTACTCCGTCAGCTCCTGCTTGCTGTTGCGCCAGGTGAAGTAGGTGTACGACTGCTGGAACCCGATCTGGGCCAGCGTGTGCATCATCGCCGGGCGGGTGAACGCCTCCGCCAGGAAGATGACGTCCGGGTCGGCACGGTTGATCTCGCCGATGACGCGCTCCCAGAACACCACCGGCTTGGTGTGGGGGTTGTCGACGCGGAAGATCCGCACCCCGTGCTCCATCCAGTGCCGCAGCACCCGCACGGTCTCCGTGACGATGCCGTCCATGTCCGCGTCGAAGGCGACCGGGTAGATGTCCTGGTACTTCTTCGGCGGGTTCTCCGCGTAGGCGATCGTGCCGTCCGGGCGGTGGTGGAACCACTGCGGGTGCTTCTCCACCCAGGGGTGGTCCGGGGAGCACTGCAGGGCGAAGTCGAGCGCGACCTCCAGGCCCAACGTCCGTGCCCGGTCCATGAAGTGGTCGAAGTCGTCCAGGGTGCCGAGGTCGGGGTGGATGGCGTCGTGGCCGCCCTCGGGAGAGCCGATCGCCCACGGGACCCCGACGTCGTCGAGGCCGGCGGTGAGGGTGTTGTTGCGGCCCTTGCGGTGCGTCGTCCCGATGGGGTGGATCGGCGGGAGGTAGACGACGTCGAAGCCCATCTCCGCGATGGCGTCGAGGCGCTCGGCCGCCGTGCGGAACGTGCCGTGCGGCTGCTCGGCCGTGCCTTCCGAGCGGGGGAAGAACTCGTACCAGGACCCGTACAGGGCGCGCTCACGCTCCACCAGTAGCGGCATCGGGTCCGAGGCGGTCACGAGGTCCCGCAGCGGGTACCGGGCGAGGACCGCCTCGACCTCGGGTCCCAGCGCGTCCTTCAGGCGGGCGTTGACCGAGAGGGTGTCGTCGCCGAGCGCCTCGGCGGCGGCCAGGACGAGGTCGCGCTCCGGACCCCTGGGCGCTCCGGCGGCCGCGCGCTCGTAGAGCTCCGCGCCCTCCTCGAGCACCAGCCCGGTGTCGATCCCGGCCGGGATCTTGATGCCGGCCGCGTGCCGCCAGGTGGCGATCGGGTCGGACCACGCCTCCACCCGGTAGGTCCAGCGGCCGGTGGCGTCCGGGGTGATGTCCGCGCCCCACACGTCGCTGCCGGGGGACAGCTCGCGCATCGGGGTCCACGGGCCGCGTCGGCCCTTGGGGCCGCGCAGGACCACATTGGCGCCCACCGCGTCGTGCCCCTCACGGAACACGGTCGCGCTCACGCGGAACGTTTCCCCGGCCACCGCCTTCGCCGGGCGCCTGCCGCACTCCACGGCCGGCCGGACATCACGTACCGGTACGCGGCCGATGGCCGGGGTCCTGCGCATGGATCTCACCTCCGCCGTGCGCGAAGCCGGGCACACGGGGCCCGGCTTCGCGGTCCTGGATACGGGGCCGGCAGGTGCCGTCCCGTAGGGGAACGCCATGTACGGTGCCAGGTCAGGGGCTTGGCGCCGTGGATCGCCGCTCCGGTGACTGCGCGCGTCGCGCCATCCGGCCGGGCTGCGGCCGCCCGTCCTGCTCGCTCAGATAACCGGCCGGGGTCGAGCGCAGATACCGCTCGGCGGCGTCCGCCGCCTCCCTGGCGCAGCGTTTTCCCATCAACACGCACAACGTGTAGCCCGAGTCCTCGAAGGTGCTCCGGACCGTGCGGTCGTGGGGCGAGGCGAGCATCACGCGCTCCCACGCCCGGTAACGCCGCAACTGCCGGGCCACTTCGGCCTTGGCGGGTAGCAGCATGGTCCCCTTCACCTTCCACGGCTCTCGACCGGTCGCGTTCCCGACGGTCGGGTGGCGCCGCGCACGGGAGGGCGCGGCACCGTTACGGCGATCGAGGCTTTCACTCATGGTGCACGGGTAAACACACTCCGTCCTGTTGGATCTTCAACGATCCCGCCGTTCGTGATGCTCGTGTTGCACGAATGGCGTAGCAGTCGCACTGTGGATGATGACTCAGAAGCGACTGGCGTTCACGCTGAGTGTTCGGTGATCCCGCCGGACGGCCGTGGAGCAGGAGCTTCGCCGGTGAGGAGCAAGCGACAATGGAGACCGCAGTGCCCCGCTACTACCACCTCGACGTGGAAGTCAGCCCGGAACGGGTGGGACAGGTCAGCCGCATCCTGGCCGCCCACCTCAGCCACTGGGACCTCGACAATCTCGTGGACCCCGTCCGCCGCGGCACCGAGATTCTGCTGCGCGCCATCGACCAGCACGCCCCGGACACCACCACCTCCATCGAGATGTGGTGGAACGGGCAGCACCTCATCACCGCCATCGGCGGCGGCGACCGCGATCTCGGCCCGGACGAGGGTCTGCGCGCCTGCCTCGCGGACATCGCCGCCATGAGCGACGGATGGGGCTGCTGCGCCACCGAGACCGGAGCCAGGATCATCTGGTTCTCCCAGCGTGCCCGTGCCGACCAGCGGGTCCCGCTGGTCCCGACCGCTCCCTCGCCGCACATCCGCCGGATGCTCCGCGTGCCCCGCGCGGCCCCGGTGCCCGAACAGGTCGCCGAGGTGCCCGCCGGCGCTCTGGTGGGCGCCCGGTGACGGCCAGGAAGTCCCGGAAAGGGGTGCCCGTGTGGAGCGGGCACCCCTATCCGTTGGGCGCCTCCTACGACGGCCAGGGCACCAACTTCGCGCTGTTCAGCGAGGTCGCCGAGCGCGTGGAGCTGGTTCTCGTCGACGACGCGGGCGCCGAGACGTCCGTACCCCTGAACGAGGTCGACGGCTTCGTCTGGCACGGCCATCTGCCCGGCGTCGGTCCCGGCCAGCGCTACGGCTACCGGGTGCACGGTCCCTGGCAGCCCTCCCTCGGCCACCGCTGCAACCCGGCCAAGCTGCTGCTCGACCCGTACGCGCGGGCCATAGACGGCCAGACGGACAACGACCCCTCGCTCTACGAGCGCGACCCGCACGGCCCGGCACCCGCCGACAGCGCCGGGCACTCGATGCTGGGCGTCGTCACCGACCCCTACTTCGACTGGGGCGACGACCGCCCGCCGGGCCGCCCCTACTCCGAGTCCGTCATCTACGAGACCCATGTGCGCGGCCTGACCCGCACCCACCCCGACGTGCCGGAGCGGCTGCGCGGCACCTACGCGGGGCTGGCGCACCCCGCGGTCACCGGGCATCTGACCTCGCTCGGCGTCACCGCGGTCGAGCTGATGCCGGTCCACCAGTTCGCACAGGACGGTGTGCTGCGCGACCGGGGCCTGTCGAACTACTGGGGCTACAACACCATCGGCTTCTTCGCCCCGCACAACGCCTACGCCGCCCTCGGCTCGCGCGGCCAGCAGGTCAACGAGTTCAAGGCCATGGTCAAGGCGATGCACGCGGCCGGCCTGGAAGTCATCCTCGACGTGGTCTACAACCACACCGCCGAGGGCAACGAGATGGGCCCCACCCTCTCCTTCCGGGGCATCGACAACGCCTCGTACTACCGCCTGGTCGACGGCGACTGGGCGCACTACTACGACACCACGGGCACCGGCAACAGCCTGCTGATGCGGCACCCCTACGTGCTCCAGCTCATCATGGACTCGCTGCGGTACTGGGTGACCGAGATGCACGTCGACGGGTTCCGCTTCGACCTCGCGGCGACCCTCGCCCGGCAGTTCCACGAGGTGGACCGGCTCTCGGCGTTCTTCGACCTGATCCAGCAGGACCCGGTGATCAGCCGCGTCAAGCTCATCGCCGAGCCGTGGGACCTGGGGGAGGGCGGCTACCAGGTCGGCAACTTCCCCCAGCTGTGGTCGGAGTGGAACGGCAAGTACCGGGACGCCGTACGGGACTTCTGGCGGGCCGAACCCGGCTCGCTCGGTGAGTTCGCCTCCCGGCTCACCGGCTCCTCCGACCTCTACCAGGCCAGCAACCGCAGGCCCCGGGCCAGCGTCAACTTCGTCACCGCGCACGACGGTTTCACCCTGCGCGACCTCGTGTCGTACAACGACAAGCACAACGAGGCCAACGGCGAGGGCAACCGGGACGGCGAGAGCGACAACCGGTCCTGGAACTGCGGCGCCGAGGGCGACACCGACGACCCGGCCGTGCTCGAACTGCGGGCCCGTCAGCAGCGCAACCTGCTGGCCACCCTGCTGCTCAGCCAGGGCATCCCGATGCTCGGCCACGGCGACGAACTCGGCCGCACCCAGGGCGGCAACAACAACGCCTACTGCCAGGACAGCGAGGTCTCCTGGGTCGACTGGGACCTCGACCCCGAGCAGCGCGCCCTGGCCGACTTCACCCGGCGCCTGATCGGCCTGCGCGCGGAGCACCCCGTGCTGCGCCGGCGCCGGTTCTTCCGGGGGGAGGAGCGCGCGGCCAAGCGCAAGCAGCCGCTGCCCGACCTGATCTGGCTGCGGCCCGACGCGCGCGAGATGACCGACCAGGACTGGCGGCGCGGCGACGCGCACTCGGTGGGCGTCTTCCTCAACGGCGACGCCATCGCCGAGCGCGACGCCTACGGCCGCCGGGTCGTCGACGACTCCTTCCTGCTGCTCCTCAACGGCTACTGGGAGCCCGTCGACTTCCGGCTGCCCGCCGCGTCCTACGGCGACCGCTGGACGACCCTGATCGACACCGCGGACCCCGAGGGCGTCCCCGACGAGCGCGAGCGCAAGGCGGGCACCCGGCTCCCGGTCGAGTCGCGCAGCCTGATCCTGCTGTCGAGACCCTCCCGCGACGGCTGAGGACGCACACGAAGAGGGCGCCCACCGGACTGCGGTGGGCGCCCTCTTCGTGTGTCAGCGCGGGTCGCGCGAGGTCACCGTGAACTGGGCCCCGTCCGGGTCCCGCAGGACCGCCTCCCGCTCGCTCTCACTCAGCACGCTGCCGCCGTGCTTCTCGGCGCTGCGGGCGCAGCGCGCCACGTCCTCGACCGAGAAATGGATCTGCCAGTGCGGCCGCACCGAGGGGTCCGGGGCCGCCTCCACCGCGCCGGAGTCGATCCGTGCCACCACATTGCCCTGGCTGCGCAGCACCACCTCGCCGCCCTCGTACTCGACCTCGCAGCAGCCGGGCTTCCCGGTGGCCCAGTCCAGCACCTCGCCGTAGAAGATCGCGGAGTCGAAGGCGTTGCGGGTGTGCAGGCGGATGAACGCGGGGGCGGAGCGCTGCCAGGACTCCCAGTCGGAGAACAGCTCGCCCTGCCAGATGCCGAACGTGGCCCCGTCCCGGTCGGCGAGCAGCGCGCCCCGGCCGGGCGGGAAGGACAGCGGGCCCACCGCCGCCGTGCCGCCCCGTTCCCGGACGCGTGAGACCGCGACATCGGCGTCGGGGACGGCGAAGTACGGCGTCCAGGCCACCGCCGTCTGCCACATGCCGGCGACCGCGGCGATCCCCGCGACCGGCACGCCGTCCGCGAGCGCGATCCGGAAGTGGTCGCCCAGCTTGGCGCCACGCCAGCGCCAGCCCAGCACCGCGCTGTAGAAGCCCTCGGTGGTGTCCAGGTCGCGGCTGGTCAGGCTCACCCAGCAGGGGGCGCCGAAGACGGAGTGCGTCGAGACGGCGTCCTTCTTCTTCCTCGGTCCACCGCTGACGGATGTGTCGTGATTCATGACGGTCGCGTCCTGCTCTCGGGGCCCGGCGGCCACCGGTCTCGACCAGTGTCCGGCCGGAAGGGGGTCGGCTGCCTGTCGACTACCCCCGAGAGGGGCCCTGATGT
Organism: Streptomyces seoulensis; assembly: GCF_022846655.1. Classification (NCBI taxonomy): domain Bacteria; kingdom Bacillati; phylum Actinomycetota; class Actinomycetes; order Kitasatosporales; family Streptomycetaceae; genus Streptomyces; species Streptomyces seoulensis. The sequence goes on from NZ_AP025667.1 coordinate 3,128,227, forward strand.
GCGGGGACATCCCGCGGCCACGCTGCGCGTCCGGGCCGTCACGAACGTGGGCGGGGCTCGCCCGAAAGAGTGAAAGGTTCAGCGGGGTGCGGGGCGTCTCAGCCGGTCTCGGTGAGCAGTTCCTCGCGCAGCCGGTCGAAGCAGCCGCTCAGCAGCCGGGAGACGTGCATCTGCGATATCCCGAGCTGCTCCGCGATCCCGCTCTGCGTCATACCGCGGAAGAACCGCAGGTAGAGGATGGTGCGCTCACGCTCGGGCAGCGCCGCGAGACACGGCTTGACGGCGGCCCGGTCCACCACGAGGTCGAAGCCGGGGTCGGGCTCGCCCAGGGAGTCACCGAGGGCGTACCCGTCCGTGCCCGCCACGTCTGCGTCGAGGGACAGCGCGGAGAAGCACTCCAGGGCCTCCATGCCGGTGCGCACCTCGTCCTCGCTGAGCCGGGTGTGCGCGGCCAGCTCGGCCACGGTGGGGGGACGGCCCGGAATGGTCTGGGCCAGTTCCTTGCCGGCGTTGCGGACCCGGTTGCGCAGGTCCTGCACCCGGCGCGGCACGTGCAGGGTCCACATGTGGTCCCTGAAGTGACGTTTGATCTCCCCGGTGATCGTGGGCACCGCGTACGCCTCGAAGGCGCGACCGCGCTCCGGGTCGTAGTGGTCCACGGCCTTCACCAGGCCCAGGGCCGCGACCTGGTACAGATCCTCCAGGGACTCGCCGCGGCCGCGGAACCGGACGGCGATCCGCTCCGCCATGGGCAGCCACAGCCGCACCAGCTCGTCCCTGAGCGCCGTGCGCTCGGGACCCTCGGTCAGGCCGGCGAGCCGCTCGAAGGCATGGGCCGTGTCGGGGGCGTCATCGTGAGGGTGGGTTCTCGTGCTGCCAGTTACAGACATCGCGTGCACTTCTCTCGCGGGCTGGGGCGACAGGCACACCGTTGAGCACTGCTGTCCCTCATCCCCAGTGTGCGGCAAAAACAAACAAACATGCCAATAAGGGGCGAAACCCGTGTCGGTCTTGACCCGGTTTTGGGCTGGGTGGCTCCATGGACGCGGGCCGTGAGAGGCGGTCGCCCGGAGTGATGTGCGGCACGCGCGCGAGCGGCGCCCGCGCGCCCGCCCGGACGGTTTCTCCTGGGCACGGCTTGATCACCGAGCGAAGCGGGCGAACCGCCCGGCCATGTGGCATTCCGCTCATTTGACAGTGTGCTGAGCACACGGATAGACAGCAGCTCGCGGATGGTCGAGAGGGGCACTGTGTACGAGCCGAACGTGGTCGGTGACTGGCAGGAATACGGCGAGCACGCCGGTCTGCGGGTCCGCGTCCATCGTCTGGAGACGGCCGAGCCGCCCAGAGGGCCCGACGACGCCGCTGCCGGGCTGACGTATTTCAGCGTCCGGGTGACGATCGAGAACCGGGGCACCCGCCCCTGCGCCGTGCAGCTCGAGGACGGGCAGATCGACGTCCGGGTCGGTGCCGACGGCGAGGGCGCCTTCATCGACTGGCGCAACTCTCAGTTCATCGAGGGCTTCGACGTGTATCCGCTGCGCCGGGCCACGGCCGTCGTGCACGCCGCCGCCGCCGAGGCCGCGCTCACCCATGTCGACGTCCAGGTCCATCTGCGGGTGGACGACGAGTGGACCGACCGCAGGCTGTGGGCCGGGGGCATCGGTCTCACCGAGACCGCCCAGGTGGCCACCGCCGCCGCGAGCGGGCCGGACAGCCTGGCGCACGAGCTGACCGCGTTCCTCCAGGAGCGGACCGAGCCCGGCACCGCCTGACGGGCGGTGGCCGGACCGGCCCCGAGGGTCAGGCGTTCGGGTCGAAGGGGATGCCGGACGGCTTCGCGGACGCCAGGTGCGAGGCGAAACTGGCGTCCTTCAGGCCGAAGTTGGCGCTGCCGAAGTCATAGGTGGTCAACTTGTCGCGCAGGCCGGGCGGGTAGCCGTCCCAGCCGACCAGCGCCGGGTACTGCCAGGTGTGCTTGTGGTTCTCCGGCGGCTCGTCGTTGCTGCTGGCCAGCCGGAAGCAGTGCGTGCTGATGCCGTCCTTGTGGTAGACGACCTTGGCGTGCGTGCCCTCGAAGCGGACCTCGGAGACCGGGTGCACGGTGAAGGAGCCGTGGTTGGACGTCGACACGTACCGTGTCTGCCCGTCCTGCACCCACACCACCACGTGCTCCCAGTCGTTGCGGTGGCCGCCGAGGCTGCTGCCGGGCAGCGCCTGGTCCTTCTCGAAGTACAGCCCGTACAGATAGCCGCACCAGCCGTTGTTGCACTTGGCGCGCGAGTAGCCGTTGGTGTTGTCCAGGTCCGAGGCGTCACGGCAGTTGCCGTTGAGCGCGCCGGTCGGGTTCAGGCCGGGGTTGATCGTGCCGTCGGTGCCTATCGCGGGCGTCGAGTAGCAGCCGTCGGTGTCGTAGTCGAACGCCGGCTGGTACTTCAGCTCCTCGGCCGTGGCGTTGACCGGGAGGGCGAGCGGGGGAGCGGCGAAGGCCGCGGCCGGGAAGGCGATCACGAGCGTGGCGGCACCGGTGAGCGTGGCGATCCATCTGCCACGCCGTCGGCGGGACGTGAACGAACCCACTTCAATCTCCAACTGCGTTGGGGGACAGGGGAGTTCAGCATCCCGGTCGGACGGCTCGCTGCCAAGGCGTCCCACCTGTCACACAAATGAAATCCTGTCAGCCGTGACCCGACGGGTGCTCAGGGACCGTCGGGGAGGTCCGCCGCCGACTCCTCCGGGGTGAGGTCCGGGCGCAGCCGCAGCCAGCTCGGCTGGCGCAGCAGCCCCGCCCGCGTCCGGGTGCTGAATCCGACCTCGCCGACCAGCCGGGGCAGCACCCACCGCGCGCCCGGAATCCGGGGAACGGGGTCGAAGGGGCACCGGTCGCTCGCGGCGGCCGCCAGCAGCGCGGCCAGCTCGGTGCGCTCGCCCTCGCTCCAGCCGGTGCCCACCCGGCCCGCGTACACCAGCCGGCCCCCGGCCCGCTGCCCGACCAGCACCGCGCCGGGCAGTCCGGACAGGCGCCCCCTGCCGGGCAGCCAGCCGCCGACGATCACATCGGCGCTCCGGATGTTCCGGATCTTGATCCAGTTCCGGGACCGCGTCCCCGGCTCGTACACCGAGTCCAGCCGCTTGCACACGACCCCCTCCAGGCCGTGCTCCCGCGTGACCCGCAGCGCCTCCGCGCCGTGCCCCACCACGGCGCCCGGCACCGACCAGCGCGGACCGCCCAGACCCAGCCCCTCCAGTAGCGCCCGCCGCCGCGCGTACGGGGTCGCCGACTGCGGGCCGGCGAGATAGGGCACGTCGAACAGCACCAGGTGGACCGGTGCCCGCGCGGCCCGGTGCGCCGCCAGGGTCGGAGTGTGTGCGAGGCCCATCCGGTTCTGCAGCGCCTGGAAGTCGGCCCGGCCCTCCGCGTCGAGCGCCAGCACCTCGCCGTCCAGGACGGCGGGGGTGGTCCCCAGGGCACCGGCCAACGGCCCGAGTTCGGGATAGGCGGCCGTGATGTCCTCCCCGGAGCGGGCGCGCAGCAGCAGGGTTCCGTCGCCGGGCAGGTACACCATCACCCGCTGCCCGTCCTGCTTGGTCTCGTACGCCCAGCGCGCGTCCTGGGCAGGAGGCGGCAGGGTGCCGGGGGTGGCGAGCATGGGGCGGACGAACGGCAGCGGCGCGACGGTCACGGCAGAACATGTCGACCGCGCCGGGCACCGCCACGCGCCCGGGGCCGCCGGTTCCCCTGAACGGAGCCGGGCGCCGCCGGTGCCCTACCGTCAAGTAATATCCGGCGCCAGGCCACCGAAGGAGAACCGTGCCCCCACGCTCACCCCTGCTGCTCGCCGGACTGCTGGCCTCGGCCGGGATCGCCCACTTCGCTGCCCCGAAGGTGTTCGACGGGCTCGTCCCCCGCGCCCTGCCCGGCTCGCCCCGCACCTGGACCTACGCCAGCGGAGTCGCGGAACTCGCCCTCGCCGCCGGGGTCGCCGTGCCCGCCACCCGCCCGCTGGCCGCGAAGGCCGCGGCCGCCTTCTTCGTGGGGGTCTTCCCCGCCAATGTGAAGATGGCCGTCGACTGGCGGCACCGGCCCGCCCCGCAACGCGCCGCCTCCCTCGCCCGGCTGCCCCTCCAGGTGCCGCTGGTGCTGTGGGCCCGAGGCGTCGCCCGTAACCCGAAGGGACAGTCATGAGCCTCCAAGTGGGCGACAGCGTCGAGGACTTCACGCTGCCGGACGAGACCGGAACCGAACGGCGGCTGACGGAGCTGCTGGCCGACGGCCCCGTGGTGCTGTTCTTCTACCCGGCCGCCCTCACCGCCGGCTGCACGGCGGAGGCGTGCCACTTCCGCGACCTGGCGGCCGAGTTCGCCGCGGCCGGGGGCCGGCCCGTGGGGATCAGCGGCGACAGCGTGGAGCGGCAGCAGGAGTTCTCCGGGCGCCACACCCTGGGCATGCCCCTGCTCTCCGACGCCGACGGGGCGATCCGCGAGCGCTTCGGCGTCAGGCGAGGCTTCTCGCTCGCCCCCACCAAGCGGGTCACCTTCGTCATCGGGCAGGACCGCACGGTCCTGGAGGTCGTCCGCAGCGAACTGCGCATGAACACCCACGCGGACCGGGCGCTGGCGGCGCTGCGCACCGCGAAGGGCTGAGCGCTGTCTTCGCGTGGCGGATGTCGGTCGTCGGCGCTCGCCAAGGGCGCCGTCCGGCTGACACGATCACGCTGAGGCCCGTACGACGACCATCGGGAGCGCACACATGACGACCGACAGCACCTCGGCGGAGCGGCCCGTACGCATCCAGGGCGTGGAGGTGCAGCCGGTCGCCGGGCACATCGGCGCCGAGATCACCGGCGTCGACCTCGCCGCACCGCTCGACGACTCCCTCGTGGCGCTGATCAGGGACGCGATGCTGCGCTGGAAGGTGGTGTTCTTCCGCGGCCAGCGGCTCGACCACGCCGGACACGTCGCCTTCGCCCGCCGCTTCGGCGAACCCGTCGTGCTGCGCAGGCGCGGCAGCGCCTCGCCGGAGGGGTTCCCCGAGGTGGAGACCACCGCCGACCGGCTGGAGCTGGGCGGACGGTTCGGCATGGAGCACGAGGAGTGGCTGCGCCGGCGCCGGCACACCCTGCTGCGCGGCTGGCACTGCGACCACGGCGCCCGGATCGACCCGCCCGCCGCGACCATCCTGCGCGCCGAGAGCGTGCCTCCGTACGGCGGCGACACCACCTGGGCCAACCTGGCCGCCGCCTACGCGGGTCTCTCCGCGCCGGTGCGGGCGTTCGCCGACGGGCTGCGGGCCGAGCACCGGCTCGGTGTCGGCTACCAGCCCCGGCCCGGCGACGATGCCTACATGCGCCATCTGCTGGACCGGCAGGTCGCCTCCGAACACCCCCTGGTGCGGGTGCACCCGGAGACGGGAGAGCGGGTGCTGTTCGTCAACGGCTACTACCTGGAGCAGATCTCCGGCGTCTCCCGCCCGGAGAGCGCCGCCCTGCTGGAGATGCTGCTGGAGCAGGTGGTGCGGCCCGAGTACACCGTCCGCTTCCGCTGGGAGCCCGGCAGCGTCGCCTTCTGGGACAACCGGGCCACCGTGCACCTCGCGCCCAGCGACAACGTCCACCCCGACCATCCCCGGATCATGCACCGGGTGATGCTCGCGGGCGACGTCCCCGTGGGCGTGGACGGCATCGCCTCCAAGCCGCTGGCGGGCACCGAGCCCGGACGGTGGTGACCCGCTAGCCTCCCGGCCGCCAGCCCAGAGCCGGGCCCAGCCGGGTCGCCATGTCGGTGAGGATCTGGACGTAGTCCTCGTGCCCGAGGGAGAACGGCAGCGCGAACGCCACCTCGTCCACCTCCCGGAACGCGGCGTGCGCGCGCAGCCGCCCGGCCAGCTCCTCGGACGTGCCGACCAGGTCCGGTGCGAACAGCAGCCGCGCCGGACCCTGCGGGGCCGCCGTACGAGGCAGCCGCCCGGCCGCGTATGCCGTGTAGCGGGCGCGCTGCTCCTCGGTCGCGGAGTCGGTCGGGATCACCACCAGACCCTGCGAGACCCGCGCCGCCTCGCCGTCCGGATGGTGGGCGCGGAACTCGCGGATCTGGGCGAGCTGGATCGCGGCGAAGTCCGGTACGCCGTCCGCGTCCCCGGCCTTGACGACGCTGCTGGTCAGCAGGTTCACGCCCTGCTCGCCCGCCCAGCGGGCCGAACCGAGGCTGCCGCCCCCGTACCACATGCGGCCCGCCAGGCCGGGGGAGTGCGGCTGGACCCGCTCGGCGAAGGTCTCGATGCCCTCGGTCCCGCTGAAGCCGCTCGCCTTCTCGCCCCGGACGAAGCCGAGCAGCCGCTCGACCCGGCCGTAGCCGAAGTCCTCGGTGTCGGCCGAGGCGGGGTACAGCGCCTCCTTGACCTGGTCGTAGTGCATCGGCGGGCCCACGCTGACGCCCGCGTTCAGCCGGCCGCCGGACAGCACGTCGACCGTGGCCAGGTCTTCGGCGAGCCGCAGAGGGTTCTCCCAGCCGAGCGGGATCACCGCCGTGCCCAGCTCGATGCGCCGGGTGCGCTGCGAGGCCGCCGCCAGCACGGCGACCGGCGAGGAGATCCCGTACTGGAGGTGCCGGTGGCGGACCCAGGCGCTGTCGAAGCCGAGCCGCTCGCCCAGCTCGATCAGCTCCAGCGTGGTCGCGTGCCCCCGGCCCGGATCGGCCTCGTCGAACAGACCGATCGTCAGGAACCCCAGCTTGCGCAGCGGACGGGACATGGGCGCCACGACCTCCTCGGTCATTCGGACAGGGTTCGATTCTCGCAGCCGGGTGTGACAACCGTGTGGCGGATACGGTGCCTCCTCAGCTCGCGGCGGCCTCCCGCAGGCTGCTCACCAGGCGGCGGTGTGACCGGGTCAGGGCGGTCACCGTCACCAGGAGGATCAGGTCGAGCAGGGCCACGGAGGCCAGCGGGGGCAGCCGGACCGCGGCGACGGCGGCCGGGACGCAGGCCGCACCCGCGAGGAGGCGTTCGGTCCAGGCGCCGTGGGCCGTGGCCCGGAAGAACCACGCCGTGGCAGCGAGGTAGAGCGCGAGCCCGCCGAAGAGCAGCAGAGCGAGGGTGACCGACCCGTGGCCCAGCGGGTGCCCGATGACCAGCTCGCTGCCCACCGCCATGGCGACCAGCGCCGCCAGCACCACGTAGGCGCTGTTCACGCCCAGCCGCACCGAGCGCAGTCGGTCGGTCGTGGTGGCGACGGCCGTGGCGAACACGTCCTCGCCGCCGCCGAAGTACATCGCCCACAGGCACACCAGCGCCGTGAAGACACCCGCCGCCGCGAGGATCGTGGACCACTCCACCGGGGCCTCGGCCAGCGCGCGCCCGGTGGTCAGCACCGTCTCGCCCAGCAGGATGATGAAGAACAGCCGCAGCCGCTCCACCATGTGGTCCGCGTCGAAGCCGAGCTGACGGCTGCCCAGCACCCGCCCCGGCAGCGGATGCGCCAGCCAGTTCCCGGTCAGGTCGACCAGCGCCGCCGCCAGCCACCACCACAGCCGCGGCCCGGACCCGGCACACGCCCCGACGATCCACAGCGGGGCCGCCATCGCCATCCACACCAGGGTCCGCCGGAAGTGCTCGCGCAGCGCCTCCCCGCGCCCGGCCGCCGCCGTCACCCCGGCCGCGAAGAACAGGGTCGCCAGCAGCGGCACCACGAACGCCCACTGCCGGTCGGCGAAGGCGGCGGGGAGCGCCGCGTTCATGTAGAGCCCCAGACCCATGGCGATGACGACCATCCACCGGGTGACACTCCGGTCGATGTCGAGGAACGTCGCCTCGAAACTGATGAACACCCAGGTGCCGAAGACGGCGACGAGCAGCACCGCCGTCTCCGCCGCGCCCCGCCCGTTCAGGTGTTCCAGCAGATGGTGGGAGAGCTGCGACACCGCGAAGACGAAGACGAGGTCGTAGAAGAGCTCCAGCGGCGACACCTCCCGCCGCAGTCGGGGTGACTCGGCCACGCTCATGTCCGGCTCTCCTGTGCCTCGGCGGCAGGCCCTCCTGCCGGCCCGCCGGTGTCGCTCCATGGTCATCCACCCAGGCCGGGTGCCTCCTTGGACGCGCCCGGCGCCGGCACAGGCGCGGAACTCCGTCGTCGAACCGGAATCAGGGAATTCGGCGGTCCGGAATGCGGACGGGCGCGGGAATTTTTTGTCGAGCTGTCAAAAAGCTTTTACAAAGCGAGGTTTGAGGTCCAATTTGATCCTCCGGAACCGCGTGGCCCTCTAGGGAAAACCCTCGCTTGCCCCACCGCTTGGTGACATGACCTAGTCAAAGTGCCATTCTCGGCCCCGTACGCGCATCCTCCCCACTCCCTTCACAGGAGGAGTACGAGTGAGACGCCTTCCCCACAGACCCGTTTCCCGTAAGGCGGCCACGGCCGGAGCCGCCCTGCTCTCCACGGCGGCGCTCCTCGCCGTGGCCGTCCAGGCGACCCCCGCGGCAGCCCGGCCCGCGGCCCCCCACGCCACGCTGCGCACCGGCGGCCTGGAGGCCAAGCTCAGCCCCGCCCAGCGCGAGACGCTGCTGAAGAACGCCAAGCAGCGCACCGCCGACACCGCCCGCTCCCTCGGCCTCGGCGCCAAGGAGAAGCTGGTCGTCCGGGACGTGGTCAAGGACAACGACGGGACCGTGCACACCCGGTACGAGCGCACCTACGCCGGCCTGCCGGTCCTCGGCGGCGACCTCGTGGTGCACACCCCGCCCGCCTCCCTGGCCAAGGGCACGGTCAGCACCACCTTCGCCACCAAGCGCGTCATCAAGGTCGCCTCCACCGCCCCGGCCCTGACCAAGGCGGCCGCCGAGTCCAAGGCGCTGAAGACGGCCAAGGCGCTCGACGCGGGCAAGCCCGCCACCGACAGCGCCCGCAAGGTGATCTGGGCGGGCGACGGCACCCCGGTCCTCGCCTGGGAGACCGTGGTCGGCGGCTTCCAGGACGACGGCACCCCCAGCAAGCTGCACGTCGTCACCGACGCCACCACCGGCAAGGAGCTCCACCGCTACCAGGCGGTGCAGACCGGCACCGGCAAGACCCAGTACAACGGCACGGTCACGCTGAACACCACGCTGTCCGGTTCGACGTACCAGCTCTACGACACCACGCGCGGCGGCCACAAGACGTACAACCTGAACAAGGGGACCTCCGGCACCGGAACCCTGTTCACCGACGCCGACGACGTGTGGGGCACCGGCGCGGGCTCCGACCCGCAGACCGCGGCCGCCGACGCCGCCTACGGCGCCCAGGAGACCTGGGACTTCTACAAGAACACCTTCGGCCGCAGCGGTATACGCAACGACGGTGTAGCCGCCTACAGCCGCGTCCACTACAGCAACGCCTACGTGAACGCGTTCTGGGACGACTCCTGCTTCTGCATGACCTACGGCGACGGCTCCGGCAACACCCACGCCCTCACCTCGCTGGACGTCGCCGGCCACGAGATGAGCCACGGCGTCACCTCCAACACCGCCGGACTCAACTACTCCGGTGAGTCGGGCGGCCTCAACGAGGCGACCTCCGACATCTTCGGCACCGGCGTGGAGTTCTACTCCAACACCGCCACCGACCCCGGTGACTACCTCATCGGCGAGAAGATTGACATCAACGGCGACGGCAGCCCGCTGCGCTACATGGACAAGCCGAGCAAGGACGGCGCCTCCAAGGACAGTTGGTACTCCGGTATCGGCAACCTCGACGTGCACTACTCCTCGGGCCCGGCGAACCACATGTTCTACCTGCTCTCCGAGGGCAGCGGCACCAAGGTCGTCAACGGCGTCACCTACAACAGCCCGACCGCCGACGGCGTCGCCGTCACCGGCATCGGCCGGGCCGCGGCCCTGCAGATCTGGTACAAGGCGCTGACGACGTACATGACGTCGACGACCAACTACGCCGGTGCCCGCACCGCCGCCCTCAACGCCGCCGCCGCGCTCTACGGCACCAACTCGGCGCAGTACGCGGGCGTCGGCAACGCCTTCGCCGGGATCGCGGTCGGCGGCCACATCAACCCGCCGGCCGACGGCGTGACCGTCACCAACCCCGGCAGCCAGTCCGCCACCGTGGGCAAGGCGGTCAGCCTCCAGATCCAGGCATCCAGCACCAACAGCGGCGCGCTGAGCTACAGCGCCACCGGGCTCCCGGCCGGGCTCTCGATCAACGCCTCCACCGGCCTGATCTCCGGCACGCCCACCACCGCGGGCTCCTCCAGCACCACGGTCACCGTCACCGACTCCACGGGGAAGACCGGCACAGCCGCCTTCTCCTGGACGGTCAGCACCACCGGCGGCGGCTGCTCGGCGACCCAGTTGCTGGCCAACCCCGGCTTCGAGTCGGGCAACACCGGCTGGACCGCGAGCAGCGGCGTCATCACCAGCGACAGCGGGCAGGCCGCGCACGGCGGATCGTACAAGGCGTGGCTCGACGGCTACGGCTCCGCGCACACCGACACGCTGTCCCAGTCGGTGACGATCCCCGCGGGCTGCAAGGCGACCCTGACCTTCTACCTGCACGTCGACTCGGCCGAGACCACCACCAGCACCCAGTACGACAAGCTGACGCTGGCGGCCGGCTCGACCACCCTGGCGACCTACTCGAACCTCAACAAGGCCACCGGGTACGCCCAGAAGTCCTTCGACCTGTCCTCGCTGGCGGGCTCGACGGTCACCCTGAAGTTCACCGGGGTCGAGGACTCCTCGCTCCAGACCAGCTTCGTCGTGGACGACACCGCCCTGACGACCGGCTGATCGCTCCCCGCACACACCGGGACCCCGCACGCTTCTCGCGTGCGGGGTCCCGTCCGTGCGTCCGCCGTCAGTTCAGCGGGTCCAGCGTGAGATACGCCTGCTGCGGGTTGCCGTCGTTGACCAGCGACTCGTGGGCACCGACGTCGTCGAAGGCGAAGGCGTACGCCTTGCCGTCGGCCATCTGCGCGTGGATGGCCTTCGCGTACTGGTTGGTGACCCCGTCCTGGTAGAAACCGGCGTCCGAGCTGTCCGGCTGGTTGGGGTTGCTCAGCAGCGTCGAGCGGTTGTAACCGGCGCACAGGGTACGGGAGATGGGGCCGCGTACCTGGTCGTTGGGCGCGTCCAGCAGCTTGTGGCAGCCGAAGATGCTGGAGGCGTCCGGCTTCTGGAAGCTGGTGACGACCGCGCCGGAGGAGTTGGTGAAGTTCATGACGTTGCCCGACACCCGGCCGAAGTACTTGGTGTTCGGCTGGTCGGTGAACGGCGTCACGGTCAGGGTCTGCGAGGAGTACTTCGACCAGACCCGGTTGACGTAGTCGTCCATCACGTTCGCGGGCAGCGCCCCCGTCTCCACGCCGTACAGCGGGGACAGGGCGCGCAGCACGGTGCCGTCCGAGCGGGTCTGGACGAGGCCGGACCAGCCCGACTTGGCGCGCAGCGAGTTGAGGACGGCCGAGTAGCCGCCGGACTTGAGGTGCCCGGTGGTGGCGACCTGGCCGTTGCCCCGCTTCACGCCGACCGCGTAGGGCGCCGAGAACATGTCGACCTGGGTGCTGTTGAGCCAGAGCCCGGCGTCGTTGAGCGTGTACTCGGACCAACTGAACAGGATGTCCCGGTTCGGGTCCGACGGGTTCTGCACGGCCGGCTGCACCAGACCGCCGGTGGTCAGGCGGAAGTCCAGCTTGCGGCCGTAGGAGAAGTAGATCCGGCCGGAGAACTTCGGTATCCGGATCGTCGTCGACTGGCCCGGACCGGGCCCGGCGATAGCCGCGTCCGGCGCCGGGGTCGGCGGGTTGCCGCCCGCGGGCCAGGCGTGGAAGGTGCCGCCCGCGTCGGCCCAGCCCTGGCGTCCGGAGGACAACTGGGTGCCGAGGTCGTAGATGTACACCGGCTCGGAGCGGCCCGAGTTGTTGGTGATCTGGAGCGGGATCGTGTCCGGCACCGCGGCGACCGCCTGGCCGGCGGCGCCGAGGGTGAGGACCGAGCCGACCAGGGCGGCCGTGGCCGTGGCCGACAGTGCGGAACGAGCGATTCTTCGAGTCAACTCTCCACCTCCGTGTGGGGTTCGGGGTGGTACGGATACTGGTCCGGACCTTTTTGAGAGCGCTCTCAGCGTGCTTGTGTGTCGCGGACGTGTCAATCAGTTGAACCGAACACGTTCCGTGAGGTGAGCCGACGTCAGAAAGTGCGCCTCAGAAGGGACTTGAGCGCCTCCCAATGGCGTTCCTCGGCCGCCGCGTCGTAGGAGGAGGTGTCCTTCTGGGTGTAGCCGTGCGGCGCGCCCTCGTAGACCTCGCTGGTGTGGCGCACCCCCGCGGCCGTGAGCGCGTCCTCCAGCCTGCGCCTCTGCTCCTCGGGCAGCGAGGGGTCCTGGTCGGCGTGGCCGAAGTACAGCTCGGCCGTGATGTGGCCGGCGCCCAGGTGCGGGCTGTCCGGCTCCTCGGTGGCCAAGTTGCCGCCGTGGAACCCGGCGGCCGCCGCCACCCGGCCGGGATGCGTGGCCGCCGTGCGCAGCGCGAGCCGGGCACCCATGCAGTACCCGGTCACCGCGACGGGACCGTCCGCGACCAGCGGGGACCGCGCCATCCAGCCCAGGTACGCGTCCGCGTCCCGCTCCGCCTGCTCCGGCGTGATCGAGTGCACCAGCGGGCCGAGCCGCTCCCAGATCGTCGGATCGGACGGCGGGTCGATGAACTCGGGCAGCTCCACCACGGGGGCCGGGCCCCGCCGGTAGAACACGTTGGGCACCAGCACCGTGTAGCCCTCGGCGGCGAGCCGGTCGGCCATCCCGTTCAGCCAGGGCCGCAGCCCGTAGGCGTCCTGGTAGAAGAGGACACCGGGATGCGGCTTCCCGTCGGCGGGGTGGGTGAGGTACGCGTCGGCGTCACCGTCCCCCGTGGGGATGGTGACGGTCGTTCCCTGTACGTCGGTCATGACGGGCAAGCTCCCTTTCCTACTCGAACCGCGCGGGGTCTCCGGCGCCCACCCGCACGATCTCCGCCTCGCCGCTGGAGAAGTCCACCACCGTCGTCGGCTCGGTGCCGCACTCCCCGGAGTCCACGACCGCGTCCACCACGTGGTCCAGCCGGTCCTTGATCTCCCAGCCCTGGGTCAGCGGCTCCTCCTCGTCGGGGAGCAGCAGCGTGCTGGACACCAGCGGCTCGCCCAGCTCGGCGAGCAGTGCCTGGGTCGCCACATGGTCGGGGATGCGCACGCCCACCGTCCGCTTCTTCGGGTGCAGCAGCATGCGCGGGACCTCACGGGTGGCCGGGAGGATGAAGGTGTAGTTGCCGGGCGTCGCCGCCTTCACCGCCCGGAACACGTCGTTGTCGACGCGTACGAACTGCCCGAGCTGCGCGAAGTTCTGGCACATCAGCGTGAAGTGGTGCCGGTCGTCCAGCCGGCGGATGGACCGGATGCGCTCCATGCCCTCCTTGCTGCCCAGCCGGCAGCCCAGGGCGTAACAGGAATCGGTGGGGTAGGCGATCAGCGATCCCGACCGGACGGCGTCCGCGATCTGCGCCACGGCGCGGGGCTGCGGGTTGTCGGGGTGCACGTCGAAGTACTTGGCCATCCGCCGAGCTTAAGCCGTCACCGTCCCCCGCCCGCGTACCCCCACCCCGCCAGGCGTAGGACGCGGCGAGCGGGGCATCCGCACACCGAGGCACCCGGAGCACACCCCCCCCGCTCCGGGCCCCGCCGTCTCCGCCGGTGGCCAACGCCCCCCAGGCCACCGGCGGAGCCCTGCCCGCGCTCACCCGGCGACGCGCGCAGGGGGCGTCGGGTAACGTCGCTCGTCTAACGCAGAGGCCGAGACGGGGACGAGGAGAAGCACGACGTGGCCGCCCGATCCGACGAGGGCACCCACGCCCCACCGCCGCACGACACCGCCGACAACTGGGCGGAACAGCTCCTCGACCAACTGCGCCCCGCCGTCCGGCATCCCCGCCGGGCCGTCGCCTGGCTCGCCCGTACCGTCCACGCCGCCGTCGGCCTGGAGGGCGCCGACGGCCGGCTCCTGGCCGGTGAGCACCTCCCCGTGGACGCCGCCGTCCACGCCGACGTGGCCACCGGCCGGATCTCCGCCGCCGCCCTGGAGGACGACGGACGCCATGTCCACCTGGTCGGCATCCGCCATCCCGAACCCCGCCGCGCGGCGGGCGCCGTGCTGACCGTGGCCCGGTCCGAGCCCTTCGACCGGCGCGCCGCCGAGATCGTCCACCGCACGGCCGGTGTCCTCGGCCTGCTGCTCAGGGAGGGCGAACTCGCCCGCTCAGCAAGGCGGTTGCGCCGCGCCTCCGCCGATCTGCGCCTGGCCATCCTGCAACTGCTCATGGTCGAGGACGTGGTCTCCGCCCGCCGGGTCGCCGCCGGACTCTGGCCCGGCCTGCTCGAACAGGACACCGCCTGCGTCTACGTCGTCGAGGGCTCGCCCGCCGGACGCGACGCCCTCGCCGAGGAGTGCGCCGACCTCACCGAGGGCCGCGCGCTCGTCGTGCGCTGCCCCGCCATGGACGGCCACGTCATCGTCGTCAGCCCCGCCCCGGCGCCGGGGGAGCGCCTGCGCACCCTCGTCGCCGACCGCCCGGGCATCTACCTCGGCGGCAGCCTCCACCAGCGCCTCGCCCGCACGGCCACCGCGTACGGACAGGCCGTCAGCGCGCTCGCCGTCGCCCGGTTCAGCCCCGGCCGCAGCGCCGTCTACGCCGAACGCACCCACCCCGAACGCCTGCTGGACCCGGCCGCGCTGCGCACCTGGGCCGCCCGGACCCTTCGCCCGCTGGACACCCTGCCCCACCACACCCGCGCCGAATTGCTGGCCACCACCCGGCTGGGGCTGGAGTTCACCGCCGTCAGCGCCGCCAAGGTGCTCGGCGTCAGCCGCAACACCGTCCGCGCCCGCATGGACCGCCTCCAGACCCTGCTGGACACCGACCTGACCGACCTCACCACCCGCACCGCCGTCCGCCTCGCCCTGCTCACCGAGGCCGCGCACGGCCCCTACGACCCCGCCACCGCCCCGCACCCGCACGCCGGGGTCCGCTTCACCGACCTGCTCGACTCGGCCGGGCTGCGCGACTGGGCCGGGGATCTGCTGGGCAGGCTGGACGGCGACGGCCGCGACCTGCGCGGCACCCTGCGCGCCTGGATCTCGGCCGGCGCCAACGCCGAACGCGCCGCCAGACAGCGGGGCGTGCACGCCCAGACGGTCCGCGAACACGTCCGCGCCGCCGAACCCGTACTGGAACGCCAGCTCCTGGCGGGCGGCAGCGACCTGTACGAGGTGGTCCTCGCCCATCTCGCGGACGGCACGCTCGCCGCGCCGGAGGCCTGAGCGAACGGGGACCAAGCGGACGCACCTGTGCACGGGTGAGTGCTCACCGGCCCCGACCGGGCACCGCTGCGATGGCCACGCCCCGGTCCCACCGTTAAGTTCACAAGTCCGACGGGGGTACGACCGGAGCGGGGGACCGGTCGTACCCCCTCACGTGTGGCCCGGCGGCTAATGGCCGGTGTGCTGCGCGGGCAGCTCGTAGACGTGGTCCGGGGAGACGACCTCGGTGACGGCCTTCCCGAACAGGGTGCTCGGCTCCTCGCCGTCGTGCGCGATGTCGGTGTTCAGCAGGATCACCAGCGAGGTCCGCGCCGAGGGCAGATACACCGTCAGCGACTCGTACCCCGGCAGCGAGCCGTTGTGGCCGATCCAGCCGTGCACGTCGAAGATGCCCAGGCCGTAGCCGGCGCCGGGGTACCCGGTCGGCGGGGTCGTCAGGCGCTCCCGCTGGGTGGCGGGGGAGACCATCCGCTCCCCGTCCGGGAACCGGCCGGTGGCCACCGTGCGGGACCACGTCCGCAGATCCTCCAGGTCGGAGATCATCGCACCGGCCGCCCAGCCCCAGGACGGGTTCCAGCCGGCCGTCTCGGCGACCTTCCCGTCCGCCGTCTGGTCGGTGTACCCCTGCGCGTGCGGCTTCGGGAACTCCGCGCCCTCGGGGAACGACGTACGGGTCATCCCGGCCGGGTCCAGCACATGCTCCTGGATGTAGTCCCCGAGGCTCTGCCCGCTGCGCTGCTCCACGAGCAGGCCGAGCAGGATCAGGTTGGTGTTGCAGTACGAGAACTTCGCGCCCGGCTGGAACTGCACCGGATGCTTGAAGGAGTAGTCCAGCAACTGCTGCGGGGTGAAGGGGCGTTCGGGGTCCGAGGTGAGCGCCTTGAAGAAGTCCGGGTCCTCGGAGTAGTTGAAGAGACCGCTGCGCATGTCGGCGAGCTGACGCAGCGTGATCCTGTCACCGTTCGGTACGCCGTCGATGTACTCGCCGATCGGGTCGTCCAGGCCCACCTTGCCCTGGTCGACCAGTTGCAGCAGCGCGGTGACCGTGAACGTCTTGGTCTCGCTGCCGATCCGCATGTACAGATCCGGGGACATCGCGCGCCGGTCGCTCTTGTCGGCGACGCCGAAGGAGCGGACGTAGTCGCCCTTGTCCGGGGTCCAGATCCCGACCGTGACACCGGGGACACCGGTCTCGCGCATCACGCGCCGCACTGCGTCGTCGATCTGACGGGTCATCTCGGGGGTGAGGGCGTGCACATCGGGGCCCGAGGGGGAGGGGCTCGGCGAACCCGCGGTGAGCGGCGCCGACAGGGAGGGGGCGGCGGCCAGCGGGACGGCGAGTGCGCCGAGCGCGGCGGCGACGGCGACCCCCCGGCGCAGGCGTGCTGAGGAACGGGGCATGGGCTGACTCCAAGCACATGAGAGCCGGACCTGCGGCGGGCCTGACGTCGAAGCCCTGGGCTCTCAGCATAGGAGCGCTTCCTCCGCCCCGCCCGTCGGCCGTTCGGGTGAGCGCCCGGCTCAGCGGGACGGCTGCTCCGGGGCCAGGACCAGCACGCTGGCGTCGTCGTCCACCTGGTGGCCCAGGCGCCGTACGTCCTCCCACAGCGCGTCCGGCAGCCCGGCGGTCCCCGTGTCCGCGAGCGCGGCCAGCCGCTCGGGCAGCGGATAGAAGCGGCCGGACGCGTCCCGCGCCTCCCACAGTCCGTCCGAGGCGATCAGCAGCCGGTCCCGCGGGTCCAGAGTCACCGTGACCTCCTTCGGCGGATCGGCACCGAGGAACCCGATGCCCAGCGGCGGACATGAGGACACCGTCAGCTCCCGGGCCCGCCCGGCGCGCAGCAGGACCGGCGGCGGATGCCCGCAGGCCACCACGCGCACCGTGCGGGTGTCCGCGGAGAACTCCAGCAGCACCGCCGTGGCGAACAGCTCCGCGTGCCGGACCCCGGAGGAGTCCACCACCAGCCTGCGGTCCATCCGGGCGGCCACCGCCTCCAGCGCCCGCTGGTCCAGCGCCGCCTCACGGAACGCGCCCAGCAGCGCCACCACCGTCCGCACCGCCGACAGCCCGTGCCCCTGTACGTCCCCCATCACCGCCCGCACCCCGTGGGGGCCGTCCCGTACGTCGAAGAAGTCCCCGCCCAGCAGCGTCCCGTCCTGCGCGGCCCGGCTGAACCCCACGCACCGGATGCCGCCGACGCGCTCCGGCAGCGGCGGCATCACCGCGCGCTGCACCGCCTCGCCGATCGCCCGTTCCGTGTCCAACTGGGCATCGCGGCGGCTGCGCACGAAGGACACGAACACGCTCAGCAGGGACACGAACGCGATGGTCAGCAGGTCGGTGTCGCCCGGCCGGTCGAGATGGGTCACCGGCACGAGCAGCGACACGATCACCAGCGCGCCCAGCGCCGCCGTCGCCAGCGGCCCGTAGGACAGCACCGCGAGCGGCGGGATCGCGCCGAGCAGGAAACCTAGGTCGCTCGCGTGCGGGGTGACGAGCGTGGCCAGGGTGACCGCGATCAGCAGCAGGATCGGGAGCACGCGCACCCACCGGGGCGGCGGAGCACCGCGGAGCCAGCCGCGCCGCTCCCGCGTTCGGCCCGGTGACCAGCCACGCAGCGATCTCACACGCCCACGCTACGCCGCGCCCGCCCCCGCCGCCCGCCCCGCGAAAACCCCTGGACGCCCCCTCGGGATCGCCCTAGTGTTGCCGCAGCACGCCCCGAGACGGACCGGAAAGGAGGCGAGCGTCATGCACACCGCACCGAACGCGCGCTCCCTCCCCTCCGTCATCCGGGTGTGCCACGCCTGACCGGACCGGGAGCGCCTCGAAAGCCGAAGGCTCATCTCCCGGAGGACACCTTGACCGCACCGGTCATCCGCACGCTCGACCAGAGCAGTGCCCATCTGTTCGACACCCTGCCCGACCCGCTCGGCCTGAGCGAGCGGCACCGCACCACCCGCTACCGCCCCGACTGGCAGCGCGTCGCCCTGCGTGACGGACGCCCCGTGGCCCGCGCCGCCTGGTGGGCCCGCGCCGAGGACCCCAGCCCGCTGCTGATCAACTGGTTCGACGTGGCCGAGGGCGAGGAGGAGGCGGGCGCCGAACTGCTGCGCACCGCGCCCTGGACGACCCCGGAACTCGAACTCGACCTGCCCTCCGGCTGGCGGGACGACCCGGCCCTGAGCGCCGCCGTGGCCACCCGCACCGCCGCCGCCCGCCTCGCCGGGTACGAGCCGCTCGTGGAGCGCTTCCTCTACCGCTGGACCCCCGACCTGGGCCTGCCCGGACAGCCCGGCCGCCTGGAGTTCGCCCCGGAACCGGACGACACCGTCTTCCTCGACGCCCTGCGCCGCATCCACTCCGCCACTCTGGACGCCCACGCCCTCCGTGCCATCGAGCGGGGCGGGATCGAGCTGGCCGCCCAGGAGGAGCTGGACTTCTTCCACTGGTTCCCCTCGCCCAGGAACTGGTGGCGCCTCGCCCGCACCCCCGAGGGCGAGACCGTCGGCATCCACATCCCGGCCCGCAACCCCTCCGGACCCTGCGTCGGCTTCATCGGCGTCGTGCCCGAGCAGCGCGGGCACGGCTACGCCTACGACCTCCTGGCCGACTGCACCCGCTTCCTCGCCGCCGAGGGCGCCGAGTTCGTCGCGGCCGCCACCGACCAGGGCAACTTCCCCATGGCCGCCAACTTCACCCGGGCCGGCTACCCCGTCGTACGCGAACGCGTCAACTTCCGGGCCGACGGGGAACCAGCCGCCGGCTAGTCGACCGGTTCGGCGCCGAGGCGCTCCTGCGCCGCCGCGAGGATCTCGGTCACCCGCAGACCGAACGCGGCGTCGCAGGCGTGCCGGCGGCCGGTGCGGGCGGCGGTCGCCAGCGCGTCCGCCGCCCGGGCCAGCGCGGGCACCGCGCCCTCCGAACTCCTCGGCAGCAGCGCCACCCCCGACTCGCCCCGCAGCTCGACATCGGCCCCGGCCGCCGAGGGCGGCGCCGACAGACTCAGCGTCAGCGTGCTGGAGGCGCCGGTGGCATGGTCGAGCACCAGGTGCACGGTGTCCGCTGGCCCGTGCGCCGCCGCCAGCACCTGCCGTACGTCACCCAGCACCGGCAGCAGGACGGACAGCGCGTGCGGGCCCACGTCCCACAGCGCGCCCTTCTCCCGCCGCCACGCCGAGGCCGCGAACGGGCTGTCGCTGGTGAACACCGAGCCCAGCCACTGCGCCCTGGCCGTGAACCAGCCCGCCTCGGCGGCCTGTTCCTCGATCCACGCCTCCGGCTCCTTCTGGAAACGGGTGGTGAAGAACACCACCGACGCCACCTGGGCCCGCTCCGCAGCCTCGGCCACCGCCCGCGCCTCGGCCACACCGAGCGCCAGGGGCTTGTCCAGCAGCAGATGCCGGCCTGCCCGCGCCGCGCGCACCGCCAGTTCCGCCTGCAGGGACGGCGGCAGCGCGATTGCCACCGCCTCCACATCGGCCAGCAGCGCGTCCACGTCCGGATAGGCGCGCACCCCGTACTCCCCGGCCAGCGCGGCCGCCGCCTCAGGCCGGCGCCCCCACACCCCGGCGAAGTCCACGCCCGCGTGGCCGGCCAGCGCCGGCGCGTGTGCGGTACGTGCCCAGGGGCCGGTTCCCAGCAGTCCGATGCGCATCGAGCGCTCCCTTCTCCCGGCCGCTCTCCACGGCATCAGGGCACCCTGCCCCTCTCGTCATGGGTATACGGCTCCACCGGCCCGTCGTCTCCGGCCAGCCAGTGCGCGATCGTCTCCGCGATCGGCTGACCGGTCTCCAGCTCGACGAAACCGAACTGGCCCGACTGGTTGCACTCCAGGAACCACCAGGTCCCCTCCGCGTCCTCCGCGAAGTCGAACGCGCCGTAAGCCAGTTCGGCGCCCCTCAGATAGCGGCGGACCGACGCCGCCACGCGCGGGGGCACCTCGGTGGCGAGCCAGGGGGAGACGGACGGGGCGAAACGGACGTCCACGTGGTCGGGGTGGGCGTCCGGATCGGCCGGTTTGCGCGCCGCCAGCAGCCGGTCACCGACCGCCGTGAGCCGGATGTCGGCCCGCTTGTGCACGCGCCGCTGCAGCAGCGTCGGCCCGAAGGCCACGGCGCTGAAGTCGGTGCCCGGCGCGATCCGGCTGGTCGGCACCGCGCGCGGCGGCTCCTGCGGATGCGCGCCGGAGACCGGCTTGACCACCACGTCCCGGTGCCGCTCGGCGAACTCCCGCGCGGCGTCCGGGAACGTGGTGATCAGGGTGGCCGGGACCGGCAGCCCGCTGCGCTGGGCGAGCCGCAGCTGCCACGGCTTGTGCCGGGCTCTGCGGGCCGCGTCCGGATGGTTCATCCAGCGGGCGTCGCTGCACCGCAGCATGCCGTACAGCGCCTGCGCCGACTCCTGGGTCAGCCAGGACGACGGCTGGGCGGCGCGGGCGGCCGCGTCGCCCGGTCTGCGCACCCAGACGGAGCGCAGACCGCTCATCGGGACCAGGCGCCCGCCGACGGACAACTGGCCGCCCAGAGCGTCCCCCGTGTACTCGCCGGTGAGCGCCACCCCGTTGGTGAGATCGGCGGGGTCGAACCGGACCACGGGCACGCCCGCCTCGCCCAGCCGCAGGACCACCATGTCCGCCGTGACGTCCTCGTCACTGGTCAGGATGAGCACGGTCATCGTCCGGGGCCCGCGATCAGTCGTCGAAGTGCGTCTTGGAGCCTGCCGTGGAGGTGGTCGTCCCCAGGGCGAGCAGGATCGCGTGGTCGGTGGCGGCGATCCGCCCGTCCGGCAGGACGTTCAACTGCAGTGCGGAGTCGTACGCGTACGGTGCGGTGACATCCAACTGCCCAGCGGGTCGCGCGTAGTTGAGCGTGAACGGTTGCATGGTCTCTCCCCTGTTTCGTCCTTCACGTCCTTATACGAATCGAACGATTGGTTGGTTTCCTCACACTCCGTGACCAGAGCCCGGAGGGAGGCACCATGAGCCGGTGGGTCAGCAGGAAGGACGCCGCGCGGGGCGCGGTGGCTGCGTTCCACCGCACATTCGTCCGGCGGATCCGCCTGCCGTGCCCCGGAAGCGTCCTCCGCGGCCCCGGTTCACCCGGCCGGCAGGGCGCGGGCGGCGGCCAGGGCCTGTTCGGCGTACCCCCGGCCGAACAGCACCGCGTGCACCAGCAGGGGGAAGAGCTGATGCAGTCCGACCCGCTCCCGCCACCCCTCGGCGAGCGGGTTCGTCTCCTCGTACCCCGCCAGTACCCGTTCCAGGTGGGGACAGCCGAACAGCCGGAGCATCGCCAGGTCGGTCTCCCGGTGGCCGCCGTGCGCGGCCGGGTCGATCACGCGGACCTCGCCGTCGGCGCCCCACAGGACATTGCCCTGCCACAGGTCGCCGTGCAGCCGCGCGGGCGGCTCGGCGGGGCCTGCGAGCGCGGGCAACCGCTCGCAGGCCGCCTCGATCATCGCGGCCTCGCCCGGCCGGACCGTCCCCGCGTCGACCGCGGCGCGCAGGTACGGCAGCACCCGGTGCTCGGCGTACCAGGAAGCCCAGTCGTCGCCCCGTACGTTGCGCATCGGCGCGCGGCCGATGTACGCCTCCTCGGGCCCGTCCGGTGGCGCGGCGCCGAAGGCGGGGGCGCCGGCCGCGTGCAGGACGGCGAGCGCACGGCCGAAACGCACCGCCGCCCCGGGGTCGGGGCTGCCGGTCGGCACCCGCTCGCTGACCAGCGACCACTCGTCCTGCCCGAGCACCTCGGGCACCCTGACCGCACGCGCGGCACCGATCCAGCGCAGCCCGGCCGCCTCGGCGCGCACCGCGCCGGGGCCGTCCCCGCGCTTGACCATCACCGCCGTGCCGTCCTCGAGGGTCACCTCGGCGGGCGAACCCTGTGCCACCGGTCCGCCCGTGACCCGGCGTCCGGTGAGCCGGGACGCCGTCAGCCCTGGATCTTCGACTCGCTCGACCACGGGCCCAGAGTACGACCAGCAAAAGCCCGGCCACGCCCGTTACTTCGAGCATTACTACGACGGTTTTCGGCCAAGTTTGCCCGGAATGCCGGGCGATGCTCCCCGCCGACTGCCGGAGGCCGGACCCGAGGCCCGGGCGGGCCCGCCGGACGGGTAATCGGCTGACCCGTTCGGGGGTCGTACCGGCGTGTCGCTGCGACAGACGGGTGGAGAGCTGACCCGGCTGGACGGCCTGGATGGTGCGCGGCGACGGCCTGTCCGACGGTGGATCATGTCGAGGCCGGGTCATGTCAGCCGATGAGGAATCCGCTGCCCGGCCACGGCGGAAGGACACCGATATGCGCTCTGCCCGCATTCTTCTCGCCACGGCGGCCGCATCCGCCGCCCTCGCCATCGCCACCCCCGGCACCGCGCTCGCCGCGGACGACGGAGGCCGGGACGACTCCTCCTACAACAAGGAGCACGACAGCGACTCCGACCGGGACAAGGGTTCCGGTGACAAGGAGTCCGGTGGAAAGGACTCCGGCGGCAAGGACTCCGGCCGCGACTCCTACGACTCCGACAGCGACGGGCCGCGCGGTGGCGTGCACACGGGCGGCGGCGCCCTCGCCGCCGTCGGCAGCGACGACTGGAGCTCCGACTCCGGTGACGACAGCCGCTTCGACCCCGAGAGCTACAAGGACAAGGGCGACGGCGGTGGCAGTGGCGGCGGCGGCAAGGACAGCGGCGGAAAGGACGACTCCGACTCCGACAGCGACGGGCCGCGCGGCGGCATGCACACCGGCGGCGGCGGCCTCGCCGACTCCGGTGGCGTGACCACGGGTGGCGTCGCCGTCCTCGCCGCCGGTGCCGTGGGCGCCTACGCGCTGCGCCGCAAGAAGGCCGCCGGGCCGGCGTCCTGACCGTCCCCGCGCATCAGGGGCCGTGGCCGCCGTCGACGCCGCGTCGCGTCGGCGGCCCGCGCCCCCCGACCCCGATCCCTGTGCTGCCGTGCCCGAGCGAGGTGGTGTCCGATGGCAGCAGACCCTTCCGCCGGTGACAACGCGGGCCGGGGAGGCCGGCTGACGCTGTGGGGGGTGGCCATCGCCATCCTCGCGCTCAGCGTCTTCGGCGGCCATCACGGCACGGGCACCGGCACCGACGCCACCCGCGCCAAGAGCGCGACGGCGGGCGCGGTCCAGGCGGGCGGTGGGTTGCCCCGCTCGGCGCCGACCCGGCTGCGCATCGCGAAGATCGGCGTGGACGCGCCCTTCACCGCCCTGGTGCTCGCCTCCAACGGCCAACTGGAGCCGCCGCCCGCGAACAACACCAACCTCGTCGGCTGGTACAGCAAGGGCGCCTCGCCCGGCGAGAAGGGCACCTCGGTCATCGCCGGGCACGTGGACACGACCACCTCGGCGGCGGTCTTCGCCGACCTCGACGAACTCGCGCCCGGCGACCGCTTCTCGGTGGAGCGCGCCGACGGCAGCACGGCGAACTTCGTCGTGGACAGCGCCGACACCTTCGCCAAGGACGACTTCCCCAGCAAGCGGGTGTACGCGAACGCCGCCCGCCCCGAGGTCCGGCTCATCACCTGCGCCGGGGACTACGACCACTCGGCCAAGGACTACACGGAGAACCTGGTCGTCTTCGGCCACCTCGTCTGAGGCTCACCGGCCGCGGGGTGCCAGCGGGCCGCCGGAGGCGAAGGCGAACTCGGCGAAACGCTCGCCGATGCGCCGGTGCGCGGCGCCGTCCGGGTGGAGCCCGTCGGGCAGTGGCAGCTCCGCGAAGTCGGCCCGGCCGTACAGCTCGCGCCCGTCGAGCAGGTGCAGGTGCGGGTCCTCGGGGGAGCGCTGCGCCACGATCTTGGCCAGCTCCTCGCGTACGGCGTTCAGGGTCAGTTTGCCCTGGGCGCGCTCCGCCGGGTCCCCGGCCGCCAGGAACGCGAGGCGGCCCTCGCTCAGCGCGGAGAAGTCGGGCATCGTGGGGCCGGGGGTGTCCTCGTGCATCGGGCACAGGATGGGCGAGACCACGAGCAGCGGCGTGTCGGGGTGGCCCTCGCGGACCGTGTCGAGGAACCCGTGCACGGCGGGCCCGAAGGCGCGCAGCCGCATCAGGTCGGTGTTGACCAGGTTGATGCCCAGCTTGACGCTGATCACGTCGGCCGGGGTGTCGCGCAGCGCGCGGGCGGTGAACGGGTCCAGCAGGGCGCTGCCGCCCAGCCCCAGGTTGATCAGCTCGACCCCGCCGAGCGAGGCGGCGACGGCGGGCCAGATCCCGGTCGGACGTGCGGCGTCCGAGCCGTGGCTGATGGAGCTGCCGTGATGCAGCCACACCGGGCGCCCCGGCGCGGACGAGGGTTCCACAGGCGCGTCGGTGCGCAGGGCGACCAGCTCGGTGGTCTCGTTGTGCGGCAGCCAGATCTCCACGGCCTTGTCCTCGGCGGACAGTCCCGTGAAGCGTGCGGTGCCCACCGGGCCGGGGGTGCGCTCGGCGGCACCCGTGGACATGTCGATCGTCAGCGTGTCGCCGCCGGTCACCGACGTGCTGCCGGCCGGGCGTCCGTCCACGAGCAGGTCGTAGACACCGTCCGGGCGCGGCGGCGCGCCGGTGTAGGACCGCTTGGTCGGCAGCGTGTCCAGCTCGATCGCGGTGGCACGGGTGCGGAACACCAGCCGTACGCCGGAGGGCTGGGACTCCACCAGGTGCAGTTGCGGGTCCGCGCACTGGGCGCGCGCCCGCGCGGGCAGCCGGTGCGGGAGCAGGCCCCGCCCGGTGGGCTCCAGTTCCAGGGCGCCGCGGACGAGTTCGGCGGTGAGGGGGGTGGTGATCCAGGCGGTGGTCATCGGTGGCCTGTCGGGTCAGGGGGCGGGCGGGGGAGTGGTGGGCCAGTTGCGCAGGAGGGCGTCGAGCGCGTCGAGCGCGCGCTCCCAGGACTCCTGCGAGGCGGGGGCGCTGTGGTCGAAGCCGCCCGCAGACTCCAGGCCGACGTAGCCGCTGAAGACGCTGCCCAGCAGTCGTACGGCATGGGTCTGGTCCGGCTCGGCGAGGTCGTAGCCGCGCAGGATCGCCCGGGTCATCTGGGAGTGCCGGACGCCCGCGCTCGCGGCGGCGGTCTCCGGGTCCAGCCGGTAACGGGCCGCCTCGAAGCGGCCGGGGTGCTCGCGGGCGTAGTCGCGGTAGGCGTTGGCGAACGCCGCCAGGGCGTCCTTGCCCGCCCGGCCCGCCAGTGCCTCGGCTGCCCGGTCGGCGAGCTCCTCCAGGGCGAGCAGCGCGATCCGGGTGCGCAGGTCGTGGGAGTTGCGCAGATGCGAGTACAGGCTCGCCGTCTTGACGTCGAACCGCCGGGCCAGCGCGGACACGGTCACCTGCTCGAACCCGGCCTCGTCGGCCAGCTCCGCCCCGGCCCGGACCAGCCGTTCCGTACTCAGACCCGCGCGCACCATGGGACCACCTCTCGAAGAACCTGACCGATTATGTATTTGCCTAAAGGGTTTAGGCAAATGACGGTCAGATGTAGCCAGCGACGGTGGTCCGGACACGCGGACGGCCGCCGACCGGAGCGCGGTCGGTCACTTGTTCACCGAGTCGGTCGCACAGCGAGACAGCGAGACAGCGAGACCGGTCCAGGTCGCCGCGGCACCCGATTCGACCGGCGGGCCGCGAGGGTGCGCAGGGCACTGCTCGACCTGGAGCACTGAAGGTGCTGGTACGGCCGTGAGTGACCCGGAGGCCATCGCCGTGCCGGCCTGTGCGGGTGGCCGGGGCTCACACAGATACCGCTGAAGGAGGGCGCGTTGATGCCATCTACCCGACCGACATCGCGGCACATACCCTCATTAAGTCCTGAAAGTCCTCACGTCGCACCGAAAGGTCTCTGTGATGCAGACCCTCACCCTCAACAACGGCGTCCCGATGCCGGCCCTGGGGCTCGGTGTCTTCCAGACGCCACCGGACGAGACACGGGGCGCCGTCACGGCCGCACTCGACCTCGGCTACCGGCACATCGACACGGCCGCCGTGTACGGCAACGAACGTGAAGTCGGCCAGGCCATCCGCGAGTCCGCGGTCCCCCGCGAGGAGATCTTCGTCGAGACGAAGACCTGGATCAGCGACTACGGCTACGACGAGACCCTGCGCAGCTTCGACAAGAGCGCCGCCAAGCTCGGCCTCGACCAGATCGACCTGCTCATCCTGCACCAGGCCCTCCCGGCGGACTTCGACAAGACCCTCGCCGCCTACCGCGCCCTGGAGAAGCTCCTCGCCGAGGGCAAGGTCCGTGCCATCGGCGTCAGCAACTTCATGGTCGACCACCTGACCGCTCTGCTCGACGCCACCACCGTCGTCCCCGCCGTCAACCAGCTCGAGATCCACCCCTACTTCCAGCAGCGCGCGGTCCTCGACTTCGACGACCGGCACGGCATCGTCAACCAGGCGTGGTCCCCCATCGGCGGCATCACCTTCTACACGGGCGAGGGCCGCCAGAGCGTCCTGGACGACCCGGCGGTCACCGCGATCGCCGGGGTGCACGGCAAGAGCCCCGCCCAGGTGCTGCTCCGCTGGGGCATCCAGCAGGGCCGCTCGGTGATCCCCAAGTCGACCAGGCCTCACCGCATCGCCGAGAACATCGACGTCTTCGACTTCACGCTCGACGCGGACGAGGTGAAGTCCCTCGACGCCCTGGAGTCCGGACGCCGAGGCGGCCCCGAACCGGAGAACGTCACCCTCGCCGCCTACGGGCACATCCTCATCCCCGAAGCCTGACTTCACCTCAGCAGGCGGCCGCCCAGCCCTGGCTCGTAAGAGCAAGACCCAGACCCCGCGCCGCACCGAGAACACGGCAGCGACCGGCGAGCCCGTCGAACGAGCGAAGCATCGCGTTCGGGGCTCGCCCCTCAATCCACACATGGACGACGACCGGAACCGAGGGCCGCCACCCCTGGTCGGGTGGCGGCCCTCGGTGAACGTGCTGATGCGGCGAGCGGGTCTGTCAGACCTCCGGCGCCGGGTACGTGGGGTATTCCACGCCCGAGACGTGCTGGACGACGCGGACGACCTGGCAGGAGTAGCCGAACTCGTTGTCGTACCAGAGGTAGAGGATCGCGTTGTCGCCGTCGACCTTCAGGGCGCCGCCGTCGACGATCGAGGCGTTGCGGGAGCCTATGAAGTCGCTGGAGACCGCGTCGGGCGCCGTGGTGAAGTCGATCTGGCGCTTGAGCGGGGAGGTCAGCGACACCTCGCGCAGGTAGTCGTGCACCTCTTCGCGGGTGGTCTCGCGGCCGAGCCGGAGGTTGAGGATGGCGATCGAGACGTCCGGCACCGGCACCCGGATGGAGCTGCCGGTGATCGGCGCCTTCAGGTCCGGCAGCGCCTTCGACACGGCGGACGCGGCACCGGTCTCGGTGATCACCATGTTGAGCGGCGCGGACCGGCCCCGGCGCTCGGCCTTGTGGTAATTGTCCAGCAGGTTCTGGTCGTTGGTGAACGAGTGGACCGTCTCCACGTGGCCGCGCAGCACCCCGTACTCGTCGTCCATCGCCTTCAGCGGCGGGACGATCGCGTTGGTGGTGCAGGACGCGCAGGACAGGATCTGCTCGTCCGGCTTGATCGTGTCGTGGTTGACGCCGTGCACGATGTTCGGCACGTCGCCCTTGCCGGGCGCGGTCAGGACGACCTTGTCGATGCCGGGCCGCAGATGCTGCGACAGGCCCGCGCGGTCACGCCAGTTGCCGGTGTTGTCGATGAGGATGGCGTTGTGGATGCCGTACTCGGTGTAGTCCACGGACGACGGGTCGGCGGCGTAGATCACCTTGATCTCGTTGCCGTTGGCGATGATCGTGCTGTTGTCCTCGTCCACCGTGATGGTGCCCTGGAACTGGCCGTGGATCGAGTCGCGGCGCAGCAGCGAGGCCCGCTTGACCAGGTCACCGGCGGACTTGGCGCCACCGCCGCGGACGACGACGGCACGCAGCCGCAGGCCGTTGCCCGACCCGGCCTTCTCGATCAGCAGCCGGGCGACCAGCCGGCCGATGCGGCCGAAGCCGTAGAGCACGACGTCACGCGGCTCGCGGCGCTCGATCTTCTCGTCGCCCGTGGCCCCGGCGACCGCCTCGGCGGTGAACTCCGCGACGCTCAGTCCCCGGTCGTCGGCCTTGTAGGTGGCGGCCAGCATGCCGAGATCGATCTGGGAAGGGCCGAGGTCGAGGGCGGTCAGCGCCTTCAGGAACGGCATCGTCTCGGTGACCGACAGCTCCGCGCCCGCGATCTGCCGGGCGAAGCGGTGGGTCTTGAGGATGCTGACCACCGACTTGTTCACCAGGGAGCGGCTGTGCAGCAGGACGGTCACGTCCCGCTCGCGGTGCAGCTTCCCGATGATCGGGATCATCGACTCCGCGATCTCCTCGCGGTGCTTCCAGTTCGTGAACGAGTCGTCATTGACAGTCACAGATCTATCTTTCGAGCTAGGCGGCGCTCATATGGTAGGCACACCCTACTTTGATCACCAGAGCCCCCTGTCAGGGGGTCCGTCGAAGCGTCGTTCCTGAATCAGGGTGGAAGAGCGCGCGACACCCTGCGCCCGCATTGCACCGCACACGCTCCGTGACCATGGTCGGAGCGTGATCACGTCTTCCGCCCCCCGGCCCGGAGCGGCCGCCCCCGCCCGTCCCCCGCGCCGTCGCGCGCTGCCCCGGATGGTCCGCCACCGCGCACCGCACGGTGCCCTCCTCGCCCTCGCGCTGTTCGCCGCGGTCCGCGCGGCGGGCATCGCCGCCGTGATCGCCACCAACGCACTGGCCGACCGCCCCCTGGTGCGCAGCCTCGCCCACTCCTGGGACTCGCGCTGGTACCTGAACATCGCCGCCCACGGCTACGGCCGCCTCATCTGGATCACCCCCACCGGGGGAGTGCAGAGCGACTGGGCGTTCTTCCCGCTCTATCCCGCGCTCGTCCGCGCCACCACCCTCGTCCTCCCGCTCAGCCTCGCGGCGGCGGCCATGCTGATCGCCTGGACGGCCGCCGCCGTCGCCGCGTACGGCGTCTACCTGATCGGCCACCGCCTGTACGGCCGCGCCACCGCCACCGCCCTGGTCGCGCTGTGGGCCGTGCTGCCGCACGCGGTGGAACTGACCATCGCCTACACCGAGTCCCTCTTCGCGGCCCTGGCCGCCTGGTCCCTGTACAGCGTGCTCAGAAGCCGCTGGCTCTGGGCCGGCTCCCTCGCCCTGGCGGCGGGGCTCGCCCGGCCCACCGGCTTCGCCGTGGCCGTCGCCGTCATCGCAGCCGCCGCACAGCAGATCTGGCTACGGCGCGGACAGGTCACCCCCGGCGTGTGGGCGGGCGCCGCGATCGCCCCGCTCGGCTGGCTCGGCTACGTCCTCTGGGTCGGCCGGTGCACCGGCGACCTGACGGGCGGCTACTTCGCGGTACAGGGCGCCTGGGGCTCCCGCGTCGACTTCGGTGCCGGAGCCGCCCGCTTCGTCCGCGCGCTCCTCGCCCACGGCGGCCAGGTCATCTATCCCGTCGCCCTCGCCATCGTCCTGGTCGGCCTGCTGCTGTTCGCGCTGCTCTGCCTGGAGCGACCCCCACTGGCCCTCGTGGTCTTCACCGGCGTCCTGGTCCTGCTGGTGATCTTCGGCTCGGGCTCCTTCTCCTCCAAGCCGCGCTTCCTGCTGCCGGCCTTCCCGCTCCTCATCCCGGCCGCCCTCGCCCTCACCCGCACCTGGCGCACCCGCCCCGCCGCGGCCCTCCTCGTCGGCGGCGCCCTGGCCCTCGTCTCCGTGCTGTACGGCGCCTACGTGACGGTGCTCGTCCACTCGCCGCTGTGAAGGCACCGGTGCGAAGACCGGGAAAGCGGGTAGGCGGGGGCTTCGAGGAAAGGACGACCATGACGACCTACGTGATCACCGTGCCGGGCACCTTCACCGCGGACATCGAGGCCGACACCCGCGCACGGCTCGGCCGCGCCCTGCGGCCCGCCGACCCGCACGGCACCGACCTGGGCAGCGCCGAGGACCTCGACACCCTCAACGTCAACGACGACGGCACCTTCACCCTGCACCTCACCGTGGAGGCCGACAGCAACAAGCACGCCGAGCAGGAGGCCCGCCGTCTCGCCGACGACGCCCTGCGGACGGCCGGACTGGACGAGAACACCGCGCCGCTCGGGCCCGCCGTGATCACCGGCATCGACTCCCAGGTGCGCTGACGGGCCATGGCGGGCCGGCTCAGGACGCCGGATGCGCCGGAAAAGGTAAAATCCGGACAACGGCCCGCCAGGTTCACCGCCCACCGGAAGTGAACGATGTTCCGCAAGCGCTCCACGGACGAAGGTGACGAGCTGCTGGCCAGACTCGGCTCGCTCACCGCCCAGGCGCGTGAGCGCGCGGAACAGCAGCGCAGCCAGGTCGAGCTGGCCATCGCCCTCCAGCGGGGCATGCTCCCGCGCGACCTGCCCAGCAGGCCCGGCCTCCATCTCGCGGTGCGCTACGCCCCCGCCAACCAGGGCCTGAACGTCGGCGGCGACTGGTACGACGCCTTCGCCATGCCGGACGGCAAGATCGGCCTGACCATCGGCGACGTCCAGGGGCACAACATCGAGGCCGCCGCCTTCATGGGCCAGGTCCGGGCCGCGCTGCGCGCGCTGGCCTCCGTCACCAGCGAACCCGGCGAACTCCTCGCCCGCACCAACGACCTGCTGCTCACCCTCGGCAGCGATCTCTTCGCCACCTGCACCTTCCTCCGGCTCGACCCCGTCACGGGCGTGCTGGAGAGCGCGCGGGCCGGGCACATCCCGTTCGTCTGGGCCACGGCCGACGGCAAGTCCGGCGTCGTCCACGACATGGGCGGCCCGCCCCTGGGCATCCAGCCCGGCATGGAGTACCGCGTCACCCGCCACCGGCTCTCCACCGGCGGCGTCTTCGTGCTGCTCACCGACGGCGTGGTGGAAGGCCCCTCGCTGCACGTCGAGGACGGCCTCGCCCAGGTGGTCCGCCTCGCGGGCATCGCCGCCGTCGCCGGCCTGAAGGTGCACGCGCTCGCCGCGGCCGTGATCAAGGGCGCCGACAACGTGGGCCACGACGACGACGCGGCCGTCCTCGTCGTCGGCCACGACGGCCCGCACACCCCGCCACCGCCCGCCCAGCCCCGCGTTAGGCCATAGGCGCCGTTCGCCTCGCCGCGGCCGCCCGACCGGTGTGAGAGTTGCCGGGTGGTGGCCTTCCCAGAAGCGCGTCGGCCGGGCGGCCATGCCGCCCTGGTCCTGGCCGTCGCGGTCTGCTACTTCGCGGCCGGTCGGCTCGGCCTGCTGTGCAAGCTCACCGTCGACGGCGCGGTCGTCACCCCCATCTGGCCGCCGACCGGAGTCGCCGTCGCCGCGCTGCTCATCCTCGGGGTGCGGTACTGGCCCGGCGTCACCCTCGGCGCGTACTTCATCGTCCTGTCGCTGGACACGCCGGTGCTCTACTCGCTCGGCTACCTCGTCGGCAACACCCTGGCCCCGGTGGTCGCGGTGATCTTGATGCGCCGGGCCGGGTTCCGCACCGACCTCGGGCGGCTGCGCGACGGGCTCGCCCTGGTGTTCCCGGGTGCACTGGGGGCCATGCTGATCAGCTCGACCCTGGGCGTCGCCCTCCTCGTCGTCACCGACCGGATGCCGGCGCACACCTTCTGGACGGTGTGGCTCGCCTGGTGGGTGGGCGACGCCATGGGCGTCCTGCTCGTCACCCCGCTCCTGCTGCTGCTGAGCC
Organism: Streptomyces seoulensis; assembly: GCF_022846655.1. Taxonomy (NCBI): domain Bacteria; kingdom Bacillati; phylum Actinomycetota; class Actinomycetes; order Kitasatosporales; family Streptomycetaceae; genus Streptomyces; species Streptomyces seoulensis. Next base: position 3,160,245 of record NZ_AP025667.1, read on the forward strand.
ACGCCCGCGGATTCCTGCCCACGCCGCGCCGGTGGGAGGCCGCGGCGCTGGCGCTGGTCGCCGCCTGCGTCATTCCGCCCGCCGTGTTCAGCGACTTCAGCCTGCTGTTCCTGGTGTACCCGCTGATCATCTGGGGCGCCCTGCGCTTCGAGCTGGTCGGCAGCATGCTCTGCGCGCTGGCCACCTCCGTGTTGGCCGCGCTCGCGGCCAACGACGGGACCGGCGCCTTCCGCGGGCTGAGCCGCGTCGAGATCATGGCCAAGCTCCAGGGTTTCAACGGCACCATGGCGCTGACCGCGCTGCTGCTGTCCGCGGTGATCACCGAGCAGCGGCACACCCGGCGCTCGGTGGAGCAGGCGTGCGAGGAACTGGTCGAGGTGCTGGAACACCTCACCGCGGGCGAGGCCCCGCCGCCCCGCCCCGCGCCCGAGGACGCCGACCCCCTGCTGAGACCGGGCGACGACGCGCGCCCGCCCGGCCGTTAGTCCAGTGCGACGGTCGCGGTCACCCGCTTGCCCCGGCCCAGGGGAGTGACCTCCAGGGCGCCGCAGAGCAGGTTCACCAGACGCAGTCCGTGGCCGCCCACCCGCTCGGGGTCCGGCGGCCGGTGCCGGGGCGGCTCGGGCGAGGCGTCCGTGACGCTGATCCGCAGCCCCGCCGGGTCCGGCACCACCTCCAGAAGCAGGGTGAACGGCCCGGGCGCGTGCTTGAGCGCGTTGGTGACCAGCTCGCTGGCGACCAACTGGGCGTCCTGCACCGTGTGCGAGGCCGGTGTGGGGCGGACCCGTGAGAGCAGGTCGGCGACCGCGGTCCGGGCATCGGGGAGGGACGCGGTGTCGGCGTCCCAGTCACGGCTGTAAGGCGATGGAACCGAGGTGGTCCGCGTCGGTGCGTCTGCCATGAGGGGGAGGTCCATGCGGAATCGCCCTTCTCCCGTGGTGGCCGGTTCAGGCCCTTTCGTGCGATCGCGGAGGATCGTCCCTTCTCTGCACCGGCTACCCACTGGTGCGCCGATCAAGGGGCGCCGGTTCGTGAATCCCCCGGACGCGTGAGGGCGTACGCGAAAAATCCCCGGCACAAAGCGGCGGGCCCGGAAATCCACGAAATGGATTTGCGGGCCCGCCCGGTACGGAAACGCACCGACTCAGTGTTTGAAGACGTCCTTGGCCTTTTCCTTGGCCTCGCGGGCATCGCCCTTCGCTCCTCCGGCGCGCCCCTCGGCCTCCATCTGCTCGTTGCCGACGGCCTTGCCCATGGTCTCCTTGACCTTGCCCTTGAGCTGCTCCGCCTTGGCCTTGCCCTTCTGGTCACCAGCCATGGGGTATTCACATCCCAACGTTATCGGTGCGTGGTCGACATCCGGATATCCCCCTGACCGCCGCCCAAACCGGAAAAGCCGAAATTCATGAACCGGCTTCGGTCCCGCGTGCCCGCCTGCGCCGCACCACATGCCGGACGATCAAGGCCGCGACCAGCAATCCGGCGGCGATGAGCGCGTAACGCTGATAGCGGACGATCTCGTCGTACACCGTCGTGATGTGACTGCCCGCGAGATAGGCCAGGGCCGACCACAGACCCACCCACAGGGCCGCGCCGAGCGCGTTGAAGGCGAGGAAGCGGTGCCAGGCCATGCCCGTGGTGCCCGCGATGATCCCGTTCGCCTGGCGCAGCCCCTCCACGAAGCGCGCCACCGTGACGATCTTGCCGCCGTGCCGCTGGAAGAACGCCTCCGCCGCCTCGAAGCGCTTCGGGGTCAGCAGGATGTACTTGCCCCAGCGCTCCACGAACGCCCGGCCGCCGGTGCGGCCGATCACGTATCCCACGTTGTCGCCGATCACCGCCGCCGCGAACGCGATGGCCGCCACGGCGACGATGTCGAGCTCGCCCGCACCGGCGTAGACCCCGGCGGCCAGCAGGATCGTCTCGCCCGGCGCGGGCACCCCGAAGTCCTCCAGGAAGACGACCGCGCCGACGGCCCAGTAGCCGTACTGGCCGAGCAGCGGGGCGAGCGGCGCCAGCGGGCCGGGCAGGGGAGGCGGCATGGCATCACCGTACGCCGCGCCGCACCCCCGCCCCCGTCGTGACCTGCGGTAAGGACGGCCTCAGGGGCGGCCGACCGCGTCCTGGTCGCGCACCGTCGCCGGGGCGGCCGGCTCCTCGGCGGGCAGGGCCGGCGTGGTGCGGGCGCGGCGCCACTTGGTGATCCCCATGGCGACCTGGTCGGTGTAGCGGGCGGTCAGCGGCCCGACGACCACCAGAATCAGCACGTACGCCGTGGCCAGCGGGCCCAGCCGGGGCTCGATGCCCGAGGTGACCGCGAGACCGGCGATGACCACCGAGAACTCGCCGCGCGCCACCAGTGTGCCGCCGGCCCGCCAGCGGCCCCGCACCGAGACACCCGCGCGCCGCGCCGCCCAGTAGCCGGTGGCGATCTTGGTGAGCGCGGTGACGACCGCCAGGGCCAGCGCCGGCAGCAGCACCGGCGGGATGCTCGCCGGGTCGGTGTGCAGGCCGAAGAACACGAAGAACACGGCCGCGAACAGGTCCCGCAGCGGCGCCAGCAGATTGTGCGCGCCCTCGGCGACCTCGCCGGACAGCGCGATGCCCACCAGGAAGGCGCCGACGGCCGCCGATACCTGGAGCTGCTGGGCGAGCCCGGCCACCAGCAGGGTCAGCCCCAGCACCACCAGCAGCAGCTTCTCCGGGTCGTCGCTGGAGACGAAGCGGGAGATGACCCGCCCGAAGCGCACCGCCAGCAGCAGCACCAGACCGGCCACGCCGAGCGCGATGGCGAGCGTGATGCCGCCCGCGACGAAGCCCGTACCGGCCAGCAGGGCGGTGACCAGGGGAAGGTAGACCGCCATCGACAGGTCCTCCAGCACCAGGATGCTGAGGATCACCGGGGTCTCCCGGTTGCCGATCCGGCCCAGGTCGCCGAGGACCTTGGCGATGACGCCGGAGGAGGAGATCCAGGTGATGCCCGCGAGCACCACGGCGGCGATGGGGCCCCAGCCCAGCAGCAGCGCCATCACCGCGCCCGGCACCGCGTTGAGCGCGAAGTCCACCAGGCCGGCCGGGTACTGCGTCTTCAGGTTGGAGACGAGGTCACCGGCGGTGTACTCCAGGCCCAGCATGAGCAGCAGCAGGATCACGCCGATCTCGGCGCCGATCGCCACGAACTCCTCGCTGGCTCCCAGCGGCAGCAGCCCGCCCTCGCCGAAGGCCAGACCGGCGAGCAGATACAGCGGGATGGGGGAGAAGCTGAGCCGGGCGGCGAGCCGGCCGAGCAGGCCGAGGGCCAGGATGATGGCGCCGAACTCGATGAGGAAGACCGCGGAGGAATGCATCCGGATCACTCCCTGCCGAGGATGGCGGCGGCCGCGTCGACGCCCTCGCGGGTGCCGATCACGATGAGCGTGTCACCGCCCGCGAGCCGGAAGCCCGGACCGGGGGAGGGGATGGCGTCGGCACGGCGGAGCACGGCCACGATCGACACGCCGGTCTCGGTGCGCATCCGGGTGTCCCCGAGGAGCCGTCCGTTCCAGTGCGAGGTGGAGGACAGCGAGACGCGTTCGGCCACCAGGCCCAGCTCGGTCGTGGAGAGCAGGCTGGGGCTCTGGTGCGTCGGCTTGAGCGCCCCCGCGAGCGCGTCCGCCTCGCCGCCGGTCAACTGCACCGACAGTGCGCACGCGTCGGGGTCGTCCTCGCGGTAGGCGCTCAGCGTCCGTGAACCGTCGCGGTGGGCCACCACCGACAGCCGGCGGTGTTCGCGGGTGGTGAGGTCGTACCGGACGCCGATGCCCGGCAACGGCGTCCTACTCGTGCGTGCGGTGCCCATGGCAACCCCCCTGACTCTTTTGACTGTTTCTTGGTGCAACCATTACCGACACCCTAGCTTGACGGTGCATGGCCACACGGAGATTTTGTCTGGTCAGGGAGGTTATGCCGGACTTATTAAGGTGTTTTCAGCAGTACATGTCACGGAGCGTCATCCATGCCCCGTTCGCCACCGCTTGGTCAGCCGCCGAGGTTGCCCTGCCGGGCGTCGCGCCAGAGGTCGACCCCACCGTCCGTGGCGTACTTGTCGATCTCGGCCAGCTCCTCGGCGCTGAACTCCAGGTTCTCCAGGGCCGCGACGTTCTGCTCCAGTTGCTCGGTGCGCGAGGCGCCGATCACCAGCGAGGTCACCCGCTCGTCGCGCAGCGCCCAGGCCAGCGCCATCTGGGCCAGGCTCTGGCCGCGCCGGGCCGCGATGTCGTTCAGGGCGCGCAGCCGGCCGCGCATGTCCTCGGTCAGCCAGGACTGGTCGAACGACTTGCCCGCGGCCGCGCGCGAGTCCTGCGGCACGCCGTCCAGGTAGCGACCGGTCAGCAGGCCCTGGGCCAGCGCCGTGAAGCCGATGACGCCGAACCCCTCCTCCTCGGCCACGTCCAGCAGGCCCTCGGTCTCGATCCAGCGGTTGAGCATGTTGTACGACGGCTGGTGGATCAGCATCGGAGTGCCCAGCTCGCGCAGGATGGCTGCGGCCTGCCGGGTGCGCTCGGCGTCGTAGGAGGAGATGCCGACGTAGAGCGCCTTGCCCTGGCGTACGGCGGTGTCGAGCGCGCCCATCGTCTCCTCCAGCGGCGTGCTCGCGTCCAGCCGGTGGGAGTAGAAGATGTCCACATAGTCCAGGCCCATACGCTTCAGCGACTGGTCCAGGGAGGCGAGCACATACTTGCGCGAGCCGCCGCCCTGGCCGTAGGGGCCGGGCCACATGTCCCAGCCCGCCTTGGTGGAGACCACCAGCTCGTCCCGGTAGGGCGCGAGGTCCTGCTTCATCAGCCGGCCGAAGTTGATCTCCGCCGAGCCGTACGGCGGGCCGTAGTTGTTCGCCAGGTCGTGGTGCGTGATCCCCAGGTCGAAGGCGCGCAGCGCGATCTCGCGCTGGTTCTCGAAGGGCCGGTCGTCGCCGAAGTTGTGCCAGTAGCCCAGCGATAGCAGGGGCAGGTCGAGCCCCGAGCGGCCGGTGCGCCGGTAGCGCATGGTGCCGTCGTAACGAGCGGGGTCCGCGACGTGGTTCATCGGGTGATCTCCGGGTGATGCCGTAGGGGTGCCCCCGGAAACGGGGCTGATCCACCCTGCGCCCTCGGCACGGCGAAGTCCAACCGTCGTCCGTCATGGCATTGAGCTGTCGTGTTTCTGAATCACCCCGCCGCTGACCTCGGCATTCGCCCATGTGCACGTGGCCGGTGTGACGTGTGGGGTGTTGGGCAGCAGGATGGGACACGGGGCTGATGCCCGGTGCGGCCGGAAATGAGCGCATCCGGTGAACCGACGGCGAAAGGAGCGGCAGTGAGCGATGCTCTGTCCGACGGAGAGCGGCCCTCCGGCATGAAGGCGAAGGCATCCAAGGCCGTGACGGACCTGCCCCACCAGGTCCGCGAGGAACTGACCAGCAGACTGAGGCGCAATCGGGGCGCCTTCCGCAAGGACGACGTCCAGGTGGTCGAATCCCCGCTGCTCAAGCGGGCCGTCGGCGCGTCGGCGCTCGGCAACTGCATGGAGTGGTTCGACTTCGGTGTCTACAGCTATCTGGCCGCCACCCTGGGCAAGGTGTTCTTCCCCGGCGCGTCGCCGGGCGCCCAGGTGATCTCGTCCTTCGCCACCTTCGCCGCCGCCTTCGTGGTGCGCCCGCTGGGCGGACTGGTCTTCGGACCGCTCGGCGACCGGCTCGGCCGGCAGAAGGTACTGGCCACCACCATGATCATGATGGCCATCGGCACCTTCGCCATCGGCGTGATCCCCGGCTACTCCACCATCGGCATCGCGGCACCCATCCTGCTGCTGGTCGCCCGTATGGTGCAGGGCTTCTCCACCGGCGGAGAGTACGGCGGCGCGACCACCTTCGTCGCCGAGTACTCACCCGACCGGCGGCGCGGCTTCCTCTCCAGTTGGCTCGACTTCGGCACCTTCGTCGGCTACGCGCTCGGCTCCGCCCTGGTCACCGTGCTGAACCTGCTGCTGTCGGACGCCGAGATGCTCTCCTGGGGCTGGCGTATCCCGTTCCTGGTCGCGGGCCCGCTCGGTGTGATCGGCCTCTACATGCGGCTGAAACTCGAGGAGTCCCCGGCCTTCCAGCAGCAACTGGACGAGCACGAGAAGAGCCTGGCGCAGGAGTCGGCGGGCAGTGAGTTCAAGGACATCATCAAGAACCACTGGGCCGCGCTGCTCATCTGCATGGGCCTGGTGCTGCTGTACAACGTCACCAACTACATGGTCACGGGGTATCTGCCGACCTACCAGACCGAGACCCTGCACCGGTCGAGCAGTTCGGCCGATGTGCTGGTACTCATCGGCATGGTGTGGATCGTCATCCTGATCACCTTCCTCGGCCGGCTCAGCGACCGCGTCGGCAGGCGCCCGCTGTACGGCTGGGCCGCCGCCGCGATGATCGTGCTGGCGATCCCGGCGTTCCTGCTGATCAAGGCGGAGGGCACCTGGGCGCCGATCCTCGGCGTGCTGATCCTGTCCACCCTGCTGGCCTTCTTCGCCGCGCCGAGCGCGGCCACGCTGCCGGCCCTGTTCCCGACCGCCGTCCGCTACGCGGCCATGGGCATCGGCTTCAACTTCGCGGTCGCCGCCTTCGGTGGTACGACCCCGCTGGTGACCGCCGCGCTGGTGGACATCACCGGGGACGACCTGATGCCCGCTTACTACCTGATGCTGGCCGGCGTCATCGGTCTGATCACGGTGAAGTTCCTCCCCGAGAGCGCCCAGGTTCCCCTGCGCGGCTCCCAGCCGATGGTCGGCTCCCAGGAGGAGCGGCGTGAGCTGATCACCACCTCCAAGGAGCTGTACGCCCTGGCGAAGGACCGCCCTGCGGCGGACCGGGGCTAGACCCCCGAGACACCGGGAGACCCCTCGTGGCCTTTGTGGCCGCGGGGGGTCTTGGCGTGCGGAGAGGGGTCGTCCGGCACACCGGGAGCGTGGCGACCCGCTGCCCGACGCCCTCATCCAGGGGCTGTTGCCGCTGGTGGGCGAGTTCCGGACATGATGGTCCTCGGCGGGGGCTGACATGAGAGGACGGGTGCGGCGGATGTCCGGGGGCGCACAGATGGTCTTGACCGAGTTGTGGCAGCGGCACTGGCCCGACTGCCCTCCGGTCGGTCACAAGCTCCGCGACCCGTACCGGGATCGCTGGGTGCGCTTCCACAGCCTGCCTGGGTCGAAGCGGTACGCGGAGGGCGAGAGCGAATACGCGGTCGTCCTTGAGCGGTACAACACCGTCCTCGATGAGCTGTTCGCCGGCGAGGACGTCTATGTGATCACCCCGGTCTGGGCGACCGAGGCCGAGGTCCCGCCGTCCCGCCCAGACGCCGACCACTGGCAGAGCCTGCTGGTGGAGGACGACCCCGACCCGGATTTCCGCACCTACTGCCACCTCTTCGCCGCCCTCCGGCCCTGGCGGCACGGCTGCCTCGACGAGCTGCTTCGTGACATCGCCGACGACAAGGTAGGAGGAGTCCTCGTCACCGACACTCAGGCGCGGCGCATTTACCACCCCTATGACGGCGGCGCGGACGTCTTCCTCGCCACGCCTGCGGAACGGGATCGAACGCGCGACCGGCATGCCGACTGGCTCTCCGGTCACCCGTCGGGTCTCTGACGGGGCAGACGCCGAGGCCGACCGGTTCGCGACGGCGGCCGCGGACATCGCGACCAAGGCCCACGCGAAGCGGTCGGGGCCAGGCGGGCGGGGTCCACGAGGAGGTCGCCGGTGTCCAGCGGCATGTGGTGAGCCGGCGGCCGACGCCGCTCGCGTGGGTGATCGCCCGGCGGCCTCGGCCGGACCCAGCACGCGCGCCGCCAGCCCGAGTCGGGCCCCGTGCTCCACGTCGTGGTACGCCCGCTCCAGCCGTTCCGGGCCGGTGGCCACCTCCAGCTAGCCGACCTGCCGGGGCAGCGCGCCGTACCGGGCGACGCTGTCCTGGGCCGGCGCGCTCAACTCCGCACTGGCGCTGAGCTGTCCCACGAAGCCGGGGGCCGGTCCCGTCGAGCCGCGTAGCTCCACGCGTCGAGCACCACCACGTCGTCATGGCCCGGCCGGGTCAGAGGGCACGCGACCGATGCACCCACCACTCCGGCACCGACGACGACCACCCGCTCGGACACCCGCTGTGCACCGCTCATCACGTACGCGATCCTTCCTCGCTCACCGGAGGCCCAGCACCCTCGGCCGGGACTTAAGGGGAGGTTAATCGAGGATTAAACATCGCTGGACGAGGCTGTTGTTTGTTCAGATACCCGCTGCTCATGGGCGTTTTGACGGGTTGTCGGGGTGGTTGGAGCCGCTGGGGGCGCGGCGTATGGTCGGGGCTTGCCGGAGGTGCTCGCCGTTCGTGTGAGAGCGCTCTCAGACCCAAGGTCCGGTGTGTGCGGTGTGCTCCTTCGGCGCTCGTCCCTTCCCCCACGGTCGAGGGCGTGCCCCGTACGTCCCCCCCCCCACAGAGAACAGGGTGTGTTCTGGTCATGGCTGGTCATCGTTTACGTCGCTGGTCCGTCCGCGGTCTCGTCTGCGGGAGCGCCGCCGCGCTCGCCGCGGGCGTGCTCATCAACACCACCGGACTCGGCGTCCACCGCGCCGACGCCGCCCCGGCGGCGCTCAGTTGGTCCGACGACTTCGACGGCGCCGCGGGCAGCGCGCCCGACAGCTCCCGCTGGACCCTGGAGACGGGCGGCGGAGGCAACGGCAACCACGAGCTGCAGTACTACACGAACAGCACCGACAACGCCGCCCTCGACGGCAACGGCAATCTGGTCATCACCGCCCGCAAGAACACCGACCCCAACCTGAACTGCTGGAACGGGCCCTGTCAGTTCACCTCCGCACGGCTGAACACCGCGAAGACCTTCACGCAGAAGTACGGCCGCTTCGAGGCCCGCATCAAGATCCCGCGCGGCCAGGGCATCTGGCCCGCCTTCTGGATGCTGGGCGACGACCTCGGCAGCACGGGCTGGCCGGGCAGCGGCGAGATCGACATCATGGAGAACGTCGGCAAGGAGCCCGCCACCGTCCACGGCACCATCCACGGTCCCGGTTACTCCGGCGCGGGCGGCCTCGGAGCCGCGTACAACCTCCCCGACGGCAGGCCGTTCGCCGACGACTTCCACACCTTCGCGGTCGACTGGAGCCCGTCCGGCATCACCTGGTCGGTCGACGGCCAGAACTACCAGACCCGCACCCCGGCCGACGTGGGCGGCAACAAGTGGGTCTACGACCACCCCTTCTTCGTCATCCTCAACCTGGCGGTCGGCGGTGACTGGCCCGGCAGCCCCGACGCCGGTACGTCCTTCCCGCAGACGATGACCGTGGACTACGTCCACGTCTCCGCCCAGAACTGAGGCCCAGGGGGCGGGACCTGACCCCGCCCCCGCATCTTCCCGTGTTGTCCCGGCTCCGGCCGGGTGCGTCCCCCACTGCAAGGAGTTCACCGCATGTCGCCTCGTCACCAGCGCAACCTGACCCGCCGTAAGCTGATGTTCGCCCTGGGCGGCGCGGCCGTGGCCATCCCCGCGGCGGCCGCCATCGCCCCCTTCGCGCTCGCCGACCAGCCGGGTGACAGCGGCGGCAACAAGACCCGCGCGGCGTCGGGTTCGCTTCCGGTGACCGTCGTCAACAACAGCGGCTCGTTCGACAACGGGTCCGTGAACGTCTACGTGGTCGGCAACGTCGACGGCAAGCAGGTCCGCCTCAAGCAGGACGGCACCCTCGCGCCCATCGCGGTCTCCGACAACGGCGCCGACGGCTTCACCGACTACGCGATACCGCTGGCGGGCAGCGGCGAGACCAAGCTGTCCCTGCCGTTCATGTCGGGCCGTATCTACGTCTCGCTCGGCGACAAGCTGAAGATGAAGGCCGTCACCGACGGCAACGGCAACGCGGCCCTGCAGTTCCCGGCCGGCTGGGTGGAGTCCGACCCGAACTTCGGTGTGCTGCACGACTGCGCGGAGTTCACGTACAACGCCTCCGGCATGTTCTGCAACACCACGATGGTCGACATGTTCAGCGTCCCGATGAGCATCCGCCTCACCGGTGAGAAGGACCAGACGACCGGCAGCATCCGCGACGGCGGCCGCGCGGCCGCGTTCGCCGCGGTCAAGGAGGTCGCGGAGTTCTCCAAGCTCGTCGTGGACGACAAGCGGATCATCGCGCCCGGCCACGGCCTGGACGCGGGCCTGTTCGCCAAGGACTACTTCGCCCCGTACATCGACGAGGTGTGGTCCACCTTCACCGGCAAGGACCTGAAGATCACCACGAACGCCGGCACGTTCACCGGCCGGGTCCGCGGCGACCGCTTCACCTTCGACGGCCCGGCCTCGGTGTCCTTCGCCAAGCCCTCCACCCGTGACGTCCTCTTCTGCGACGGCAACCTCGCCGCCCCGAACGACGGCACCACCGGCCCCGTGGCGGCCGTCCTCGGCGCGGGCTTCAACCGCTCGACGCTGCTCACCGACACGGCCCAGCCGAGCACCGACCCGGCCGCCTTCTACCAGGGCGAGCTGACCAACCACTACTCCAAGGCCATCCACACGGCCACCAAGGACGGCAAGGCGTACGGCTTCGCCTTCGACGACGTCGCCGACTTCGCCTCCTTCATCCAGGACACGGCCCCCTCGGGCTTCACCCTGACGCTGACGTCGTTCTGACCCACCCCGTACGGCACTGCTCCCCGTCTCGGCCCGAGGCGGGGAGCAGTGCCGTCTGCCGGTCGGTCAGCAGGGCCGGATGTGCCAGACCGGTGTCCAGGACGCCGTCCCGCTCTGCGGCGCCCGGCTGCTCCACCGCTCGGTGCCGTTCTCGTTGTAGAAGCGGGCCACGGTGCCGCTGGACTGGTTGTTGTTGAAGTAGCCGTCCCCGATGCCGTAGAAGTCGTAGTAGCCGCAGTAGTAGTAGTCGTAGAGCTTGCCGTTCCCGTCCTGGATGCACAGGTGCCCGGAGCCGCAGCTGATCGCGGCCGAGCGGGGAGCGGCGAACGTCACCGTGCCACCGGGCATGGTCGCCTTGTCTGCGGCGGTCTGCTTCTCGCCGGGGTGGGCGGCCAGGTAGCTGTCGACCTGGCCCTGGACTCCGGCCGCCGGCGCGGCCGACGCGCTGCCGGCCAGCAACTGGCTCCCCGCCAGCGCGACAGCGGCGGCCGTCACGGCAAGGACTTTGCGCAAGCTCATGCTGAAATTCCCCCTGGTCCCGCACTCCGGCTGTCGCCATGGACGACGGCAGTCCCGGAGGCTTGATCCATCGTGCCGAGGGCGCGAGCCGCCCTTGAAGGGTTAATCAGGTCATTTGGTGCGCCGGGGGTTCCACCAGGGGCGTACGTGTACAGGAGCGAGCGGGTCTTTGCACCTCGAACCGTTTCGGCAGTGTGAACCCGGAAGTTGCTCCGCAAATCCGGGTGAACGACTCCCGCCCCCCTGTCACCTCCCGTGCCTCACAACCGGCCTCCCCGGCTGACCGGTTGACGCCGTCGGCGCGGGGGAGGAGACGTGACGGACCCGAGGGCGGACCCGGCGGGAAGGGAAGCGGAATTGCCGGTGTGCCGCTGACCGGATCGTTCCGGGCGTGGCCCCGATCGTGTCTGTCGGGCGGGTGTCCGGCCAGGTCAGACTGGGGGACATGAAGAGAGCGCTGATCGTCATCGATGTCCAGGAGTCCTTCCGTGCCCGGCCGCTGTGGGAGCGGATCAGCAACCCGGAGATCGCCGAGCCGGTGAACCGGCTGGTGCGTACCGCGCGGGACCAGGGGGACCTCGTGGTCTGGGTGCTGCACACCGAGCCCGGCAGCGGTGACGTGTTCGACCCGGAACTGGGGCACGTCCGCCTGCTGGCGGAGCTGGAGCAGCCGCTGCCCGGCGAGCCGGTGCTGCGCAAGACCTCGCACAACGCGTTCACCACCACCAACCTCCAGCAACTGCTGACCGAGGCGGGCGTGGGGGAGCTGTGGGTGTGCGGCATCCGCACCGAGCAGTGCGTGGAGACCACCGCCCGGCTCGGCAGCGACCTCGGGTACGACGTCGTCTTCGTCGCCGACGCCACCGCCACCGACCCGATCGGCGACCTCAGCGCCGAGGCGGTCATCGAACGCACCCAGGCCGTACTGCGCGACCGCTTCGCCCGCATCGCCACCGTCGCCGAACTGGCGCCAGCGCGGGCATGACCCGCGTCGTCTTCGTCCTGCTGCCCGGGGTCCACCTGCTCGACCTGGCCGGACCGGCCCAGGTCTTCTCCACCGCGGCGGACCTCGGGCAGCCGTACGCCCTCGACTACGTCGCCGGACAGCCGCAGGTCCTCAGTGCCCAGGGACTCCCGCTGACCGCCCGCACCCACTGGCCCGACCTCGGCCCCGACGACCTCGTCGTGGTACCCGGCTGGCGCGCCCGCACCCTGCGCACCGGCCCCGCGCTCACCCCCGGCACCCTCGACCGGCTGCGCGCCCACCACGCCAGCGGCGGCACCGTCGCCAGCGTGTGCGCCGGAGCCGAGGCCCTCGGCCGCGCCGGGCTGCTCGACGGCCGCCGCTGCACCACCCACCACCAGCTCCAGGACGAACTGGCCGCCCGCCACCCGGAGGCGACCGTCGTCAAGGACGTCCTGTTCACCACCGACGACCGGGTCGTCACCTCGGCCGGCATCGCCAGCGGCATCGACCTCGCCCTGCACCTGCTCGCCGTACGACACGGCCCCGCCCTCGCCGCCCAGGTGGCGCGCGAGATGGTGATCTACGCCCGCCGCAACGGCGGCGAACCCCAGGCCAGCGCCATGCTCCGGCACCGCGGCCACCTTGACGACACGACCCACCGGGTCCAGGACCTCATCGACACCCGCTACGCCGAGCCGCTGCCCCTGGCCCGCCTCGCCGCCCACGCCGGCGTCAGCGCCCGTACCCTGACCCGGCTGTTCACCAGGGCCACCGGCGGCCTCACCCCGCTGCGCTACCAGCAGGCGCTCCGGCTCGAACGCGCCGAACACCTCGTCAGCCATGGCGCGACCGCCGAGTCCGCGGCCCGGGAGGTCGGCTTCGAGGACGCCCGTATGCTCCGCCGTCTCAGACGGGAGGCGGCCGGCCACTCGGCCGAATCGCCCCGCTGAAGCGAGCCGTCCGGGCTGCGGGACCCCTTGCGACGTACGGTTTCGACCGGCGGGAACGGTCGACGTCGCCTCGGAGGAACCATGACGCAAGCCGCGGGCCAGGCGCCCCGCACCAAGGGCCTGAACGGTCACATGCTGATGGCGGCCGTGGTGTCCGCGATCAGCGGCCTGCTGTACGGCTACGACACGGGCATCATCTCCGGCGCGCTGCTCCAGATCTCCGAGGAGTTCCACATCGGGAACACCATGAAGGAGTCCATCGCCGCCGGAATCCTGCTGGGCGCCGTCATCGGCTCCCTGAGCTGCAGCCTCCTGTGCGAGCGCTTCGGCCGGCACCGCACCATTCTGCTGATCTGCTGTGTGTTCATCGCGGGCAGTCTGACCTGCGCGGTCGCCCCCTCCGCCGTCGGCCTGGCCCTCGCCCGCGTACTGCTGGGGTTCGCGGTCGGCGGCGCCACCCAGACGGTGCCGATGTACGTGGCCGAGCTGGCTCCCAAGTCGATCCGGGGGCGGCTGGTGCTCTGCTTCCAGCTCGCCATCGGCGTCGGCATCGTCATCGCCACGATCGTCGGCGCGAGCGAGGCGGTGTCCTGGCGGGTGTCGATCGGCGCGGCCGCCGCACCGGCGCTGGTGATGCTGCTGGGCCAGTTGCGGCTGCCCGAGAGCCCCCGGTGGCTGATCCTGCGCAAGGGCGACGTGGAGGGGGCGGAGGAGGTGCTGAAGGAGGTACGCCCCGAGGGGTACGACATCCGCTCCGAGCTGGACGAGATCACGGCCCTGGCCCGCCGTCAGCAGCGCACCGACCGGAGTCATCAGGGCTGGCGCGGGCTGCGGCAGGCGTGGGTGCGTCCGGCGCTGGTCGTCGGCTGCGGCATCGCCGTCTTCACGCAGCTCTCCGGCATCGAGATGATCATCTACTACGCCCCGACCATCCTCACCGACAACGGCTTCTCCCGGTCCGACGCGCTCCGGGTCAGCGTCGCCCTCGGTGTGGTCTACCTGGTGATGATGATCGTCGGCCTGTGGATCGTGGACAAGGTCGGCCGCCGCAGGCTCACTCTCGTGATGGTGCCCGGCGCGGCCGTCAGCCTGTTCGTCCTCGGCGGCTTCTACATCACCGGCCACGGCACCCGTGCCTACATCCCGGCCATCGTGGCCTGTCTGCTGGCCTTCATGTTCTTCAACGCCGGCGGTCTCCAGCTCATGGGCTGGCTCACCGGGTCCGAGATCTACCCCCTGTCGGTGCGTGCCGCCGCCACCAGCGTGCAGTCGGCCACCCTGTGGAGCACCAACCTGCTGATCACCCTCACCCTGCTCACCATGATCAGCGCCTTCGGCGTGGGCCAGGTGTTCTGGATCTACGCCTTCTTCAACGTCGCCGCCTGGCTGTTCGTGTGGTGGAAGATGCCGGAACTCACCGGCCACAGCCTCGAGGACATCGAACAGCATCTGAAGGACCACGAGTTCGAGCCGGAGGACTTCGCCCGCTCCTGAGCGGCCCTCAACGCGACGGCCGGAAGCAGGCGGTGACCTCCTTGCCGCGCGGGCACGGGTAGGCCCCCCAACTGTCGGCCAGAGCGTCCACCAGGATCATGCCCCGGCCGCCGGTGGAGCCGCTGGTCGGCCGGCGCTGCTCGGGCAGCTCCGGCGAGGCGTCGTGCACGGTGACATGCAGACACTCGCTGTCCCAGGTCAGTACGAGCTGCGCGGTGGCCCGGGCGTGGACATGCGCGTTGGTGACCAGCTCGGACACGGTCAGCAGTACCGCGTCCACGGTCTCCGGCGCGCTCCGCGCCCAGCCCAGCGTCTCCACATGCCCGCGCGTCCAGTCCCGCGCCGCCTTCACCCCGCTGCTGACGGGCAACGACCGCGCCCATCCCACGGCTCGCAAAGAGGATTCACCCGGAGAAGTTCCGTCCACGTTCATGACATCCGCCTTCCCCGCGATCGGCCCGGCACCCGCCCGGGCGGTTGACTTCGTGAGCACTCCAAGTGATGGGGTCACCGGTGTCCACGAACATCGAGGGAGATGACCATGAACGACTCTCCGGTCGCGCTCATCACGGGCGGCGGCAGCGGCATCGGCGCGGCCGTCGCCCGGCAACTGCTGGACGCGGGCCACCGGGTCACCGTCACCGGACGCGGCAAGGACCGGCTCCGGGAGTTCGCCGAGAGTGTGGGCGAGCCCGGGGAACTGCTGACCGTACCCGGCAGCGCGTCCTCCTACGACGACGTCCGGGACGCCGTGGACCGCACGCTCGAGACGTACGGCCGGCTGGACACGGTCATCGCCAACGCCGGTGTCGCCACGCACGACTCCGTCGCCGAGGGTGACCCGTCGGGCTGGAGCGAGATGGTCCTGACGAACGTCCTCGGTCCGGCCCTCCTCGTCCGGGCCTCCGTCGACGCGCTCAAGGAGACCCGCGGCCGGATCGTCCTCATCGGCAGCGTCGCCGGGTTCGTGAACACCCCGGGCAACCTCTACGGGGCGACCAAGTGGGCCGTCACCGGCCTCGCCGAGAACACCCGGCGCCAGGTCACCGAGTACGGCATCGGCGTGACCCTGGTCGCCCCCGGCCGGGTGGAGACCCCGTTCTGGGACGGCTACGGCAGCCTGCCGCCGGGGCCGCTGCTGACCGCCGGCCAGATCGCCGACTCGGTGGTCTGGGCGATCCGGCAGCCGGCCGGGGTCGACGTCAACACCGTCGTCGTACGGCCGCTGGGGCAGCCCAACTGACCCGCCGCGGGCGACGAAACGGGCCCTGGCCGGGAGAGTTCCGCCCGGCCGGGGCCCGCTTCACACCGCGGACGCGTCAGCGCCGCTTCCGGCGGCTCAGCAGCGTCAGCGCGAGCACCGCGACCGCACCGGCGACCAGGAGCCCCCGCTTGTCGCGGACCTGCTCGGGAGCGCGGTCCTGCCAGAGCTGCTCGGCCTGCCCGGCCTTGGCCCGCACCTGCGTCGCCGCCGTGGCGGCCTTGTCCTTGACCGGGTCGGGCAGCTTCTCCCGCAGCTTCTGCGCGGTCTCGGCGGTCTGCACCTTGAGCTCGGCCGCCTTCTGCTGGGCACGCGCCTTGACGTCGGCCTTGTCGGTCAGCGCCTCCACGGTCTCCCCGAGCTCGTGGCGGGTCCGCTCGACCTGTTCCCGCAGCTCCTGCGGGCTCGCGGAGGCGGACTCCTCGAAGGGCTGCTGTGTCATCGCTTGGCACTCTCCTTGATCTCGGCCACATCGGCCTTCACACTGTCGATGGTCTGCTCCGGAGCGGGCGGGGCGGCCATGCCGACCTCCTTCTTGCCGGTCAGGGCGAGGACCGCCGTGACCGCGCCGAGGACGCCGGTGACGATGAGCGCGGCGGCCCAGACCGGAAGCGGTACGGCCAGGCCGGCGATCGCCGTGGCCACCAGGGCCTGGAGCGTGAGGAAACCGGTGAGCCCGGCTCCTCCGAACAGCGAGCCGCCCTTGCCGTAGCGCTTGCCCTTCTCCTTCATCTCCGCCTGGGCAAGACGGAGTTCGCCCCGCACCAGCTCGGTGAGCTGCTGCGAGGCGCGTTGCACCAGTTCACCGACCGGCTCCTCACGGCCCAGTGCCGGTTCACGGTCGGGTTCGAACATGACCATCACCCCTCCTGCGTATCCGGCAGTCCGGATGCCCCGCATACGCGGAGGGACGCCTGCCCCGGCCCTGTTCCACAGGGCCCTCACACGGAGGGCACCGACATGGACGAGGCCGGGGCGTCAGGAGTCACGGCTGTGGCCAGCGGTCCGCCTCGCGGGGTGCCGGCTCGTCCGTCTCGAAGGCGGTGGCCGGGCCGGTGGGGTCGAGGATCTCGTCGCCGAACAGGTCCTGCAGCCAGTTCGTCTGGTAGACGGTGTCGAGGTAGCGCTCGCCGAGGTCCGGCGCGATGGCCACCGCCGTCAGGTCGCGGGTGTCGTGGCGGGCCAGCCAGTTCGCCGCGCCGCTGACCACCGTGCCCGTCGACCCGCCGAACAGGAAACCCCGCCGGGCCATCCGGTGGCAGGCGCGGATGGTCTCCGCCTCCTCCACCCGGATGACCTCGTCGACGTAGGACTCGTCGAGCAGCGGCGGCCGCATGCTCATGCCGAGGCCGGGGATCATCCGGCGGCCCGGTTCCCCGCCGAACGCGACCGAGCCCACGCTGTCCACCGCGACGATCCGCACCGGCCGGTGCCATTCGCGGAAGTAGCGGGCGCACCCCATGAGCGTCCCCGCGGTGCCCGTGCCGACGAACAGCACGTCCAGGCTGGGGAACTGACGGGCGATCTGCTGCGCGGTCGTGCGGTAGTGGGCCTGCCAGTTGCCGGGGTTGGTGTACTGACTGAGCCACACGTACCGGTCGTCGGAGGCGCACAGCGAGCGGACGTACTCGATCCGCGTGCCCAGGAACCCGCCGTTCTCGTCCAGGTCGGCCACGATGTGCACCTGGCTGCCGAGGGCCTCCATCAGCAGCCGGGTCGACAGGTTGCAGCGCGAGTCCGTCACGCACAGGAACTGGTAGCCCTTGCTCGCGGCGATCATGCTGAGCGCCACGCCGAGATTCCCGGACGAGGACTCGACGATGACGGAGTCCGGCTTGAGGATGCCCTCCCGCTCGGCGCCCTCCACCATCTCGTTCGCGGCCTTCAGCTTGATGGAGCCGGCGAAGTTGAAGCCCTCGCACTTCAGGTAGAGGGGACATCCGAGGATCGACTTGAGGTCGACGAAGAGATGGCCTTCGTTGAAGTCATGGGGAGCGGATATGACGGGCACGATGGGCCTCCTGGTGCCGGGGAAGGGCAGCGCTGTCAGCCGTACCGGCGCAGGTCGTGGAAGAAGTTGTCGATGACGCCGAGGTTTCCCGCCCTGGCCGTCTCGTCGTGGACGTACTTGCCGACGGCGAGGTCGAGGACGCCCAGCCCGAAGGGCGAGAAGACGATCGG
This sequence comes from Streptomyces seoulensis, assembly GCF_022846655.1. Taxonomy (NCBI): domain Bacteria; kingdom Bacillati; phylum Actinomycetota; class Actinomycetes; order Kitasatosporales; family Streptomycetaceae; genus Streptomyces; species Streptomyces seoulensis. The sequence continues at coordinate 3,178,306 of NZ_AP025667.1, forward strand.
CCGGTCGGGCGGTGGAGCGGAGCGGCCGAGCATCACGTCGTAGAGCGTGCCGTTGAGGAAGTCCCGGTTCCCGGTGCGCTGTTCGACCAGGTGCGGCGAGGTGTCGGCCTTGAGGCAGTGCTCCACGTCGTCGACGAAGTTCGCCGATGCCATGAGGACTTCCGGGGCCAGGTCGCGCAGTGAGACGTGCAGGACCAGGGGGTTGTGGGAGAACAGGGAGGCGTCGGTGACGTGGGGAGCTCCCGCGACGGTGGCGAAGACGACCAGGTCGCTGGAGCGGATGAGGTCCGCGGCGGTGTCGTGCACCGTGACCTCGGCGCTCGTCCCGCTCTGCCGCAGGTAGTCGCGGAACCCGGCGGCGCTGTCCGCGGCCGTGTCGTGCACGCCGACCGTCTCGAACTCCCAGCCGGTGCCCGCGAGGAAGGTGTGGATGTAGCGGGCGATCAGCCCGGTGCCGAAGAACCCGACGCGGGTCGGGCGCGGCCGGGAGCGGCTGAACCAGTCGGCGGCCAGCGCGGCGGACGCCGCCGTCCTGGTCGCGCTGATGATGGAGCTCTCCAGACAGGCGAACGGGTAGCCGGTCTCGGGGTCGTTGAGGATCAGGACCGCCGAGGCGCGGGGGAGCCCGGAGCGCACGTTGTCCGGGAAGCTGGAGATCCACTTGACGCCGTCGACCCCCATGGAGCCGCCGATCGACGCCGGCAGCGCGATGATCCGCGAGCTGGGCCGGTCGGGGAACCGCAGGAAGTAGGACGGCGGGTTGACCGAGTCACCGGCGCCGTGCAACCGGTAGGTCGCCTCGACCAGTTCCACGATCTCCTTCTCGCGCCCGGCGAGAGCCTTGTGCACCTGCTCACCGGAGATCACCGCGAACGACGGCGACGGAGCCGCCTCGGGTGCGGCCGGCTGTGCGGGGGTGGGCAACAGATCGGTCATCGCTCGCTCGCCTCCGAGTTCGTCTCCCCGGCGGCCAGGCGGCGCGGATCGGCCATGCCGACCAGCACCTGCCTGTCCCCGGTGTAGGGCTCCCTGCTGTGCGCGGTCCGGACGTTGTCGACGAGCAGCAGGTCACCGGCCTGCCACGGCTCGCGCCTGGTGTGCTTCTCGTACGTCGCGTTGAGCAGCTCGACGACGTCCTCCCCGATCGGAGTGCCGTCACCGAAGCGGGTGTTGAACGGCAGACCGTCCGCGCCGTAGATGTCCACGAGGTACTCGCGCACCTCCGGGGCGAGCGTCCACTCGTTGAGGAAGGCGATCTGGTTGAACCAGCACGCCTCACCCGTGACGGGGTGCCGGACCACGGCCGGGCGGCGCTGGGTGGTCCGCAGGGAACCGTCCGGCTGCCAGGCGAAGTCGATGCCGTGCGCCCGGCAGTAGCTCTCGACCCCGGCGCGGTCGGCGGTCCCGAACGACTCCTCCAGGGACGCCCCGATCTCGTCGTTGTAGGACCGGGTGAGCATCCAGCCCTCCTTCTCGAAGCGCGTCCGCACCTCGGGGGGCAGCTCCCGGAGCACCTCCGCCGCGTCGGCCACCGCCGTCGCCCCGCCGTCCTCGGGCGCCGTCAGGCAGGCGAACAGCATCAGCGTGGGCGGGTCCTGCGTGTAACTCAGCTCGTGGTGCATGCACATGGGCTGGTTGGCCGGCCAGGTCGTGGAGACGTACAGCCCCGCACCGAAGGTCTCGCGCGGTGCGAAGGACTCCCGCTCCGTCATCAGGCCGCCGGTCAGCCGGGAGAAGACGGCACCGACCTGCTCCGGGTCGCGCAGCCCCAGGCCCCGGACCAGCAGGGAGCCGTGCTCGGTGACCTGGGCGCGCAGCACGTCGCGGTACTGGGCCGCCCAGCCCGGTACATCGGCCGGGGCGTCGATACGGGCCACCGGCGGTCTGCCCGGCCGCAGCTCCACGTCGAGCGGGGCTGCCAGGGATGAGGTCGACATCTCGGTTTTCCTTTCGGTCGCCCGTCATCGGGCTGGGGCAGGGGTCAGGAGGAGGCCAGCGGCTCGGCGGCGGCCAGCACGGCCTTCGCCGCCTCGGTGGGGCGCAGGCGCGGGAAGTAGTGCCCGCCGTCGGGGAGTTCGTGCAGGTCCACGTGGTCGGCCAGCAGCAGCCAGTCCCCGTGGGAGCCGGTGTACCCGGCCGTGTACGGGTCGTCGGCAGCCACCACCACCGACACCGGGGCCGACAGCCGCGCCGCCGGCGGGTTCTCCAGCGCGTCGCGGAAGTACCGGTGGGCGGACAGGCAGTCGTGCCGGTAGGCGGCTCCCACGCGCTCGGAGTGCCGCGCGGTCAGCTCCGCCAGTTCGACGTAGCCGCCCTCCTCGGCCAGCCGCGCGGCGATCTCGGCGTCGTCGCGGACCGACAGCGCCTCCGCGGCGGCCCGTCGCTCGGCGGCCGTGCCGAGCAGTTGGGCGCCGACGAACAGCCGCGTCACCTCGACCCCGCGCTCGGCGAGCCTGCGGGCCGTCTCCACGGCCGGCGCCGCGCCCGACGAGTGGCCCCACAGCATGACCCGGGTCAGACCACGCGCGGTGATCTCGGCCGCGACCCGCTCCGCCACCTCGGCGATCGAGCCGAACGCTTCCTGCCGTCCGGCGAGGTCATGACCGGGCAGCTCGACCGCGAGCACCGACATCCCGCCGCCCGCCAACGCGCTCGCCATCGGCTGGAAGTTGACCGCGTTGCCGCCCGCGTACGGGAAGCACACGAGCGCGCACTCCGGCGTCCCGTCCGCCTCCGCCAGCGGCTGGAGCAGCTCCCCGCTCTGCTCGGCCGCACCCTCCAGGAGGGCCGCCAGGTCGGCGAGTACCGGGTTGCGGGTGATGTCTTTGAGGGACACCGCGCGGTCGAGCGCGATCGTCAGCTTCACCGCCGTCAGGGAGGTGCCGCCGGAGTCGAAGAAGTGGTCCCTGCGGCCGATCCGCTCCTCGGGCACCCCCAGCAGCACCGCCCAGGCGGCCGCCAGCCGCCGCTCGGCCGGGGTACGCGGCTCCCGGTCCCCGCCGTCGGCCGGGGTCGCGGGCGCGCTCCGCCCGGCCAGCACGGTGAGCGCCTTGCGGTCGGTCTTGCCGTTGGCCGTCAGCGGCAGCGCCTGGTGCCAGTGGAAGGCCGCCGGGACCATGTACGCCGGGAGAGCCGCGCCCAGCGCGTCGCGCAGTTCCTCCACCGGCAACTCGCGCCCGGCGTAGAAGGCGACCAACTGAGGCCCCTGTCCGCTTCGTTCGGCCACGACCACCGCGCCGTCCCGCACCCCCGGAACCCGCAGCAGCGTGTTCTCGATCTCGCCGATCTCGATGCGGAAGCCCCGGATCTTGACCTGGTTGTCCCGGCGCCCCAGGAACTCCAGCTTGCCGCCGGCGTGCCAGCGCCCCCAGTCACCGCCCAGGTAGAGCCGCTCGCCCGGCCGGTAGGGGTCCTCCAGGTACGCCTCACGGGTCCGCTCGGGGTCGTTGACGTAGCCCCGGCCCACACAGACCCCGGAGAAGGCGATCAGCCCCGGCGCGCCCAGCGGCACCAGCTCCAGCCGCTCGTCCACGACCAGGACGCGCACGTTGTTCACGGCACGTCCCAGCAGGACGCGGTCGCACACCCCGTCGATGATCTCGTGGTTGGTGTCGTCCGAAGTCTCGGTCAGGCCATAGGCGTTGACCAGCTTGATGCCGGGCTGGACGGCGAACCAGCGCTGGACCAGCTCCGGTTTGAGCGCCTCACCGGTCACGGACACGAAGCGCAGGTCCGGGAAGTCGCGCGGGTGCCGCTCCAGGTAGGAGACCAGGACCTCCAGATACGAGGGCACGAGCTGGGTCACCCCGACCCGGCCGCCCACGAGCGTGTCGGCGAACCGCTCCACGTCCATGAGCACGTCCTGCTCCACCAGCAGCGTCCGTCCGCCCACCAGCAGCGCGGAGATCAACTGCCACAGCGAGATGTCGAAGCACTGCGGTGCCGTCTGCGCCACCACACCGCCCTCGCCGACACCCAGGTCGTCGATCTTGGCGAAGAGATGGTTGAGCATCCCCGCGTGCTCGCACATCGCCCCCTTCGGCTCGCCGGTGGAGCCGGAGGTGAAGTAGATGTAGGCGAGCTGACCGGGGTCCACCGCCACACCGAGGTCGTCGTCCGCGTGGCCTTCGGCGTACGCGTCCTCGACGAGCAGCCTCTCGGCCCCGGGAACGTCGGCCAGCGCCTGGTCGAGTGTGTCGGTACTGCCCGACTCGGTCAGCACCAGCCGGCACCCGGCCCGCGAGAGGGTGGCCGCGATGCGGCCGGGCGGGAAGTGCGGCTCGATCGGCAGGTAGACGCCGCCCGCCTTGAACACGGCCAGCGTCGCGGCCAGCCAGTCGAGATCGCGCTCGGTGACCACGGCCACCACGCCCTCGCGCTCCAGCCCGCGTGCCAGCAGGGCCCGCGCCAGCCGGTTGGCCCGGCGGTCGAGTTCGCCGTACGTCCACTGCCGGCCGCCGTGCACCGCCGCCACCGCGTCCGGGTGCTCGCGTACGCGCCGCTCGAACAGTTCGTGCGCCCGCAAGTCCGGCAGCTCCCGCGCGGGACCGGCGAGCCCCTCCAACTGCTCGTGCCGCTCCTCGGCCGACAGCAGGCGCGCCGCCGTGTGCCCGGCGTCCGGGTCGGCCGCCATCAGCTCCAGGGCCCGCACGTGGTAGCCCGCGATCCGGGCCGCGCTCGCGGTGTCCAGGACGTCGGTCCGGTACCGCAGGACCAGCCGTCCGTCCTCGGAGCCGTGCACGTGCAGGACACGGTCACCGGTCAGCGGGCTCAAGGGACCGAAGACCACCTCGAACGGCGGCTCAGTGAGACCCAGTTCGCGTCGCAGCCCGTCCAGCGGGACGTCCCGGTGCGCCATCACCTCGGCCGCCGCGCGGTGAGCCGTCGACACCAGCTCGCGCCAGGTGCCGGGGGAGACGGCGAGGCGGCACGGCAGGGGCTCGCCGTCCCCGTCGGCGGCGTACCCCGTCACCACGTCCTGCTCACCGCAGAGGGCGGACAGCACCTTGGCGTGCGCCGCCAGGAGCACGGCGTCGGCCGGTACTTCCAGCCGTCGCGCCAGTTCGCCCACGGCCCGGGGCACCGGCACCTCGTGCTCCGCCGTACCGGGCGCCGGCACCTCGGCCCACCGCGGTACCGCGGTGAGTCCACCGGCGGTGAGCACACCGCTCCAGAACTCCCGGTCCGCCTGCACACGCGTTCCCATCGAATGCTCCCTCAACTCACGGACGCCGCAGGGGCGCTGTCCACGGACGGTGGGGTCCTGCGGCCGGTACCGACGGGCCGCACCACGGCCTCCGGCATCTCCACGGCGGGGTTGCCGCCCCAGCGCGCGTGCGCGGGGACCTCCTCGCCCTTCATGAGGAAGGAGTCGGGCGCCAGCCGCGCGCCCTCGCCCATCGTCACGCCGTAGTGCACGTGCGAGCCGACGCCCAGGGTGCAGCCGGCGCCGAGCGTGGTGTCGTCGGACTTGAACGTGCCGTCCTCCTGCGAGTGGCACTGGACCTTGCTGCCGGCGTTCAGGGTGCAGTCGTCGCCGATGGTGGCGAGCGTGCGGTCCGTCATGTAGCAGCCGTCGTCGAACACCCTGCGGCCGATGCGGACACCCATCAGGCGCCAGACCAGGGCCTTGAAGGGGGTTCCGTTGAAGATGTTCAGGTGCCGGTCCGGCACCTTCCACAGACGCTCCTGCGCCCAGAAGGCGGGGTCGTAGATGGAGCACAGCATGGGGCGCAGCCGGCGGAAGCGGGTGAGGCAGCGCTCCAGCAGCACGTAGTAGAGGGTGGTCAGGGCCAGGGTCAGCGCCATGTAGGTGGCGATCACGACGTGACCGAGCACGCCGTACAGCTCCACGGTGGCCAGGGCCAGGATCGTGAGCGCGAGGACGTGCAGCCAGCGCACGAACAGCATGAAGGCCATCGAGCGCAGGTTGAAACGATTCTTCGCGGAGAGGCTCCGGTTCAGCGCGTCCCCGGTCCGCAGGCCGTCGAACCGGGCGTCGCGCTCCACCGACCTCGGGATCTCGAAGCTCGGTGAACCGAGCAGCCCGACCCCCTCACGGATCTCCCCGTCGAGCGGCACCATCACCTTCGTCGCCAGCAGGCAGTTCTCGCCCGTCCGGCCGCCGATGGGATAGGCGATGTTGTTGCCCAGGAAGTTGCGCGCCCCGATCGTCGCCCGCGACACCCGGAACGACGTGGCCGAGTAGTCCGCGTTGATCACCGAGAGCCCGTCGGCCACCATCGTGCCGCTGCCCACCGAGACCAGCAGCGGAGTCTCGTGCTGCAGCTCGGTGCCGAAGTTGGACCCGGTCTGCTCGACGTGGGAGAGGTCGTACCCGATGCCGCGCAGGTAGTTCACGATGTACGAGCTGTCCCCGAAGAGCCAGGCGAAGAACTTGATGTTCGTCGTCCGCGCCGTCGCCCGGTGCACCGCGTACCGGAACCCGTAGAGCGGGAACACCCGGTCCGCCGGGACCACGAGGCTCAGCAGGCGCGGCAGGGTGCGCAGGAGGATCAGGCCCAGGACGATGAAGCCGACGAACAGCACCAGGGAGAGGACCACCGCGTCGGTCAACAGCTCCCGCAGTGGCAGAGCCGTCTCGGGGTCGAGCCGTCTGCGGACCGCGGGCACCGCGTTGAACAGCATGTACAGACCACCCACGCCCAGCGGGATGTACAGCAGGAACAACTGGAGCAGCGAGGCGAGCCCGAACCAGGCCCGGCGGGCGGTGCCGCACCGGGCCGGCGCGACCCGCAGGTAGTCGACATCGGTCGGCTGCGCGGGGGACCCGTGCCAGTGCTCGCCGTCCGGGACGGCCTGGCCGCGGTGCATCGACGAGGAGTGCCCGAGCTGGGCGCCGTCACCCATCGACGTGTCGATGTCCAGGATGGTCTTCTCCCCGATGTACACGTCCCGGCCGATGCTGATCCGGCCGGTCTGGATACGCCCGGCGTGCGCCCGGTAGCCGAGGAAGAACGTGTCCTTGCGGATCACCGTGCCCGAGCCGATCGTCAGCAGGTCGGTGCAGACGGGGACGGAGTGGGAGAGGATCGTGACCCCCTTGCCGATCCGCGCGCCCAGTGCCCGCAGATACAGCACGTACAGGGGATTGCCGATGAAGAGGATCATCGGATTGGCGTGCAGCAGGGCCTTGACGACCCAGAAGCGCAGGTAGGCAAGGCCCCAGACCGGGAATTCACCGGCCTTCCAGCGCCCCACCAGCACCCATTTGGCGACGACCGGGAAGGCGCACAGCGCCACGAATCCGATACCGCCGAAGACCAGGGACCGCAGATATACGTCGAGCTCGCCCGAGCCGCCTGCCACCCATTCATAACCGCTCGCGGTGACGAAACCGGCCACCAGCGAATATCCCAGGAAGATCAGCAACTGTGCCGTGCCGCAAAGGGTGTGCGCGAGCGTGCTCGCGCGAGTGACCGGTTCCGGCGGCGACACCGGAGCGGCGGGCGCCAGGGCGTCCGGGGAGCCGGCGGAAGCGGGGGCGGATTCGGCGAGAGCGGCCGCGAGGGCGCTGATCGTGGGGTACCGGTAGATGTCCTTCATGGACGGGGAGGGCAGATCCTCCCGCTTCCGGACCCGTGCGCAGAACTGCGCCATGACCAGGGAGTTGGCACCGAGGCCGTCGAAGAAGTGCGCATCGGCCGCAACGCTGTCCACGCCCATGACGTCGGCCAGCGCATCCGCCAGCCGCGTTCCGGTATCCACCACCGCCTGGACCGGACCGGGCCGGCCGACGACGGTTTTCGCGTCCGTTCCTTCTATATGGACGTCCGAGGACTGTTCCACCATGTGATCTCCTGGAGATCGTCTGGATCGCTTGCTCGGCCACGTGCTCTTCTCTGAATCACGAACTGCCGCTTCAGTTTCGGCCCGCCTTCGTCAGGCTGCCACTTCGAATCGATCACCCCGCGAGCCGGAAAATGCCCGGCGGGCCCGTGATTTCTGGGCAGCCGCAGCCGTACGGCACCTCAGGGATCACCTGAATGGCCGACCTTCCGGCTCCGACGCCGGTGGCGGACCGCCGTACGGTGTCCGATGCTGGACTGGCCGGATTCGCCCCGCTACGCACCGCCCTGCCTGCGTTTCCCCGCAGGCCGCTCACCGGGAGAGGCCATGGATCAGACCGCCGCCGCCAAGCACGCCCTGAAGACCGAGCCGCAGTACATCGACGCGCCGATGACCGCGGCGGCCGCCTTCCTGGTGCTGACCATCAACAGCGGCGAGGAAGCCATGGACAAGGCGCGGTCCGTGGTGGCGAGCATCGAGGACCTGGTCAAGGACATCAAGATCCAGGTGAACACCGGCGTGTTCACCTGCAATCTCGGTATCTCGCACCACGCCTGGGAACCGCTGACGCGCAAACCGCTGCCGAAGGAACTCAAGCCCTTCCAGGAGATCCGCGGCGCCCAGCACACCGCGGTCGCCACGGAGGGTGACCTCCTCTACCACATTCGTGCGGATTCGGTCGATCTCGTCGTCGAGTTCGAGAAGATCCTCCTCGAGGCGTTCGGTGATTCCGTGACCGCCGTGGACGACGTCACCGGATTCCGGTACTACAACGGCCGCGATCTCCTGGAATTCGTGGACGGCACCGCCAACCCGATCGGCCTCTCCCTGCCGGCCTCCACCCTGGTCGGCGAGGAGGACCCGGCGTACGAGGGCGGGAGCTACGTGGTCATCCAGAAGTACCTGCACGACCTCAAGGACTGGCGGGCCCAGACCACCGAGACGCAGGAACAGGTCATCGGGCGCACCAAGTTCGACAACATCGAGCTGCCCGACGCGACCGAGGGGCAGAAGTCGCACAAGACCCTGTGCACCATCCAGGACGCCGAGGGCGAGCACGACATCCTCCGCGACAACATGCCGTTCGCCACGCCCGGCAAGGGCGAGTACGGCACCTACTTCATCGGCTACTCCCGCCACCTGTGGGTCACCGAGAAGATGCTGGAGCGCATGTTCATCGGCGACCCGCCGCCCCTGCACGACCGCATCCTCGACTACTCGCGGGCGGTCACCGGGGTCACCTTCTTCTGTCCCGCCCGGAAGTTCCTGGTCGACCTCGCGGACTGATCCCCGCGAAGACCGCCGACTGAATCGGGCGGCCCGGGACAGTCGCAGGGGAGGCGACTTTCTGGGAGGAAGCATGACGCTGGTCAAAGCGGGCGTGGTGGTACTCGACTGTGCCGAGCCGGAGAAACTGGCCTCGTTCTACGAGGAGTTCCTGGACGGCGAGCAGACCGTCGCCTCCGCCAACCTGGTGCAGATGCGGGGTGCGGACGGCTTCCGTATCGCCTTCCGCCGTGATGTGAACGCCACGCCCCCGAGCTGGCCCCGCCCGGAGAACTCCCTCCAGGCCCATGTCGAGTTCATGGTGGACGACCTGGACGCCGCCGAGCGGCGGATCGTCTCGCTCGGGGGCAGGCCCATCGAGACCCGGGACGCGGTCGGCCCGCACGAGGAGCGCGGTTACTCCGATCCGGCGGGCCACTCCTTCACAGTGCGGCTCGTCCCGCCCACCGCGCCCAAGCAGGGCTGAGCCGGAGACGAGGACCGGGGGTGGCCGGCCCGACACGGCGCCCGCCACCCCCGGTCCTCGTGCGCTCAGTCCCGGCCGCCCTTCTCGGCCACCGGCCAGACACCCGTCGACCGCTCGATGGCCTTGGCCCCGGTACGGTCCACGGCGCTGCGGACCACCGCGAAGATCGCGCCCTGCACGGCGGCCGCGAACAGTACCTCGCCCCAGCCGCGGTCCCGGTCCAGGGCGTCGGGCGCGTCCTCCTCGTGCCGTATCGCCATCCACGCCTTGCGGAAGGCCAGTCCGGCCAGCGCACCGCCGGCCCAGCTCATCACGAAGCCGACCGGCTTGTAGGTGAGCGAGAGTTTCCTCTTGGTCTTGTTCTTCGCCATGTCACGCTTCTTCCTCGTCCTGCCGCCCTCATGCAGGCAGACCTCGCGGCCCCACCCGCTCGTGCGGTGTCACCGGGCCCGGAGGCGTCCCCTCGCCGAACGGCCGGCCGCCCAACTCCTCGCGGTGGTGCGGGCTCAGCCAGCCCGAGAGATCCGGGCCGAGCGGCACGATGCCGGTCGGATTGATCCCGGAGTGCACCTGGTAGTAGTGCCGCTTGATGTGGTCGAAGTCGACCGTGTCCCCGAAGCCCGGCGTCTGGAACAGGTCCCGCGCGTACGCCCACAGCACCGGGTTCTCCGTGAGCTTCCACAGATTGCACTTGAAGTGGCCGTGGTAGACCGGGTCGAAGCGGACCAGCGTGGTGAACAGCCGGATGTCCGCCTCGGTGATCGTGTCCCCGACCAGATAGCGCTGCCCCGCCAGCCGCTCGGCCAGCGCCTCCAGCCGCTGGAACACCCCGGCGCACGCCTTGTCGTACTGCTCCTGGTCCGAGGCGAACCCGGCGCGGTACACCCCGTTGTTGACGTCCCTGTAGACCTCGGCCATCACCTCGTCGATCTCGTCCCGCAGCCCCTCCGGATACAGGTCCGGCGCACCCTCGCGGTGCAGGGCCGTCCACTCGGTGGCCAGGTCCAGGGTGAGCTGCTGGTAGTCGTTGGTGACCAGCTCACCGCTGGGCACGTCCACGATCGCCGGCACGCTCACCCCGCCGGGCGCGCCCGGCTCCCGCTTCTCGTACGCCTCGGCGAGGTACCGGATGCCGAGCACCGGGTCCCGGCCGCCGGGGTCCAGGGTGAACCGCCAGCTCCGGTCGTCCTGGACCGGGTCGGTCACCGCCATGGGCAGCGCCCGCTCCAGCCCCAGCAGACGGCGCGAGATCACCGCCCGGCTCGCCCACGGACAGGCCCGCGAGACCACCAGCCGGTAACGGCCGGACTCCACCGGCCACCCGTCGCGCCCGTCGGCGGTGATCCGGTCCGTGAAGTGGCTCCTGGACCGGTTGAACTTCTTGTGGCCGTAGGCACTGTTGCCGTCGCCACCCATGTCGCCTCCTCGCCGCACGGCACTCACCCGCGCGATGTCCCCGCCGGGCCCGCCCGCTCCCGCGCGAGCGGCCCTTTCCGTTCCGCCTGACGCGTTCCCCCTTTTCGCCGGGAGACCCGTGCCACGGCTCTCACCTGTCCTGGGACAGGCGCAGCAGGCCGGCGAAGGTGCCCCCGGCGTGGACGAGGTCGTCGTACGTGCCCTGCTCGGTGATCCGGCCCCGGTCCATGACGACGACGCGGTCGGCGATCCTGGTGTTCTCCAGGCGGTGGGTGATGACGATCGTGATCCGGTCGGCGGAGATGGCCTTGATGTGCTCGAAGATGGCGTGTTCGCCGTGCGGGTCCATCTGGGACGTGGGCTCGTCCAGGATCAGCAGGGGCGGGCGGCGGTACAGCGCCCGGGAGCAGGCGAGCCGCTGCCACTGGCCCCCGGAGAGTTCGGTGCCGCCGAAGATCTCGCGGGCGAGGAGGGTGTCCAGACCGGCGGGCAGCTCCTCCACGGTCTCGCGCATGCCGACCGCCTCGACCGCGTCCCGGACCGGGCCGTCGTCATGGCTGCGGGGCTGGCCGAGGGTGACGTTCTCCCGGACCCGCAGCGGCCACTGCGCGAAGATCTGCGGCACCAGACCGGTGCTGTCCCAGACGGTCGCCGGATCTGCGCCGGCGAGATCCGTGCCGTTCCAGACCACCCGGCCCTTGTCCGCCAGGTAGATGCCGGTGATCAGCCTGGTCAGGGTGCTCTTGCCGGAGCCGTTGACACCGACGACCGCGAGGATCTCGCCGCGCCGCAGCGTCAGGGAGACCCCGTCCACGGCCGGGCGGTCCTTGCCCGGATACCGGTAGCTGACCTCGTCCAGCCGGATCTCCTCCACCGGCGCCTGGACGACCGCGCCGCCCCGCCTCGGCGCGCGCTCGGCGGCGTGGTCGAAGAACGCCTGCATGTCACCGAGGTAGAGGCTCGTGTGGAAGACGGCCGCGCCCTCCACGACGAGCTGGGACAGCGCGGACAGCGTGGTCTGCACCGCGACGACGGCGGTGGCGGCGACGGGCGGCGCGACCCGGCCGGTGACGGCCAGCCAGGCGAGCATCCCCCAGGTCGCGGTGAGGAAGACACCGCCGGCGAAGGAGGAGAGGAGCGCGATCCGCAGTGTCCTCGGGGCCGCGGCGAGGGTGCGCCGGTCCACCCGTTCGGACAGGGCCCGGTACCAGTACAGGAGGTAGTCGGTCATGCCGTTGGCGCGGACCTCGTCGCCGTACTTCGGGGTGGTCGCCCACCAGCGGGTCATGCCCCGGACGTTGCGGTCCGCGATGTTGGCGTAGTGGATGTCGTAGTCCACCCGCGCGGTCAGGACGGCCCCGACGGCGGCCGGGGCGACGGCCAGCAGGAGCAGCGGCAGCACCAGCGGGTTGAGCACGGTGACGACCGCGCCCGCGGTGACCATCCTGATCAGGGCCGACACGAAGCGCTGGGCGTCCATCACCATGACCTGCGTACGCGTCACGCCCATCTCGGCGGCTTCCTGCCGGTCGGAGAAGCCGTCCACCGCACAGGCGGCCGCCTCCACCCGGCAGACGGCCTCGACCAGAGCGGTGTCCGTGGCGGTCGTCAGCCGGGGAGTGATGCGGCGTTCGGCATAGCGGGCGACGGCCAGCGCGGTCCGGGCCGTGGCGCTCGCGCAGGCGACGACGAGCAGCGCGGGCAGGGCCGCCCGCAGCCGGTCCGCCATCGCGCCCGCACCGAGGAGCGGGGTCATGGCCCTGGCCGTGGCGGTCAGCAGTACGGCGGCCGCCACACCGGTCGCCACCTGGCAGGCGAGCAGCAGCAGGACGGCACGGCGGTCGATGGCCCACGCCATGGCCGTGATCCGGCCCAGCACACGCGGGAGTTGGGCGCACAGGCCGCGGAAGCTGGCCTCGCCGAGCGGGTTGACGGAGTAGTGCCCGGAGTAGGTGATCTCCGCCGGGGCGGGCGGTGGGACGGTACGGGACGATGTGCTCAACTGCGCGTCTCCCTGCGTGACGGAATCCGGTGGACGATGCGGCACCGGGGTCAACGACAGGGAGACGGATATCGAACACACGTGTTTCGGCCGCAGCGGAGTCCGTATCGCGAGGCGTGATTCCGGGAGACCGGGAAACGCGCCGCAGGACTCACCGCGTCGGGCCCTCGCGTGGCACTGGCCGAATCGCCGCGGCCGATACGCGTGTGACGGACGGGTTCCGCTCAGCTCTTGAGGCGCTCGCGGTCGCCCATGATCACGACCGGGTGGTCGGCGGGGTCGAGGGTGCGCAGCAGGGTCTTCATGCCTGCCTCCGGAACGGTCACGCAGGCCGACGTGCCGTCACCGTGGTCCAGGTGCAGCCAGATGCCGCCGCCCTTCTCCACGCCCTCGGGACGGCTCCAGTCATAGGGCGGGGTGCCCTTGAGCCGGTTGTAGTTGATGGCAATGACGTAGTCGAAGTCGTGGGCGTGGGCCTCGTCGTCCTGGTTCACCGAAGCGGCGTAGGCGTTGTCGTCGTACCAGTACGGCAGCTTGCTGCCCGGGCTGCGCAGCGTGCCTCCGGCGTCGGTGAGGCTGAAGACGCCGACGGGACTGCGCTCGTCGTCGAGCTGATGGTCCGTCGTCCAGCCCCGGCGGCCGTTGTGCGACGGCCAGCTCGCGGACTGCTTCCACTGGGCGCCCTGCTTCTCGTACAGCACCGCGAGGCCCTCGGCGGAGTCCCGGTCGTCGCCGTAGACGACCACGAGCTGCCGGGTGGCGGACGGTATCTGCTCGCCCATCCGCGCCCCGACGCCGGGGACGCCGGTGCCGGTCGCCGGACTGGAGGAGCCGGACACGGCGGGGTTGCCGTTGCCCGCGGCGCCGCCGGAGCGCGCCCGCCCGTCGGTGTCCCCGCAGGACGTGGCCACCGCGAGCAGGACACCGCAGACGGCCGCCGCGGATATGGCATGCCGGGCACCACCGCGCCGCGCATACCGGGGACAGGACGGAGTGTCAGTGGAGTTCCGCATGATCCAAATCCTGTGGCGCGACCCGCGGGGCGCGCATCCCGGACCGGCATCCGGCCTAAGCGTGCCGCTACCGTGTCTCCCCATGACAGTCACCGGGACGGACATCACGGCGGACCTGATCCGGGATCTGCTGCGCGAGCAGCACCCCGACCTGGCGGACCGCCCCCTGAAGCTCGGAGCGCTCGGCTGGGACAACCAGGTGTGGCGGCTCGGCGACGACCTCGCCGTCCGCATGCCCTGGGCGACGGAGTCGGCGGACGCGCTGCTGCGCAAGGAACACACCTGGCTGCCGCTCCTCGCGACCGGCCTCCCCCTCCCGATCCCCGTCCCGCAGCGCCTGGGTGAGCCCACCGCGCGCTTCCCCCGGCCCTGGCTCGTCACCACCTGGGTACCGGGCGAGCCCGCCGACCGCGCCCCCGCGACCCGCCCCGCCGAGGCGGCCGACACCCTCGCCGCCTTCCTGACCGCCTTTCACCGCCCCGCCCCCGACGAGGCGCCCACGGGAAGGGACCGCGGCGGCCGACTGGCCGACACCGCCGAAGGCTTGGACCGCGCGCTCGCCTCGGCCGCCGGACCGGGACTCGTCCACGACCCGGACGCCGTCCGCGCGGTCTGGGAGGACGCCGCCGCGCCCGAATGGACAGGCCCCCGCCTCTGGCTCCACGGCGACCTGCACCCCGCCAACATCCTCACCACCGACGGCACCTTCTCCGGCGTCATCGACTTCGGCGACCTCTTCGCCGGTGACCCGGCCTTCGACCTCGCCTCCGCCTGGCTCCTCCTGCCCGACGGAGCCCTCGACCGCTTCCACACCGCCTACCACCCCACCCCGGACCCCTCGACCCTGCGCCGTGCCCGGGGCTGGGCGGTCCTCCGTGCCCTCGCCGGCATCCACATCGGCCACGCGGGCGATCAGGGCCGCCCGGGAGGCAAGCCGACGTGGGGCCCACCGGGACAGGCGGCGTTGCGGCGGCTCACGGCGTCGCTCTGACCGCTCTGTCAGCCCGGAGGCGCTGGGCGCCGAGAGCGGAGCGCGGCGCCGTCCGGCACGGTGCCGTCCTCGGTGAACGCGCTGTGCCTGCGGAAGGAGTACGCCTTGCCGGCAGCCTGGAGGAAGTTGGCGAGAGCGAGAGCCGTCCACAGGGCGGCCAGACCCCTGGCGCGGGCGACCGGTACGGCGACGGCGGCCAGGACTCCGTAGCAGAGGAAGGTCGACACGAAACTCGGCACCGTCCGCTTGAGCCCGATGAGGCCGAACCCGACGACCGCCTGCAGCGCGTCGGTGACGACCACAGCCAGCACCAGCGGCAGAAGGTCCGTGATCCGTGGCCGCACCTCGGCGTCCGCGGTGAACAGCGGAACGACCCATCGGCTGAGGACGATTAACGCCCCCGCGACGGCCCCGGTCACGGCCAGTGCCAGCCCGGTCCCGGCCCGGACGCCGCGGCGGACACTCGCGCTGTCACGCTTCTCCGCATGGTCGGAGACCAGCGGGACGGTGGCCTGGCCGACCGCCACCGCGGCCGTGAAGACGAGATTGACCAGCGTGATGCCCACGCTGTGCACCGCCGCGCTGTCCGTCCCGGTCCGGGCCGCGGCGAAGGTCAGTACGCCCAGGACGGCGAACTTGACGAGTACCGTGACGGCCAGCGGAATCCCCACGGCGCCCAGCTTCCAGACCCGCTTCACATCCGGCCTGCCCGGGCGAAGGGAGCTGCCGGTCAGCACGGTGGCGTGGCGGAGGGCCAGTTGGGCGGCCACCGCGCTGATCACGCTGGAGGTGAGCATGGCGACGCCCGCCCCTGTGAGCCCGTGACTCGGCAGTGGTCCCGGTCCACCCACGAGGAGGACCGACAGCGTGACGGACGCGGCGGTGCCGAGGAACCCGGCCCGCATCACCAGCTTCGAGTGGCCCAGCGCGACCAGGACGGACGTGGCCGACGAGCCGACCGCGACGGCGAGAACGCTGCCGGCCAGCAGGACGGGGAAGATCCCCAGCTCGTCGAGGGCGGCACGGGGTACTCCGGTGGCTTCCCCGATCAGCGGAACCGCCGCGACCGCCGCTGCCGCGAGGGAACCGACCACGACCGCCAGCCACGTCCCGCCGCGCACCACGGACAGCAGCCGCTCAGGCTGCTCTCTGCACGCCGTGACGAACGGCATCACGCCACGCAGCGCGCCCGCCACCGTGGCCGTCGCAGGGCTGAACACGGCCATGGCGACGGCGAACGCCGCGAGCGTCGCGGTGGAGTGGTTGCCGAGCAGCGCGGTGTCGACCAGGGCCCCCGCCGAGGCGGCGAGCATCGCCAGGTAGAGGGGGAGAGCTGCTGCCGCTATCCCTCTCCACCCGACGCTTTCGGCCGGTCCGGGTCCTTTGGTCACGGATCGATCATCACACCGGGGGAGGGGGCGGATCAGCGGAAGTGGCCAACTCCCAGGGGAAGTCAGGGCCGGTGCCACGAGCGGCACCGGCCTCTCAGGCCGGACCTCACAGGTGCGGCCGCCTCCCGTGTTCCTGGCGTGGGAAGGTCTGGTCCGCCCCCGGTAGCGTCGGCTTGGGAAGTGTGGCCACCTCCTCCTTCGCCTTCTCGAGCTGCTCCGCCGTGTCGTCCGGCAGGCGCGGCGGGCGTGGGCGGGCCGAGCGGAAGCGGAAGGCGCTGGTGAGGTCGCCGAAGGTGCTGCGGCGCCAGTCGCTGATGTTGGGCTCCTCCACCCCGGTGACGTGCTCCAGGAACTGCAGCGCCGAGGTGTGGTCGAAGGCTTCCGTGGCGACCCAGCCGCCCACCGTCCAGGGCGAGATCACGATCGCCGGCACCCGGAAGCCGCCCCCGATGGGCAACCCCTGCACGAACTCGTCCGGCGTCCCGGCGGGCGGCACCGGCGGCGGTACATGGTCGAACAGGCCGTCGTTCTCGTCGTAGTTGAGGATGAACGCGGTCTTGCGCCACACCTTCGGGTTGGACGCGATGGCCTCGATCTTCGAGGCGACGAAGTCCGCGCCGGCCGCCGGGAGATAGTCCGGGTGCTCCGACTGGAAGCTGGTCGGCATGATCCAGGACACCGCCGGGAGGCGGTCGTTGCGCGCGTCGTCCTCGAAGGTGCCCTCGGGCTGCGGGCGCACCCCGCGCTCGTACAGCTCCGAGCCAGGGACGGCGTTCTTGAACGTGGCGAACTGCTCCAGCATGTTGCAGCCGTAGTCGTCGTCCTGCTGGTACACCTTCCAGCTCACCCCGGCCGCCTGGAGCCGCTCGGCGTAGGTGGTCCACTGGTACGGCTTGGGCGCCGAGTTCTTGATGACCGGGCCGCCCTGCGTGCCGCCGGGGTCGAGCGAACCGGTCATCCACATCAGCCGGTTGGGCCAGGTCGGCCCGAACACCGAGCAGAAGTAGTTGTCGCAGACGGTGAAGGTCTCGGCGAGCGCGAACTGGAACGGGATGTCCTCGCGCGTGTAGTAGCCCATCACGTACGGGCCGTTGACACCGTCGGCGGCGCGATGGGCGGGCAGCCACTGGTCCATCTTGCCGCCGTTCCATGCCTGGTGCTGCACGGACCAGGCATGGCTGGTGGACGGGATGGCCTGGGCGCTGGAGGAGTGGGTGTCGAGGTGGAAGGGCAGCAGGTAGCCCTTGGGGTTCTGCGCGTCGGGCTGGTAGAAGACGCTGCGTCCGCTGTCCAGCTCAAGGGCCTGGGGGTCGGCGAAGCCGCGGACACCGGAGAGGGTGCCGAAGTAGTGGTCGAACGACCGGTTCTCCTGCATCAGCAGGACGACGTGCTCGATGTCGCGCGGCGAACCGCCCGCGGGCGGCCCCGCGGCGACGGCCTTCTGGACGCTCGGCGGAAGCAGGGACAAGGCCGCGGCGCCACCCAGCGCACCCGCGGCCGACCCCAGGACTCTACGACGGGTCAACTCGCCCATTGCTGTCCCTTCTCGAGCGCGAGACGCGCTCCTGCGGAGTGTCGGTCGACCCGGCCGAGAGGCCGGGCCGCCGATCACTCTCCGCCCATCCTGGCGGGACGCGTCAGGGGAAGGCGGTGAACATGTGGCCAACGCGCGGGAACGGCTTGACCAGGTCATTACCGTGAATGCCGTTACGCCGCACGGGAGTTGCCGGGTGTTCAGAGAAGAGGCCCCCACCGCCGGTGCGGTGAGGGCCCTCGCTCTCCCGTCGCCTACAACTCCTTGATGCGGATGTCGCGGTACGAGATCACGTCCGTCGTGCTGTGCACCTGGAGCCCGATGTACCCCGTCGCGTAGCGCCGGCCGTCGGTGCCGGGGTCACCCGCGCGGGGCGGGGTGAAGACCTGGCCGCCGACGTTGTCGAACTCGTTGATCACGGCACCGTTGCGCAGGATCGTGAAGTGCTGGCCCTCCGCGCGGATCTCGTAGTCGTTCCAGGTGCCCTTCGGGGTGACCCCCGCGCCGCCCAGGCCCACGCGGTCGAAGCCGTAGACCGAGCCCGTCTTGTACATGTCGCCGGTGGGGCTGTCGAGGATCTGGATCTCGTGCCCGTAGTTGATGGCGACCCACTCGGGGCGGGACTCCTCGGGGTGGTCGTGGACGTTCGGGAACCGGATGAAGACACCGCCGTTGGCGTTGCCCGTGCCCGGCGCGTCGTCGCGGAACCGGAGCTTGAGCGAGAAGTCGCCGTACTTGCGCTCCGGGAACCACAGCATGCCCATGCCCGCCACCGTCGTACTGCTGGTGATGGCACCGTCGCCGGTCAGGGCGAACCGGCCGCCGCCGACCTGCTCCCACTTGGACAGGGAAGCCTCCGTGCCGTCGAACAGGTCACGGTAGCCCTGCGTCTGGCCGGGCTTGCCGATCTTCGACTGCTTGGCGGCCTTGGTGATCTTGGTGAACTCGCGCTGGTCGATGACGCCGTCCGTCAGGAGCCCGTCGAGCACCTTGTCGACGTGCTTGAGGAACAGGGCCTGCGACGACCAGTCCTTCTCGTCCTCGATCAGTTCGTTGATCGTGCACCGGCTGCGGGTCAGCCGGTTCGGCACGCCCGTGTCGACGGTGCCCACGATGACCGTCAGCCGCTCGTCGTACTCGGGGCATGAGGGCGCCGGGACGCCACCGCCCTGCGCGACGGTGAAGGTGACGGACTTGGCCGCGGAGGTGTTCCCCGCCTTGTCCGTCGCCCGGTACGCCACCGTGTGGAAGCCGAGCCGGTCCACGACGACGGCGGACGAGTACTCCAGGTACGGGCCCCCGTCGAGCGAGTACTCGACACGGGCCACCCCGGACGCGGAGTCCGAGGCGGTGACCGTGACCTTGGCGCTCGTCACGTACGCGCCGTTGGAGTTCTTGGTGCCGCTCACCACGGCCGAGGTCTCCGGCGCGGCCGTGTCCTCGGCGGGCGGCTCCACGACGGTGAAGGTCACGGACTTCGCGGCCGCCGCGTTCCCCGCCTTGTCGGTCGCCCGGTAGCGGACGGTGTGCCGGCCCACCTGGTGCACCATGACCGGCGCGGTGTACGGCTGCCAGGCTGCGTCCGCGCCGAGCGCGTACTCGATGGTGTTGACCCCCGACCCGGTGTCGGAGGCGGTGACGGTGACGGTCGCCATCGTGAGGTAGTCGCCCTCGGCGTCCTTCTCGCCGCTCACCGTCGCGGAGGTCTCCGGCGCGGTGGTGTCGTCCGTCGGCGGGGCGACCACGCCGAAGGTCACGGACTTCGCGGCCGCCACGTTGCCCGCCTGGTCGGTGGCGCGGTAGCGCAGGGTGTGCGATCCGACCTGGTCGACGACGACAGGCGCGGTGTACGCCTGCCACGGGCCGTCCTCGCCGACCGCGTACTCGATCGACTTCACGCCGGACGCGTCGTCCGAGGCGGACACCGTCACCGTGGCCGAGCCGACGTAGGCCCCGTCGGCGTTCTTCTGCCCCTCGACCTTGGCCGAGGCCGTCGGCGCGGTGGTGTCCTCGCCGCCCGGCTCGGTCACCGTCAGGATGCCCTGCATCTGCCCGTGACCGGGGATGCTGCAGAAGAAGCGGTAGCGGCCGGGCGTCAGCGTCACGTCGACGGTGTGCTTGCCGCCGCTGTCGTCGCCGGGGTTGGCCAGGATGTTCACCGGGACGTCGTGGTTGTACTCGGGGTCCGACACGTCGAAGGTCAACGTGTGCGGCATGCCGATGTCGTTGCCGGTGGCGGCGCTGTTCTCGAACACGAGCGTGGTCGGGCCGGCCACCGCCGTCGTCGGGAAACTGGCGTACTGGTCGGTGCGTGAACTCGCGGTCCACGTCAGCGTCTGGGCCGCCGCACGGTCACCGTCACGTCCGTAGGCGGCCGTCGAGGTGAGCCCCAGCATCAGCAGCAGCGCGCCCAGCAGCGCGGTGTACAGGCGCAGAGGTCGATGTCTCACTGTGCCGCCTTCCTGGCCAGATCCTTCGCGGCGGGGGTGGCCTCGCCGCCCTTGTACGTCACACGCCACAGCGCGGACTGGGAGTCGGAGGTGAAGAAGCCGCGGCCGTAGTCGAGGACGTAGAGCGAACCGTCGGGCGCGAACTTCCAGTCCATGAGATTGCGGATGCCGCCCTGCCCGACCGGGATGATCTTCTTCAGCGACTCCGCCGTGACGGGCAGCCCGCCCTTGCCGACCGTCTTCGGGTCGGTGAGCACCGCGTGGCGCGGGTTGTCCGCGTCGTAGAAGTCACCGACGAACCACTTGCCGTCCCAGTACCTGGGCCACGCGTTCGCGCCGGCCGTCGCCGCGTCGTAGCGGTAGACCGGGCCGTCCATCGTGGCCTGGCCGCCGCCCTTGAGCCACGGCAGCAGGTAGGTGGCCTCCTCGTTCCTGTAGCTGGGCACGCCCGCGGCGTTGCGCGGGAAGTCGGGGGCGCCGCCTTGCGGGGAGTACCAGATGGTGTTGCCGGTGACGGGCGGCAGGTTCACCAGGCCGTCGTTGTTCGGGGACTCGTTCTTCGGCGCGGCGCAGTCGTACCAGCCCAGCGGCTTCGTCGGGTCCGGCAGGTTGCGGTCGCGGTAGGGCTGCTTGTTGCCCATGCAGAACGGCCAGCCGTGATTGCCCGCCTTGGTGATCGCCGCGAACGTGTCGTACTTCGCCGGTCCCCAGGTGGTGCTCGGCGCGCCCGCGTCGGGGCCGACCCAGCCCGCGTAGAGGATGTCGGTCTTCTTGTCGACGGAGATGCGCGCCGGGTTCCGTACGCCCATCACGTAGATCTCGCCGCGGGTCTTGCCGCCGCCCTCGTCCTGCTCCTCGCCGGTGAAGAGGTTCCCCTCGGGCAGCGTGTACGTGCCGTCCGGCTCCGGGTGGATGCGCAGGATCTTGCCGTTGAGGTTGTGGGTGTTGCCAGCGGTGCGGCGGGCGTCGGCGAAGGACAGGCCCTTGTAGTTGGGCTGCGGATTGTTGCCCGAGTAACCGTCGCTGAAGCCGGACGAGTTGTTGTCACCGGTGGCGATGTACAGGTTGCCCTTGGAGTCCCAGGCCATCCCGCCACCCGCGTGACAGCAACTGTGCACCTGTACGGGCCACTTCAGCAGGACCTTCTCCGAGGCCAGGTCGAGCTTGTCCGTCGCGCGGTCCAACGTGAAGCGGGAGACGCGGCGTTCGGCGATCTGCTTGTCACGGTCGAGGCCGGAGTGCGGGGTGTAGTGGAGGTACACCCAGCCGTTGGACTCGAAGCCGGGGTCCAGCTCGATGCCCAGCAACCCCTCCTCGACCTTGATCAGTTCGTCTCCGCCGCCCTTGTTGCCGAAGACGGTCAGCGCTCCCGCGAGCGTGACCTTCTTCGTCGCGGGGTCGTAGACGTGGATCTGGCCGATGCCCTTGCCGATGTCGGGATTGTTCCAGTCGGTGACGACGGGAGCGCCGTTCACGCCGCCGCCCCGGCCGATGTACAGCACCCGCCCGTCCGGCGCCACGACCATGCCGTGCGGCTCGCCGATCTGGTCCTGCTGGCCGGGCTGGTTCGGCTGGGTGACGCGTACGGCCGAGTAGTTGGCGTCGATGGTCGCCTTGCAGTCGGCGCGCGAGAGCCGGGTCGTCCACAGCAGCGCACCCCGGAGATGGTCGCGGAAGTCGGTCTCCGCGAACGACTCCACCGTGCCGCCCATCCCCGTGTAGAAGGACCGGCCGCCGGCGTAGTCCCGGCACCAGGAGACCGGGTGGTCCACGCCGTTGGCGCCGGCCCCCGGCTGGTAGCTGGCCTCCCTGACCTTGGCGACGGTGTGCACCTTGCCGGTCGGGTTGCTCGCCCAGTTGAACCACTTGTCGGGCCGCTTCCACTCCAGCGGCAGGTCCTTGGTGGCCGGATGGCTCCGGTCGGGGATCTCGACGGTGGCCCGCTGCACTGAGGCCGGGCTCGTGGTCGCGGGCCGGGCGCCGATCAGGCCGGTGAACCAGTCGGAGTACGGCTCCGTCCTGGCCGCGTCATGGATGCCGAGGAAGCCGCCCCCGGCCGCCAGATACGCCTCCAGGCCGGCCTCCTGCTCGGGATCGAGGACGTCGCCGCCCCCGGTCAGGAAGACGACGGCGTTGAAGGTGCCCAGCCGCTTGTCATCGGTGAAGACCGAGGCGTCGTCCGTGGCCACGGTCTTGAAGCGCTGGTCGGCGGGACCGGACAGGCCGATCGCCTCGACGGCCTCGATGCCCGCGTCGACGGTCGGCGACTCCTCGGTGGCCGAGGCGTGGAAGACGAGCACTTTGACGTGTCTGCCGCCCGGCGGCGACGGCAGCGCCGACGCCTCCGGTTCCGGGAACGGACTGGCCGTGGCGGCGGTGCCGCCGCTCAGCAGGGATGCCGCCAGGGCTCCGGCCGCCAGGGCCGCCGCCGCTGCCCGCCGGGATCTCGACCGGTGATGTGGTGCGCGCTGCATGGGTCACCCACCCTCCGTGGTCTCAGCAACAGCGCCAGAAGCTAGACGCCTTTCGATGACCCGCCAATAGCTATGGACGGAATCTCACCAACTTTGTCCTGGGTGTGGATAAACGGGATGTGCGGCTCTACCGTGGCCGTCCCCAGGGGGCTCTCGCTCCCCGACCGTCTCCTCACAGCACTGGAGAGACCGGTATGGCTCTGGACAGAAGGACCTTCGGGCGACGGCTGCTGGCCGGGAGCGTGGTCGCCGCCACCGGGACGGCGACGTTGTCGGTGGCCTCCGCCCCCTCCGCCGCGGAACCGTCGCCGCCCACCGCCCCGGCCGGGGGCCAGGTCCGCCACCTCAAGCTCTACGCCGAGAAACTGCCGGGAGGTCAGCTCGGGTACGGCCTGGAGAAGGGCAAGGCGACCGTGCCGGGCCCGCTCATCGAACTGGTCGAGGGCGACACCCTGCACATCGAGTTCGAGAACGCGACCGACGCCGACGCCAGCCTCCACGTCCACGGCGTCGACTACGACATCGCCAACGACGGCACCCGGATGACCGGCAGCCACGTCGAACCCGGCGGCACCCGCACCTACACCTGGCGCACCCACGCACCGGGGCGCCGCAAGGACGGCACCTGGCAGGCGGGCAGCGCCGGTTACTGGCACTACCACGACCACGTCGTGGGCACCGACCACGGGACCGGCGGCATCCGCAAGGGGCTGTACGGCCCGGTCGTCGTACGCCGCAAGGGCGACCTTCTGCCGGACAAGCAGTTCACGATCGTCTTCAACGACATGACGATCAACAACAGGACGGCGGGGGAGACCCCCGACTTCGAGGCCACGGTGGGAGATCGCGTCGAGATCATCATGATCACGCACGGCGAGTACTACCACACCTTCCACATGCACGGTCACCGCTGGGCCGACAACCGCACGGGCCTGCTGACCGGCCCCGACGACCCCAGTCGCGTGGTCGACAACAAGATCACCGGACCGGCGGACTCCTTCGGCTTCCAGGTCATCGCGGGCGAACACGTCGGCGCGGGCGCCTGGATGTACCACTGCCACGTGCAGAGCCACTCCGACATGGGGATGGCCGGCCTGTTCCTGGTGGCCAAGCCCGACGGCACCGTGCCGGGCCACACCGGCCACCACACCGCCGCGCACCACGCCCACTGATGTCCGTGTCCGCCCCGACCTTTGTCCTGTGAGTGGGGAAAGTGGGTACGAATTCCCGCGCTACTTCTTCCCAGCCCCGGCAGCCGCTGCTACGTTCCCCCCGAAAGAACGCGACGGACGGCCGGTACCGAGGCGGGGAGGGACTCGTGAGACGCATGACGGCACGACCCGCCAACGCCCACCAGGCCCGGCTGCTGCGCCTGTTGCGCGACGAGGGACCCAACTCCCGTGCACAACTGGGCGATCAGGTCGACCTCTCCCGGTCCAAACTGGCCGTGGAGGTGGACCGGCTCCTGCAGACGGGGCTGATCGTGGCCGACGGACTCGCCGCCTCGCGCGGCGGGCGCCGCTCCCACAATCTGCGGCTCGCCCCGAACCTGCGCTTCCTCGGCATCGACATCGGCGCCACCTCGGTCGACGTCGCCGTCACCAACGCCGAACTGGAAGTGCTGGGCCACGTCAATGAGCCCCTGGACGTACGCGAGGGCCCGGTCGCGGTCTTCGAGCACGTCCTGGCCATGGCGGGCAAACTCCGGTCCTCCGGGCTCGCGGAAGGGTTCGACGGCGCCGGCATCGGCGTTCCGGGCCCCGTCCGCTTCCCGGAGGGCGTGCCGGTCGCGCCGCCGATCATGCCCGGCTGGGACGGCTTCCCCGTGCGGGAGGCGCTCAGCCAGGAACTCGGCTGCCCCGTCATGGTCGACAACGACGTCAATCTGATGGCGCTGGGGGAGCAGCACGCCGGGGTCGCCCGGTCCGTCGGCGACTTCCTCTGCGTCAAGATCGGCACCGGCATCGGCTGCGGCATCGTCGTCGGCGGTGCCGTGTACCGGGGGGCCACGGGCAGCGCGGGCGACATCGGGCACATCCAGGCCGTACCCGACGGCCGCGCCTGCGCCTGCGGCAACCGGGGCTGCCTGGAGGCCCACTTCAGCGGGGCGGCACTTGCCCGCGACGCCCTGGAGGCGGCCACCCAGGGACTCTCGGCCGAACTCGCCTCCCGCCTTACGACGAACGGCACCCTGAGCGCCGTCGACATCGCGGCCGCGGCCGCCGCCGGCGACACCGTCTCGCTCGACCTCATCCGTGAGGGCGGCACCCGCACCGGCCAGGTCATCGCGGGCCTGGTCAGCTTCTTCAACCCCGGTCTCGTGGTGATCGGCGGCGGGGTGACCGGCCTCGGCCACACCCTGCTCGCCGCGATCCGCACCCAGGTCTACCGTCAGTCGCTCCCGTTGGCCACCGGCAACCTCCCCATCGTGCTGGGCGAGCTGGGCCAGAACGCCGGAGTCATCGGCGCCGCCCGCCTCATCAGCGACCACCTGTTCTCCCCCGCGTGACCACGCCGTCCGGCACCACCAGCCGGACGGCACGCAGGAAACAGCACGACGAGAAAAGCACCGACCGCACCGCTCTGCTCTGCCCCGGTCCGCCCGACCCGTCGGCGTACCGCCCTGAAACAGGCCCGCACGCCCGCCGAGGGGAACTCACATGGCACCGGAACCACCACTGCTCAGCATGACCGGCATCACCAAGGCGTTCCCCGGCGTCCGGGCACTCGACGGTGTCGACCTCGACGTGCAGGAGGGCGAGGTCCACTGTCTGCTCGGCCAGAACGGCGCGGGCAAGTCCACCCTCATCAAGGTCCTGGCCGGCGTCCACCAGCCCGACACCGGGTCCGTCCACTGGCGCGGCGAACCGGTCACCCTCCGCTCGCCCATGGCCGCGATGCGGCTCGGCATCGCCACCATCTACCAGGAACTCGACCTGGTGGAGCACCTGTCGGTCGCCGAGAACATCCACCTGGGCCACGAGCCCACGGTGGCGGGATTCGTCGTCCGGGGCCGCACCGCCCGTACGGCCGCGGCCGCGCTGCTCCGACGGCTCGGGCATCCTGAGATCCAACCGAACCGCCTGGTGGGGGAGTTGTCCGCCGCCCAGCAGCAGATCGTCTCCATGGCACGGGCGCTGTCCCATGACGTACGGCTCATCGTGATGGACGAGCCGTCCGCCGCGCTCGACCCCGACGAGGTCGACAACCTCTTCCGGGTGGTCGCCGGACTCACCGCCGAGGGCGTCGCCGTCGTCTACATCTCCCACCGGCTGGAGGAGATCCGCCGCATCGGCGACCGTGTGACCGTCCTGAAGGACGGCCGCGCGGTGGCACGCGGCCTGCCCGCGAAGACCACCCCGACCCGCGAGGTCGTCACCCTGATGACGGGCCGCGACGTCGAGTACGTCTTTCCCGGACGCCCCGCCCTGCCCCCGGCAGGCGAACCGGTGCTGGAAGTCCGGGGACTCGCCCGCAGCGGCGAGTTCGACCCGTTCGACCTCGTGGTGCGGCCCGGCGAGATCGTCGGGATCGCCGGACTCGTCGGCTCCGGCCGCTCCGAGATCCTGGAGACGATCTACGGCGCCCGCAAGCCCGACGCAGGCCACGTCCTCGTCGTCGGCCGCCCGGTCCGCCCCGGCAGCGTACGGGCCGCCGTGCGCGCCGGGATCGGCCTGGCCCCCGAGGAACGCAAGGCGCAGGCGCTGCTCATGCTGGAGTCCGTCACCCGCAACGTCTCGGTGTCCTCCCTGTCCCGCTTCGCACGCGCGGGCTGGATCGACCGGGGCGCCGAGCTGGGCGCGGCGCGAGCCGCGACCCGTGAACTGTCGCTGCGCCCGGACAACCCGTCCGTACCCGTGCGCACCCTCTCCGGCGGCAACCAGCAGAAGGCCGTCCTGGCCCGCTGGCTGCTGCGCGGCTGCCGGGTGCTGCTGCTCGACGAACCGACCCGAGGCGTCGACGTCGGCGCCCGCGCCGAGCTGTACGCCGTGGTGCGCCGCCTCGCCGACGAGGGCCTCGCCGTGCTGCTCGTCTCCAGCGAGGTGCCCGAGGTGCTCGGCCTCGCCGACCGTGTCCTGGTGCTCCGGGAGGGCCACGTCGTGCACGAGGCGCCCGCCCGCGAACTCGACGAGCACCGCGTACTCGACCTCGTCATGGAAGGAAGCCCGGCGTCATGACGCAACCCGTCTCCCCGCCCCGGTACGACAGCGGCAAGGCGACCGCGACCGCCCCGAACCCCGCCTGGCGCAGGCTGGCGGGCCGGGCCGACGTCCGCACCCTCTCCCTGCTCGGGGTCCTCGCCGTCCTCGTCGTGATCGGCGGGATCACCAAGCCGGACGAGTTCCTGGACACCCGCAACCTCCAACTCGTCCTCACCCAGGCGTCCGTGATCGGCGTCGTCACCGTCGGCATGACCTTCGTCATCACCTCGGGCGGCATCGACCTCTCCGTCGGCGCGATCGTCGCCCTCGCCTCGGTGTGGGCGACCACGGTGGCCACCCAGGAGTACGGGTTCGCGGGCATCCTCTTCGCCGCGGTCGCCGTCGGCGTGGGCTGCGGCCTGGTCAACGGCCTGCTCGTCGCCTACGGCCGGGTGGTCCCGTTCATCGCCACACTGGCCATGCTCGCCTCGGCGCGCGGACTCGCCCTGCAGATCACCGACGGCAGCACACAGATCGTCACCGTCGATCCGGTCCTCGGTCTCGGCGAACGCGACGCCTACGTCCTCGGCATCCCGCCGCTGGTCCTGGTCTTCGCCGTCGTCACCGTCATCGGCTGGCTCGTGCTGAACCGCACCACCTTCGGCCGCCGCACGGTCGCGGTCGGCGGGAACGCGGAAGCGGCCCGGCTCGCCGGCATCGACGTACGCCGCCAGCGCCTCTACCTGTACCTGCTGTCCGGTCTGTGCTGCGGCATCGCGGCGTTCCTGCTCATCGTCCTGGCCGGATCGGGCCAGAACACCAACGGCAACCTCTACGAACTCGACGCCATCGCCGCCGCGATCATCGGCGGCACCCTGCTCAGCGGCGGCCGGGGCACGATCACCGGCTCGGTGCTGGGCGTGCTGATCTTCACCACGATCACCGACATCTTCGCCCTGAACAACCTGCAGAGCGACGTCCAGCAGATCGCCAAGGGAGCGATCATCGTCGCCGCCGTGCTGGTCCAGCGCCGTTCCGCGAGCACGACCTGAGGAAAGGGTTCACCGCCATGCGACCGACCGCACCGACACCCCGCACCAGCCGCAGAGGACTGCTCTTCGGGACCGCCGCCGTCGGCGCCGGGGCCTTCCTCGCCGGCTGCACGAGCAACGAGCCGAAGGACGAGAAGACCGCCGCCGGGGACAAGCCCGCCGACGACAGGCCCGGCAAGCACGTCACCATCGGCTTCGCCGGTCCGCAGGCCGACCACGGCTGGCTCAACGCCATCAACGAGAACGCCAAGCGCCGCGCCGGCACCTACTCGGACGTCACCCTGGAGATCACCGAGGGCTCCAACGACACCGCCGCGCAGATCGGGCAGATCGAGACCCTCATCAACAAGAAGGTCGACGTCCTGGTGGTCCTGCCCGCCGACGGCAAGGCCCTCACCCAGGTCGGCCTGAAGGCGATGCGCGCCGGCATCCCGGTCGTCAACCTCGACCGGGTCTTCAACACCCCGCAGGCGTACCGCTGCTGGATCGGCGGCGACAACTACGGCATGGGCCTCAACGCCGGCCACTACATCGGCGAGAAGCTCAAGGACACCCCGGACGCCCGGGTCGTGGAACTGGCCGGCCTGGACAACCTGGAGCTGACCAAGCAGCGCACCAAGGGCTTCGACGACGCCCTGAAGAACTACCCCAACATCCGCAAGGTGGCCCGCCAGGCAGCCGACTTCACCGTCGAGTCGGGCCAGGCCAAGATGGCGCAACTCCTGCAGGCGCAGCGGAAGTTCGACGCGCTGTGGAACCACGACGACGACCAGGGCGTGGGCGCGCTGCGTGCCGTGGAGCAGGCGGGCCGGGACGGTTTCCTCATGGTCGGCGGCGCCGGGGCGCTCTCCGCGTTCCAGGCCATCAAGCGGGACGACGGCGTGCTGAAGGCGACCGTCCTCTACCCGCCCACCATGTCCGCCTCCGCCATCGACCTCGCCCGCGCCCTCGGCCAGGGCAAGGGGGTCGGCGGCATGGCCGAGTACGAGATCCCGGCCTCCGTCACGCTCTACTCCGCCGTCGTCGACAAGGACAACGTCGACCGGTACATGCCCACCGGCTTCCGGTGACGGGCCCTCTGCCCCACCACCCGTACGAGGACGAGGAGAGGACCCACCGCATGGCACAGCCGCAGAGTTCCGCAGGGGAGGGGACCGGCGCGGACGGCACCCGTCCGGGCCTGGAGGGCAAGCCGCCGTTGCGCATCGGGATGGTCGGGTACGCCTTCATGGGTGCCGCCCACTCCCAGGGCTGGCGCACGGCGGGCCGCGTCTTCGACCTGCCCCGCGAACCGGTCCTGTCCGTGCTGTGCGGCCGGGACGGCGCGGCCGTGCGCGCCGCCGCCGAGCGCCACGGCTGGGCCGGCACCGAGACCGACTGGCGTGCGCTGATCGCCCGCGACGACGTCGACCTCGTCGACATCTGCACGCCCGGTGACAGCCATGCCGAGATCGCGCTCGCCGCTCTCGCGGCCGGCAAGCACGTGCTGTGCGAGAAGCCGCTGGCCAACACCGTCGAGGAGGCGGAGGCGATGACGGCTGCGGCGGAAGAGGCCTACCGACACGGCCAGTTGGCCATGGTCGGCTTCAACTACCGCCGTGTGCCCGCCATCGCGCTCGCCCGGCGCATGATCACCGAGGGGCGGCTCGGGACCCTGCGGCACGTGCGGGTGAGCTATCTCCAGGACTGGCTGGTGGACCCGGAGTTCCCGCTGACCTGGCGGCTGCGCAAGGAGGCGGCCGGCTCCGGCGCGCTCGGGGACCTGGGGGCGCATGTCATCGACGTGGCCCAGTACCTGGCGGGGGAGAGGCTCGCCGGGGTGTCCGCGCTCACCGAGACCTTCGTACGCGAGCGGCCCCTGCCCGCGGGCGGTCCCGGGCAGGTCACCGTGGACGACGCGGCCGTGTTCACGGGCCGGTTCACCTCCGGGGCGCTGGCCTCCTTCGAGGCGACGCGGTACGCCACCGGGCGCAAGAACGCCCTGCGCATCGAGCTGAACGGGGAACGGGGCTCCCTCACCTTCGACCTGGAGCGGCTCAACGAGCTCTCCTTCCACGACGGCACCGAACCCGGTGCGCACGCCGGGTTCCGCCGCATCCTGGTGACCGAGCCCGATCACCCCTACCTGGACGCCTGGTGGCCGCCGGGTCACGGCCTCGGCTACGAGCACACCTTCGTCCACCAGGCCCGCGACCTCGTGCACGCCATCGCCGAGGGCCGCAGGCCGGTCCCCTCGTTCGCCGACGGGCTCGAGGTGCAGCGCGTGCTGGCCGCGGTCGAGGAGAGCGCGGCGAAGAACTCCGTCTACACCCCGATCGCGTTCTGAGGAGGCCCGAGCGATGCCGCGTACCTTCACCCTGTTCACCGGCCAGTGGGCCGACCTCCCGCTGGAGGAAGTCTGCCGCCTGGCACGTGACTTCGGTTACGACGGACTCGAACTCGCCTGCTGGGGGGATCACTTCGAGGTCGACAAGGCGCTCGCCGATCCCGGCTACGTGGCATCCCGGCACGCCCTGCTCGACAAGTACGGCCTGAAGTGCTGGGCGATCTCCAACCACCTGGTCGGCCAGGCGGTGTGCGACGCCATCATCGACGAACGCCACCAGGCGATCCTGCCCGCCCGGATCTGGGGCGACGGCGACGCCGAGGGCGTACGGCAGCGGGCCGCCGCCGAGATCGCGGACACCGCCCGGGCGGCCGCCGCCTTCGGCGTGGACACGGTCGTCGGCTTCACCGGCTCCGCCATCTGGCACCTCGTCGCCATGTTCCCGCCCGCTCCGGAAGCGATGATCGAGCGGGGCTACGAGGACTTCGCCGAGCGCTGGAACCCGATCCTGGACGTCTTCGACGCCGAGGGCGTGCGGTTCGCGCACGAGGTCCACCCCAGCGAGATCGCCTACGACTACTGGACGACACGGCGCGCCCTCGAAGCCGTCGGGCACCGGCCCGCGTTCGGCCTGAACTTCGACCCCTCCCACTTCGTGTGGCAGGACCTGGACCCGGTCGGCTTCCTGTGGGACTTCCGGGACCGGATCTACCACGTGGACTGCAAGGAGGCCCGCAAACGCCTGGACGGCCGCAACGGCCGGCTCGGCTCCCACCTGCCCTGGGGCGACCCGCGCCGTGGCTGGGACTTCGTCTCGGCCGGGCACGGTGACGTCCCCTGGGAGGACGTGTTCCGGATGCTGGCCTCGATCGGCTACCAGGGCCCCGTCTCCGTCGAGTGGGAGGACGCCGGCATGGACCGGCTCCAGGGCGCCCCCGAGGCACTGACCCGCCTGAAGGCGTACGACTTCGACCCGCCGTCGGCCTCGTTCGACGCGGCGTTCGGCCACTGACCCCTCGCCGGGGTGACGGCGCACCCCGGCGCACCCCCACCCGCCCCGTACAACTGGCTTCTTCTGGAGGCATTCGTGCACGGGAACGACCGCCCCACCGGTACCCCCACCCGGCCGCCACGGCTGCGCACGGCCCTGGCCCTGTTCTGCGGAGCGCTGCTCATCGGCGCCACTCCCGCCCTCACCGCCCCCGACGCGGCCGCCGCGGGCCGCGGAGACACGGCGGCCGCCGAGGACTTCCAGCAGGTCACCCTCGCCCGAGGCGAGGCGGAGGTCGGTGAGCCCATGAGCCTCGCCGTCCTGCCCGACCGCTCGGTCCTGCACACCGCACGCGACGGCGAACTCCGCCTCACCGACGCCACCGGCACCACCCGGAGTGCGGGCAGACTCGCCGTGTACTCCCACGACGAGGAGGGCCTCCAAGGCGTCGGGGTGGACCCGCACTTCACCGACAACCGGTTCGTCTACCTCTACTACGCGCCACCGATGGACACCCCGCCCGGTGACGCCCCCGAGACCGGCACCGCCGCCGACTTCGCCCCGTTCGACGGCGTGAACCGGCTCTCCCGCTTCGTCCTGAAGACCGACGGCACCCTGGACACCGCCAGCGAGAAGAAGATCCTGGAGGTGCCGACCTCGCGCGGCATCTGCTGCCACGTCGGCGGGGACATCGACTTCGACAAGGACGGCAACCTCTACCTGTCGACCGGCGACGACTCCAACCCCTTCCAGTCCGACGGCTTCACCCCCATCGACGAACGGGCCGACCGCAACCCGGCCTTCGACGCCCAGCGCACCGCCGGCAACACCAACGACCTGCGCGGCAAGATCCTGCGGATCAAGGTGAACGCCGACGGCTCCTACGCCGTCCCCGACGGCAACCTCTTCGCGCCCGGCACCGCCAGGACCCGCCCCGAGATCTACGCGATGGGCTTCCGCAACCCGTTCCGCTTCAGCGTCGACCGCGAGACGGGCGTCCTCTACGTCGGCGACTACGGCCCCGACGCCGGCACCGCCGACCCGGCCCGCGGCCCCGGCGGCCAGGTGGAGTTCGCCCGGGTGACCGGCCCAGGCAACTTCGGCTGGCCCTACTGCACCGGCAAGAACGACGCCTACGTCGACTACGACTTCGCCACCAAGACCTCCGGCGCCGCCTTCGACTGCGCCGCCCCGAAGAACGACTCGCCCCACAACACGGGCCTGACCGAACTCCCCCCGGCGCAGTCGGCCTGGCTGCCCTACGACGGCGCGTCCGTACCGGAGTTCGGCGACGGCTCCGAGTCCCCGATGGGCGGTCCCGTCTACCACTACGACCCCGCGCTGGACTCCCCGGTGAAGTTCCCCGAGGCGTACGACGGCAACTTCTTCGCCGGTGAGTTCGGCCGCCGCTGGATCAAGCGCATCGACACCGGTGCCGACGGCGCGGTGCGGTCGATCAACGCCTTCCCCTGGACCGGCACCCAGGTGATGGACATGGCCTTCGGCCCCGACGGCGCGCTGTACGTCCTGGACTACGGCACCGCCTGGTTCGGCGGCGACGAGAACTCCGCCCTGTACCGGATCGAGAACGCCACCGACGGCCACTCGCCGGTCGCCATGGCCGCCGCCGACAAGACGTCCGGGCAGGCCGCGCTGAAGGTCCGCTTCTCCTCGGCCGGCACCACCGACCAGGACGGCGACACCCTCACCCACCGCTGGGACTTCGGCGACGGCACCAGCTCCACCGCCGCCAACCCCTCCCACACCTACCGCCAGAACGGCACCTACACCGCGACCCTGACCGCCAAGGACCCCTCCGGCCGCACCGGCAGCGCCGCCGTGCGCATCGTCGTCGGCAACACCGCCCCCACGGTGACGCTCCAACTGCCACAGGACGGACAGTTGTTCAGCTTCGGTGACGCCGTCCCGTTCACGGTGAAGGTCACCGACCCCGAGGACGGCCAGAACATCGACTGCTCCAAGGTCACCGTCCACTTCATCCTCGGCCACGACACCCACGGCCACCCGCTGACCTCCGCCAAGGGCTGCTCGGGCACCATCCAGACCAGCGCGGACGGCGGACACGACGAGAACGAGGACATCTTCGGCGTGTTCGACGCCGAGTACACCGACACCGGAGGCGGCGGGCAGGCCCCGCTCACCTCCCACGACCAGAACGTCACCCAGCCCCGGCACCGCCAGGCCGAGCACTTCACCGCCTCCGCGGGCGTCACCCTCCAGTCCAAGGACACCGCCCACGGCGGCAAGACCGTCGGCGACATCCACACCGGCGACTGGATCTCGTTCAGCCCCTACGCGCTGGGCAACGCCAAGAAGATCACCGCGCGCGTCTCCTCCGGCGGCCTCGGCGGAACCCTGGAGATCCGCGCCGGATCGGCCACGGGCACCCTCCTCGGCAAGGCCACCGTGCCGGTGACCGGCGGCTGGGAGACCTTCCAGGACGTGAGCGCGAACCTGTCCGGCGCACCCAAGGCCACGACCACGCTCTACCTGGTCTTCAGGGGCGGCGGCACCCGCGCCCTCTACGACGTGGACGACTTCACCTTCACCACCGGCTGAGCGGAGGGCACCCCATGCGCACCACGCACCTGCTCACCACCGTCGCCGTCGGAGCCGCGCTCCTGCTCGGCTGCGTCACCGGCCCCGCCGCCGCCCGCCCCGCGCAGAGCGGCCGGGTCCTGGTCTTCTCCAAGACCGCCGGCTTCCGCCACGACTCCATCCCGGACGGCGTAGCGGCCGTCCGACAGCTCGGCGGCACCGACGGCCTCACGGTCGACGCCACCGAGGACGCGGGCGCCTTCACCACCCGCAACCTGCGCCGCTACGACGCCGTCGTCTTCCTCTCCACCACCGGCGACGTCCTGAACCCCGCCCAGCAGCGCGCCTTCGAGGGCTACATCCGCCAGGGCGGCGGCTACGTCGGCGTCCACGCGGCCGCCGACACCGAGTACGACTGGCCGTTCTACGGCGGTCTCGCCGGGGCCTACTTCGCCTCGCACCCGGCGATCCAGCCCGCCACGGTCGTGGTCGAGGACCACGCCCACCCGGCCACCGCCGGCCTGCCGGGCCGGTGGGAGCGCACCGACGAGTGGTACAACTACCGCTCCGACCCCCGCGAACGCGCCCACGTGCTGGCGTCGCTGGACGAGTCCACGTACTCCGGCGGCACGATGAACGGCGACCACCCGATCGCCTGGTGCCAGGAGTACCAGGGCGGCCGCGCCTTCTACACCGGCGGTGGTCACACCAGGGAGTCCTTCGCCGACCCCGCCTTCCGCGCCCACCTGCTGGGCGGCCTCCGCTGGGCGACCGGCGCCGTCCAGGCCGACTGCCGCCCGGAGAGCGGCTACCGGCCCCTCTTCGACGGCAGCGCCGCCTCCCTGGAGGGCTGGCGGCAGGCGGGGCCGGGCTCCTTCACCCTGGCCGACGACGGCACACTGACCTCGTCGGGCGGCATGGGCCTGCTCTGGAACACCGCCTCCGGCCTCTCCTCGTACTCCCTGAAGCTCGACTGGAAGATCACCGGGGACGGCAACTCGGGCGTGTTCGTGGGCTTCCCGCCCTCGGACGACCCCTGGTCGGCCGTGGACAACGGCTACGAGGTCCAGATCGACGCCACCGACGTCCCGGAGAAGACCACCGGCTCCGTGTACGGCTTCCAGTCCGCCGACCTGGCCGCACGGGACCGCGCGCTGAACCCGCCGGGGGAGTGGAACACCTACGAGATCCGCGTCGAGGGCGAACGCCTGCGCATCTGGCTCAACGGCGTCCCGGTCAACGACTTCACGAACACCGACCCGGCCCGCAGCCTGCGCGACGGCCACATCGGCATCCAGAACCACGGTGCCGACGACCGTGTGTCCTTCCGCGACATCCGGATCAAGGAACTGCCGGTGAGCGGGCGCTGAACCGGCGGCGGGCGGGAGACGCCGTACTCCCGCCCGCCGTCTTCCGGGGTGTCGTGCGGTCCACCGGCGCCGCAGGTGCCCGCCGCGCCCGACCGCAGCCCGGAAACGGCCGGTCCGCCCGCCGTCCGGTGCCCGTCCCGTACGCCCACAAGGAGGCCGATCATGTCTACGTCCCCTTCCTCAGGCCCCGCCGGGGTGTGGCTCATCGGCGCCCGAGGCTCGGTGGCGACCACCGTCGTCGCGGGCTGCGCCGCGATGTCCGCCGGCCTGCATCCGCCCACCGGCATGCTCACGGAGACCGCCCTCTTCACGGGCTGCGGCCTGCCAAGCCTGTCGTCGCTGGTCTTCGGGGGCCACGACACGCTCGACTGCCCCCTGCCGAAACGGGCCGAGGAACTCGCGGCCGGCGGTGTCCTGCCACCGGGCCTTCCCGCGGCCGTCGCGGCCGAACTCACCGCCGCCGACAGCGAGATCGTTCCCGGCGGCCCGCTCCGGCACGACGAGCGTGACGAGCGGGAACTGATCGAGGCGTTCGCGGCCGACATCCGCGACTTCACCGCCCGCCGCGCCCCGGCCGGGACGGTGGTCGTCAACGTGGCCTCCACCGAGCCCGCCGCCGACGGCGGCACCCTCCCGCCCAGCTCCCTCTACGCGGCGGCCGCCCTGCGCGCCGGCTGCCCCTACGTCAACTTCACCCCGTCCACCGGACTCCACCACCCGTCCCTGGCCGCCGCCGCGGCGCGGAGCGGACTGCCGTACGCGGGCCGGGACGGCAAGACGGGCCAGACCCTGCTGCGTTCCGTGCTCGGCCCGATGTTCGCGCAGCGCGCCCTCGCGGTACGGGCCTGGTCGGGCACCAACCTGCTCGGCGGCGGAGACGGCGCCGCACTGGCCGACCCGGCCGCGGCCGCCGCCAAGAACGCGGGCAAGGAACGGGTCCTGGCCGACACCCTCGGCACGCCGGTCGAGGGGCAGGTGCACATCGACGACGTGCCCGCCCTCGGTGACTGGAAGACCGCCTGGGACCACATCGCCTTCGACGGCTTCCTCGGCACCCGCATGATCCTGCAGACCATCTGGCAGGGCTGCGACTCGGCCCTGGCCGCCCCGCTGGTGCTCGACCTGGCCCGGCTGACGCTCCGCGCCCGCGAGGCGGGCCTGTCCGGCCCGCTGGGCGAGCTGGGCTTCTACTTCAAGGACCCGCTGGGCGACGGACCGTCGTCCCTGAGCGAGCAGTACACGGCCCTCACCGACCTGGCCACCCGCCTTCGCGCGACCGACGCCCACGCGGGGGGAGGCGCGGTGACGGGGTCCGGTGCCGGGGGAGCCACGGCGACCGATCCGACCGCAGGGGGTACCGGCGGAGAGCGCCCGGCTGTATCCGAACCCCCGCACCCGGGCCGCCTCCCCAGCCGGAGCAAGGGAAGCCGGGCCTTCGCCTGGGCCGAACTCCTGCGCCTGCCGGCCCTGTTCACCGTCCCGGGGGACGTCCTGGCCGGCGCCGCCACGGTCCCCGGCCGCCCCGGCGCCCGCACGCTGTGCGCCATCGGCTCCTCCCTCTGCCTGTACGAGGCCGGTATGGCCCTCAACGACTGGGCCGACCGCGCCGAGGACGCCGCCGAACGCCCCCACCGCCCTCTGCCCTCGGGCCGTGTCCGCCCGGCCGCCGCGTTCACCGCCGCCTGCGCCCTGACCGCCACCGGCCTGGCGCTCGCCGCACGGGCCGGCCGCCCCGCGCTCGCCGTCGCAGCACCCCTGGCCGCGACCGTGTGGGCGTATGACCTCGGCCTCAAACGCACCCCGGCGGGGCCCGTCGCGATGGCGGCTGCCCGCTCGCTCGACCTCCTGCTCGGCGCCGCCGCCGGCTCGGGCCGCGTCCGGCCCGCGCTCTCCTCCGCCGCCCTCCTCGGCACCCACACCCTCGCCCTCACCACGGTCTCCCGCCACGAGACGCAGGGCGGCTCCCCTCTCACCCCCCTGACCGCGCTCCTCACCACCGGCGCCCTGACCCACCTCCTGACCCGGACCAAGAGTCCGACCGGGCCGGACGCCACCGTTCCCACCCTGACCGCCGGCCATGCCCTGCGCGTGGCCGGGGCGCTCGCCTACGCCGCCACCGCCGCCCGCCCCTACTTCCACGCGGCCCTCAACCCCTCACCCCCGCTCACCCAGAAAGCCGTCGGCGGCGGCATCCGCGCCACCATCCCGCTCCAGGCCGCGCTCTGCGCCCGCTCCGGCGCCCCGGTCAGCGCGCTGATCACCGCGGCACTGTCCCCTCTGGCCGCACGGTTCGCGAAGAAGGTGAGCGTGACATGACGCCCAGCACGGCCCCCCTCACCACCGGGCCCGAGGTGCCGACCGCCCCCGGCACCCTCCGCTTCGGCTACGGCACCAACGGCCTGGCCGACCTCCGCCTGGACGACGCCCTCGCCCTGCTCGCCGACCTCGGCTACGACGGCGTGGGACTGACGCTCGACCACATGCACCTCGACCCGCTGGCCCCGGACCTCACCGCCCGCACCCGGCAGGTGGCCCGCCGACTGGCCGCACTCGGTCTCGAGGTCACCGTGGAGACGGGAGCCCGCTACGTCCTCGACCCGCGCCGCAAACACGGCCCCTCCCTCCTGGACCCCGATCCCGCCGACCGGGCCCGCCGCGCCGATCTGCTGATCCGGGCCGTGCGGGTCGCCTCCGAACTCGGTGCCCACGCCGTCCACTGCTTCAGCGGCACCCTCCCGCCCGGCGCGGACACGGAGACGGCCTGGGCCCGGCTGACCGAGACGCTCACCCCGGTCCTGGATGCCGCCACCGCCGCCGGCATCCCCCTCGCCGTCGAACCCGAACCAGGCCATCTCCTCGCCACCCTCGCCGACTTCCACCGCCTCCGCCGCGCCCTCGGTGACCCCACCCACCTCGGTCTCACCCTCGACATCGGGCACTGCCAGTGCCTCGAACCCCTTCCGCCCGCCGACTGCGTCCGCGCCGCCGCACCCTGGCTGCGTCACGTCCAGATCGAGGACATGCGCCGCGGGCGGCACGAACACCTGCCCCTCGGAGACGGCGACATCGACTTCCCGGCCGTCCTGGCGGCCCTGGCCTCCACCGGCTACCAGGGCCTCACCGTGGTCGAACTGCCCCGCCACTCCCACGCCGGCCCCCACTTCGCCGAAACCTCCCTGCCCTTCCTCAAGGCGGCGGCCCCCTTCGCACCCATGGAAGGGAGCACCGCATGACCCACCCCCACCCCTGTCCGGCACCCGACAGCGCTTCCCACGACGAGCGTCCGCCGGCACCGGACGACCTGCGGTCCCTCCTCACACCCCCCGCCCGGGACTGGCTGGACCGCGCCCTGACCGAAGCCGTCCGTACCGGCCCCCACGGCACCGCCTCCGCATGGGAGTTACGCCTGGCCGAGGCGGGACGCCGCTGCGGCTCCACCCACGCCGACACCGCCCGCGTCCTCATCCTCCACGCGGCCCGCCCCACACCGGCCGACCTCGCTCGCCTCTACCACCGGGGCACCGCCGACGAACGCCGCGCCGTCCTGCACGCCCTGCCCGGCCTCGTCCCAGGCCCCGATGCCCTCCCCCTCGTCGAGGACGCCCTGCGCGCCAACGACACCCGGCTCCTCGCAGCAGCCGTCGGCCCCTACACCGCCCGCCACCTGGAACCGCACCTGTGGCGGCACGCGATCCTGAAGTGCCTGTTCACCGGTGTGCCCGTCGCCCGGGTCGCCCAGCTCGCCGACCGCGCCCACGGCGACGCCGAACTCGCCCGCATGCTGGCCGACTTCGCCGCCGAACGCACCGCCGCGGGCCGTCCCGTCCCCGAGGACCTGCACCACGTCCTGGCCCTGACCGACCCCGCCGCCCCGCAGCACACCACCCCTGAGGGCGTCCCCCACGGCAAGGAGTCCTGATGCGCCTGTTCGACCCCCACATCCACATGACCTCGCGCACCACCGACGACTACGAGGCCATGCGCGACGCAGGTGTCCGCGCCGTGGTCGAACCCGCCTTCTGGCTCGGCCAGCCCCGCACCTCCACCGCCTCCTTCCTCGACTACTTCGACTCCCTCCTGGGCTGGGAGCCCTTCCGCGCCGCCCAGTACGGCATCGCCCACCACTGCACGATCGCCCTCAACCCCAAGGAGGCCAACGACCCCCGCTGCACCCCCGTCCTGGACGAACTGCCCCGCTATCTCGTCAAGGACGGCGTCGTGGCCGTAGGTGAGATCGGCTACGACTCGATGACCCCGGCCGAGGACACCGCGCTCGCCGCGCAGCTCCAGCTCGCCGCCGACCACGGCCTGCCCGCCCTCGTCCACACCCCCCACCGGGACAAGGCCGCCGGCCTGCGCCGCACCCTCGACGCAGTGCGGGAGTCCGCCCTCTCCCCGGAACGCGTCCTGCTCGACCACCTCAACGAGACCACCGTCAAGGAGGCCAAGGACAGCGGCTGCTGGCTCGGCTTCTCCGTCTACCCCGACACCAAGATGGACGAGGAACGCATGGTCGCCGTCCTGCGCGCCTACGGCCCCGAACAGGTCCTGGTCAACTCCGCCGCCGACTGGGGCAGAAGCGACCCGCTCAAGACCCGCAAGGTGGCCGACCTGATGCTGGCCGAGGGCTTCACCGAGGACGACGTCGACCGCGTCCTGTGGCGCAACCCCGTCGCCTTCTACGGCCTCAGCGGACGGCTGGAGCTGGACGTCGCCGCGACCGACGCCACCCACGAGGGCAACTCCATCCTCCGTGGCGCCCCCAAGGACACCGCCCCCGACGCCGTGCCGGCCGGACAGGAGTGACCCGTGCGCTTCCGCCACCCCGACGGCTCCCTCGTCCACCTCGCCTACTGCACCAACGTCCACCCCGCCGAGACCCTCGACGCCGTCGTCGCCCAACTGCGCGACCACTGCGAACCCGTCCGCCGCCGCCTGGGCCGTGACCGCCTCGGCATCGGACTCTGGCTCGCCAAGGACGCCGCCCTCGCCCTGGAGAACGACCCCTGCGCCCTCACCGCCCTGCGCACCGAGCTCGACCGGCGCGGCCTGGAGGTCGTCACCCTCAACGGCTTCCCCTACGAGGGCTTCGGCTCCCAGCAGGTCAAGTACCGCGTCTACACACCCGACTGGGCCGACCCGGAACGGCTGCGCCACACCACCGCCCTCGCCCGCATCCTCGCCGGCCTCCTGCCCGACGACATCCATGAGGGCAGCATCTCCACCCTGCCGCTCGCCTGGCGCACCACCGCCTCGCCCGATCGCATGGAGACGGCCCGCACCGCGCTGCGCACCCTCGGCGAGCGCCTCGACGCCCTCGCGGACCTGACCGGCCGCTCCCTGCGCATCGGCCTCGAACCCGAACCCGGCTGCGTCATCGAGACCACCGCGGACGCCCTCACCCCCCTCACCGACATCGCCCACCCCCGCATCGGCATCTGCGTCGACACCTGCCACCTCGCCACCTCCTTCGAAGATCCGCACACCGCCCTGGACGCCCTCGCCGACGCCGGTGTCCCCGTCGTCAAGTCCCAGCTCTCCGCCGCCCTGCACGCCGAGCACCCCCACCGCCCGGACGTCCGCGAGGCCCTCACCGCGTTCGCCGAGCCCCGGTTCCTGCACCAGACCCGCACCCTGACCGCCACCGGCCGCCACGGCACCGACGACCTCGGCGACGCCCTCCAGGACGGCACCCTGCCCGACACCGCACCCTGGCGCACGCACGTCCACGTCCCCCTGCACGCGGCCCCGGCCGCGCCCCTCACCTCCACCCTTCCCGTCCTCGCCACCGCACTGACCCGGCTCGTCGGTGGCCCGCACCCGCTCACCCGCCACCTGGAGGTCGAGACCTACACCTGGCACGCCCTCCCCGCCGAGCTGAGGCCACGCACCCGCGCCCAGCTCACCGACGGCATCGCCGCCGAACTCGCCCTGGCCCGCGACCTGCTCACCGACCTCGGCCTGAAGGAGCTGCCATGACCGGCCGACCGGCGGAGCCGCCCGAGTCAGCACCGGGCCGCCCCGTGCCGTTGCTCGTCATGGATGTCGTCGGTCTCACCCCGCGCATCCTGGAGCACATGCCCCGTCTGCGATCCCTGGCGGGCCAGGGATCGAGCGCCCACCTCGGCACCGTCCTGCCTGCCGTGACGTGCGCGGCCCAGTCCACGTTCCTCACCGGCACGATGCCTTCCGAGCACGGCATCGTCGGCAACGGCTGGTACTTCCGCGAACTGGGCGACGTCCTGCTCTGGCGCCAGCACAACGGCCTCGTGTCCGGGGACAGACTCTGGGACGCCGCACGCCGCGCCTACCCCGGCTACACCGTGGCCAACATCTGCTGGTGGTACGCCATGGGCGCCGACACCGACTTCACCGTCACCCCCCGCCCCGTCTACTACGCCGACGGCCGCAAGGAACCCGACTGCTACACCCGCCCACCCGAGCTGCACGACGAACTTACCGCGAAGTTCGGCACCTTCCCCCTCTTCCAGTTCTGGGGCCCGGGCGCGGGCCTCGCCTCCAGCCGCTGGATCATCGAGGCGACCCGCCACATCCAGCGCACCCGCCGACCCGACCTGACCCTCTGCTACCTCCCTCACCTCGACTACGACCTGCAGCGCTACGGACCCGACGACCCGCGCTCCCTGACCGCGGCCGCCGACCTGGACGCAGCCGTCGCCCCGCTCCTCGACGATGCCCGCGCCGAGGGCCGTACCGTCGTCGTGCTCTCCGAGTACGGCATCACGCGGGTCGACCGTCCCGTCGACATCAACCGGGTCCTGCGCCGCGCCGGGCTGCTCGAAGTGCACGAGCAGGACGGCATGGAGTACCTGGACCCGATGGCATCGCGGGCCTTCGCGGTCGCC
This sequence comes from Streptomyces seoulensis, assembly GCF_022846655.1. NCBI lineage: Bacteria > Bacillati > Actinomycetota > Actinomycetes > Kitasatosporales > Streptomycetaceae > Streptomyces > Streptomyces seoulensis. The sequence goes on from NZ_AP025667.1 coordinate 3,220,445, forward strand.
GACCACCAGATCGCCCATGTCTACGTGCGGCGCCCCGAAGACCTCGAAGCCACCCGGACCGCCCTCGCCGGCCTGCCCGGCCTCGCCCAACTCCTGGACGACGAGGGCAAGAAGGCCCACCACCTCGACCACCCGCGCTCGGGTGAACTCGTCGCCCTGGCGGAGCCGGACTCCTGGTTCACGTACTACTACTGGCTGGACGACGCCCGAGCGCCCGACTTCGCACAGCTCGTGGAGATCCACCGCAAACCCGGCTACGACCCGGTCGAACTGTTCATGGACCCCCTCGACCCCTACGTCAAGGTCAGGGCGGCGACGGCACTGGCCCGCAAGAAGCTCGGCCTGCGCTACCGGATGGCGGTCGTGCCGCTGGACCCGTCACCTATTCGGGGCAGCCACGGCCGCCTTCCCGCGAGCGACGACGACGGTCCGCTCCTCATCTGCTCCACCCCCCGTGCGATCGGTGACCGTGTCGCGGCCACCGATGTGAAAGCACTCCTGCTCCGACTGGCCGGCCTCACCTGACGAATCCTCACCACACCTGTCCTGTGCGGCTGGTTCCCAGTGAAGCACTCACCACTGACAACGCCCTCCCACATCCTGGAGTTCCCCCATGAGCCGCATCTCGCACAATGACCCCGAACTGGTCCACCGCCTGACCAGGAGGGGCATGCTGGGCGTCGCCGCGGGCGCCACGGCCGCCGCGCTGCTGGGCGCCTCCGGCCCCGCCTCGGCCGCGACGACCTCTCCGGTGGCCGCCACCACCGGCCGGGGCCGCCCCGTCCTGCCCCCCGGCCGCCTGGGCATCCAGCTCTACAGCCTGCGCGACAAGGTCGGCACGCTCGGCTTCGCCCCCGTCTTCGCCGAACTGGAGAAGTACGGCTACGACGAGATCGAGTTCGCCGGCTACACCCAGGGCTCGGCCGGCCCCATCACTCTGGCCGCCCTCAAGCGCCTGGCCCGGGACCACGGCCTGACGCCGATCGGCAGCCACGTCGGCTACTACTCCGACGACCCCGGCGCTTACACCTTCGCCCAGAACCTCGACCGGGTCCTGGACGACGCCCAGGCCCTCGGACTCAAGCACATCGGCACGGCCTCAGGACCGTTCCGCTACGGCTCGACCGTCGACGCCTGGAAACGCGCCGCGGACGAGTTCAACGCCTACGGCGCCGCGGCCAGGGCGCGGGGCATGAAGTTCTACCAGCACAACCACTCCGACGAGTTCGCCTTCGCCGCCGACAATCCCAAGGTCCGCCTCTACGACGTCCTGCTGGCGGAAACCGACCCCGACCTCGTCCACCTGGAGATGGACATCTACTGGGCCTACGCCGGCCAGTTCCGCTTCTCCAAGCGTCCCGACGGCACCCCGGCCCCCTTCGACCCGCTGGACTACGTCCTCGCCCAGCCTCACCGCTACCCCCTCTTCCACGTCAAGGACGGCGTGAGCGACCCCACGAACGAGTTCGGCTACCGCATGACGGACGTCGGCGACGGCGACATCGACTACCAGCGCTTCATCTCCACCGTGACCCACCTGCGCGGCCAACGCCAGGCGCACCACTGGCAGACCGAGCACGACAACCCCACGGACTCCTTCTCGTTCGCCCGGCGCTCCAGCGCGTACCTGCACTCCCTGCGCGAGAAGTGCTGACCGGTCACGGCGAACCCCCGCTCGACAGGCAGGCCGGACCCGGTGTCCACCGGGTCCGGCCGACCGGCGCCCGGCCTGCGGGCCCGCTCTGCCGCCTCCGCTAGACCGGGATGCCGTCGACGATCCGGCTCAGGTGGTAGCCCGTTCCGTACCGGACGAGCCCGCGCAGTGTGTCGAGCGGATCGCAGGGGCGCGCCTGCCGCCGGTGGGGCTGGTGGGTGAAGGGAATGCCGGACCACGGGTTGTCGGGGTGGTGGTGGCTGCCGCGCGGGGCCTGGGGATCGGTCTCCCAGTACACCCAGGTGCTGTCGCGGTGCAGGCAGATGACCTGTCCCAGGTACCACGCGGCGTTCTGGAGGAACGGCCCCTCTCGGTCCCCGTCGAAATCGGCCAGAGTGCGATAACGGGTACGGACCTCTCGCTCCAGCCTGTCCAGGCCGGCGGGGGAGAAGTCCCACCCGCCGCCCTCGCCCGCATGCTCGGCCCCGGTCGTCCCCCGCGCCCATTCCCGGTGCGCGGCCTCCCGCTCGGCGAGCCAGTGCCGGAGCCGTGGAGGAGCCGGCTGGGGCCCGATCGGGTCCAGGGGCGAGTGTTCCTTGGCCGGCCGCCAGTCCGGACGGCTACGGCGCAGCCCGGTCACGGTGTCGGCGAGCTCACCGCACTCGCGGGCGAAGACCTCGCCGGACTCCTCGGCGAGGGCGACATCGACGAGGGTGGTCAGGGACAGGGCGGGCAGGCCGAGGGCGGGGTCGGGGCGGACGACGGGGTCGCCGTCGGCGCCGCCGGTTCCGGGGTCGATGTCCCACCGGCCGCCGCACACGTCCATGAGCACCTCGCCCAGGTAGGGGAGGACGGCGCGGTGGAAGTCGCCGTCGGACCCCGCTTCGAGCAGTGCCGCCTCCAGCGCGGGCAGGGAGGCGGGGGTGTAGTCGAAGGGGAAGTCGTCGGGCAGGTGCACCTGTTCGAGCCGTGCCGCCAGGACCTGCATGTCGTCCAGCCACCGGTCGAGGAGCTCTTCGTGGGTGGGGGAGGCGGGAGTCGGGGTCATGGCCGAAAAGCCTAGGCCGCGCAGTGCTTCAGGTGCCAACTCCCCTTGAAGATGGTGTGGTTGTTGTGCGACACGCCTGTGCTGCCGCTGTGCGTGACAGTGCGCCAGGGCTAGGGTGCCGGGCGGGACGGTGGCGTCGACGGGGGCCTGCCACCGCCCGCTCGACCTCTCATCGCCCTTTCGCGCCCGCTGTCCGCGTGCGTGGAGGGGCTCGTATCCGCGCCCCCTTTCGAGGGACACACCATGGATTCTGCGATACGGGTACGCGGCCGGTCCTGGCCGCGTGCCGCGGCCGTCGTGCTCGGCGCGACCCTGCTGGCAGCCGGCCCGGTGCCCGGCCTGCACGGCGACGCCGACGCGGCGCCGCCGAAGCCGATGCTGGGCCGCTGCATGGACAAGTACGGCACCAGCCCGACACCGCCGCCCGCGTACAGACTGCCCGGGTACAAGCCGGCCGGGCCGAACCAGTGGAAGTCACCGAACGCCGAGGACCGCTTCTACTCCTACGACAACCTCGCCAAGGGCTTCGAAGCACTCACCGATCCCGGCCTGATCGATCTCCCCGAGGGCGACAGCCCCAAGAGCTATCCCTGGGGGAGCGCGGAGAACGCGGTGGCGACCTGGAAGGAGAAGCAGGCCGGCAGCAAGCCGTACGCGGGCTCCTTCAACGAGTGGCTGAACAACGTCTACTCCCGCAACGAAGGCAACAACAGGCGGGGCAACGCCTTCGAGTCCGAGGTCGTGAAGTACCTGGACCTCGGCGGCGTCGACTGGATCTGCCAGAAGAACCTCCGCGACCTGAACCCCACCCTGCACAAGGAGCTCGAACGGGCCCTGGGCAAGGACGTGATGAAGGACGGCCGGGTCTTCGACGCGGTCAACCAGCGCACCCGCACCGTCTACGAGATCAAGTCCGGTGTCGGCTACGACGCCCGCCAGCTCAAGATCGACGCCGAACTCGTGCGCCGGGGCTGGAAGGTCGTCTACATCAACGGGCAGGAGCCCGACGCGAAGACGGTGCAGAAGTACGACGCCGCCAAGGTGAAGTACTACCGGCACGCCGCCACACCGAATCCGCGGTTCACCGTCGGCACGTACACGCCCCGCGACACCCAGCTCATGACGCCGGACCCCAACCGGCCCTCCTTCGGTTCCGGCGCCGACATGGCGCGCAGGTCCGCTGCCACCCCCGAGGACGCCCGGCGTCAGATCGAGCGGGCCCGGGGGCTGATCAGCCAGCCCGGCAACAGCCTGCGGGCACCCGGCGGTGTCGACTTCTCCACCCTGGACATCTCCTACATCGGGCAGACCGACACCGGGAACCTGTCCTACGCCTTCAGCGCCAAGAACGCCGACGAGGAAGCCGCGCCCGGCTACGGCGGCAAGGACCGCGCCCAGCTCATCTCGGACGCCTTCTTCACCTGGCTCGCCCTCACCCCGGATCACTTCTGGGTCAACCTCAACCCAGACGACCCGGACACCATCATGAAGGCGCCGTTCGACAAGACCGACGCCGGGCGGGTGCTGCTCGAGGCCGACATGGAGATGAAGCGCGACTTCGGCCGCGCCGAGGACCCCAAGACGGACGCCGGGAAGCGGTTCTGGGACGGGATCACGCGGGTCGACGGCAAGCCCTGCATGGGCTCCACCCGCAACTGGATCGTCCCGATGAAGGCCCAGGTCCGTATCGAGAAGGACGGCGCCTACATCCTCGACGCCCCGCTCGAGGTCAAGACGGTCGCCCAGGAGTACAGCACCCCCGGTCCGGGCGGCGGCATGCCGTGCACCCTGACCAAGGAGCAGACCGCCCACAACATGGACGTCTACCGGCAGACCCTGCTGCCGGTGGTGCAGAAGCAGGTCAACGAGGCACCCAAGTACGCCGATCTGCGCCGGGTCTACAAGGCCCGCATCGCCGCCGAGTACGTCCGCCAGACCGTCACGGCCGACCCCAAGGCGTTCGGCGGTTCCTTCAACAAGATCATCGACAGCAACCGGGTCACCCGCTGGCCGCTGCGCGGGAAGAACGCCGACTGGGACAAGAAGACCGTCTGGCAGGAGATGAAGCGCTCCTACACGGAGGGCGACTTCAAGTACGAGATCCCGGTCGACGGACAGGTCTGGGTCTACACCGTCGGCGGAGTGGACCTCACCAAGCAGCCGCAGGAGAAGGTGAGCAAGGCCCGCTTCGTGGCCGAGAAGCCCAACCTGCCCTCGGTGACGAAGGGTTCGCGCAACGAGGCCCTCGGCTACCAGGCCACCGGCACCACGGTGATGGGCGGCGACAACAGCGGCCGCCGCGGCGGCACCCCCGGTCCCTCGCCCACCCCCACGCCGACGCACAGCCCGACCGGCAAGCCCACCGCCGCGCCGAGCACCCCGGCCCCCACCCGGAGCCCGGCACCGGCCCCGTCCGGAAACGGGGGCCACAACCCGCCCCCCACCACCGGAGGTGACCAGGGCGGCAGCATGGCCGACACCGGCACCCAGGCACTGACCCTCGCCGGAATCACCGCCGCCCTCCTCGCGGTCGGCACGATCCTGGTCCGCGCCAAGCGCAGGCGTACCGGGAACTGACCCCTACGGACGAACGGCCCCCGCGCACCGGTCCACCGGTGTGCGGGGGCCGTCGCACACACCCACGCGGCACGACGGGCGTGCCGCACCGGACTACCGGGAGTCGTGCAACGGGCCGTCGGCCTGCGCCACCGGAACACCTCGGTGCTCCGGCCGGCCGAGGGCCGTGGTGCGGAGGGGGAACGCGACGAGCAGCGCGACCGCGACGAGGAGTCCGCTCGCCCAGAGCGGCCCGAGGTTCCCGGCCGTGGTGCCGAGAGTGGTCGCGGCGACGAGGGGGCCGATGGCGGCGCCGACGTTGAGCGCCGCCGTCGCGTACGAGCCGGCCATGGTGGGGGCTCCCGCGGCCTCGTAGAGGACCCGCGTGATCAGTGTGCTGCCGAGTGCGAACGACAGCGCGCCCTGGACGAGGACGAGGGTGAGCAGGGCGACCGGTTCGTCGGCCAGCACCGCCAGGGCCGGCCAGCCGAAGAGCAGCAGCGGCCCGCCGGCCGCGATGACGAGGCCAGGACGCTGGTCGGACAGACGGCCGGCGACGGTGACGCCCACGAAGGAACCGGCACCGAAGAGCACCAGAGCGACCGAGATCCACAACTCGCCCAGCCCGGCGGTGCCGGTCACGACGGGCGCGAGGAAGGTGAAGCTGCCGAACGTCGCCGCGTTGACCAGCGCGCCGACCAGCATCACCACGATCAACCGCGGCTTCGCGAGCCTGGCCAGCTCGGCGCGCAAGGCCGGGCTGCCGGTCGCTCCGTCCGCATCACGTCCCGCCGGGATCGCCTTCAGGATGCCGAGCGCCGCGGGCAGGCAGAGGGCGGCGACGGCCCAGAAGGTGGCCCGCCAGCCGAGCAACGTGCCGAGTACCGACCCGCCGGGGACACCGGCGATCGTGGCCACGGTCGTGCCCGACAACAGCACGGCCAGCGCGCGTCCCTTCTTGTCGGCCGGGACCAGCGTGGCGGCAGCCGTCAGGGCGACGGCGAGGAAACCCGCGTTCGCGAGCGCCGCGACGACTCGTGTGGCGAACAGGACGGGGAAGCTCGTGGTGACGGCGCCCACGGCGTGCGCTGCCGCGAAGGCGACGGTGAACCCGAGCAGGCTGGACCGCTTGGGCCAGTCGCGGGCGAGAGCGGCCATGAGAGGGGCGCCGACCACCATGCCGATCGCGAAGGCCGAGGTGAGAACGCCTGCTGTGCCGACCGTGACGCCGAGATCCGGGGCGATGTCCGGCAAGAGGCCGGCGAGCATGAACTCCGAGGTGCTCATGGCGAAGACAGCCACGGCAAGCAGGTACAGCGGGAGAGACATCGAGTGGCTCCGAGGTGAGGAGAGATACGAGAAGGTCATCTCGCCACCGCGGCCGGCCCCCGTCGCACACTCGTCCCACCGCGGAACGCGGCGCGACGACGGGGCTACGAACTCAGTGGTTCAGGGGGCTGACGGCGTGACCGAAAGCCCCCACCTCGTCCGACTCAGGACTCGACATGGCCCGCACGCTACCCGACCGACGCCCGCCGGGGCACCTCGTTTCGCCGGTATCTCCTCCGGCCCGCCCCTGCGTCCGTACGGTGAAAGTACGCGATCCGTACGGTTGATGGGATAGGTTGCTGGTCAGGAGGTCCCATGTCCGAGTTGTTCGACGCGGTCGACGCGCTGGTCGCATCCCGCTCTCCGCTGCCGTCGGCCGAGGAGCGTAAGCGGCTGCGCACCGCGCACGGCCTGACGCTCGACGAAGTCGCCGGCGCGCTGAAGGTGCGGCGGGCGACGGTGTCGGGATGGGAGTCGGCCAAGAAGCCGACCGAGCCACGTGGTCCGGAGCGCGAGGCTTACGCACGGCTGCTGCGGCAGTTGGCGGAGCTCTACCCGGCCCCGGAGGAGCCGGCCCCGGAGGAGCCGGCCGCTGAGGAGCCGGCCGCTGAGGAGCCGGCCGCTGAGGAGCCTGCCACGTACACCAGCGTGCCCGACCCGGTGGAAGCGCGGACCGCGCCCGCGCCTGAGGCCGAGAACGCCCGGCCCGCAGCCGCCATCCCCGCCACGGCGACCTCGTCGCGCCCGGCCCGCGTCATCAGGCCGATGTCGTCGGCGTCGGGCAGTCCGGCCGCGGCGAAGCCGGCCCCGTCCGCGACTCCGGCAGGCGACACCGACCCGCGGTTCGAGAACGGTCCGCTGGCGGTCGTCGACGTCGAGGACGGGAAGGTGCTGGCGTACTGCACCGGCGGCCTCGTCCTGGATGTGCCGGCCAAGTCGGTCCCAGCGCTGGTGGACTGGACGCTCAGGGAGGCGAAGCTCGGGCAGCCGAAGCTCTCCGGCCCGGGCAAGGACGCCGACCCGCTGCTCGTACTCACCGAAGCCGCGTGCGAGCGCTACGGCCTCCCGACGACCCTCACGGAGGAGGAGCGGCTCGCCGGCCGCCTTCCGGAAGGCCACAAGGTCGTCAAGCAGTTGACCCGCGCCGAGTGGAAGCTGACCAAGCGCGGCTTCGGGCCGTGGGCGCGGATCTACCGCCCGGCGCAGGGTGCGGAGCGGGCCTGCGTCCAGTTGTGCATCCCGTCGTGGCACGCGCTCGACACCCGGCACTGGGGCGCGGCCGGGCAGCTTCCGCCGGCGGAACTCGCTCGTGTGCTGGGCGTGTACGCGACCCGGGTGATGACGCCGCGCGGATCGACCGCCGTGACCGGCCTGGAGCTGATGGCCGCGCTGCACCCGGCGACCCGCGCCTCCGAGCCGGACGCCGACGGCAGACGGTACTCCGAGCACAACCCCGGCTCCCTGGGCAAGGACCCGGTCGACCCCGCGCCGTGCGAGGCCCCCGACGGTCACCCGCTCCTCAAGGACCTGCCCCGCTTCCATGTGCGCGGACCGGCGGAGAAGCTGTTCGAGGAGGCGTACGACTGGGCGCGGCCGATGACCGATGCCGAGTGCACCCTGCGCCACCTGGTCGGGATCGACGTGAACATGGCCTTCGCGGCCGGCGCCAACGGCCTGACGGTCGGCCTGGGCGTGCCCACGCACGTCAGGGCGCCGGTGTTCGATCCGAAGCTGCCCGGCAGTTGGCTGGTCGACCTCTCCCACGTCGACCTGTCGAAGGTGAAGGTCGGCAAGGAGTGGACGGACCTGGACGGCAGCCTGCTGCCCTCCCCGTTCACGCCGAAGGGCGAGCGCCCCGAGGGTCCGGCCTGGTACGCGACGCCCACCGTGGCCTACGCCGTGGAACTCGGCTACGAGGTGCGCCCGGTGGAGGCGTGGGTGCGGCGGGAGAACGGCCGTTACCTGGACGGCTGGTACAACCGGCTGCGCGACGCCTACCTCGCCACGATGGCCGACCTCGGCGTCACCGCCGACCTGTTGCCCGCCGACTTCCTGACGGCGATGGACGGCTACAAGGACCGCGACCCGGAGCTGGGACTCGTCGTCTCGGCGGTCAAGGCGACGGTGAAGGGCGGCCTGGGCAAGCTCCGCGAGCGCCCTCGCGGCGAGGGCTGGCGGCCCGGCGAGCCGTGGCGCGCCCTGTCCCGCCCGACCTGGCGGCCGGACATCCGGGCGGCGGTCATCTCCCGTACCCGGATCAACCTGCACCGCAAGATCGTCAAGCACGCGGCGTTCACCGGGCAGTACCCGGTCGCGATCCTCTCCGACTGCGTCGTCTACGCGGCGGGCGGTGAGAGCCCGCTGGACTTCCTGCCCTACCGGGAGGGCAAGCCCCTGCCCGGCGGCTTCAAGCTCGGCATCAACCCCGGCCTCGTCAAGCACGAGGGCACCCAGTCGGTCCTGTGGGGCGAGGAGGTCCGTGAGCGTTTCGACGCCCCGGAGCTCAACCTCGCCCGGTACATCAAGGACGGCACCGTCACCGATGCCGACAACGGCGAGTAGGGGAGCAGGCAGGCGATGAGCATGTTCGGGGACGGCCTGGACGCCGCGGTACAGAAGGCGTTCACCCGCCCGGCGCCCAAGAGCGCGGGCGCCCAGATGCGCTACCTGGTCAAGAAGATGAAGGGCACCAGGGCGGTCGCGCAGATGCTGCGGATCTCCCAGCGCACCGTCGAGCGGTACGTGAAGGACCAGATCAAGAAGCCCCGCCCCGACCTCGCCGCACGCCTGGAACGCGAGGTGAAGAAGCGGTGGCAGCCGCAGATCCGGGCCAGGGCCCGCGAGAGGGCGGCCACGACCGGCGGCATCGTCATCGACACTCGCGCCCGCATGGGCTACACCGCACCGATCGGGACGACGGACGAGTCCCGCATCCGCCACCTGACCGTCGCCCTGCCCCCGCAGTACGCCGCCCGCCTCTTCGAGGCCCAGGAGACCGGCGCCGGCGACCGCGAGCTCAAGGAGATCGCCGCGGAAGCGCTCAGGGAGGTCTATTTCCAGGACGGCGGCCGCCGCGCCGGCAGCCTGGAGGAGGTGCGGTTCACGGACGTGGAGCACTTGGAGTTCGAGCTGTGACGAGGTAGCAGCGTGACGAGCCGGAGCCTGCTCGCGCCCTGACCGCCGCCGGGCGCGGCCGCCAGGAGTCGGAGACATGGGTGCCGCGACGACGCACGCGCAGCGGCACCCCCACAGGATTGCGTGCGCGGCTATAAGGCGTTTGCAATTAGCCCGCGCATGCAATTAATGTCGGGCCGTACCGCGCACACCGGGACACCCTCCCCGTGCCGCCGTCCGCGTGGCGGAGCACGCGCCGAGGGCATGCGCCCGGTGCTCACCGGCCTTGCGGGCCGCTGAGCACGGCTCCGACAGCAGTAAGAAGAGGTGCAGCACCCATGACCATCCCGAACGTCACCCTCAACAACGGCGTCCAGATGCCGCAGCTCGGCTTCGGCGTCTTCCAGGTTCCCGACGACGAGACCGCCGCCGCCGTCGGCCACGCCCTGCGGGCCGGCTACCGGAGCATCGACACGGCCGCGATCTACGGCAACGAGCGCGGAACGGGCCGCGCGATCGCCGAGTCCGGGATCGCCCGCGACGAGCTGTTCGTGACCACCAAGCTGTGGAACGACGACCAGGGCCACGACAGCACCCTCGCCGCCTTCGACGCCTCCCTGGACAAGCTCGGCCTCGACCACGTCGACCTGTACCTCGTGCACTGGCCCACCCCGGCCCGTGACCGCTACCTCGACACCTGGCGCGCCCTGGAGCGGATCCTCGAGCAGGGCCGCGCCCGCGCCATCGGCGTCTCCAACTTCCAGGTGCCCCACCTGCGCCGCCTCATGGACCACACGGGCATCGTCCCGGCCGTCAACCAGATCGAGCTGCACCCCGCGCTCCAGCAGGCCGAACTGCGCGCCTTCCACGCCGAGCACGGCATCGCCACCGAGGCGTGGAGCCCGCTGGCGCAGGGCGCTGTCCTCGGCGACGAGGCGATCGTCGCGGCCGCCCGGCGGCACGGGGTCAGCCCCGCCCAGGTGGTGATCCGCTGGCACCTGCAGACCGGCAACGTCGTGATCCCGAAGTCCGTCACGCCCGAGCGCATCCAGCAGAACCTCGACGTGTTCGGCTTCCGGCTGTCCGACGACGAACTCGACGCCATCGCCGCCCTCGACCGCGGCCTGCGCACGGGCCCGGACCCCGACACCCTCAACTGACCCGGAGCCGTGGTCCCCTCCACCCGAAAGACCTGACATGAGCATCCGCCATCTGCTGCCGGGCCCCATCGGCTTCGGCGCGGCCCCCCTGGGCAACATGTTCCGCTCCCTCACGGACGAGGAGGCCCAGGCCACCCTGCATGCCGCCTGGGACCACGGCATCCGCTACTTCGACACCGCGCCCGTGTACGGGGCGGGCCTCGCGGAGACCCGCCTCGGTGACTTCCTGTCGCAGTACGACCGCGCCGATTACGTGCTGTCGACCAAGGTCGGCCGCCTGATCCTGGACGAGTTCGAGGAACCGGCCACACGCGAACTGGGGGAGAAGGGCAACCTGTTCCAGTACGGCCTGCCCAACAAGATCCACAACGATTACAGCGCGGACGCGACGCTGCGTTCCGTCGAGGACAGTCTGAAGCGGCTGCGCACGGACCGCCTCGACATCGTCTGGGTGCACTCCGTCGCGCAGGACTTCTACGGTGACGAGTGGATCGGCCGCTTCGAGGAGGCGCGCACCGGCGCCTTCCGCGCCCTGACCCGGCTGCGGGAGGAGGGCGTGATCAAGGCATGGGGGCTCGGCGTCAACCGGGTCGAGCCCCTGGAGCTGACCCTCGACCTGGCCGAGCCGACCCCGGACGCCTTCCTGCTCGCCGGCCGCTACACGCTGCTCGACCACGAGCGCGCCCTCCAGCGACTGCTGCCCGCCGCCCGTCGGCGCGACGTGGACCTCGTCGTCGGCGGCCCGTACAGCTCGGGCATCCTCGTCGGCGGCAGCCACTTCGAGTACGGCGAAGCCCCGGCCGAGGTCGTCGCGAAGGTGGAGCGTGTCAACGCCCTCGCGCGTGAACACGGCATCGGCGTCAAGTCCGCGGCGCTCCAGTTCGTCCTCGCCCACCCGGCCGTGGCCGCGGTCGTGCCGGGGGCCAGCAGGCCCAGTCGTATCGCGGAAGATCTCGGCGCCCTCGACCAGAGCATCCCCGCCGCCTTCTGGCAGGCTCTCCGCGCGGAGGGAATCGTCTCCTACGAGGCACCGGTACCGCTCACCTGATTCAGGTGGCACCGCCCGGCGGCCGGTCGTCTGCCGATCAGCCCAGGCCGCCGCGTGACGGGGGCGTGTCCGAATGGTCGCCCGGCGTGGTGACGGCGGGGTCGGTCGGCGGGTGAGCCGTGACGGTGCTCATAGGGGGCAGATCACGTCCTAACGTGGATCGTAGAAGGGCCCCCGCCCCGAACAGCATCGCAAGCCGCGAATCGGGCAATTTGCCGCACATCCCCGCATTGCGGTAGTAGGTCACATGCTTGCGTAGCGATTTGTCCGCCCCTAATCATGTTTCTCGTTGCCGGAGCAGCGGGCCGGACCGGGTGATCGCCTGGTGTGCCTGCCGATGTCTGCCCGGTGACAGCGGGGCCTCGCCCCGACGCCCAACAGATGCCGCGACCGGAATCCGGCCGGTGCCTCAACGACGTCCTCTGGAGAGACCCCCTTGAACGCGATCTTTGCTTCCCGCCGCCCTGCCCGCCTGCGCACCCTCGCCCTGACCGGCCTGACCACCGTGGGTGCCGCGGCCGCCGCCGTGACCCTGATGCCGTCGTCCGCGTTCGCTGCCGAGGCTCAGGCCGCCCACTCGGTCACCGCCCACCGTGCTGCCGCCACGTCCACGGCCAAGTCGGGGAACCTGGACAGCTGGATCAAGCAGTCGCTGGCCATCATGAAGGCCAAGCACATCCCGGGCAGCTACGACGGCCTCAAGCGCAACATCATGCGCGAGTCCGGCGGCAACCCCAACGCTCAGAACAACTGGGACATCAACGCGCAGAAGGGCATCCCCTCCAAGGGGCTTCTGCAGGTGATCGACCCCACCTTCAACACCTACCACGTGGCCGGCACCGCGCACAGCGTGACCGACCCGGTCGCCAACATCACCGCGGCCGCCAACTACGCCGCCCACCGCTACGGCTCGATCGACAACGTCAACTCCGCCTACTGACCTGGCACAGGCACAGGCACAGGCACAGGCACGCGCGCAGCGGCAGTGGCCCCCGACCGTACTGGTCGGGGGCCACTGCCGCTGCGCTGTCGGCTCCTTGTCCTTCCCCCCGAGCCCCCGCGGCCGGAACCCATGGCCGAGGCCACGGCCGTCGAGGTGCCGCCAAGGCCGCGCAGGCCGGCAGAACCGCGCCGGGTCCGCCCTGCGTCTTCTCCGGGAACTGCCCCGGATCTTGGAGAAGGCGTCCTATGCCGACACAGCACGACCGCACGGTGCCACCGACGAGCGGAAGCTCGCGACGCGGCTTGGCCGCCACGACGTCCGCGGCCCTGCGACGGCACCGCAGGACTCTGGCGGGGGCGGCGGTACGCGTCGTGGGTCTGTGCGGACTGGCCGGGCTTCTGATGACGGCCGCAGTGTTCGCGCTCGCCTGGCCCTGCTTCACCCGGATGCGGAACCAGCGCATCTGGTACCAGCAGATGGAGGACCCCTACCTGCACGACCACAGTGACCTGACACTGGTCGCCCTCGGCGCGCTCCCGTTCTTCCTGCTGCTCCTCGGCACCGGTGGCGCGGCCCTGCAGACCGTGTGCTCGCGGGCGGTCGCAGCGGTCTCTCACGAGCCCTCGAAGGACGACGGGTCGTGGGCGCTGAGTTTCGCGCGACTGCGACCGGTGCTCACCGTGTACGCGCTGCGCGGCCTGATCGTATGGCCCCTGCCGCTGCTCGCCGTAGAAGTCGCGTACGACCTCACCGGCCCCCAGATCGACACCGAAGATCAGATCCTGGAACGCGGGTCGTGGCTCTACACGTCTGTCGCGGCCTCTCCCGTGGTCGCCGTGTTCGCCGCTGTGCTGCTGCGCCTGGCACTGAATCTCGCCCCGGCCGCCGCAGCCGACGGCCTCGGGCCCGGCGCGGCCCTGCGCCGTTCCTGGTCGCTGTCGTGGACGCGCGCCGGAGCGGTCCGTGTCCTCGCCCTCACGCTCCCGCTGGCCGCGCTCACCGCCGGGGTGATCCGGTTGGTGGTGCAGCTCGCGCTGCCGTTGCGGCCTCTCGTACGTGGCTGGATCGAAGAAGCCACGGGCAACTTCTTCGCCGCGTACTACGCCGGCATCCTCGCCCCTGTCATCGTCGGCATCCTGGTCACCGCGGCCGTGGTCCTCCCCATCACGTGCACGGCCTTCGCGGCTCTCCACGCCCAGTTGCGGTCGTCCCGTACCTCTCCTCGTGGGTCCGTGAACACGGCGGGCGCCACGGCCTGACGCCGTCCTCGTGCCGGCTCGGCGCCGACGCGCGAGGGCTGTGGCGGTACCGGCGACACGTCAGCGACAGAGGCGTCCGCTGGGGCGGACCGCCCTCCCCGCGACCGTCGGCGGTCAGCCGGGCGTCCTCGCCGTGCGAGCGTTTCCAGTAAGGGCGGGCTTGCGGGCCAGGAGGCAGGCGTGCGGTCTGTTCACGCGTCCGCCGGGCTCCTGTTCCAGCCTCGCGGTGACGACGAGACCGGCCTGATCCAGCAGGCCGACCACGCGGTCCAGGGGCAGGAGGTAGGACTCGTAGGACACCGGACGGCCATAGCCGTGGGTCGGCTGCAGCCGCTCATCGCCGACGTAGTCTCCCCACAGCAGGTGGCCGCCTGGCGCGAGCGTGCGGTGGAACTCGGCGAACACCGCCGGCAGCCACTGCGGGGGCGTGTGATGGGTGGAGTACCAGGCCAGGATGCCGCCGAGTTCGTCGCCCTCCGTATTCAGCGCGGTCATCGAGCCCTCGGTGAACCGCAGGTTCGGATAGGCGTGCCGAGCCAGTCCGATCATCCTGGGCGACAGATCGACACCGAAGGCGGGCACCCCCAGCCCGGCCAGGTACGCCGTCACGCGTCCGGGGCCGCACCCCAGGTCCGCGACCGGTCCCAGACCGGCCGTCCGCACCAACTCGGCGAACCCCGTCAGCATCGCGCGTGACAGCGGGTCCAACTCGGCGGGCGGTGGGACGCGTTCGACGTAATCGGCCGCGACCGTGTCGTACGACTCACGGACAGCGGCCAGGAAGGAGGGCTCAGCCATGCGGGCGACCCTAGAGCAGGCAACTGACATGCCATGGGACGACGTTGAGTCGACCTGCCCGACATCTACTGATCGTTTCCGTCAGGGCACCAGCCGCGGTTGCTCCGGCGCCGCACGCGTCCGTGGTTGTAGCCGGTATGTGTGTGCGCATGGTGATGAGGGGAGTGTTGTGGTCTGTACGCCGCATCGTGTCGGCCGGGCTGTGTGGGGGTGCTGGGATGCCCAGGTCTCGTAGGACGCTGGGAGCGCTGGGCATCGTGGGTGCTGCCGTGCTCCTCCCTTTGAGTAGCTGCTCCGCCCCCGACTCCGACGCCAAGCAGCCTGCCCGGTCAGCGCACCCGCCGGTCTCCAGCTCGGCGTCGGTCGCAGCCGCTCCCAGCACAGATCCTCCCGTCCAGAAGCCGCCGGAGCTGGATGCGGGCGAGACGTTGGCCGGTCGGCGGATGGTGACCACGGGGAACGCCGAGGTGGAGTTCGCCGGAGGCGACAAGGGGGACGCGCTCATCGTCGCGGTGCGCTGCCAGGGCGCGGGGACCGTCAAGGTGGCCGTGCGGCCTGTGCATGTCTCCTTCCCGCTGGAGTGCGTCGCGGGCGAGGTCAGCACTGTGCACAACCAGGTGGCCGTGTCAGGGGCGAGCCGCGGCGGAGTCGTATCGGTGGAGGCGCCCACGGCTGTGCGCTGGTCCCTGACAGTGGGCCGGGGTGCACTGGCGAAGGAGGAGCCGCCGGGCGCCGACGCGACCTCTCCGGAGGGGTCGTAGCCAGGATTGATCTGTTGCTGTGCCCGCCGTTGGTCAGGCGCGGCCGTGTAGGGCGGCGAGGCGGTTGTGCGGCTCGCGGGTGTTCTCCCGCGGGGACCGAAAATCAGGGCGCAGCAAGATCCGTCTCATGTGATGATCCGTCCGGTGCGCCGCGCCTGACGGTGCACCAGTCGCGTGATCAAACCCTTGGGGGGTAGCGATGAGATGGTTCTCTGCTGGAAGCCCGGTACGTCTCAGATCCGGTGCTGCCGCGGCGGTGGCGGCCGGTCTGCTGACCGTCGGCCTCGCCGCACCGGCGTCCGCTGACGACGACCCGCCGCAGACCGACCAGTTGTGGGTCAATCCGCCGTACGAGCAGACGCTCCCGACCGGAGCCGACGGCGGAGAGCCGCAGTCCCGCGCTCTCGACGTCGGCCTTTACCACGACAACCAGAACTTCACGGTGACGGACGGCAGGCTCACCGTCGACGTCTCCGGTCTCGCCGGGGTCGCCGAGGTGACCTGGCCCGACAACTGCACTCCGGCCGGGACGCGCGCGGTCTGCGACATCCCCGTCGTCCCCACGATCGGGGCCGACTACGAGAAGCAGGTGCACCTGACCGTGCGGGCGGCCGACGGCGCCGAAGCCGGCGCGCAGGGCAGGATCACCTACGAGGCGACGGCCACCGGTGGCCCCGACGGCACGCTCACCGCGCCGCACGAGAGCTTCGACACCACGCTCACCGTAGGCGCAGGGCCCGACCTCGCCATCGCCCCGGTCACCGGTGTCGAGGACGGCCGCCCCGGCGACGAGCGGACGATCCCGTTCAAGGTCACCAACAGCGGCAACGAGAGCGCGAACGGCTTCACCGTCAAGCTGTACGCCTCGTACGGCCTGACGGACCTGACCCGGTACGACGCCTGCACCTACACCACGACGAGCGGCGAGGACTACGCGCCGTCGAACAAGGCGATCTGCACGTTCGACCAGGTGCTGGCCCCGGGTGACTCCTTCGAGCTGCCCGAGCCGCTGACGGTGCGCCTGGCCCCGCACGCGATGAGCGAGCGGCTCGACATCGACGTCGAGCCGGGCGGAGGCGCCCAGGACATCGACTCCCGCAACGACTACGAGGTCCTCCAGATCGGCGCTGCGAACACGGCGGACTTCTCGGTGACCGGTGACACCATCTCGGCCGGCGCGGGCCAGACGGCGACGGCCGAGCTGACGTTCAAGAACAACGGCCCGGCCTGGCTCGGCAACCTCGGCTCCGGCGACCCGGTCGCCCAGGTCCGGCTGATCGTGCCCGAGGGCACCAAGGTCACCGGCGTGCCGTCCGGCTGCTACCCGCGCACCCTCGGCGGCGGCTACTACCCGAAGCAGACGGGCGCCCCGCGCTACGACTGCGAGCTGCCGTACTGGGTGCTGGAGGACACCCAGCGCACGTTCGCGTTCTCCGTGCGCGTCGACACAGTGGTGCCCGGCGCGACCGGCGCCGTGAGCATCCACCCCCCGTACGGCGAGTTCGGCAAGACCCCCTTCACCTTCGACCCGGACCTCACGAACAACACGGCCGTCCTGGCCGTCAACTGACCCAGTCACAGGGGTCCGGGACAGCCGTCTGGACGGCTCTTCCGGACCCCTCGCTTCGCAGCGGGTGTGTACCGGGCCGGCGCGACGACGATCCCGCCGAGCAACAGGGCAGGCCACGAAGCCAGACGGGCTTCTCGCCCGGATCCGGTGTTTCGCCGTGTGCTGGATCGCAGCGGGGTGGTTGAGTGGTGGGCGGGCGTGAATTCCGTACGCGGGCATGTAGGCCGGTACCCGGATGTGAGGATGTGCCTCATGACGGCGGGGTGGTGCTCGCGCACCGTGCGGGCCGCGGTGTTCGCGGCCGTGTGCGTGGTGTTGGCCGCCTTGGCGCACGTCATGATGTCCGGCACCCATCTGCCCGCCTGGGCGTTCGCCCTCGGAGCGGTCGCCACCGGTGCCGTCGGATGGGCCCTTGCCGCCCGCGAGCGGGGTCTTCCGCTGATCGTGGCGACCGTCGTGGCGACGCAGGTGGCTCTGCACACGGCGTTCTCCCATGCCCAGTCGATCATCGAGGGCACGCCTGCCCGTGGGACGGGAGCCGGAGGCGCCGCAGGCTCCATGGGCATGAGTCACATGTCCATGTACCCCGCGGACATGAGCATGAGCCGGATGTCGATGGACCACATGTCGACAAGCCACTCGGCCATGAGCCATGCGGTGGCGCCTGATGGAGCTCCCTCCTACGGGATGCTCGCCGCGCACCTGTTCGCCGCGGTGGTCACCGGTCTGTGGCTGGCGTACGGAGAGAAGGCGGCGTTCCGCATCATGCGGGCGATCGCCGGCCGGCTGGCGGCCCCGCTCCTGCTGCTGCTCGGTTTCAAGGTCACCACCGACCACCCCCGGATCCGGGTACCCCGCTCCCGCTCCCGCCGGGTGCGGGGACTCCTGCTCGTTCACGCGATCACCTCTCGGGGACCTCCGCCGGGGACCGCTGTCATCTGAGGACAGCCGGTTTCCCGAGGCTGCGCCGTGCACCTCGGGTCCCGGCCGCATCCCCGTGCACGTACGCCTGAGAGCGTCGCGCCGGGGTGCGGCCGTCTCCCCATTCACCGGGCCGCGATGCCGCCGAGGTGCCCAGGCCCGGACCGCGGAATCCAAGAAGGACACCAGGTGATCAGTTCCGCCCTGCCCGCTTCCCGGACCACCCCCGCTCCGGCGGCGCCGGACGACGACCCGGCGACGATGTGGGCCATGGCCGCCCGGAGCGGTGACGCCCATGCCCGGGAGCAGTTCGTCCGAGCGTTGCACCGTGACGTCCAGCGGTACGTCGCCCGGCTGTGCGGCGACCCTCAGTCGGTGGACGACCTCGCACAGGACACGTTCCTGCGCGCGCTCGGCAGCCTGCACCGTTTCGAGGGCCGTTCCTCGGCGCGCTCCTGGCTACTGTCCATCGCCCGCCGGGCGGTCATCGACAGTTACCGCCACGCCGCCGCGCGACCACGACTGTCCGACGCGTCTGACTGGCAGATGGCGGTCGAGCGGGCGCAGCCGCGTGGCCTGCCGGGCTTCGACGACGGCATCGCGTTGCTCGACCTGCTGGACACTCTGCCGCAGGAGCGACGCGAAGCGTTCCTGCTCACCCAGGTCGCAGGTCTGCCCTACGTGGAAGCGGCCGAGGCCGGCGGCTGCCCGGTCGGCACGGTCCGCTCCCGCGTCGCCCGTGCCAGAGCGACACTGATGGACCTGCTGGACCAGGCGGAACGGCCCGCGTCGCTGCCCGCCGCCTGAAGCCCGGCCCGCGTGAGGAATGCCGTGCCCGGGGGAGCGCACCGGGCGCGGCAACCCTCGCCGTCACCCATCGGCGCGCCACGGGCACAAGCCCCGGCCGGCCGAGCCGGAGTCCACCTTCGTGTGATCCGGGCTGTCGCCGGGAACCGGCTCGTCACCCGGACCGACTGTTCGGACGACCCCGCCGGACACGGCGGGCGGTCCATCCGTAGATCCGGGGCGTACGCACGCCTCACCCAGACCCAGGAGTGGCGCCATGGCACGAATGAACTTCCTCGTCACCGGCATGAGCTGCGGACACTGCGCGGCGAGCATCAAGAAGGCCCTGACCGGGATGCCCGGCGTCAGCGAGGTGGACGTGGACGTCACCGCGGGCACCGTCACCGTGCAGGGCGCGGATCTGGACGACACCCTTCTGCGCGCGGCGATCGTCGAGGCGGGCTACGAGGTGCCGGGCACCGTCGCCGTCTGACGGCCGCCGGACGACTGCCGGCGGCGCTCAGCCTCTCGGACGGAACTGCGGCCCGTAGGTCTCGCGGGTTCCGGCGATCGGAATCTCCATCAGCTCCTCCCCAGGAGCCTGGAGCCTGCGCATGCCCCGCACGGCCGTGCGCAGGCTGTGCCGGTCGCCCTCGTTCCACGCGGCGTCGAGCGCTTCCAGTACGCCGGCATAGGTGCCGTCGAAGGCGTCGAGCAGCCGCTGGGCCTCGGCGGGCGGATTCTTCCAGCCGCCCGCCGGGACCCGAGCCATGGGCCGGGTGTCCGGGAACGGCACCATGGGTCCGGTGAACCGCCATTCGCCCCCGGTCTCGCGGAGCTGGCGCCCGTGGTAGATCTCGGCGAAGGCGTAGTAGTGCGCCATGTGGCCGTCCCTCGGCGCGTCCGCGGGGGAGTGCGAGGTGCCTTCGCCCTGCTCCTTGATGATCTCGATGGCACGCTCGACGTCGTCGAGAGTCCGTACGGGCCTGAGCGTGTCCTCACCGATGCGTTCGTGCAACTGCCGGTCCGTACGCAGATCAGGTGCCGCGGCCAGAAACGCCGACAGCAACTGCTCGTAGAAGAGGCCGATGCTCAACGGGTCGTCCGCGCTGTCGGTGAGGGGCGCGCCCGGCGCCTCGATGGCCATCATCACGTCGTGGACGAACGGCTTAGTCAGGCCCGAGAGACAGACCTCGACCCCTGGGTGCACGCCACCGGGCAGCGGCCCCGGATAGGTGGGCGCGGAGTCCCTGATCCGGGGGCGACCCCCCAGCGCGACCAGGAGATTGCACACGATTCCGAGGTGGTACATCTCGTCGGAGACGATGCGCCGGATCAGCCGTGCGGCATCGCACTTGCGGTTCCTGACCGACCACCATCCGCAGAGGTACGGGGGGATGGTGGCGAACTCGATCTCCACCGCGACCTGGAGCGCGGACCTCAGCCAGGAGATGTCGCGCCGCTCTGCCGGTACGGCCACCAGGCGCACCGCCGCGCCGTGCTGCGGGGCCGCGGACCGCTGACCGGCCGAGCGTCCGGGGGTGTGCGCCGGAGCGGCCAGGGACACCGGCGCCCCCGCGGCCAGCGCGGCCGACGCGAGCACGCTGCGCCTGCGCAACCGGACACCGGTGTCCGCCGAGTCCTCGGGGGACCTCTCTGAATTCGTCACCGCAGCCTCCGTACACGCCCGTGACACGGGCAATCGACCTCGGACCAGGTGCGCGAAGCTAGCAGCGGGCCATGCCCTCTTCGGCGGTGCGCGACCGGCGACTCGTCCTTCCACGCGATCGGCGCACCGCGCGGAACCCAGCGCCCGATTGGTCCGACTACATGTCGAATATGGCTCTTGATCCGGTGTTCGTGATCAAGCGGTGATTGACAGCGGCGCCGAGTGCGTCGGAAGGTGCTTGCTCGGACGACCAGGGTGGGGACGTGGAACGGCAGCAGTACGTGGAGAGATGCTCAGAGCTCTTCGCAGTGGGTGGTCATGAGGCCGTCAGAGCGACGGCAGAGGCGGGGCTCCAGGAGTGCGGACCGGATCCGGTCCTCTTCCGCTGGCTCGGGCAGGCACATGCCGCGGCGGACGAGGAGGACCACGACCGAGAGGCTGAGGCCGCGTATCGCGAGGGCCTCGCCCTGGCGGCGGACGATCTCGGACTCCTGGTGTCGTATCTGGAGCTGTGTCTTCGCTCGGACTCCTTCGACCACCCGGGGCGGGCGCGCCGTGCGGTGGTTCTGCGGGAGAGAATCGAAGAGCTGGCCCCACCCGGGTCGGCCGAGCGCGTGCGCGTCGATGACGCGACGGGCTGGGCCGGACGGGGTTACTGGGACGACCTGAAGGTATCCGTTGCCCAGGGGCAAGCGCAGCATGCCGCCATGGCGGAGCAGAGCGTGCTGGTCACCGACGCGCTACGGCGAGCGGCTCGTGGCGAGCCCAGCGAGGACACAGGGGAGGACATCCGGGCCGCTGAAATCGCGGCGGCGGTCGAGCTGCTGCAGGGGGCCTGGAACGCACCACTGCGTCTGATCCTCGCGCACCGGGTCGCAGCGTATGTGCTGACGTTCGTCGCCGCGTTCGGCCTGAACAAGGCACTCGTGTTGAGCGGAGTGCTGGACTTCAGCCTGTGGGGCTGGTTGTTCGGGGTCCCCATGTTCGTCGCCGAAGCCAAGCTCCGCCAGGCCAAGAAGCTGGGACAGGAGCGCGTCATCGCGCGCATACAGGCGCGCCATGACGAAACGCACCTGTCTGATAGCGCGCTCGGGACCAAGCACCTGTGAGTGCGTCAGGCGACGAGTTCCTCGCAGCGCTCCCCGTACCGGTTGCGGTGAGGTCCAGCCGTTCCGTCTCGTCGGAGCCCGCTGCGAGGTGACGCATGCCCCGGCTGAGTGCGGGCCGGCCGGTCAGACGGCGGTGGCTCCCAGCAGGAGGTCGAAGGCGTCGTCCGCCTCGCGGAGTACCGCCGTCGCGTCGTGGCTGCCGAGGCGCCACGCCGTCTGGTAGCAGGCGAGCGTCAACTGGGCGGCGAGGACGGCGGTGGCCGGAGGGGCACCGTGGTCGGTCAGGTGGTTCTCGAGGAGGTCGGCGTAGTGCCGGGTCTTGCGGGTGTGCCTGTCCTCGAGTTCGGGGTGCTGTGTGACCAGGCGGTGGTAGACCGCGTGGTGGCCGGGGTGGCGGGCGGCTTCGGCGCAGATCGCGAGCAGCAGCCGCCGAGATGTGGCCAGTGCTTGCGCGAGGTCCCGGAGGGGCTCGGCGGGTACGTCGCGCATGGCCGCGGTGAGCGCGTGCAGGAAGTCGTCCTCGGTGGAGAAGACGACTTCCTGCTTGTCGCCGAAGTAGCGGAAGAAGGTGGTGCGGCCGATCTCGGCCCGCTGGGCGATCTCGTCCACCGTGACGGCGTCGAACCCCCGCTCCCTGAAGAGCGCGAAGGCCGTCTCGATGATCCGTTCCCGGGTCTGGCGGCGCTTACGGTCCCGCAACGACTCCGCCGGCAACGTGTTCGCGCTCATTCGGTCAGGATATCCGCCTGCTCCGTCGGGCGGCCGGCGTCGACGAGGCGGGCGGCCTCCCGCCACAGCTCCTCCTCGCGGGCCTCGTCGTACGACTCCGGCGACGAGGGGACGTCGCGGCCGCGATCCAGGTAGGCCCCTGTCCGGGCGGTCAGCCCGGTCAGGATCGTCCCGGTGAGCCGGGCGCCCGCCTGCTGCGGCGTCATGCCCCGGCCGAGGAACCGCTGAAGCTGGAAGAACCCGTTCAGCACACGCCGTACGGGCCCCGGGGCGTGGCGGAAGAAACCGGTGCCCGCGACGAGCGCCGGGTTGTAGGAGTAGACGCCGACGCTGTCGGGCAGGCGGCGGGCCAGCGCGTGGGTCAGGTAGATGACGCCGAGCTTGCTGGTCGCGTACGCGCGCCCGGCCTCCCGCGCTCCACCGGCACGGGGCGCGGCCAGTCGCGCCGGCGTTGCCCAGCGTGGGGGTGGCGTGGCGCCGAGCGTGTGGCGGAACTGCCCGAAGTGGCAGTCGCTCGAGGTGAGCACGATCCAGCCCGGACCGGTGAACCGGGGCAACAGCTCCCGGACGAGCAGGTAGTGGGACAGCACGTTGACCCCGAAGGTCATCTCGTACCCGTCAGCGGTGCGCTGCCCGGTCGTCGTGACCGTCAGGCCGGCGTTGCCGAGATAGCCACCGAGCGGCGGGAGTTGCCCGGATCCGAGCCCGCGCAGGATCTCCTTCACCGCCCGCCTGGTCCCGGAGAGCGAAGCGAGGTCACAGTCCACACCGGTGATCCCGGAGGCGCCGGTGGCCTCGGCGAGTTCCGCGGCGAGGCGTTCGCCGCCCCGGCGAGCCAGCACGACGTAGTGGTCCTGTGGCCGTTCCCGGACGAGCAGTTCGACGGCCTCGCGCCCGAAACCGCGGGTCACTCCGGTTAAGACGATGGTCCGGCTGTCCATGACAGGCTCCTGAGGTACTGAGTTCCATGTGGTACTCAGTACCATAACGTGTCGTGGTTCAGCGGTCGTTGGGCTCCCGGGGTTCGGATGTGTCGGTGGACCCGTCAGGATGATCACGCTCCCGCGTTCCGGCGTGCGGCGCGCATGCGGCCACGGTCGGGCCGGTGAGGTCAGGGCTGGACGAGGCGGTGCAGTGCGAGGCGGGCGAGGGGGGCGTAGGCGAGGAGGGCGAGCTTCGGGCCGTGCATCGTCAGGCTGGTGGTGGTGCCGTGTTCGTGTGGCCTCACCTCGTGGTGGAGCTGGATCTGGATGCGTCCCAGGCGTACCCGCCACGTCCAGGTGTGGCGGTCGTCGTCGACGGCTTCCACGACGAAGGCGGCACGGATGCCGGCGACCGATTCGACCGAGCCGCTCATGCCCGGCCGCAGACGGCGGCTGACGGAGTGCACTGCCTTGATCTGCGGGGACCACGACGCCCACTGGTCGACGCTCGCGTAGCGCTCCCAGACCGCCTCGGGACGGGCCGCGCCGCTGGCGCTCAGGGTCACGCGTGCCATGACAGAGCCCGGAACCGTCGTGGCGGGTGGCTGGTACGAACGGGTGTCATCGGTCTGATCCTGACGCTGGGTGAGGGCTGCGCCCGCGGTCTCATCCCAGCATTCCGACGACAACGGCACCTGTCATGGCGAGTTGCGGCAAAGGGAGCAGGACGAGCCGCGCGCTCGTGCCCACGGACGAGGTGCTCGGGTGACGGCGGCTCCCGCCCGGGGTCGCCCGTCCAGCACGGGCTACTGCCCCCGAGCCGCGCTCAGAGCGCCCCGCCTGCGTCGTACACCACCAGGGCGATCTGCACGCGGTTGTTGAGGTCCAGCTTGGCCAGGATGCGCGAGACATGCGTCTTGACGGTCGGTACGGACAGGTAGAGCTCTGCCGCGATCTCCGCGTTGGTCTTGCCCTGCCCCACCGCGACCGCCACTTCCCGCTCACGGTCGCCGAGCAGCGCCAGTTGCGTCCGAGCCCGCTCCGCCCGGATCTCGCGCCCGCCCCTTCCCTCCGACACCTGCGCGATGAGCTGCTGTGTGACTGCGGGCGAGAGCACCGGCTCGCCCGCCACCACCTTCCGCACCGCCGCCACGATCTCCCGAGGCGGGGTGTCCTTCAACACGAAGCCGGCGGCGCCCGCGCGCAAGGCGCGCAGCACGTGCTCGTCGGAGTTGAACGTGGTCAGCACGAGCACTTCGGGGGGCCGCTCCTCCGCAGAGCTTCCCGGAGTGCCTTGGGACGGGCGTGCGCGCAACGCCTCGGTAGCGGCGAGGCCGTCCATGCCAGGCATCCGGATGTCCATGAGCACGATGTCGGGGGAGTGCTCGGCCACCAGCGCCGCCACTTCAGCCCCGTCCTTGGCTTCGGCGACCACCCGCACATCCGGCGCGCCCCCGAGCATCAGCCGCAACCCGGAGCGCACCAGCGGGTCATCGTCGACCAGGAGTACTCGGATCATGACGGTCACGTTAGCGGCCCACCGCCTCGGCGCAGCCCCAGGGCAGCCGGGTACGCAGCACGAACGAGCCGTCCCGAGGGCCGTGCTCCAGCCGCCCACCGGCCAGCTCGGCGCGTTCGCCGAGCCCGATCAGGCCCTGCCCGGCACCCGGGATCACCGTTCCCCGGCTGTCCGGGAGCGGGTTCATCACGGTCACCGTCAGTCCTTCGCCGGGCCGGCCCGACACGGTGACCGTGATCTCGGTGTCGGGCGCGTGCTTGCGGGCGTTCGTCAGACCCTCCTGCACGACGCGGTACGCGGTTCGGCCGGTGACGGCAGGGACGGTGGCCGCATCCTTGGCCTCTTGTCGGTAGGTGACGTTCATCCCGGCCTCGCGCGACTCCGCCACCAGCCGCCCCACGTCCGCGAGCGTCGGCTGCGGCCACCCTTCGGCCCCGTCCGGGCCCGCCGTCGGCGCCCGCAGGACACCGATCACCTCGCGCAGGTCCTGCAGCGCCTGGTGCGCGCTGTCGCGGATCACCTCGGCCGCGTGCTGGATATCCGCAGCGGGGGCGCCCGGGTTGAACTCCAGCGCCCCCGCATGCACGCTCAGCAGCGACAGCCGGTGGGCGAGGATGTCGTGCATCTCCCGGGCGATCTCCTCCCGTGCTTGTCGTCGGGCCTCGTCGGCGGCCCGGGCCGCGCGTTCCTCCAGCGACGCGACCAGCGCCCGCCGGGAGCGTACGTACAGCCCCCAGCCGATGGCACCTGCCACGAGCGCGAAGTACGTGAGGGCCGAACTGGCCGCCTGGGAACCCGTGTCCGGCCTCCGCGCCAGGAACACGACGAACTGCACCAGTGTGACCGCCGCCAGCCAGGCGGTGACCCGCCGTCGCCGATGCACCGCAACCGTGAACAGGGCCACCAGCGTGGCCCCGGTCAGATGGTGGAAATACGTCCCGGCAAGCATGAGCGCCACGGCCAGTTGCACCGGCCACCGCCGCCGCAGGAACACCGATGCGCAGGCCAGTCCTCCGGCCACCTGGTCGGCGATCTGCTCGCCGCCGGACATGTTCTCGTCCGGGTGCACCGAGTCTGCCGTGACCACGGAGAAGACAACGGCGAAGAGGAAGAAGGCGATGTCGACGAACCAGTCGCGGCGGTTGCGCATACCGCCGAACCTACGTCCGCAGCGCAGCGGCCAGCTCCTGCGTACCGTGGATCGATACCTTCGGACTACAAGCCCGCCCACCCCGTGTACCAATGACCGATACTGCCCCTGAACAGGGGTTTCTACTGTTCATGTCATGAAGGGCACTCTCGGTTTCATCAGCTTCACGCTCATCGTCGGCGGCCTGCAGGGCCTCGTCCACGAGGCCTTCGGCAAGTGGATCCCGCTCATGGGCTTCATGAAGCACCTGTACATCGACGGCTACGAGATCTACATCAGCATCGCGCTCATCGTCCTGGGCATCGCGGTGGGCGCCGCCGCGCGGGCGGCCCCGAAGGAGTAAGAGCCGCTCAGATGGCTCGCGTTGACACGACGCGGGTGCCGAAGGAGTCGTACGACCAGCGCTGGTAACGCAGTTGCGCAGAGTGCGGGTGGCCCTGCCCAGAGCATCACCGCCGACCGCGTGTGGGCGTTCACCGGCTGGACCCGCGAAGGCCGCAGAATTTTTCACGGACAGCGACAACCTCGGGTGGGGCCGCACGTCTGGTGGGGTGAAAGGCGGTTTCCGGGACGGGATTTCGAGCCCCGGCGCTGCCCGACCTTCAGCGTTGTCCTTGAACTCTTTGGAGTCGTTTCCTATGCGGCACATCCGCGCCAAGAAGTCGAACCGTTCCCTGCGCACCTGGGTGCTGGGGTCGACCGCCGGTCTCGCCCTGGTGGCGGGCGGCGGCATCGTCGCTCAGGCTGCCACCGCCGGCCACGCGCACCCGGCCAAGCCGGGTACGTCGGCACCGGCCGCCCCGAAGCCCGTGCCTTCCACCGCGGGGGAGCAGGCATCTTCCGAAGCCCCGAGCGCGGTCCCGGTCCCCGGCGACGCGAACGGCAAGCCGTACCCGAAGCCCGTGCCCTCCACTCCGGGGAAGCAGACCTCCCCCCGCACCGCCCCGAGCGCGGTCCCGGGAGACGCGAACGGCAAGCCGTACCCGAAGCCCGTGCCTTCCACTCCGGGGAAGCAGACCTCCCCCCGCACCGCCCCGAGCGCGGTCCCGGTCCCCGGTGACGCGAACGGCAAGCCCTACCCGGGCAACACCGGCCGCTGAGCCGCCGACCATAGGCGTGGCGGGGCCGGACCGGAACCGGCCCCGCCGTACTCCTGATGTGAACGAGGACGATGCAGCTCACTCTTGCCCTGCCCTGGTGGGCCCGGCTACTGCGCCGCGCCCGGACCACCCCTTCCCCGGCGTCGGGCGCGCAGCACCCCGGCCGAAGATTCCGGCACCTGCGCTCGGTGGCCGACCGGGACGGCGAGGAGGAATCCCCCACACTCGCCGATCTGTACCAGACCCGGCGGCTCGACATGGTCCGGCTGGCAGCCTTCCTGGTGGACGACCTGCACACCGCCGAGGACGTCGTCCAGGACGCCTTCGCCGCCGTCTGCCGTCGGCACGGCGAACGGCTCGACGACCTCCAGGACGCGCACGCCTACCTCCACACCGCGGTGGTCAACGCCGCCCGCTCGGTGCTGCGTCGGCGGCGCACCGCGCGCGCGTACACCCCGCCGTACCAGGGCCCGGGGGCGCCCGTGGACGAACTGCTGCTGCTCGCCGAGGAGCACCGGCAGGTCTTCGACGCGCTCGCGCGGCTCACCATGCGCCAGCGCGAGGTACTGGTCCTGCGTTACTGGTCCGACCTGAGCGAGGCGCAGATCGCCGAGACCCTCGGCGTCTCCCGTGGGACCGTCAAGTCGACCGCGAGCCGTGCGCTCGCCACTCTGGAAAGGCTGTTGGAGGTGGACCGATGAGTGATCAGGCACCGATCGAGGAACGGCTGCGTGCCGCGCTCGAAGCACGCGGGCGGCTCATCAGCGCCCACGACCTGTCACCGGCCCGCCCGCCTGCCGGAAGGACCTGGGGCACACGCCGGATCCGGCGGGTGCTGTCCGTCGCCGTCGCCGCCGCGGCGGCTGCGGCCGCCGTCGTCCTCCTGCTGACCTCCAACACCCCGGACCGCTCCCGCCCGGTACCGCCCGCGCGCCATTCCAGCCCCACGCCCACCGTCCCGCAGCAACCCCTGCCCTCCAACATCCCGCACCCGGTGCCCTCCGCCGTCGCGTCCGGGCCCTAGGGGCGAAGCAGACAGTGACCACCGCCGCGCCGTGACGCCTGCGCAGCGCTCCCGCCCTGGGCGCGAGGACGGACCCGGCGTTCGGGTGAGGGCTCGGGCGCGGGTCGCCGACCGCACGGGGATGTGCCTGTACCAAGGCGGTGAAGGCGTCCGGGGGGCAGGGCGTGCGGGCGCACAGGCGTGAACGTTGAGAGGAGACCGGCGCATGAGCGTGCCGTCCACCATCGACCACCGGGCGACGAGCTACAGCGTGGCCCATGCGTACTGGCTGGCCAAGGCTTCCGACCTCGCCTACAAGGACGAAGCCACGATCGAGAAGCAGGCACGAGCCTGGGGATTCGACCAGGTGCGGCATCACCAGAGCCGGTTCAGCCCGCCCTTCCCCCTGCAGGACACACAGGCGTACACCGCGGTGAGCGACAGCATGATCATCACCGCGTTCCGTGGCACGGAGCCGGTCCAGATCAAGGACTGGCTCTCGGACGCCACCACGCCGCCCCGCCCTGGCCCCGGCGGCACCGGGTACGTCCACCACGGCTTCGCCGAGGCCCTCGAGTCGGTCTACCCCGCGGTCAAGGACACCCTCGCCGGATACCGCACCAACGGTCAGAGCGTCTGGTTCACCGGCCACAGCCTCGGCGGAGCCCTGGCCATGCTCGCCGGAGCCCGCATGTACCTCGAAGAGCCGCGCCTGGCCGCGGACGGCGTGTACACCTACGGCCAGCCCCGCACCTGCGACCGGCTCCTGGCCACCGCCTACAACAAGGGCTTCCGTAACCGCATGTACCGCTTCGTCAACAACAACGACATCGTGCCCCAGATGCCGCCGGAGCCCGCCTTCACCCACGTCGACGCGCTGCGCTACATCGACTCACACGGAAAGCTGCACGAGAGCATGCCCGTGCTCAGCTCACTCGCCGACCGCGCCAGGGGACTGACGGCCGACGTCCTCGCCCCGGCCGGCGACGGAGTACGCGACCACTTGATGGACGCCTACCTCACGGCTCTGGAGAAGAACCTCGCATGACCGGTCGGAACGCCCGTATCCCTGCCTGACGGCCGTTCAGTGATGCGGGGGTGCCGGTGGTACGGCGCCGGGAAGACGGCAGGCACGGCACCAGAACGGTACGCGCGGGGTAAGGCCTAGTGCGGGAATACCCGTGGCGGGCGCTGACGGGGCAGCGTCGTGCGGAACTCCTCGATCACGGAACTCACCTGCCGCATCAGTGATGTCTGTTCCAGCAGGTGCAGGTACAGGTTGCGGCGGGCCAGTCCGGGCAGGTCCACGCAGAAATACATGGCCATCAGCGGGTTGACGAACAACTCGCTGCCCTTGGTCCTCTCCGTGAACCGGACGTCGCCGAAGTCACCGCGCACTGCGGCGGCCACCGATCCGTTCACGATGCTCGGGTGGGTCGGGGTGTGGCGCTGGGCATGCTCCACCGCGTCGAGGTACAGCGCGCCTTCCCGCCCTGCCCCGAGCAGCGAGAACACGCCCAGATAGGAGCCGTCCCGGTCCAGGGCGGCCAGGTTCTCCAGCACGTGTGAGTGGTTCACGCCGTGGAAGGCGTCCACCCCGAAGCCGAGGCAGGCAACCAGCCGGTGGGGGACCTCGTCGAGCTTGCTCACGGCAGCCAGGCTCGCCATGTCCTCCTCCGGGGTGCCCAGACCGTGCTCGTCACCGCGCATCAGGATGTCGGTCCCGCCGTCCACCAGCACGACCGCGTCGATACCGCCGAGATGCTTGATCAGCGCCCGGTATGCCGCCCGCAGCGGACCGACCCCGATGCTCGGGAACGCGTACACGGTCGACGGCAGATCCTGCGTCACGAGCCACTGGGCGAGAGTCCGTTCGGGGAAATAGTCGCCACGCACGGGGATGTCGGGCCCGATGGCCGCGACATCCTCATCCACCCACACATCGGGGCTCAGGCCGTACAGGTCGGCGAAAGACAGGTTGGCGAGGTGCACCTCCTTGCCCGCCGACCGCAGCGCCAGAGCGAGCGGCAGCCCGGCGTACACGTCGAAGCCGCCGCCCGCACCCGCTATGAGAACCCGCCGCGCATCGCGCAGGCGGGTGAAGAACGCGGGTTCCCCCAGAGAGATCACCGCAGGACGTTAACAGGAGGGCGAGACCGCTGCCCGACGCAGGAACAGGGCTGGACGCGATCGGCAACCACTCTGTGTTTATGGAGAGTTGAGATCTGTAAACAATCGTTGAGTGGCGGGTAGGCGCCGAGTAGAGCGCCATGTACACCACAGGCATGTGGATCACACACCCCTGGAGCGCATAGGTGGAACGAACCCCACTGACTGAGTCGCTCGCCCGACTCGATGCGCTGATCAGCAAGCACGGGCTCGACCGGGAGGAACTCCTCGACCCCGACGATCTCGCACGGAGAACGGCTCTCCCCGCCGAGACGGTCCGGTCTCTCCTCGGCGGAGGAAGACCCCCGGACGAGACGGTCAACGACCGAGTACGGTCCCGTGTCAGGACCCTCGCCGCAGCGCGCCTGGCATCCACGAAGCGGCGCATGGCGGACCTCGCCGCGGAACTGCACGACGAGCTCGGCGTTTCAGAGGTGTGGGCGCGCTCCGTGTGTGACGGCAAGAAGGTGCCGGACGTCGAGCTGCTCCACGCGCTGGTGCGGTTCTTCGGCGTCGAAGGGGAGGCGTTCTTCACCTTGCCGGCCGACGACGCGCTCAGCCGGGAACTGCAGAAGGTCCTGGGTGAGATCGAGAACGATCCCGTGGTCGCGCTGATGGACCAGTACGGCGTCCGATCCACGGACCTGCGGATGCACGGCTCATTGCCTCGCCGTCAGCTTGAGCGCCTGCTCGAAGGTGTCTTCCGGCCGGTCGTGCCCGAGCTCGATGACGGGAGCGGGGCTCGGTGAGGGCCATGAAACCGCTGCTTGGTGCGTTAGGGGCGGCGGTGGCGCGGAACCTGGAGCCTCCGGCTGAACCGCGCGTGGTGATGGACGCGTTCTGCCGAGCGATGAGCGAGCACCGCGGTCGGCCGATCGATCTGGTCTTCAGGGCCTTCCCCGAGGAGATCCCGGTTTCCAGGATGCGGCTGGACTGCGGGGACCGCTCGATCATCGTGGTCGAGGAGCGCACGCCGCCCGAGTCGCAGTTGGTCATTCCGGGCCACGAGCTCTGGCACGAAGAGCAGGAGGATTGCGCGCACCACGTTCCTGGTCTGCCCGCGGCCGCCGCCCGCACGCTCGGCTCGACGGACCCCACCGACGCCATCTCCCACGCGCTGCACCGGCCGCGCACTCTTGCCCCCATCCGCGAGCGGATGGCCCCACAAGAAACGCGAACCCATGCCTGACGACGTCACCCGTCCCACCGTCATCGTGCTCGGCGCCGGCATGAGCGGTCTGCTGGCCGCAGCAGCCCTCGCCGACCACGCCGACGTCACCCTGATCGAACGCGACACCCTCCCCGCAGGCCCGGAACCCCGCCGGGGCGTCCCCCAAGCCCGCCACGCCCACCTGGTGTGGACCGGAGGTGTCACCGCGCTCGACACGCTGCTGCCCGGGCTGATCGAGGAACTGGTCGCCCGCGGCGCCCGCCTCGCCCACATCATGGGCGACATGGCCTCCCGCGCCCCCAACGAGATCTGGTTCCGCCGCTTCACCTCCACCCCGCACCGCAATCTGGTCTGCTCCCGCGATCTGCTGGACGCGGTGACCCGCGAACGTGTCCTCGCCGACCCCCGCATCACCCTCCGCCAGAACACGACCGCCGTCGGCATCGACGGAGGCGCCGCCCGCGTCACCGGCCTCCACGTCCGCGCCCTGGACGCAGAGGTGGAGCACCTTCCGGCCGACCTCGTCATCGACGCGACGGGCCGGGGCTCCCGCGCACCGACCTGGCTCCAGGGGCTCGGCCTTCCAGACGTGCCCGAGCGCCGAGTGGACGCCGGGGTCGCCTACGCCACCCGGGTCTACCGGGCATCGGCCGACGATTTCCCCCTGGTCAACGTGCAGGCCAACCCCGCCGTGCCGCCGGGCCAGGGAGGCATCATCCTGCCCGTCGAGGACCGCCGCTGGATCGTCACCCTCTCCGGCACTCGCGGCGGCGAACCCACCGACGATCCCGACGCGTTCACGGACTTCGCGCTCGGCCTGGGCGATCCGGTCATCGGTGAGCTGATACGCGACGCCGAACCCCTCACCGAGGTCGTCACCACCCGTAGCACCGCCAACCGCCGCCGCTACTTCGAGAAACTGCGCCACTGGCCGGACGGCTTCAACGTCATCGGTGACGCCATCGCCGGCTACAACCCCGTCTACGGCCACGGCATCACCGTCGCCGCCCAGAGCGCCGTCGCTCTTCGCGAACACGCGGCCACCACGGGCCTCACCCGGCCGGGCAGCGCACGCCGCCTGCAGAAATCGGTGACCCGCCCGGTCGCCGCCGCATGGGACCTGGCCATAGGCCAGGACATCTTCTACCCCGGCGCGAGCGACCAGCCCCCCACCTGGGTCGAGCGCGCCCTGGCCGCGTTCGTCGACCGTGCCGTCGCCACCGGCGCCCGCAACCCTCGCGCCCTGACCGCCCTCCTGGACGTGATGAGCCTGTCCCGGCCGGCGACCCGTCTCTTCTCCTCCGACATGCTCCTGCCGATGCTCTTCGGCCCCAAGCGGGCGCTCCTGGACAGCGCTCCGCTGAGTAAGGAGGAACGCCAGTCCGCAGTCTGAGCCTTCGCGAGTTGCAGCCGCTCAGTCGGCCGAAGTGTTCTGTGTCGCCTCGCGTGCCTCGGCGAGGGCCCGCTGCCTGAGGTCACCGCCGAACAACTGGATCGTGGCGGCGGCCAGGATGTCATCCCTGCGGATGGTCCGCCTGTCCCCTCTACGGGCGGACAGAGCCTTGAGGGAATCCTTGAAGAACGGGGGAGGGGTCGATTCGCCCGACACCACTGGGGTGACCGCACCGAAACGTCTGACCCCGCCTTCGCGGACGACCATGGCCGCGTCCCGGGCGAGATCCGTCAGGAACACGCTCGCGATTCCGTCCAGGTCGCGCACCATCGCCGGGACGGCCGTCGCCCCCCGGCTACGCAGCAGCGCCTTGACCCCGGCCTCGAACCTGTGGGCGCCGACCACAGCACTCGGTCTGCGTGACCCGCGGCGCTTGGGAGAAGGCACGACGACACCTTCCGCGTCGTACAGGACACCGGTGAGGCCATGAAAAGTCGGGCTGTGCTCGTACCACTTGACCCCCACCTCGACTTCGACGTTCCGCTCGATCGCCGAGAAGATCCCTGGGAATCAGCTTCTTCCGGGCCTCCTCTGCCGCCGCGCTCCTCGCGCCGTCGATGATCTCCGTCAACACTGTCCGCGTCACCGACGCTGCGGTCCACGCCGCCGACCGAGAGACGTGCATCCGAGTCACGTCCCTGAACACTGCTTTGACAAGAGAGGGGTTGAACGGCGAGCCATCCATGACCGAGGCGGATTCAGGACCGCTGCGCTGAGGGCGCGCGGAATGTGCGGTCATCAGAAGAATCGCTCCTTGCCGGAGTTATCAGAGACCCACACATCACGATGCGGGCCCGGTCTCTTCGCCCATCCGCCCCCGAGGCGGCACCCGGCCAAGGGCCTGACAGGCACATCCCGACGGCCGAGCCGATCATAGCCACCTCCCGCACGCCCGTACCGTGCCGCCTGCGTCTCCCGTCCGACCGCACCCTGATTCTCCCTGCGGCCCGTCGTTCGGACGGTCGGATGTGGTCCGCGGGGAACGGCTGATGGCGCCCGTCGGAGGCCCCTTCCGTCGCACGAGGGGCCTGAACACGGAAACCTCACAAGAGCCCTGCGGCCTTTCTAAGTACGGCTTGCTGAGCAGGACTTGCCAGTTCCTCCGCCAGCATCGCCACGACACCCGCGTGCCCGGCGAACACCGCCCGGCACTGCTCACGCTCGGGATGTTCGCTGTCACCGCCGAACCAGAACACCGACACCTCGTCGTCGGCATCGATCGACTCGGAGAACCCTGCAATCGTGACCAGAAGGTCCCGTAGTCCGGACCGCGCCGGGACTTGAGGGTCACTGGCCAGGCGCAACAGGAACGGCAGCGCCGTCGGCACGGCCGCGTTGATCGCCGTGATGCCGTTGTGAAGGGAGTTGGTGAGCACCCGTTCGGCTTCGGATGCTGCTTCCCGGTCGAGAAGGGCGCGCAGCAGCACCGGTATCCCGGCGGGGCACTCCGGGAACTCGGACCAGCGGACATCCTCACACCCCTGGAGAGCAGGATGGCCACGGCCGGCATCAATCGCCCGCGGGTACTCGTCGAGGAACCGATCGATCGCCGCCTCCTTGGCAGCCACATCCATCCTGCACACCAGGCTGTCCCCGTCCTGCGTCGAGAGCCCCAGGTTCCGCGTCAATCGCACTCTCGCGCGACGGGAAATCCGTACGCAAGTGCCTCCGGACGTCCTCAGCCACTCAACCCCGCTGCGGGGCAGCCGCCCTCATCGCCGCCATCAACGAGTCGAGGTGACAGACACCGTCCCTGGGGACCTTGGCCTGTACCGGCTACGGCGCCTGTCATGATCGCCCCCATGGACATACACATCGCACCAGCCGGGGTGGCCGACTTCCATCAAGTCCTGACTGATCACCCCCGCTACTGGGGTGAACGCGATCTCCGGTCGCTGCACCTTCTGGCGCTGGTGCAGGAATTCGGTTCCACCTGCTTGATCGCCCGTGCCGAGGACGGGATCCGTGGGTACATCTTCGGTTTCGTCACCCCGGACCGCACCGGCTACGTCCATCTGATCGCCACACGGGACGACGCCCGTGGCACCGGTCTCGGGCGTCGTCTGTATGCGACGTTCGCCGAAGCAGCGGAACGTCACGGTGCACAGCGGTTGAAGGCGATCACATCGATCGAGAACACCGGCTCAATCGCCTTCCATCGCAGCCTCGGCTTCGATGCGAAAATCGTGGACGATTACAACGGCCCCGGTCTGGCCATGGCGGTCTTCCACCGAGATCTGCCGCTCGACACTTCTAGGTCCTGACCGACCTTCCGCTGCTGGTCATCGCTCCCCAGTAAGGCCGAGGGCCGAGCCGTGGCCACCAGATACGACGAACTCAAGGGTCGCTACGGCGCCACCGTCCTCGTTGCCGCCATCACGGAGTGGCTGCGACGTACTGGTCCGACGTCAACTCGAACACCCGTACTCGCCGACCGCAGGCGGGATTGACGGTCTCACGGACCGGATGCATCCCCAGCTTGGTCATGATCCGTTCGGAGGCGCTATTGCCCACTTGAGCGATGCTGACGATCCGCTCCAGCCCTCGCTCGTCGAACCCGAACCGTACAGCGGCCGTAGCCGCCTCGGTGGCCAAGCCCTGCCCCCAGTGGGAACGTCCCAGCCGCCAGCCGACCTCAACCGCCGGAAGTACCTCCGGCAAGAAGCCGGGCACCGAAAGGCCGGTGAACCCGGCCAGCTCACCAGTGGACCGGATCTCCACGGCGAACAGGCCGAAGCCCTCTGACTCCCACTCGCTCTCCCATGCCTGGATCCCGCGGCGAGTCTGCTGTTCGTCACGGACGCTGCCGTCACGGATCCACCGCATGACCTCGGGGTCGGCATTGACGGCAGCCATGGGCGTCACGTCTTCCTCACGCCAGCGACGCAGGATCAAACGGGGGGTCTCAAGGGTGACCATCCGATCATTCTGGATCACGAATGGGTTCGCCACCATCCTCATCAGGTGACTCTCAAAACGAGCGGCATTCAGGGGAGTTCGACTCCTTCACGCCCTACGCCTGCTCGCCACTCCAGCCGGACGCCGCCGCCCAAGTCCGCGCTGCCGCTGTCAGCGGGCGGTGTCCTCTGCGCGAGCGTCCGAGGTCATCGGCGCAGGGGCTGCGGCGACAAGCAGTACGGCGAACGCGAGGGGGGCGGCTGTCTGGTACGCCATCCAGACCTCACCTCCGACGCTGCTGCCCTCCCGTGCCATCAGGAGGCCGGCCAGGGCTGCCAGCACCCAGCCGCTGTCGTAGGCGATCATGAGCTGAGTGCAGGTGCGCATCGACCGGCTGTGCGTGTATCCGATCTCGATCCCGCCGCCGATCAGCAGGGCCATCCCTGAGGCGACCATCAGCCAGGCGGCCGTGCCGAGCAACCGGCCGAGCGGAGCGGCGCCGGCCACGAAGGCGACACCGAGCAACACCTTGAAGGCACCATCGGCGATGGCGCCCATCGTCTGGCGAGTCACCCGCAACGCCCCAACCTGGGCCATGAGCATCCTCCTTGAAGCTCGTCCCGACGAATCTCGTAACGAGATTACGGTAATAATCAACCTATGAGAATGACTAGAGCGGAGGCCAAGGAGCGCAACCGTCGGGCCCTGCTGGACGCCGCGTTCCAGGTCGTTTCCCGGGACGGATACCGGGCCAAGCTCGACGAGATCGCCGACCGCGCCGGCCTGACCACGGGCGCCATCTACTCACTGTTCGGGAGCAAGAACGGCCTGGTGGTCGCCTTGGTGGCCGACTACCTGCGGCCGTACTACGAGGAGGTCGAGCGGGCGGTCCCAACTGGGCTGGATCTGCTGGAAGCGGTCGACGCGTTCGCCCGGTACTACCGGCGTAGTTGCGACGGTCCCGACGCGCTGTCTCGCCTGTCGCTCCAGATCACCCTGCTGGACATGGCCCTGCACGACCCGGAGCTGGGGTCCCAGCTCGCCACATCCATCCGATCGCAGGAGAACCACCTGATCGCGCTGTTCACCGGAAGATCGCACAAGGGAAATCTGGTGACGCCGGGTCAGGCAGAGCGTCTGACCACCGCGCTCAGGGCGCTGTTCGTCGGCCTCAGTCAGGCCGTCCCCCTCGGCCTGGCTCCCGGTGCCGACGAGGAGTACTTCGCCGACACTGCCCGCGCTCTCGTGTCCGACGTATCCCTCGTCGACCACGACTCGGACCCTTCGTGACGGCACCGCGGAAGAACCTCCACTCGGAAAGGAACGTTGGACCCCGGCGTAGGTGCTACTCGTGAAGTTCTCTGCTCTGCGGTCAAGTTGGGGATTGCCCGGCAGCCAGCGGGCCGGCCACCGTATCGATGCCGTTCGTGCGGAGGCCCGAGAGCAGCTTCCGTTCGGCTGGCGTGAGGGCTGGTTCGGACGCCGTCACCACTGGGTACATCTGGTGGAGCGCGGCCCTGTTCGCCATGGTGCTGGCCGCGCTGGCCTGGAAGCTCGGGCGCTGGGGCCGGATTGGGCCGGCCGTGCTGGTGGTGGGCGGGGGGCCGGAGCCGGACGGCCCGCATGTAAGAACCGTCAGAAACGCCTGCACCTGTTGACGGCCACCTTCGGATCAGGGCTGGTTTCTGTTGCCGCCTGGGGTCCGGTCGTGCACCGAGTCCGGTTCAGAGGTCCGGTCGCCGTACCAGTCGAGGATCATCAGAGCGATGATCATGCAAGCGATGATTCCCACGACGACAAGGGGAGCGATTGCGCCGAGGAGAGCGAAGGTCGCTGCGACGGGGAGCAGTCCCAGGGTGAGGAAGAAGAGCCACCCCAGGCGTAACGACTTTGCTTTGCTACCGATGCGGATGCTGAACAGACCAGCAGCGATGGCCCACAGCGGCACGATGATCGGCGAGAAGGCGGCCAGAGTGATGACTGCTCCTGCATTCACGGTAGCTCCCTCGGTTGCGCGTCGAAAGTCACGTCCATCAGGATCAGCACCACATGCCCCCTCCAGTCAGCTACTCGGTGTCGCCGGCACCGC
The DNA here is from genome assembly GCF_022846655.1 of Streptomyces seoulensis. Taxonomy (NCBI): domain Bacteria; kingdom Bacillati; phylum Actinomycetota; class Actinomycetes; order Kitasatosporales; family Streptomycetaceae; genus Streptomyces; species Streptomyces seoulensis. The sequence continues at coordinate 3,258,374 of NZ_AP025667.1, forward strand.
CTGTGCCGCGCGAGCTGAGAGCGATCGTGCAGTTGGGCTCCCTGGGCTCCCTGGGCTCCCTGGGCTCCCTGGGCTCCCTGGGCCGCATGGCCGCCTGAGCCTTCAAGTGCTTGTCGTCTCCGACCAGGAGCACTAGGTCTGGTGTGAGGTCGTCATGTCCGTGTCGGTCTCCGGTTGAGGACCGGTCCAGCACGAACGGTCCGCTACCCGGTCAGCAGGCTGCGGCGCCCCTGCGCTGGCGGTGACGGTCAGGAAATCCATCAACCGGTCGTTCAGCGGCTTCGGCGCGGCGAGTGGCAGGGAGTGGTGGGTGGCTCCGGGGAGCAGTGCCACCTCGCCCTGCGCAAGCGTCCTGCGGGCCCTCTCGGCGACCTTGTCGACACGGTGGGCGCGGCTGTGCTCCGCGAGCAGGACCAGCACCGGCATGCGGAGGTCGGCGATCCGGGGACGGCCACCGGCGATGAGCTTGCGGCAGGGAACGGTGCTGGCCAGCGCATAGAGGCGCTGCCAGGTCTCGTCCAGGTCGATATCAGCCGTCTCCCAGGCCAGGAAGGCACGGGCCCGGGCCTCGCTCGGGCGGATCAAGTGGGGCAGCGCGTGCAGTAGATAGCCGAGGCGGAACCCCGCGAAGACCTGGGTGGGCTCGACAAGGGCGAGGCGGTCGACCCGCTCCGGTGCGTGTAGTGCGTACCTGGCGGCCAGCCAGGCGCCGTACGAGTGCCCGCACAGGTGCGCGCGGGCCAGCCCGAGCCCGTCCAGCAGCGCATCCAGCCAGGCCGTGAGGTCGTCGACGCTCTGCAGTGGTGTGCCCCGGCGTTCGGTGCGGCCGGCGTCCCCCAGCAGGTCGACCGCGTGGACCCGGTATCGCTCACCGAGAGCTGGGGCGTTGGCGAACCATGCCAAGCCGGTGGCGGAGCCGCCGGGCAGCAGCACCAGCGGGATGCCGTCGACCGGGCCGTACACATGGACGCGGGTGGGCCCGTACGGCGTGGCGACGTCGCGGTCCTCGGTGGACTCGGGCCAGCGGCCGCGAAGCTCGTCATAGGCAAGGTCGAAGTCGGACAGCGACACGGTATCCCTCTCGATGAGCGATAATCTCGATGAGCGAGATAATACGCAGTGCAAGGGAGAGCGCAATGGACGATCAGAGCCCGGCGATGCGGTTGGTGCACCTGCTGCGCGCGGTCACCGTTGAGTTCGACCTGCTCGGTGCTGAGTTCGCTGTGCGCAACGGCCTGCATCCCACCGATGTACGCGCGCTGATCCATCTGCTGGACGCGGCACGGGTCGGCACCCGCGCCACGCCCGGGTGGCTCGGCGAGCAACTACGCCTGAACTCCGCCGGAACCACAGCCCTCGTGGACCGACTGGAGAAGCTCGCACTGGTACGGCGTTGCAGGGACACGGCCGACCGGCGGCGCGTGCTCCTGGAGGTGGAGGAGAAGGCCACGGAACTCGGGTGGACGTTCTTCGGGCCGGTGATCGGCGAGGTGGTGGCAGCCGCGGAAGGGTTCGAAGCGGGCGAGTTGGAGACAGTGTGTCGCTTTCTGGCCGCAGTCCTGGAGTCCACCGGGCGGGCGCATTCAGCCTGACAAGGCGCCGCGCACGAGGGGATGGCTCAGGCACCTCGTCCAGCATCCCGTTCGCGCAGGGCTGCTCCCCGCCCGCGAGCGGTGCCGCTGTTGCCGGTTCGCCCGCAGTGCGGAGGACTCCGTCGGCGACGTGGCCGTGGGGTGTCGGCCTCGACCGTCTTCGTGGCCGGCTTGGGCTCCACCTGGAGCCAGTCGGGATGCTGTGCGCCGCTGCTGCACAGGGTGACTTCTTCGCTGTTCGAGATCAGTCCTCGTCGGCCTGACCGATTGCTGTGCGCAGCAACTCGGCCATCGATCTGCCGGCCACCCGCAGCGGTTCCGGGTCACGGGCGGCCCGGCTGAGCATGAAAGCCCCCTCCAGCATCACGACCATCGAATACGCGAGGGACTGCGCCGTCTTCGGTTCGGCCACCCAGCGGCCGAACCACCGCGTCGCCGCGCCGACCCACTCCTCGAAAACCTCCGCCGTCGCGACCCGCAACACCTCATCGCTGCTCGCGACTTCCAAGGCCACCGTCCCGATCGGGCACGCGTCGGCATAGTCGGCCGCCGCCAGGTCGTCCGCGGCCGCATCGAACGCGCGGACCAGGGACTCCGCAGGGTCCGGCACGCTGTCCAGCAGAGCCAGGACCATTCGCCCGTACGCGGGTCCGGACGTTCGGATCATGTCCTCGGCCAGTTGCTGCTTGCCGCCGGGGAAGAAGTGGTAGATCGAGCCGAACGGTGCGTCCGCCTCTGCCGCGATCCGCTTCAGGCCGGTGGCCGAGTAGCCGTGTCGACGGAACAGCACCGCGGCGGCGCCCTGGATCCTGGCTCGTGTGTCCGGCTTTCCCATTGCCTCCACCCCTTTTCCCCTCCAAGATTACAGTAGAACGATCTATCAAATAGGGGGCAACGGTGCCGAGGATCGAGCTGTCGTCCGGACCGATCGACTACCAGGACACCGGCGGTGAGGGGCCTGTACTCGTGTTCGGCCACGGTCTGCCGATGAACGAGACCCAGTGGCGCAAGGTGGTCCCGCTGCTGGACGGATACCGCTGCGTCCTGCCCACGCTGCCCCTGGGTGGCCACCGTCAGCCGATGAACCCGGATGTCGACCTGTCCCAGCGCGGTGTCGCCCTGCTCCTGGGCGAGTTCATCGAGGAACTCGGTCTGGGCCAGGTGACCCTCGTCCTCAACGACTGGGGCGGGGGTCAGTTCCTCGTGTCGGAAGGACAGGACCAGTACATCGCGCGCCTGGTGCTGGTGGCCTGCGAAGCCTTTGACAACTTTCCTCCGGGTCCGGCCAAGGCCATGGCGCAGGTGTGCAGGGTTCCCGGCGGCGTCTGGCTCCTGACGCGGCTCATGCGCGTTCCCGCCTTCCGTCACAACCGGGGCGGATACGGCGGGATGAGCCTCCGGGGGATCCCCGACGAGATCATGAACGACTGGTTCGCTCCCGCCACCCGCAGCAGGGCCATCCGTAGGGACTTCGCCAAGTTCGCCACCGGGGCACCCGGGCGCAAGACCTTGCTCGCCTGGAGCGAGCGACTACGCGCCTTCGACCGCCCGGTACTCGTCGTCTGGGCGACCGAGGACCGGTTGATGCCACGTGAGCACGGCCCCCGACTGGCCGAGTTGTACCCACAGGGCCGGCTGGTCGAGATCCCTGACTCGTCCACCCTCATCCCCGAGGACCAGCCCGAACGACTCGCGCAAGTCCTCACCGACTTCCTGATCCAGACCGGAGCAGAGCCGGTCCGGCACGTCTCCTGAGCGCGGGGCGGCAGGCGGATCCGACAGCCACCACCGCCCTCCAGCCAGGGCCGAGGACGGCCCAGGTGACCTTCGCCAGGGTCGGGTCGATGCTCGGAGCCGCGATGACCGCTTCACCGGGAGTCATCAGCAGGGGGAAGGGCCGTTGATCCCCTGGTCGACCTGGAGCACGTAACGCGGGGCTCGGGCTTCCTCTCTCGCTGCTGTCTGTGTTTCGCTCGTGCGGTCCCACGCTTCTTATCCGTGACAGCAGCCATGCCGACACCGGTCGGACCCTCAAGGAGTTCTTCCATCCGACCCTCAGGGCTGTCGTGAGCAACCAGAGGAGTCAGACCGCGGTCAGTAGCGAGTAAGACCGATCAGCAAGGGCCGCAGGACCAGTCCGCCGCCCGCCAAGTTGCCCAAGATCACTGAGTAGTACACGGGAAGCGAGTTCAGTGCCGTCACCGCTCATGGGCAGACTCCTTCTGCAATTCCAGCGCCGCGCGGACGGCCAAGGCGGAGTAGAGGACCACGCCGGCCAGACCGGCCCAGAGCAATGCATTGAGCCAGGTGGGTACGAGGTCGACGGAGGTTCCGTCGGCCCAATGGCACTCCTTGGACAGCGGGAAGAGGCTTTCGGTGATTGATGACGGCCGCTGGGACGGCCCCTTGCCGGCCCGTATCGCGCAGATCGTCGCACTCCGTGTGAAGCCGGAGAGTGCGCCGACGCCGTAGACGAGCAGTGTCAGCAGTCCGGTGAGTACGGCGGCGCCGGTCCTGGTCCACATGCGTCGTGCGTGGCCGGCGATGGACGGGTCGGCGAGCCTTCGCAGGCAGCGCGCGGCGAGGAGGAGCAGGACCAGGACGAGGAGCAGCACGGGGCCGAGCAGAGTCATACGGAGGTCAGGTTCCTCTTCTGGTTGGCCCGGAGGATGGCTCGCACAACCTGCTTCGAGCCGCGCCCGGGAGCCGAGTGCCGCGCCGAACGCGTCGACGAAGCTGGTGGACCGGTCATCAGGGAGCATGGCGGGCAGCGGGGTCGCGTAGCCAGCAATGCCTCAGATCAGGGAGTTGTGGCCCGGTGTGATCACCGGTCCTTCTCGGTGCCAGCATGATACGAGCGGTGTCGGAGGCCGCGCTCACCGTGCCGCCCTCGCGCTCGCGCAGATGATCCGGACAGCGGGGCTCGCAGCTACGGCATCACGGAGTCGCCCCGCCTCCGCGAGGGATGGTCCGAAGGAGCTGGTGGGGAACGGCCAGGTCAAGAGTCCGTTCCCGCGCCTGCGGGGATGTTCCCGTGTCGCAGTACGTCGCGGCGATCAGCGCGCCGTCGCCCTAGGGCGTGGCATGCAACAAGGTCAACCCCAAGAAGATCGCTACGTACTGTCCGGACGTGCTCCACGTGCCCGGGGCGCTCATCACCAACCAGGTGAGGCCTACGACCTGTTGCGGATGTTCGGTCGCGAAGGGCCCCCGACACCCTGGAGGCAGCGTTCGCCACCAGCCCCAGTCCGTCTCTCGAAGGGAGTCCTCCCTCAAGGTGCCGCCGGGAGCGACGAGGGCGACAGGTGTGGGCGGGTCGGAGTAGCGAGCTGGGCGGTGGGAGCAAGCCTGTCAGGGAGTCCGTTCATCAGGGGTGCGGGCGGCTGGGGGATGCGTGTCCTGATCGGTCAAGTGGCTGTTCATGGTTGTGTTCAGGTCGGCCATGAACGCTTCGAACTGTTCCAGGAGCCGGGGCGGGTAGTGCGACATTGCGGCGTCGAGGCGGTGGGCGAGCGGGCCGAAGAACTCGTCCGCCCGTTCCTGGATGTGTTCTCCGCTGCGCAGCGTGACGATGCGTCGGTCGGAGTGCTCGCGGGCGCGCGTGATGTGCCCTGCTGATTCGAGGCGGTTCAGGAGTGCGGTGGTGGCGCCGGTGGAGAGGGAGATCCGCTCGCTCAGCCGCGCCGGTGACAGGGGAGTGCCGCGCTCCTCTGCGGCGGCGATCTCCAGGACCGCGGTCGCATCGGTGGAGTGCAGGCCCAGCCAGGCGGCGAATCGCCGGCTGAGCTCGGCGTAGTAGCCGCCGTAGACCCGCAGTGATTCCATCAGCCGCTCACGCTGCTCCGCGACGCCGTCGCGCACGGCTTCCTCCATGCCGACCCTCCACCCTTCTCTCCCGCCGCACGGTCCGCACGGTGGCTCCGCTTTGACAACCTACCGTCACCAATTTACCTTCATGATGGAATTACTTCACCGTGGAGGTATCTGGCGTGCGTGACCCGTCCCCCACCCCTGGCAAGACGACTGGGCCCTACCGATGGCGATGGCTGATCCTGGCAGTGATGATCGTCGCGGAGATCATGGATCTCCTGGACGCCTCGATCGTCAATGTCGCCGGACCGGACCTGGAGAAGTCGCTCGGTGCCGGTTCCGTCGGACTGCAATGGGTGATCGGCGGCTACGCCCTCACCCTGGGCGCCGGGCTCGTGCTCGGAGGCCGACTCGGCGACCGATACGGCCGACGCCGGATGTTCCTGATCGGACTTGCGGCTTTCGCCGCGTGCTCCCTACTGTGCGCGGTCGCGCCGAACATCGAGTCGCTCATCGGCTTCCGCCTGCTGCAAGGCACCGCCGGAGCGATGCTGCTGCCCCAGGGCCTGGGTCTGCTGCGGGAGAACTTCTCCGGCCCGGAGCTCACCAAGGTCTTCGCGATCTTCGGACCGGTCCTCGGCCTGGGCGGCGTCATTGGCCCGGTCCTGGGCGGTTTCCTCATCGAGGGCGATGTCTTCGGCCTTGGCTGGCGGTCGGTGTTCCTGATCAACCTGCCCATCGGCATCGCGGCATTGATCGTCGCCGCGAAGTTCGTGCCCGCGAAGGCGGGCGATCGCACGGTACGGGTCGACATGACCGGCGCCGCCCTGGTGGTGGCGTCCTGCGCCCTGCTGGTACTGCCGTTGAACCAGGGGCAGGAGGAGGGCTGGCCGCTTTGGACGTGGCTGTCGATGGCCGCCTCGGTGATCGGGTTCGCCCTCTTCGCCCTTCAGCAGCGCCGTGCAGCCGCCGCAGGCCGCGAGCCGCTTGTGACTCCGGGCCTGCTGCGCAAGCCGGCCTTCACCGTCGGACTCGGCGGCATCGCCCTGTTCTTCGGCGGACTGATCGGAACCCAGCTCGTGCTGACCCTGTTCCTCCAGATCGGCCGGCACTTCACCGCCGGCGAGGCGGGGCTGGGCAACCTGCCCCTCGCGGTGGGAACCGCGATCGGCGGCGCGGTCAGTGGCGCGTTCCTCGCGAACAAGATCGGCCGCAAGGTGCTGCAGATCGGACCGCTGGTCCAACTGGCAGGCGCTGCCGTGCTGTGGTTCGAGCTCGACGGCCTGGATGCCGCCTCGTTCTCGATCTGGACCATCGTTCCCGGCGTGACGGTGGCGGGCGTCGGCGCCGGCATGGTGATCGCCGCCCTGTTCAGCTTCATCCTGGCCGCGGTCGAAGACAACGAGATCGGATCCGCCTCCGGTGTCCTGTCGGCGGTCCAGGCGGTCGGCGGCTCCGTCGGCGTCGCGGTCTTCGGCTCGGTGTTCTTCGCCCAAGCCAAGACCGGTGACTTCATCGGCGGTTTCCACCGCGCGCTGATCGTCCAGGCATGTCTGCTGGTGGTCTTCCTCGTGATCACCTTCCGGCTGCCCAAGAAAGGCCGCCCCGAAGAAGAGCAGCACGGCATCACCCCCGAGGCGACCGCCGACGACTCCGGCACCAAGCAGCACCTCACTGTTTGAGCCCCGGCCGGGACCATGCGCGACCAGATGCCCGAACCGTCCCGTTGCGGGCAGGCCGGCGTCCGCTGCGCTTGCAGGTCGGGCGAGGGTGGTCGTGCGGCCGACGTACTGAAGGCGGCCTTCGACGGCATGTCTGCCGAGCAGCAGTGCGCGGGGAGCGGCCAGTGAGCCGGTCGCTGGACCAAGTCGCGGAAGGCCGCGGTTGCCCGTAGAGCAGCGACACGCCCAAGGCCCATCACCCCGGCGAGATCGACTCCGAGTCGGGGATCTACGAGGCGACTGTGCGCAGCACCATGCGTACAGCACCGGCGTGTGAGGCCACCGGTTTCCGCCCCTTCCCGACGCGTGCACGGGTAGCGGCTGGAGACTGAAAGCGGCCGCACATCCCGACTCCTGACCGAGCGGGAAGACGGCGCTCGGTCTGCCGATGGAATACGCCAGCCTTGCCGCCGCAGCCCGCCCTGCGCGGTTCCGCTCCTACCCCGCGGCAAAGCGAGCCTCCGGTTCTCAGCCGGGAGCGAGCTTCTCGTCTCCTCGGAGCCGCTTCCGACCCTGAGGCCGACCACCAGAGGCAACCTCACCGAGAGGTGCTCAGACACCTGCGGAAACTTCCTGTCGGGCATGAGTACGGGTACTCATGGCTGAGCGCGTCCCCCAGGTCATCGTGAAGATCACCGACCTGGACGACTTGAAGGACGCCGATGCCGAACCTCTCCCGCCCGCGCCGCCTCCTGGCTCTCGCCACAGGCCACCGGCTCGTACGGGGCTGTCTGGCCGCCTTCGCCGTCTCCGCCCTGGCCGTGGTCCTTTTCCCCTCCGCCGACCTGGACCGGATACCTTCGCTGCTCACCGCGCCCCTCTCCGTCCTGACGCCGTTCCTCCCCTTCGGTCCGGGGAGCGGGGCCGACACTCCAGCCGAGGTGCTCGCCAGCAGTGTCTGGGTCGCATTGCTCCTTGTGAGCGCCCTGGTGACCGCTGCCGTTCTCTGCTACCTCGCCACGCGACCAGCGGCCGCCCCTGAGTCCCTCCCTTGCGCATCGGCTCCCCCTGCGCAGCGGGGATCTGACCGGGCGCAGCCTGCGAGCTCGCGTATGCACCGGCTGCGGACCCTGCTCGCGCCCGCGGTCGACAACTGGCTCGCACGCGGCTATCTCGCCGTGGTCGCGGTGGCGTTGACGTACTTCCTGGGCGTCACATTCTCCGGGCCGGACTCCGGGTACGCCGCCGTCTACCCGGTGGTCACCACGGCGCCGCTCAGCATCCTCGTCTTCGTGGTGGCGATACCCACGGAGTTCTACCCCGCCGCCTGGGTGCACCCCTTGGTGCTCTCCACCGGAACGATCCTGGCCGGGCAGTTCAACGCCGTACGCATCGGCCGCTACGCACACAGCCAGAGGGCACGAGAGCAGCGCTAAGTCGTCCTGGCAAGGGGCCTCATCCTGCCGGGATTAAACATGTCACTTCGCCAGTCGCCGGGGGACCCGGACGGGAGTCTGCGTGATCATTCTGGAGCCGGTTCATACCCAACGTGCTGCTGTCCGCACCCGGCAACAAGCTCAGTGAGTACCGCATGCTTGGCACGATCGACGGTCAGGTGCTGGCGGAGCTTGGTCGCCACCCATTCCGTGCGTAGGTGCAGCGGGCGTCGGCGAGCGGGGGAGCCGCTATGTGTAGAGCTCGCGCGCGGAGGTGGTGGTGCGTGCGGGTGCGGCGCTGGTCCCGTAGGCGAAGTTGAGGACGACCCGGCGCAGCCCTGATCGTGTCAGCGGAGTGACGCGGTGGGCGGTGGTGTCGCTGCGCAGCAGATAGCCGTCGCCGGCCCGATGGTGAGCGGTCCGCACGGCGGTGACATCGTCGATCCCGTCGAAGGACCTGGCCTGCGGGACGTATTCGAGGATGCCGCCCAGGTCAGGGTGTCGCGGTTCGTCTGCGACGCCTTCAGGTTCTGCTCCGGCCGATCTTGGCTGTGGGCGGATGCCATGACCCTCGGCGGCTTGCTTTCCGTAGCGCTGCCGGGGCCGCCCGCCGTCCGGGCGGCCCCGGCAGCGGCGGTCGTTCAGTGTCTGTTCCTCTTACCCGGTGGCCAGTACCTGGCTCTCGGCCCATGTCACAACGGCCGCGTGCGCCGCCCGGACGGGGCATTCCGGAACGCTTGGCTCATGCCTCCTGGCCGATGACGTCGTGGAGGTACTGCATGGCGAGCTTCTCGGCGTGGTGGCGGCGTTCGACCGGCGTTCCGGTCTCGCCGAGCCACTGGCGGTAGAGCTCGACGCTGGCGAGGAGAGCCCGGCCGATGTCGTCTCGGTCGTAGCCGCAGATCGTTGCCTGAAGGTCGCGCGTCTCGTCCGGTGCGATGGATTCGAGGCGACGGACGCCGCGGGGTGTCGCGCCCACCCGCCAGGCGGCCAGAGGACCCAGTACGGTCTCACGCAAGTAGCTGAGGAAGCCGATGGCTTCGAACAGTTCGCCGCGGCCGAGTCTCGTCGCGCCGTAGTGCACCCAGATCCAGAATCGGTCCTCGATCCACTGGAGGTCGAGCGGCGGGGCTGTCACCGGATGCTCCGCGAGCGAGCCCGCAAGGACCCCGTCCCGGTCCCAGAGAATGTGCGGGTCCTCGGTCCTCGTGGCGAAGTCGGAGCCTCGTACGAACTTGAAATCGACGTGGAGGAGGGGCGGCCCGACCAGCGTGACGATCAGGCGCGGTTCACCGACGTGCTCACCGGTGAACCCTGCCACAAGGGAGGCCCAGGAGCCGATCAGCGTGAGCCGCTCCTGCATGACCGAGTCGAACGACTCGTCCTCGATGACCACGATCAGATCGACGTCGGAGTAGACATCGCAGTGTCCCCCCGAGACCGACCCCGTGACGGCGATACCGGCCACTCTCAAGTCCTGCCGAATCCGAGGAACCACCTCGTCGAGGAACCGGCGGTGCGGTGAAGGGGCGTCCATGACATTCCTTTCGGCACGAGCAAAGTCTTTCAACGTACCAGGTCGCTGGCCGGATCCGTGGGCGAATGCGACGCTGCAGCACGCTGATATAGCTCAGGGATGGTCACCAGTCCCGGCGCCGGCTCCTCGACCCGGCGCGCCAGGAAGGCTGCGGCTTCAGGGTCCTCGAAAGGCCCGACGCCGAGCGGCTCCTGCCCACGGCACCATCCGGACGGCAGTACGCAGAGCCGCAGTTCCTGATGTCCCCTTCGCCCAGCACTGATCGGTTCGGCTTCTGGTCGACGTATCCAGCAGAAGGAGCACTTGACGGCGTTAGCCTCGCGGAGTGATTACTTGCGTAGTGGAGTACGTGATCGATCCGGCGAAGATCGAGTCGTTCGAGAGCTTCGGACGCCGCTGGATGGAGCTGGTCGACCGGCATGGTGGCACGCACCATGGTTACTTCCTGCCTGCAGAGGGTGCGAGCGACAGGGCGATGGCCTTGTTCAGCTTCCCCAGCCTCGCCGCGTACGAGGAGTACCGGGCACTGTTCGGCGAGGATCCCGACTTCATCGACGCGGACCGCATCCGGGATGAAAGTGGCTGTGTACTGCGCTACGAGCGGACCTTCATGCGCCCGCTCCTCCCCGAATCGACCTAAAGCCCGCCCGCGAAGCGATCTACAGCCCCAACTCCTGTGCCAGCACCGCTGCTTGGACCCGGCTGCGCAGTCCCAGCTTCGCCAGTAGCCGGCTGACGTGGGTCTTCACCGCGCCCTCCGCCATTGCCAGCCGGGCCCCGATCTCGGCGTTGGACAGCCCCTCGCCGACGCGCAACAGCACCTCGCGCTCGCGCGGGGTCAGCCCGTCCAGCACGGTCCGGTCGGCCGTACGGGCCGGCTGGGCGGCGAACTCGGCGATCAGGCGCCGGGTCACCGCCGGGGCGACCACACCCTCCCCGCGCGCCACCGTCCGCACCGCCTCCAACAGCTCGCGCGCCTCGGCGTTCTTCAACAGGAACCCGGCCGCCCCGGCCCGCAGCGCCCCGAAGACGTACTCGTCGAGGTCGAAGGTGGTCAGCAGCAGCACGTCGGCCAGACCCTCGACCGTGATCAGCCGGGTCGCGGACACCCCGTCCAGCAGCGGCATCTGTACGTCCATCAGCACCACGTCCGGCCGCAGCTCCCTTGCCAGCTCCACCGCTCGCTCGCCGTCCGCCGCCTCCCCGGCCACCTCCACGTCGGGCGCGCTGCCCAGGATGAGCACGAGACCGGCCCGTACGGCCGACTGGTCCTCGGCGACCAGGACTCGGATCACGCGGGGTCTCCTTCGGAGAGCGGAAGTGCGGTGCGGACGGTCCAGCGGGCGCCCTCGGGGCCGGCCTCGAAGACCCCGCCCAGCAGCGCCGCCCGCTCTCGCATCCCGGCGAGCCCGGCGCCGGAACCGGGGGCGCGCGGAGTGTCACCGCGCCGGTAGGGGCTGGAAACCAGGATGTCGAGGGTGCCGTCCCGTCGGTGCAGCCGGAGCTCGACGGGGCCCCCGGCCGCGTGCTTGAGGGCGTTGGTCAGCGACTCCTGCACGATCCGGTACGCGGCCAGGCCGACCGGCGCGGGCACCTCGCCCTGCCCGGCCTCCAGGCGGACGTCAAGACCGTTGGCGCGGGCGCTGTCGACCAGCGCGGCCACACCAGGGACTCGGGCCGGTAGACCCGGGTGCGCAGGAAGGCTGCGATGGTCACCGCGTCACGCGGGCTGGAGAAGTGCAGCAAGGCTGGTTCGGCAGCGGCATCGGTGTCATCCTGCTCCTGGTCCTCGCCGTCGCCCCCGGCCCCGACGATCCGCCCGTCTTCATCGCGCCGGACATGCACCTTCCGCTTCCCGCTGCTCACGGCACGGGAGGCGAGCTGCTCGACGAGCCGCTCATCATGACTGCGGAGCCCTTGGAGGACGGCTACGAGAGGGCGGAAGCTGGCCGAGGCGACCATGTCGGCGGGGTCCTCGTCCGGTTCCAGGAACACCGGCACGATGATCCTGGCCACCTTCGTACTGCCGTCCTTGTTGAGCCTCAGCGCCCGGCCGATGTTCTGCACGATCTCCACCTGGGACCCGCGGGTGTCCGCGAAGCAGACCGCCTCGACTCCCCGCTCACCGGTGATGTCCATTATCTGCAGGTGGTGATGCCGTGGAGTGTTTGTTGTGGTTCTGACCTGCTCGTATTCCGCTGCCCGGTGACGCGTGAGGCTCCACAGCAGGCGTCTCGATGTTTGTGCGAGAACGAGCTGCCCGCTTTGTAGCGAAGCCCTTGGGGTGTTGCCTTGCCAGAAGCAAGGGTTGCTAGTAGGTTGCTCGAGGTTATCTCTTGACAGATGCAAGGTTTGGAGGTGGTATTGGCATGGCAAATCGGATGGACGTGCTTCTCGCGGCACTGGACCGTCAGGGATTCAAGAGCTGGCAGAGCCCGGAGGGATCTTGGTTCTTCTCCCGGGACGGCAACGTGACCACGATCGATCACGAGCCGGGCAGTACGGGTGAGTGGCTCGATCTGGTCTCGACGCTGCGGGATATGGGCCTGGTCCTCCCGTACGAGGGCTAGCCAGGTATGGAAGGGGGCCAGAAGGCCTGGCCCCCTGTACCTGTCCATCCGCGCACACCACAGAACGAAACAGAGGGAAGGAGAGGAGAGAAGCATGGAACAGGAATGGCGGGCGTCTGCGACTGCGGATGCTGTTCGCGCGCTCCGGGATGAGCAGTTCGAAGAGATGCATCGGCACTTCGCTGGTGTCATCAGGTATGAGGCTGACAGCCGGCGTCTCTACATTCTGTGGCGCCTGAGGGCGTCCGGCTTGGTAGAGGCTGCGGACAAGGCTCTTCATACAGTGGTGGAGGGACTTGAGGCTGCTCTGGGCCACAAGCCTCGGCTGATCGACCTGCGTGTGGTTACCGCTGAGCAGGCAGCCGCGGAGCGGGACTACCCCAAGGAACAGCAGCTCATGGGATACAGGGAAGCGGCTCAGGAACTGGGTGTCTCTCGTCAACGGGTGGCTCAGTTGGATGGCAGCCATCCTGACTTCCCGCGGCCGATTGGCCGCACTGCTGCTGGACCGGTCTTCACTGCTGAGTCCATCCGGTCCTTTGCCACCAGGTGGGATCGGAGTCCAGGGCGGAGGAAGACCGCCTAGGCAACTGCGTTTGAGCGAGTGGGCCCCACTGGCTGCTGGCCTTCACCAGCCAGCGGGGCCTGCTTGCGGCAGTGTCTACCTTTGCTCATCCGTCGTGGAGCTGACCCTGGTCACCATCTGGCCCGGACTGTTGCCACGGCTAGGTCAGACGTGTGGGCGGTATGCACGGCCTCCAGCCAGTAGCGCTCTGGTGGGCGAGTTACGGGATGGTGATCTGCTAGGGCGCACACCAGGAATCCGCTGTCCTGAAGTTCTAGCGGCCAGCCTTCGAGCACGGCGTGCTTGCCGTTCGCGGAGGCTGCCTCGATGTGCTCGCGTACGCCGGGGGCATAGGTGAGCCAGGTGGAGACTCGGGCGGCGCGGGCGACTGCGGCGAAGGTGAGCGGCTTTCCCTGTTTCTCGAGTGTGGCCAGGACGGTGAGGACACGGGCTCGTTTGTCGAGACTGTGGCGACGTCTGGCTTCGGCGAGGGGGGCGGGGTTGCCGCGGGGATTCATCGCGGGTCTTTCGGTCGGGCAGTGGTGAGGGGGATGAGGGTGTGGTTGTCGCCTGCTCGTGCTTTGCGCAGCACGGTGCTGGCCTCTTCGATCTGCGCGCGTTCGGAGGCGGGGAGAGATGCCAGGTGTGTGGTCATGCGGTCGATGACGCGCTGGTAGGCGGTGATTTGTGCGGTGAGGGCGGTGGTGACGAACTCGGCGGCGCCCATGGCGAGTGCGGTTTCGCGGTCTGCTCGTAGTTCGTTGATGTGGTGCTCGATGGCGGGCAGGTAGGAGGGGTCGGGGCGGTAGAAGCCGCAGCCAGCGCACTGGAAGCGGATGGGGCACGCCTGGCCGCCGGCTTTGACGTTCGACGGCTCGGTGCAGCCGCCGTAGGGAACGGCGACGGAGCGCATCTCGTAGGCCGTGCTCGAGCTGGGGCTGAGGTGGCCATGCTGGTCGAGGACGTGTGCGCTGAGTTTGGCCACTGCTTCGCTTTTCCGTTTGAGGGAGACGGTGTAGTAGCGCTGGGTCATGGCGATGGACTTGTGGTCCATCAGTTCGCGCAGCACGTCGACGGGGGTGCCGGCGTCTGCGTGGCGCTGGGCGTAGGAGTGGCGGAAGGCGTAGGGGTAGATCAGGGACCGGTCGAAGAGCAGTCATTGACCTTTGGAGTCGGTGCCCTCGGCGTGGAGCGGGGGCAGGGCGTCTGCCCAGAGCCTGAGGGCGTCGCTGAGGTAGGTGCTGGAGATGTGGGGGGCGTCGCTCAGGGGGGTGAGGGATGGAAAGAGGTATCGGTCTCCTTTGGCGGGAAGGTGCAGTTGGTCGCGGCGGGCTTGCCAGGTTCGGATGGCGTCGGCGGTGGAGGTTGTGATCGGCAGACGTCTGCGGTGGCGTTTCCGCTTGTGGTTGTCCCAGATCAGGGTGGGCTGGCCGTTGTGGGTTTCCAGGCAGTCACGGGCCAGGGAGACGATCTCGAGCGGGCGGCGCCCGGTGTCGCGCAGGACGATGTACATCGTGCGGTACAGGAGGTGCCGAGCGTCTGGGGCGATGTCGCGGCAGCCGTAAGTGTTTCCGGTGCCCAGGGTGTCGAGGTGGGCGTCCAGTTGCCGGATGACGGATTCGGGGATGGCCTTGCCGATGAAGTCCTCGTTGGGTTCTTCCACGGAGATGACGTGCTCGACGGGCACGCGGGTGAAGGTGCCGGCCAGGTCGTCGAGGGTGCCGCAGCGGCGACCGTAGGCGATGAGCTGGAAAAACATCCCCAGCAGGCTGCGCCGGAAGGAGGACGAGTAGGGGGTGCCGTCTCGTTTGCGTGCGGCACGGAAAGCGTCGACGGCCAAGGTGGCATCGGCGAAGGTCAGGGCGACGGGATCCTCGCCGGCGTCGGCGCGCTGGGCGAGAGCCGTGGAGGCGATGGTCGTCGCGTGGAAGGTGCGCTTGAAGTCTTCCGTGGTGGGGCGGGCGGTGGTCACCCAATGACGCAGCGCCTGGCGCAGCCAGGGCTGGCGGACGGTGCGGAGATCGACGCGGCCGGGCAGATGCCGGCGCTTGCCGGAGGCGCTGTGGCGCAGCCCGAGGACGCGCAGATCGATGACGTCCTGGTCGATGAGGGCGATCCCGGAGAACTCGCTGTATCCGGCGCGGGCGGCGGACTGCAGGTTCTCCAATGTGCGGACGGCAGACTGATGCGGCTTGGTGAGCCGGGCCGCGTTGGTGGCGTCCAGAAGCGTGTCGGCCGTGGTGAGGTGGCTGATCACGCCGCGGATCCAGTGAGGTTCCAGGGCACGTACCCACTGATCCATCTGCTGCACGGCGTACAGCGCTTCCCAGCGCAGCAGCTCGGGCAACGGGGCGAGGTGGAACTGGTGCGCCAGCAGATAAAGGGGCTGGTGCGGTGCCCACTGAGCGGCAGGCACGGGGCCGGTGCTGGAGCGGCATTCCGCTCTCCAGGTGCGCCAGTGGTAGTTGCACAGCCCACTGGAGTTCATCGCCCAGCCGGAGCAGTGGGTCACCATGCAGTCCGGGTTTTCGGTGAACGGTGTTGCCCGGCTGCGAAGCCACCGCTCGAGCGTGCCTCGGGACTTGTGGTACTTCCATGATCCGTGGTGGGCGGCGCACAGGCCCCCCGATACCTGAGGGCGTACGCACCGCACGCCGTCCCGGGTGAGCGTGCACGGCCCGACGACCGTCAACGGCAGGGATCTGGAACGGGCGGGGGTGAAAGTGGCGGCGAACTCCTCCCGCGGCAGGCCGCTCTTTCTGCGCTGGTCCGAGCAGTAGGTACAGAACGTCTCTTGAGCGCGCACGATCATGTCGCAGCGGCGGGTGCGGCACCGGGAAGACGAGGTGCGCGGGTTGTCGAGGTCTCCCGTGAACAGCCATCTGGCGCTGTCCCACTCCCCCGGCCGCCACGCGGGATCGATGTGGGCACGCAGCCATGTCTCCCACGACTTCTTCGTGGCCCTCGTCGGCGCCCCCAGTGCAGTCACGGGCGCGGTAGCGGTACTCACTGATCCTCCCGCCATGCCTGGGCCCGGTCGACAGCCGCCCGGGTCTCGGACTCATCGACGTGGCGGTAGCGGTCCATGGACAGCGGCGAGGCGTGCCCCAGCAGCTTTTGAACCACGTCCCGGTCCACTCCCCCGCGCAGCCAGTGGGTGGCTGCGGAGTGGCGCAGCATGTGCGGGCGAGCCGGATGCCCGGCGCGGCGGGCCAGACGGTCGAAGACGCTCTTGGCGTTCGGGTAGGTCATGGCCCGGCCCAGCGGCGGGCGGAATAGGTTCACGAACACCATGCCCGTTTCGGCCGACTGGGCCACCTGGTTCCGTTCGTGCTGGTAGTCGGTGTAGAAGGCGACGATGTCGGGGGTGAGGGGGAGGCAGCGGGAGTGTCTGGACTTGGCCAGGGCCCGGTTCGGGTTGTCGGTGCGGCGCCGCACATGAAGGTGCGGGCCCTGCACGGGACATCCCAGCGAGCGTGACGAGGCCAGGAAATGCAGATCCTCCTGGCGCAGGCCCAGGGCCTCCCCGATCCGCAGGCCGGTCGCGGCGAGCAGCGCGATGAGGAAACGGTCCCGCGCCCGGGGCGTATCCGCGATCATGCGGCGGATCTGCTGTGAGGACAGGTCCTCGTAGCCGGGCTCGCTGACCTGGAAACGAAAGGCCGACGCCTGGACCTGACGCCACTGGCCGCGCTCGCCGGCGTCGTAACCGGTCGGCAAGAACCGCAGGAACTTCGGCTCCGACAACAGGCCGGCCGTCTGGGAAGGGACCCAGCCATGGAGCGCGCCAAAGCGCAGAAAGTCCGTGACCGCCGTCATCACCGCGTTCGCCGTTCCCTGCGAACGGTAGCGGGGCGCAGCCGTGGTCGGACAGCGGCGGCTGCGGGCCGGCAGCGGCGTGGTGACCAGCCACTGCTGCAGCCCGGACAACGCCATGAAACTCGGACACGACCACTCGATACGGTGCCCTGCGCAGTAGTTCAGATAGAGGGCGAGACGGCCTGCGTAGACCCGTTCCGTGTTCGGCGAGCGGCCCTTGCTACGCAACCCCGCCAGAAACGCACACGCCTCGGCATGCAGGTCGTAGGTACGTGCGTCGGCCACCACCCACCGCTCCACACCCGTCACCGGGGAGATCGAACGCTCAGCTACATAGGCCTGATCCATCCGCCAAACAGACCAAACCCCGCCGAGGGTCGGTGGCCGTTCCAGACAGCTGCCACACGACCAGGTGGGAACCACACCGAACACACCACACAAACCCGTGCACCTATGGATAATCCGCGGCAGGCAGGGGACAGGTGGTTCGTACGACTCAGCGCTCGTTTTCCAAAGCTGCGTGCAACCCGTAGGCACCTGCTTGCGAGAGCCTGTCGATGATGTCCAGACAACGGATGCGTTGGGGTTGCGGGCTTTGGCGATAGAGGCGGAGGACCGCCGAGACCAGATGGTGGCCGTCCGCTGCTCGGTGGGTTCTCAGGTCGCCGAGATCCCTGCCCGCGTGCTGGACGATGCGCTCGCAGGCATTTATAGCCACGGCCGGAAGGGGGCCGGTGTGGTCGTAGAGAGCGAAGGCCAGATGTTCGAGGTGGTCGGGGAACGCGTCACTGTCGAGGAAAGCGCTGACGAGTTCGTCGGCTTGCGCAGGAAGCAGGTTGAATGCCTGCCGCATGCCCTGGGAGGCGTTCTTTCGCACGTCGGTGTCGTCGTCGGTGAACAGCGGGACAAGGTGTGGGTAGTGGTCGATGCTGTTGGCGAAGACTGCTGCCGCCCCACGGCGTGCGAGGGCGTTGAGTTCGTGCGTGCTGTTCGGGAGCTCCGGGGTAAGACACCCCTGGATGGTGGCAACAGCCCAGGACTGGCCAGCGAGTTCGGCCGCGTCACCCGGCTCCAGGAGGGCCCGGGCGAGGTGGGCAGCGAAGCGTGAGGGTTCACGGACCAGTGTGTTGATGAGCAGCCGTTGGGTGGTGGAGGCGTTGTAGACGTTGGCGTCCTGGTGGTTGAGGAGTTGTTCAGCGGTGTCCAGCGCAATCTGAGGGTCATGCTTCATCAGGGCCAGCACGGCCTGGGCGGCACAGACTCGGACAGCGAGCACGGGGTCGTTGGCGAGGCGGGTGACTAGGGGCGTCAAGGCGTGCAGGTGCTCACTGCCGTGGGAGAGCAGGGTGGCAACGGTGAGCGCTGCCTGGCCGCGGGTGGCGTTCATGCCGGCGGTCAGCAAATCCGTTCGGGTTCCCTCGGCATCGGCGTCGCGGATGTCCTGCTCGGGGTGGGGATCCGTGGTGTAGCTGTCGAGGGCTGACAGCGAAGCAGCAGTGAAGTTGTGCGGAGCCGACTGCAGGGCACGGCAAATCGTGGGCGCGGCGGCGGGGCCGAGTGTCCGATGAGCGTGGAGAGCCAACTGCTCCCAACGGTCGGCGTCCAAGTGAGGCGTGACCGCCTCCAAGATCGCGCACAGGTAGGCGGCCGGTGAGCCGGAGCCAAGGGAGAAGGCGAATTCGGTGAAGCGGTCAGGTTCCTGCTCCGCGCGGCTGCGCAGGGTCTGGGCGAGTTCGTAAACGCCCCCCTGAGGCGGCCAGAAGCGCTCGGGCCGGGGTTTGGCGTACTTGTCCAGGGCTCGGTGCCACTGGACGTCAGTCATACGCTGGGCCGCGTGGTCGCTAATCGGCGAACCCACAAATTCGGCCTGGATGGCTGTCGGTGGCGAAGGGAGCTGGCCAGAGAATTTGCGTTCCCACTCAGCGAGCCGACGGCTTACCACGTCGCTACGGCGATCGGGGCTGACTGCCGACAGCAGTTCGTACTGGGCCCAGCCCCACGCGCTGCGCTGTCCCTTCTGGCGTCGGCGCTCCCATGCCGTGTAGTGGCCAAGCAGTACCGCGGTCAGACGCTCCAGCGTCTCGTCACTGCAGTGGGGTGTAGCTGCTTCAATGAGTCCACGTGAGGCCCAGCGCGGGCTGTCCAGCCATCCCAGGCGCAGGTTGCGCTCATCGGTCAGGAGCCAGGAGATAGCCTCATCGGCCTGGCCTATGACGGTGTACGCGCGGCAGGCAAGGAAACGCAGTTCCTGGACTGGTGACGCCGCCAGGTGCTGTAGGGCGCCGGCAGCGGCAGCCGGGTAGCTGGCCGCCAGGGAGCGCAGCGCCGTGTCCAGGGCGGCCAGCAGCGCGGTGTCCACGCTGTGGCCGCCTACATGGCGGTAGCCCCAACGGCCGCCGGGAGCATAGGCATCGGTGCGGTCCGTGCTGCCAGCGGTGGCCACGTCGATGACAAAGGGCAATACCTGCTCCACATAGGCCTCTGGCTCGGCCTTCGCGATGCGGGAGAGGACCGTGCCGGCAACCTGCGAGTGCGTGGACAGGTGCTTGGACGCGAAGGGATCGCCGGAACCGTCGGCGCGCGCTCGGGCAAGGTGACGGCGCAGGTAGGCGCCGACGAGACGGGCGGCGGGAGCGGGGGCGGTTTCGGCGAGGCCGTAGAGGAGCGACCAGAAGTCACTGTTGACCGCGATCGGCCTGCGGACCTCATCGGCATGGCCGTTCTCAATCAGGTCGACGGCAAGGTCGACGAGGTCGGGTGTAAGTGCCCACTCGATCAGCGACAGGAGGCGCTGTGCCCACTGTGGCGTGGTGTCCACGTACGGTCGCACCAACTCCACGACACGTCGGGGTCGGTGCCGCGCTACGGCCAGCAGTTCGCGGAACGCCGCATCGGTGGTCTGCGGCGTGTTCAGCCAGCGTTCCCACCTCTGATCGTGGTCGGCGGCGTCGAACCACTGGGGTTGGGCGAGCAGGCCGCGGACTTTGCCCGCCACAGGAGCATGGCCCCAGGCGACCGGTTCGATGGCCTGCCATTCCGGCAAGGCGGCATCGAGTTGCCCGAGGACCGCGATGATCACGTCGTGCAGGTGCGAACGGATCCGGTCAGAGCCCAGAAGCTGGGCCACCGTGGCGCGGAAACGATCTCGATTCGTGCCAGCGAGGTGCTCAAGAATCTGCCGGGTCTGCGCCCGACGGAACAGATGCTGGCCAGATCCAGCAAGAAAGTCGTGGATATCCGCTTCGGTAGAGATGAAAGACCGGGCGAAAAGGAAATCGAAGTACGTCTCGTGGAAGAACCCGATCTGTTCCGCGTCACGCACCAGCACACCATGCGACTCGAGCACCCTGATGTGCTGGCGGGCAAACCCATCGAGGAGAGCCAAGGGCGCCTGGAGCGTTTCGCGTTCACTCATAGAGGCGCACAGCGTGCCAGTGATGCCCGACCAGTCCAGAGCGCCGACCTGGCGCTCGATCTCTTCGCGTAGTTCATCGGTGTAGCGCGCGTACAGCTCCTGCAACGTCCGGTACGAAGCGGTACGTGCGGAGGGCGAGAGGCGGCTGAAGACCGACAGATGCAACGGAGTCCGCAACAGCTCCAGTGTCACCGGTCCCAGGCCTTCGGGATTCGTCCCGCTGGCGGACAGAACAGCCCGCACCTGTTCCAGATCCAGAACGCTGAGGGGAAATCGAGCTGTCCGGGCGGAGTCGGCGACCAGACGGGACAGCCTCCGGTCGTTGTCGATATCGACGGTGCGGGCTACCAGGAGCACCTTGACGTTCGGGGCAACGACCAGCTGCGCGAGTACGTCCTCGACGGCCTCGTAAGCATCCGACATCCTGCCGTTGTAGGTACTGACCGCATCCAGTTGGTCAATCACCAACAGCGCCGGGTCTCCGTCCGCGACCCCGGCCAGCAGCACCGCCGGTGAGTCCGGCAGGGTCATCTTCGTTCCCAGCTCCTTGGCCGTCTGCACGCCCGCGTCGGCACCGTCCATCCGCACCGCGGCCGCCGGCCATCCCTGCTCGCTCAGCCGGACCAGGACATCAGTGACAACCGCCGACTTACCCAGGCCAGCCCCGCCCTCGCAGACCATAATCTGCGGCCCGCCCTCAGCCACCAGGCGTTCGTACAACTGCTCCACGTGCGGACGGGCGGCCATCCCGAACACAGGCCTGTCCCGCCGCACACGCCGCACGAAGCGCTCGACGGTACCGGCCAGCATTGTGAGCGTTCCGGTGTCACCGGCCAGCAGGCGTGGGCGTACTCCCGGCACGGTCAAAAGGTGGCTCCGGATCTGGGAGCCGGTGAGGCGCTGGTGCAGGTGCTCGTCGAGATAGCCGCTCAGCTGCTTGACGATCACTTCCGGATCGCCGACGAACAGCAGCTCATACTCGGAGACCACCAGGCGGCGCAGTGCCTCCGGTGAGTAGTGCTCCACGTGTACGGCCTGCAGATACCGCCAGCCAACCTCCCGGTTGACCGGCACAACGTTCACAGACCAGTTCCCGAGCACCTGTACGAACTGGGGAGCCTGAGCCTTGGTGATGATGCCCTCGAACTCGGCGAGTGTGTCGGCGGCCCTGGCACGCTGGGCAAGATCGTGCAGTTCAGGGGCCCCTGTGGATAGCACGAGGCGCACCTTCTTGCCCTCCGCAAGATGCCCCGTGACCGCCTTAAGGATCTTCCCCGCAGCGTCCAGGGTCCACGGCCCCTTCGAGGGAACGTCCTTCACCTGCTCGCACCACGTGCCGTCGTCCGCCTCAAGCTCGAACTCGATCCCGGCACCCGCCGGTCCCGGGGGCTCCAGGCGAATCCGCGACGCCCGCCCCCTCAGCAGCTCCGCCACCCTCAATGCGGTCCACCAGTCCTCGTACCGGTTACCCGCCTTGTCCGCAGCCCCGCCCGCCAGCCCCACCCAGCCTCACCCCTCGAAAGCCGCAAAGGCTCCTTTCTTTCAGGAACCCGCGTCCCGCGACCCTACCTCCACCCACCGACAATCAGACATTCAGAATATTCCTGACAAAATGTCCACCTCTCTGCTGTCCTCGGACCGCAGACACGGAAGCCACAGCCGTGGTCTCTTCGAGGACCCACTGCTCAGCTGGGGCCTTGCAGGGCATCGACGCGTCTGCTCTTCAATTGGGGGCAGCCAGGGCGGACGCCGCTCCTGACACCCGATTCGCGCAACTGGCCCAGTCCTCGTCGGAAGTCGAAGCAGAATCACCGACGTGGCCGAGAACTTTGAACCCAGGCTGAACAACGACGCCCCACTCCTCACAGGCGTCAGCGACCTAGCTGACGCGTACACGCGACTCAGCGCCGCAGGCGATCCACAACGCCGAGGGAAGGACTTCGAGCACCTACTGCAGCGAGCCTTCCAGCTCGCTCACTTCGAGGTAGAGCTCAACCCGCGGATCGCACACCCACGTCAGACGGACTTGTCCGCCCGCTACGGAGACCATCGGTACCTCCTGGAAGCCAAGTGGCAAGCCGCGAAGGCGGACATGGACGTACTCGGCGGTCTACGCGACCGCTTGCGCCGGACCAGTGCCGCCGTAGTAGGTGTGCTCGTCAGCATCTCGGGCTTCACCCGAACCCTCGTAGAGGAAGTCAGCCGAGAGCGTCAGACACCGATCCTTCTGATCGACCAAGAGGATCTGCTGAGCGCTCTTCGGGAGCCGACAACACTGCCCGGCCTGCTCAGAGCCAAGCAAGAGGCACTGATCACTCATGGCCAGGTGCATCTCGGCGAGTCTGCACGGGCACACGCCACAACCCGTAGGCCAGACCGCGCACTGCCAGCCAGAGACCTGCATCTCCGCGACGCCGACGGGGAGCAACACCCTTACCTAACTGTTCCGGGCGGCTTCGCCCCCGCAGTGTTCGCTACCGCCGTCACAAACGTGGACTGGTCCTTCGGTCGCGGCCGCGGCGTATGTATGGACATCCCCATCCAAGCCCGTACTGCAGACGACTTGCTACGTCTGATCCACGGCCTTGATGAACTCGGACTGGCCAGCGCACGTCCCACCTGGGCTCTCCAGCAGAACGACATCTCATGGTTTGGAATCGGCGCCGGCGAACTCATACAGGCTTTGGACGACGCCCAGCAGCGTATGGCGGAGCCGGCCGCCCCACACCACAGCGAGCAACTCGTCTACTGCGACACCGCCCTGGGCGGCCTCTACACACTGACGGCAATCATCGCTGCGGCAGAGCCGTCACCCGCCAGGCAGCAAGCGGACGAGTGCACCCCCTCGAGCAGCCAACGCAACAGAACGCCTGCTCCCCTACTGGTCTCGCAATGCCAACACTTGGACATCACGGCAATCAAGATCAGCTGGCTTGATCAACAACCAGTAGACCCGCTAGCCACCATCGTGGAACACGACTCAGTCACGGTCAGGACTTCGTCGTCGGCCTCGTCGTGCACGATCGCTACTCCGCGAACGGCAAGCACGCCGTGCTCGAAGGCTGGCCGCTAGAACTTCAGGACAGCGGATTCCTGGTGTGCGCCCTAGCAGATCACCATCCCGTAACTCGCCCACCAGAGCGCTACTGGCTGGAGGCCGTGCATACCGCCCACACGTCTGACCTAGCCGTGGCAACAGTCCGGGCCAGATGGTGACCAGGGTCAGCTCCACGACGGATGAGCAAAGGTAGACACTGCCGCAAGCAGGCCCCGCTGGCTGGTGAAGGCCAGCAGCCAGTGGGGCCCACTCGCTCAAACGCAGTTGCCTAGGCGGTCTTCCTCCGCCCTGGACTCCGATCCCACCTGGTGGCAAAGGACCGGATGGACTCAGCAGTGAAGACCGGTCCAGCAGCAGTGCGGCCAATCGGCCGCGGGAAGTCAGGATGGCTGCCATCCAACTGAGCCACCCGTTGACGAGAGACACCCAGTTCCTGAGCCGCTTCCCTGTATCCCATGAGCTGCTGTTCCTTGGGGTAGTCCCGCTCCGCGGCTGCCTGCTCAGCGGTAACCACACGCAGGTCGATCAGCCGAGGCTTGTGGCCCAGAGCAGCCTCAAGTCCCTCCACCACTGTATGAAGAGCCTTGTCCGCAGCCTCTACCAAGCCGGACGCCCTCAGGCGCCACAGAATGTAGAGACGCCGGCTGTCAGCCTCATACCTGATGACACCAGCGAAGTGCCGATGCATCTCTTCGAACTGCTCATCCCGGAGCGCGCGAACAGCATCCGCAGTCGCAGACGCCCGCCATTCCTGTTCCATGCTTCTCTCCTCTCCTTCCCTCTGTTTCGTTCTGTGGTGTGCGCGGATGGACAGGTACAGGGGGCCAGGCCTTCTGGCCCCCTTCCATACCTGGCTAGCCCTCGTACGGGAGGACCAGGCCCATATCCCGCAGCGTCGAGACCAGATCGAGCCACTCACCCGTACTGCCCGGCTCGTGATCGATCGTGGTCACGTTGCCGTCCCGGGAGAAGAACCAAGATCCCTCCGGGCTCTGCCAGCTCTTGAATCCCTGACGGTCCAGTGCCGCGAGAAGCACGTCCATCCGATTTGCCATGCCAATACCACCTCCAAACCTTGCATCTGTCAAGAGATAACCTCGAGCAACCTACTAGCAACCCTTGCTTCTGGCAAGGCAACACCCCAAGGGCTTCGCTACAAAGCGGGCAGCTCGTTCTCGCACAAACATCGAGACGCCTGCTGTGGAGCCTCACGCGTCACCGGGCAGCGGAATACGAGCAGGTCAGAACCACAACAAACACTCCACGGCATCACCACCTGCAGATAATGGACAGTATCTGCCCGGCATCGCACCCGGCGTGCTGTTCGACGGCGATGACATCGGGCGATGGCTGGAGCGGCAGTCCCGGCCGGGTATTTGGGCGCAGTTGTCCGCTGAGCAGCAGGAGCGGCTGTCCCTTCTGGGCGTGAAGCCTGTCGAACGGCCCGCTCCAGCCGTAGTGGCCCCGCGTTCAGTGAAAGGGCCGGGCAAGGCTCAGCAGGCGTTCCGGCGCGGCGTGGCTGCCCTCGCCCAGTACGTCGCCCGCGAAGGTCACCATCGTGTCCCCAGGATGCATGCAGAGGAGATCGCGGTGGAGGGTGAGGCTGTCCCGGTGGTCGTGAGGCTGGGGGTGTGGGTCTCCAACACCAAGGCCCGGCGGGACAAACTCACTCAGGAGCAGCTCAACGCGCTACGGGAACTCGGACTGGACTGGGCGTAATCGCGTGGGTCTCCATGTGCCCATTGCCTGATGGGGTGCTTCGTCGGCAAATGGGGGGTGAGGGCTTGTCGTCTGCCGGGTCGTGTGCGTGCAACTACAGGTGGAGAAGGTCTGCGACACGGAACTCCGCCAACCGGCGGGAAGCACCCGCTCGGCGCGTACCCATCGGCGTTGACGCCGGACAGCGGACCATCCCCGGCACACGCGGGGGCGGCCGGGGACGGCGGCCCGTGGTGGCCCCGGGTGCGTGGTGCGGGAACCTGTCCGGCCGGGCTCGATGCTCTTGCACGCCGCGGGAGGCGGGAGGTGGGAAGTGAGCGAGTCAGGAGAGCCAGTCGGTGTAGCGGGTTGCGGCGAGGTGAGCGTTCTCGTCGGTGAGGGCGTTGCCCTTGACGACGGAGAGCATGCCGGCGGTGGGGTCGTTCACGACGGTGCGGTTGTCGCCTTTGTGGGACAGGGTGATCCGGCCTAGCTCGTCCAGGGCGAAGATCTCTGGGCCGGCGATGTTGCGGATGCCGTTCAGCGGTGCACCGGCGGCGACCTCAGCCACCGCTGCGGCCACGTCCTTGGCGGCGATCGGCTGGATCGGGGTGGCGGGCAGGCGGACGGTGTCGGCGTCGGTGGTCCAGGACAGGACGGCGTCGATGAACTCCATGAACTGCGTTGCCCGGACGATCGAGTAGGGGACAGGTCCGGCTGCGAGGAGGTTCTCCTGGAGCGTCTTGGCGCGGTAGTAGTCCAGCTCCGGTACCTGGTCGGTACCGACGATGGAGAGGACGACGAAGTGGCCGACTCCGCTTCTGTCCGCCGCGGTCAGGAGGTTGTCCATCGAGGTCTGGAAGAACGTCAGGGAGGCTTCGTCGAAGGTCGGGGAGTTGGTCAGGTTGACGACGACGTCGGCTCCTGCCATCGCTTCGTCCAGTCCCTCGCCGGTGATGACATCGATCCCGGTGGATTTGGAGTGGGGTACCGCCTCGTGCCCGGCCGCGTTCAGGTCCGCGACGACCTGTGAGCCGATCAGTCCGGTACCGCCGATGACTGCGATCTTCATGAGGTTCCCTTCTCAGGAATCATGCGGGTGTATACGGCATATAGGACGTGGGTGAGGGCGGCAACATGCGCCTCGCCCAGTCGGGGCGCGGTGCGGTGCGGTGCGGCGCGGCGTTGTCAGGTGTCGCCCATGAAGGTGACCGTTTCGCCGAGCGGGGCGCGGCCGGTGCGGGCGTCACGGGCTGTGGGGTCCTCGAACCCGATCGACATGCCGCAGAAGAGCATGAGCTCGTCCGGGGGTGACAGGACCTCGGCGACGGTCCGGTGAAATTTCGCCCACGCCATCTGGGTGCAGCTGTGCAGCCCCTCGGAGCGCAGCAGGAGCATCACGGTCTGCAGGTACATGCCGACGTCGGACCATTGCGGTCGGCCGAGGTCGCGGTCGATGTAGCAGAACAGGGCGGCGGGTGCGCCGAAGCAGTCCCAGTTCGCCGAAGCGGCCCGCTGGCGTGCCTCGATGTCCTGGCGGGCGATGCCGAGCGCGCCGTACCGCTGCTCGCCGAAGGCGGACCGGCGCTCGCGGTAGGGGGACTTCAGCGCTTGTGGGTACTGCTCGTACTCCGGGTCGTCCCAGGGGTCGCCTGCGGCGAGGCGTTCGCCGGCGCGCTTCTTGATCTCGGCGAGGGGTGCGCCGGTCACGGCGTAGGTGTGCCAGGGCTGGAGGTTGGATGCGGAGGGCGTCCAGGCCGCGGCGGAGAGTACGCGCTCCAGCGTGTCCGCCGGGACTTCTCGATCGGTGTAGGCGCGCACCGCCCGCCGGCTCGTGACTGCCTCGTAGACGTCCATGGTCGTCCCGCTCCTCGTTCCGCTCGACACCCTGCTTCCGTAGCAAGCAATACGGTATCACTCGATACCATCTCGTGTTTAACTATCGTCGGGCACGCATCCCCACCCCGGGCTTCCCGCCCGGTCACCGCACTTTGGAGAAGGTCATGGCCACGCTGCTGCACATCGACTCGTCCGTGTTTCCCGGCGAGACGTCCTCGTCCCGTTCCGTCACGGCCGCGTTCCGCGAGACCTGGGAGGAGCAGCACCCTCAGGGCACGGTGATCTACCGCGACCTGGCGGCCGACCCGGTCCCGCACATCACCGCCGCCGCCTGGTCGGCCGGATACGCCGCTCCCGGCGAGCGCACCCCGGAGCAGTCCGCCGCGTTCGCGGCGCGCGAGAAGCTCATCGAGGAACTGGAACGGGCGGACGCCATCCTGATCGGCGCCCCCATGTACAACTTCTCGATCCCGTCGACCCTCAAGGCATGGCTGGACAGCGTCCTGCTGCTCGGCCGCACCGCCGGGGAAGTACCCTCCGCGCAGGGCACGCCGGCGGTCGTGGTCGCCAGCCGCGGCGGCTCCTACGCGCCCGGCACCCCGCGTGAGAGCTTCGAGTTCGTGCAGAACTACCTGGAGGCCACGCTCAGGGACACCCTTGGCCTGGATCTCGAGTTCATCGTCCCGGAGCTCACCATGGCCCCCCGCAACGCGGCCATGTCCGCACTCGTCCCCCTCTACGAGGCCTCTCGCGAGCGGGCCTTCGACGACGCGACCATCAAAGCCAAGGAACTCGTGGAACGTCTCGGGGCGTGACGCCCTGGCCGTACAGGCCGTAGGGGCCCGTGTGTCACCCCGGGGCGCAGCCCCGCAGGGTGTCCACGGCGGCAGCCCCGGAAACCGGGTCCCTCACAGGCGTCACCGGAAGGCGGGTGCTCCGGACGGCCGGGCCGCCCGCGCGGGTGTGCGGGCGTACTCCTACGCCTGCCCGTCCGAGGGATGGGCGATCCGGGTCAGCAGGTCCGACAGCTTCTCGGACTCACCGGGGCTCAGGCCGGCGACCAGCCGCTCGGCCAGCGGCTCCGCCGCCACGTGGGCCGCGTCGAAGAGTTCGACACCCTGAGGCGTGATCTCCACGGCGCGCACCCGCCGGTCCCCCGGCACACCCTTGCGGACGGCCAGCCCCCGACGCTCCAGATCATCGACGATCCTCATGATGGCCGCCTTGTCGGACCCGGTGGCGGCCGCAAGGTCCCGCTGGACCGTGGGTCCACGGTCGACGAGCACGATCAGCACGGCGAAATGACGCAACTCGATGCCGAGCGGCCGCAGCGACTCCTCCATCACGGCGGCCGCACGCCAGTGCGCCCGGCGCAGCAGCAGGCCGAGGGCGAAAGGCGAGGTGTCCCCGGGGCGGTCAGTGACGCGCGAGGGAGTGGCGGGAGTGGCGGGAGTGACGTCGGCGGACATGGGGCCAACCCTACGCCGTCCGCTCAATCGATACGGTATCGCCTGAAACCAAGCGGGGATCGGCCACGGCGGCCGCGGGAGCGTCGTCCGCGTGATCCTGGCGTCCGGGCCCGAGGGCGCCGACGGTCGCGGAGTGCATGCCGTCGGCGACCGCCGGAGCCGGCGTGATCTCGGCGCCGGTGAGTCCGGCCATCTCCAGGCCCGTGCGATGCCCGTGCAAGCGAGCGGCGGCAACCGCCGCCCCGTGGAGCCTGCTGTTCACATCGAGCGCGGCGGTCGACCCGGTGCGGCTCCGGTCCCGACGCGGCTCCGGTCCCGCCACGGCGCACTGGTCCAAGACCATTTCCCCCACCCGGTTCGTGCGGCCGCCTCATCGCCCGACGGTCCGGTGCCGGCCGGGGCGCGGCGGTCCGGCCCGTCCAGAGCGGCTGCACGGCTGCTCCGTTACGGCGACATCGGGCGGCGACCGGCCGACGCGGTGCGGTCCCGTGCGCCGGTCCTCCTGCCACGATCGCGGCGTCTTCCCCGCCCCGCCGCACACCACAGTCCCCGTGCCCCGCCGCTCTTTGCACGCCGTCGCGCCCCTTGCCCCGGCGCTCCTCGTCCTGGCCGCCGCTGCCCCGGCCCATCCCTCCGCACCCCAAGCGGCAGGGCCAACCGCGTACGACGTCACCGTGCGGGCCTGCGACTGGAGCGGCTCCGGCACCGACGACAACGTATGGGGACGGCTGCGCGACACCGCCAACCGAACGTCCTGTTCGAAGTGGCCCTGCACGCCGTGGAACGCCGCAACCAGGGCCTGAGCCTGAACAGTTGGGAGCGGGACCCGCTGGACGCACTGGGCTCGATCCTCACCGACGCGGAACTCGCCGCCGCCGGCCCGGAGTACCGGGCGGCCGTGTCCGGCCTGGGCGAGGTGGCGGTACTGCCCAAAGCCGTCACCGACAAGCCGGCGTCCCAAGGGGTTCACCGTCCAGGACGTGAAGGCGCACCTGCCCGCGATCCGCGCGCAGAACGCCGGGCGGGCGAACGGCGCGGTCGTGGATCTGGGTGCGGTGAGCGCTGGGGCGCCGATGGACGGCCCCGGGTTCGAGGTCACCGCCACCGCCCCCCAAGCCGAGAAAGCCGCACCTCGCAGCTGACAGGACTCTCGGCAAGTCCCGTCGTCGCACGTCAGGAGCACTCTCCGCGTAAGGGGCGGGACTTGGCGGCGGTGCTCAGAGCGTCCCGGGTGTCACGAGACCCGACTCGTACGCCACTATCACCAGCTGCGCCCGGTCACGTGCCCCCAACTTGCCCATGATCCGGCTGACATGGGTCTTCGCGGTGAGCGGGCTGAGCCCCAGCGCTTCGGCGATCTCGGTGTTGTTGAACCCGCGCGCGACCAGGGTGAGCACCTGCCGCTCCCGCTCGGACAGCCCGTCCGGCCCGCCCACGGCTGACATCGCCGTGTCGGGTGCGCGCAGGAAACGGGCGATGAGCCGTGAGGTGGGTCCCGGCGAGAGCAGGGAGTCGCCGGTGGCCACGGTCCGGATGGCGTCGAGGAGTTCGGCCGGCCGGATGTCCTTCACCAGGAAGCCGGACGCCCCGGCCCGCAGCGCGTCGACGATGTGCTCGTCGGTGTCGTACGTCGTCAGGACGAGCACCTTCACGCCCGCCAGGTCCTCGTCGGCGGCGATGAGCCGGGTCGCCTCGATGCCGTCCAGGTCGGGCATGCGGATGTCCATCACGACAAGGTCGGCCCTCGCGGAACGGGCGAGGTCCACGGCCTGCCGCCCGGTGCCCGCTTCGGCGACGACCTCCATGTCCCCGGCGGACGCGACGAGCATCGCGAACGAGGCCCGTACGAGGGTCTGGTCGTCGGCGAGCAGTACGCGGATCGGCATCGGGGCCGTCACGAGGGTTCCTCCCGGGGCAGCGGCAGTACGGCGGTCACTTCGAAGCCCGCGGTGGGGCCCGGACCGGCGTCCAGTGTGCCGCCCACGCTACGGGCCCGCTCACGCATCCCGACGAGCCCGAACCCCGGCCCGCTACCGGCGGCTCCCTGTCCGTGCCCCACCCCGACGCTCACCGCGCCGCTCACCCCGTGGCCCGGCCCCCGGCCCGTCCCCTGGCTCGTCCCGTGGCCCGTCCCCTGGCTCGTCCCCTGGCTCGTCCCGTCGTCGGTGACGGTCACCCGCAGGATCCCCTCCGCCGCTCGCAGTCCCACCCGGACGGTCAGGTCCTCGCGGCCCCCGTGACGTACGGCGTTGGTGAGCGCCTCCTGCACGATCCGGTAGGCGGCGGCGCCCACCGAGGGTGGCACGCCGTCCGCATGCACGGACAGTTCGACCTCGGCCCCCGCCTCCCTGGCCGCCTCCACGAGCGCGCCGAGCCCGTCGAGTCCGGGCAGCGGCCCGCGCCCGTCCGCAAAACCGAGCCCGGAACCGGAACTCGATCCGGAACCGGAACTCGATCCAGAGCCGGGACTCGATCCAGAGCCGGGACTCGGTCCGGAGCCGGGTCCGGCCACCCGCTGCCGTTCCCGTTGCCCTGCGGCACCCGCGCTCGTCTCGTTCGCCCGCAGCACCTCCAGCGTCGTACGCAACTCGCCCCGGGCCGTCCGGCAGGTCTCCGCGATGTCGTCGAGCACCTGGGCGACCGCCTGGTGGTCGAGCCGGCCCGGATCCGCGGTCAGGACATGGGCCGCCACGGACGTCCGCACACCGATCAGGGTGATGCTGTGCGCGAGCAGGTCGTGCAGGTCACGGGCGATCCGCAGCCGCTCCTCCACGACCCGGCGCCGCGCCTCCTCCTCGCGGGTCCGCTCGGCCCGCTCGGCCCGCTCGACGATGGAGGCGACGTACCGGCGGTAGAAGCGGGCATCGACGCCGAAGAACAGGACCGCGATGATCCAGCCGGAGATCCGCAGGAGCTCGAGTGCCCCGTCCGGGTTGGTGAAACTGTTGATGATCAGCGTCGGGCCGAGGACGACGACAGCGGTGAGCAGCGAGCGGCGTACCGTGCCGGTCGCCGCGACCGTGTAGAGCGCCAGGAGGGTCGCGGGGATCGGTACGGCATGGTCGTAGTCCAGGGCGTGGTACGGGGTGACGCAGGCCGCCACCGCGAGCAGCACCAGCAGCGGACGGCTGCGCCGCCACACGAGCGACACATGGGCGCCGGCCAGCAGGGCCCAGCCGGGCGCCCCGGGCGGGAGTCCGTCGTCGACGAGCAACGCCAGGACGACGGCCAGCACGGTGACACCGACGGCGAGGAACGCGTCGTTGCGGGTGCGGTGCGGCGCGGTGAGCGGGTCCCGGTTCACGGCCGCCATGACGCGCTCGACCCGGCGGGGCCGCGCCTCCCCCCGTACAGCGGTGGTTCTCAGATCCCCTGCGGCTGAGGCCGCTCCCCGGTCTTGCACGACTCCATCTTCCGTCACAGGGGCGCCCCTCCGGCAGAAACCGGGAGAGGCGCCCGGCCGGCTGTAGCCAAGCCCGGCAGGTCAGGGTGCGCCGACCTGTTCCGACTGCCACGGCGGCTCGGTCGGTTCGGACGGCCCGGCGCCGGGCGCCGGTTCGCGCGAGAGGCGGCCCGGCCACCACATCGTCCGGCGCAGGGCGACGCTGGCACTGGTCACCAGATACGTCCGTACGAGGAAGGTGTCGAGGAGGACACCGACGGCGATCACGAAGCCGAGTTCGACGAGTTGCACCAGCCCCATGTTCATCAGCACGGCGAAGGTCGCGGCGAGGACCAGGCCCGCCGAGGCGATGACGGCGCCGGTGCTCCGCAGGGCGGTGAGCGCGGCGGCGGCCGGTTCCGCGCCGGCCAGGGATTCCTCCCGCATCCGGTGCATGAGGAAGATGCCGTAGTCGACACCGAGGGCGACGAGGAACACGAAGGACAGCAGCCCGAGTCCCGGATCGGTTCCCTCGATACCGAGGACCGGCCCGAAGACCAGCCCGCCGATCCCGAGGGCCGCGCCCCAGACAGCGACCACGGCGGCCACCAGGATGAGCGACGCCACGAGACTGCGCAGCAGGACGAACAGGATGAGCAGCACCGAGACGAGGACCAGGGGGACGACGATCTTCGTGTCCCGGCCGTTGGTGTCCTCCAGGTCGATCTGCTGGGCGCTGTCCCCGCCGACGTAGGAGCCCTTCAGCCTGCCGCGCAGAGACGTGATGGTCGCGGTCTCTCCCGCCGACTGGGGTGCGTCCTTCGCGATGACGGAGATCTCGGCCCAGCCGCCTCCGGTACGGCCCATCTCGGCGCTCTCGACCCCCCGGGTGTCCCGGATCGCCGCCAGGGTCGAGTCGGCGCGGCCGGCCGGGGTGATCACGTCGATGGGCTGGGTGCCGCGCTCGGGGTAGGCCCGGGCGAGGGTCTCCATGGCGGTGACGGCCTCCGGCTTGGAGACGAAGGAGTCCTCCTGCTTGAGCGGCCCCGGCAGGTTGAGCGCGCCGAGGGCGAGTGCGCCGAGCAGGACCACTCCGGTCGCGAGCACGGTCAGCGGCCTGCGTCCGGAAAAATCACCCATCGCACCGAAGAGACTCCGCCGCCGTCCGGGTTCGCTGCCGTACACCGGTACGAGCGGCCAGAAGACCCGCCGCCCGACGAGTACGAGGACGGCGGGAAGCAGCGTCAGCATCGCGATCAGCGCGCACAGCACACCGACCGTGCCGAGCGGGCCCATGCCGCGACTGCTGTTGAGATCGGCGGCCAGCAGGCACAGCAGACCGGCGGCGACCGTACCGGAAGAAGCGAGCACGGCGGGCCCGCAGCCGCGCAGAGCGGCGGCCATGGCCTCGTACGGGCGCTCCACACGCCGCAGTTCCTCCCGGTAACGGGAGACGAGGAGCAGTGCGTAGTCGGTACCCGCACCGAACACGAGGATCGTCATCACCCCGGAACTCTGGCCCGTGACAGTGGTACCGAAAGCCTGGTTGAGCCCGTACGCGACACCCATCGACATGTAGTCGGCGATACCGGCGACGACGAGCGGCACCAGCCACAGCACCGGACTGCGGTAGATCAGGATCAGCAGGACGGCGACGACAGCGACGGTGGTGTAGAGCAGCGGCCCGCCCAGTGAGTCGTAGACCTTCCCGGCATCGGTACCGAGCGCCGCGGTACCGCCCACCTCGACACTCAGCCCGCCCTGGCCGCGGGCGATGCCCCGGACATCCTCCACGAGCGCGTCCCGCAGCTTCTCGTCACTCCCGGGCTCGTTACTGACCAAGGGATACATGAGAGTCGTACCGTCATCGGACGCAATCCCCTCAGGCACCCCGCCGACCAGCTCATGCGCTTCGCCGATCTCCCCGACCTGCCCGGCCGCCACCCGCCGGTCCCCGGAACTCAGCCCGCCGCCCCGGTGATACACGATCACCATCTCGGTACTCTCACCCCCGGGCAACGCGTCCTGTATCCGGGCCACCTGAGTCGAATCGGCACTGGAAGGCAGATAATCGATGGCCCGGTCATGCTGCACACCGGCGAGCTTCGCCGCGAACGGACCGACCAGCACAAGCACAGCCACCCACAGCCCGAGCAACACCCAAGGCACAGCCCGCCTCCGCCCCACACCCCTCGTCGTTGTCTTCCCGACCGTCATGAACTGAACTCCCTCGCTACGCCGACAACCGTTCCAGCTGTCAGCCTTCCGGCACGGGAAGCGGTATACGTCGCACGAGAGGGGGAGCCCACAGGTACTGCCAGAGGTGACCCGGAGCACGGATTACTCCCCCAGGAGTAAGAGCGGGCCGCAGGTACGTGTACGCCCACGAGTACGTGCGCGCCCACGGGGGGGTGTGAGCGCCCGCGGGGGTGTTCGCCCACGGGGGGGGTGTCCGCCCACAGGTACGTGAGCGCCCACGGGGTGGTGTCCGCCCACAGGTACGTGAGCGCCCACGGATGGGCGGGCGCTGGCCGCGCCATTACCCGCGCCGGTCCGGCGCGTGCTCGCCACCGTGGTGTACCCGCGCCGCCACAACAGCCCCGCAAGAAACAGGGCCCGGCCTCGGAACATCCATCAGCACCACCCATACCTACATCACCGCCGCCACCGGCCCGCTCACCGGACCACACCCCCGGGCCTGCCGAAAACCCCACACAACCACGATCGGCAGGCGGTGACCGGACCACTCATCAACGTCTCCGACAACACCCCTCGACACCGAGACACCGTCATACCGGGCCCGGAAGCCAGCGCCCCTCGTACAGGACCGCGAAGAACATGACGGGGACGGGGCTGGGGGGGCACTGTGGCTGTCAGCCCGTCAAAGATCGAGGACCGTCTCTGTGGTCGGTGCACTGCAGCAGACGAGGACAGTGCCGGCTTCGGGCAGTTCGAGGGGTGGGGTGGTGTAGGTGATGTCACCCGCCACGAGCCGGGTGACGCAGGTGTGGCAGACGCCGGTGCGGCAGGACCAGCGGGTGGGGATGTCGCAGGCCTCGGCAAGATCGAGGAGGGAAGCGTGTGCGGATGACCATGGGGTGGTGACGCCGCTGCGCGCGAAGGTGATAAGGGGGCCGGTGCCCCTCGGGCCGGCCGGCTGGTGCGGTCGGACGGCGGCTGTGGGCGTGATGCCAGGGTTGATGGCCGGGAGGGCGCTGAATTGTTCCCTGTGGATCTTCTCGGGGCTCAGGCCGCGATCGCGCAGCACGTCGGCGACATCCTCCATGAAGGCGGGTGGTCCGCAGAGGTAGGCGTCCGCGTCGGCGGGGATACCCAGGGCCGCCAGCGATGAGGCAGTCGGGCGGCCCCGGACGACGTAAGGCATTTCGGGGGGGCGGGACCTTTGAGGTGTAGTAGATGTGCTCGTGAGCTGTGGGGAGTTGCTCCAGGAGCGCGTGGGCCTCGTCCGCGAAGACGTGGTGGGCGCGGTCGTGTGCGGTGTGGATCCACCAGACAGGACGCGGATCTCCCTTGGCGGCCAGGTGGTACAGCATCGCGAGCACCGGAGTAGCACCGATCCCCGCGGAGACGAGAGCGATCGGGCGGGTCCCTTCCTCGAGCACGAACGTCCCGCGAGGACTGGCCACGCCCAACAAGTCCCCAGGACGAAGCCTGCGGTGGATGTAACCGCTGACTTTCCCGTGCGGCTCGTGCTTGACACTGATGCGGTAGGCGCCGTCCGCAGGAGTCGACGACAGCGAGTAGCTGCGCACCGCGGGGGCAGCCTCGTCGACAGGCAGGCGGAGGGAAAGGTACTGACCCGGGACGGCCACGGGAAGAGGGGTGCCGTCGGTGGTCCGGAGGTAGACCGAGGAGACCTCGGGGGTTTCGCGGACGATACGGGCGACGCGCATCGTTTTGAACCCGGGCCAGCCCGGCGCCTGTCCGGGCTGCTGGCTGGCGCGCTGGCCGGACCCTCCCGGTTCCAGTTCGGGTTCGGGCTGTCGGGCGGTGGCGAGTTCGCGGAAGGACTGCTGCCATCCGGGGCTGAGGGCGGGGATGCCCAGCGCTTTGCGCAGCTTCGCAGGATCGCGGTCGGGCAGGTAGAGCAGTGCGTCGGTGTCGGCGACGCTGACTTCTTCCGGGCCTCTGCGGGTGAGGGTGATCTCGTCGCCGGCCTGGACACGCCCTTCCGTCAGGACGCGCAGGTAGAAGCCGGGGCGGTGGTGGGCGACCAGCAGGGACGCCATGGCGGGCTCGCCCAGGCGCATGCCCACGCGGTAGCAGGTGACGCGGGGCTGGGTGACCTCGAATTCGGCTTCGCCGATACGGTAGCGATCACCGATGCACACGTCGTCGTCGGACAGTCCGTCGACGGTGAAGTTCTCCCCGAACATCCCGAAGGCCAGATCGTCGCGACCGAGCTGCGTCCGCCAGTACTGGTAGGACTGCTGCTGGTAGACGAGGACGGCACGGACCTCGCCGCCGTGCCCGGCCAGATCACCTTGACCGTCCCCCTCGACATTGAGCCGCCGGACCATGCGGGGGCCGCGGACGGGGGTCTTCCAGGCTCCCGTGTGGACGGTCCTTCCCTGCCAGGAAACATCCTCGGGCATGCCTACATTGACGGACAGCAGCGTCGCCATTGCGGACCTCCTGCGAGACGGCCGGCCGGAGCAGCCCCCTCTGGTGCTGTGATCTGTACCTCGAGACCGATCCTAGGTCTGGGCCGGTACACCCGCGATTCCGTGATCATGAGTCTCCCAGCGCCCTTCACCGAGATCCTTCGAGACGATGGAACCAGCGAGCACGACCACGGTCCATCCGCTACTCCGGCCGCATGATCCGTCCCGGGCATACGCCCACCCCGTTCGACGGCTGCTCGGCAGCACGAGTCGCTGAGAAAAACACAGGCGTGGAGGCGGTGGCCGCTCTCGGTGAGGCCCCGGAGACGGCGGGGTCCAGTGGTAGGTGGAGCGGGCGGCGGACTCGGTCACACGGGCGGCAGTCGTGGTCACACGGGCGGCGATCGTGGTCACACGGGCGGAGACATGTTCATCGCCTCCGGGACGGCGTGGCGCCACAGCCGGCACAAGGGCCGCAAGGAGACACCAAGCCTTGTTCATCGCCTCAAGGGCGGCGTGCCGTCACGGCCGGTCCAGGGGCCGGATGGAGATGCCGAGTGCGACGGCGACGTCGCGGAGGAACTCCCAGCAGGGGCAGGACCTGCCTCTGGTACCGGAGGCGGCACTCCTGGTGCCGGAAGCGGCTCTCCTGACGCGCAGGACGTAACGAAAGAACCCATACCCCCTCAACTCACCCTCCACAAAGATAGATTGACCCCACCGACAAAGCGGGAGCCGCACGCGCGGGCATAGAGGGCGGGATGTTCATGGGGGGGGTGACGGGGGTATCTCGGACCGTGAGTTCGAGGTCCTCAAGACGGACTACGAGATGGCGCGGGAGGACGAGCGCACCTTCGCCACCATCCAGGCGGCGGTCGCCGGGATCGTCGTCGCGCTCCTGGCTGCCCTGGCCACCGTCCTCACCCAGACCTGCAAGCTCAACCACCAGGCGAAGAACTGCACCGAGGCCCCCGTCCTGTTCCTGGCCAGCGCGCCCGCCATCCCCTTCGCCGCCCTGGCGCTGCTGCAACTTCTCGGACTGGTCGCCACGTTACGCAGCTACTACCTGCGGGCAGTGGAAGCGGAGCTGCGTCGGGTGGCCGCCGTCCCCCTCGGCGAACTGGCCGGTACCGGCCTCAGCTCCCCCTCATACGCCGCACTGACCGCCGAAGCATCCACCATGCGCCGCAGCCGCTCCCGGTACCGGATCCTCAGCGTCCTGATCCTGCTCATCACCCTGTCGGTCTTCTCCGGTCTGACGGCCTTCGTCGCGGTGAGTCTCGGCGGCCGCACCGGGCTCATCATGGCGATCGGCTACGGCTGGGCCTTCCTCCTCCTCGTCGCCGACGTCGTCTCCGCCACCGTCGGGGGCCGCTCAACCTTCCTGCGCCTGGCCGGACAGCTCGCCGCGCGGCAGAACACCGGCCTGCTCGGCGGGAGCCCGCCGCGCGGCCCCCGCCGGCGCGGCCTGCTCTCCTACCTCCTCCTGCCCCGGCCCGAGGACTGGGTCAAATGGCTACTGGTGCCCCTGGCCTTCACCGTCGTCGTCCTCGCCCGCGACCTGACGCCGCAGTGGGGACGGCTGCTCCTGACGATGCTCCTTGTCGAGTACCTGGTCTATGCCGCCCGCTACCAGGTCAACGACATCCGCGGCTATGCCGAGGACGCCTTTCACCCCGAGGCCGCAGCGCGCATGCGCCTGCCCCACCCCGCCGACGCGGCGGCGCGGCGTCTGGTCGTGGTGAGCAGCGCGCTGGTCGCCGCGCTGCGCCTTGTCACGGCCCTCGGCATCGCCGTCGCCACCGGGCTGACCCGCGGCTTCGCAGGGGCAACCGCCGTCATCGCCGTGGCCGGAGTGCTTTACGAGTACCTGCGCACCACCGAGGCCCGCCCGGGCAGCGCACGGCGTGCCGCCGCCGTGGGCCTGTGGCTCCTGGTGGGCACGGGGTACGCCTTGCGCTACGCGGTGGGCGC
This sequence comes from Streptomyces seoulensis, assembly GCF_022846655.1. Lineage (NCBI taxonomy): Bacteria > Bacillati > Actinomycetota > Actinomycetes > Kitasatosporales > Streptomycetaceae > Streptomyces > Streptomyces seoulensis. Next base: position 3,296,824 of record NZ_AP025667.1, read on the forward strand.
GCACGCCGCCGGGCTGCCGGTCGGCGACCCGCTGGTGTGGACGGGTGCCCTCTACGCCTATGGCCTAGGCATGATGTTCGTCCTGCTCACCTGGGTCCTGGAAGCGAGCGCGTACTGCCTCGCCCCGCGCCCACGCCGCTGGTACGCCTCGCCCGCGCTGCGGGCCAAGCCTCACCTGCTCCTCCTCCTACGGCACGTGCTGGGCGTCACCCTGATGCCCGGGCCGCCACCCTCCGGGCCTCCGGCCCGCCCAGGCTGCGGGGAGATCCCCGTACTGCGCGGCCGGTGCGCGCCGGCCGCACCGTGGAACCTGGCGTACTGGGCCACCGTCGCGGCCGGCGCCCCGCTCGCCCTGCGCCTGGCCGGCCTCGCCCCGGACGATGCCGCCGGAGTGTGGATTCTTGCCGTCTCGGCACCGGCCGCCGCGCTGCTGCCGCTGGCGGGCGGCCCGGCGGTGCGGACACTGCTCCTGGCGGCGGGCACCGTGCTGCCCGCCGTGGGCGTGGCGCTGCTCGCCGGCCCCGGGGCCGCTCTGTTCACGGCGCTGCCCTTCACGGTGTGCGGCTGCCTCTACACCTCTTTCCGGCAGCAGTCCTACCGCGACCTGAAGCACTTCCTCCCCGACCTGACAGCCGCCGCCCGCCAGAGCGCCGCTCGCGTGCTCCGCGCCCTGATCGGCCGCGCCACCTGGGACGACCTGACGCGCTGAGCACGCCCACAGCGGGCGGGCTGCGGACGGCGCACGGGCGCGGACGGCGGGCGGGCGGCGCCGACCGCCAGGGTGCGCGGCCGACCCGAACTCCCGCGGCCACAGCGCGAGTTCCGCCACAGGGAAAAGTCCAGCACGCTCCGGGCAGGGCAGGCCCAGGGTGCGCGGCAGACTCGCTCCTCCCCCAGGGTTCGTCGCGCGCGGCCACCTAGGCACAGGCCGAGCCCGGGCGCAGGAGGTACTCGGCCCCCGGACCCGATGATCTCCTCCTCCACGGACATCGCAGAGAGGTTCAGGAGGGGAGAAGAGGGTTGCGACAACGCCGAGCGCGGCCGTATCTGCTTGGGTGACCTGCGGTTATTTCGTCCGGTCGGGACCGGGGACCACAGTGGGTTCCGCAGTGGTGGGTGGTGACCGCGGGAGCATCGGGCCGTCGTGGTCGGGTTCGACCATGGCGGACAAGGGGACGCAGTCATCACTTGGTTAACGAAATCGCTTACCGGTGGAGCCCTGCAGTACAGCGACCTCGTAACAGACGCGCGCGAGGGGTGCGACGGGCCCGTGGCAGCCCTCCCGCGCGTCCGGCGGCCGGAAGGCCTGGTTACTTGTCAATGCGCGTCACGTTGTGGCTGTTGACGTTGACCTCGTTGTGGATGTCCCCGGTGTGGAAGTCGATGAGCCCGCACAGCAGGCAGCCCGGGTTGTCGGCTGGGGGCGCCGGGGCCTGGGACACGGTGACGGTGGTGGTGTCACTCGAGGCGCCGCAACTGTCGTCGCCGTTGTAGGCGGCGGTGATGGTGTGTGTTCCGGTGGTCGTGAAACCGGTGGTCAGTGAGGAGTTTCCGTCGGCGGAGACGGGCGCCGTCGCGAGGAGGTCCTCGCCGTCGAAGAACGACACGCCGAGGCCGCCGCTCGGGTCCGAGCTGCAGGTCACTGTCGCGGTGAGGGTCACCAGTTGCCCGGTCGCCGCCGAGGAAGGCGTGGCCTGGACCGTGGTCGACGAGGGATCAGCGGCGGCAGCCGACGGAGCGAGGAACAGCACTGTGGCCGCTGCCGTCGCGGCGACCACGGCTCCGGCTTTGCGCGCACGACGGGCTTTCACTTAAGGGGCCTCCTCGGTCCGATGGTGGGGCGGGGGTTCGCCGTAACCGTTCGGTGCGTGACCATAGGCCGCTTTCGGTGGCATGTGCGGGAGGCGCGGGTTCAGGCGGCCCGCCCGCGTCGTCGGCTCGCTCGAATGGGCTGGCGCGGGGCAGGCGCGGGGGTCGCTGTCGCCGGTGCCGTAGTACCGGCTCGCTCGAATGGGCTGGAGCGGGCCGGTGGCACGGGGCAGGCGCGGGCCGGTTCCGTGGTACCGGCTAGATCGCTGGAGGCGCGACCCGCTGGTAGGCGAGCGCATTGCTGGTGCCGCCCGACGTGGTGACGCTCACCGGCACCGGCCCCGCCGGGCCCGCCGGGGCGATCGCGATCGCTGTCGCGTCCGACAGCACGTTGAAGGCCGCCGGTACCGTGCCGAAGCGGACCGCTAGGGTCGTGGTCAGCCCGGTACCCGTCAGGGTCACGGCGGCACCCGCGCCCGTCGGCCCCTGCGCGGGCGACAGCGCGGTGAGCACCGGCACAGCCAGGTAGGTGTAGATGACGGAGTTACTGCCGCCGCCGGGACCGGTGACGGTGCACGCGACGGATCCGCTGCCGGGCGGGGTCACCGCCGTGATCTGGGTGGCGGAATCGACGGTGTAGGACGCCGCGGGACTGCTGCCGAAGGTGACGGCGGTGGTCCCGGTCAGGCCGGTACCGGTGAGGACCACGCTCGTCCCACCGGACGTCGGGCCCTGGGCGGGCGAGACGGACAGCAGCGAGGGCGCGTTGAGGTAGTAGAAGAACACCGGGCCCGAGGTGCCGCCGACGGTGGTCGCGGTGACCGCCACCGCGCCGGTGCCGGCCGGGGCGACCGCGGTGATCTGCGTGGCCGAGTTGACGATGTAGGACATCGCGGGAGTGCTGCCGAAAGTGACGGCGGTGGTCCCGGTGAGACCGGTACCGGTGAGGACCACGCTCGTCCCGCCAGACGTCGGTCCCTGGGTGGGTGTGATCGCGGTGAGGGTCGGGGTCGGCGCGTAGGTGTAGGTGACCGTGTTGCTGAGCCCGGCGGGTGTGCGCACGGTGACGTTCACCGTGCCGGTCCCCGGCGGGACGGTGGCCGTGATCGTCGAGGGGGTGTTGACCGTGTACGACAGTGCGGCCGCGGATCCGAACGTGACAGCGGTGGCGCCGGTGAACTGGCTTCCGTTCAGGGTCACGGGATTGGTGCCCGCTGCCGGACCCGTGTGGGGTACCAGCGAGGTGAGGACGGGAGGGGCCACGGGGACTCCAAGGGGTGTGGTCGGCCTGGCTGGGCCGCGAGCAAGGGGGGCCGCGGAAGCGATGCGGGCGTAGGCGAGTTCGCACCGCTGCCGTGGGCACGGGCCGGTGGACCGGAGCGGGCCTGGACCGTGCGCGGCCGTGCGGCCGAGTCGCCGTCAGATGCCGGGACCGGACACGTAGGTGAACGCGCCGCTGGCGGTGGCGCTACCGCCCTGAGTGGTCACAACGACGTCGACGGAACCTGCGGCGCCCGGCGGTGTGACGGCCACCAGAGTGGTGTTGTTCAGCACCGCGAAGGACGCGGACGTACCGCCGAGGGTGACGGCCGTGGTGGACGCCAGGCCGGTGCCGTCGACGGTCACCGAGGTACCGCCGGACGTCGGTCCCGAGGCGGGGGTGAGCGAGGCCAGTGTCGGCGCGTCGACGTAGGCGTAGGTGAGCGGAGTCGTCGTGCCCCCGGTGGTGGTGACGGTGACGCCGACCGAGCCGCTGGAACTGCCGGCGGGAACGGCCACCGACAGCCGGCTGTCCGAGACGACCGTCGGCGTCGCGCTGCTGGAGCCGAAGGACACGGCGGTGGCTGTGGAGAGTCCGTAGCCGTCGATGGTGACCGTGTTGCCGCCTGCGGTCGGACCGGAGCCGGGGTTCAGGGACACCGCGATCGGCGGGCTGATGTAGAAGAAGGAGAGCGAGTTGCTCGTCCCTCCCCCGGTCGTCACGTTGACGTCGACGACTCCGCAGCCCGCGGGGACGATGACGGTGATCGAGGTCGGCGTGTTCGCGGTGATCGTGGCCGTCCGGGACCCGAAATGGACGGCGGTGGCACCGGACAGGTTCACGCCGGTGATGGTGACGGTGGTTCCGCCGCTGGTGGAGCCTTGGTTGGGGCTGATGGGCATGAGGGGTTCCTCCTCACTCGGAAGTCTTCTCCGAGCAGCGACTGGGTGTCCCGATCCACGGACGTCCCGAACCTGCCCGGCCCGGGACGACGCGCCCTGGGCGCCGGCAGACGGAAAGGTGCGGAGGCCCGACCGGACGGGATGGGTTCAGTCCCGGGAGGGAGGCTTGTCCGCGGCGACTCGATGGACCATCGCCCATTGATGCAGACACCCGAATTAACCCATCCGAGTGAGCTCATCACCAAGGAAATTGACATGACATCAGCCGTTTGGCGGAGCGCATCTGGCGCACGACGGCGTGTTCCGGTGGTAGACGGTCGTCTGTCGAGTCGGCACGACCACGGAGGAGTCCACGACGGGCCGGGCTGGCGTACGCACCGCCCATGCGTCGGTGTGCGGGCACGGGCCGTAGAGCGGGGCGACGGCGAAGTCAGCCCCGAAGACAGGCCGGACGGCCGACGGTCGCGCCGGTGTCAGGAACAGGGGGCATCTCCCCCGGCTGCCATCGGCCGCTTAAATACCCAGGTGGTGAACTGGACGCAGATGCACGACTGCTACGGGGATGTCGATCGCGTCCCCGCGCTTCTGGAGCAGGTGGAGGTCGAGGACGATGCCGAAGCCTGGGAGGCACTGGGACACCGGCTGGTCCTGGAACACGACCTCGTCTTCCCCGCCAGTTTCGCCGCCCTGCCACACCTGGTACGTCTCGCCTCGAGGAGCGCCCGGGCACGTGGTCTGGCCGGGACGATCCTGCGACGCGCGGCAGGACACCACGGCTGCGACGATCTGCTGGCGGACTGCGCCGACCCGATCGCGGAATTCCGCGAACTACTGGACCGGCACCTGCGATCGCGGCCGGACGACTACCTCGCGACCTTCCTCGATCTGCTCGCGGCCAGGGAGGAGTACCACTGGAGTGCCGTCCTGGGGGACTTCACGGACGACTTCTACCACCTGGCCTGCCCCCACTGCGCCGTCGAAGTGACGATCGCCATCGGGGACCACGGGCGGTATTCAGCGATCCGGGACTGGCACCTGGGCGACGTGGACCGTCGCGGCCTGCGTCCGGCGACCTCAGCGGAACTCTCCGGCACCGGCCGGTGGATGTACGAGACTGCCGTCCGCGACGGGCACGAGGCACTCGCCGACGGACTCACCCACCTCTTCGGCACGGCCGAATGCCCACGCTGCGCCAGCGTCTTCGACATCGCGGACGAGTACACCTCCGCCAACCGACCCACCCTGCGACAGAGCCAGGCGCACCGGAGGTAACCCAGAAAGGGCTCATGTCCTCTAGCCTCCACCCCCAACCACCCCCGCAGGCACGGGAACGACAAGGGGTAGCAGGGCCCACGCCACGCGCGGGCGGGCGAAGGTCTGGTCGTAGCTCGGCGGACGCTCACAGAGTTCGTGCAATTTCCACGTGACGGCCTTCCGACGCGCGCTCCGAGGGGCGAAGATGATCACGACGCCGGGCTGCGCGTTCACGGTAAGGCAGTTGGCAGCGCCGGGGACCACGGAGGGGGACGAGGAATCTCCCCCTGAGGGGCCGGTCGTGCGCGGGAGGTGTTTCCCGCGGCGCGTCAACCCGGTCAGGCACCCGGCCCGGCGGCGGTACCTCTTGACGATCCGGAAGGAAACACGGTTCACGATGAGTGCGTTACACAGATCGGCGTCGGCGGCGGGGAGACGGCACAGGACGGGCCCCCGCCGGGCTCTCACCGATCACCTCGTGGTGCTCCTGGTCACCCTGGCCATGGTGGTGACGGGTTCCGCCCTTGGCTCGGGGCCGGCGGCGGCTCAGGAGCAGGCGACCGGCACGGCGTGCGGGGCTCACGCCACCTCGTTCGGCGCCGTGGCGAACGCCCCGGACATGACCCTCCGTATGGGATGTGCCGGGGACGCGGGTTCGCTGCGCACGCTCGCCCAGAGCGACAGCGACCTCGTCGTCGCCTTTGACTACAACATGCCCGAGCGCCGCGACGAGACCCGCGCCGATGCCCGGAAGGCGGTCGCCGCCATCCAGGCCGATCAGGACTCCGGGCACACTCTCGCCCAGGCGCTCTACGACCACGCGCGGGACAACGCGGTGGGGCTCTACCCGACGACGGACGCCGGTGACTACGACGGGCGGATCACGGTCGCGGGCGACAGCATCGTTCTCGTCCTGCCGTCGGGTGAGGTCGGCGCGAGCGCCACGTGGTGGCAGAAGTTCATCGCGGGCGGAGTCACTCTGGCGACGACCGTCCTCGCGCTCTCCGTGTGCCTGGCCGCGTTCACTCCCGGGGCCCCGGCGGCCGCCCCGGTCTGCGCGGCCGTGAGCGGTGGCGTCGCCGGCTTCGTCGGCGAGGCGCTGAACGCGGTCTTCGACCACGCGGACTTCAAGGACCCGGACGTCTGGGGCGGCATCCTCGCCACGGCCTTCTGGGGCGTCGTAGGAGGCGCCCTCACGGGGACCCTGGTGAACTGGGCGACTGCCAGCGCCGCGAGCTTCGTCGCGGAGATCCAGACCAGTCTGCGCTCCGTCTTCGCCCGGTTGGGCAACTTCGGCAATCCCCTGACGTACATCAGCGACCACCTGAGCGACATGGTGCCGGCCCTGCTGCGGCGCCTGAACGACCTCCAGCGCGGCATCGGAGGGAGTGACACACCCCTGCGGGTCATGGTCGTCGGCGACTCCATGACGCAGGGATACGAGGGCGACTGGACCTGGCGCTACCGCCTCTGGAAGTGGTTCCGCGACCAGCACATCGCAGTCGACTTCGTCGGCCCGTACAAGGGGACCAAGGCGCAGGCCCAGCCGCAGCCCCCGGCGCGGCCCGCTCTGCAGGGGGAGACACCCGGCGCCTCGCTGGACGCCCCGGACACCTCCGGCGGCTACGCGGCGGGCGTCGACCCGGCCTTCGACAGCGACCACTTCGGGGTCTGGGGCCGTCAGGCGATGCAGGACAAGAAGCTGATCCGGGGCATGGTGGCCCAGTACAATCCGGACCTGGTCCTCGTCGGCCTCGGCTTCAACGACATGGGCTGGTTCGTGAGCGGCCCGCAGGGGACGCTCGACAGCATGAAGACGTTCGTGGACGAGGCGCGCGCGGCCCGTCCGAACGTGAAGTTCGCCGTCGCGGACGTCCCTCAGCGCACCTACATAGGCGGGCGGGACGACCTGCCGCTCAGCACCACCGACTACGACCTGATGCTGCGCCAGGCCGTTCCGCAGTGGAGCACCCCCGTCTCCCCTGTCGAGGTCGTCAACTGGTCGGGCAACTACACCTGCGCCCGTGACGCCTGCCCCGCCGGCTACGACGGGCTGCACCCCAACGCGCTCGGCGAGTTCCAGATCGCGCACGCCTTCGAGACCACCCTCCACGACCGGTACGGCATCGGCCAGATCGTCCCCGACGTCCCCCGCTCGGTCCCGGAACGCCCCGTGGGCCTCGCGGCGAACGTCAAGGCCGTTTCCAGCGACCTCGGCGTCACGGTCACCTGGAACCGGGTGTACGGCGCGCGCGGCTACACGGTCCGCTCCCGGCTGGTGGGCGCGACCGCGTGGAACGAGACGCCGGTGCAGGCGAACCGCTACGACACGACCTGGACCCAGGACGGCATGGAGTGGGAGTACTCCGTCCGTGTCGACGACGCGGGTGACGGCGTCTCGGCGTGGTCCCCGGTCGTCCGGGCCACCGCGCACCCGCACACCGCGGCGGCACCCACGCATGTCCTCACCAACCCCACCATCGACGGCGTGGACCTCTCCTGGGAGCCCGCCAAGGGGCCGTACAGCGACAGCGTGGACCGCTACGAGATCATCACCTGGGACAAGGACACACCGGGTGCCTTCATCCAGAGCACGGCCGTGCGCGGCACCTCGGCGCACATCGCCGGGCTGATCCCGGGTCATCACTACCTGGTCGCGATCGCCACCTGGAACGCGGTGGGCGGCGGCCTGCCGACGGGCGCCCGGCCCGTCACCATCGGCGCGGGCACCCCGCCGACGCCGACGAACCTGCGCATCAAGTCCCTGGATGCCACGACGGTGCAGCTCGACTGGAGCGGTTCCCCGCAGGCTGCCGGCTACCGCGTCTGGTACCGCAACCGTACGGAGAACGGCCCCTGGCAGACCGACGAGTACATCTCGGACACCCCGGACCGGGGCATCGCCTTCCTCTTCCCCGGCAACTGGAACTTCGAGTTCGCGGTGACGGCGGTGAACGGCCAGATGGAATCGGCGCGGTCCGGCGCGGTCTCCGTCCCGGCGCCGCCGAGCACCGGGGGCGGGTCCACGGGCGCCGACACGGGCAAGAGCGGTACTTCCCGTGAGGCTGTCCGAGCGGTCGGCGGTTCCGGTCCGGACGCCGGTCAGGACGCCGGTCAGGATCTCGCCCTGCTGCGCCAGGCCCCGACCGCCTCCCCCGGGTCGGTACCCACCGCACGCCCCCGTGCGTAGTTCCTCGCCGCCTTCGTAACACTGCGCGCCCTGCGTGCTCCGGCTCAGCGCCGGGGCACGCAGGGCGCCCGTGGTCCGAGGCGGCGGCAAGCCGGTGGTGGGCCGGTGACCTGTGCGGCCTCAAGTGCTGGTCTGTCGTCGGCCCCGCAGGTCCTCAAAGCCGGAAGCCGGCCGGTCCCCGCACCGTGGCCGCGGCCAGTTCTGTGATCCGGGCAGCCGGGATCGGCACCCCGGGGGCGTTCTGGAACCAGGCCACCATGTCCGGGATGCTGAGGCCGGCTGGAGGCTGTCCGGTGTAGGCGACGGCGTACAGCGGCGTGTTGGGTTCGCTGCGCCAGCTCTCCGCCAGGGGACCGAGGTCCACCGCCTCGAATCCCAGACGATCCAGCAGATCCGCCACCTCCTTCTTCGCCGCCGGGTCGTCACCCGAGATGGGGATTCCGGTACGGTCCTCGGCCTCGGCCGGGCGGGCCAGCGACTGAAGCGGCTTGGGGCCGATGCTGTGCAACGCCTTCACCAACCGGGTGCCCGGCAGGTCACGCTGGACCAGTTCGCTCGAGGTCAAGGTGTGGTCGTCGAGCTCCGCGATCTCTGCCCCGGGGTAGACCGCGTAGTTCATGGGGTCGATCACCGTCTTGCCGACGAGTTCGGCGATCGGCAACTGCTTACGGGCGGACAGCGGCACCGCGGCAAGGACGAGATCTGCTTCGCCGGCGGCGACGGCCGGGGTGGCGGCCCGGGCCCGCGGGCCGAGTTCGGTTACCAGAGCGGCCAGCGACTGCGGGCTGCGCGAGTTGCTCAGGATGACATCGACGCCCGCTGCGACGGCGCGACGTGCCACCCCTGTGCCGACCATGCCGGTGCCGATGATGCCAAGTGTCGGTGTCTTCATGAAGACAGCTCATCCGATGCGCGATGCGTGAACAACGGTCAGGATCATCAGTCAGCGATCACATTTCGTGATAGATCACGGGGGTGGAACTGAGGGCGTTGCAATACTTCGTGACCGTGTCCGAAGAGCTGCACTTCGGCAGGGCGGCCCAACGGCTGCACATCGTGCAATCGGCGGTCAGCCAGCAGATCGTGCGGCTCGAACGCGAGCTCGGCGTCCAGTTGCTCGAGCGGACGTCGCGTAGCGTCCGACTCACCGCAGTGGGCGAACGGGTGCTGGTAGCAGCCCGGGAGACTCTGGCCGCAGCGGCTCGCGTCCGGGTGGTCGCCGGCGAGGAGGCGGCCCCGCTGCGTATCGGCATGGCGTCCTGCGTCACCGCACGGTTCGACCGGGCGCTGGCCCGTCTGCGCGACGGTGATCGCCCCGCTGTCCCACACCTTGTCGACCTGCCGGTGACCGCGCGTCTGGACGCCGTCCGCGACGGCCACCTGGACCTCGCGCTGGTCCGCGGCGCGGTCGCCGAGCCGGGACTCCGGGTGATGCCCAGTTGGTCCGAGCCGCTGCACGCAGTGCTGTCGACCGACCACCCGGCCGCCGCCAGACCCTCACTCAGCCTGCTCGACCTCGACCCCACCGGACTACGACTGCCGTCGCGCGATACCGACCCGCCCCTGCACGACGCCATGCTCGCCGCTCTGCCCGTCGCGCCGTCGAGACCGCCCGCCGGGGACCTGGTCAACGTACTGTTCGAGGTCAGCCAGGATCCCGGGAGCTGGACGCTGATGCCGGCCGAACAACTTGCCGCTCCGCTGTCCGGCAGGATGACGCACGTGCCGCTCGACCCGCCGGTGACCGTCGTCGGCCACGTCGTGACCTCCCGTGCCACACCGAAGACGTGCGCGGCGTCGTATGTCGCCGCGTTCTCCGACTGACCACCTCGCGCGCCCTTCGACGAACGCGGGAATCTGCGGGTGGGCGAGCATCTGGTGCACACGCGCCGGTGCGCGCTCGGGTCACCTGCGGCGCACCGCCCTGGGTCATGCCCCCAAGTTCTCCGTCACGGGCAGGCACTCGGTGAGCAGGTCTACGATGTCGCGCCAGGCTCGCTGTGCGTGCTGTGGGTGGTACCCGGCGCCGGGGACGGTGGGGTGGTCGACCGGTGGATGGTGGAAGGCGTGCAAGGCGCCGCCGTAGACCGTGAGGCGCCAGTCGACGCCTGCGGCCTGCATCTCGGCGGTGAACGCGTTTCGTTGCGCGGGCGACATGATCGGGTCTTCCGAGCCGACCCCGGCCCACACCGGGCAGCGAATGTGTGCTGCCTCGCCCGGTCGGCCCGTGGTAGTCGCGTTGACTGTCCCGATCGCGCGCAGGTTGACGCCGTCTCGCCCGAGTTCCAGCGCGATGGCGCCCCCGGTGCCGTAGCCGATGGCGGCGATCCGGTCGGGGTCGGTCCGGGGCTCGGTGCGCAACACGTCGAGCGCCGCATGGCCGATCCCCCGCATCCGGTCGGGATCAGCGAGCAGCGGCAGGCAACGGGCCAGCATCTCCTCGGGGTCGCCCAAGTAGCGCCCGCCGTGGAGGTCGAAGGCCAGCGCTACATATCCCAGCTCAGCGAGAGCATCGGCCCGGCGGCGCTCGACATCGCTGAGCCCCATGCCTTCTGGTCCGAGCAGCACCGCGGGCCGGCGGTCGGCACCGGCCGGGAGCGCGAGGTGCCCGATCATCGTCAAACCGTCGGCCGGATACTCGACCGTGCGCGTCGTAATCGCCGTCATGAGGCTGGACTGTAATGATCGTCGCCCCTGTTCGGCGGCTGTTCTGCCGCTGGCGGAACAGCGTGGGTCTCCCTCTGAAATACGGCGAGAGACACGGCACTCAAGGCTTCAAGATCATCCCGTTGACCCTTTGGCGCGTATCCCGGTCACACCCCGGCGTGTGCGCCGAGGCGCCGCCCGCCGACGAGGTCGACTACACCGACCACTCCACGCTCACTACGCCCTCCGACCCCGCCACGGACGCCGACGCGGCGGGCTTCGCCATCAGCGGAAAGGGCCTGCACATCGGCGGCATGCGCCACGAGTTCCGGGATGTGCCGGGAGGCTTCCGCGCGCCTGTGCGTCGAGTTTCCCCGTACGACCCTCCCGCGCATCCTCTCCGAGCACCGCTGGCACTTAGCCATCGAGTTCTCCAACTGGGTGGAGTTCGCCTTCGGCGCCAGGCGCTGAATGCGCCTAGGGCGTGGGCGAACGTTCGGTCCCCGCCAAGGACATGGGCGATGGTGAGTGAGTACCGGACACCGGCTCAGTGCGCGGTCGAGAACGAGGATGCGGATGCTCTGGCCCGCTCGTCCCGCCTGATCTTTGATGAGCCCGGGTCTCGGGACGCGCTGCGGACCCGGCGAGGGCGGCCGGTCTGCAGGCCAGACATGTCCGTCCCCTACGGAGTCAACGGCCGATCACGCCCAAGCACACGCGAATCCCGGCCTACGCTGCAACCGGCTTCCTGATAATTTCAACAGCGCGTAATCACCCTGGCGTCAACACCAAGTCGCTGTCAGAATCGTGTCGTTGACGGTCACTCAGGAGGTTGGGCGTGAGCGAAGCCCGTCCCGGCACCAGCACGCCGCCAGTCCTGCGTGTGATCGGCGACCGTCGGCTGCAGGACATCCGACTCGACACCTGCGCCTCGCTGGAGGACGCGGCACAAACCCTGCGCGTGCAGACCCTGACGGTCCGTCGGCCGGAAAGGGGCGAGGTCGCGCTGAGGCCTCTCTACGCGGACAAGCTCCTGGAGACCTACGGAGCGGACCGCCAGGTGAGCGACGAGTTCATCGACTTGGCCGAGCAGGCCGACGAGCCCGACTGGTGGGCCCGTTACCGCGACGTCGTCCCGGCGACACCAGTCCAGTTCCTGGCCTGCGGGCCGACAGACACACGCGTAAAGGGGAGAACATGAGCACCAGGCAGGTCGGCCGGGATCTCGACACGAGCAAGGCGCACTCGGCCCGGATGTACGACTACTTTCTCGGTGGCAAGGACCACTTCGAGATCGACAAGGAGGCGGCCCTGGTCGCCGCCGACGCACACCCCGGCATCTACATGACCGCTCGCGAGAACCGTGCGTTCATGCACCGTGCCACGCGGGTCCTGGCGCAGGAGCACGGCATCCGCCAGTGGCTCGACATCGGCACGGGGATCCCGACGGAGCCCAACCTGCACCAGGTCGCTCAGTCCGTCGCCGCCAACGCCCGTGTCGTGTACGCCGACAACGACCCCCTCGTCCTGAAGTACGCCGAGCGCCTCATGCGCAGCACAACACAGGGACGCACGGCCTACGTCGAAGCCGACATCAGGGACCCCGATGCGCTGATAAGCGCCGTGGAGGCCTCCGAGGTACTGGACTTCGACCAGCCCATCGCCCTCTCCCTCAACGCGCTCATGCACTTCATCACCGACCCGCACGACCCGTACGCCATCGTCCGCCGGCTGCTCGACCCGCTGCCGCCGGGCAGCGCCCTCGCCATGAACCACTGCACCCCCGACTTCGACCCCGTCACCTGGAACAAGGTCGCGGAGGTCTACACCAAGTCCGGTTCTCCGGTGCGGTTCCGTTCGCACAGCGATGTCCGCCGTTTCTTCGACGGACTCGACCTGATCGACCCCGGCATCGTGTGCTGCCACCGCTGGCGGCCCGCCGGCCCGGCCGAGGGGCCGGAGCCCACGGACGCCCAGATCAGCCTGTTGGCGGGCGTGGGCATCAAGCGCTGACCGGTGCCCGGCCGATCGTGCGACCGACTGGGCGAGGCATCTTCCGAGGGAGCGGGGACCGCGCCGCACGGCCGCGGTCCCCTCCCCCGCCCCTGTCCGGTCCCCCGCCCGAGTCCAGGTGCTCGCGGCACGGTCACCCTCAGACCAGGGTCGATACGCAGAAGGGGTGGCCTGCGGGATCCAGCAGGACCCGCCACCGGTCGGGGTCCGGCTGGAATTCGGGCTTGACGGCGCCCAGAGCGAGGAGGCGAGCCTGAGCGGCGTCCAAGTCGTCGACTCCGATTTCCATGTGAGCCTGCTTCTCCTGGGAGGGGTCCGGCCAGGTGGGGCGGCGGTAGTCGGCGAGCCGGTTGAATCCCAGTCCAGCAGCTCCCTCTTGGCCGAGCAGGACGAAATCCTCGGCGGAGAAGACCACAGGCAGACCGAGGGCCTTCCCGTAGAAGTGGGCCAGCTCGGCTGGGTCAGGGCAGTCGAAGGTCACAGCCGAGTAGCGGAACGTTGATGCTGAGATGTCTTCATGGCTCATGCGCGGAAAGGTATTCGGGATCTAGGACAGGCCGGGTCCTATTGGCACTCGGCTCCACCGGCCTATGTCTGCGGCGCCGGACCCGCCGACTGGAGTAGGCCGCATCTTGAGCCGCTCGCCCACTTCCCACTGGGTCACCGTCCAGCTCGGATACACCGGCAAGGGCAACCGTGCGCACCCCTACGGCAAGTAGGTCGTGTACGCCTCTCCCTGGAAGGATGACCGTGGCGCACGAACACGAGAGCGGCGTCGAGGAGGACTTCCTCGAAGACATCTTCGTGACCGATGTCGGACTTACCTGGCTGGCCTCGCGATGGCAAGTACTGGACGAGGTCTACGCGGAGTTGGCCGGACCGAACCCCCTCGACGGCGGCCACGTCACGGTGTGGCTCAGGCTGGCCGAATCGTCGGTCGACCAATTCGACCGTTCCAAGGCCGCCCAACTGGGCCAGGACGTGCAGCGCCTGCTGCGCTCACCACTGCCGGAAGAGACCGTCCGAACGGTCTGGCTCGCCGCCACCCACGGCATCTTCGACCCACGCGAGCAAGGCATGAGCGCCCGCTCCTGGCTGCGGCGGGCGGAAGAGGCATGGCTGGCCCGGGTGCTCGAGGACGATCCGGCGTTCGTTCCCCCGCCGCCGCAGCCCGTGACGGACGAGAAGCTGCGGCGGGCCGTCCTCCAGGAGATCCATCCGGTCGCGCGGCGTCTGGGCCTCGCAGCCGAGCACCCTCCGTTTGGCACGCCAGTGACCGGCCTCGTCCAGGCTCTGGAGCAGGTGGTCACCGAGTCCTGCGCGGACCTTGGCTACCGGCTGTTCCTTCGGGCCATGAAGGCGTACCAAGTATCGGCGGACAAACCGAGTCTCGTCGCTCTCGGCGAGCGGTTCGGCTATCCGCACGGGTTGGTGCATGAGGGTCTGAACAGTCGGCCCGACTGAGTCGGGAAACGGGGGCGGGCTGACACCGACGGTGTCAGCGCTGCGGCCTCGAAAACGCCGACGCGGAGTGGGGCCGAGGACTACGGCCGCATGATGAGCGGATGCACCGGGGTCAGCGCGACGACTTCCTCCGCCCGGCCCTCCCACGAAGCCCTCCATGCATCGTCGGCGCCGTGCACGTTTCCTAGACCTCGGCCTGAGGCAACAAGAGGAAACCGGCGGCGGCCGCTGCCCCTGTCTCACCCGATGAGGCTGAGTACTGCACCGACGCCAGCGGTAGCCAGCCCGAGAAACGCTGGCCGGCCCGATGGTGGTCGGCGCGCCCGCACAGGACCTCATTCCGAGCGCGCGCCGGAGTCCCACTGGACGCCCCGAAGGAGTCGATGACAGCCCAGGGGGCTCCAGTCAGGCAGGGGGCGACACTCGGGCATGGGGACGGTGCGCGCCGCTCACCGAAGAGGGCGCAGTGGTACGCGTCTTCCGGTTCGCGCTTCATCCAGATGTTGCCGGTGGGAGGCTGCGTTGTTGCGTTGTGGGATCATCCGGTCTGTTTGCGCTGCGCTCTTCGAGATGCGTGACGAATGAAACGCCTCACCTCACCCTCGAAGACGCTATGGGTGGTATCTACCGTAAACTCTCTTTTAGTTCCCTCGTGACACCCAACGCACCGGAATGCAACCGCCATTTGATCCCCCACACCATGACGAGGGACACTGCCTGGCGGGTGCGTGTTCCCCCGTCGAGCGGGACTCGCATCGGCACCCTCCCGTGCAGGTCGTCAGGGGTCATTTACCCAACGATTGCTGGGCAGTTGACCTCAGGGTTTCGTGATAGCGTCCTTGTTCGCAGGGACAGTGCAACCTGAAAGGGAAATCGTGAACACGGAGAAGATCGCCGCTCGCCGCCTCTCAATGGAAGAGGTGACGAAGCTCGACATGAAGGACAGGCTCTTCGTTTCCGCCGACACGGCAGAACTCAAGATTCCCGGCTGCTATGTACCTGCTTTCCTGACCAAGTCCGGTGAGGATTTCGAGGGTGGTTCGGTCACGGCGAGGACCATATTCCAGGAAGAAGTCTCCTGCCTTCCCGACGACGAGAATGAAGCCGGGATCTACCTGGCCGACGAGAACGGCTCGGCGACCATCGAGGTCCTCCAGTCCGCCGGCGTCGTGCTGGACCTGGCGCTCTTCGTCCCCAATGGGGACAAGGGGGCCCTCTCGGCCCTTTACGCTGCGGCCCGGCAGGCGTTCGGCGCCGACGTCGTGCAGATCTGGCGCCAGGGCCTCAAGGAGGTTCCCGACGTGAAGGTCGACATCTTCGAGGAGCAGGTTCCCCGGGGACGCAAGGGGGGCGACAGCCCCAAGCGTGACCGTCGCGCGATCGACACCTACCCCGCCCGTGCGGACTTCATCGAGTTCACCGCGGGGTGGAAGCCGGTCATCGAGATACACAGGCCGGTCGTCGACGACACCCCGACCATCTGAGTCGGCGTTACCTCTGGTTCTCAGCCTGAGAGAACGCCGAGAACTCATGCAGTACACCCGGTCGACCCCTGAGTGGCCGAGGGAGCCGTCGGAAGGTAACTCCCGCACGTCGGAGTGCCGTTCCGCTCAATGACCTCGTGGCACGGCCGAGGAACGCCCGGCCGTGGCCCTGATGGTGCTGGACGTGCTTGCCGCGTCCAGCACCATCAGGCACACCCGGTCCGGTACGGCCCGTAGTCGGACCGGTGTACGGCCTCGGCTGCGACGGCTGAAGCCGGACCGGGTACAACGGCGGCGGCCGCGAGCATTTCGGCAGCGGCGCGAGTCCTGATCCTGTTTCCAATGCCCTGCTCGATGACCCCGGCCCGCTCAGGCAAGGGGGGCGGGGGCTGCCGGTCGGGGTCACCGAGCGCGGGGCGAGCGGCGGGCGGACTGCTGCCGGTGCCTGGTACGCCCGGCGGCCGCCTGGTCGCCGGAGACGGTGACCGGTTCTGCGGGCCAACGGCCCTGGCGATGCGCCGATCTGCAAGCTTGGTGCACCACGTATGGACACGGTCGCGGTACCCGCGCGCGAGGCCGACGGAACGCACTGGCTTGCGCGTAGCGAGATCCAGCGCCTGCTCTCCGCGGGTGTTGCTGTCTCAGGTACGCCCATCGCCGAACCCGACTCGCTGCGGTGAGCACGCGACAACCGTCGCAGCCCCTCCTCGCCGCACTTGCTTGGTCTTGGAACCATGTAGGGAAATCAAGGATCGAAGAGCGATCCCTGATCACCGGTATTAAGTTCTGGCCATGACTGGTGACTGGCGGTTGGACCGGATCGGGACTGCTCTGAGGGGCGAGAACCCGACCGTCCTGCGACGCCTGACAGCGGGGTTTGCGGTGATCGGGGACGTCCAGTTCCTGCCTGGCTACTCGGTTCTGCTCGTGGACGAGCCCGATGCGCAGCGGTTGTCTGACCTTCCGAAGGCGAAACGGCTGTCGTTCCTGTCCGACATGGACCAGCTCGGTGAAGCGGTCGAGCGTGTCTGTCGGCGGCTGGACCCGGGCTTCCGACGGGTCAACCTGGAGATCCTGGGGAATACAGACCCGTTCTTGCATGCGCATGTCTGGCCGCGGTTCGAGTGGGAGCCGGCCGATGTGGTGGGCAGGCCGGTGTGGCTCTATCCGCGCGAACGGTGGAGTGACGAGCAGTTCAGGCTCGGCCCGCAGCATGACGTGCTGCGCGATGCGATCAGCAGCGAACTGGACCGACTGCGCTCGGCGACCTGAGTCCGGGGAGACTCAGGGAGCGCTACGTCGCCGCCGGATCGACCCATGCACGGCCACCGGCACGTTCTCCGGCACGCCTGGCCGCCAGCATCCGGGGGCTGACCCGACCCTTGGCAACGCGTGCGCCGGGCGGCGGGGCCTTCTTCGACCGGGAGTGCCACCCGTCACCGCAGATGGCTGAATGCCAGGTCGGCGTCGGCTACGGCCTCGGGGTGGACGTCGCGGGCGGCTCGGCCGTCGGCGATCCTCTGCCAGTTGGTCCGGGCGAGCACCCGCTGGACCGCGAGTACCTGGGCGGCCCGAAGGCGGGCCTGGACGCCTTCGCCGAGGGCGTCCGCCAGTGCCTCCTCGTCTTCGAGCTGGTACTGCGTGAGCCGACCCGCAAGGCTCGGTGTGGTGAACACCAGCCTATGGAACGCCACCACTTCGGGATGATCGTTGAGGCCGGTGACGGGGTCGTGCCGATCGAGGCCGGCCCGGAAGTGCTGGTGCAGCGCCGTCACCGGCTCGATGCCGGACCCCCGGTCACGTACGACGCGCGCCGCCTCGCCCTGGTGGTCCGCGAACCGGTGCAGCACCAGATCTTCCTTGGTGGGGAAGTACCGGAAGAGGGTCGGCTTGGAGATATCGGCCGCCGCGGCGATGTCGTTGACCGAGACGCGGTCGAAGCCGTGCTCCAGGAACAGCGAGACGGCCGCGTCGCCGATGGCGTCGCGCGTCCGCTCCTTCTTGCGGGCCCGCAGTCCCGTCGACTCGCTCATCTGACCAGCGTAACATTCGTTACCGAGTTGCTTTTTTAACCGAGTAACGCTTTCATGGGCGGCATGAATCAGATGGACATTCCTCCCGTGCTCGTAACCGGGGCGACGGGCCGGGTCGGCCGCGTCGTCATCGACCAACTCCTCGACGCGGGCGTGCCGGTCCGTGCCCTCGCCCATCGCTCCGAGATGGCGTCGACGCTGCCGGCGAAGGCCGAGGTCTTCACCGGCGACCTCACCGTGCCCGAATCGCTCGACCCGGCACTGAGTGGCGTCGGTGCGGCCTTCCTCGTCTGGACCGCCCCTCCCCAGACCGCCGCGGCAGTCGTCGAGCGGCTGGCATCCCACGCGCGGCGGATCGTCTTCCTTTCCTCCCCTCACCGGACGCCGCACCCCTTCTTCCAGCAGCCCAATCCCATGGCGGTGCTGCACGCCGACATCGAGCGGCTCATCGCGGCCACCGGACTCGAGTCGACGATCATCCGGCCGGGGATGCTCGCGTCGAACTCGCTGGCCTGGTGGGCACCCGCGATCCGGGCCGGCGAGGTCGTCCGGTGGCCTTACGGCGCCGCCGAGTCGGCACCGGTCGACGAGCGCGACGTCGCAGCCGTCGCGGCGCGGACGCTCTACCGGGACGGATACATAGGGGGCGACTACGTGCTTACGGGCCCCGAATCACTCACCCAGGCCGAGCAGGTGGACGTCATCGGTGACGTCCTGGGGCGCCGGATCGACTTCGAGGAGATGACGCCGGACGAGTTCCGCAGCCTGTCGGAGGGCACGGCGCCCAGCTCGGTCGTCGACATGCTGCTCTCCGCGTGGAGCGCGGCTGTCGGGAAGCCCGCGTACGTCACCACCGCGGTGGCTGACATCCTCGGGACGGCGCCGCGGACGTTTAGCCAGTGGGCCGTCGACCACGCCAAGGCGTTCACGGAGGGGGCATAGCCGTCCCCGCGCGCTGTAGGTCGACTCGCTGTAACGGCTTGGGGGCCATCCCAGCGTCCGTGCACCCCATGCCTTGCCGGGCACCGTCAGCGCAGGCTCAAGGCGCCTCTCTCCCCCGTTCCGCGACAGGTTCCAGCCCACGCTGGCTCCGAGACTGCCAACGCCAATGACAGCTACACGTTCAGCCCCCTGCACGCACCGGGGCTCCATTTCAGGGGCGCGGCCCAACTCGCGTTTCCGGCATGCCCTCACTTGTTCGGTGATGAGCGTGTGTTGAGCGTGTGTTGAGCGTCGATCTCAGGCTCGGCCCACAGCCGCGACCTCAGCCGAGCGGTTGAGCCTTCAGACGCTGCGCGAGCAGTGGCGTGGCTTCGGCGGGATCGATGTCGCAGACCAACAGCCCAGGTTCTCCGTAAGGCTGATGGCTAAGCAGCGTGCCGTCCGGCCGCACTACGGCGGATGTCGTGGGCGATCCTGGGCTCGCGCAGTTGACGGCGGCGACGTAGCAATTATTCTCGGCGGCGCGACACAGAAATGCCTTCTCGTGGAAGGAGTTTCTCGGGTCGGCGAATTCAGTTGGCTGGAACGCGTCGGGCTCTGCTTCGCTATAGTGCAGGTGGAACACCAACTGGGCACCGTTGCGAACGGCCCAGCGAACCGTCTCCGGATAGCGAAAACCCTCGTGACAGATCACGATGCCGAAACGAATGCCGTCGACTTCGAATATCCGGCGACCACTACCCGCCTCGTATCTGGAGTCTTCGTCGGGGTCGAGCTGTACCTTGTCCTGATAACCCGCTCGATCACCGTCGGGTCGAAGCACGAGCGTGGTCAGACGCGGCTTGTCCGAAACGTACCGCTCCGTACCGAGCACCACGTAGATGCGGCTCTCCCGCGCGGCCTGGGCGATGCGCTCGTGCGCAGCTTCCAGGAAGTTGGCGCTCACGGCCTTACGCGATCGCAGCGGCCACGGATAGCCCGGCACGTACGCTTCCGGGAAGCACACGATACGCGCGTCGGCAGCAGCAGCGTCTCTGACCGCACGCTCGGCTCGCGCCACGGAGTCTTCTGGACTCTCGGGTATTTCGAGGTTGGCGAGCGCGATGCGAAGTCTTGTCATGCGACTCATTGTGCTGCACGGCCCGGACATGCACGGGGCGATCCGGATCAACTCCCCCTGCAAGCAACATCGCCAGCAGCCGCGCATGCGCCCCGCACCTCAGCCGACCCTTTGCGCTCGGCCCTGTCTTTCCGCCCTCGGCCTCGCGGATCCTGTGCGCAGGGTGAGCCTGGAGGTGTACGGCGATGCCGTCTGTCGTGCCACCAGATGAAATACCAGTAGAGGGTCGGCCAGGGCGTTCTGTGGAATCAAAGATGTCAGGCAGTGTGCTTGTGAAGCACGCCGAGATAGAGGCGTTCATGATGGGGCACGTCGTCGTCACGGCCAGGTGTGAAGAATACCGCGCAGACGTTGGCGGATTGAGTGAGGATGCTGGATTGCTCTCCGAACGTGAGGCGGTCGTTGACGTCGTGGCGGCAGTCGACTGCGTCAAGGCCGGCGATCAGGTCTTCTCGGAGCACCGCGGATGGGTAGGACTCTGATTCGGGCAGGACCAGCGGCGGCAGCCTGGTCGTCGAGCCTGGCCGGAGTCTGATCCAGATTCCGCTTACAAGGCGTTGGGTGATAACCAGCTCCAGGCCGTCCCAAGCATGGGGGTAGCCGTCGATATCCGGTCTCATCCGGATTGCCGGGTGCGGACGTCCTGGGCCCAGGAGATCCTCTGCCTCGGTCAGCGGCATGCCGCAGTGAAGCGGGCCGATACGGCCGGTCCGGGCGAAGTCGACGAGCACGTTCATCAAGGTCATGACGGCGACTCTGGCATCTTCTGGTGCTGGCACAACTGGATATTGCTCAAGCCCTGCCCTCAGCACGGCTCATCAGGCCGGCACGATCGCGTGCCCGTGGTGGGGTTGACCTTGGGCACGAGAACAGAGAGCAGGGGTCCTCGACTTCGGGAGTTATTGCTCCCTGACCCTGGTCAACCGCTGCAGCAGCACTCGCGCTACGGCGTCCGCAGGCGCTGCGCCGGCCCTCCGCCTCTCAGTGCCCTCGCACGGGGCTTCGGAACCAGGTGCGATCCTGCAGTGGTGAACCATCTGGCCGACACCAACCTGCGCACCTGGACGTTGCGCTTCATGGCCCTCCTCGCAGCCGACGTTCAGGACCAGATTGCCTGGCTGGGCGAGCGTGAGCTGGGGATGGTGGACGTAGTCGAGGAGGCGGAACTTCTCTGCCGGGTCTCCGAAGGACTCGCTGAACGTGGAGTGTTCGAGCCTGCGGATCTGCGCGGCCTTCGGGCCATCGGCCGTCGCCTTGGCGAGATCGACACCGCTTGCCGCGTCGGCCTATGGGTCAACTCCCTGACCACAGAACCGGCGTGGGACGACATACGTTCCCTCACCCGTCAGTTCCTCCTCACGAAGCTGGGCGACTGGCGTCAGCCGCTGCCACGCCCCGCGCGCCCGCATACGGGTGGCCATTGAGCGTGTCTGGCCGCCCACGCGACTCAAACAGCCTCGCGAGGCGGAGGTGAGGTAGGGCGTGCGCCGGAGTTAATGGCCCCCCCGCCCATGCTCTGGACTTCCTCAACTCCGCTTTGAGGCGTTCCGCGAGCGGGCACCCCCCGGGCACCGCGCCGCAGGGCCCGGTGCCGGGGCGTTCCGGGGGACGAAGGGGGTGGGGGATGAGTGGGGAGAGTTTCCTGGTGACCGTGCTGGTGGTCGTACCCGTGGCCGTGACCGTGATCGTGGGGGTGAGGGACCACCAGAAGGAGCGCCGCGACCGGCGCCGGTTTTCGCTCACGAAGCCGTCGCGCGGATCGTCGGCGTCCTCGCCGTCGTCGGGCTCGGCTGCGTCGGACGGCGGGTCGAGCTGGTGGGTGGTGGGAGGCAACTCCGATTCGTCGTCCGGTGGGCACGGCCACGGGGGCCCCTCCTGCGGCAGCGGACACTCCTGTGGGAGCTCGTCGTGCGGGTCGTCCTGCGGCGGCGGTGGCTGCGGCAGCAGCTGACGTCGGGGAAACGGACCACCGAGGGAGCCGCGTGCCGAGGAGCGGCGTAGGACCATCGGCCCCGTAACGCATTACCTGTGCGGTGTAGGAACTTCCTCTCACGCTGTCGGCCGCCGATTGCAGTAGGGACCCGATGACCTGGTCACGACGCTCGCCGTCGAGAGCACGGTCCACCACCTCGACCTCATCGCCCACCTTCCCACCGTCGAGCCTCCGGCCGAGGAGGCGCTGGCATGCGTGCGCGGCCCCCCGAAGGGCCGACTGGGCCTACCGGCACTATGTGATGGCGGCCACCGGACGGGGTCCGCTAACGGCGGCGGAGCGGACACGGCTGGGCCCAGACGCTCGTCATCGAGGCCTTCACAACCGCACCTCGGCCCGCCTCTGCCGATCCGAGGTGCGGTTGCCCCCGGCGAGATCAAACGCCTGGCATCACTCGGTGGAAAGCGGGTACTCGGCAGCGAATGCCGAGCCGGTGACCGCCGCGAGCGGGCGGAGCAGGCGTGGCGGACAGCAGGTGTGAGGAGAGGACGTGCGCTTCATGCCCCCCACCGACGACCGGACCGCGAACGGCGGCGAAGGCGCGGCTCGCGCCGCCGTGTTCGATGTGGACGGCACTCTCGTGGACACCAACTACCTGCACGTCACGGCGTGGTGGGAAGCTCTGCGGCAGGCTGGGCATGACGTGCCGACGCAGGCGATCCACCGGGCCATCGGTCTCGGTTCGAGTGACCTCGTGGCCCATCTGCTGGGCGCGGACCGGGCCCGTGGGGAGGCGGAGGCACTCAGCGCCGCGCACAAAACGCTGTACGGACAGTACTTCGGGCGCCTGACCGCCCTCCCTGGGGCCGGGCTGCTGCTGCGGCGCCTGGCGGACGACGGCTGGAAGGTCGTACTGGCCACGTCGGCGAGCGGCCAGGAGCTGTCCGCGCTGCGTACCGCGCTCGACGCCGACGAGGCGATCTGCGGCATGGCGAGCGCCGACGACGTCTCCGAGGGCAAGCCCGCCCCAGAGCCGGTGGCCAGGGCGCTGGAGCTGGCCGGCGCGGTAGCGCAGCGATCGGTGTTCGTCGGCGACACCGTGTGGGACATGCAAGCGGGCAGCCGGGCGGGAGTCACCTGCGTGGGGCTGCTCTGCGGCGGGATCCCCCGCGAAGACCTTGAGAAAGCCGACGCAGACGTGGTGTACGACGGCCCGGACCGGCTGCTCTCCTCACTCCCCCAGAGCCCGCTGGGCCGCCGTTCCTGAGGCGTGTCTCACTCCGCTGCCATGTCCGGTTCCTGCGGCATCACCGCGTGCGTGGTCCGGCAGGGCGCCATCCGATGATCCGGAAGGCGACTGGGTGGTACACGCCCCGCCTGCCAGACTCCCCTCTCGCCACCGCGCCTCCGTCCACCCAGCCTCCGCGCCCTGCGCAGCCTGACTGGAAGCTCGTTGCCCGCCCGGACTGGAGGGGTTCCCTGAGGGAGAGCAGCTCATACATCTCCGCCCCGCCCAACGGGGTGCCGGTGGCCGGCGGCACTCCGGCGCCGTACCACCGAACCTGGGACATGTGGCGACGAAGTCCATTTGGCACGGGAGTACTTAGTCGTCAACAGTGGCGGCCGGAGGGCCTGCGGGCGCACCAGCCCCCGCGCCGGCCTTCAGCTCAGCTGTTCGGCCAGTCCGACGATGATGCCCTCGGGGCCGCGGACGTAGCAGAGCCGGTAGCTGTCCTCATACTGTGTCAGCTCGCCTACGAGTTCTGCGCCATGGGTGCGCAGACGGGCAACAGTCCCCTCGATGTCGTCGACGGCGAACATGATGCGGTGCGTGCCCAGAACGTTGTGCGGCTGGTTGCGCGGCCCGGCGCTGATCACCTCGGGGCTGCGGTACTTCGCCAGCTCGATGCGGCTATGACCGTCCGGGGTCCTGAGCATCGCGATGTCACAGTGGACACCGTCGAGTCCGGTGCACTGGTCGGCGACGGGGCCCTCGACCTCTGCCCTGCCCTCCACCTCCATACCGAGTTCCACGAAAAACGCGATGGCCGCATCCATGTCCTCGACGACGATGCCGACGTTGTCCATCCGCTGAATCGCCATGCTGGTTTCTCCTCACTTCCTCGTGCGGCCGGTGGTGGCCGCTGATGTGCCTGGGACGGTACCGGCGGTACGTTCTCGACATCCTTCGCCAGGAATCTCGGCGAACGGGGGTGCACCGCTCGGATCTCGTTGGCACATGCCCGAAATTCGCATCTCGCCGGACTCCATCTCGCCGCCGTCCTTGTCTGGTCAGCGAGGTGGTCCCAGTGAGTGGCCCTCACGCTCTTTCACACGGAGCTGCACACGGATTCCGGCATCAGAGTGGCGAGCCATCTCGTGTACTCGGCCCGGCGGGGACAGGCCGTAGTGGAACGGGGCTCGGCCCGGCAGCCGTCCGGACACCCCTCGGTGGGGCACACCTCACCGAGGAAACCGGGGTGGGCCAGGTCCAGGGCGGCCGATGGCTGGGCCAGTCGGCGATCGGGCAACGCGTCACGGTTCTCCGGATCGCGGAAGGAATACCGGCCGTCGTTGATCCGGACCCCGCACGCATCAGCGCTCCACCGCGCAGGGCCCGCCATTCCCTGGTGGCGGAGCATGAAGGTGGCGAGCCGGGCGGTGCCGCATCCCCAGGAGCCGAGCGCGACCATGATGGGGACTGTCGGGGTGCCCGCCTGCGTGAGGATAGGTCGCTCGCCGCCCTCGTCAGCCTGCTCCTGCGTGAGGAGACTGCCGACGACGAGGGCCTTGAGACGGCTGCTGAGGATGTTCGACACGATCCCCTCCTCGGAGTGGCTGAGCAGCTCAGGGAAGTGTCGGCGCCCGCCGGACATCACGTCACGCAGGGCGATGAGGCTCCACTGGTCCCCGAGCGCCATCACGGCAGCGTTTATCACGCATGCGCATCGCGATTTGTCTCGCATGGCCACCGCCAGTGATGGCATTCTGCTACCACCGACTCTAGGTTCGCCCACGGCTGGTGATTGCAGTTCGCACGCACACTGCTTCGGGGGTAGGAGGCCAGGCCATGTCCCGTGTGAGGGTCCACAACTTTTCCGTCTCCATCGACGGATTCGCCACCGGTGAGGGGCAGAGTCTCGACGCCCCGTTCGGCCACGCCGGCACGCGGCTCCACGAGTGGTTCTTCCCGACCCGGACCTTCCAGCGGATGCTGGGCAAGCCGGACGGGAGCGCTGGGGTCGATGACGCCATCGCCGGTACCTGGGATGTCGGCATCGGCGCGGAGATCATGGGCCGCAACAAGTTCGGGCCCCAGCGCGGGCCATGGGAGAGCGACGACTGGAAGGGCTGGTGGGGGCCCAACCCGCCCTTCCACACCCCGGTGTTCGTCCTGACCCACCACCCCCGGCCTCCGGTGGAGATGGAGGGCGGCACCACATTCCACTTCATCGACGCCACGCCGCAGGAGGCCCTCCGTCAGGCGCGCGAGGCCGCGGGCGACCTGGACGTGAGGATCGGTGGCGGGCCGACCACGGTCCGCGAGTTCCTCGCCGAAGATCTCATCGACCATCTGCACATCGCCGTCGTCCCGATCGTTCTGGGCCGTGGCGAGCGCCTGTGGGACGGACTCGAAGGACTGGAGGAGCGCTTCCAGGTCGAGTCCGTGACAACCCCCAGCGGCGTCACACACATGACTTTCACCCGGCCGTAGCGGTCGTCGCGCAGGCGGCAATCGCCGACTGAGGTCGGCTGACCAGGTTCCGAGCCGCAACACTCATGACGAACCTGAGTCGCGTCATCGACGCTCCGGCCGTATGGTCACCGATCCATCGAATCGCTGGAACGCTGGGCAAGACACTTCCCAAGTTGTTCGCGGCGGACTATGGCCAGCGACTCAGGGCAGCTCGTCAGCGGCTTCGGGCGGAGAACGGGACCACCCGGTGACCATCGCAGACCGTGATCTACTTCTGGTCATAGTGCGATCGACGAGAAGCCGAGGTCATGACCAGTCACTGCTGCGAGGCGATGACCAGCCGCGTGAACGCGCGCTGCGACCAGCACAACGACGCCTTCGCCTGCCCGGACGCGCTGATTGACCACAGCGCCAAGTTCCAGGAGTACGGGCTGATCATCCACGACGGCGGCACGTCGAGCATCACCATCGACTTCTGCCCGTGGTGCGGACGACGCCTCCCCGAGTCACAGCGAGACCGATGGTTCGACGAGCTAGAGCGTCGCGGCATCGATCCGCGGGAGGACGAGGTCCCCGCCGAGTTCCAGGACGGCAGCTGGCTCGCCCCTCTCCGCCGGGAGTAGCCAGCGACTCCTCGGGCCGCTTCCAAGACACATCCTCGGAGCATTCGTCCGGGCCATCCCGCGCCACACCCCCCGTATACGGGCTCACCAAGGTCGGCGCCGGCGTCACGCCGGGCGGGAGCGCATCTCCGCTCTGCCTAGTCGGTGAGAGTCGCGCATCCGGACGACACTAGGCGGTTTCGTTTGGATCAAGGTGGGGGCGAGTGATGACGGCGGTTCCAGGGTGGCACCCTGGAGCGATGCGACCAGGAACCGACGTCACTGAGAACGGCCTGCGGCATCTGCTCAATGAGTGGGATCCGATCGGCGTCGCTGATGAGGTGCAAGACGAGTACGACTGCATGCTCGTCCCTCTCCTGCAGCGGCTCCGGCTTGGCGTCGGCCAAGAGGAGATCGGCGAGTTCCTGCGGCGCGAGCTGGAAGATCACTTCGGTCTCACCCCTCTGCCGTCAGAGCCGGAAGCGATGGCTGCCAGAGTGACCTCCTGGTGGACAGTTGCCGTCCAGGCCGATGGCACCGGCTGCGTGTAGTCGCTCCCTCCGGATCGTCTGCTCGTTGTCCGGGTGTGCCGTTGACGGACACGCAGTGGGCGCAGATCGAGCCGTTACTCCCGGACCGGACACCGAAGCGGGGTGGCCGATGGCGGAACCACCGAGAAGTGATCGACGCACTCGCCTGGAGGTTCCAGACCGGGGCACAGTGGGTGCAGCTGCCGGAGAAGTACGGCAACTGGCGGGGCGTCTACAACCGGCTGCGGATGTGGCCATCGACGGCACCTTGGAACGGGTGTTCACCGCGCTGGTCGCACAGGCCGATGCCGACGACGACCTCAACCGTGTCTTCTCGGTGGACTCCACCGTGCGCGCGCACCAGCACGCGGCCGGAGCCCGTAAAAAGGGCGCCAACAGGCGAACCGGCAGACCACGCCATCGGCCGGTCCCGCGGTGGACTGAACACAAATATCCACCTGGCCTCCGATGCCCGCTGCTGGCCACTAGGGCCCGTTGCAAAAGTCGATCTTGGTCATGAATGATCACATATCGTGGGACGTGAAAATCTGACGAATGGCCAGTGGGCCCGGCTTGAGCCGTTGCTGCCGCCGGGCGTCAAGCCGGGCCGTCCGCAGGTTTGGACGCGGCGGCAGTTGATAGACAGCATACGGTGGCGGACGCGGACTGCTGCCCCGTGGCGCGACGTGCCGGAACGCTACGGGCCGTGGGAACGGGTCTATGACCTGTTCCGGCGCTGGCAGCGGGACGGGATGTGGGCCCGGATCGTGACCCAGCTCCAGGCCGAGGCGGACGCCAAGGGCCTGATCACCAGGGCCGTGAACGTCGACTCCATGGTGCGCCGGGCCCACCAGCACGCCGCCGGGGCGGCGAATAGGGGGATCTCCAGAAAGAGCCGCCAGGAGGGATCGTCGTCGAGCCGGCTGATCACGGGCTCGGGCGATCCCGAGGCGGGCTGACCACAGAAATCCACCTTGCAGTTGAGCAGGGACAGAAGCCTCTGTCGATTGTGATCACTGCTGGCCAGCGGGGTGACGCGCCGCAGTTCGAGCCGGTTCTGGAAGCGATCCGGGTGCCCCGGCTGGGGCTCGGGCGCCCCCGAAAGCGACCGGACCGAGTCCGCGCGGACAAGGCGTACGACTCCCGCAAGAACCGCGCCTACCTGGCGCAGACGCGGCATCAAGCCCACCATTCCGGTTCCGGCGGACCGCGTCCGAAATCGTAAGAACCTCGGCTCTCGCGGAGGCCGACCGCCGAAGTTCGACAAGACCGATTACCGCGAACGCCACGCAGTCGAGTGCGGGATTAACCGCCTCAAACGCCACCGCGCAGTAGCCACGCGCTATGACAAACTCGCCGTCCGTTCTGGGGCGACCGTGCTGGTCGCAGTCATCGACGAGTGGCTGTGACCAGCCCGGCTGCGCCACTGCCTACAGAGTGATCCAGTAGCGGCGCTTGATGCCCGCGTCGGTGGTGCGGGCATCCTCCAAGACGCCACCGTTGCGCTCGATGCTGCGTGCCGATCCGACGTTGTCGTCGTCGCAGGTGACGAGGACCCGATCCAAGCCGAGCGCGCGGGCCTCGGGCAGAACCGCACCGAGAGCCCACGTGGCCAATCCGCGTCTTCGGGCGGAGGGACGAATGCTGTAGCCGATGTGCCCGCCGACATCGAGCAGAAGGGCGTTCAGGTAGTGCCGTAGATCGATGGCTCCCAGATAGCAATGACCCTCGACGATCCACCAGTGGGTGGCATGGACGCGCCCTTCTCCCACGGCAACTGACCTGTCCGACTGCTGCTTCAGTTGCTCGACCCACGCCGAGAAAGTCTCGGGGCTGGCGATGTCGGCGTCCGGCGCAAGCCGCAAGCCGGTGCCGTCCTGGTGGGCACCTGGCGGCCACTCGTCGCGCGCCGCGAGCCATGAGGAACGGAGTTGGCCTGTGGGTGCGGTCAGTTCGGGCATGCCGGCGACGCTAACACTGTCCGAACCATCTGATCAGGCATTTTTGGCTGACCCGAGTTCACAACTGCTCGCGCCTCGCACCCACATGGCGCCTGATCATTCAGGACCAAGATCGACTTTCGCAACAGGCCCTAGCCTTCGCGCTCACCGCCGGCCAGTCCGGCGACGCACCCGCGTTCGACCGCGCGGCATACAAGCAGCGCCACACCGTCGAACGCTGCATCAACCGCTTGAAACAGTGGCGAGGCATCGCCACCCGCTACGAGAAGACCGCGACCATCTACCTGGCCGGACTCCACATCGCGGACATCTCCGTCTGGTCTGCCAGGCCCACGGCTCAGGAGAAGGAGCGAACCGCATCGCCCCAGGCACCAGGGCTGTGGCAGTGGTCCCTGTGCCCCGCGGCGAGTACGTGGCGCAGTTCGGCACGGTGCTGAGTGTGCGTAGGGAGGTCCAGCCGGTCGAGGAGGTCCAGTGCGGCAGCTGGCTCCAGGTCGCCGTAGACGTCGTGATCAGCTGGCGAATTCAAGAGCGGCGACAGCTCGGACGGTGCCGGTGATCCGGGTGGTGCTACACCGAAGTTTCCGCAGAAGCCGCCAGGACTTGAGGATCACCATGGCGCGTTCGCCCAGGCTGCGGATGTTGGCGTGGTCCCGATTGTGACGTCGGCGCCAGCCGCGCAGGTGCTTGCCCCGGAACGGGACGCGGATGGCGGAGCCTGCACCCTGATAGGCCTTGTCCGCCCAGCACTTGATGACGTCGGCTGCCAGAGCGGCGAGGATCCCGTGGGTCCGGGCTGCGGTCAGGTCGTGCGTGCCTCCCGGCAGCGCGTCCGACACCCACATCAGGCCTCCGGGCGGATCGGCGAGGACCCGCACGTTCATCCCGTGATGCTTCTTCCTCGAGTAGTACGGACGGTCGGCGGCGGTGCGGTCGACCGGCAGGAGCGTGCCGTCGAGGATCACGTATGCCTTCTTTCGTATGGTCTGCATGGCCTGCGCAAGCGTGGGCGCGAGGGCGGCCAAGAGGTCGACGGCCTCGCGTATGTAGCGGTAGACCGTGGCGATTCCGACGCGCAATCCCGCCGTGAGGCGGGCGTAGGTGTCGCCGCGGCGCAGGTGGGCCAGGACCAGCAGGGCCTGTCGGCCGGGGCGGGTCTGCTGGCCGTCGGTTGGATCACGGAACGCCCTGCTCACTGACCGCCCTCAAGAGGGAACCAGCCGCCCCACGACGATGTCCGGTAAGGCGTGGAAGCCGTTCTCTTCTTGATCCTTGCCTTCTCGCCCCTCGTGTGTCCATGGGTGGTCGTGGGTACGGCCGTTCAGCTTGTGTGGCGCGCACGTCACGGTCAGTCGCCAAACGGGTGGACGTCGCCAGACGCCATGTCATGTGCGCTGGTCGTGCAATTGGCCGGCGCAGCGGCTGTGGGCGCGTATGCCTGGGGCGTAATGTCGGGGTTCTACATCTTGGACCCGGACCAGATGTGTGCGGCTTCCGGCGCCGACGGCGACCACGTGGTGACGCGTATGACGCTGCCGGTGAGCGTGCAGTGCGTTACGGAGCAGGGGGTGGGGACCGAGCTGGTGCCGGTCTGGGTGAACCCGGTCGTCTTCTCCGGCTTGGCGGTCTGCGTGCTCGCCGTCTGGGCGGGAGTCTCTGCCGCGATACGCCGACGCGCCGAACGGGCGCGTGGTGAGGTCGAGGGGGGAGGCGGCGAAGGCAGTACCGGCGGGGTCGGCTGACCAAACTTCAGCGACCAATCGGTAGATCGGGGCGATCTGCCCCTCCAGCATCGCAATCAAATTGAACGTGCTGCGGGGCCAACGATGCGGGCGACCGTGCCTTGCCGTCGGACTTGACCGATGAGGTCGTCGATGCGATCTGCGACCCCTGCATGTCAACGTCGCGACCTTCGCCGATCTGCTCAGCGGTCTGTCTGAGCGTGCGGGCGATGTCGGTGACGGCTTGCGCGTGCTGGATGCGACCCTGTTGGGGACCTCCCCCGGTGTCGCGGTGGACGGGCATGGGTTGCTCTCGGAGACTGGCATCGAGGTGATGGACCATCCGACAGCCACTGCTGCGGGCGGCCGATGCCAGTCTCCATTGATGATGCCGGCCCTCTGCTCGCGCACCGGTCAGGTCAGATGGGTGGGCCTCCCAAAAACCTTTGCGGACCCGCAGCTCGGGGCCAAGACTGGGCCGGTGCTGATCCGACGTGAAACGCCTGCCGATGTCCCCGCCGTACGCGCCGTCACCACGGCGGCCTTCGCCAAGCCGGAGACGCCGGTGCCGGTGGAGGTGACCCTCCTCGACGAACTGCGCACCAGCGATGGCTGGCTGCCGGAACTGTCGTTCGTGGCACTCGACGGCAACGGTGAGGTGGTGGGCCACGTGGTCTGCACCCGGGGTCATGTCGGCACCGCCCCCGCTCTGGGCCTCGGCCCGCTCAGCGTGCACCCCGGCCACCAGCGTCGCGGCGTCGGGCTCGCCCTCGTCCACACCGTGCTAGGCGCGGCGGATGCCCTGGGCGAGCCCCTCGTCGCCCTCCTCGGCAGCCCGGCTTACTACGGCCGCTACGGTTTCCGCGCCGGCGCGGACCACGGCATCGCCGCACCGGACTCCTCGTGGGGTGAGTACTTCCAGGTCCGCGTCCTGACGGCCCACGACCCCGCGGTGCGGGGGATTTTCCGGTACGCGGAGCCGTTCGAGCGGGTCTGACGAGCAACGGCCTCCCGCCTCGGTAGGGCCACTGCCAGGTCTTTTTCCTGTGGAGGCGGGATGACGGGGCGAGCCAGGTCTCCCCCGGTGCCCCGGCGGGCGGCGGAAGGCGGAAGGCGGACCACGTTTGTGCGGGAATTTCTGGGCCACGATAGTTGCTATATACATCGATTCGTATCTGCCCCCACCGTCGCCCCCGCCCCCCACCCCCGCTCCGCCGGAAAGAAGGCCCCCAGCATGACCGTCCGCACCACCCGCCCCGCCGGAACGCTCACCGACCAGGTCACGCGCGCGATCCGGGAGCCCGCGACCGACGACGCCTACGACCTGCACGCCCGCCTGGACGAGGTGCTCGCCGGTGTCGGGCTGAGCGCCGGTGACGCGGGCGGCGAGATCACCTTCACCGGCGCCGACCCCGTCGTACCCAGCACGCTGCGCCTCGCCTCCGCGACGGCGCTCGCGCTGACCGCCCGGTCCGTGGCCATCGCCGCTCTGTGGCGCGACAGGGGCGGCGAGGGCCAGTCGATCGCGATGGACCTGCGCCGTGCCCCGCACCGGCTGTGCCCCTTCTACGACCGCCGCTGGGAGCTGGTCAACGGCTTCCCGCCCGGCCGCCCGAGCGACCCGGCCAACCCGATGACCCTGGACTTCTACCGCGCCGGGGACGGGCGCTGGGTGATGCCGCTGGAGATGTATCCGGGGCTCAAGGCCCGCACGCTGAAGCTGCTGCGCACCTGGGACGCCCGCGAGGCCGTCGCCGACGCCGTCGCCCGCTGGAAGGGCGCCGAGCTGGAGGAGGCCGGCGCCGAGGCCGGTGTCGTGATGCCGATGCTGCGCTCCACCGAGGAGTTCCTCGCCGAACCGCAGTACCGCGACGTCCTCGCCGACCTGCCGCTGGTCGAGGTCGAGAAGATCGGCGACAGCGCCCCCGAGCCGCTCCCCGAGGGCGCGCGTACCCCGCTGGAGGGCGTACGGGCCCTCGGGATGGGCCACGTCATCGCGGGCGCGGGCATCGGCAGGTCCCTGGCCCTGTACGGCGCGGACGCGCTCAACCTGTGGCGCCCCACCGAGTGGGAGCACGACGTCGTGTACGTCACCGCCAACACCGGCGTCCGCTCCGCCACCGTGCAGCCCACCACCCCCGAGGGCGCGGCGACCGTACGCGGACTGCTGCGCGGCGCGGACGTGTTCTACGCCAACCGGCGTCCCGGCTACCTCGCCCGGTTCGGCCTCACCGCCCATGAGGCGGCCGAGGTCAGGCCCGGCATCATCCACGTCGGCGTCACGCTGCACGGCGAGCGTGGCCCGTGGGCCGACCGGGTCGGCTTCGACCAGACCGCTGGCTGCGTCACGGGCATGATGACGCTGGAGGGCAGCGCCGAGCAGCCCGAACTGCCCTACATCAAGGTGGTCAACGACTACCTCGTGCCCTGGCTCGCCACCGCCGGGATCGTCGCCGCGCTGCGCCGCCGCGCCCGTGAGGGCGGCAGCTACCGCGTGCACGTCTCGCTGACCCGGGTCGCCCTGTGGATCCTGTCACTCGGGATCTTCGACAAGGCGTACGCGCACGACATCGCGGGCACCGGTGACCAGCACGCCTACCTCGACCCGCACACCTTCACCGCGGACACCCCGCTCGGCCGGTACCAGGGCGTGACCGACCAGATCGAGATGTCCGGCACCCCGGGCGCCTACCGCCCGGAGTCCCTGCTCGTGCCCCGCGGCTCGGGCCGCCCCCAGTGGCTGCCCCGGCACGGCGGCGGGACGGGCACGGCAGCCGCCTGAGCCCGTACCACCCGCGTTCCATACGCCACTTGAGGAGAAGAGGGGTCGTCATGACCGGAGAGCAGCAGCGCGACCACGCAGGTCAGGAGCACGGGCACGAGTGGCCCGGCGTCACGGTCCACGAAGCGGACCCGGCGGCCGTGGAGGCCGACTTCTACCACGTACGCGAGTCGGTCGGCCCCGAGGACCAGGAGCTGTTGGCGACGGTGCGGGACTGGGCGCGCAAGAACCTCGCCCCCATCGCGGCCGACTACTGGGAGCGCGGCGAGTTCCCGCACGAGCTCATTCCGCAGATGCCCGAACTCGGCATCGCGGGGCTCCAGTTCAGTGGTCATGGCGCACCCGGCCGGGGTGCCCTGGTGGCCGGCCTCGTCAGCATGGAACTCGCCCGCGTCGACCCCTCGTTCGCCACGTTCTACGGCGTGCACAGCGGACTCGGTGTCGCCACGGTCATGGAGTGCGGCTCCGAGGAGCAGAAGCGGCGCTGGATACCGGAGATGCTGCGCTGGGAGCGGCTGGCCGCGTTCGCCCTGACCGAACCGGGCGTCGGTTCCGGCACCTCCCGCGGCCTGACCACCACCGCGCGGCGCGAGGGCGACACCTGGGTGCTGAACGGGCGCAAGAAGTGGATCGGCAACGCCACCTTCGCCGACCTGGTGATCGTCTGGGCGAAGGACGAGGCCGACGGCGAGGTCAAGGGCTTCGTCGTGCAGCAAGGCGCGGACGGCTTCACCCCGCACCGCATCGACGGCAAGGTCTCGCTGCGCACCGTGCAGAACGCCGAGATCGGCCTGCGCGACGTACGGGTACCCGAGACGGACCGGCTCCAGGAGGCGAACTCCTTCAAGGACACCGCGAAGGTACTGCGCTCCACCCGGCTCGGAGTCTCCTGGAACGCGGTCGGCTGCGCCATGGGTGCCTACGAGGCCGCCCGCGCCTACACCCTGGAACGCGAGCAGTTCGGCAAGCCGATCGCCGCCTTCCAACTGGTCCAGGACCAACTGGCGCGGATGCTCGCCGACATCACCGCCTGCCAGACCATGAACGTACGGGCGGCGCAGCTCCAGGACGCCGGCCGGCTCACCGACCAGCAGGCGTCCATGGCGAAGATGTTCAGCACCACCCGCACCCGTGAGGTCGTCGCCCACGCCCGCGAACTGCTCGGCGGCAACGGCATCCTGCTCGACCACGAAGTGGCCCGGTACTGGGCCGACGCCGAAGCCCTCTACTCCTACGAGGGCACCCGCGACATGAACTCCCTCATCGTCGGCCGCGCCGCGACCGGGATCAGCGCCTTCGCCTGAGCCACCCCACCACCACCGGCAGCGGGAACGCGGGGTCCCCGCTTCGTCACAGCCGCTTCGCGCTGCGGAACAGATCCGCGTAGAAGCCGCTGCCGTCGATACGGGAGACGCCGCCCTTGTCTCCCATGGTGGGGCCGTTCTGTTCCTTGCGGCTGGAGATGAAGACCTTGTGGCCCGCGGTGTCCGGTCCCAGGTAGAGGGCGACGTGGTCGATGTGGTCGCCGGTGCGGTGGTCCATCTTGAAGAACAGCAGGTCTCCGGGTTGCAGCCGGTCGGTGTTCTTGGGCCGGGCGTACCAGGGCGCGGAGCCCTGCAGTTCGATGATGTCCACACCGGTCTTGGAGCGGGCGATGCCGTTGGCCGTGCGGGGCAGGCCGTCGCCCGAGGTGTCGGTGGCCATCAGCGGGAACCGGGACCGGTAGCCCCACACCATGCGCATGAAGCCGGAACAGTCCAGGGCCCGGTACCGGTCCTGGTGCGGCTGCATCGTGGCGCCGCTGCGGAAGGTGTACGGGATGCCGAGGTAGTCGTAGAAGTCGTTCTGCTCGAACCGGTCCACGCCGTCCGGCTTGTAGGGGCCGAACACCGCGTCACCCGCGTACGGGACGCCCTGCGCGTCCTTCTTCACCGGGGCGCCCTGCACGTACTGGAAGGCGATGGCGAAGACGTCGTCCTGCTGGCTGCCGTAGTTCTCCTTGAACCAGTCCTTGAACCACTGCTGGTTCTGGGCACCCTTGGTCCAGGGCTCGGGCAGGAGGCGGACCCAGTCGTCGGTGACCACCTTCGTGCTGGTGCCGGCGGGCTCGCCGAAGGTACGCGAGGGCCCCTTCAGGGCGGCGGTGCGGGCCCCGTCGGTGAAGGTGGCGACGACCGCGCCCTTGTCGTCGCGCAGCACCGTGCGGGCGGGGTCGTTCAGCCGCTCCCAGGTCTGCTGTCCGGTGTGCTTGCCCGAGGTGCTCGGGGCGTCGTCGGTGACCGTGTGCACGGTGACCTCGGCCTGCTGGTCCTTGCGCAGTTCGTAGGTGCAGTAGGCGCTGCCCGCGAGCAGCGCGAGCACGGTCGCCGCGTGGACGACGGGGCGGCCTTTGCGCTTCGGCATGATGTGGGTGCTCCAGGGTGCGGGGGGATGCGGATTCAGGCGGACGGCATGGCGCCGAGCAGGATGCCGGCGGTCAGGACCACGTAGGTGGCCAGGGTGACGCCGCCGACGGACAGCAGCGTGGCTCCCTTGGGCTGGCGGACAAGCTGGTAGCCGATGAGGCCCGGCACGATGAACCCGAGCGTCTGGTTGGCGTAGAGCAGCGGGAATTCCGTCTGCAGCACGATGATCACGGTGGCCTGGATGAGGACGCCGCTGAGCACGACGGCCGCGAAGAGCCGCTTGCCGTAGAGGATCACGTAGCGCTGGAGCAGGAGCGTGGTGACGTAGGTCAGGACGGTGACGCCGACCACGAGCGCGGCACGCTGCAGGTCCTCGATCAGGGTGAGCGCGAGCCAGCCCGGCGTGATCATGCCGCCCGGCGACAGATTGGTCGTCAGGTAGCACATCAGGGAGAACATGAGCCCCAGGCCGATGCCGATGGCGGCGATCTCGGGGGTGAGGACGGAGGGGATCAACGCTGTTCTCCTGGACTGTGCCACTGCCGGTTGTCGTCGGCGGGGTTCATGGGCGGTACTCGGGGTTCGAAGAGGCCGCGGTCCGCTGCCGGGGCCGCCGGGCTCCCGGTGCCGACGGGGTACTGCTCCGTCGCGGCCGGATAGGGCTGGGCCGGGGCCTGGTAGGGCTCCTCCCGGGCGTCGTACCCGGGGTACGGACGTTCGTCCGGGTGCTGCCCGAGGGGGTGGGGCGGGTACGGCTGCTGGGTGTAGCGCTCCTCGTACGCCTGCGGATAGCGCTGGTAGGGGTCGATCCGGGGGACGTAGAGCGGCATGGTCTCGACGTGCACGGGCTGGTCGGGCCGCTCCGGCGGGTGGGCCGGTGCGCTGTCCGCGGGTTCGTCGGGGCTTTCGTCGGCCGGGAGTTCGGCGAGGTGCTCCAGCAGGATCTCGCCCTGGCCGTGGATGTTGCCGATCGCGACCAGTGAGGACTCGGGGCCGAGCTTCTCCAGCAGCGAGGCCATGAACTCCTCGGGGTCGCGCTTGTCGCCGCCGAGGTCCACGGCGCGGGACCGGAACGCGGTGGGGATGGCGTCGATGGCGGACCTGGCCGGGTGGCCGATGACGAAGACGTGCTCGGGGTCGAGGTCGGGGATGATCTCGCCCATCTGGCCGTTGCGCTCGACCCGGTCGGGGCGGCAGTTGATGACGACGTTGAGCGGTCGGTGGATGGCCCCGAGGTCGAGGAGCTGATTGATGTTCATCAGCGTCGACTCGGGGTCGTTGGCCGCGAAGACGTTGGCGAAGCGCAGCCGCTTGCCCTGGGGGGTCAGGTAGCGCTCGACGGAGAGGACACCGGGGTCCGGCGGAGCCTCGTACATCCCCCGCAGGGCGGTCTCCCGCTCCACGCCGAGGAGTTCGGCGACGGTGAGCGCGATCGCGACGTTCTCCTTGAAGGTGAACCAGCTGAATCCGCGCAGCTCCTCGTCGCTGACCGTCTCGGGGTCGGCGTAGATGAGCCGGCAGTTCCGGGCGTCGGCCTCCTCCTGGAGGATGTGGAAACGTTCCTTCTCAGCGGTGACGCAGATGCCGTCCTCCGGCATCGACCGGCACAGCGAGCGCGCCACGTCGTCCAGGGTGGGACCCATCTCGGCGAGGTGGTCCTCACGGACGTTGCACAGCACGCCGATCGTGGAACGGATCAGCTTGGACTGGTTGATCTCCTGCAGCGCCGGCATGACGGCCATGCACTCGATGACGAGGGCGTCGGGCCGGTAGGCGGCGGCTCGGCGCACGATGCCGATCTGCTCGACCACGTTGGCGATGCCGAACTTGCGGTAGACCGGTTCCTCGGTGGCGTCCGGGTGGATGAACCGGGCCGCGGTGCCGGTGGTCTTGGCGACGGTGGTCAGGTCACCGCCGCGCAGCGCGCCCGCGCACAGCCGGGTGATGGAGGACTTGCCCCGGATGCCGTTGACGAGGACGCGGGTGGGTATCTGGTCGAGGTTGGTGAAGTGCCGCCGCTGCTCGACGATGCCCGCGACGAGCAGGATCGCGCAGCACACCAGCAGCACGGTGTAGAGGAAGAGCACGGGTGATCAGTTCCTTATGTACTGCTGGTCCGCCGGGGGCTGGGTGCGGCGCGGCTGTTGGCGGCGCTGTACCTGCAACTGCTGGCGGATGAGTTCGAGCGAGCGGGTGACGGCTCCCACCTCGTCGTGATGCTGAGGGAAGAGCACGGCCTTGCGGTCGCCGTCGGCCAGCGCTTCGCTCCGGTCGGCCAGGGTCCGCAGCGGGCGGGCGACGACGATGTGCAGCCAGCCCAGGCAGGCGACGGCAGCGGCGGCACCGAGCAGACCGGCGAGCACGGTGCGGTTCTGGGTGTCGTATCCGGGGATCGCGAGCCTTTCCACCGGCTGCCAGCTCACCACGCTCCAGTGGAGCGACTGGGCCGGGCCGCTGCCGGCGAACGGGGCGGCGGCGGCGATCCGCACACCGTGGTCGCGGTAGAGCACGCCGTTCGGCCTGGCCTTCTTGCCGAGCTTCTGACCGCTGGCCGTGACGAGGTCTTCGAGGTGGCCGTCGGGCAGCGACTGGAAGGCGAGGAAGCCGGTGTTGCCGGCGATCACGGCGCCTCGGTCGTCCACGAGGCGTACGACTCCCATGCCGGGCCGGTTGAGCAGCGCGTTGAGGAACTCGATGCGGAACTCGCCGACGAGGCGGTTGCCCTTGGCGCCGGGGATCTCGGCCGTGCCGACGACCAACGGCTCCTTGTCGCCCCGCCCGAGCAGCCTGAGCGGCGTGGCCGACGTGCGGCGGGAGCCGGGCAGGCGCGGTTCGTCGCCCTTGCGGGCCACGATGTCGCCGGAGGAGTCGATCACGTAGAGCGAGCGGTAGCGGGTGTTCTCGTCGAGCGTGCGCTTCAGGACCTCGTCCATGTCGGCGGGCTCGGTCCGGTCGCCGATGAGGGAGCCGACGGACTGGAGGTCGGCCTCGCCCTCGTTGAGCGCGCGCCGTACCCGGTCGCTGAGCGTCTGGGTGCGTTCGCGCTGGTCGCCGACGAGTTGCTGCGGAACGGTCGCCGTGCCGTCGGCGCGGTTGAGCAGCAGCATCAGCGGCGCGGACCAGGCGAGCAGCAGTACGGCGCAGATGACGAGCAGGGCGCGGATACCGACCCTGCGCATGCCGCCCGGACGCGTCGCGCGGCTGCCCGCGGTGGCGGACTCGCCGAGCAACTGATGGCGCAGCCGTTCCAGGGCCTGGCCGACGCGGTGCGCCTCACCGAAGCGGGGCACGGTGACGGGCCTGGTCAGATCGCCTCGGGTGAGGCGGCGGGACTCCAGGAACAGCCGGATCAGCGGACGCTGCACAGTGCCGAGGAGAAGCGCCACGGCTGCGGCGCCCACCAGGAGCAGCGCGCCGCCGGCCAGCACGCCGAAGACGGTGGAGCCGGCGCGGCCGGAGTCTTCGTCGACCTTGATCATGGCGACCACGGACAGGCCGAGCCGGGAGGCGGTGGTGACCTCGCCGGGTTCGGGCGACGCGAGGGTGGCGTATCCGGCGACGGGCCGGTCGCTCAGCGGATGTCCGCCGAGCAGGCTGCCGCTGACGCCCTGGTAGCCGCCGCTGCCGGGTTCCTTGGTGCTGCGGGGGTCCTGCTGGGCCCGGCGGGCCGCGTCGTGGGCGAAGGTCTCGAGCTGCTTGCGCAGGCTCTTGATCTCCTTGCGGTCGGCGCTGGTGCGGGCCTGTTCGGGCTCGGCGATGCCGTCGCTGCTGAGGACCGTGCCCGCGCTGTCGACCACGGCGATGGAGCGGAACTGGCCGAGGCTGATGCCGGGGAACTGGAGATTGCTGGAGGCGACCAGCAGGAGCTGTGGCCTGCCCGGCCAGGACAGCAGGGCGAAGGACAGCAGACGGGTCTCACCGTTGCGCAGCCGGACCATGCGCGGCGCGAGTCCGTCCTCGTCACCGAGGGTGGAGGTGTCCACGGAGGTGAGGGGGACGGTCTCGCCGCGGGCGGCGACGAGTTTGCCGCTGCGGATCTCGACGACCGCCGTCCCCGCCCACTTCTGGTAGGTGCTGCCGAGCTTGTCGAGCGCCGCGTCACCGGAGACCGGCGGCCCGGCGCTGAACAGCTCGGCGGACCGGGTGAGGTCGGTGACGGACTCGTCGATGGAGGCGCGCAGCGCGACGGCGCCGTCCTCGGCGAAGTGCTGCTGGGAGGTCAGTACCGCCTTGGGCACCCCGGCGTCGTCCACACGCCCCAGTGCGAGGGCGGTCACTCCCGCCAGCGAGAGCAGGAGCACGCAGAGGACCGCGATCGGCGGGCGGATGCCTCCGATCAGCGACATGTCGGCGCGGCGGCGGGCGCGGTGCTGCCCCGCCGGGGGCGGTGAGGCCAAGGGACGGTCCTCTCGGGCTTAGTGGTGCATGTGTCGTGTTCCGGCACAGGTGTGACACCAGGGGTATGTCCGGAAGCGAGACCCGAAAAGGAGTCGTAAGGTTGCACCGATCTTCACGTGATCTACGCAACATCTGCCGCCTTGTGGTCATTGCTGATCGGCGGAGCCCGTCATTCGGGCAGCGGAGTCAGCGCCTTCAGGCCGTCATCGGCCGCGCCGCGGTTGAGCAGGGTGCCCTCGGTGCGCTCGAAGGCCAGCCGCAACCGGGCCTTCTGTCGACTCGTGAGCCCATGGCCGTCCTCCAGCGCGGCCGGTACGTCCAGCAGGCGGTAGTCCTGCGCGTCGTCGGGGGCGGACGGGTTGCCGTCGGGGCTGTTCCCGCTGTCCGGCGGGATCTCCAGCAGCGTCGGCTCGAAGCGCGGCCGGACGTCCCAGTGGCCCTTGCCGTGCTCGGTGAACGAGAACCAGGCGATCACGCCCTCCTCGGTCAGCCCGGTCGGCGCCTCGTGCCGCGCGATCTGGTTGCCGAGCCCGTAGGCGATCCAGGTGCCGTCCACCTTCTCCATCGGCTGTACGACGTGCGCGTGGTGGCCGATGACGAGGTCGACGCCGGTGTTCTCGGCGATCTGCCGTGCGAAGGCGGTCTGCTGGGCCGACGGGTCGGGCTGGTGCTCACGACCCCAGTGCAGGGAGAGGATCACCACCTCGGCACCGGCCGCGCGGGCCCGCCCCTCGGCCGCCTTGACGCGCTCCAGGCTCGCCCGGTTGGCCAGCCACGGCTTGTCGGCGGGCAGGCGGTGCGGCTCGTTGAAGCCGTACGCGAACGACAACTGCGCGACCTTGACGCCCTTGACGTCCATGATCAGCGGGGTGAGCGAGTCCTTCTTCGTCCGGAAGGAACCCGTGTGCTTCACACCGGCCGCGTCCAGCGCGTCCAGGGTGCGCTTCACGCCCTGGTACCCGTGGTCGAGCGTGTGGTTGGAGGCGGTGGAGCAGGTGTCGTAGCCGAGATTCTTGATCGTCTCGGCGGTCTGCGGAGGCACCTGGAAGTCCGGGAAGCCCTCGAACGGGCCGCCAGGGGTGCCCATCACCGGCTCGAAGTGGCAGATCGCGAGGTCGGCCTTGCTGATCACCGGCTCGACACCGGCCATCAGCGGCCCGAAGTCCAGTCCGGCCATCCCGGCGCCGGTGGTCTTCGCGTCCTTGCGCGCCTGGTCGATGAGCTGGGGGTGCATCAGGATGTCGCCGGCCGCCGCGACCGTGAAGGAACGTCCACCACCCTGGTCGTCCGAGCCTCCCGGAAGGAGGCCGCAGCCGGCGGCTCCGGCGAGGAGAGCGAGCGGGCTCAGCAAGGTCAGCAGCGTGCGGCTGCGGCGTCTGTTCACCGGGATATCTTGATACAACCATGAGAGCCAACTGCTCACGCACCATAACGATCGCAACAATTCTCCTCGTCGTCGCCGGTCTCGCCGGGGCGGCGACCGTGGTGCTTCGCAACGCGCGCACGGTGACCGGGGCCGCCGCGGACCACCGTGACGACGAGCGCGCACCGCGCACCGACCTGGCGCGCACGGTGGCGGACTTCACTCGGGGATTCGGCCCCGGACACGGCTACCGGGAACCCGACAGGGCGGACCGCGAGGCCGTCGCCACGGCGATCGGTCTGCTGCTCGACGGCCACCGCCATGAGGCTGAACAGCAACTCTCCCAGCGGGACTTCACCGTACGCACGATCGTCGACCAGGTCTCCGGCCGCCACTACACCGAGGTCGCCGACCGCACCGACGACGCCGTCGCACCACGCGGCTGGGGCCGGTTCTACCTCGATCTCGACCACCGCCCGCGCTGGT
Source organism: Streptomyces seoulensis (assembly GCF_022846655.1). NCBI lineage: Bacteria > Bacillati > Actinomycetota > Actinomycetes > Kitasatosporales > Streptomycetaceae > Streptomyces > Streptomyces seoulensis. Next base: position 3,338,820 of record NZ_AP025667.1, read on the forward strand.
CGGTACAGGTCCCGCACCCGGTCGCCGATCAGGGCACGGAGCAGCTCGCGGTGCGCGTGCTGCGGGACTCACCGGGTGGCGTTCTTGTGATCGCAGGTGCACATCGCAAAGCGGGCGAGGGTAACTCGGCCGATGTGGCGCACCGCCGGGACACCGTCTTCCACGCCGTCTGCGCCGAGCTGGCCCGCCGGGGGATGCCGGGTGTCCAACTGCACGGCTTCGCGGCCTCCTCCGCGCCGGACCATGACGTCATCGCCTCCACCGGCGTCGGCCGGGAGGGCCGCTCCGACGGCCGCGCGCTGGCCGACGCACTGGGCGCTCATGGCTTCCGGGTGTGCCGGGCCTGGGCCCGGACCTGCCCGCTGGAAGGCCAGGAGAACATGCAGGGCCGCGTCGCCGATGCCCGGCATGTGCCGTTCCTGCATGTGGAGTTCGCACCGGCGGTACGCGGTGCGGACGCGGCCGCGGAACAGGCGGCACACGACATCGGTACGGTCACCCGTCGCTGGGAGAAGGCCCCGTCGGCACGATGAATCCGATCTCGGCCGGTGATCGAAGAGACGTCCCTAGGACCGCGTGGCCCTCCCGCACTCGTCCCCGGAGGACCCGCCCTGCCCGACCGGCTTGCTGTCGTCGTACGGGTCGACCTCCCTGCCGGACTCGTCCGACCGGCGGTCTGCGCCGAAGGGCGGGGTGAAGTAGCCGCTCGGGGTGCCGCAACCGCCGTTGGTCATGTCGTACTTGTACGAGACGATCGAGAACGTGCCCGGCTCGGTGGTCACCTTGTCAGGGTCGTCCCAGCTCAGGACCAGCTCGCGTCGGATGATCGTGCGCACGATCTCGTCGTCGCCGACCGCGTCCGCGCGGGTGACCGGATAGACGAAGGTGACGTCGGCGGTCACCTGGAGCGCGCCGCGCTCGCCCTCCCGGTAGGTGAGCCGGCCTCGGGTCTTCACGACGTCGCCGACCAGGTGGGCGCGGGAGGGCCGGAAGCGGCTGAAGAGGAGGAGGGGGTCGTTCTTCTCGCTCGGGGTCCGGAAAGCGGTCTTCAGAAGGTGCTGGACGTCCTTCTGGTGCGGGTTGATCAGTGCGATCGCCTTCTCGGGACGCTCGCCCCGCAGCACCCCGCGCTCCAGGCCGGACGCGACGAGGAAGTCCCGGCTGCGCGCGAGGGCCCGCCCGACCTCGGCCGCGCTCATCCAGCCGACGGCTTCGGCCTTCGGCACGGCGATCCCCGCCGCGCCGCTCGCCCAGCCCGCCGCGGGCGAGCCGCGGAACGGCTGGCCCGCGGTGGGACGTTGGGCCGCCAGCGGCGGGGAGTCGGCTCCGGTGACCAGATTCCTCACCCTCTCCGGGGCGAGCGCCACCACGATCAGAGCCAGCACGACCAGCAGTCCGACCACGTACCAGCCCGTACGCCGCCTGGGCCGCGCGGGCGTGTGGCTGCGCCAGCCCTCCCGGTCCCGGCCGGGCTCCGCGCGCAGCCGCTTCGCCACTTCGCGAGCCCGCGCCGACGGCTCCTTGGGCGCATCGGCGGCACCCGCCACCGACTCACGCAGGAACCGCTCCCACTCCTCGTCAGACCTGGACGAGCCCTCCGGCTCCGTACCCGTGCTCATCCCAACCCCTGGCATTCAGTAGACCGCGGCCCACTCCCCTGGGACGCGCAGGCATGATGACACAGAGCGCTGACAGCGAGGCCGGCCGGCAGCACACGGTTCGCCACAACAGCCTGGTGGAACGCTCGTCGGCCCGGCTCACTGTCGTAGTGCGGGCAGACCGAGCCGGTCGGGAGGAACGTGGCTGGTGGGCCTGGAGGAACTGCTCGACATAGCCGGGGGCGACGCCACCGGCAGTCGGGATGAAGCACATTCGGGGAGGGCTCGGCGGATCACCACAGCGCCGTTCCGGGGCCGCCCTTGAGCGGGCCTTCGATCTCGGCAGTGACCCAGCCGCCGTAGAAGTCACCCTCCTGCGCGCGCACGACCTCGCCGTCCACCGTGCAGAGGTCGGCACGCATGGGATAGAAGGCGATGTGGTCGGTGAGCTGTTCGTAGCCGGCCGTGGGGTCGGAATAGCTCCAGGCCGCGCGCATACGGACGTCGGGGCCGATGGCCAGGTCCCAGTACACCGCTCGTCCCTTCCACTCGCACCACGTGCCTCCCTGAGCCGGGAGCAGCAGATCGGTGCGTACGTCCTCGGGAGGGAGGTAGAAGACGGGCGGGTGCGAGGTTTCCAGCACGCGCAGGGCCCGCCGCGTGTCGGCCACCTCAGTGCCGGCGCACTCCACACGGACACGGCGGCTGTCGGACCGGATCGCGGGAGGCCGGGGGTAGTCCCAGACGGATTCCGTCCGGGGCGGTGGGTGATCGGACATGGTGCCATCCTGCGACCGTCGCCCGGCCTGCGCCTTCCGCGTCGTTGCTGCGTCGCTTGAGCCGTTTCGCGGGCTGTCGGGCGGGGAGGGGAGCCGGGCTTCCCTCGTCGTCCCGGACGAACCAGACCGGTCCGATCCGACGGACTTCTCGGAAGAATGCTGCCGCGTGCGAACCGCACCGGCCAAACGGGGCAGGTCCCGGGGTTGTGCCGGGACCTGCGGCCGCACAGGGTCAGGCGACGGTGATGTTCTCCGCCTGCGGACCCTTCTGTCCCTGGGTGACGTCGAAGGTCACCTTCTGGCCCTCCTGCAGCTCACGGAAGCCGGAGGAGTTGATGTTGGAGTAGTGCGCGAAGACGTCCGGGCCGCCGCCGTCCTGGGAGATGAAACCGAAGCCCTTTTCGGCGTTGAACCACTTGACGGTACCGCTGGTCATGCTGAGCCTTCCGGTCGATATCGGACCCGCACCGCGCGGACCCGAACGTGATGTCCCGCTCCCGCACCGCACAGCAAAACGCCCACGCCGAAGCGCGGGCAGGCACTGCGAATCACGACATCTGAGAACGACGCTACACGGCGAACCCGGCTCTCACCAGAGAGCAACGGCCATGACTCACCCGCGCGTCCCACACGTCCCCACAGCGGAACCCCGAGCGCACACGGGCCGCCGACTCACTGGGTCCCGGCACTCCCGGCCGGCAAACCGGACAGATGTGCAGGAGACACGGCCACGACCACCCAAAAGGCCCCACCTCACAGCGCAGCAGCCCAAAACGCGCCCTTCGAAGTCCGGCTGACCGGGTCAGCTCCGGTCGCCGCGGGCTGCCTCGGAGTGCGTCGCTTCGGTCCAGGACGTGAGAAAGCTCAGGGCCTGATGGGAGGGAGTCCCCGGGGCGGCGGTCATGACCATGAGCTGCTGGTCGGGGTCGGCGGTGCTCGCGAGCATCTCCCAGTCCAGGGTGAGGTCACCGGCGACGGGGTGGTGCAGGAGCTTGGTGCCGCTGGCCTTGCTGGCCACGTCGTGGGAGGCCCACCAGCGCCGGAAATCCGCGTCCTGCACGGACAGTTCGCCGACCAGGCCGGCCAGGCGGGAGTCGGTGGGCGATTGGGCGGCTTCCATACGCAAGAACGCGACGCAGGTGCGGGCGGTGGTCTCCCAGTCGTCGAAGAGATTGCGTACCGCGGGTTCCAGGAAAGCGAGGCGGACGTAATTGCGCTGGGTCGCGGGAATCGCCGAGAAATCGGCGATCAGTGCGGCCGCCAGGGAATTCCACGCGAGAATGTCCATATACCGGCCAAGGACCATGGCCGGTGATTCCGTGAGCTGGTCCAGCAGCCGCTGCCACTGCGGACGCACGCGCTGCGCGGTACGGCGACGGGGGCGCGCTGCGGTCTTCCCGGCCAGGCCGTACACGTACGTCCGCTGGTCCTCGTCCAGCCGCAGCGCGCGGGCGAGAGCGGCCAGCACGTGGGCGGATGCCGGGAGGGTGCCCTGTTCGAGGCGGGTGTAGTAGTCGGTGCTGATCGAGGCGAGCTGGGCGACCTCCTCCCGCCGCAGACCCGGTACGCGGCGCGGCCGGTCCCCGTCGGGCAGCCCGACCATGTGGGGCCGCAGCTCAGCGCGTCTGGCCTTCAGGAAATCGCCCAGTTCATCGCGTCGCGCATTGTTGCCGCTCATGAGACCAGTGTCGCAGCCGAGTGCGCCGGGATGGGACGGAAGGATTCTTCCTACGCAGGGATCCTCCACTTTTCGCAGGCATGCGGGCGTGTGAGTCTGGATATGCGCCGGGCGGAGATCCCGTCTCCGACGGCTGTGAATGCGAGCGTGGTTCCGTCGTCCCGCCGCAGACAACTGCAAGCGATAACGCTGCACGGAAGAGAGAAATCATGAAGACGAACGTCACGTTCCTCAGCAACGGCCTGGAGCTCGCCGGGCAGCTCTATCTGCCCGACGACTACACCGGTGACCGCCGCCCGGCCGTCGTGGTGTCCCACCCCTTCGGCGGGGTGAAGGAGCAGACGGCCGGCCTGTACGCCGAACGGCTGGCCGGCGAGGGCTTCGTCGCGCTGGCCTTCGACGCCTCGTACCAGGGCGAGAGCGAGGGCGAGCCGCGCTTCCTGGAGAACCCCTTCGCCCGCGCCGAGGACGTCAGGAGCGCCGTCACCTTCCTGACCACGCGCGACGAGGTCGACCCCGACCGCATCGGCGCGCTGGGCATCTGCGCTTCGGGCGGCTACGTCCCCTACGCCGCGCAGACCGACCACCGCATCAAGGCCGTCGCCACGGTCAGCGCGGCGGACATGGGCGCCCTGTTCCGCGAGGGCCTGGGCGGCGGCCAGAGCGAGGACGTCATCCGCGGCATGCTCGACCAGGCCGGCAAGGACCGTACCGCCGAAGCCCTCGGTGAGGCGCCTCGCCTGGAGCACATCGTCCCGGAGTCGGCGGAGGACGCGGAGGGCTGGCCCACCCTGTACCAGCAGGGCAGTGACTACTACCGCACCCCGCGCGCCCAGCACCCCAACTCGCCCAACTGGTTCGTCGCCCGCAGCGTCGACCAGATCGCCCAGTACTCCTCGTACGACCTCATCCACCTCGTCTCGCCCCGCCCGCTGCTGATGATCGCCGGCACCGCGGCGGACACCGCGTACTTCAGCCGCGAGGCGATCGAGAAGGCGGACGAGCCCAAGGAGCTGTTCTGGATCGACGGCGCCACCCACATCGACCTCTACGACAAGGAGGAGTACGTGCCCACCGCCCTGACCAAGCTGACCAGCTTCTTCGGCGAGCACCTCACCGGCTGACCCGCCCCGACACATGCGTCGGTCGATCGGCGGTGCCGGGGTCCTCTCCGCGATGTGGCGCGTGTGGCGGGTCAGGGGGCCTTGTCGCGGCCGCACTTCAGATCCTGGTCGGCGGGTGGGACATGCAGGCGGCCCCCGCTTCTGTCGGGGGCCGAGTCTCAGCAGCCGCTGCCTTGCGGGGTGAACTTCAGGCGGGCGTGGTCGTGTGTGCCGAGCGCGTCGCCGTAGGTCGTGCGGGTGACGCGGTACCAGACGTCGTCGTGCGAGCGGTCACCGCCGACGTCGTCCAGCCGTACGCACCAGTGCTCCGGCCGGGTCACCCGTCGGTACGTCTCGGTTCCGTGACGCACCTTCCCGCAGCGCTGGTAGTGGTCGGTGGTGTACCAGGTCCGCGCGGAACGCCGCTTGCCCGACCCGGTGCGCCCAGTGTGCTTGACCCGCCGGGTCGCGTCGGTGCACTGCCGCACCAGGTGCGGTCGGGTGGCCCTGGTGGTCACGGCGGAGACGTGCCGTACCTCGTCACGCAGCCCGGACACGGTGTTCGGTGAGGGGGTGGTGCCACCGTTCACGGTGCTCACGTGGCCCCCGCCGCCCCCGCCGCCCCCGTGGGCACCGGCGTCGCCGCCGGAGCAGCCGCCCATCCCCGCCATGACCAACGCCGTCACTCCGGCTATCGCCAGTCGCCTGCCGAACATCGTTCCCCCTCCACGCATGGACGCGCAGCGTAACCGATCGCCCTCCGGACCGGTCCCTCTGGCCGTCCCCGGTCCGACGACGCGGCAGTGCAGCCAAAGGGGGAGGTCAGCGGTCTCATGTGTGCCCGGCATCCACCTGGCGGTCATCTAGGCTGGCGTGGTGACTGATGAGCCGGAGATGGTGCAGCCGTCGGGAGTGTGGGCCACGGCGGTGGGGGTCGCCAGGGTGCGGGCGCTGGAGACCGGGCGCGAGGACGCGCTGTTCCGCGACCCGTTGGCACAAGCCTTCGCCACCGCCGGCGGACTGTGGCCCTCCTCGCCGTCGCCCGATGACGAGGCCGCGAGACGCCGTCGGCTGGCCGTGTCGTTCTCCATCGTCATCAGGACGAAGTTCCTCGACGACCTGTTGCAGCGGGCCTCCGCGTCCGGGGTACGGCAGGTCGTGCTGCTCGGTGCCGGCATGGACAGCCGGGCCTTCCGGATGAACTGGCCCGAGAACACCCGGCTGTTCGAGGTCGACACCGCTGCGCCACTGGATTTCAAGGCTTCGGTGCTACGGCAGGAGCGGGCCGTCGCACGCTGCGAGCGGATCCCCGTCGCGGTGGATCTGCGTGAGGACTGGCCAGGCGCGCTGGCCGCCGCAGGCCACGACCCCAGCCTGCCGACAGCGTGGATCGCCGAAGGGCTGTTGATCTATCTACCCGAGGACGCGGTGGATCTGACGCTGGCCCGGGTCAGCACGCAGTCGGCGGCAGGCAGTCGGCTGGGGCTGACCTTGGGCTCGCGCGGCGTGATCGATCGCTTCGCCGCGGGCGCCGCGCCGGGATCCGCGGCGTCCCTGTGGGTGTCCGAGATGCCTGACGACCCGGTGGGCTGGCTGGCCGGACACGGCTGGGAGGCCGACAGCCACACGCTGCGCGAGCGCGCTGCCGCCTATGGCCGCCCGATCAGCACCCCGCCGCAGCGCGAGGAACGGCCCGGTGGACTGATCTCGGCGGTCCGCAGGTAGGACGGCTCCAGGTTCCCTGGACGATCGATTCCAGGGGGCCTCCCCGCCCTGCCCTCCGAACGAAGCTTTCTCGCTGCCCACTTGCTCACCCCCCTCCCGTGAAACAAGCACGGTGGCAACGGGTGGAGCAGTGGGCTCACTACGCTGAGCGCCTTCACGCCTCGGGAGGTTCAGTTGGTACGGCGGAGCATGCTCGGGCGGGACTTCCGGCGGTTGTGGGGCGCCTATGCGGTCAGCGCAGCGGGGAGTGCGGTCGGCATGGGGGCGTTGCCGCTGATCGCCCTCCTGGTGGTGGGTTCCTCGGCGTTCCAGGTCTCTCTGTTAGCTGCGTTGTCCGCGGTGGCCAGCGGGCTGATCGCTCTGCCGCTCGGCGTGCGCATCGAGCACCAGTACAAGCGGCCGGTCATGATCATCGCCGATCTGACCCGCTGCGCGGTGCTGGCGAGCATTCCGCTCGTCATGGCTTTCGGCAGACTCACCTTCACGCACCTGTGTGTCGTCGGCGTTCTCCAGACGGCGGCATCTGTCGCGTTCGACGCTGCGAGCGGCGCCCATCTCAAGGCACTCGTCCTGCCCGAGCAGCGCCTTCGTGCCAACAGCCTGTTCGAGACCACCAACTGGATCAGCGTGAGCGCCGGGCCGCCCGTCGGCGGGCTTCTGGTCGGGGCTCTGGGCCCGGTCGTCACGACGGTGGTCGACGCACTGTCCTTCCTCGGATCAGCCTTGGGTATCCGTCGCATCCGGCAGCCTGAACCTGTGCCACCGGCCCGCGCCGCCACCGCTCACCTGGGCCGTGACATCGCTGCCGGTTGGCAATTCCTCCTGAGGCACCCAGGACTGCGGCCGTTGTTCTTCAACGCGCTGCTCTTCGGCGGATCCGTGATGATGTCGTCCCCGCTGATGGCCGTCCTCATGCTCGATGACCTCGGCCTGGCACCGTGGCAGTACGGGCTCGCCTTGGGACTGCCGTGCCTGGGCGGCGTTCTGGGCTCACGCCTCACCCCGCTGCTCACCCGGCGATTCGGACAGCGTCGCATTCTGTTGCTGGCCGGTGTCGCGCGCACTCTGTGGACGATCCTGCTGCCGCTGACGCCCTCCGGTGCCGTCGGCGTGTTCGTCATCGTGGCCGCCGACTTCGGACTGCTCTTCTCCGCCGGGGTCTTCAACCCGTCATTCACCACGTATCGCATGGCGGCCACCCCGGACGCGTTCATGTCCCGTGTCGGCACCTCTTGGTCGGTCGGCTCGAAGACGTGCCAGGCCGCCTTCATGATCGTCGGTGGCCTCATCGCCGCCGCAGCGGGGGTGCGCGGCGCACTGTGCGTCGCCGGCCTGCTGTGCATGACCAGCGCGTTGCTCCTGCCATGGCGAGAGACACGTATCTCCACAAGGGATGTTCCGTCGCCCACGACGGAAGCGGTTCCGCTGCCGGCCCCGGAGAGCCCCTCTGCGTAGCGGCTTCGCCGAACCGTGGCCTCGGGGTGGGTCGCGGCGGCGGGTGGTGTCTCCGGCAGCTACGGGCCGACCGTCCGGCATAGCCGAAGCACCCCTGGTCAGGCCATGCGCTGCTGACGGGCTGTCCGGGGGCCCAGCAGCGACAGGTCCGGGACGAAGGCCCGCGCACGGCGGCGGCCGGACTGTCAGTGCCCGCACCTAGGCTGTCGCAGAGGTTCGATCGAGGAGCGCGGCAGTGCGAATAGAGCGTCACCAGGTGGGCGAAGTCGTCATTTCGGCAGCTCGCGAGGACTTCGCGAACCGCATCGGGGGTGAGGTCCGGTCCATGTCGAAGGCCGGCCGGATGACCACCTGGGAGTGGCAGTCGATCGCCGACGAGTTCCTCGACTACCTGGGCGCCCTCTCCGTCGAGACACCCGACCTCGGTACCCCGGAGGCCAAGGCCGCCCTGAAGGACGCCTCCGAGGCCGCGGCCGGCGCCGTCGCCTATGCCGCGTACCACCCGCACTGCAGCTTCCAGGTCTTCCTGGAGTACGTGAACTTCGGCATGGGTTACGAGCCAGGTGCTGACGCCCCCGAGGAGAGCGTCACGACCGGGGAGTGGATCGACGCGCTCTGCCTGTCGGTCCTCAGGGACAAGGCGCAGTTCCACGGCGAGGCCTTCCACTTCGCCCGGCAGAAGTTCACCGAGCAGGCGAAGGGCACGCCCGCCGGGGAGTTCGCCACCGGGTTGATGGCCGTGGTCCTGGACGACACGGGGGACGACGAGGAGTACCCGCCCAGCGCGCAGGCCAAGCTGGCGGCCGTGGACGCGGCCCTGGACCGTATCCGGACCCGCGCCGCAGAGACCGGCGAGCCCCTTCTGGACCGGCTGGACAGCGCGGCGCTCCACGCACTGCGCGCCCTGGTCGTCGAGGACCGGGAAGCCTTCGATGCCGTGCTCGCCGACCTCCTGCTCAGGCACGCCGCCGTGCACGGCACCTCGGCCTCGCCCAGCACTCTGCTCCCACTCGTCCCCATCGCTCTCGCCGCGCTCGCGTACCGCAAGCTGGGCTGGGCACCGGCCGTCCGTACCGACTACCTCCCGCACGCCCTGGTCACCGGCTTCGAGACCCGAGGCCCGCGGGTCGCGGGGTTCGGCCGCGACCGGAGGCCCGACGCGGTCGCCGCGCTTGCCGCGGGCCCGCTCGTGGTGGAGCGTCCGGCCTGCGAACAGGCCGGCGTTTCGCGGATCGAGGCCATGTACGAGGAGGAGCTGCAGGAGGCGTTCACCCCTGTCGACGGAAAGCCTCTCGACGTGCGGCGTCTCGGCGGCACCATGGGTGACCAGAAGCGCCTCTTCACGTGGCGGGCGGGGAACACCGGTGATGTCACGGGCACTCAGCTCGCCACTCTTCGACTGGCCTCCCGCATCGGCGCTGCCCTGTTCCGCATCGCGCAGGCGGAGCCGGGCACCGAGGCCGAGGTGGACATCGACGGGCGCACGCTGCGCTACCCGGCCGGGCGCGGCGAGGAGATCAGCGCCGGGAACTGGCAGACGGCCACCGCATTCGCCCTGATCACCGGCCGACGCGAGGACCTCGCCCCTCTGGTCCTCACCGGCCCCACCTTCGCCCGCCCGGACGGCTCCGCCTTCAGCGCGTACCGAGAAGCCCTCCACGCCTATCTGAAGGGCGTCGAGCCCGAAGCGGCCGCGCAACGGGCGCTGCAGCAGGACGAGAAGGCGAAGGACTGGGGTTTCGCGATGCCGCCGACCGTGCTGCTGTCGCAGCTCGTGGAGGGGGACGAGGAAAGCTTCAACCTCGCCCTGGCCGACGCGCTCGAACACCACCGGGACTACTACCAGGTCGCCGACCGCGCCGATGATCCGGACGCCTCCGTCAACCTGGACATCCTGGCTCTCGCCTGTCACGCACGCCGACGCGGCTGGGCGATACGGGTCGAGTCCCCCTACCTTCCGCATGACCTCTTGGCGGCCGCCGAGCCCTTCTAGAGAAGCGTGACCGACCGACCTCGCGGAGGGGCGCCTGCCGCCGGTCCGGTTCTCTTTCCGGTCCGTGAGTTCGGTCAGGCCGGGCCGGGGCACGCTCGGCAACAGCTCCGACGCCCTGATCACGCTCGCCAGATCGTGATCAGCCGGCCGACGCCGGGGCGGCTTCTACACCGCTGCGCTCCGCGGGGCAGTCCAAATGTGAGCAAGACCGGGGGCACCGTGAACCGACCACTGCTGTTCCTCGACGTGGACGGCCCGCTCAACCCTTATACAGCCAAGCCGGAAAGGCGCCCCGACGGCTACACCACACTCCGAGTGCCTCTGGACGACGGGCCACATCGGGATGACAGCGGCCTCTCCCTCCGGCGGCGCCCCCTGCGCGTCTGGCTCAACCCCGAGCACGGCCCATCCCCGCTCGGACTCGGTTTCGAGCTGTGCTGGGCCACCACCTGGATGGAGATGCCAACCGGTGGATCGCAGCGGTGCTCGGCCTTCCGGAACTTCTGATCGTCGACTTCGGCATTCCACGAACCGACAACTGACCACATCGTCGGCTCTTCAGGTGGCTACGTGTCATTGTCCGAGCCCCGTCGATCCGAGCCGACGTGCACAGCGCGGTCAGGTCGACGTGTGCGGACTTTTCTGGCCCGGTGCCGTCACCGGCGCGGTCATGTCGAGGAGTGTCATGGCGTCGTGGTCGGGGGTGCCGGGGTCGGCGGTGTAGACGCCGATGCGCTGGCCGGGGGTGCCTTCGATGTGCAGGGACTGGGAGGTGAGGGTGAGCGTGCCGACCTGGGGGTGTCGGAAGGTCTTGTGGGCGGGTTTGCGGCCGGTGACCTCGTAGCGCTCCCAGAGGCCGGCGAAGTCAGGGCTCTTAAGGAGGAGTTCGCCGACGAGGTTGGTCAGGTCGGGGGCGTCGGGGGCGGTGCCGGCGATGGCTCGCAGGCGGGCGACGCACCCCGTGATCTGCCGGTCCCAGTCGGTGAACAGGTCGCGGGCCATGGGGTGCAGGAAGAGGTAGCGGGCCAGGTTGCGGTGCTTGACCGGCCAGTCGTCGAGACCCGCGTACAGGGCGAGGCCACCAGGGTTCCAGGCCAGGACGTCCATGCTGCGGCTGATGACGTAGGCCGGGTTCGGGCGCAGTGACTCGAGCAGCAGCTTGAGGTGCGGGCGTACCGTGCGGCTGGGAGCGGGCGGCGGCTCGGGAGCGTAGCGGGCGGCTCTGGCGGCGAGTTCGCGCAGGTGCTGGTGCTCCTGGTCGTCCATGCGCAGGGCGCGGGCGAGGGAGTCGAGGACGGCGGGGCTGGGGCGGGTCTCCTTGCCGCGTTCCAGGCGTACGTAGTAGTCGATGCTGATGCCGGCGAGGGTGGCCAGCTCCTCGCGGCGCAGGCCGGGGGTGCGGCGGACGCCGGTGCCGATGGTGAGGCCGACGTGTCCGGGGCTGGTCTGGGTGCGGCGGGCGCGCAGGTAGCGGCCCAGCTCGGCGCTCTCGCTGTGCGCGCTCATCGATGCCATGACACCAGTCTCGCCCGCGGGGCACCCGTCGCGCGGGCGGGAGGGGGGCCCTGGCATTACCCCCGAAGAACCCGCCCTGCCACACGGGCGTGATCCGGGGGAAGGTGAGGCAGCGAGACGGTCGGCACCTCCGGCCCGCCGCCACGGGCGCCATCCGGCTGGTCGGGCGAGAGTGAGGGTGCCGGACGAGACATCACGGACCGGAGAGGGCAATGCGTCATATCAAGCTGCGTGACCTGGAAGTTTCCCGGATCGGGCTGGGTGCGATGGGCATGTCCCACGGCTACACCGGCTCAGGCACCGACGACGCGGAGTCGATCAGGACCGTGCACCGGGCGCTGGATCTGGGCGTCACACTCATCGACACCGCCGAGATCTACGGCCCCTACACCAACGAGGATCTGCTCGGGCGGGCCCTGAAGGGACGCCGGGACCAGGTGGTGCTGGCCACCAAGTTCGGCATGGTCTCCCACGGCGGCGAGGGCGCATGGAACCTGGACTCCGGCCCGGCCAACATCCGTACGGCTGTCGAGGGCTCGTTGCGGCGGCTGGGCACCGACCACATCGACCTGTACTACCAGCACCGCGTGGACCCGAACACGCCGATCGAGGAGACCGCCGGAGCCGTCGGCGAGCTGATCGCCGAGGGCAAGGTCCGGGCCTTCGGTCTCTCGGAGGCCGGTCCGGACACGATCCGCCGCGCGCACGCCGTACAGCCGGTCAGCGCGGTGCAGTCGGAGTACTCCCTGTGGACGCGCGGCATCGAGGAGCGCGTCCTGCCCGTACTGCGGGAGCTGAACATCGGCCTCGTGCCGTTCTCCCCGCTCGGACGCGGCTTCCTCACCGGCGCCGTCCGCTCCACCGACCAGTTCGACGAAGGCGATTTCCGGCGCGACAACCCTCGGTTCACCGGTGAGAACTTCCGGCGCAACCTCGCGCTCGCCGACGAGGTCAAGGCCCTGGCCGACGAGGTAGGCGCCACGCCCGCGCAGGTCGCGCTGGCCTGGCTGCTCGCCCAGGGCGACGACATCGCCCCGATCCCCGGCACCAAGCGCGTCAGCCGGGTCGAGGAGAACACCGCCGCCGACGGCATCACCCTGACGGCCGAGCAGCTCGGCCAGCTCTCCGGCCTGCCGCCCGCCGCCGGCGACACCCACACCGAAGCCCAGGCCCGGATGCTCGAACGCTGATCACCCCCGCCCACCGCCTGGCAAGAACCCCCGTCTGGAGCAACACCTCTCATGCGTGCAGCAGTGATGTACGGAGCCGGAGACGTCCGCGTCGTGGAACGGCCCGACCCGAAGATCGTCAACCCGTCCGACGCCGTCGTCCGTGTCGTCGCCTCGTGCGTGTGCGGCAGCGACCTGTGGCCCTACCGGTCGATGCCCGCCACCGACACCGGCCGCCCGATGGGCCACGAGTTCCTCGGCGTCGTGGAGGAGACCGGCGCGGACGTGACCGGTCTGACGGCGGGCGACCTGGTCGTAGCCCCGTTCACCTACAGCGACGACACCTGCGACTACTGCGCCAAGGGCCTGCAGATCTCGTGCCGCAACGGCGGCCGCTACGGCTTCGACGGCGTCGACGGCGGCCAGGGCGAAGCCGTCCGCGTCCCGTACGCGGACGGCACCCTGGTGAAGCTGCCGGTGGGCGCCGACTCCGCGCTGCTGCCCTCTCTGCTGGCGCTGTCGGACGTGATGACCACCGGCCACCACGGTGCCGTCACCGCCGGCGTCGCCCGCGGGGACACGGTGCTGGTCGTCGGGGACGGCGCGGTCGGTCTGTGCGCGGTGATCGCCGCCGAGCGGCTGGGGGCCGAGCGGATCGTGCTCGCCGGGCGCCATGAGGCCCGTACCGGCCTGGGCCGCGAGTTCGGTGCCACCGACGTGGTCGCCGAGCGCGGCGAGGAGGGCGTCGCCCGGATCCGTGAGCTGACCGGCGGCGGTGTGGAGAAGGTCATCGAGGCCGTCGGCACCCGGCAGGCCCTCGACACCGCGCTCGGCACGGTCCTGGACGGCGGCACCATCAGCCGCCTGGGCGTGCCGCAGTACGAGCAGGGGCCGATCGGCCCGGCCGAGTTCATGCGCAACATCACCCTGACCGGCGGCGCCAGCCCTGCCCGCGCCTACATCCCGGAACTGCTGGCCGACGTCCTGGACAGCACCATCACCCCCGGCCGCGTCTTCGATGAGACCTTCGCCCTCGACCGGACCCCGGACGCCTACCGGGCCATGGCCGACCGCCAGGTCCTCAAGGCCCTCATCCGACCCTGAGCCCCCCGCTCCTCACCCACTCAGAAGAACATTCCGCCGCCGCAGGGCACACTGGTGTCGCCATGGACACGCATCCCCTTCTGCTCACCGGCTACGGGCTCGTCCTTCGTGAGTGGACGAGCGACGACCTCGTCGTCATGCGCGAGCTGTTCGACGACCCCGACGTCGCCTACCGGACCCCGCTGGAGTCGCCGTTCAGCCAGGCAGCCGCACTGCGATACCTGCACAGCGCGGGACAAGCCCGACGGAACGGGGAGCGGATCCACCTGGCCATCACGACCGACGGGCACCAGGCGCGGGGAGAGATCCTGCTCAACCGCGTGACTGGCAGCATCGGCTACGTCGTCGGTGCCGCCCACCGGGGACAAGGGCTGGCAGTGCGCGCCCTTCGAACGATGACCGAGTTCGCGCACACCACTGCCGCCCTGCCGAAGGTGATCCTCGAGATCGAACCTGACAACCGGCCCAGCATCACCGTCGCGCGCATGGCCGGCTTCCACCCGTCCAGCCACTCGGTCCCCGAGACGGTCACCGACAAGGGCCGGACCTACGACCTGCTCATCTGGGAACACAGCCTGACCGCCGACGATCGTGGGTGAGGGACCGGCGTAGGCGGAAGGCCAGGCCCAAGAGTTCGCCATTCCACGCAGGGTCCACACAGCCGCAAACCGCGTGCCTCCGGAACGTCAGTGGTGTGCGGCGACCATGTTCTCGATCTCTTCGAGGACGAGGTCGGGGCGGTCCTCGGGGACGTCGTGGGAGCTGTGCTCGGCGGTGACGAGTGTCCGGTTCGGGCCGCTGCGGACGAATGAGGCGGCTGCGTCGCGCCAGCGCTGGGCGTCCTCAGGGGATCCGTCGAAGGGGGTCTTCTCCGAGACGATCACCGTGGCCGGTACCGCGTCCGGCCAGGCGACGGTGTGGAAGGCCTTGTTCGTCGCGACGAAGCTGTCCGCGGTGGAGATGAGCTGGCGGTTGCGCGGCTTGTCCGGGTCCTTCCTCGCCGCGTCGACCTGGGGCTGGGCGAAGGCCACCAGGCGGGCGATCTCCTCGTCGGTGAAGAGCGGGGGCAGGTTGGCGTCGACGAGGACCGCACCGGAGAGCATGCTCGGGTTGTCCTTGGCGAAGTAGGTCGCGACTTCACCGGCCTGGGAGTGGGACACCAGGATCACGTTCTTGGCGATGCCGAGTTGCCGGAGTCCCGACCTGAGGTCGCTGACCGCGCTTTCGACCTTCCACGGACCGGGCACCACGTCGCTCTTGCCGAGCCCGGCCCTGTCGTAGGTGATGACCGTGGCCCCGGTGGCCGAGTGGAGCCCGGGGACCAGTTTCTTCCAGTAGGACGAGTCCTCGCCGCCACCCGAGTCCAGGACGATGGTGGAACCGTGGCCCGGCGTGACATGGAAGGCCAGACGGTGGCCGCCGTTGTCGATCATGTGCAACTTCGCTTCGTCACCATCCTTGTCGGCGGAGTCATGGCCGTCGCAGGCGGTGACGGCACCCGCTGTCAGGGCCAGCACGGCCAGGGCCGGTACTGCGCGGTGGAGAGACCAACTTCTGGGCGTGGCACGGGACATGGCTGATCCTTCGGGCTACGAGTGCGGGGGAGACTGCGATGTCCATGATTCGGCGGGCTGGACGATCACGGAATCCGGCTGGCACGCGTGCCCAGGTGCGGTTGATGCGAGTGTGTCCGGTGGGGTTAGCCCCCGTTGGCCGAGGCGGAACTTGACGCTGTGGACTGTCCGGCCGGATCAGTGGCATCGTCGGTGATCGTGACAGAGCAAGGTTTCCTGGCGTTGGCGCCGCAGTACACCACGACATCCGAGCTGCTCTCGGCATCGGCACGGCGACGGGGGATGGACGTGGAGGTGCTTCCCGCCCATGGCGGGGTGGACACCGCCATGGCCAGGCGCGGTGGCCACTACTACGGCGGCCCCGCCTTCGCGGCACGCGTCGTGGACGCCCTCGAAGTCGCGCTCCTGGAGCCGTCCGACGAGTGGCTGACCACGCTGCCCTACGAGTACACCGGACGCCGTATCACCATGGCGACCCTGGGCGAGGCGCGCGGTCTGTCCCGGCCGGCGTTCGTCAAGCCACCGAGCGCCAAGAGCTTCCCGGCCGCCGTCTACGCCGACGGCAGTTGCCTCCCGGACGGGCCGGAGCTGTCGCCGGAGGTGCCGGTGCAGATCAGCGACGTGGTGACCTGGGCGGCGGAGTTCCGCCTGTACGTCCTGGACGGCGAGGTCCGCACGGGCTCGCGGTACGCCACCTTCGGCCGTCTCGACGCGGAGCCGCTGGAGGGGTACCGGCATGAGGGCGCGGCCCTGGAATTCGCCGACAGTCTGCTGGCCGCGTGCGGTGACGGTCTGCCCAGCGCGGTGGTGGTGGACATCGGGCTCCTGGCCGCACCTGAGGGCGGCGCCGCGGAGCAGTGGGCGGTGGTCGAGGCGAACATGGCGTGGTTCAGCAACTGCTACGCCGCCGATCCCGACCGCGCCTTGGACGTCGTCCTGCGCTCGGCCGGTCCACGGACACGACTGGCGGGGCGGGACGGCCGGTTCTGCCGGAGCACCGGGGACGCTCACCGGACCGGCTGACGATCCGGCGCGGACTCGGCCGTTGCGCGCGAGGGGGGCCACTCGGGCCGGCCGGAGTGGTGGACCGGCGATGAGTAGGGTGACGGTATGTACACATGGGGGCGCAAATTCAGATTCGCAGCGGTGTCGGCGACGGTGATGCTGGCCCTCACCGGGTTCTCGAGCCGTGGTCACGGGAGCAGCGGCCATCACGGCGGCAGCGGGGGCGGTTGCAGCAACTCCAGCCAGGATCAAGACAGTTCGTCGGTGTCCGACCTCGGCGACTCGTCCAGTGTCGATCCTGACGACTTGGACCCGTACGGTGACGATCCATACGGCGATTCGTCCGACAGCGGGGCGTACGACCTCGGGGCGAGCACGGGTGGCGGCGACGGCGGTACGTACCGTTCGCGGCCCGGCACTCGTTCCCACCCCACGACGTCCTCCTCCGGTAGCGCTGCCCGGTCCATGAAGGACGGCACCGCGAAGCTCATCCACTGCGCGAGCAAGGACGACCCGTACGCCACCGTCGAGGTCGGGAACCCGAACGGGCGCGAGGGCCCGTTCAGCGTGACGGTGCGCTTCGTGGACGAGGACGGTTTGTACCTGCCCGACGCCACCGGCGAGGTGTCGGTGCCCGCCAAGGGCGAAGCGACCGTTCGGGTGCCCGTCGCCGACTCGGGGCGCGTGGACGGGATCGACCACTGCGAGGTCGACGACTGGGCGCTCGTCGACGAGTGACGGGCCCCGCGCCAAGGGAACGCGGAGGGCAACCCCCAACTCCCCATCTGTCGCTGAGGAGTTCACAGCACACGTCGGCGCATGCACGCTTCCCGGCCGCCGGACTTTCTTCCGCGACCGGTACAACCATCCGGATACGCCGTCAGTCACACCAGACAGGAGCAAGGAGCTTCAACAGCCACACAGGGGGAACAATGCGATCCAACCGTACGGCCCTCGGCATCGGCGCCCTGGCCGCCCTCGCGCTCGCCGCCACCACGGCGATGGCGGTCCCGGCCTCCGCCGCACCCAACACCACCCCGCAGAAGGTGTGCGGCAGCGGCTACCGCACCGTCAACTCCGCCGCCGTCGGCAGCCTCGGCACCGTCTACCTCACCTACAACGCCACCACCGGCAAGAACTGCGTCACCACCATCCGCAGCAACCCCGGCACCGCCACCGAGATGTCCGCCTGGCTGTACATCACCGACACCGAGCAGGGCGACGACGACTACGGCGTCTACACCTCCTACGCCGGACCCACCTACGCCTACGGCAAGGGCCACTGCGTGGACTGGGGTGGACACATCAAGAACGTGTACACCCAGGTCTCCGGCTCCAACTGCGCCTCTCTGAAGGAGAAGCGCACCACGTTCACCCGGTAGTACCTCACCACCACACCGGGTGATGACGCGCTCTGGCGGGGCCGGGACCACCCCGTCCCGCCAGAGCCTCCGCTCCCCCACCCAGGTCATCCCCTCGCCACCCACGTTTGCCGCCCCCCAACCCGGTCACCCGGTAAGCCTGAGCCCCTGCGCCCGCAGGCATGCGCAAGGGCCGCGCGGCAGACGTTGTGGAAAGGATCAGCGAGCAGGTATGACCGACACCCCTTACACCACCACAGACTCCGGCGCCCCCGTCGAGAGTGACGAGCACTCCCTGACCGTCGGTCCCGCCGGGCCGGTGCTGCTGCAGGACGCGTACCTCATCGAGCAGATGGCGCAGTTCAACCGGGAGCGGATTCCCGAGCGGCAGCCGCATGCCAAGGGCAGCGGGGCGTTTGGGCGGTTCGAGGTGACCGGCGACGTCAGCGGCTACACCAAGGCCGCCGTGTTCCAGCCCGGCACCCGTACCGATCTCGTCGCCCGCTTCTCCACCGTCGCCGGGGAGCGTGGCAGCCCGGACACCTGGCGTGACCCTCGCGGCTTCGCGGTGAAGTTCTACACCAGCGAGGGCAACTACGACATGGTCGGCAACAACACGCCCGTGTTCTTCGTGAAGGATCCGATGAAGTTCCAGCACTTCATCCGGTCCCAGAAGCGGCGCGCCGACAACAACCTGCGTGACCATGACATGCAGTGGGACTTCTGGACCCTCTCCCCCGAGTCCGCCCACCAGGTCACCTGGCTCATGGGCGACCGCGGCGTCCCCCGCACCTGGCGCCACATGAACGGCTACAGCTCCCACACCTACATGTGGGTCAACGAGGCCGGCGAGAGGTTCTGGGTCAAGTACCACTTCAAGACGGACCAGGGCATCGAGTTCTTCACCCAGAACGAGGCCGACCAGATGGCCGCGGTCGACACGGACTACCACACCCGCGACCTCTTCGAGCACATCCGCGACGGCGAGCACCCGAGCTGGACCATGTACGTGCAGATCATGCCGTACGAGGACGCCGCCGGGTACCGCTTCAACCCGTTCGACCTCACCAAGGTGTGGCCGCACAGCGACTACCCGCTCATCGAGGTCGGCCGGATGACGCTCGACCGCAACCCCACCGACAACCACGCCGAGATCGAGCAGCTCGCCTTCCAGCCGAACAACCTCGTGCCCGGCGTGGGCCCCAGCCCCGACCGCATGCTGCTGGCCCGGCTGTTCTCGTACGCCGACGCCCACCGCCACCGCATCGGCGCCAACTACGCGCAGCTCCCGGTCAACGCCCCCGTCGCGGACGTCCACACGTACTCCAAGGACGGCGCGATGGCGTACCGCAAGACCACCGACCCGGTCTACGCCCCCAACTCCAAGGGCGGCCCCGCAGCCGACACCGCCCGCTTCGGCAGCCCGCCGAGCTGGGAGGCCGACGGCGCGATCACGCGGAGCGCCTACGTCCAGCACGCCGAGGACGACGACTGGGGGCAGGCGGGCACCATGGTGCGCGAGGTCCTGGACGACGACGCCCGCGACCGCCTCGTCGACAATGTCGTCGGCCACCTGCTGAACGGCGTCACCGAGCCCGTCCTGGAACGCGCCTTCCAGTACTGGACCAACATCGATCCGAAGATCGGCCAGCGCATCGCCGAGGGTGTGCGCGCCAAGGCCGACGATAAAGACCCCAAGGCGGGTGAGCAGGGCAATCCCGCTCGTCGCAGCATGCAGGGCAAAGCCTGACCACGTCCCGTCGGCGCCCCTCCCCCGTCCGTGCGGGGAGGGGCGCCGGGCCGTGTCAGTCCGGCGAGGGTGGGTACTGCGGAGTCCATGAGTGTCACATCTCTGATCGACACAGCCCTCGACCGTTCCGTCGTCCTCGGCTACGGGTGGCCCGGACTCGTGGTGCGGCGCGCCCTGCCGGGCTGGCCTGACGGGCCCGAGCGCATGGACGGCAAGGTCGTCCTGGTCACCGGTGCCGGTTCCGGCGTCGGTCTCGCCGCCGCCATCGGCTTCGCCCGGCTGGGGGCCTCGGTCCGGGTCCTGGGGCGCAGCCAGGAACGTGCCGAGGAGGCCGCCGCGCTCACGCGGGAACAGGCCGGCGACGACGTCGACGTCCGGCCCGTCGCGTGCGACGTGAGCAGCCTGGCCGCGCTGCGGGACTTCACCACCCGGTTCCGGGAGCAGGAGGACCGGCTCGACGTGCTGGTCAACAACGCCGGGGTGATGCCGGACGAGCGGCAGTACAGCGTGGACGGGGTCGAGCTGACGTTCGCCACACATGTGCTGGCGCCCTGGGTGCTGATCGAGGAGCTGACACCGCTGCTCACACGCGCGGCGCCCTCTGTCGTCGTCAACGTGACTTCGGGCGGTCAGTACGGTCAACAGCTTCCGGCGGGCGATCCGGAGTCCGAGGAGACGTCGTACAGCCCGAAGAGGTTCTACGCCCGGACCAAGCGCGCCCAGGTCGTTCTGACCGAACAATGGGCCGAGCGGCTGCGGGAGCAGGGTGTGCATGTGCACTCCATGCATCCGGGGTGGGCCGACACCAAGGGCGTGCGGCACTGGATGCCCGTGTTCCGGGCGGTGACCTGGCCGATCATCCGCACCCCGGCTCAGGGCGCCGACACGATCGTCTGGCTCGGCTCGGCCCAAGAGGCCACGGACAGCGACGGCCTCTTCTGGCACGACCGCCGCCCGCGGCCCACGACCTACACGATCGGGGCCGACGACGACCCGGAAGAGGTCCGCACGGAACTCTGGGAGTACGTCGAGTCCGTCGCCCACGGCGAACGGGCCGCTTAGGCCCGGAGCTGCGGTGACGGCGGCAGCAGCCATCTGATCAGTGCCGTCACCGCCGCCCCGGCCGGGCCTACGCACCAGCGTTCGGTGCGGGGCAGGACCGGGAGGTGCAGTTGTTCGCGGGACCAGTCGGGGAGCAGGGACACCGCTGCCGCGCCGAGGAAGAGGTACGGGGGGAGGACCGGTGCGGGGAGGGGCGGGCGCAGGAGGATGTAGTGCACGGCCTCGCGGGTCTGGGGGGTGATGCGCAGTTCGGGGCGGTAGGAGTCGAGGCGGTCGTGGAGTTCCGCCAGCGTCGTCGGGGGGTCCGCGATGCCGAGCGCGGTGGCGACCCTGGCCATGTCGGCGACGTAGGCGTCGCGGCCCGCCGCGTCCAACGGCCGTTTGCCGTAACGCTGGTGGGCGGTGAGGAAGCAGTACGCCTCGGCGCAGTGCACCCAGGCCAGCAGGTGCGGGTCCGCGGCGTGGTACGGCTCGCCCTCCGCCGTGCGGCCCCGGATGTTCTCGTGGACCGCTCGCACGCGGTCCACGGCTCGCTGGGCGTCGTCCGCGGCGCCGTAGGTGGTGTAGGCGAGGAACGTGCTCGTGCGGGCGAGGCGGCCCCAGGGGTCGTTGCGGTAGTCCGAGTGGTCGGCCACCGCTGTCATCGCCAACGGGTGCAGGGACTGGAGGAGGAGGGCGGAGAGGCCGCCGGGGAACATCGAGGCGTCCCCGTGGACGACGCGGATCGGGCGGTCGGCCGCGAACCAGCGAGGGCCCGGTGTGCCGTGCACGCGCCGTCTGCTTTCGAGCCCTCCGGGGCCTGCGACGCCGCGGAAGAGGGCGTCACCGAGGCGGCCGCGCAGTCCGGAGCGAGGCGCCACCGCGGCTGCGGGTGCGCCGCTGGGGCCCGGTCGCGTCCGCGTGGGTGCGGGTCGGTCGGCCATCACCCTGCCCCAATCGGTCGCGGACCCCTCCGGTCCAAGTGAACAGCGGCGGTCCGGGCGACGCCAGCCGCATCGTTGCTGCGTCGCTTCCTCGGCCGCCCTTTCCTCAAGCGTCCAGTTCGCGCAGGAACTCCTCCAGGAGGGCCGCGAACTGCCCCGGTGCCTCCATCGTGACGTAGTGGCCCACGCCGTCGATCGTGGCCATGCGCCCATCGGGTACCTCGCCGACCAAGGCGTCCACGGTGGCCAACAGGCCGGGGGCGTCGAGGGCGCCGTTGATCGCCAGGACCGGGACGGTGATCTCCTTCGCGCGGGAAGCGGGATCGGGGACCAGGACCCGGTGGTCGGGCTCGTCCGGGGTGTGCTTCATCAGGGTGTTCAGGGTCATCTCCCGCACATGCCGGACGATGCCCTGGTCCACGTCAGCGAGGGTGCGGGCCGGGCCGGGGAGCCACTGGACGAACGCTTCCAGCCAGGCGGGGATGTCGCCCGAGGCCAGCGCGCGCGTCTGCGCTTCCTGGAGGGCCGAGGACCAGGGGTCGCCGAGGTCCGGTTCATGGAGTCCCCGGCCGCTGACGACCAGGGCGCGGACCAGTTCCGGGTGCTCCAGGGCGGTGTCGAGGGCGATCAGGGCGCCCATCGAGACGCCGACCAGGACGGCCGGCTCGCCGAGGTCGAGGTGGCGCAGCAGCGCGGCCAGGTCGTCGGTCTGGCGGAACGGTCTGCTCGCGTTCGCGGAGAGGCCGTGGCCTCGGGCGTCCGGGGCGATCACCCTGTGGTGCCGGGCGAGGGCCGGGACCAGGTTGTCGAACTGGGTGTGGTCCGTGAAGCCGGTGTGCAGCAGTACCAGCGGGCGGCCGGTGCGGGGGCCGGTGTCGAGGTAGGCGAGTGGACCGTCGTCCGAGGCGTAGGTCTGGACGGGCCGGGCCGTGTGCAGATCCTTCATCATGACAACCAAGGTGTCATGTCTCGTCGAGTATGGCAACCAAGGTGTCATGATGGTGTGCGTGACCAAGATCCCGGACGACCGACCGCTCTCCCCCGACGAGCTGCCCGAGCGGCTGATGGAGGTGTTCGCACTGGTCGGGCCGCTCTACCGGCGCGTCCAGCGCAAGATCGAGCAGGACGCCCCGGCCCAGGGGCTCTCCGTCGGCACCCGTGCGGTGCTCGACCTGCTGCGCGAGCACGGCCCGATGACCGTTCCGCAGCTCGGCCGGGCCCAGTCACTGAGCCGGCAGTTCGTGCAGCGCATGGTCAATGACGCGGCCGCGCACGGGTTCGTGGAGACGATCCCCAACCCGGCGCACCAGAGGTCCTCGCTGGTCCGTCTCACGGAGGCCGGCCGCACCGCGATCAACACGGCGGTCGCCCGTGAGCACGCGCTGCTCCGCCAGGTCGGCGGCGACCTCACCGGGTCCGAAGTGGACTCGTGCGTCAGGGTGTTGGGACGGATGCTGGAGCTGTTCGGTGACGTGGAGGTCACCGGCACTCCCCCGCGCTAGGCGGTGCTCAGGTCGTCGTCCCGGCGCGCGCTCTCCGCAGGTCCCGTACGAGCGTGCACGACGCGCCCAGGAAGATCACGGCTGCGGCGGCGGGCCAGAGGGCGGATGCGCCGGAGCGGTACTCCCCGACCGCCAGGGCGAGCAGCAACACGCTGATGAGAGCACCGGCGGCCGAGATCAGGGTACTGATGCTCTTGGTCACGGGGACATCATCGGTGACGACCTCGCCCCGGGGGAAGGATCTGGGCGAGGATTATCGATAACTGGGTGGCGTGGCACGCTAGTTACCGGCAAGCATGCACCGCATGACTGAGCAGCCATCGCGATGGACCGAGGCGACCGTCTACCCCGACATGTGGGCCGATCCGGACGTCGACCCGCGCAACACCGAAGGTCCCAGTCCGGAAGGCGAGTCGGCGACACTCCAGGACTTCCTGACGAACTACCGGCTGACCCTGCGGATGAAGTGCGAGGGGCTCGACGCGGCCCGACTGGCCCTCCGGTCCGTCCCGCCGTCGACGATGTCGCTGCTCGGGCTGGTCCGGCACCTCGCCGAGGTGGAACGGGACTGGCGCAACTGGATCAGCGAGGGCGAGCCGCTGCCGAAGATCTACGGCGCGCGGGACGCGGACTTCGACGGAGCCGTCGCCGAACAGGCCGTGGTCGACGCCGCTTTCCGCGATCTGGAGCGTGAACAGGCCGCGACCGACGCCGCCTTGGCCGGGCACCCGGACCTGGGGGCGCACGTGGGCAAGGAGGGCATCGCGGTCCGGGAGCTGTTGGTGCACCGGATCGAGGAGTACGCCCGGCACTGCGGACACGCCGATCTGCTGCGTGAACGGGTCGACGGGAGGGTGGGGCAGTGAACCCGGTTCACCACCGCGCGGGGTGAACCGTCACGCCCCCACTCCCCGTCCACGACGAGGTCGCCGCCGCCTTACGCGGGGCCCTCGCCCTCCGGCCGCAGGAACGACATCACGGCCTGCGTGAACTTCACCGGCTCGGCGGCATGGACCATGTGCCCGGCCCGAATGGTGACGAGCCGTCCGCGCGGGATACGCCGGGCCAGCTCGCCGACGCCCTGCTGGTCCACGTGACTGCTCGGGCCACCGGCCACGACCAGGGTCTCGGCCGTGATCCCGCTCAGGCGTTCCAGCCAGCGCGGGTCGGGTGTGTCGATCTGCCCCCGGAGGGCCGGCACCGCCTCCCAGTCGAACGTCAGCTCCCCGTCCGGCCGGATCGGGCTGGTCACTTGCCGCGGGAGCGGGGCCGGCACGTCCTCCAGGACGAGCCGGCGCACCCGCCGCGCCTGCTCCTCGGCGAGCAGGTAGGCGGCGACCCCGCCCATCGAGTGCCCGATCACATCCACCTGGTCCAGTCCGAGCGCGTCCAGGAAGCCGAGTACGTCGTCCCGCATGAGCTCGAGCGAGTATTTCCCCGGCCACTCGCTTCGGCCGTGCCCCCTCAGGTCGGGGAAGTAGACGCGCCAGTGCTGCGCGAAGACCGGGACCAGGGGCTCCCAGTCGGTGGAGTTCTCACCGAGGGCGTGCAGCAGAAGCAGCGGCGGCGCGTCCGGGGGGCCTGCGACCTGATAGGCCAGCCGGATACCCCCGACGTCGATCGAGCGATGATCAGCCATGCCGGGACGATAACCGTTGTGGGCCCGTCCCGCACCAGGGCGAACTGGCCCGCACGCGAACTCCGTTGAGCCTGCTCGGCAGGGTCACGCAGAAAGGGGCGGGGTGGTCGGATTCGAACCGACGTCCTCCGAGATGCTGTCGCGGCGCACTACCTCTGTGCTACGACCCCGCCTTGTTGTCGATCATAGACCTCTGCCCGGCGCGTGGACAGGTTTTAGGACCGGTCTGGATCACTCGCACAGGGACCGGTAGCGTTCTCCGGGTGAACACCGGATCGGCGCTACGCCATGCACAGAACGGTCAGCCGGTGGACGGCTGAGGGCGCGGCGGGCTTTCGCCCGCGGGCCTCCGGGTCTCGTACGTCACCACGCGTCCGAGTCCGAAACCACCGTGAGGTCAGTCGTATGTCCGCAACGTTCAACCACACCATCATCGCCGCCAGGGACCGCGAGGAATCCGCCCGATTCTTCCGGGAGTTGCTGGAGGTGAAGGCGGCGCCGTCCTGGGGGCCGTTCGTCAACGTCCAGCTCACCGACGGCGTGCTGCTGCAGTTCGCCGAGCCGCCGGTGGACATCCAGATGCAGCACTACGCCTTCCTCGTCGACGACGAGCTGTTCGACCGTGCCTACCAGCGGCTCCGGGACGGCGGCGTCGTGCACTGGGCCGATCCGCAGATGCGGCGCCCCGGCGAGATCAACCACGAGCACGGCGGCCGGGGTGTGTACTTCAAGGACCCCGCCGGCCACGCGATCGAGCTGATCACCCGGCCGTACCTGTAGTGCCGACCGAGAGGAACAGCGACCGTGAGTGATTGGCATCTGTCAGAGACGTTCCGCAGTACGTCGGGTGGCGTCCGCTGGGACAGCCTCGGTCAGCCCGGCCAGGACCCGGTCGTGCTCCTGCACGGCACGCCCTTCTCCTCCTACGTATGGCGCGCCGTGGCCCGCGCGCTCGCCCGGCACCATCAGGTGTTCGTGTGGGACATGCCCGGTTACGGCACGTCGGAGATGTCCGACGGCCAGGACGTCTCCCTGGCCGCCCAGGGCAGGGTCTTCACCGAGTTGCTGGCGCACTGGGGCCTCGACGAACCGAAGGTGATCGCCCATGACTTCGGCGGTGCCGTCGCCCTGCGGGCACATCTGCTGCACGGCGCTCGCTACCGTGCGCTCGCGCTGGTCGACCCGGTCGCGCTGGCTCCCTGGGGTTCCCCGTTCTTCCGGCTCGTCGGCGAGCACTCCAAGGTCTTCGAGCAGCTACCACCCCCGCTGCACCAGGCGTTGGTGCGCGAGTACATCAGCTCGGCCAGCAGCCCCGGTCTGCGCCCAACCCTCCTCGACCGGCTCGTGCGGCCCTGGCTCGGCGACCCCGGCCAGGCGGCCTTCTACCGGCAGATCGCCCAGGCCGACCAGCTCCACACCGACGAAGTGCAGGAGCGGTACGGCGAGATCGATCTGCCGACGTTGATCTGCTGGGGGCAGGACGACACCTGGATCCCTCCCGCCAAGGGCCGGGAACTCGCCGCCCGCATCCCGGGCGCGCGACTCGAGCCGGTCACCGGTGCCGGCCACCTCGTCCAGGAGGACGCGCCGGCCGAACTCACGGCCGCTCTCATCGCCTTCTGCCACCGACCGCACTGACGCCCGGCGCGATCCGGTGGCGCCACGCGACCGGCGACCCGGCCGGGCACCCCTGCCACGGGTGCCCGGCCCGAGTGTCATTCGCGGTACGAGCCGACCTGCCGCACCGTCACCCGGTCCAGCCTCACCGAGCCGTCCTCGGCGAACACCTGGACCCCGTCGGAGGCCGGGTCCGGGAACACCAGGTCGGTGATGGTCGCTTCGCCGTCGCCCCCGTACACCTCGACGGAGGACCAGTCGACCAGGACGCGGAGTCTGACCTTGCCGTCGCGGGGCTTCAGCGGGGCCCGCTGGACTCCTGGGAAGGACGGGCTGAAGTCCGTGACCCCGGAGCGGGTGCGGTCGACGTACATCTCGCCGGTCGTGCGGTCGTAGCCGACGACCGTCTCCTCGCCCCCGGCCCCCGTACGGACCTTGAGGCCGAAGCGGGCCGCGTCCCGGACGGAGAAGGTGGCCTCGATGTCGAGGGCCTTGCCCTTGGCCGGGAGGGGGCGGGAGGTGTCCGTGACGGTGACGCCGGCCGTCGTGGCGGGCTGCCGCCACAGGGTGGAGAGCGCCGCCACCGGCTCGCCGACCAGGCGGGGGCGGCCGTCGATCGTGCGCAGGGTCAGGCGGCGGGGCACGGTCTGGGCGCTGCGCCAGGGGGTGGTGGGAGTGGCACCGGCGTAGTCAAGGCCGGCCATCCAGCCGATCATGTATCGCTGGCCGTCGGGTGCGTCGTTCCAGGTCACGGCCGCGTAGTGGTCCTTGCCGTAGTCGACCCAGGATGCGCGGTCCACGGCGGAGCGGGCGGGGGCCCGGGCCGCGGTGAAGCTGTCGGCCATGATGTGGCCCCAGCCTCCGGTGTTGCGGTCGACCAGTTGGATGCGGGCGGTGCGGTCCTGGTAGGGGCGCAGGTCGAAGGAGGCCCAGTCCATCGCCTCGCTGTCGGAGCCGGTGACGCTGCGGACGACCTGGCCGTCGACCAGTAGGTTCACCGCCGTCTCGTCGGTGAGGCCCTCGGCACGCGTGTCGGAGAGGACGAGGTGGTCGACGTTGAGGTGGCCCCAGCGGCCGGTGTTGTCGTCCACGATCCGGATGCGGGCCCGCTTGCCTCTGAGGTCGCGCACGTCCCAGGAGGCCCAGCCGAGCGCCTCGGCGTCACGGCCGGTGGTGGTGCGTACCGTGCGGCCGTCCACGACGAGTTCGACGGCGGTGCGGTTCGCGGAGGCGGCAGGGTGGTTGCCGCCGCCCACGAGGAAGTCCAGGTAGTCCTTGTCCAGCGTGAACTCGGGTGAGGTCAGCGTGCCGGTGCCGGGGTCGCCGCCCCGGTAGGTGTTGACCAGGCCGTCGCCGAGCCAGCCGGAGACCTGCTGCTGGTCGGGGAGCGTCCCGGTGGCCGGTGCGGTGCCGAAGGCGTCGCCGGTCGCGGTCCAGTCGCCGTACGTACCGCCCTCGAAGTCGGCGAGGACGGTGCCCTCGGGCGTGGGCCCGCGGTCCACGGCGGTGCCGGGTTCGTGCGGGTGGCGTCCGCCGCCGGCCTTGAAGTTGAGGTACGGGGTGTTCACCGTGAAGCCTGGCGAGGTGAGGGTGCCGGTGCTCGGGTCGCCGCCGTGGAAGCTGTTGGCCAGGCCCTTGCCGTCGAAGCCGGTGACGGTCTGCTGGCCGTCCACCGCCCCGGACGCCGGTCCGCCGCCGAACGCGGTGCCGGTGGCGGTCCAGTCCCCGAAGCTCGCCGCCTCGAAGTCCTGGACGGCCGTGCCCGGCGGCGGGGTGTACGTGCCGTCGTCGTCCGGGGTGAACCTGGTGCCGTCGAAGTCACCGGTGAAGTGCTGCGTGCCCGAACCACCAGCCACCGCGCCTGGGTTGACGTTGGTGACCAGGACCCACTTGACCTTGCGTGAGTTGCCGTCGACGGCGAGGGGAAAGAGGTCCGGGCACTCCCAGACACCGCCGGTCGCCCCCGCCGGGCCGAAGTCGCTCAGCAGCTTCCAGTCCTTGAGGTTCTTGGAGGTGTAGAAGCGGACCTTGTGCTCGGTGGGCAGCGCGACGGTCATCAGCCAGCTCTTGGTGGGCGCGTACCACTGGACCTTGGGGTCGCGGAATTCGGTGGAGCCGATGTCCAGTACGGGATTGCCCTGGTACTTGGTCCAGCTGCGGCCGCGGTCGGTGCTGTAGGCGAGGGACTGGGCCTGCTTGCCGCCGCTCTTGAAGGCGCTGGTGTAGACGGCGACCATCGGCGGGTTGTCCGGGGTGCCGAAGCCGCTGGTGTTGTTCCGGTCGATCACCGCGCTGCCGGAGAACACCATCTCCTTGTCGTCGTGGGAGAGGGCGAGCGGGAGCTGCTTCCAGTGCACGAGGTCCGTGCTGACGGCGTGGCCCCAGGACATGTCGCCCCAGGAGTTGCCGTTGGGGTTGTACTGGTAGAAGAGGTGGTATTCGCCCTGGTAGTACACGAGACCGTTGGGGTCGTTCATCCAGTTCTTCTCGGGGGTGAAGTGGAACTGGGGGCGGTAGGTCTCGGTGTAGGGCGGTGCGTCGGCGGCGGCCGCCGGCGGGGTGAGCGAGGCGGCCGCCAGGGCGCAGGCCGACAGCGACGCCGCGATCAGCCAGGCGCGAGCGTGCCGCGCTCCACGTACCGAGCTCATGACATCTCCTGTGCTGCGGTCGGCCCCGCGGCGGAGCGTGACGCGCGGGGCGCACGGGTCCGGGAAGGAGTGGGCAGGCCGCCGGCGCCGTCGTCCCTGGCGTCGGCGGGAGATGTCATCGTTGACTCATGTCATCGATGACAGCGAGCGGGTGCGTCGATGATGCGGCAGGGACACGGGCGCGTCAACGGTTCGCGCGGCGGCGTTCGTTGGCTGATTCCCGCCGGGCGGCACAAGCCGCATGCGTTGCCGATTTGTGACAGGCCCAGGGCATTGACGCCGCCGTGAGGGGCCGTCCATCATCCTCGCCATGCAGTGTCAACGATGACATAAGTCAACGATGACACCTCGGGACGGCATGTTCCGATGCCGGCCGCGCCGCTCGCAATCCCGCAGGAGTCGTTCATGTCTCGCATCACTCGCCCGCACCTGTCCCTGCTGAGAGTCGCCGCGTGTACGGGCGTCGCGGCCCTGGCCCTCACGGCGTGTGGCTCCGGCTCCGGCGCGGGGTCGTCCGGGTCCGGCTCGGGCGGCGTCAAGGTCGGGCTGATCACCAAGACCGACACCAACCCGTTCTTCGTGAAGATGAAGGAGGGCGCGGAGAGGTCGGCCAAGGAGAACGGCGCGCAACTGCTCACCGCTGCGGGCAAGTTCGACGGGGACAACGCCGGTCAGGTCACCGCCATCGAGAACATGGTGGCGTCCGGCGTGAAGGGCATCCTGATCACGCCGAGCGACTCCAAGGCGATCGTGCCCGCGCTGGCGAAGGCCCGCGCCAAGGGGGTGCTGGTGATCGCGCTGGACACGCCGACCGAGCCGGAGAGCGCGGTGGACGCGCTGTTCGCCACGGACAACCTCAAGGCGGGCGAGCTGATCGGCGCGTACGCCAAGGCGGCGATGAAGGGCAAGAAGGCGAAGATCGCCACGCTGGACCTGGCCCCGGGCGTCTCGGTGGGCGTGCAGCGGCACGACGGTTTCCTCAAGGGCTTCGGGGTCGGTGCGAAGGACCCGTCCGTGGTCTGTTCCCAGGACACCGCCGGTGACCAGACCAAGGGGCAGACGGCGATGGAGAACTGCCTCCAGAAGGAGCCGGGCATCAACGTCGTCTACACGATCAACGAGCCCGCCGCGCTGGGTGCTTACACCGCGCTGAAGGCCAAGGGCCGCGAGAAGGACGTACTGATCGTCTCCGTGGACGGCGGCTGCACCGGCACCAAGGCGGTCAAGGACGGGAAGATCGCGGCCACTTCGCAGCAGTACCCGCTCAAGATGGCCGCCGAGGGCGTGAAGGCGGTGGTGTCGTACGCCAAGGACGGGAAGAAGGCGTCGGGTTACACCGACACCGGCGTCACCCTGATCACCGACAAGGCGCAGTCCGGGGTGGACGCGAAGGACACCGCGTACGGCCTGGACAACTGCTGGGGCTGATGCCCCGGCACTCCTGACCGGGCGGTCGGCCCGGCCACTCCCCCGCCGGGCCGGCCGCCCCTGCTCCCCTCCCGTTCGAGTCCCCCGACCTCCGGCACCCCTTTTCGACAAGGACGTCGTATGACCGCCACGACCACGCCGTACGCCGGGCTCACGGCGCCGAGCACGGCGCGCCGACTGCTCACGGCACCCACCACCGGTCCCCTGGCCGCCCTCCTGATCGCCTGTGTCTTCTTCGCCTTCTCCACCGACCAGTTCCTGACCGGCGGGAACTTCTCGCTGATCGTGCAGCAGGTCATGGTCGTGGGCACCCTCGCCATCGGACAGACCCTGATCATCCTGACGGCGGGGATCGACCTGTCGTGCGGGGCGGTGATGGCGTTCGGCAGCATCATGATGGCGCGGATGGCGGCCGAGGGTTCGCTGTCGCCGCTGCTCGCCGTCGGTCTGGGGCTGCTGGTGTGCGCCGGATTCGGGCTGCTGAACGGGGTGTTGACGGAGAAGATCCCACTGCCGCCGTTCATCGTCACCCTCGGCATGCTGAACGTGGCGTTCGCGCTGACCCACATCTACTCGAAGGAGCAGACGGTCACCGAGCTCCCCGGAGTGCTGACCGCGCTCGGCGGGACCTTCCCGCTGGGCCACACCGACATCACCTACGGGTCCCTGGTGACGATCGCCCTGTTCCTGCTGTTCGCCTACGCGCTGAGCAGCACCGGCTGGGGCCGGCACGTGTACGCGCTCGGCAACAGCGTGGAGGCGGCCCGGCTGAACGGCGTACGCACCTCCCGGCTGACCATCGGCGTGTACACGGTGGCCGGTCTGCTCTACGGGGTGGCCGCGCTGCTGCTCATCTCCCGTACCGGCGTGGGCGATCCGCAGGCCGGGCAGACGGACAACCTCGACAGCATCACCGCCGTGGTCATCGGCGGGACCTCCCTGTTCGGCGGGCGCGGTTCGGTGCTGGGCACGTTCATCGGTGTGCTCATCGTCGGTGTGTTCCGCAACGGCCTGCAGTTGATGGGGGTCGCGTCCATCTACCAGACCCTGATCACCGGGATCCTGGTGATCCTCGCGGTGACCGTCGACCAGATCTCCCGGAAGAAGGCCCGATGACCGCCGCCGACTCCCCCACGCCCGTCCTCCAGGCCCGTGGTCTGGTCAAGCGCTACGGCCAGGTGACCGCCATCGACGGCGCCGACTTCGATCTGCTGCCCGGCGAGGTGCTGGCGGTGATCGGGGACAACGGCGCCGGGAAGACCAGCCTCATCAAGGCGCTGACCGGTGCGATCGTGCCGGACGCGGGCGAGATACGGCTGAACGGCGAACCGATCCGGTTCACCGGGCCGCAGAGCGCCCGCGCGCACGGCATCGAGACGGTGCACCAGGATCTCGCCGTGGCCGCCTCGATGGACATCGCGTCCAACATGTTCCTGGGGCGGGAGCTGCGCCGTCCCGGTGTGCTGGGCAGCGTCTTCCGGATGCTGGACAAGAAGCGGATGCGGCAGGAGGCCGCGGAGCACATGGCCGATCTGAAGATCGGGCTGCGCTCGCTCACCCAGGCCGTGGAGACGCTCTCCGGCGGGCAGCGCCAGGCGGTCGCGGTGGCGCGGTCGGTGGCGTGGGCGCGCAGTGTGGTGGTGATGGACGAACCCACGGCCGCGCTCGGGGTGAAGGAGTCCGGCCAGGTGCTGGACCTCATCCGGCGGGTGCGGGACAAGGGGCTGCCGGTGGTGCTGATCAGCCACAACATGCCGCATGTCTTCGAGATCGCGGACCGGGTCCATGTGCACCGGCTGGGGCGCCGCGCGGCGGTGATCAAGCCGTCGGAGTACTCGATGGCGGAGGTGGTCGCCATCATGACGGGGGCGCTCACGGTGGACGAGAGCGGAGGTACGGTCGTCGCGGACTCCGAGGCCGCGAAGGCCGCCGGGGTCCAGGCCACCTGACTTCACCGGCCTGGGGGTGCCCTGCCGGAGCCGACGAGCACAGGAGACGTGTCCCGCATGGCCGCGAACCGCCGCCCCACCCTGGCCGATGTCGCCCGCGAGGTCGGGGTGAGCGCCAAGACGGTCTCCCGTGTCCTCAACGAGGACGGGCCCGCCTCGGCGCACACCCGGGAGCAGGTGCTCGCGGCCGTGGCGCGGCTGGGCTTCCAGCCCAACCTGATGGCGCGCAACATACGGGTGGGCGGCCCGGACACCACGATCGGGCTGGTCGTGCCTGACCTCGGCAACCCGTTCTTCGGGGCGGTGGCGGGCAGCATCGAGGACCGCGTCCGCGAGCGCGGGCTGACGCTGCTGATGGGGTCCTCGGCCGACGATCCGGAGCGGGAGCGGGCGCTGACGGACAAGTTCCTGGCGCGCCGGGTCAGCATCCTGATGGTGGTGCCGTCGGTGGGCGCCGACCACGCCCATCTGCGCCCGCACCGGGCGGTGGGGCTGCCGGTGGTGTTCGTGGACCGGCCGGGGGCGGGGCTGGCGACGGACTGCGTGGTCAGTTCCAACCGGGCGGGTGCCCGAGCGGGGGTGGCGCACCTGGTCGGGTACGGGCATCGCCGTATCGCCTTCGTCGGGGATCTGCCCACCCGGCTCTACACGCGGCGGGAGCGGCTGGCCGGGTACCGGGAGGCGCTGCGGGACGCGGGGCTGCCCGACGACCGGCTGCTGATCGCCAGCGCCCACGACCAGCACGACGCGGGCGAGGCGACGGCGCGGCTGCTGGCGCTCCCCGATCCGCCGACCGCGCTGTTCGCGGGCAACAACATCGTGGCCCTCGGCGTGGTCGCGCGACTGGCCGGCAGCGGCCGCAAGGACGTGGCGGTGGTCGCCTTCGACGACGTGGCACTCGCGGAGGCGCTGGAACCGGCGCTGACGGTGGTGGCCCAGAACCCGGGGGAGATCGGCCGGACGGCGGCCACCACGGCGCTGGCCCGCCTGGACGGTGACCGCTCCCGTGCCCGTACGGTGACGGTGCCGACCCGGCTGATCGTGCGGGGGTCGGGCGAGCAGCGGGTCAGCGCGTCGAACCGAGCAGATGCGGGGCGTGGCGGCGGACGGCCTCCCGGATCTCCTTCATCGTCGGATTGACCATCGCGTTGCCCGCCACGGTCACGGTGGGGACGGTCTCGTTGCCGTCGGCCACCATGCGCACGAACGCGGCCGCGTCGGGGTCGCGCCAGATGTTGACCTCGGTGCGGGGCAGCCGGGCGAACCGCAGCCGGAGCCGGAGTTTGATGCAGAACGGGCACAAGGGGCGCCAGTAGACGACCACGCCGTCCCGGTAGTCCATCGGTGCTCATCCCCTCGGTCGGCGTCTTTCGGATCGAGCGTAGTGGAGGGCCCGCGCGGTGTCGTCGCGCGGGCCCTCCTCCCGTCCGTTCGGGGCTAGTTGAAGCCGATTGTCACCGGCCCGCGGACGCTGGTCCTGGGGGTGGTGATCTTCAGGGTGCGGGTCGTGGTGTCCCACTGCCAGGCGGAGGCGGCGAGCTTGGTGCCGTTCGCCGTGACGCGGGCCGGGGGCTCGGTCAGGCCCTGGAAGGTGACCGTCCAGCTGCGCCGGGCCGGCTGCCCCTTGTAGGTGCCCTGGGTGGGGGCGATGCGCAGGGTGTGGCCGGTGTGGGTGATGCGGGTGGTGGCCGCGCGGTGGCGGGCGGGGGTGCTGACGCCGTCGTCCTCGTAGAGGGTGAAGGAGCCGGACGCGCCGGTGGCCACGGTGACGCCCACCTGGTCGAGCGGGGTGCCGGAGTCGTGGGCGGCGTTGCCGAGGCGGGTGGTGACGATGCCGCCGGCGCGGACGAACACCGGCATGGTGTCCAGGGTGGTCGTCACGTCGTACGTGGCGCCGCCGGTGCCCGCGGTGTAGGTGCGGCCGGTGAAGTAGTCGGTCCAACTGCCGGGCGGGAACCAGACGGAGGTGGTGGTGCTGGTGCCGGGCGTGGTGACCGGGGCGACCAGCATGTCGGGGCCGTACAGGTACTCGCTGCCCGCCTTGGTGTAGGCGTTCTCCTCCTCGGGGTGGTCCAGGTAGAGGGGCCGGACGATGGGGACGCCGGTGGTGGCGGCCTGCTGGGCGAGGGTGTACGTGTACGGGACGAGGGACTCGCGCAGGCGCAGGAACTTGGCGGCGGAGTCGCGGGCCGCGTCGCCGTACTGCCAGGGCAGCCGGTCGCTGTGGTTGCTGTGCAGACGGTCGATGGGCTGGAAGGTGCCGAACTGGACCCAGCGGGCGTACAGGTCGTCGGGCAGCTTGGTGGTGCGGTGGCCGCGGCCGTCGTCGGTGGTGTAGGTCTCGGCGCCGGGGATGCCGTGTCCGTCGTTGTGGCCGCCGATGTCGTGGCTGATGGCGGTCATGCCGGTGGCGGCGGACTCGGCCGGGGTGTAGCCGACCTCGGCGCCGAGGGTGCCCCAGGTGGAGGCGGTGTCGCCGGAGAAGTGGAGCGTGCTGCGCTTGTCGGCCCAGGGACCGGTGGGCAGGCCGACGCCGCCGCTGTAGCCGCCCGCCTGGAGGGAGCCGTAGGCGCGGGAGAGCACGAAGGGGCGCTCGGCGGTCTCGGCGGTGAGGTCGGCGTACTTCTGGTTGATCCAGGCGTCCGGCGTGACGCCGGGCTGCGAGGAACGGGACGCGTCGCAGCACCAGTCGAGCCACCAGAAGTCGTTCCCGGCGCGGTCGAAGGGCCGATGCAGATCGAGGTACGCCTTGAGCTGGTCGGGGTCGCCGAAGTCGAAGGTACGGCACTCGGAGCCGGCCGACCCGGCGCAACCGCCCTTGGCCAGCTTGCCCTTGGCGGTCTGCTGGGCCTTGGCGTACTGCGGGTCGGACTCCAGGATGCTGGGGTGCACGTTCAGGGTGTTGTGCAGCCCCTGCGCGGTCGACCAGTCGAAGAAGCCCTTGGGGTCCGGGTACTTGACGGGGTCGAAGTTCCAGCCGCTCCAGGTGTTGGGGGCCTTGAAGTCGGTGTCGGTGACGAGGACGTCCAGGGGGACACCGGCCGCGCGGAAGGCGGGCACGATGGTGTCCTGGTAGTCCTTCTGCGTGCGGTCGATGTACTCGGAGTACCAGACGCCGTAGGCCCAGCGGGGCAGCAGTCGCGGCGGGCCGGTGAGGGTGGCGAGGTCGGTGAGACCCTGCTTGTAGTCGTGGCCGAAGCCGAAGAGGTAGCCGTCCTGGTAGGGCTTCCCGGCATGTGCGGCGCGCGAAGTGGCCTTGCCGGTGCGGGCGTCGTAGACGGCGGAGGGGGTGTCGTCCAGGAGGTGCCAGCCGTCGCGGTGCAGCAGGCCGGGGGTGATGCGCGGGTGGGGGTCGTTGTCGCCGTCGAGTCCGTCGAGGCTGCGGCGGTAGCCGCCGAGGGCGAGATGCGGCTCGGGGGCGGGGTCGGCCGTCGCGGTGACGGCGAGGGTGTCGACGTTGACGTGGCAGCTCGTGGTGTCGGGGCAGGCGAGGGTGACGTCGTTGGCGCCGGCCTTCAACTCGACGGTGGTGGAGGCGGTTTGCCAGGTGTCCCAGTCGGCGGTGGGGTCGAGGGTGAGGGTCGCGGGGGTGCCGGTGCCGGGGCGGACCTCGATGGTGCGCTTCTCGTGGCGGCCGTCGCCGCCGGTGCCGTTGGCGTAGCGCAGGTGCAGGCGGTAGGTGCCGTCGCGGGGGACGTCCACGACGCGGCGGGTGAGGCGGGCGTCCTTGTTCAGCTCGGCGGCGAATCCGTCGCCGGAGTGCCCCTGGTGGTCGGTGGCGATGACCGCGGAGCCCGCGAGGAGGCCGTCCTCGGCCTCGCAGCTCGTGCCGAACGCGCACCCGGTGACGGCGGTGCGGTCCCGCGCCGGGTAGTCGGCGCCCGGCTTCACCACGGCCGCGCTGTCGACGTTGACGTTGCCGGAGTCGGCGGCGGTGCGCTGGAGCCGTACGGTGTGGTCGCCGGCGCCGAGGTTCAGGGGCAGCCGGGCCACGCCCCAGGTGTTCCAGTCGGCGGTCGCCGGGAGGCTGAACGTCCTGTTCGCGCCGCCGTCCACGCTGAGGCTGAGGGTACGGGTCTCGCGGCGGCCGTCGGCGCCGACCGCGTTGGCGTACCTGACCGCGTACTCGTAGGTGCCGGATTCGGATGAACGAACGTCCGTGGTCAGGGAGTTGTTGTCGACGGCGAAGCCCGCGAGGAAGCCCTTGCCGGTGAACCCGGTGTGGTCCGTGGCGACACCGGGGCCGTCGTGGAGCTGTCCCTCGGCCTCGCACAGGGTGCCCACGGCGCAGTCGGGCCGCTGCCAGGGCGAGGCCAGCACCTGCTTCTGCCCGGCCTTCAGCCGTACGGTCAGGTTGTCGGCGGTGAAGGGGCCGGAGCCCACCCGGTAGCGCAGGGTCAGGGCGCTGGTGGTGACGGTGAGGACGCCGTCCTTGACGGACGAGGTGTAGGCGGGCGGGGTGAAGGCGCTCCGGCCGATGGCGTTGAAGGTGGCGCCGTCCTCGAACCGGTCGTCCCCGGCGTACTCGGTACGGATCAGGGTCGGGGACAGCACCTGGAACCGGGCGCCGGGCACGGTCACGGTTGCCGAGCGGGCCTTGGCGGCCGGGGTGGCGGCGTCCGCGCCGACGGGGGCGAGCGCGACGCCCGCGCAGGCCAGGACGAGGGCGATGGCCTGCCCGCGCGTCGGGCGGAGGGAACGGGGGAAGGGTGGTCGCACAGCACGCTCCAGGGGGCGGTGGCGCTCTGCCGAGCGCGACGGACATGCGGAGACGACGGGTGCATCACTGACGAGCTACAACGTTGTAAACACGGCTCCCCGGCATGAGACCACGCACCGCTTTCCGGTGTCCAGGCGTCGAACAGACAGCGTTGTCAGGGCAGTTGGCGCGAAGCGGGAGCGACGCGTGTTCCGTCCGTGGCTGCTTTTGATGCTGTACAGCCCGAGCCCCCGGTGCTGTCGTGCAAGTGACTGGGCTTGTTCAACGTTGGAGGACGGACACGCCATGCCGGTTCACAGACCTCGCTTCCTGGGCGCGCTGCTCGCCCTCACCCTCGCGCTCGGCGGAGTGCTCGCCCTGCCCGCCCCCGCCCGTGCCGCCACAGCGGTGTGCGCCCTCTCCTGCGACACCCTCGATCCGTCCAAGGCCCGCCAGGAGTCGTTCCCGGTGCCGGACCGCACCGTCAACGGCCGCCTGCTCAGGCTGCATGTCTCCGAGCCGGACAGCATGGTCTGGGCCAGTGTCGACCAGGGCAGGCAGGGCGACGCGGTGTGGCTCGACCGCTCCTGGGACCGGGGCGCGAGCTGGGACGGGCTGCTCGGCAAGGCGAGCGTCCCCGCCTCGTGGACCGGCACCCGGACGCTGATGTACAACGTCACCGATCCCGTCGGCCACCGGCGCGGCTGGGTCCGCGCATGCGCGGACGCGGCCGGGGTGACCTGCACGGACTGGTTCCGCCCACGGGTGTGCGACGGCACCTCCTGCGACGGCGCCGACCCGGCCACGGCGGCCCGCGACGAGCGCCCGGTCCCCGCGACCACGCTGTACGGGCGCACCATCAGCCTGCACATGGACCAGGCGAACGGTCTGGCGTGGGGCGTGGTGGAGAACGGCGGCGCGGGCGACGAGATCTGGCTCGACCGGTCCTGGGACGAGGGCGCGAGCTGGCCGGAGGGCTCGTCGCTCGGCCGGACGAGCGTGCCGTCCGGGTCGGCCTCCACCCGCACGGCGATGTTCGCCACGCGCGACCCGCGCGGCCTGCTGTATGGCGGTGCGGTGCGCGCCTGCGGCCGTGAGTCCGCGCACCAGGACGGGAGTTGCACCGCGTGGGCACGTCCGGCGCCGACCCGCGCACGGGGAGCGGCGGACGCGCTGATGGCGTCGTACCGGACCGACGAGGGCTGGTGGCGCAGCAGTTGGTGGAACTCGGCGGTGGCACTGACCTCGCTGAGCGACTTCGCGCGGAGCACGGGCCGGCACGACTACGACTGGGTGATCGCGCGGACCTTCGAGCAGAACAAGGGCGTCTTCCCGGCGGGCGGGCGCAGTTCGGACCCGGTGGAGGGGCACTTCATCAGCCGGGCCGTGGACGACGCGGCGTGGTGGGCGATCGCCTGGGTGGCGGCGTACGACCAGACGGGCGAGCGACGGTATCTGGACGAGGCGGTCACCATCACGGACTACGTGCGGGGGTTCTGGGACACGGGCACCTGCGGTGGCGGGGTGTGGTGGAACCGGGAGCGCACGTACAAGAACGCGGTGACCAGCGGGCTGTACCTGTGGCTGACGTCGGCGCTGCACCAGCGGCTGAGCGGGGACACGGTGTGGGGCGCGCGTGCGGTGACGGCCGGCGACTGGTACCTGCGCAGCGGGATGATCAACGGGTCGGGTCTGGTGAACGACGGCCTCACCTCGGGATGCGCCAACAACGGCCAGACGGTGTGGAGTTACAACCAGGGGCTGGCGATCGGCGGCTTCACCGAGCTGTGGCGGTCGACCGGGGACGGCCGCTACCTGGACACCGCGAAGCGGCTGGCGGACGCCGCGCTGTCCTCCTCCGCGCTGACCCGTGACGGGGTGCTGACCGAGTCGTGCGATGTCGGCGGCGCGAGTTGCGACGACAACCAGAAGCAGTTCAAGGGCGTGTTCGTGCGGCATCTGGCCGATCTGGCGTCCGCCACCGGTTCGTCGGCCTACCGCGCGTATCTCGTGCGGCAGGCCGACTCGGTGTGGACCAAGGACCGGGACCCGCTGAACCGGCTCGGCCAGCGCTGGGCCGGTACGGGTCCGAACCAGGTGGACTGGCGGACCCAGGCGAGCGCGCTGGGGGCGCTGACCGCGGCCGGGTGAGCGGACGCGGGGCGTTCAGCCGACGCGTCGGCGCCGGGCCAGCCAGGTCTGGGCGACGACGACCAGGACGAGGAACGCCCCGCTGACCACCTGCTGGTAGGCGGAGTCGAGGGAGCCGATCTGGTTGATGACGTTCTGGATGACCTTCAGCAGCAGCACACCGACGAGGGAGCCGCTGACGTAGCCGAGGCCGCCGGTGAGGAGGGTGCCGCCGATGACGACGGCGGCGATGGCGTCCAGCTCCATGCCGTAGCCGAGGATCGTGACGCCGGAGGCGAGGTAGGCCGCGTTCAGCGCCCCGGCGAGGCCGGCCAGCAGCCCGGACAGGGTGTACACGCTGATCTTGGTGCGGGCGACGGGGGCGCCCATCAGCGCCGCCGCCTGTTCGTTGCCGCCGACGGCGTACACGCGTTGCCCGAACCAGGTGCTGCGCAGCAGCACGGCGCCGCCCAGGAAGAGGACCGCCGTGATCCAGACCGGGGTCCCGATGCCGAGCAGCTTGCCCTGGCCGAGGGAGGCGAAGACGGAGTCGGGGTCGACGAGGAAGGTGTCGGCGCCCTCGTCGGTGATGGCCAGCATGAGACCGCGGGCGGCGAGCATCGAGGCGAGCGTGACGATGAACGGCGCGAGTCCGGTACGGGCCACCAGCAGGCCGTTGACGAGGCCGATCGCCGCGCACACCACCAGCGGCAGCAGCAGGGCGACGACCGTGCCGTACTGGGAACCCCAGGCGGCGAGGACTCCGCCGAGAACGAAGACGGAGCCGACCGAGAGGTCGATGCCGCCGCTGACGATGACGAAGGTCATGCCGAGGGCGACGGTGGCGAGGAAGGAGGAGGAGACCGCGATGTTGCCGAGGTTGTCGCCGGTGGCGAACGAGTCGAAGGAGAGCGAGGCGACGGCTGCGAGGACGACGAGGGCGACCAGGGCGCCGTGCCGCTGGGCGAGGGCGGCCAGCCGGTCGCCGCGCCGGCCGGTGTCGCCGGACGCGGGTGCGGTCCGCCCGGCCGTCGTGGGGTGCTCCTTGGTGCTGGTCATCACCGCTTGCTCCTCTCCCGTGCCGCGTACACCGCGAGCACGATCACCACGGCCTGGGCGATCTGTGTCCACGACGACGGCAGGTCGTGTTTGATGAGCGTGGCCGTCAGGAGCTGGATGAGGACGGCGCCGGCCACCGTGCCGCCGATGCGTACGCGTCCGCCGGTGAGCGGGGTGCCCCCGACGACCACGGCGGTGATGGCGGACAGTTCCATCAGGTTGCCCAGGGAGCTGGGGTCGCTGGCCTGGAGCCGGGCCGTGGCGAGGAACCCGGCGACGGCGGCGAGGATGCCCGAGCAGATGTAGACGGTGATCAGGACCCGGTGGACGGGCAGTCCGGCGAGCTGGGCGGCGGGGCGGCTGTCGCCGATGGCGAGGAGCCTGCGGCCGAAGGTGGTGCGGCGCACGGTGAAGCCGACGACCAGGGCGAGGCCCGCCGCGATCAGCGCGAGGTAGGGGATGCCGGCCACGCTGCCGGAGCCGAGCGTGGCCATGGCGGGGTCGCGCACGTCCTTGAGCTGGGGCAGCAGCACCAGGGCGATGCCACGGCCGCCGACCATGAGCGCGAGGGTGGCGACGATGGGCTGGACGCCGACGAACGCGATGAGCGAGCCGTTGGCCAGGCCGATGACCGCGCCGCCGACCAGGGCGGCCACCAGGGCGAGCCAGGGGCCGTAGCCGAGGTAGAGCGAGGTGACGGAGGTGGCCAGGGCCATCACGGCGCCGACGGAGAGGTCGATGCCCTCGGTGCCGATGGCCAGCGCCATGCCGAGGGCGACGATCAGTACCGGGGAGACCTGGACGGCCTGGGTGCGGAAGTTCTCGCCGGAGACGAAGTGGTCGGTGAAGACCACGTTGAACAGCAGCAGGACGGCGAGGCCCAGGTAGACGCCGTAGTTCTGGAGCCAGCCGACGACCGTGTTCCGGTCGGGGAACGTCCGGCTGCCCAGGGTGAGTTCAGTCATGGTGGGGCGCCTCCTCCTCGGCGGCCTCGGCGATGGCCCGCAGGAGCTGGTCGGCCCCTACCTCGTCCCCGGTCAGCTCGCCGACGACCGCGCCGTCCCGGAGCACCACCACCCGGTCGGACCCTTCGATGAGTTCCTCCACGTCGGAGGAGATCAGCAGCACGCCGAGGCCGTTCTCGGCGAGTTCGTCGATGAGTTTCTGCACCTCGGCCTTGGCGCCGATGTCGATGCCGCGCGTCGGCTCGTCCAGGAGGAGCACCTTGGGGTGCATGGCCAGCCAGCGGGCCAGCAGCACCTTCTGCTGGTTGCCGCCGGAGAGTTCGCCGACCTTCTGGTGGGGGCTCGCGGCCTTGATCCGCAGCCGCTTCATGAAGGTGTCGACCACGGCGTCGACACGGGCCTCGGAGACGAGCCCGAAGCGGGACATGCGGGGCAGCGCGGCCAGGGCGATGTTCTCCCGGACGGACAGGCCCGGCACGATGCCCTCGGACTTGCGGTCCTCGGGGAGCAGGCTGATCCCGGCCCGGATGGCGGCGGCGGCCGAGCCGGTGCGCACCGGCTGCCCTGCGACCGTGACCTCTCCGGCCCCGAGGGTGAGTGCGCCCGCGATGGCCTTGGCGGTCTCGGTACGCCCCGAGCCGAGCAGCCCGCCGAGGCCGACGACCTCACCGGGGCGGATGTCCAGCGAGACGTCGTGCAACTGGTGACGTCGCGTCAGATTGCGTGCGCTGAGCACGGGTTGTGCCCCGGCGTCGTGGCTCCCCGCGAACTTGGTGACGCCCTCGGCGCGGACCTCGCTGGTCTCGCGCCCCAGCATCAGGGAGACCAACTGCAGGCGGCCGGTCTCGGCGAGCGGGCCGGTGTGCACCAGGCGGCCGTCGCGCAGCACGGTGACCGTGTCGCAGATGGCGTACAGCTCGTCCATGCGGTGGCTGACGTACAGCACGGCGATGCCTTGTTCGCGCAGCCGCCGGATGACGCCGAACAGGGTCTCCACCTCGCGGGGTTCCAGCGAGGAGGTGGGCTCGTCCATGACGACCACGCGGGCGTCGACGGAGACCGCGCGGGCGAGGGCGACCATCTGCTGGGCGCCGACACCGAGTTCGCGCAAGGGACGGCGTACGTCGACGTGGACGCCGTACTCGGCCATGGTCTCCTGCGCCTCGCGGTGCATGCGGGCGAAGTCGATCAGGCCGAGGCGGGTGCGGGGCTCGCGGCCGAGGAAGAGGTTGCGGGCCACGCTCATCAGGGGGATGAGGTTGACCTCCTGGTAGATCGTGGAGATCCCGGCGTGCTGCGCGGCGAGCGGGGTGGGGAAGGCCACCGGCGCGCCCTGGTGGCGCAGTTCGCCCTCGTCGGGGCGGTAGACACCGGTGAGGACCTTGATCAGCGTGGACTTTCCCGCGCCGTTCTCGCCGACCAGGGCGTGGGTCTGGCCCGCCCGCAGGGTGAACGTCACGTCGTCCAGGGCCAGTACACCGGGGAAGCGCTTGGTCAGGCCGGT
Source organism: Streptomyces seoulensis (assembly GCF_022846655.1). NCBI lineage: Bacteria > Bacillati > Actinomycetota > Actinomycetes > Kitasatosporales > Streptomycetaceae > Streptomyces > Streptomyces seoulensis. The sequence continues at coordinate 3,381,754 of NZ_AP025667.1, forward strand.
GACGGCGAGGACTTCGTCGGGTGGTGCGGTCACGGCTGCTCTCCATGGGGTCATGGGCGACGTGCCTGCTCGGGGCGCCGAGAACCTTCGGAGGGCTCTCGGCGCCCGGTCGAAGTCGGCGCTCAGTAGGCCTTGTTCAGGTCGGCCTTGGCGTTGGCGCCGGTGTACTGGCTGTCCTGGATGACGATGTCCTCGCCGACCGGCTTGCCCTGGGTGAAGGAGTCCAGGGTGGCGAAGGCCAGCGGCCCGAAGCGCGGGTTGGACTCGATGACGGCGCTGATCCAGCCGTCCGCGATGCCCTGTACGGCGTTGCGGGTGCCGTCGATGGTCACGATCTTCACCGCGCCCGGCTTCTTGCCCGCGCCCTTGAGGGCGTTGACCGCGCCGAGGCCCATCTCGTCGTTCTCGGCGTAGATCGCCTTGATGCCGGGCTTGGACTGGATGAGCTGCTCGGTGACCGACTGGCCCTTCTCGCGGGTGAACTCGCCGGTCTGCTTGAAGACGACCTTGAGTCCGGGGGCCTTGGCCTTGACGCGGTCCTCGAAGCCCTTGGTCCGCTCGGTGGTGACGTTGTTGCCGGCCGCGCCGAGCAGGATGGCGATCTCGCCCTTGCCGCCGGTGGCCTCGATCAACTGGTCGGCCGCGCGCCGCCCCTGGGCGACGAAGTCGGAGCCGATGAAGCTGACGTAGTCCTTGCAGGGCGCGGCGTTGATCTGCCGGTCGATGGTGATGATCGGGATCTTCTTGGCCTGGGCGGAGCGGAGCACCGGCTCCCAGCCGTCGGAGTTCAGCGGGGCGATGACGAGCAGCTCGGCGCCCTTGGCGATGAGGTCCTGCACATCGCTGATCTGCTTGGAGAACTGCGACTGGGCGTTGGCGGTGAGCAGCTTGATGCCGCGCTTGTCGGCCTCGGCCTTGATGGAGGCGGTCTCCGCGATGCGGAACGGGTTGGCCTCCTTCTCGGACTGGGAGAAGCCGACGACGGCGTCCTTCAGGTCGAGCTTGTCGGCGCCGTAGTCGCCGATCGCGCAGGTCTTGCCGCCGCCGCTCTCGGCGACCTGCTTGCCCGCGTCGCCGCCCGCGCTGCTCGTCTGCGAGGGGGCTGAATTGTCGCTCTCGGACTTGGTACAGCCGGTGACCAGCGCCAGCCCGGCGACGAGCCCCACGGCGAGGATGTTTCTGGTGGTGGTGCGGGAGTGCGGCTTCATGCGGATTACCCCACTTCGGGACTGCGGAAGGCCGGTCCGGCGGTGACCAGATCAGGATGCTTTTTACATCGTTGGAAGTGCCGTGTAAACACCCTGCGCGGGACGACACCGAACCGGTATGGGTGCCAACTGCGGCCCATGGAAAGGGGTTTGCACTGGTCAGGCCGAGTACGGGCGCCGTCCGAGCGTGCTCTCCCGTTCCACGAGGGTGAAGCCGGGCTGGAGCAGGCGCGCGGCCCGTGGGGTCTCGTGGTTCTGGTCGCCCTTGAGCCGGCCGACGACGGACTCCACGGCGAGCCGGGCGATGGCCTCCTTGTCCGGGGAGACGGTGGTCAGGGTGACGGCGGCGTACCGGGACTCGGTGACGTCGTCGAAGCCGACCACCGCGATGTCCTCGGGCACCCTCAGGCCCCGCTCGAACATCACCCGCATCGCGCCGAGCGCGACCAGGTCGTTGTAGGCGAACACCCCGTCCGGGCGCTCGCCGGAGTCCAGCAGTTCGGCCATGGCGCGCGCGCCGTCCTCGTGGCCCCAGCCGCTGGTGGAGGCGACGAGCCGGTCGTCCACCACCACGCCGGAGGCGGCCAGTTCGGCCTGCCAGCCGATGAAGCGCAGGTGGGCGGGCTGGTGCATGCGGTCCTGGCGGGCGCCGAGGAAGGCGATGCGGCGCCTGCCGAGGGCGAGCAGATGGCGTACGGCGGCCCGGGCGGCGGCGATGTTGTCGATGACGATGTGGTCGTAGGGCAGGTCGTAGCGGCGCTCGCCCAGCAGGACCAGGGGCGCGTCGTCGCGGCGGGCGGCGAGGTCCTCGGTCTCCAGCTCCAGGGGGCTGAGGATCAGGCCGTCCATGACCCTTGCGCGAAAGCCCTGGCAGACCAGGATCTCCTGTTCGCGCTGGCCCTGGGTGTGGTCGAGCAGGACGGTGTACTCGTGCTGGGCGGCGGCGTCGATGACGGCGCCGGCGAGTTCCGCGAAGTAGGAGTTGCCGAGTTCCGGTACGGCCAGACCGATGATCCCGGTGCGGCCCTTGCGCAGGTGACGAGCGGTCAGATTCGGCCGGTAGCCCAGCTCGTCGATGGCCGACTGGACACGGGCCCGCATGGCCGGGGTGACGTGCGGATAGTCGTTGACCACGTTGGAGACGGTCTTCACGGAGACCCCCGCACGTTCGGCCACGTCCTTCAGACTCACGCGCATCCTCAGTCCTCCCACGCCTCGTGTCAGACACCTGGACAGAGCGCAGGAGGCGTGTTCTCATGCCAACTGCCCTTGTTTCCAACGTTATACAAGATGTGCTGGAGCACGGGCAGAGCACGCACCCGCAACTCCGTTCCCCCCGGAGGTACTCGTGCCACCATCCCCTCGCCGCAGGTCCGGCCCGCACCGCTGGCTGGCCTCCGCGTTCACCGCTCTGACGCTCGTCGTCTCCGGCGCCGCCGCGTCCCAGGCGTCCCAGGCGTCCCCGGCGTCCCCGGCGTCCCCGGCCGCTCCGAAGGCCGACGGCCCGGCGGAGGCTCACGGCCTCAAGGGTGAGTACTACACCCAGTCGGCTTCCGGCGCCTTCGACTTCGCCGCGCTGAAGGCGACCTCCTTCGACCCCTCGCTCGACTTCGCCGACCTCGAACCGCGGCTGAAGGCCCGCGCCGGGCAGCAGGACGACGTGAGCGTGCGCTGGACCGGCCGGCTCACCCCGGCCAAGACCGGCGCGCACACCTTCTCGATCACCGGCGACAACGGTTTCCGGCTGTGGATCGACGGCAAGCCGGTCATCGACCACTGGGTGGACGACTGGGACCGTGAGCAGAATTCGGCGCCCGTCACCCTGGAGGCGGGTCACGCCTACGACATCAAGGTGGAGTACTTCGAGCATTACGGAGGCTCCAACCTGCATGTGCGCTGGACGCCGCCCGGCGGTGCCAAGGAGGCGATCCCGCAGTCGGCGTTCAGCCTGCCCGACGGGTTCACCTACAACGGCCCGCAGGACTCGGCCATCCAGCCGGACGGCAAGACCCTGGTGCTGGACTTCGCCCAGCAACTGAAGGCTCCCCCGGCCGGGTTCGACGACCACCTCGACATCGATGTCGGCGGCTCCGCCTGGCCGCGCGGCACCGCCCACCTGGACGCGTCCGACCCGAGCAAGCTGGTCGTGCCGCTCAAGGAGCCGGTGGTCGGCGGCCACGGCGGCTACGCGGACCTGCGCTACGACGGCAAGGGCGGCCTGACCGGCACCGACGGCGCCGAGGTCTCCGACTTCTGGAGCACGGGCAGCAACCGCTCCACGTACCAGCTCCGCACCCCCTGGGCCGACAAGGTCAGCCCCACCAACGCCCATCCCGAGTACCCGCGGCCGCAGTTGACCCGCGACAAGTGGAAGAACCTCAACGGCACCTGGGAGTTCGCGGGCGCCGAGGCGGGCGAGCAGCCGCCCACGGGCAAGAAGCTGGGCGAGAAGATCCTGGTGCCCTACCCCGTCGAGTCGCAGCTCTCGGGGGTCGAGCGGCACGAGGACCGCATGTGGTACAAGCGGTCCTTCGCCGTCCCCGCCGACTGGCAGGTGCACGGCTCACGCCGGCTCCAGCTCAACTTCGACGCGGTCGACTGGCAGGCCGTGGTCTACGTCAACGGCAAGAAGGTCGGTGAGCACAAGGGCGGGTACGACCGGTTCAGCCTGGACGTCACGGACGCGCTGAAGAAGAACGGCGGCCCCCAGGAGCTGATCGTCGGCGTCTACGACCCGACCGACTCGGCGAACGGCGAGAACCCGCCGATCGGCAAGCAGCGCCTCGACCCCAGCGGCATCTGGTACACGCCCAGCTCCGGCATCTGGCAGACGGTGTGGATGGAGCCGGTGGGCCGGGACCGCGCCGAGGACGTGAAGACCACCCCGGACCTGGCGAACCGCTCGGTGTCGGTGAACGTGCGTGGTGTGCGCGACGGCGTGCCGGTCACGGCCGTCGCCTACGACGGCGGCCGTGAGGTCGGCCGGGCGAGCGGCACCAGCGGCTCTGCCTTCTCGGTGCCCGTCCCCCGTCCGCACCTGTGGACCCCGGACGACCCGCACCTGTACCAGCTCAAGGTCACCGTCGGCCGCGGCACGAACGCCGACCGGGTGGGCAGCTACTTCGGTATGCGCTCGGTCGAGGTCAAGACGGTCGACGGCAAGCAGCGCACGATACTCAACGGCAAGCCGGTGTTCCTGATGGCCACGCTCGACCAGGGCTTCTGGCCCGACGGGCTGCACACCGCGCCGACCGACGAAGCGCTCGCCTACGACCTGAAGGTGCACAAGCAGCTCGGCTACAACTCGGTGCGCAAGCACATCAAGGTGGAGCCGGACCGCTGGTACTACTGGGCGGACAAGCTGGGCCTCATGGTCTGGCAGGACATGCCGGCGATGAACACGGTCAACCCGTCGGCGGCGGCCCGTACCGAGTACGAGCACGAGCTGAAGGAGATGATCCTCCAGCACGACAGCCACCCCTCGGTGGTCATGTGGGTCACCTTCAACGAGGGCTGGGGCCAGTACGACCAGGCGCGGATCGCGGACTACGCCAAGTCCCTCGACCCGACCCGGCTCGTCAACAACATGAGCGGCCTGAACTGCTGCGGCGCGGTGGACGGCGGCAACGGTGACATCGCCGACGCCCACGGCTATCCCAGCCCGCAGGTCCCGGCGGCCGACGGCAAACGGGCCCTGGTCAGCGGCGAGTACGGCGGCCTCGGTCTGGGTGTTCCCGGACACGCCTTCCCGGTCCAGATGACCTATGTGGGCGTCACCCCGGAGACGTACACCGACGTCTACCTGGACCGGCTGAAGGAGGTCGAGCAGCTCGCGGCCTGCAAGGGCGGCAACGGCGCCGTGTACACCCAGATCACGGACGTCGAGGGCGAGCTGAACGGCCTGCTCACCTACGACCGCAAGGTCCTCAAGGCCGACACCGCGCGGCTGCACGCCGCGCACGAGGCGCTGATCAAGGGCGCCGAGAACGGCACGCTCACCTGCACCTCCTGAAACACCTGAAGAACCCTGCCGGCCCGCCCCGCCTCAGCGGGGCGGGCCGCGCAACCCCCATGCCGGACTCACCCCCCAGGAGCGCCCGCATGTCCCTCCACCGACGTCACTTCCTGGCCGGCGGCGCGCTGGCGCTGGGCTCGGTCGCGCTGTCCGGCCCCTTGGCGCACGCCGCCCCGGCCGCGGGCAGAGCCGCCCGCGCGCCGGCCCCGGCCGCCTTCACCCGGCTCGCGCCCGGCAGCGTCACCGCGCGCGGCTGGCTGGCCGGCCAGCTCAGGCTTCAGCTCGACGGATTGTGCGGGCGCTACGACCGGCGCTCGCACTTCCTGGACTTCGACACCTCCGGCTGGGTGCACCCCGAGAAGCCCGGCTGGGAGGAACTGCCTTACTGGCTCCGGGGTTTCGTCCCGCTGGCCATCGCCACCGGGGACGCCGACGCGCTGGCGCGGTCCCGCCGCTGGATCGACGCGGTGCTGGCCACCCAGGAGTCCGACGGGTTCTTCGGCCCGCGTTCCCTGCGTACCTCGCTCGACGGCGGCCCCGACTTCTGGCCGTTCCTGCCGCTGCTGATGGCGCTGCGCACCTGGCAGGAGTACGCGGGCGACCAGCGGATCATCCCCTTCCTGACCCGCTTCCTGACCTTCATGAACGCCCAGGGCAAGGGCGCCTTCGACCACAGTTGGATCTCCACCCGCTGGGGCGACGGTCTCGACATCGCGCTGTGGCTGCACGAGCGGACCGGCGACGCGTTCCTGCTGGACCTGGCCGACAAGATGCACACCTGGGGCGCCGACTGGACCGGACCACTGCCCACCGCGCACAACGTCAACATCGCGCAGGGCTTCCGCGAACCGGCCCAGTACGCCCGGCTCTCCGGCTCGGCCTCCGACACCGGTGCCACGTACCGCACGTACGACCAGGTGCTGGGCTCCCACGGGCAGTTCCCCGGTGGCGGGTTCGCCGGGGACGAGAATCTGCGGCCCGGCTTCGGTGATCCCCGGCAGGGGTTCGAGACGTGCGGGATCGTCGAGTTCATGGCCAGCCACGAGCTGCTCACCCGGGTCACCGGGGACCCGGTGTGGGCGGACCGGTGCGAGGAGCTGGCGTTCAACATGCTGCCCGCCTCGCTCGATCCGCAGGGCCGGGCGGTGCACTACGTCACCAGCGCCAACAGCGTCGACCTCGACGACACGGTGAAGTCGCAGGGGCAGTTCCAGAACGGCTTCGCCATGCAGTCGTTCCAGCCGGGCGTCGACCAGTACCGCTGCTGTCCGCACAACTACGGGATGGGCTGGCCCAATTTCACCGAGGAGCTGTGGCTCGCCACCCCCGACCAGGGTCTGGCGGCCGCCCTCTACGCGCCCTGCCGGGTGACGGCCACGGTGGCCGGGGGTACGCGGGTCACCGTCACCGAGGAGACCGACTATCCCTTCGGCGAGACGGTCCGGCTCACCCTGTCGGCACCCCGAGCGGTCCGCTTCCCGCTGCGGCTGCGGGTGCCGGGCTGGTGCGCGGCCCCGGTGCTCACGGTGAACGGACAGGCGGTGGCCGCGCGGCCGGGCCCCGCCTTCGTCACCGTGGACCGCACCTGGGCGGACGGCGACGTGGTCGCCCTGCGGCTGCCGCAGCGCACCACCGTGCGCACCTGGCCGGGCCAGCGGGACGCGGTCAGCGTGGCGCACGGCCCGCTGACGTACGCGCTGCGGATCGGCGAGCGGTACGTGCGTTACGCGGGCGACGACGCCTTCCCCGAGTACGAGGTGCACGCCACCACCGCGTGGAACTACGGGCTGGTGCCGGGCGCGGTGCCCGAGTTCGTCCGGGCGGCGGGTCCGGTCCCGGCCAACCCGTTCACCCTGGAGGGCACGCCCGTTCGGCTGACGGCGCGGGCCCGCCGTGTCCCGGAGTGGGTGGCGGACGACGAGCACGTGGTCGCGCCGCTCCAGCAGAGCCCGGCCCGTTCCACCTCTCCGGTCGAGACGGTCACGCTGGTCCCGATGGGGGCGGCCCGGCTGCGGATCAGCAGTTTCCCGACCGCCGCTCCGGACGGCCGCCCCTGGACCCCGGAGCCGCCGTTCAGGCGGGTGCGGAACAAGCACAGCGGCAAGGTGCTGGCCGTGGACAACATGTCCACGGCCAACAGCGCCCGTGTGGTCCAATACGACGACACGCCGACCGGCGACCACGCCTGGCAGTTGCTCGACCGGGGGGACGGCTGGTTCCTGGTCCGCAACGGTCACAGCGGCAAGGTGCTGGGCGTGGACGGCATGTCGACGGCCGACAGCGCGCTGGTCGTCCAGTACGAGGACAACGGCACCGACGACCATCTGTGGCGGCGTCTGGACAGCGGTGACGGCTGGTTCCGGCTCCAGAACAAGCACAGCGGCAAGGTGCTGGGCGTGGACCGCATGTCCACGGCGAACAGCGCGCAGGTCGTGCAGTTCGCGGACAACGGCACCGACGACCATCTGTGGCGGATCGGGTAGCCGGCGCGGGCGTCCCGGTCAGCTCGGCCGGGACGCCTCCAGCAGGTCGCACTCGATGAAGGACGGCGGGCTGGTGCACAGGGCCGCCATGCGCTCGGCGAAGGCGCGGGCCTCGGGGTCGTGGCGGCTGCGGCCGGCTGCCTCCAGGGAGGCGAACTCCAGCACCTCGTAGTAGCGGTCGTCCTGGTTCTTGTCCTTGAGGACGGCCTGGTAGGTGGGGCCGTGTTCCATGCCCCCGAAACGCCTGTCGATGTCCATCGCCAGGGTGCGCATCTCGTCGATGCGGTCGGTCTCGAAGGCGATGATCTGCACGAACTTCTCGGCCACGGTTCCTCCAGCCGGCAAGGGCGCCGCCACCGGGACGGGGACGGCTCAGCACCCAACGAAACACGGCGGACGGTGGTCGGCAATTCGTCACGGGGCGTTCGCCGTACGGCGGCGCGGCCGCGTATGGGTGCCGGACACCTCCCGGCATGGGTGCCGGCACCGATGGTGGTCCGGCGCTCGCGCGTGCGACGGTGTCAGGGCCCCCGCGACCCGGACCTGGACGGTCCGACGGCGTGGGGCCTCGCGCCCGGAACCGCACCGGGGTGCGGGCCCTCGAAGCGTCCGCGAGGAAGGCGAAGGTGGCCCGTGGGACATGCCGACACCCTGCTCGCCATGGGCGGCGCCTTCCTGGCCGCCGCCTTCCTCGCCCGCCTCGGCGCCCGCTTCGGGGTGCCGACGATCCCTCTGTTCATGCTGGCCGGTCTGCTGCTCGGCCCGCACACCCCCGGTCCGGCCCTGGTGTCGGACCCGCGCGACTTCGAGATGCTGTCCGCGCTCGGGCTCGTGCTGCTGCTGTTCTACCTGGGCCTGGAGTTCAAGCTGGACGACCTCCGGCGCGGCGGGCGGCGGCTGCTGACGGCGGGCGGGATCTATCTGCTGCTCAATGTCGGCGCGGGCCTGGGTTTCGGCTTCGCCCTCGACTGGGGCGCGCGGGAGGCGCTGGTGCTGGCCGGCGTCCTCGGCATCTCCTCCTCCGCGATCGTCACCAAGATCCTCATCGACCTGGGCCGGATCAGCCGTCCGGAGACCCGGCTGATCCTCGGCGTGATCGTGGTGGAGGACCTGTTCCTCGCGCTGTACCTCGCCGCGCTCCAGCCGGTGATCGGGGGCGCGGAAGGGGTCGGGGAGACGGTGTCGCAGGCGGCGAAGGCGTTCGGCTTCCTGTTGGTGCTGGCCGCCGCCGCCCGGTACGGCACCCGGCTGGTGGGCCGGCTGATCCGGGTCCGTGACGACGAACTGCTGGTGATCAGCTTCCTGGGCGCGGCCGTGCTGGTGGCCGGGGTGTCGGAGTTGCTGGGGGTGGCGGACGCGATCGGCGCGTTCATGGTGGGGCTGATCCTGGCGGGCACGCCGTCCGGGCCGCGTATCCGGCGGCTGGTGCATCCGCTGCGGGACGCGTTCGCGGCGATCTTCTTCTTCGCGTTCGGGCTGGCGCTGGACCCGGCAGGACTCGCGTCGGTGGCGGGACCGGTGGCCGCGGCGGCGGGGCTGACCATCGTGATGAACGTGATCGCCGGTCTGCTGGTGGCCCGCACCTACGGGTACGGTCCCGAGCCCGCCGCCGCCATCGCCACCACCCTGGTGGCCCGCGGGGAGTTCGCGCTGATCCTGGGCGCGATGGCGGCGAGCGCGGGGCTGGACGGACGGCTCGCCTCGTTCATCGCGGGGTACGTGCTGGTGCTGGCGATCCTCGGTCCGGTCATCGCCAAACGCGCGGATCTGCTGGCCCGCGCGATGAGAGCGGTGCGTCCGGCTCCACCGGCCCCAAAGCCCTGCGAGGAGGCCCCGGTTCCCGCGGAGCGGTGGTTCAGGGTTCGATCAGGCCCACCCTGATGGCGTACCGGGTGAGTTCCAGGCGGTCCTTCAGGCCGAGTTTCTGCAGCAGGTTGGCGCGGTGGCGTTCGACCGTCTTGGGGCTGATGACCAGGAGGTCGGCGATCTGCTGCGAGGTGTGGCCCTCGGCGACGAGTTTGAGGATCTCCTCCTCGCGGCCGGTGATCATCCTGGAGGGCAGCGCGCGGCCGTCGCGGACCCGTTCGAGGTAGTCGCGGACTAGGGCGCCCACGGCGCCGGGGTAGAGGAAGGGCTCGCCGCGCAGGGTGGCGCGGCAGGCTTCGACGAGGTCGCGGTCGGCGACGGACTTCAGGACGTATCCGGAGGCTCCGGCGGCGAGGGCCTCGAAGAAGAACTGTTCGTTGTCGTACATCGTCAGGATGAGGATGCGGGTCTCCGGCTGGGTGCGGGAGAGCTCGCGGGCGGCCTGGAGACCGGTGAGCCGGGGCATGGCGATGTCGAGCACGGCCAGGTCGGGGCGGTGGGTGCGGGCCAGGGCGAGGGCTTCGGCACCGTCGTCGGCCTCGGCGACCACGGTGAGGTCGGGTTCGCTCTCGAGGATGAGCCGGACTCCGCGCCGGACGAGCGCGTGGTCGTCGGCGAGGAGGATGCGAGCGGGGGCCGGGGCGGTCATGGGCGGCTCCGGACGGGGACGGTGAGGCGGATCTCGGTGCCGCCTCCGGGGCGGGGGCGCACGGTGAGGCGGGCGCCGATGAGCAGGGCGCGTTCGCGCATGCCCCGCAGGCCCGACCCCTCGGGGGCGCAGCCGATGCCCCGGCCGTCGTCGCCGACCCGGAGCTCGACGGCGTCCGGGGTGCGGGTGAGGGCCAGCTCGGCGTGCCGGGCGTGGGCGTGGCGGGCGATGTTGGTGAGTCCTTCCTGGGCGACGCGGTAGAGGACGAGTTCGGTCTCGTGGCCGAGCGGGGGCAGGTCGGTACAGAGCCGGTGGCGGACGGTCAGTCCGGGACCGGAGAACTCGGCGGTGAGGGCCTTGAGTGCGCTGGGCAGGCCGAGTTCGTCCAGGACACCGGGGCGCAGCCGGCGGGCGATGCGGCGGACCTCGTCGAGTCCGGTACGGGTGGTCTCCTGCACCTGGAGGAGTTCCTCGCGCAGCCGGGGCGGGGCCTGGCCGGCGACGCGGCCGAGTTCGAGGAGTACGGCGGTGAGGGTCTGGCCGACCTCGTCGTGGAGTTCCTGGGCCACGCGGTGGCGTTCGGCCTCCTGGGCGGAGAGGGCGCGGGCGCTGCTCGTGGCCCGTTCCTGCTCCAGCCGGTCGAGCATGGCGTTGAAGACGGTGATCAGCTCGGCGATCTCGCCGTGGCCGCCGACCGGCGGGCGCACGCCGGGCCGCAGCAGGTCGGCGGTGGTCATGGCGCGGCTGAGGCGGTGCAGCGGGGCGAGGTTGACGCGGAGCAGGACGGCGTTGGCGACGAGCATGGCGGCCAGGCCCGCGGTGAGGATCGCGGCCTCGGTGAGCAGGACCGGGGTGGAGACGGTGACGGGGCCGAGCAGCAGGGCGGCGGCCGCGACCAGGACGACGGCGTTGAGCAGGAAGATCCGCCAGAACAGGGGCACCGCGCCTCACCTCCCGGCGCCGGGTCTCGGTCGGGCCCGTCAGCTACAGCCTGTGCGGGGAGCGGTCGGGGCGCCATCCGTGGGGGCACCCGTCCGGGTCTCCCCTACGGGTCACAGGGCACGCAAATGGGGGTCATACCCGATGGCGCGGGCGGCGGTGCGGCCGGGACGCTGGAAGCGAACCGGAAGGGAGGCGCCCGATGCACGTGTACGAGGAGGAGACCCTGGCCGGTGTCCGGGGGCGCTTCGCCCGGAGCGGCCCGTACGACGGCCGCCGCAAGGAACCCGCACCCCCGCCGCGCCCCGGCCACCACCCCTTCCGTGCCCGGTACTGGTGGCTGCTGACGCTCGGCGGGGTGCTGCTCGCGGCGGGGATCGTGCTGCCCCACGGGCTGCTGATCGCGACGGGGCTGGTGCTCAGCGGGATCGCGGCCCAGCTCCTGGACCCGGCCCGCAGCCGCTGCCGCTCAGTCGGCCGGCGGGGACGGTTCGGCCGGGGTGCGGCTCAGCTCGGCGGTGAACTGGGCGCCGGTGAGCAGGGCGAGGTTGGTCAGCCAGAGCCAGATCAGGAAGACGACCGAGCCGGCGAGGGAACCGTAGAGCCTGCTGTAGCCGCCGAGCACCGAGGTGTAGAGCGCGAAGCCCCCCGAGACCATGATCCACAGCGCGGCGGCGAGCACTCCGCCGGGCAGGCTGTGGCTGCGCCGACGCGCCTGCACGGGGCCGGTGCGGAAGACGACCACGATCAGGACGACCGCGAGGCCCAGCAGCAGGGGCCAGCGCAGCAGGCGCCAGACCCAGGCCACGGTCGCGTCGAGGCCGAAGAAGCGCCCGGCGGCCTCGGCGACGGGGCCGGTGAGCAGCAGCACCAGCGCGCTGACGACGAGCAGGCCGAGCAGGCCCAGCGCGGTCAGCACGATCCGGTGGGCCTTGCGCAGGGGCGAGCGGTGGTCCTCGACGCGGTGCATGCGGTGCAGGGAGCGGCGGAAGACCGCCAGATAGCTGGAGGCGGACCAGACGGCGCTGGCGGAGCCGGCGACCAGCAGCGGCCAGATGGCGGAGTCGGGGCGCAGCATGCGGCCCAGTACGTCGTGGAGTTCGCCGCCGGACTCGGCGGGGGCGTAGGCGGTGACCTGGGTGATGAACCGTTCCGCCGTGCCGGGGCTGATCAGCGCGAAGGCGATGACCGTGACGAGGAGGGCGGGCAGCACGGTCAGGATGGCGTAGTAGGTGAGGGCGGCGGCGTCGTCGGAGACGTCGTCGCGCCACATGGCGAGGGGTGTGCGGCGCAACGCCGCGCCCCACTCGGTGGGCCGGGGCGGGCGGGTGGCGGCGGGGGCGTGTGGCTCAGCGGACATGCGGTACCTGGTGGGATCGGGCGCTCAGACGGACCCGGCCGTGGACGGGACGGGGGGCGGCGGCCGATTCGGCCCGGCCGAGCAGTCGGGTGATGCCGGGGAGTACGGCGTCGGGGGTGGTGTCGGGCTGGAGCCAGAGGTGCAGCCGTACGGTGATGCGGCCGCGTCCGGCGAGGACGCGGGCGCGGCAGCGGGCGACGCCGTCGAGGGCTGCGGCGTCGCGGGCGACGGCCTCCTCCAGCGCGCGGGCGCGCACGGTGGCGCCGGGTGCGGGCAGGGTGATCAGCGCGCGTCCGCCGCCGCGGAACTGGCGGGCGCACCACAGCGCGAAGAGGGCGGTGAGGGCGGCCGAGGCGGCCATGACGGTGGGCGTCCACCACGCCTGGGTCCGCAGGTCGAGGAGGCGGGCGGGGCTGAGGAAGGTGACGTCGCCGGACGGCTCCGGCCACCAGGCGGGCAGTGCGGTGCCGAGGGCCGGGTCGGCGGACGCCAGCCAGGCTCCGGCGGCCAGCAGGGCCAGGCCGGTGATCGCAAGGACGCAGCGGTTGAGGACGGTGCGGGAGGTCTGCATCAGCTTCCCCCGGCCGGTGCCGCGAGCGCCATGGGTGCCGGTGCCGTCTCGGCCGGGGGCGGGGTCCACACCGGCAGGGGGCGTACGGCGACGCGCAGTTTCATCGGGCGGCGCAGGCCGCATTCGGCGAGGGCGCGGCGCGCGGCGTCGGTGATCTGCTCACGGGCGGCGGCGCGGTCCCCGAAGGCGAGCGCGGCGCGCACGGTGGCGCGGCGGCGCCGGACCCGTACGGCGACGGTGTCGACGCCCTCGGTCGCGGCGGCCGTGTCGCGGAGCAGGGCGGCGACCGCGGTGCGGTCCACGGCGACGTGGGTCGCCGGTGCCGCGGAGCGTGCGGTGAGCAGGCCGCGCCGGCCGGGGGTGACGGCGAGGACGATCAGCCAGACGCCGAGCAGGGCGCAGCCGAGGGCGGCCGCGGTGACCGGGGGTTCGCCGGGTCCGTGCACGTACAGCCAGTGCAGGGCGCCGGTGCGCCAGGCGGCGGCCGGGCGGTGCCCGGTGTGCACGAGGATCAGGTCGGCGGCGAGCGCGCCGCAGGTCAGGGTGGCGAGCAGGGTGAGCACACCGAGGGGCAGCCTGCGCTGCGCCCACCAACGGCGTGGGACGCGTCCAGCGGGCGCCGCCTCCCTGGCCGGTGCGTCCGGTGCCGGCCGGTCCGGGGTGAGCGTGGTGACGCCGACGCGCGCGGTGCGCACGTCGAGGCCGGTCAACTCGCCGGTGCGGGCGGTCACATGGTCCTGGACGCGGCGGACCGTGGGCGCGAGCGCCGCCGGGTAGGGCAGCGCGACGTCGACGGCGACCTCGGCCCGGCCGCCGCGCACGGAGGCCGAGGAGCCGGTCGCCCGCGCGGCGCGGTCGGGCAGCGCCTCGGTGACGGCGCGGCCGGCGATACGGCGGACGGCGCGGCCGGAGACCGTGGTGGTGCCGCGCCGCTCGGGGGCGGTCATCGGCGGCCCCGCTCGAAGGCGTGCCGCAGGTCCTCGGCGCGTCCGCCCCGGTCGAACCAGTGCCCGACCGCGTAGCCCACCGCGCCGAGCGCGGCCACGAGCAGGAACGCCCCGAACCCGCCGAACCAGCCCGCGAACGCCAGCGCGATGCCGGCGATCAGCCCTACCAGCGCTCTGTCCATCTCTCCGCGCCCTTCTTCATGCTCATCGCTGCTGCCCTGCCCCGACCGGGCGGGGGTCACGCCACGCGGGAGGTGGTGGTCTCCGGCGCGCCGTCCTCGTCCTCGGGGAGGTGGACGTCGTTGATGGTGACGTTGACCTCGACGACCTCCAGGCCGGTGATCCGCTCCACGGCGTCGATGACGTTCTCCCGCACGTCGCGGGCGAGGTCGGCGATCGGCACGCCGTACTCGACGACGAGGTCGAGGTCGATGGCGGTCTGCCGCTCCCCCACCTCGACCTTGACGCCCCGGCCGACGTTGGAGCGGCCGCCGGGGACGCGGTCGCGGACCGCGCCGATGGTGCGGGACAGGCCGCCGCCCATGGCGTGCACGCCGGGGATCTCGCGCGCCGCCACACCGGCGACCTTGACGACGACGACATCGGCGATGGAGGTCCGCCCGCGCGTGGCGGCGGGCTCGTCGGCTCCGGTGGCGCCGCCCGCGAGGGCCGTCGTGGACGCCTGCTGCTTCGTGGTGGCGGCCGCCGGGGCGATGCCGGTGGCGGGTGCGCTCTGGACGCTCATGACCAGGTCCTCTCGGTGGGCCGTACTGCTTTGTCGTTCCGTTGGACCCGGCCGGTCCACGAATGTGACGCGGATTCCCGGATTTTCTCCGCTGAAGCCTGTTTTCCCTCCGCTGACGCGCCCCATGACCTGCATCCACCTGGGTTTTCGCGCCTGAAGTAGCGGATGAGGGGAACGGCAGAAAAGTGGCGTGGCGGATACCGCGTCACAAAAGAGCCTTCGAGGTGTCGAAGGGGCAGGACGACGGAGAGGAGCCGCCCGGTGTCGGGGGCCCGCAGACAGATCGCGTATCCGGGACCGGAACGCGCGCCGGACGGAACTCCGGCACGGGAGGCGAAGGCGGCGCGGCCGGACGACGACCTGCTGACGGTGCGCGCGGCCGAGGGCGACGAGGAGGCGTTCGCGGTGCTGGTGCGCGAGCACGCCCCGGCGCTGGTCGGCCTCGCCACCCGGCTGCTCGGGGACCGCGCGGAGGCGGAGGACGCGGTACAGGACGCCTTCATCAGCGCGTGGCGCCGGCTGCCGGAGTTCCAGCGGCGCTCCTCGTTCGGCACCTGGATCTACCGCATCGTCACCAACCGCTGCCTGAACGTCCTGCGGGCGCGCAGGCCGGTGACGTCGCTGGAGGCGGCCGGTGAGGTCGCGGCGCCGGAGTACGACTCCCCCGAGCGGATCACCGAGGCGCGGGACGCGGTGCGCGGGATGCGCCGGGAGCTGGACCGGCTGTCGGCGGAGCAGCGGGCCTGCTGGGTGCTGCGCGAACTGGACGGACATTCCTACGAGTTCATCGCGGAGACGGTCGGCATCAGCCAGGAGGCGGTGCGCGCCCGCGTCTTCCGCGCACGACGCTGTCTGACACGAGCACTGGGGGCCTGGCGATGACCACGCACACCGACCCGCCCGACCGGTACAGCGGGCCCGACGGCGACGACGAGCGGCTCGCCTGCGGGCGGCTGCTGTCCGAGGTCTGGGACGCCTGGGAGCAGGGCACGCCCGACCCGCACCGCGCCGCCTGCCCGCACTGCGCGGGTGCGGTGCGGGAACTGACGCTGCTGGAGACGACGGTCCGGGAACTGCGCGAGGAGAGCGTCCCGGACGACAGCGGGTACGACGCCTCGGCACTGACCCGGCGTGTCATGGACGTGGTCCGGATGGAGCTGCGGCCGGGACGCCCGGTGCCGCTCGGGGACGAGGACGAGGACCTGTGGGTGATGGAGGCGGTCGCCGCCCGAACCCTGCGGACCGCCGCCGAGACGGTCGCCGGGGTGCGCGCGGGTTCGTGCCGGATCGCCCCGCCCGAGGCGTCCGCGCGCGGTGAGGTGACGGTGCGCCTTGAGGTGCACGCCCCGACGGGCGTGCCGCTGGAGGAGGTGGCCGAGGAGGTACGGCGCCGGGTGGCCGAGGAGGCCCGGCTGCGGCTGGGGCTGCGGCCCGCGTCGGTGGACATCCGGATCACCGACCTGGTGGACGTTCCGGCCGGATTCGAGGAGGACCCGACCGATGACTGACCGTGCGCTGCGCACCACTCTCACCGAGGAGATCGCCGCCGCCGTGGAGGCCGTACCGGGGGTGGCGTTCCTCCGGCCCGGCCTCGGCGGGCTGCTGCGCTCGGCGCTGCCGCGCGGCGCGAGCGCCGGGAACGGGGGCCGGGCCGCGCCTTCCGGGGTGCGGGTGAGCCGTCCGGACGACGCCGGGCCGTGGCGGGTGGAGATCCACCTCGTCGCGCGCGGGCACGTCCGCACCCTCGACGTGGTCCGCGCCGTTGTACGGGCCACCGAGGAACGGCTCGCCGGGCTGGTACCCGGTCAGGAGCCGCCGAAGGTCACCGTGACCGTCACCGGGCTGGTCTGAGCCCGTCGTCAGTTTTCGTCCGGGTGACCAATCCGCGGCCCCCCTGGCCTCGGATTACGCGGGGACGACTCTCGCGGAACGTCGTGAGAGCCCCGCCCCGGCGCAACGTTGGAGAGGACAGTTGTGAAGGAAGCCGTCTACATCGGCAGGAACCCGGCAGCGGAGCCGGATCTGCAGCAGTTGCTGCACGAGGTGGCCCTCGGCGACCAGGAGGCGTTCGCCTCGGTCTACGACACGGTGGCCGGTGCGGTGCTCGGTGTCGTCCGGGCGGTGCTGCGCGATCTGGCGCAGTCGGAGGAAGTGGCCCAGGACGTGCTGGTGGAGGTGTGGCGCACCGCGCCGCGTTACCGGCCCGACCGGGGCACGGCGATCAACTGGATTCTGACGCTCGCGCACCGGCGCGCGGTGGACCGGGTCCGCTCGGTGGAGGCGGCCGCCGCCCGTGACACCAAGGCGGCCCTGCTGGACCGTACGCCGGAGTACGACGAGGTGACCGAACAGGTGGAGTCCCGGCTGGAGCAGGAGCAGGTGCGGCGCTGTCTGCGCACGCTGACCGACCTCCAGCGTCAGTCGGTGACGCTCGCCTACTACCGGGGGCTGACCTACCGGGAAGTCGCGGAGGCGCTCGCGCTGCCGCTCGGCACCGTCAAGACACGACTGCGCGACGGCCTCATCCGGCTGCGCGACTGCCTGGGGGTGACCGCGTGACCATGACCGATCCGCACACGCTGACGGGTGCCTACGCGCTGCACGCGCTGCCCGACGACGAGCGTGCCGACTTCGAGCACCATCTGTCCGGCTGCCCCTCCTGCACCCGCGAGGTGGAGGAGTTCGAGGCGGCCGCGGCCCGGCTGGCGCTGGCCGCGGTCGTGCCGGTGCGCCCGGCGATGCGGGAGCAGGTGCTGCGCCGCGCCGGCTCGGTGCGCCAACTGACGCCCACCACCACCCCGGTGGAGCGGGTGCGCCGGAGCAGGGCCCTGGGCGCGGCCCCGGCCCGCTGGGCGCTGGCGGCGTGCGTGGCCGCGGCGGCCGTGTTCGGGGGGACGGCGGTGTGGCAGTGGGAGCGCGCGCAGGACGCCCAGCAGCGGGCGGCGCAGGCGGAACGGCAGTCGGCCGAGCTGGCCGGGGTGCTGGCGGCGCCGGACGCCAGGTCCCGCACGGTGAAGGTGGCGGGCGGTACCGGCACGGTGGTGGTCTCCGCCCAGCGGGACCGCGCGGTGTTCGTGTCCTCCCGGATGCCCGAGCCGCCCAAGGGCAAGGTGTACCAGCTCTGGTTCGACGACGGCGGGACGATGCGCGACGCCGGTCTGATGGATCCGGCGCGCGCCAGCCAGAGCGTGCTGATGCGGGGCGCGGTGGACGGCGCCTCGGGGGTCGGGGTGACCGTGGAACCGGCGGGTGGCTCGACCAGGCCGACGACTCCTCCGGTGACGGTGCTGAGCATGCCGTCGTAGGCGGAGCTGACGTACGAAGGAGGGGAGCCCCGGTGGTCCGGGGCTCCCCTCCTTCTTTACGCGTCAGTCGCTTCGCCGCCCGTCAGCCGCGCGGGGGCAGCGGGAAGAAGCCGCTGGTGCGGGAGGCGTACTCCTCCCAGCCGGGCCGGCCGGACATGCGGCGCTCCAGCAGTCGTTTGCCGCTGCCGTTGATCAGCAGGTAGCTCATCACCAGCGGCGAGACGAAGGAGACGACGGCGGGAGCGGCTCCGCCGTCGCAGGCGACCAGGAACAGGCCCCACCAGACGCAGAAGTCGCCGAAGTAGTTGGGGTGGCGGGTGTAGCGCCACAGGCCCCGGTCCATGATGAGGCCCTTGTTGGCGGGGTCGGCCTTGAAACGGGCCTTCTGGGCGTCGCCGACGGCCTCGAAGAAGATGCCGAGCGCCCACAGAGCCGTACCGGCCCAGGCGAGCGCCGAGAGCGGGCCGGTCGCGTACTGGGCGGCCTGCACCGGCAGGGAGACCAGCCACACCAGGGCGCCCTGGAGCAGGTAGACCATGCGCAGGGCGTACAGGTGGGGGTTGCCGCGCGCCTTGCCGAGCAGTTCGGCGTAGCGCGGGTCCTCGCCGTGGCCGCGGCTGCGGCGTCCGATGTGGACGGCGAGCCGCAGCCCCCAGATCACGGTGAGGGCGGTGACCAGGACCCGGCGGCCGAGGTCGCCCTCGCCCGCCGACGCGCCGAACGTGGCCAGGGCGACCGCGGCGAAGGCGGCGCCCCAGGCGATGTCCACGATCCGGTGCATGCCCTTGCGGACGGCGACGGCGAAGGTGATCACCATGACGCCGAACGCGGTGAGCGCCGCCCACCCGAGGTTGGCGGCGAAGGCGGACCAGGTGAAGCCGCTCACCGCTCCTCCAGGTTCCGGTACCAGTCGGCGGCCTCGGACAGGTCGAGGCCACTGGCGCCCGCACCGGAGCGGCGCACGGAGAGGATCTGGTCGACGCCCATGCGGCCCTCCTCGAAGGCGAGCGCCCCGCCGACCAGGTACAGCCGCCACACGCGGGCCGTCTCCTCGCCGACCAGGGCGACGACGTCGTCCCAGCGGCGCTCCAGGGTCTCGTACCAGGCGGCGACGGTGCGCACGTAGTGCTCGCGCATCGACTCCGTCGAGCGCACCTCCAGGCCGGCCGCCTCCAGGAGGGAGACCGTGTCACCGAGGGGCCGCATGTGCATGTCGGGCGCGATGTACGCCTCGATGAACGCGCCGCCGCCCGGCGCCGTCGTGCCCCGCGACATCTGCTGGACCATCACCCGGCCCCCGGGGCGCACCATGCGGTGCAGGGAGGCGGCGAAGGCGGGGTACTCGGCGTCGCCGACGTGCTCGCCCATCTCGACGGTGGCGACGGCGTCGTAGGCCGAGCCGGTGATGTCGCGGTAGTCCTGGCACACCACCTCCACCCGCTCCTCGAGGCCGCGTTCGCGCACCTGCTCACGGACGTACGCGGCCTGTTCGCGGGCCAGGGTGACGGCGGTGACCCGGGCCTTGTGGTGCTCGGCGGCGTACAGGGTGAGCGAGCCCCAGCCGCAGCCGATGTCGAGCAGCCGGGCGCCGGGGGTGAGGCCGAGCTTGCGGCAGATCAGTTCCAGCTTGGCGCGCTGGGCGTCGGCGGGGTCCATGTCCTCGGCGGTCCAGTAGCCGCACGAGTAGGCCATGGTGTCGTCGAGGAGAAGGCGGTAGAAGTCGTTGGACAGGTCGTAGTGGTGGCTGATCGCGGCGCGGTCGCGGGCCTTGGTGTGGCGGCCGCCGCGCAGCCGGGCCTGGGAGGCGGGTGCGGGCGGGCGGGGCCCGACGACGCCGAGCCGCGTGGCCTCCCCGAGCGCGCGGACCCGGTCCGCCAGGGAGAGCCTCGGGGTGTGCGCGCCCCGTTCGCGCGCGGACTTCCAGGCGGCGCGCAGTCCCTCGGCGAGGTCGCCCTCGACGTCGATTTCGCCGGTGACGTACGCCTGGGCGAGGCCGAGCTCTCCGGGCTCCCAGAGCAGACGGCGCAGGGCCCGCCGGGAGCGCAGTACGACCACGGGGGCGTCGGACGGGCCGGTCTCGCTTCCGTCCCACGCGCGCAGCCGGACCGGCAGCGGGGCGCCGAGCGCGTCTTCGACGAGCGCGGCCAGCCGATGCGCGGCGCCGGTGCGGACGGGGGTGCGGACGTCGGTCATCGGGTGGGCTCCTTGGTGAACAGGTACTGCTGGACGTCGAGGTAGCCGGAGCGGAATCCGGCCTCGGAGTAGGCGAGGTAGAAGGTCCACAGGCGGCGGAAGACGGCGTCGAAGCCGAGGTCGTCGACCTCCTCGGCGCGCTCGGTGAACCGTTCGCGCCACAGCCTGAGGGTCTCGGCGTAGTGCGCGCCGAAGGCGTCGCGGCGGGTGACGCCGAGCCCGGTGTGCTCCCGGACGATCTCGTCGACGGCCTCGACGGAGGGCAGCAGGCCGCCGGGGAAGATGTACTTCTGGATCCAGGTGTGGGTGTCGCGGGAGGCGAGCATCCGGTCGTGCGGCATGGTGATGGCCTGGAGTGCGACGCGGCCGCCGGGGGCGAGGCGATCGTCGAGGGTGCGGAAGTAGACGGGCCAGAACTCGGCCCCCACCGCTTCGATCATCTCCACGCTGACGATGGCGTCGTAGGTGCCCTCGGCCTCGCGGTAGTCGCACAGTTCGATGGCGACCCGGTCGGCGAGGCCCGCCTCACGCACCCGCTGCCGGGCGAGGTCGCGCTGTTCGCGGGAGAGGGTCAGCGAGGTGACGTGGGCGCCGCGGGCGGCGGCGCGCAGGGCGAGTTCGCCCCAGCCGGTGCCGATCTCCAGCAACCGGGTGCCCTCGCCGACCTCGGCGAGGTCCAGCAGCCGGTCGATCTTGCGGTGCTGGGCGGCGGGGAGCAGGGCGTGCTCGGCGGGGAAGCCGCGGAAGACGGCGGAGGAGTAGGTGAGGGTGTCGTCGAGGAAGAGGGCGAAGAGGTCGTTGGACAGGTCGTAGTGGCGGCTGATGTTGTCGCGGGCGCCGGTCGCGGTGTTGCGCTGGGCGGCGGGCTGTCGCAGCGCCCACAGGCGGCGCAGGCGCTGCAGCGGGGCGGGGACGAGGTCGGCGGCATGGGCGGCGAGCACGGTGAGCGCGCCGACCAGGTCGGGGGCGTCCCACTCCCCCGCCATGTACGACTCGCCGAAGCCGATCAGGCCCGTGGTGCCGATGCGGGCGTGGAAGGCGTCCGGGTCCCGCACCTCTATGAGCGGTCCGCCCAGGCCCAGGGTGGTGCCGTCGGGGAACCGGACACGCAGCGGCAGCCCGCCGAGTGCGTGCCGTACGACGGCGGCGGCGACGGTCCGCACCGGCCAGGACGCCTTGGGCACGGCGGCCACGTCGGGCCAGCGGCCGGCGTCCACCGGGGCCGGGACCGCGGCTTCCTCGGTCCTGGTCGTGGGGCGGGGGTGGGCTGTGGTCATGTGGCGTTCTCCGGGTCGTGGCGGACCTGGCGCGGTTGCACCGGCAGGCCCCTGAGGAACAGGCGGATGCCGTGGAAACGGATGGCGGCCGACACCGCGAGGGTCGACCAGGGATGACGCAGGGACAGACGCAGCAGCGCGCCCGGGGTGGCCGGGCGGCGGGTGCCGTGCACGGTGGCGGTGAAGGGCGGGCTGCCGGGCCGGTCCAGGCGCAGGGACAGCTTCAGGCGCTCGCCGGGCAGCGGGAGCCGCATGTGGTAGCTGCCGTCCACCGGATAGAAGGGCGAGACGTAGAACTCCTTGTCCACGTCGGCCCGTCCGGCCGCGTCGGTGTGCAGCAGGTAGGCGTGGCGGCCGCCGTAGGTGTTGTGGACCTCGGCCACCACACAGCGGGGGCGGCCGTCGGCGTCGTGGCACCAGTACAGGGTGAGGGGGTTGAAGACGTGGCCGAGGACGCGGGCGTGGGTGAGCATGACGACGCGGCCGCCGCCGAGGTCGATGCCGTGCTCGGCGAGGAAACCGTCGAGCGCGGCCCGGATCGAGGGGGCGCGGCCGGTGAAGTGGTCGCGGGCCCGGAACCGGGCCAACGGCCTCAGCGGCAGTGGCAGTTCGGGTATGTGATCGGTGTCGATCAGCCACATGTAGGTGCGGTGGCGCAGTGCGTGGCGCACGGGGGCGCGGCGCGTGTGCCGGATGACGCACGGGTAGAGGGCGGGGGCGCCCGGCGCGCTCACCAGGTCACCCCCAGCGCCTTGGCGGCCGCGACGCCGCTGCGGCAGCCGTCCTCGTGGAACCCCCAGCCGTGGTAGGCGCCGGCGAACGCGGTGACGGAGGTGGCGAGTTCGGGCAGTCGCTGCTGGGCGGCGACCGACTCAGGGGTGTAGACGGGGTGTTCGTAGTTCATCCGGGCCAGGACGCGCGCGGGGTCGACGCGGTCCTCGCCGCCGAGGGTGACGAGGTAGCGCTGGGAGGCGTCGAGACGCTGGAGCCGGTTCATGTCGTAGGTGACGCGTACCCGGTCCGAGCCGGCCGAACAGTTCGGCATGAGGTAGTTCCAGGAGGCGCGGGCGCCGGGGGCCCGGGGCAGCAGGGCGGCGTCGGTGTGCAGCAGGGTGGTGTTCCGGGAGTAGCGGAAGGCGCCCAGGACCTCCTTCTCGTCCCGGGTGGCGTCGCCGAGCAGCCGGAGCGCCTGGTCGGGGTGGACGGCGACGACGACCTGGTCGTAGGAGTCGGTGGCGCCGTCCTGCGTGGTGATGTCGACGCCGTCGGCGTGGCGCAGCAGGGTACGGACCGGGGTGCCGGTGCGCACCTCCTGGACCTCCGCCGCGACCCGGTCGACATAGCTGCGTGAGCCGCCGGTCACGGTCCGCCATACGGGTGAGCCGGTGACGGAGAGCATGCCGTGGTGGGCGAGGAACCTGAAGAGGTAGGCGGCAGGGTAGTGCTGCGCCGTCTCCGCGTCGCAGGACCAGACGCAGGAGACCAGCGGGGTCATGAAGTGGGCCCGGAAGTACGGGGAGAAGCCCGCCCGGTCCAGGAACTGCCCGAGCGTGAGGGTCGATCCGGGTGCACGCTCCAGCAGGGCGCGGGCGGCCCGGTGGAAGGCGGGGACCTCGGCGAGCATCCGCAGGTAGGGGCCGCGCAGGAGGTTGCGGGGCTGGGCGAGCAGTCCGCCCGCGCCGCGCGCTCCGGCGTACTCCAGTCCGCAGCCCTCGCAGCGGACGGACATGCTCATCTCCGACTCCTGCGTGGTGACGCCAAGTTCACGGAAGAGGCGGAGCAGGTTCGGATAGGTGCGCCGGTTGTGCACGATGAAGCCGGAGTCGACCCGGTCGATGCGGCCGTCCGGGGCTATGAGGTCGTGCGTGTGGGCGTGGCCGCCGAGGCGGTCGTCAGCCTCGTACAGGGTGACGTGGTGGGCCCGGCGCAGCACATGTGCGGCGGTGAGTCCGGCGACTCCGCTGCCCACGACGGCGATTCGGCGCATCGAGCGTTTCCTTCCTTGAATGGCGACGGACTGGAGAAAGGGCTGGGCGCCCGCTCGCTCCGAGGGGTCTGCGGAGCGGGCGGGCGCTGCTGGTGGGGCCGGGTCAGCTCTTGGGCATCAGGACGGAGT
Source organism: Streptomyces seoulensis (assembly GCF_022846655.1). Lineage (NCBI taxonomy): Bacteria > Bacillati > Actinomycetota > Actinomycetes > Kitasatosporales > Streptomycetaceae > Streptomyces > Streptomyces seoulensis. Next base: position 3,405,428 of record NZ_AP025667.1, read on the forward strand.
CGATGATGTAGACGTTGGCGTTGGCCGTCTTGACGTTGCCGCAGACGACGTTGGCGGAGCCGTTGACCTTGTAGGACTCACCGGAACCCGAGGTCATGAGCTTGGACTTCTCCAGAGTGTCGAAGGAGCCGTTCTCCAGGTCCTTCGGCGCCAGCTTCTTGCCCACGACGTGGTAGGTCAGGATCTTGGTGAGCTGGGCCTTGTCGTTGAGGACCTTGTCCAGCGTCGCCTTCGGGATCTTGTTGAAGGCGTCGTTGGTCGGCGCGAACACCGTGATGTTCTGCGCGTTGTTCAGGGTGTCGACCAGACCGGCCTTCTTCACCGCCGTGACCAGCGTCGACAGCGCCGGGTTGTTCGAAGCAGCCGTGGCCACCGGGTCCTTGGCCATACCGTCGAAGGAACCCGCGCCGTTCTTCGGCACCGACGAACACGCCGGACCGAACGGCTCGTCCATGCCGCTCATGCCCTCACTGGCCTTCGGCGAGGAGGCGGCGGGCGACGACGACCCGGACTTGCCGTTGTCCTTCTCGCTGCCGGAGGAGCAGGCGCTCAGCGCCAGCGGCAGCACCGCCGCGGCGGCGAGGGTGACGGCGGCACGGCGGGTGCGGGTGGTGGTCATCATTTCTCTGTCATCTCCTGAGGGTGGCGCGCGGCGGGTGCCGCGCCGGGATTCGTCAAGGGCAAGAAGTGGTCCGGGGCGGTGGCCGTACGGCCAAGGGTGTGGCCGCCCTCGGAGGGCTGCCAGAGGAGGGGGCGCGGGCCGCCGAAGGGCCGGGCCGCGGCGGCACCGGAGCAGACGGAGGGCCCGGCCGGGGCGGCACCGGAGCAGATGGAGTCGGGGCGCCCCGTGGCAGCCCGCGCCCCGACTCCGCCGAAGAGAAGGCCCCGGGCGGCCGCCACCGCCCGGTTCCGGGTCGCCGGCGCGGCACACCCCGCGGGCAGCCCGCTCGACGCGCCCGGTGCGGAGTGCGCCGGGCCGCCCGGCGACCGGTGGTTCTTCTCTTCATCCCTCACGTGGGGAATCCGGACCTGCGGCGGAAGCGGATTGGTCACTCCCCCGATCGGGTGAAATAAAGATCGAAACCAATCCGCGAGGGCTCCGGCCTCGGATGAAAAGCCCTCCGACGGGCGCCCGTCGGCCTCCGCGCTTACGATCCCCACGTGGCAGACATTCCCGACAGCCTCATCGCACTGGAACGGTCCGCCGAGGTGGAGCGCGCCAGGCTGGCCGGTCTCACCGGGAGCGAGTACGACGCCCAGCGGCGCCGCTGGCGCACGGCCTACGACGCCGTGTGCGCGGCCATCGCCGACCGGTCGGCCGAGACCGGCGAGGACCGGTGCGCACTGGAGCGGGCCGTCCAGGAGGCGATGCGGCACACGCAGGAGGACCCCGCCGTCGAGTAGCGGGACCCCGGGCAGCCTCCTCGGAGCACTCCGGCATGCGGCGGCCGTGGTCCTGGGCCACCCTCGGGACATGACCCCGGACATCCCCGTCGTGATCTACCCGCCCGCCCCCGACGGGGGCAGGCGGGTGCGTGTCGGGGACCGGTTCGTCGGCATGGCCTACACGGTGCTGGACGTCGTGGAGTTCCTGCGCCGGGCCGGGCCGGAGGTCCTGGCGTCGTTGGAGGAGACGGACGTCGTGAGCGCGGGGTGGGTCGAGTGGCGGGGCGCGGGTCCACGGGAGTGGCCCCGCTGAACACGGGAACCCGGCGTCCCACCCGGTGGCGAACCGCCGTACCGGCGGCCCGAGATGGACGGGCGCGGGGAGCCTGGTCCAGATGAGAGCGCGAGCCGGCGCACCGGCCCGTCAGGTCCGAACGCTATGAGGAGCGACCGTCATGCCCAAGCAGATCGAGCACGTCATCCAGGACATCGAGGACCGCAGCGCGCTCGACGCCGTCTCCGGCAAGGCCGCCGCCCTGGTGAACCGGGTCACCGAGCCGACCGCGGTCAAGAACGCGCTCTCCGGGGTCTGGCTGGGCCACGCCCTGCACCCGGTGCTCACCGACATCCCCATCGGCGCCTGGGGCATGGCCACACTGCTGGACCTGACGGCGGGCGAACGCGGCGCCCGGGCGGCCCGCAGGCTCGTCGGCTTCGGCCTGCTCGCCGCCGTACCGACGGCCGCGACCGGCGCCTCCGACTGGGCCGACACCATCGGGCCCACCCAGCGGGTCGGTCTGGTGCACGGCATGCTCAACAGCGCGGCGACCGTGCTGCAGGCCGCGTCCTGGGTGTCCCGGCTGACCGGACGCCGGCGCGCCGGAGTGGTGCTGAGCGGGGTGGGCCTCGGCCTGACGGGCGCCTCCGCGTACCTGGGCGGGCATCTGTCGTACGTCAACGGGATCGGCGTCAATCACACGGCCTTCGAGGAGCCGACGGGCAAGTGGACGGACGTGGCGGCGCTGACGTCGCTGGTGGAGGACAAGCCGCTGCGCGTCGACGCGGGCGGTGTGCCGGTGGTGCTGGTGCGGCACGGCGGGACGGTGAAGGCCCTCTCGGCCACCTGCACCCACGCCGGGGGCCCGCTGGACGAGGGCAAGGTCGACGCGGACGGCTGCATCCACTGCCCCTGGCACGGCAGCGCGTTCCGGCTCTCGGACGGCGAGGTCACGCGGGGTCCGGCTACGGTGGCGCAGCCGGACTGGGACGTGAAGATCTCCCAGGACCGGGTGCTGGTGCGGGCCGCGAACGCCTGAACCGGCGGCATGGGCGGGTCGGGTGAGGCGGCGCCGGGATGACGAACCGCATCCGCACGGTGGGGCATTCCACGCGTGACTTCGACGAGCTGGTGACGATGCTGCGGAACAACGGCATCACCCATCTGGTCGATGTGCGCTCGTTCCCCTCGTCGCGGAAGTTCCCGCAGTGGAACCGGTCCGCCATCGAGGAGGCGCTGCCGCCCGACATCGAGTACCGCTGGATTCCCGGGCTCGGCGGGCGGCGGCACACGCCGAAGGACGTGCCGAGCCCCAATGGCGCGTGGCGGGTCAAGGCATTCCGGGACTACGCCGACCACATGGCCACGGACGAGTTCCAGGAGGGGCTGGACGAGCTCCTGGAACTGGCCGGGCACGGCAGGCCGGCCATCATGTGCAGCGAGGCGGTGCCCTGGCGCTGCCACCGCAGGCTCATCACGGACGCGCTGCTGGTGGCGGGCGCGGAGGTGGACCACATCATGTCGGCGACGAGCACGAGAGCGGCGTCGCTGGACGGGAACGCGCATGTCGAAGGCGGCCGTCTCACCTACCCGCCGCCCCGCGGGGAGGAGCCGTGAGCCGGGGGACGCGCGGCGTGGCCCGTGCCTGGGAGTGGCTCGCCCTGCGCAACTTGATCCGGCGCGGCCGCGAGCTGGAACTGCTGCACCGGGCCATGGGGTTCGCCACGCTCGCGCTGGTGACGCTGGCCCCGCTGCTGATCGTGGTCGCCGCCGCCGACCCGCTGGTGCGGGGCGGGTTCCCGTCCTGGCTGTCGGACGGCATGGGGCTGTCCGGCCGGTCAGCGAAGCTGGTCAACGAGGTGTTCAGCCCGCCGCGTGAGGTCATCGGCACCACCAGCGCGTGGAGCATCCTGATGCTCGCCGTGTTCGGGGTGTCCTTCGGCGGCAGCGTGCAGAACGGGTTCGAGCGCATCTGGGGGCTGCCCGCCGGGCCCTGGCACCGGGTGTGGCGGCAGGCGACCTGGCTGCTGGTGCTGATGGCGTACCTGTACCAGGAGGTGCAGACGGGGACCGCGACGCAAGGGTTCTCCCGGATCTTCCTGACCACGATGACCACGCTGTTCTTCTTCTGGTGGGGGCCGTGGTTCCTGCTGGGCGGCCAGGTCCGCTGGCGGGATCTGCTGCCGGGCGCGGTCGCGAGTCTGCTCGGGCTGGTGGGGCTGCGCGCGTTCTCCACGCTGGTGTTCACCCCGCTGATCGTGACCAACGCGCTGAGCTACGGCGCGGTCGGCACCGTGCTGGTGGTGTCGTCCTGGCTGATCGGCGTGGGTTTCGTGGTGTACGGCGGCGCCCTGTTCGGCCGCTGGTTCACCGAGCACCACTGGGTGCCCTCGCACGAGGACCCGGAGCCGTGAGCGGGCCGTGCGGTGGGCGGGATCGGGCGGCGGGGGCAGCATGGAGGTACCGGTCCCGAGCTGTCGGGCGATGCCCGTGCCGGTGGGTGGAGGTGGCGGGATGGCAGTGGACTCCTTCCGGTCCGACGAGGAGCACGACGCCGGGGACCCCCGGCCGACGGGGCTGCTGGACCTGCTGAGCGTGGCCGCGGTGGTGCTGGACACCGGCGGGCGCATCGTCTTCTGGACCCCGCAGGCGGAGGACCTGTTCGGCTACAGCGCCCAGGAGGCGCTCGGGGCCGAGGCGGGCCGGCTGCTGGTCGCGCCGGGCCGGATGAAGTCGGCGGTGCGGCTGTTCACCGAGGTGCTGGCCACCGGTCAGGGCTGGGCGGGCGCCTTCCCGGTGCGGCACAAGGACGGCTCCAGCCGCCTGACGGAGTTCCGCACCATGCGGCTGCTCGACGACACCGGCGAGGTGTACGCGCTCGGCATCGCCGCCGACCGGGCCCTGCTCCAGCGGGTGGAGACCGACCTCGCGCTGTGCGAGCGGCTGATCTACCAGTCCCCCATCGGCCTGGCCCTGCTCGATCCGGACCTGAAGTATCTGCTGGTCAACCCGGCGCTGGAACGGATCGACGGCATACCCGCCGCCGACCACGTCGGCCGGAGCCTGCGCGAGACGCTGCCGCTGACGGACATGGAGACCGTGGAGTCGGCGCTGCGCCAGGTCCTCACCACCGGCACCCCGCTGCTGGACCAGTACCACGTGGGGCGCCCGCGCAACGATCCCGGACGACAGCACGCCTGGTCGCTGTCCTTCTACCGGCTGGAGGACTCCAGCGGCCGGGTGCTGGGCGCGGCCGCCTCCGTCGTGGACGTCACCGAACGGCACCAGGCGGCCGGGGAGGCGGACCGGGCGCGAAGGCGGCTGGCGGTCATCGCGGACGCGTCCGCGCGGATCGGCACCACTCTGGAGGTGGAGCGCACCGCCCGCGAGCTGGCCGAGGTCGCGGCGCCGGTGCTCGCGGACGTGGTCGCGGTCGACGTGCTGGACTCGGCGCTGGCCTGCCGGAGGATGAGCAGCCCGGACGACGGTCCCGAGCTGTTCCGCGCCCTCGCCCTGAAGGCGGCCCACCCCACCGTGGCGACACGCGCCGCCGACCCGCCGGGCGACCTGGCCGCCTACGCCGGGGACCGGCTGGTCACGCTGTGCGTGCACACCGGGCGCCCGGTGCTGATCCCGCATGTGCAGCCCGCCGACCTGCCGCGGATCGCCCGGGACGCGGACGGCGAGGCGCTGCTGGCGGAGGCGGGCGTGCACTCGTACCTGGCGGTGCCGCTGATCGCGCACGGCGAGGTGCTGGGCGCGCTGGACCTGAAGCGGACCCGCAATCCACTGCCGTTCGACGAGGACGACGTGGTGCTGGCCGCCGAGATCGCGGGCCGGGCGGGGGTGGCGATCGACAACGCGCGCTGGTTCCAGAGCGTGCGCAACACCGCGCTCACCCTCCAGCGCAGCCTGCTGCCCGACCACTCCCCCCGGCACACCGGCCTGGAGGTGGCCTCCCGCTACGAGCCCGCGCAGGCCACCAGCGAGGTGGGCGGCGACTGGTACGACGTGATCCCGCTGGCCGGCGACCGGACGGCCCTGGTGGTGGGCGATGTGATGGGCAACGGCATCGACGCGGCCGCCACCATGGGTCGGCTGCGCACCGCGACCTGCGCGTACGCCGACCTGGATCTGGCGCCGGAGGCGGTGCTGCGCCATCTGGACAAGATCACCTGCGATCTGGAGCACTACATCGTCACCTGTCTGTACGCCGTGTACGACCCCGTGACCAACCGGTGCACGGTGGCCAACGCCGGGCATCTGCCGCCCGCCCTGGCCCGGCCCGGCCGGGCACCGCGGTTCCTGGACCTGCCGACCGCCGCGCCGCTCGGGGTGGGCGGAGTGCCGTTCGAGGCGGTCACGGTGCCGATGGAGCCCGGCGATCTGCTGGTGCTGTACACCGACGGGCTGGTGGAGACACGGCAGCACGCCATCGACGACCGGCTGGAGATGCTGCTGTCCCTGCTGGGCGAGCCCGGCCCCACGATGGAGGAGGTCTGCGACCGCCTGGTGCACGGGCTGCGCCACCCCGACGACCACGACGACGTGGCCCTGCTGCTGGCGCAGGTGGTGGATCACCCGTAGTCCCGCCCGTCCGCCGCGTGGTGGGGTGCGGTGGGTGGTGCGAGGCTGGGTTCAGCAGGTGTCGGAGGAGGGAAACCAGGAGGGCCGATGGGACGGGACGTCCCGGCGCTCGTCTTCACCCGCGAGGACCGCCGCCGGTACCGCTTCAAGATGCAGGAGAACCTCGACGCGTTCGCCCAGATGCTGCGCGAGTCGCGGTTCGACACCGACCGGCCGCGCGTCGGGCTGGAGATCGAGCTGAACCTCGTGGACGCGGACGCTGAGCCCGTGATGCGCAACAACGACGTGCTGGAGGCGATCGCGGACCCGTCCTGGTCGACCGAGCTGGGCCGGTTCAACCTGGAGATCAACGTGCCGCCGCGCCGTCTGACGGCCGGTGGTCCGGACGCCTGGGAGGGCGAGATCCGGGCAGCGCTCAACCACGCGGAGGACCGGGCCCGCACGGTCGGCGCCCGGCTGGTGATGGTCGGCATCCTGCCGACGCTGCGCCAGGCGGACATCGGTGTGTCCGCGCTGTCGGAGAACCCGCGCTACCGGCTGCTCAACGACCAGGTGTTCGCGGCCCGCGGCGAGGACCTGCGCATCGAGGTGGACGGGGTGGACCGGCTGCGCACCTACGCGGACACGATCACCCCGGAGGCCGCGTGCACCAGTACCCAGTTCCATCTCCAGGTCTCCCCGGAGGACTTCGCGGCCTACTGGAACGCGGCGCAGGCCATCGCGGGGGTGCAGGTGGCGCTGGCGGCGAACTCGCCGTTCCTGTTCGGCAAGGAGCTGTGGCACGAGACGCGCATCCCGCTGTTCGAGCAGGCGACCGACACCCGGCCCGAGGAGATCAAGGTGCAGGGGGTGCGGCCGCGGGTGTGGTTCGGGGAGCGATGGATCACCAGCGTCTTCGACCTGTTCGAGGAGAACCTGCGCTACTTCCCGGCCCTGCTGCCGCTGTGCGACGAGCAGGACCCGGCGGAGACCCTGGACCGGGGGGACATTCCGGAGCTGGCCGAGCTGACCCTGCACAACGGCACCATCTACCGCTGGAACCGCCCCGTGTACGCGGTCGCGGACGGCCGGCCGCACGTCCGGGTGGAGAACCGGGTGCTGCCGGCGGGCCCGACCGTCGCGGACACCCTCGCCAACGGTGCCTTCTACTACGGCCTGACGCGGGCCCTGGTGGAGGAGGACCGGCCGGTGTGGTCGCGGATGTCGTTCGCGGCGGCGGAGGAGAACCTGCACACGGCGGCCCGGCACGGCATCGAGGCGCTGCTGTACTGGCCGGGCATGGGCGAGGTGCCGGTGCCGGAACTCGTACTGCGGCGGCTGCTGCCGCTGGCGCACCGGGGTCTCGAACTGTCCGGCATGGACGCGGCGTGGCGGGAGCCGCTGCTCGGGATCATCGAGCAGCGCTGTGTCACGGTCCGCAACGGCGCGGTGTGGCAGCAGGAGACCGTGCGGAAGCTGGAGGACACCACGCACGCCGGCCGCCACGAGGCGTTGCGCCGGATGACGGAGCTTTACATCGACTACATGCACCTCAACGCCCCGGTGCACACCTGGCCGGTGGACTGAGGCCCGGTGGGCCGGGCCCCGGTGGACGGGGGGTCAGGGACCCGCCTTCTGTTCGTCGGTGCCCTCCTTCGCCGAAGCCTCCTGGGACTGGGCCGCGCGGCCAAAAATCGGGCGGCGGACCACGAGTCTGCTCACCGTCCAGGACATCTCGGTGGTCTCGCGTCGGGGCGGCGGGTGGTAGCGGCCGCCGCAGACGGACAGGTTGACGATGAGGTACGCGTGCCAGGCGCGTCCGGTGCCGCGCCGGTCGGCGAAGACGCGTCTGCCGTTGACCCACCAGACCACCGAGCGGGCGCCGAACTCGGTGCGCAGGTCGACCCAGGCACCGGGGCTGATCATGTCGTCGCGGAAGTAGCGGTTGCCGCCGCGCACATGGTTGGTGAACTCCAGCAGGTCGGGGTTGTCCGGGTGGTACTCGAAGACGTCGATCTCCTGGCCCCCGTCCCGCCAGGTCCAGATCGCGGGCCACGCGCCGACCTCGCGGGGCAGACGGACGCGGGCCTCCAGGATGTCGCCGGCGCGGAGCTGGAAGCCGTCCGGGCTGCCCTCGGTGGTCAGCAGTCCGGAGCTCCACCGGCCGTCCGGTCTGCGTCTGGCCCGGAAGACGCCCGAGCGACTGAAGGCGGGGTCGGCCACCAGGTGGTCGAGTTTGTCGTCGCCCGGGTTGACCGGGCCACCGTCGGGATAGGCCCAGGAGCGGCCCGCCACCCACTGCTGTTCGGACGTGAAGTCGGCGGTGAACACCACGTCGGAAGCGTCAGCGGCACGCGGACCGGGGAGGGGGCTGCCCGGATTCGGTTCGTGCATGTCCGTTTCATCTCCGTCCGGTGACGCACCATGCGCCCAGACCCGGACATCAGCCCAGAAAGAACCCGAACGAGTGAATATGGGCCGGGGCTTCGGCCAGAGCCTCGCGCGGACGGGCGCGCCCGGCGGCGGTCCAGCGGCGCGAGGGCCAGGGCTTTCGTAGGCTGAGGATGCCCGAAGCTCCTCTGGGACGGTGTTCCGCAGGCAGGAGACATCAGTGATCGAACTGGCCGCGGCCTTCGCCGTCGCGGGTGCCGCGAGCAACGCCATGGGAACGGCGTTCCAGCGCAAGGCGGCCTCCACCAGCGAGCGCAGCGGCCTGAAGCTGCTGGCGGAACTGGTGCGCCGCCCGGCATGGGTGCTGGGCATGGCCGGGGTGATCGGCGCGGCGGTGTTCCAGAGTCTGGCGCTGGTCAACGGGCCGCTGGCCCTGGTGCAGCCGCTGTTCATCCTGGAGCTGCCCTTCGCGCTGCTGATCGTCGGCCCGCTGCTGCACCGGCATCTGCCCCGCTACGGCTGGTGGGGGGTCGGCGGGGTGGTGGTGGGCCTGGCCGTGCTGCTCGCGGCGGCCGCGCCGCACGGAGCGGGCGACCAGGCGCCGCTGACCCGCTGGGTCCCCGCGCTGGTGGTGTGCGTCGGGGCGACGGTCGTGGTGACGCTGCTGGCCCGCCACGAGCGCCCGGCCACCGGCCGCGCCGCTCTGCTGGCCTCGGGGTCCGCGATCGCCAACGCGCTGACGGCGGCTCTGCTGAAGTCGGCCACGGGGACGTTCGCCGACGAGGGCTTCATCGCGTTCATCACGTCCTGGCAGACGTACGGGTTCGCGCTGGCGGGAACGGCGGCGGTGCTGCTGCTGGAGAACGCGCTCCAGGCGGGCCCGCTGGCCGCCGCCCAGCCGGCGCTGACCATCGGGGACGCGGTGGTCAGCCTGGCCCTGGGCGTCTTCCTGTTCCACGAGCGCATCCGGACCGGCTGGTGGCTGGTGCCCGAGGCGCTGGGCGCGACGCTCATCGTCGGGGGCGTGCTGGTGCTCAGCCGGGCCGTGCAGAACCTGATCGAGCGCCCGCCGCCCGGCTCGGACGACTGAGCCGTATCCCGCCGCGAGCACAACTGTGGGCCGTCGTCCGGCGACGACGGCCCACAGGCGTTCGGGGGGTGTCAGCGACCCTGGTTCACCTTGGCCAGCGCCTTGGCGAGCCCGTTGACCCAGAGCTGGTTGACGCGGGAACGCTCGGTGGAGTTCGGGTAGCGGTTGGTGCAGGAGGTGCCGGGGCCGCCGCCGGACATCAGCTCGCTGCACGGGCCGCTGTAGTGGTCGGGCAGGCCCAGCACGTGGCCGGTCTCGTGCGCGGTGACCCGGATCGAGTCGTACTGCTGGTTCTGCGCGTAGTCGAGGAAGATGTAGCCCCGCCCGTGGCCGTCGGTGGAGGCGTACGAGCCGCGCGAGTCGTTGCCCTCGCGGTAGGAGAAGTTGCCGGTGCCGGTGGTCGAGGCGAGCTTGACGTTGGAGACCGAGCTGTTCCAGATGGACGTGGAGCTCGATATCTGCGAGCGGAAGCTCGGCGCCTGGCTGGCGTTGTAGTAGACGGTGACCGCCTTGAGGCTCGGGTTCTCGGCCCGCTGCTCGGCGACGGACTTCAGCACCGCGTCGAAGAACGCCTTGCTGTTCGCCGCCTCCTGCGCCGACCCGGTGTAGCCGGCGTGGGGGGCGGTGACGGGGGCGGGCTGGGCGGATGCCGGGGCGGTGGCGCCGAGCGCGGCCGCGGCCACGCCGAGACCGATGGCGAGGAAGGATCTGACGGCCTTGGCGGACGTACGGGACGACGTCATGTGGGGTCCTCGTTTCGTACGTTGTGGGGTGGGCCGTCCATATGGGGGTGAACGGCCGGTTGCCCCTGAGTCTCGGGCAGGTCAACGGCCTCCGGATGATGGCAAGTTGGGATAGCGCTGGACTATCACCGGGCTATCGCCGCGCTGTCACCGGGCTGCGAGCGGGCTGTCTCCGGGCTGTCGGCGGAACTTCGCCCCGGCGCCCGGACGCGACGAACCGCGGACCGTCGCACAGGGCGACGATCCGCGGCTCGGGTGTCCTGCTCGGCGCGCCGGAGGGTCAGCGGGCCTGATTCACCTTGGCCAGGGCCTTGGCGAACCCGTTGGCCCAGAGCTGGTCGACCTGGGCGCGCTCGTTTGCGTCCGGGCTGGAGTTGGTGCAGGAGGTGCCGGGGCCGCCGCCGGACATCAGCTCGCTGCACGGACCCTCGTAGTGGTCGGGCAGGCCCAGCACGTGGCCGGTCTCGTGCGTGGTGACGCGCACCGAGTCGTACTGCTGGTTCTGGGCGTAGTCGAGGAAGACGTAGCCGCTGCCGTGGCCGTTGGTGGAGGCGTAGGAACCGCGCGAGTCGTTGCCCTCGCGGTAGGAGAAGTCGCCGGTGCCGGAGGTGGCCGACAGCTTGACGTTGGAGACGGAGCTGTTCCAGATCGAGGCGGCGCTCGCTATCTGGGAGCTGAAGGTCGGCGCCGCGGAGGGGTTGTAGGTGACGGTGACCGACTGCAGGCCGGGGTTCGCGGCCTGCTTCTCGGCGACCGACTTCATCACCGCGTCGAAGAACGCCTTGTTGTTCGCCGCCTCCTGGGCCGAACCGGTGTATCCGGCGTGGGCGGTGGCGGGAACGGGCTGGGCGGCTGCCGGGGTGGCGGTGCCAAGGGCGGTGGCGGCCAGGCCGAGGCCCAGGGCGGCGACGATTCTGGCGGTCTTGGCGGGCATGCCGGAGGAAGTCATGTGGGGTGCTCCTCTTTTCGGTGCGTGTGGGGGTTGCCCGTCGTTCGGGTGGGGGTGAACGACCGGCTGCCCTCGAGTCTTGGATAGATCAACAGCTCGCGGATAATGGCAAGTTGCGATAGCACCGGGCTATCACCGGCAACTCGTGCCGGTGCGCGACGATTTATGCGTCTGGCGTGAGCATGCTGAACCGCCCTAGGCTCCCGTCATGGAGCTAGAGGTGAGGCACTTCCGGGTTCTGTGCGCCATCGCCGATGCGGGCAGCCTGCATCAGGCGGCGCGCGAACTCGGTCTGGCCCAACCCTCGTTGAGCACCCAGTTGCGCCGGATCGAGCAGGCGCTGGGCGGCCGGCTCTTCACCCGCGGCCACACCGGCTGCCGCCCGACCCCGCTCGGCCGTCTGGTGCTCAGCCGCGCCCGCCCGCTGATCGGGGAGCTCACCGCGCTCGTCACCGAGGCCCGCGCGGCCGCTGCCCGCGCCTCCGCCGGGCCCCGGCTGCGGATCGGCGCCACCGCCAGTCGCGCGCTGCCCGGCTGGCTGCGCCGGCTGCGCTCCCGCGTACCGGCGGCCGAGCCCTCGCTCCAGATGGACGCGTCCGCGAGCGCGCTGCTGCGCCTGGTCGCCGAGGGCACGCTCGACCTGGCCTTCGTGCACGAGGTGGAGGGCAGCCCGCTGCGGGTCCCGGCCGGGCTGCGGCTGCGGGTGCTGGTGGAGCGGGAACCGCAGTTCGTCTCGCTGGCCCCCGACCACCCGGCGGCCGCCCGGAGCGAGGTCCGGCTGGCGGAGCTGGCCGAGGAGCGGTGGATGGTCGACTCCACGGTGGACGGCGAGTGGGACGCCCTGTGCCGGGTGCTGCGCGAGGCCGGTATCGAGCCGGACATGCTGCACGGCGACTACCTCACCGCTTACTCTCTGGCCGCCACCGGCGAGGTCGTCACCGTCAGCCAGCCCACCGCGGGCCCCCGGTCGGACCTCGCCATCCGCCCGTTGCACGGCGACCCGATCGGGGTGCGGCTGCTGCTCGCGGCGCGCACCGAGACCGACCTCGACCGGGGGTACCCGGAACTGGCGGACGCCTACTGGGAGGTGGCCCACCAGGCACCGGCGTACCGGGACTGGCTGAGCCGCGCCCCGGAGCCGTCACCGGCGGCCCTGTTCGGGCCCATGGCACGGACCGTGCCCGGCCCGGCGCACCTGACCGGTCAGGTCCCGGACCCGAACGTCCGCGTGGTGTAGGCGCATTCGGTGTACACGTAGCCCGGCCTGAGCCGGGCGGTGTCGGAGGCGGGTGCCCCGGCGCCGGTGCCGCCCGGCTGGTGCACGAAGTACGTGGTGCCGGCGGGCAGCCGGATGCTGCGCTGCGGGTAGTTCCGTCCGCTGTCGGAGCACGGCTTGAACCCGGGCGTGATGGTCGCGGCCAGGGAGTACGCCGTGCAGCCGCCGCACGCCTTGAGGGTGAAACTGCCGGTGACCGGGCCGGTGTACAGGACGGTGATGTCGTGCGGGCTGTCGTTCTTCACCGTGACGGAGATGCCGCCGCCGGAGGCGGTGGTGGGCAGCTTCTTGCCCGCGGCCGGGAGGGTCTGGGCGACCTCGGCGCCTATGGCGATCTTCTTGGCCCGCTCCCGCTTCTCGCCGCCCCGGGTGTCGGACACGTAGCCCTGCATGGTCTTGCGGGCCTCGGCGAAGTCGCCGTCCTTGAACTGGTCGACCCCGCAGTCGTAGGCGCCCGCGTCGCCGCCCCGGTCCGCGCGGGCGGCGGCCGCGTTGAGGCCGGCGGAGGCGTCACCGGCCGAGGAGGAGAGGTCGGTGGCACGGGTGCCGAGGGCGTGCAGCCGGTCCACGGCGGTGCAGGGCGCGTCCCCGCCGACGCCCTGCTGTGCGGCGCTGACGGCCTTGTCGACGGCGGGGACCACCTTGCCTGCGGCTGGTGAACCGGGGAAGGTCCCGAGCAGCTCGCGGAAGCGGGCGACCCACGCCTCCCCACCGTCGGTGAGGTCGGCCGCGCCGCACTCGTAGAGCGAGGTGGCGAGGCGGTCGTCGGGCCAGCGGGTGAGCGAGCCGAGCTGGGCGGCGGGCATGGTGCGGGGCACCGTGCGCAGGAACTGCAGGGGTTCGACGGCCACGCAGTACTCCCCTCGGCCGTACGCGGCGCCGACACTGGAGTAGTAGGCCCGCATCCGGGCGGGGACACGGTCGGCGGCGCGCGAGCCGGGGTGGTCGACCGCGAGGTCGCGGTACACGGCGAGGGCCGAGCGGTAGTCGGAGCGGGAGGCGGCGAAGGTGTGCCGTCCGGCGGCCGCCACCAGGTCGTCGGCCCGCTCCAGCCGGTCGAGCAGGGCCTGTTGCCCGGCCTCCTCGCGGGCACCGTCGTACCAGAGCGCGCCGCCAGCCGGTACGGCGAGCAGCACCAGGCCCAGCACGAGGGCGACGGGGGCGCGTGCGGCGAGTGGGGTGCGCAGTGCCGCGTAGGCACCGTGGGCTGCGGCGAGCAGCAGGACGACGCCGTATCCGACGAGCACCCCGGTGGGCACGCCGTCGGCGTCGGCGGGCAGCGCCACGAAGAGGAGGACGGCGGTGGCCACCAGGCACAGGACCAGAGGGCCCCATCTTCGGAGCAGGGCGTAGCCGAGGCCGAGTCCGCTCAGGTTGAGCAGCGCCACGGCGGCCGCGCGCAGCGCGCTCGGCGGCGCGGGCGGTGGACCTGGTGGCATAGGCGGAACGGTGAAGTGCTGGTCCGGGCCGTACGGCGCTTCCGGCATGTCGGCTCCCCCTGTCAACCGCCCCGCGCTCCCGCAGTCGGCCAGTCTACGGCGGGTGGCCGGGCGGGGACAGAGGGTGCGCACGCCGGAACGAGCGGGCGCGCGCGCCCGGTTCACGTGACACTGGGTGTCGGACGACCGATCGGCGGGCCGGGAGGCGATGGGCGGTGAACGCCGTCAACCCTACGGACAGCGCGTCGCTGCTGGCCGCCTTCGGCGCCCTGGGCGTGCTGGCGGTGACCTTCGCCGAGTCGGGGCTGCTGGTCGTCGGCTTCTTCCTGCCGGGGGACACGCTGCTGTTCCCGGCCGGGGTGCTCTGCGCGGCCCAGCAGGGCGGGCAGCCGCCCCGGCTGGTGCTGTGGCAGGTGATGCTGTGCGCGGCCGTGGGCTCGGTGGCGGGCGCCCAGGTGGGATTCCTCATCGGGCGGCACGGGGGCCGCGCGCTGCTCACCCGCACCTCCAGCCACCGGGTGAAGGAGGGCGCGGCGCGGGCGGAACGGCTGCTGGCCCGGTACGGGTACCGCAAGGCGCTGGTGATCGGCCGGTTCGTGCCGATGCTGCGGTCCGTGCTGCATCCGGCCGCCGGGGCGCTGGGCGTGCCGGTGCGGACCTTCACCCTCTGGCAGACGATCGCCGGGATCCTGTGGTCCCAGAGCCTGGTGCTGGCGGGCTGGGCGCTGGGCTCGTCGGTCGACCACGTGGACGACTACCTGCTGCCGCTGATCGCGGTGGTCGTCGCGGTCTCCCTGCTGCCGCTGCTGGTGGAGGCGGTCCGGTCCCGGCGAGGCAAGGACCGGGACGGCCAGGGCGACACCGGCGACTAGCCGCCCCCTCCCCGGACGTCACCCGCCCGGCGCAACCGGCGTCCGCCTAAGGAGCGAGGCCCCGTGAGCGGTGTGACCGTGGTGGAAGAAATGGCTCCATGCACCGACGGCGAGGAGGCGGCATGGCTGACACGGGAGGCGAGGGCGGCGCGGCATGCGTCGTCGCGCCCGGCCGGGACATCCCCGAGGGGCTATCCGGCGATCCGTTCTCTCAGGTGAGCGCCGTCGCGGACGCCGTGCTGTACGAGGGCTACCTGCTCTACCCCTACCGCCGTTCCTCGGCGAAGAACCGGGTCCGCTGGCAGTTCGGGGTGCTGCTGCCGCGTGACTGGGTGGAGGCGGACGGCCCGGTCACCGAGGGGATCTCCGGTTCGGCGGACTCCTGGTACCAGCGCACCGAGTGCCTGGTACGGGCGCCCGTACCGGGCACGGTGCTGCGGGTACGGGTGCGCTACCTCCAGCTCCAGCGCAAGCAGGTCGAGGCGCTGGGCGAGGACGGGCGGCACCGGTCGGTCGAGACGCTCCACGCCGAGGACGGCACGGCGCACCTGAGCTTCGACGAGGCGGTGCCGTACGAGGTGGACCTGGCCTGGCCGCTGGACGAGCTGCTGCGCGGCCCGCGCACCGCCGAGGTCACCGCGCCCGCCGCCGTCGACACCGAGCCGCTGGACGCCGGGCGGGTGGTGCGCCGTCGCGCAGAGGTGCGGGCGCGCACCACGGTGGCGGCCGAGCGGCTCGCGGACGGCCTGTACCGGCTGTGCGTACGCACCGAGAACGCGGGCGAGGCGCCGGACGCCCGCTCCCCGCGCGCCGAGGCACTGCGGCTGGCGCTGCTCGCCGCGCACACCCTGCTCGGCGGCGAGGGACTGGAGTTCGTGTCGCAGACCGACCCGCCCGCAGCGCTGCGGGAGCGGGCACGCGGCTGCCGCAGTGCCTTCACCTTCCCCGTGCTCGGCGGACCGGCCGGGGAGGGCGGGGACGGTGCCACCGGACCCGTGGTGCTCTCCGCGCCGATCATCCTCCCCGACCATCCGCAGGTGGCTCCGGAGAGTCCGGGCGATCTGCACGACGCGGCGGAGATCGACGAGATCCTGACGCTGCGCACGATGCTGCTGACCGACGAGGAGAAGGCGGAGGCGCGGGCGACCGACCCGCGGGCCGCGCGCATCCTCGACCGGGTCGACACGATGCCGCCCGAGGTCTTCGCCAACCTGCACGGGGCGATCCGCTCGCTGACCCCGGCCGCGCCCGCGCCGGCAGCGCCCGAGGCGCGGCCCGCCTGGTGGCAGGAGGGCGGCGACGCCGGGCTGTCCCCGACGACGGACACCGTGCTGGTGGACGGTGTCGCGCTCGGCACCGGCAGCCGGGTGCGGCTGAACCCGCGGCTGCGCGGGGCGGACGCCCAGGACATGTTCCTGGTGGGGCGTACGGCCGAGGTGGCCGGGGTCTTCCACGACGTGGACGGCAGCGTGCATCTGGCGGTGACCGTCGAGGACGATCCGGCGGCCGAACTGCACGGCTGGTACGGCCGTTTCCACTACTTCCGGCCCGACGAACTCGAGCCCCTCGGCAGCGGCACCGCACCGCGCCCCTGAGCCCCGCCGGACCCCGGCCCCGGACGCCCCTGACGGCGACACCCACTCCCCAGCGGCCGACCGACCGCAGCGAAGGCAGGCGACATGACCAGCGAGAGCCACACCACCGCGGCCCGTGAGCGCATCGAACGATCCGAGGAGCACGAGGGCATAGACGAGATCACCATCCTGTGGATCTCGGAGGGGATGAGCTGCGACGGCGACACCGTCTCCCTCACGGCCGCCATGCAGCCCTCCATCGAGGACGTGGTCCTCGGTCTGATCCCCGGACTGCCCAAGGTCAACCTGGTCAACAAGGTGCTGTCGCCGAGCCTGGGCGGCGAGGACTTCCTCACCCCCTACCGGCAGGCGGCGCGCGGCGAGCTGGACACCCCGTTCATCCTCGTCATCGAGGGCTCGGTGCCCAACCAGGACATCATCGAGGGCGACGGCTTCTGGACGTCGTTCGGCAACGACCCCGCGACGGGGCAGCCGCAGACGATCAACTGGTGGATCGACCAGCTCGCCCCGAAGGCGTGGGCGGTGGTCGCGGCCGGCACCTGCGCCACCTACGGCGGCATCCACGGCATGGCCGGCAACCCGACCGGCTCGATGGGCCTGGGCGACTACCTGGGCTGGGACTACAGGTCCACGGCCGGGCTGCCCATCGTCAACGTGCCCGGCTGCCCGATCCAGCCCGAGAACTTCATGGAGACCCTGGTCTGGGTGCTCCAGCACGCCGCCGGTGACGCGCCGCCGCCCCCGCTGGACCACATGCTGCGGCCGCAGTGGCTGTTCGGCAAGACCGTCCACGAGGGCTGCGACCGGGGCTCGTACTACGAGCAGGCCGACTTCGGCCTCGACTACAACTCCCCCAAGTGCATGGTGAAGACCGGCTGCTGGGGACCGGTCGTCAACTGCAACGTGCCCAAGCGCGGGTGGATGGCCGGGATCGGCGGCTGCCCGAACGTCGGCGGCATCTGCATCGGGTGCACCATGCCCGGCTTCCCGGACGCGTTCATGCCGTTCATGGACGAGCCCCCCGGCGGCACCCTGTCCTCCATGGTCATCAAGCCGTACGGCGCCATCATCCGCCGACTGCGCGGCGTGACCAACGAGATGGTCAACCACGAGCCCAAGTGGCGGCACCGGAAGAACAAGCTGACCAGCGGTTACGACCCGTACTGGCGTCCCTGACGCCGACCCGGCCGCGACGCGCGCCCACCCCCGCCCGCACCACCCCGACAGTGAGGGGCAGTACCGCAGATGACGACCACCGAATCCCGGCCCACGGGACGCAAACCCGCCCAGATCGTGGACATGTCGTGGGACCCGGTCACCCGGATCATCGGCAACCTGGGCATCTACACGAAGATCGACTTCGCCAACCGGGAAGTGACGGAGTGCCACAGCACCTCGTCGCTGTTCCGCGGCTACTCGGTCTTCATGAAGGGCAAGGACCCGCGTGACGCGGGCTTCATCACCTCGCGCATCTGCGGTATCTGCGGGGACAACCACACCACGTGCTCCAACTACGCCCAGCAGATGGCGTACGGGATCAAGCCCCCGCCGATGGCCGAGCACATCACCAACCTCGGCGAGGCCGCCGAGTACATGTTCGACCACACGATCTACCAGGACAACCTGCTGTTCGTGGACTACTGCGAGGCGATGGTCAAGGCCACCAACCCCGGTGTCCTGGCCCGCGCCGAGCGCACCGCGTCGCCGCGCGGCGACATCCACGGCTACCGGACCATCGCCGACATCATGCGGTCGTACAACCCGTTCGAGGGCGAGGTCTACAAGGAGGCGCTGAAGATCAGCCGGGTCACCCGCGAGATGTTCTGTCTCATGGAGGGCCGCCACGTCCACCCCTCGACGCTGTATCCCGGCGGTGTCGGCACCATGCCGCAGCCCGGCATCTTCACCGACTACCTCAGCCGGCTGATGCACATCATCGACTTCGTCAAGAAGTCGGTGGCGATGGCCGACGACATCTTCGACTTCTTCTACGAGGCCCTGCCGGGCTACGAGGAGGTCGGCCGGCGCCGCATCCTGCTGGGCTGCTGGGGCGCCTGGCAGGACCCGGCCGTAGCCGACTACCGCTACGCCACCATGAACGAGTGGGGCAAGGCCATGTACGTGACGCCGGGAGTGATCGTCGACGGGAAGCTGGTCACCAACGACCTGGTCGACATCAACCTGGGCATCCGCATCATGCTCGGCAGCTCCTTCTACGACGACTGGGTCAACGAGCAGCCTTTCGTCACGCACGACCCGCTGGGCAACCCGGTCGACATGCGCCACCCGTGGAACCAGACCACCGTCCCGGTGCCGCAGAAGCGGGAGTTCGACGGGAACTACAGCTGGGTGATGAGCCCGCGCTGGTACCACAAGGAGACGGACAAGCACCTCGCGCTGGACACCGGCGGCGGCCCGCTGGCGCGGCTGTGGTCGACCGCGCTGAGCGGCCTGGTCGACACCCGGTACGTCTCGTCGGGCGGAGGAAGCGTCCGTATCCAGCTCCCCAAGGGCGAGTCGCTGCCGGAGACCACGCTGGAGTGGCGCATCCCGCAGTGGAGCAACACCATCGAGCGCGGCCGCGCCCGGCCCTACTTCGTGGCCTACGCGGCCGCGATGGCGCTCCAGTTCCTGGAGGAGTCCATGGAGCTGCTGCGGGCGGGCGAGACCAAGGTGTTCCAGGACTTCGAGGTCCCGGACGAGGCGATCGGCTGCGGCTTCCACGAAGCCGTGCGCGGGGTCCTCTCGCACCACCTGGTGATCAAGGACAAGAAGATCGCCAACTACCACCCGTACCCGCCGACCCCGTGGAACGCCAGCCCCCGCGACATCTACGGCACCCCCGGCCCGTACGAGGACGCCGTCCAGGGGCAGCCGATCTTCGAGGAGAACGGTCCGGACGACTTCAAGGGCGTCGACATCATGCGCACCGTGCGCAGCTTCGACCCCTGTCTGCCGTGCGGTGTCCACATGTACATGGGCAAGGGCAAGACGCTGAACGTCGTGCACTCCCCCACCTACGGCGCGAACCATGGCTGACGGCGCCCGGATCGCCGACCCGGCCGTCGAGGCCCGCCTGGCCCGGCTGGACGAGCTGCTGGAGCGGCTGGAGTCCGGCGGCGAGTCGGCCGAGGCGCTGGAGTCGGTGGGCCTGCTGACCGAGGTGTACGGCGAGGCGCTGGCCCGGATGCTGGACGGCGCCGACGCCGCCCTGCTGGACCGGGTGACCGGCGACGAACTGCTGGCGCATCTGCTGGTGCTGCACTCCCTGCACCCCGACCCGCCGCAGCGGCGCGCCGAGCGTGCGGTGGAGCGGTTGCGGCCTGCCGTGCGCGAGCGCGGCGGGGACCTGGAGTGGCTGGGCGTCGAGGGTGACGTGGCCCGTGTCCGGGTCGACCCGGGCGGCGGTGGCTGCGGCTCCGGGTGCGGTGCGGGTGGCGGGGACGTGACCGAGGTGGTGCGGGCGACCGTGCTGGCCGCCGCGCCGGAGCTACGGGCGGTGGAGGCCGTCACGGCCGAGCGGGCGAAGCCGCCCGCCTTCGTGCCGCTCGCCACGCTCACCACCCGGCGGGGCGCGGAGCGGCCGCAGGAGGCCCGGTGAGCGGGGCGCTGGCCCGGCTGATCCGCTCCGGCCCGGCCCTGGCCGGGGCCGGGCGGCCGGAGGTCTGCGAGCTGTGTGCCGCGCCGGTGGCCGAGGAGCATCCGCATCTGTTCGAGGCGGCGGCCGACGCGGTCCGCTGTGTCTGCGGTCCCTGCTCGGTGCTGTTCTCAGAGCAGGGGGCGGGCGGTGGCCGCTACCGGCCGGTGCCGCGGCGCCGGGTGCGGCTCGCACCGGTCGACACGGCCGCGCTGGGCGTGCCGGTGGGTCTGGTGTTCTTCGTGCCGCGCACCGACGGCACCGTCACCGCGCAGGGGCCGAGCCCGGCCGGGGCCATGCGGTGGGAGGTGGACGCGGACGCCTGGCACGGACTGGCCGCCACGTGTCCGCAGCTCGCCTCCGTGGTACCCGACGTGGAGGCGCTGCTGATCAACACGGTACGCGGCCAGAAGGAGCACTGGATCGTACCGGTCGACGACTGCTTCCGGATGATCGCCCTGGTCCGCACGGAGTGGCGGGGGCTGTCCGGCGGCGGCCGGGTGTGGCCGGTCGTCGAACAGTTCTTCGCGGAGCTCACCGAGCGTTCGTGAAGCCCCGAGAGGAGACGATCATGGGCAGGATCAGAGTGGGCCGTCCCCAGGTGAAGCCGGACACGCCGACGCACGTGCCGGGCCTGCACGAGGGCAACCAGGGCCCCTACCAGGAGCAGACCGGGCACCACGAGGACGGCACCGCCGACGCGAGCCGCTCCACGGGTATCCGCAGTAAACGGCACGACGCCATCCTGGACGTCATGCCGAACATCCCGCCGGCCTGAGAGGGCAGGAAAGTGAGCGCCATGAAGGTCGAGAGAGCCGTGCGAGAGGCGGAGCGGACCGTGTGGACGGGGCGGCGGGTGCTCGTCGCCCAGGCCGCCGTGCTGGCCGGTCTGACAGTGCTGCTGCTCGTGAAGGAGGTCCCCGGCATGATCCGGGAGATCAAGATCTACCGGATGACCGGGGGCCTGCGCACGGCCCGCCGGCACCCGTGAGGCACAGGTGCACGAGCTGTCGATCGCTACCGCGATCGTGGAGCAGGCCGGGGAGATCGCCCGCGCGGACGGCGGCGGGGACGTCTCCTCGGTGACCGTGCGGGTCGGTGAGCTGGCGGGTGTGGTGCCGGACGCGCTGTCCTTCGCCTTCGAGGTGGCACGTGACGGCACCTCGCTCGCCTCGGCCGACCTGGTGGTGGAGCAGGTGACGGCGGTGGCCTGGTGCGGCGGGTGCGCCGAGGAGTTCGCGGTGGGCATGCCGCCGTTCTTCTGGTGCCCTGTCTGTGACCAGCCGTCACAGGATCTGCGCAGCGGACGGGAGTTGGAGATCACCGCCGTGGAGTCGGTGCCCTGATCCCCGAACGCACCGAAACGGCCCCGCCCTTGGCCGGACGGGGCCGTTCGCGCGTGTCCGGGGTCAGCAGATGCGCGGCAACTGCTCCCCGAGCGGCAGGTCGAGCACGCGGGTGCCGCCCAGTCCGGTGGCGACGGTGACCATGCCGGGGTGCTCTGCCACGCACTCCCCGATCAGCGCGGCTCCGGAGCCCTGCGGGTGGGCGCGCATCGCGGCGAGTACGGCGTCGGCGTGCTCGCGGGGGACGAAGGCGACGAGCCTGCCCTCGTTGGCGACGTAGAACGGGTCCAGGCCGAGGAAGCCGCAGGCGTTGGCCACCTCGTCCGGCACCGGCACGGCCCGTTCGGTGATCCGGACCCCGGTGCCGGAGGCGCGGGCGATCTCGTTCAGGGAGGCGCCGAGCCCGCCCCTGGTGGGGTCTCGCAGGACGTGCACGTCCTTGGTGACGGCGAGCATGCCTGCGACGAGTCCGGCGAGCGGGGCGGTGTCGGAGGCGATCTCGACGCCGAACTCCAGCCCCTCCCGCACGCTCATCACCGCGACGCCGTGCAGCCCGATCGGTCCGCTGACGATGACGGCGTCACCGGGCCGGGCGCGCTGGGGGCGGATGTCGACGCCGTCGGGCACGAGGCCGACGCCCGCGGTGGTGACGTACACGCCGTCGCCGTGGCCGGACTCGACCACCTTGGTGTCGCCGGTGACGACGGTGACGTCGGCGGCGCGGGCGGCGGCGCCGAGGGCGCGGGCGATCCGTTCGACGACGGCGAGTTCGACGCCCTCCTCCAGCACGAACGCGGTGGAGAGGTGGGCCGGGCGGGCGCCGCTCATCGCCAGGTCGTTCACGGTGCCGTTGACGGCGAGGTCGCCGAGGCAGCCGCCGGGGAAGAACAGCGGGCGCACCACGTAGGAGTCGGTGGAGAACGCCAGCCGGGCGCCCCCGAGTTCGAGTACGGCGGAGTCGGCGAGCGCGGCCAGGGTGGGGTTGCCGTAGGCGGGTGCGAAGACCTGGTCGATCAGCTCGGCGGAGAGGGCGCCGCCTCCGCCGTGGCCCATGACGACCACGCCCTGGTCGCGCAGGGGGGCGGGGCAGGTCCAGCCGGCCGGGTCGACGGGGGCCTCGGTGAGGTCAGCCAACGGGGTTCATCTCCTTACCCGGAACGCGCGATCCGCTCGGCGTCGGACCGCCTTCCATGCGGCGGTACAGGTAGTAGGCGGCGCAGGCTCCCTCGCTGGAGACCATGGTGGCGCCGAGCGGGGTGCGCGGGGTGCAGGCGTTGCCGAACGCCTCGCACCCGGTGGGCTTGATCAGGCCCTGGAGCACCTCTCCGGCCCGGCAGACGGCGGGCTCCTCGGTGCGGATGCCGGTGACGTCGAAGCGGTGCTCGGCGTCGTAGGCGCGGTACGCCTCCGACAGGCGCCAGCCGCTGCCCGGGATGCGGCCGATGCCGCGCCAGTTGCGGTCGACCACCTCGAAGACGTCCTCCAGCATGCGCAGGGCGGCGGGGTTGCCCTCCTCGCGGACGGCACGCGGGTAGGCGTTCTCCACCCGGTGCTCACCGCGCTCCAGTTGGTGCACGGCGCGGCGGATGCCCTCCAGGATGTCCAGCGGTTCGAAGCCGGTGACCACCATCGGCACCCGGAAGCGCTCGGCCAGCTCCGGGTACTCGGCGGTGCCCATCACGCTGCACACGTGACCGGCGGCGAGGAATCCCTGCACCCGGCACTCGGGGGCGGTCATGATGGCCTCGATCGCCGGGGGCACCCGGACATGGCTGACCAGCAGGCTGAAGTTGTCCAGGCCGAGCCGGCGGGCCTGGTGGACGGCCATGGCGTTGGCGGGGGCGGTGGTCTCGAAGCCGATGGCGAAGAACACCACCTGCTTCTCGGGGTGCCTGCGCGCCAGTTCGAGCGCGTCGAGCGGGGAGTACACCACGCGTACGTCGCCGCCCTCGCCCTTGACCCGGAAGAGGTCGCGGTCGGTGCCGGGCACCCGCAGCATGTCGCCGAAGGAGCAGAAGATCACCTCGGGGCGGGCGGCGACCACGAGCGCCTTGTCGATGACGTCGAGCGGCGTGACGCACACCGGACAGCCGGGGCCGTGGATCAGCTCGACCTCGTCGGGCAGGAGCTGGTCGATGCCGTGCCGGATGATGGAGTGGGTCTGGCCGCCGCACACCTCCATCAGCGCCCAGGGCCGGGTGACGGTGGCGCGGATCTCGTCGAGCAGGCGGCGCGCCAGGCCGGGGTCGTTGAACTCGTCGATGTACTTCACCGGTTCTCGACTCCGCTTCCCTGTCGCTCGGCCTGCGCCCAGGCGTCGCCGAACTCCTCTTCCAGCAGACCCAGTTGCTCGAACAGCTCCAGCGAGGCGCGGGCCGACTCCTCGTCGAGCCTCTGCA
The DNA here is from genome assembly GCF_022846655.1 of Streptomyces seoulensis. NCBI lineage: Bacteria > Bacillati > Actinomycetota > Actinomycetes > Kitasatosporales > Streptomycetaceae > Streptomyces > Streptomyces seoulensis. The sequence continues at coordinate 3,429,394 of NZ_AP025667.1, forward strand.
GGGCGAAGCCGACGTGGACGATGACGTACTCCCCCACCTTGACGTCGGGCAGGTATTCCAGGCACGCCTGTTTCTGTACTCCGCCGAAGTCGACGAGCCCGGTGAGCGGGTCGGCGCCGTCGTCGATGGCCACGACCTTGCCGGGCACTGCAAGACACATGGGTCACTCCGTCTCGTCTGGGGTGCGCTGATGGCCGGGTCGGCGGATCAGCGGGCTCGGGCAGGCCGAGGCGCGCGGGCGGCGACCATGAGCTGGCCGAGGGCCAGGCCGCCGTCGTTGGGGGGCACCTGGCCGTGGCGCAGGACGGTGAAGCCGTCGGCCGTGAGCCGGGTGGTGCTGTCCTCCTCCAGCAGGGCGTTGGCGAAGACACCGCCGGTGAGGGCCACGGTGCCGAGCCCGGTGGCCTCGCGGGCGCGGCGGCACAGTTCGGCGACCGCCCCGGCGACGCCCCGGTGGAAGCGGGCGGCGAGGACGGGCGCGGGCACGCCCCGGCGCTGGTCGGCGAGGAGGGCCCGCAGCACCGGCGCGGGGTCGACCCGCGGACCGGGCGGGAAACCGAAGGCGTACGCCCCGCTGTCCGCGTCGCGCGCTTCGAGTGCCAGCGCCTCCAGGGCGAGCGCGGCCTCGGCCTCGTGGCCCGCGCGGTGGCAGGCTCCGGTGAGGGAGGAGACGGCGTCGAAGAGGCGGCCCATGCTGCTGGTGGGCACGCAGGCGATCTGATGGGTCAACTGGCCGTGCAGCACCGAGAGTTCGGTCTCGGTGCAGGCCGCGACGCTGGGCAGGTCCGGTGTCCAGTCGAGCCCGGCCGCCCAGAGCCGGGCCAGTGCCTGCCGGCAGGGGTTGGCGACGCCCGCGTCCCCGCCGGGCAGCGGGGCGGGGACGAGGTGGGCGAAGCGCCGGTGGCCGGTGTAGTCGGCGAGCAGGATCTCGCCGCCCCACACGGTGCCGTCGTCGCCGTATCCGGTGCCGTCGAAGGCGACGCCGATGACGGGGGTGGTGCCGTCGAGACCGTGTTCGGCCATGGCGGCGGCGATGTGCGCGTGATGGTGCTGGACCCGCTCCGGTTCGGGCAGCCCGGTCTCGGCGGCGCGGCGGCGGGCGTGTGCCGTGGAGTGGTAGCCGGGGTGCCGGTCGGCGGCGATCAGGACCGGGGTGACGCCGGTGAGGCCGGTGAGGTGGGTCTCGACGCGGCGGGCGGCGTCCAGGGTGGCGAGGTCGCCCATGTCCCCGATGTGCGGGCCGAACCACGCCTGGTCGTCCTCGCCGAGGCAGAGCGCGTTCTTCAGGTCGCCGCCCACCGCGAGCGCCGGCCTGACCGGCACCGGGAGGGTCAGCGGGCGGGGTACGTGTCCGCGGGAGCGGCGCAGGAGTTGGACGGTGCCGTCGGGGCGGACCCGGAGCAGGGAGTCGTCGCAGGGAGCGGCGATGGTCCGGTCGTGGGTGAGCCAGGCGTCGGCGAGTCCGGCGAGCCGGATCAGCGCTTCGGCGTCGTCGGTGACGATGGGCTCGCCGGAGCGGTTGCCGCTGGTCATGACGAGCGCGCGGGGTCCCGGAGCGTCGCCGGGGAGGCCGAACAGCAGGGTGTGCACGGGGGTGTAGGGCAGCATGACGCCGATGTGGGGGCTGCCCGGCGCGATCTCGTCGGCGAGGCGGGGGCCGTCGCCGGGGGGACGAGCGCGCAGCAGGACGATGGGGCGCTCGGGCCCGGTGAGGGCGGCGCGTTCGGCGGCGCCGAGGACGGCGACTCGTTCGGCGGTGGCGAGGTCGGCGCACATCACGGCGAACGCCTTGCCGCCGCGTTCCTTGCGGGCGCGCAGGGTGGCGACGGCGCGTGGGTCGGTGGCGTCGCAGGCCAGGTGGTAGCCGCCGAGGCCCTTGACCGCGACGATCCGGCCCTGGCCGAGCAGGGCCCGCGCGGTGCTGAGGGCGTCGGCGTCGCGGGCCGGGCGGATGCCGGTGCCTGCGGCGGGGACGAGGCTCAGGCCGGGGCCGCAGTCGGGGCAGGCGACGGGCTGGGCGTGGAAGCGCCGGTCGAGCGGGTCGCCGTACTCGCGGGCACAGGCGGGGCACAGCGGGAAGCGGGCCATGGTGGTGGCCGCGCGGTCGTAGGGCATCGCGGTGGCGATGGTGAAGCGGGGGCCGCAGTGGGTGCAGGTGACGAAGGGGTGCCGGTGGCGGCGGTCGGCGGGGTCGGCGAGTTCGCGCAGGCAGTCGGCGCACGCAGCGGTGTCGGGCGGCAACTGGGTGCGGCCCGTGCTGTGTCCGGTGGCCTGGATGGTGAACGCGCCGGTGGTGCCGGTGGGCACCAGGTCCTCGTGGGCGATGCCGGTGACCGAGGCGAGCGGGGGCGGGCGTTCGGCGAGCAGCTCGCAGAACCGCTCCACCTCGGCAAGGGGGCCCTCGATCTCGATGAGGACGCCGTCGGCGGTGTTGCCGACGAAGCCGGTGAGGGCGAGGCCGGCGGCGAGCCGGTGCGCGTGGGGCCGGAACCCGACCCCTTGCACCGTGCCCCGCACGGTGAGGCGGCGGCGCACCCGGCCCGTCGCGGGGGCCGTCATGAGCGCGGGGCGGCGGCCGGGTGGTGGTCGTGGGAGTGCCCGGCGTGGTCGTGGCCGTGCGGGCCGGGTGCGAGCGGCGGGCGGTGGGCGGGGGGTGCGTGGCGGACGGCGAGGGCGCGCTCCAGCAGGGCGTCGACGCCGTCGCCGCTGCGGGCGCAGGTCCGTACGGTCTCCACGCCGGGGTTGACCCGCTGGACGTTGGCCCGGAAGGCGGCCTCGTCGAAGGCGGCGGCCTGGGCGAGGTCGGTCTTGGTGATGGCGACCAGGTGGGCGGAGCCGAAGGCGGTGGGGTACTTCAGCGGTTTGTCCTCGCCCTCGGTGACGGCCATCAGGGAGATCCTGAGGGTCTCGCCGAGGTCGTAGGAGGCCGGGCAGACGAGGTTGCCGACGTTCTCCACGAACAGCACCTCGGTGTCGGCGGGGAGCCAGCCGTCGAGGCGGTCGCGGACCTGGCCGGCCTCCAGGTGGCACAGTCCGTCGGTGAGGAGCTGCTGGACGGGGGCACCGGAGCGGGCGAGGCGCTGGGCGTCGTTCTCGGTGGCGAGGTCGGCGGTGAGCGCGGCGACGGGGACACCGCGCTGGACGGCGCGGGCCAGGACGCGGCCGAGGAGTTCGGTCTTGCCGCTGCCGGGGCTGGACAGGAGGTTGACCACCGTGACACCCCGTTCGGTGAGGTCCTCACGCAGACGGGCGGCGAGATCGTCGTTCTTGGCCAGGACGGCCTGCTTGACGTCGGACCGGCACATGGGCACAGCTCCTCGGGAAGATCGGGCAGGCCCTGGGCCGTGCCGGGCACGGCCCAGGGATCTCACCGATCTTCGGCTCCGCCCGCCCCGAGGCCGGGCAGCGCAGCCGCGTGCGGGGGCCCTGATTCCATCGGGCGGCCCAACGGGGGCGCGGATGCGGCCGGATCGGCCAGCAGTACGGGGACGAGCGTGTGCAGCGCGTCGACGGCACGCTCGACGGCCTCGCGCACGGGTTCGCTGAGTCCGGGGGCGATGTCCTCGTCGGCGCTGGGCAGCACGGCGGGCTCGCAGGCCAGGACGAGGACGCGGGGCAGGGGTTCGTCGCCCAGGTGGGTGGCGAGGGCGAGCACCTTCTGGGGGTCCATGCCGTGGGCCTCGGGAACCACGGTGTCGTCCGGCGGTTCGGCCTCGACCAGGGACAGCGTGCCGGGGCGCTGTCCTCGGGGTGCGGCGTCGACGAGGACGGCGGTGGCGCAGCCGCCGAGCAGGGCGTAGGCGAGGTCCATGCCCCGGATGCCGAAGTCCCGCACGTGCGCGCCGGACGGCAGGGGGCGTCGGTCGAGGGCGCGGATCACCTCGGGGCCGAAGGCGTCGTCGCCGAGGAAGATGTTGCCGACCCCGGCGACGAGCAGGGGTTCTGGGGTCTGGGGGGTCATCGTCCGTCTCCGGGGTGCAGGGGGCGCGTGACGTCCGAGGGGATCTTGCGGACGAACGCCGAGCGCAGGGCGTGGTAGGGCGCGGTGGGGTCGCAGAAGACGGCGTGCATGCGGGCGAGCTCGTCGCGCCGGTGGTCGGCGAGTGGCCGTAGCGCTTCGTCGGCGCGGCGGGCGGCGGCCTTGGCGGCGATCCGGTCGGCGAGACCGGGGGCGGCGGCGAGTTCGGCGGCCATGGCCTCGACGGTCCCCGCGAACTCCCCCGGCGCGGCCGGGACGAGACGGTCCACCAGGCCGAGCCGGACCCCTCGGGCGGCGCTGACCGGCAGCGCCTCGGCGGTCAGGCGGCGCGCGGTCTCGGGGCCGGTGCGGCGGGGCAGCGAGTACGTCCAGAACTCGGAGCCGTACAGGCCCATGCGCCGGTAGTGCGGGTTGAGCACGGCGCCGGTGCGGCACCACACCTCGTCGGCGGCGAGGGCGAGCATGGCGCCTCCGGCGGCCGCGTTGCCCGCGAGCGCCGCCACCACCAGCCGGTCGGTGGTGCGCAGTACGGCCTCGACCACGTCGTCCATGGCGACGAGGTTGCGCCAGGACTCCTCGCCGGGGTCGGGGGCGCCCTCGATGACGTTGAGGTGGATGCCGTTGGAGAAGAAGTCGCGGGCGCCGCCGAGGACGAGCACGGAGGTGGGGCGGGCGAGGGCGTACTGGTAGGCGGCGAGGAGTCTGCGGCACTGGTCGGTGCTCATCGCGCCGCCGGGGAAGGAGAAGCTGACGAAGCCGGTGGTGCCGTGTTCCCGGTAGCGGATGTCGGCGTAGGTGCGGCGGCCTTCGGGGAGGTCGAGCGGGGCCGGGATCTCGGGCGGCGCCGTGGTGTGCGGGGCCCTCCAGGAGGCGAGGACGGTGGCGGCGGGGCGGCGGAAGGGGGCCGGGTCGCCGGAGTTCCTGCGGGGGCGCAGCTCGGGGATCCACACGGCGCCGTCGCGGGTGGCGCGGCAGACGGCTCCGGCGCGGGTGGCGAGGAGGTCGCCGGGGCGGCCGCGCAGGTGGTCCTCGAGGTGGCCGCCGTGCAGGAAGACCTCGCGGCCATGGAGTTCGTCGAGGACGCCCGGCTGGGAGTCGGCGCCGCGCAGTTTGCGCAGCACGGTCGGGGTGTCGTCGCGCTCCCAGTCGATGCGGCGCCGCTCCTGGCGGAAGTGGTCGCGCCAGACGACGGAGGGCCAGTCGCCGGTCTGCGGGCGGGGTTTGTGGTCGCCCTCGGCGTACCGGCGCACGGCGCGGTGCAGGGCGGTCATGGCGGCGTCGGCCGCTTCGTTGCGGTACAGGTCGCTCTTGCCGGTGGCCGGCACGGGGAAGGGCTCGTCGGCCCAGACCGGGCCCGCGTCCATGCCCGCCTCGGCCTGCAGGACGGTGACGCCCCAGTGGCCGGCCTCCTCGGCGACGGCCCAGTCCAACGAGGAGGGGCCCCGGTCCCCCGGCGGGCCGGGGTGCACGATCAGGCAGGTGTACTCACGCCAGAGGTCCTCGGGCAGCGCCGTCTTCAGCATGGGCGCGACGATCAGCTCGGGACGCAGCTCGCGTGCGGCGGCGCGGACGGGGTCGGGACCGTGCGTGGCGAGTACGACGTCCACCCGGTGGCCGGCGTCCGAGAGTTCGGCGTAGGCGCGTTGGGAGAGGCTGTTGAACGCGCTGGCGACCAGCAAAATGTCCATGGGACCGTATGTTCGTCCATGTTCCGGGCGTCATGTAGGACCATCGGAACGTTTCCTCACCCCTACCAGGCGGATTCCGCTCATGGCGGGGCATTACCGGCTTCTCGACGCGGGCGTGCGTTCGGTATCCGGTCCGGAGTTCGGATGCGGAGGTGGTCCGGGCGGGTGACGATGGTGGGACGGCTCGTTTCCCTCCGCCGGGGAGGTCCCATGACCGCTTCCGCCACCGGGCGTTTCGATCCGGCGCGTGTGGCCGCCCTGTCCGGGCCGTTCGCACCCGTCGCCGAGGAGGTGGACGAGGTCTCCCTGGTGGTGGAGGGCGAGCTTCCTGAGGAACTCGACGGCGTCTACCTGCGCAACGGCCCCAATCCGCGCTTCACCCCCATCGGCTCCTTCCTGTATCCGATCGACGGCGACGGCATGCTGCACGGCGTGTGGATCGAGGGCGGCCGGGCCCGCTACCGCAACCGCTTCGTGCGCACCCCCGCCGTTCTCGCCGAGGAGCGGGCGGGACGGGCGCTGTGGGGCGGCATCGAGTCGATGATCACCCCGGACGAGCGGGAGGTGGGCCCCGCACTGGCCCACACCTTCCGGGACCTGCCCGACATCAACGTGGTCCGGCACGCGGGCAGGCTGCTCGCGCTGGCCGAGGCCGGCTGCCCGTTCCGGATGACCCCGGAGCTGGAGACGGCCGGCCGGGAGACGTTCGGCGGCGCCATGCCCGCCGGGATCACCGCGCACCCGAAGACCGATCCGGTCACCGGGGAGATGGCGGTGTTCTGCTACGCGATGGAGCCGCCCTACCTGACCTGGTCGCTGATCGCCCCGGACGGGACGGTGACCCGGGGTCCGGTGCCCGTCACCGGGGTCGACGAGCCGATGATGATCCACGACATGGCCCTCACCGGCCGCTTCCTGGTACTGGTCCTCGCCCCCGTCTTCTTCGACCTCTCGGCGGCGATGAGCGGCGGCTCGCTGATCGACTGGCGCCCGGAGGCGGGCACCCGCGTACTGCTGATCCCCCGCGACGGATCGCCGGTGCGGGAGGTGTCGGACGACGCCTTCTGGCTCTGGCACACCGTCAACGCCCACGACGAGGCCGACGGCACGGTGGTGCTGGAGTACGTGCAGTGGTCACGACTGTCCCTCGGCGACTCCGACGGCGGGCCGAACCGCAGCACCCTGGTCCGGGCGGTGCTGGACCCGACGACGGGCCGGATGCGGCGTACGACGCTGGACGACGCCCGGGTGGAGTTCCCGCGCATCGACGACCGCCGGATCGGCGCCCGGCACGGCCGGGTCGCCGTGGCCTGGGACAGCGAGTGCTCCCCCGGTCTGCTGCCGGTCGAGTTCGACGCGCTGCGCTGGTACGACACCGCCGCGCCCGGCGCCCCGTCCCGCGCCTGGTACGGCGGTGACCTGTCGGTGGGCGAACCGGCGTTCGCGCCCTCGCCGGGCCACGCGGGCGAGGACCGGGGCCACTGGCTGGCCTTCGCCACCGACCGCACGGACGGCAGCGCGCGTCTCCTGGTGTTCCCCGCCGAGGAACCGGAGAGCGGCCCTGTGGCCCGGGTGCGCATCCCGGTGCGGGTCCCGCTGGGTCTGCACGGCAACTGGCTGCCGACCGAGGAGTAGCCCACGCGGCCCAGTGGGCGTCACCCGCTGTCCGGTTTGCCCGTAGCGTCGGAGGTGATCGACGGTCAGCTCGGCGGGTGCGGAGGCGAGGCGGGCGCGTGGCGGCTGGTGACGGGCGGCGGACGGGGCACGGGCGGTCCACTCCGGCCGCGCGGGGCGCGGTGCCGGGCAGCCGTCCGGCGTACACCGTGCGGCTGCCCTCGGTGACCCGGTCCATCCCGCGGACCTCGGTGGCCGAACGGACCGTGGGCTGGCTGCGGATCGCCGCGGCCTACGCGTGGCGGCTCATCCTGGTCGGCATCGTCGTCTGGGGCATCTTCAGCGTGCTGGGCCGTTTCCAGCTCATCGCCGTCTCGCTGTTCCTGGCGCTGGTCGTGACTTCGGTGCTGCGGCCGCTCGCCGACCTGCTGAACCGGTTCATGCCCCGGCCGCTGAGCGTCGCCCTCGCCATCATCGGCAGCATCGTGCTCGTCCTGGGGCTGCTTGCGCTCGTGGGCAACGCGGTGGCGGGCGAGTCGACGCGGCTGAGCGGGGAGTTCCGGGGCGGGGTGCACCGGATCGAGGAGTGGCTGCGGCAGCCGCCTTTCCGGCTGAGCGCGGACCGGCTCGCCGCCCTCCAGCAGGAGGTGACGGACTATCTCTCCCGGCACCGGGCCAGTCTGTTCAGCAGTGCCGTGTCCGGTCTGGGCCGGGTGGTGGAGGTGATCACGGGCGGGGCGCTGGCGCTGTTCGCCTCGGTCTTCTTCATCCACTCCGGCGAGCGGCTGTGGGGCTGGGTGAGCCTCAGGCTGCTGCCGCGCGGCGCCCGTCCCGTGTGGCACCGCGCGGGTCACGCCGCCTGGCGGACCTTCGCCGGGTACACGCGGGGCATCATCATCATCGCCGCGACCAACGCGATCCTGGTCGGCATCGTGCTGTTCATCCTGCGGGTGCCGCTGGCGCTGCCGCTGACCCTGCTGGAGTTCTTCGCCGCGTTCGTGCCGCTGGTGGGTTCGCCGGTGGCGCTCGGGGTGGCGACGGTCGTGGCGCTGGCCGGGCGCGGTCCGCTGACGGCCGTCGCGGTGCTGGTGCTCATCGTGGTCATCGGCCAGTTGGAGGGGCATGTGCTGCATCCGCTGGTGATGAGCTGGGCGGTGCGGCTGCATCCGCTGGTCGTCGCGGTGTCCGTGATCGCGGGGAGCATCGTGGCCGGGGTGATCGGCGCCGTGGTGGCGGTGCCGTTCGTGTCGGTGGTGTGGGCGGTGCTGGGGGCGCTGCGGGCGCCTCCGCCGAAGGTGTAGGGCCCGGCTCAGCCGAGCGCCACGCTGGCCTCTACGGCGTGCACGTCGGCGAGGACGTCCGCGTCGCCGGCGTCCGAGGCGAGCGCGAGGAGGAAGGCGGCGTGGTCGCCGGGGGCGGCCACCACGGTCAGCTCCAGGCGCGCGGTGCCGCCGTCGTGCGGGACGTCCAGGGCGACGGTGTGCGCGGGGCGGCCGCCCAGTTCGGTGCGGCGGGACTCGGTGAGGGTGGGCGCCGCGTCGGGGAAGAAGAACGCGGCGTTGGAGCGGGCGGCGCCCTCGGCCGTACGGCGCAGCTCCGCGCTCGGCACGGGCCGCCCGGCGGCGCCGGTGAGCACGGTGGCGTCCTCGGCCGCAGCGGCGTCGGAGGTACGGCTGATCCGGGAGGAGAAGGCGCCGATCAGCTCCCGGTCCGCCGCCGCGTCGTGCCGCCAGCCCTCGGGCACGGAGTAGGAGACGCCCGCGCGGGTGTCATTCACACGCGGCTCGCCGCCGTCCTCCCCCGGCCAGGAGAGCGCGGCCCCCGCGCACGCGACGGTCACGCCGAGCGCGGCGAGCCCCGCCCACAGCCGCCCGTGCCGCGGCCGTGCTGCCGGTGCCGGGGTGTTCGGTGATGGCGTCGTCATGTCCTCAGCCTGCCCGACGGGGCGCGAATACGCCCAAGTGCGGGTACTCGACCGCCCCAACCGGCCAAGGCCCCCGCAGCGCCCCTCCCGACGGCCGGGCCTGCGCTCGCCCGGCAGGTCGGCGCCTCATGACGGTGCGCGGGACGGCCGGGGGCCGGGTCCCGCGCACGGTGGGCTGCCGGTGCGTCAGCCGTTGGCGAGGCTGCGCAGCCTGCTGAGGGAGCCGTTGAACTTGTCGTGGTCGCCCACGGTCTTGCCGGAGGAGGTGTACTGCCACATGGTGTGCGTGGACCAGCCGGCCGGCAGGGTGCCGGGGGTGGAGGCGTAGCGGGCGATCCACAGCGGGTGGGAGGAGGCGAAGCCGGAGTAGTTCCCGGTGCAGTCCTTCCACCAGTTGGTGGCCGTGTAGATGACGGCGGACCGGCCGGTGCGGGCCTTGTAGCGGTTCAGGAAGTCCTTGATCCAGCTCACCATGCCGCTCTTGGACTTGCCGTAGCAGGACGCCCCGTAGGGGTTCCACTCGATGTCGAGGACACCGGGCAGCGTCTTGCCGTCCTTGGACCAGCCGCCGCCGTGGTCGACGAAGTAGTCGGCCTGGGTCTTGCCGCTGGTGGTGTCGGGCGTGGCGAAATGGTACGAGCCCCGGATCATGCCCGCGGCGTAGGGGCCGTCGTACTGCTGGGTGAAGTAGGGGTTCTTGTAGTACGTCCCCTCGGTCGCCTTGGTGTAGGCCCACTTGGTGCCCGCACCCCACAGGGTGGACCAGGAGACGTCGCGCTGGTGGCTGGAGACGTCCACGCCCTCGGTCTGGGTCACCCGGGCGGCGGACCGGGCGGCGGCCAGGGGCGCGCCTCCGTCGTGGGCGCGTACGCCCACGCCCATGTAGGCGCTGCCGCGCTGGGCGGTCGGCCCGCCGGAGTCGGGCACGGCGGCGGGGGGCGACAGGAAGAGGAGAAGGCCGGTCAGGACGCCGGTGAGACACAGGCGTGAGCTGCGGCCGCTGGGGAGGAGTATGTCGCTTCGCACGACTTCCATCTGACCCGCCATCGGGCCGTCCCGCACGCCGGACTGGGCCCAACGAAGCCATGCGCGGCCGGTCCTTGGGCCATGTGGGTGCCCTCGGGGCGTGGCCCGGCCGGGAGGTGCCCCCGGCCGGGCGACTCGGACGCGGGTCAGCCGTCGATGCGGTGCTGGGTCCAGAAGGAGGTGAGGTCGGTGCTGGTCGCGGCCTGGGCGGCGGCCTTGAACTCGGCGGTGGTGGAGACGCCGTACCAGTGGGCGGTGGCGTAGTCCTTCAGCAGCTTGGCCATCGCGGTGTCACCGAGGACGCGGCGCAGGTCGTGCAGGGCGCACTTGCCGTAGCCGTAGACGACGGTGGAGTAGCGGGAGGAGTGGGCGTCCCAGTAGGCCATCGAGTTGGTGATCTTCTCGGCGCTGGACGCCCAGGAGACGCTGCTCCAGCAGCCCGAGCCGGTCTTGCCCTGGGCGAGGTCGGTGGCGTAGTCGGTGAAGGACTCGTCCAGCCAGGGGGTGTTGTACTCGTCGTCGCCGACGATGCCGTACCACCACTGGTGGGCGATCTCGTGGGTGAGCGCGGTGGTGCTGACCAGGTCGAGGACGAAGCCGGGGTACTCCATGCCGCCGAACCAGAAGTTGTTGTCGATGACCGCGTCCAGTTCCCCGTAGGGGTAGGCCCCGAAGCGGCCCGCGTGGGCGTCGACGGCGCTCTTGGCGGTGGTGAGCATCGACTGGGCGTTGGTGGAGCTGATCGCGGAGACGGAGTAGACGTTGACCGGGACGCCGCCGGGCGAGGTGCCGGAGATCTTGCTGAAGGGCCCGGCGGCCCAGGCGAAGTCCCGCACCTTGGAAGCGGTGGCGGTGGTCACCGTACGACCGCTGCTGCCGGGGGTGTCGGTGGAGGTGCCGGTGGCGGGGACCAGCAGGGTGCTGGGGTGGTCGAGGGTGACCTTGAAGTCGGCGGCCAGGGAGTAGAAGGACTCGCCGTTGTTGGTGTACGGGTCGAGGTGCCAGCCGGCGCCGTCGCGGACCGCGAGGACGGGCAGCGCGTTGCCGATGAAGCTGAAGGCGCCGTCGTGTCCGAACCGGTCGGCGCCCTCGGGCACGGTGATGCCGAGGTCGAAGCCGATGGTGGCGCTCTGTCCCTGGGCGAGCGGGGCCGGAAGCGTGATCTTCAGGGCGGTGCAGGCCACGGAGAGGTCGCCCGCCGTGCCGCCGGTGACGTTGCTGACCTTGATGGGCGGCGCCGAGCACGTGCCGTGGTAGTTGTCCCACAGCCGGAGGTAGACCTCGCTGAGCGCGGTGGCCGAGGCGTTGGTGAAGGTGGCGCTCTGGTGGCCGTTCCACACCGTGCCCGTGCTGTCGCTGCTCAGGCTGACGGTGTAGGCGGGCGCGGCCGGGGTGCGCACCGAGTCGGCCGGGGGCGGGGTGGTGCCGCCCGAGGTGTCGAGCGCGATGTCGTCCAGGACGAAGCTGGTCTGGAGGCTGGAGTCCTCGGTGCCGGTGAAGGCGAGGTTCACGGTCTGGCCCGCGTACGACGACACGTCGATCGTCTTGCGGACGTAGCCGGAGGCGCGGTCCAGGTTGGAGTAGGTGGCCAGCGTGGTGGAGCCGACCTTGGCCGTGAGCTTGTCGTAGGCCGTGGACGACGTGGTCTCGGCGGTGTCGACGTGCAGATGGAAGCTCAGGGTGGCGGTCACGCAGTCGCCCGGGACGGTGACGCTCTGGGTGAGGGTGTCGGTGCGGGTGCGGCCGGTGCCGTCCAGCCAGGCGAACGAGGTGCCGCCGTGGGCGCTCTGCCCGGTGCGGCTGGTGATCAGGCCGGACGGGGACTGGGTCCAGGGCGAAGTGCCGCTTTCGAAGCCGCCGTTGACGACCGACTGCGTGGGGGTGCACGCGGCGGCTGCCGAGGGCTGCGCGGTGGCGGGGGTGCCGGGGAGGCAGACGGCGATCAGGGCGGCTGCGGCGAGCACGCCGGTGCCGAGCGCCCGGTGGGGGGTGGGTCTCACACGCTACTCCTTTGGCGGCGGCCGGTGTCCGGCCTGCTCGGTGGCCGCGTGCCGGACGGGGTGCGTGCCGGGGCGGCCGAGGGGCGGGGGTGCGCGATCGCTGTGCGGTGCTGCACCGCGCCCCTGCGGGCGTGGCTGCCGAAAGAGTGACAGATTTGACCAGGGCATGCCAGACGGTCGCCCGGGGCACCGGTGCCGCCGGGTGCGGGGCGCCGGTGCCGGGGCGGGTCAGGCGGTGCGCAGCTCCATGAAGACCGCGCGCAGCCGGGTGCCGTCCGGGCCGGGCCAGCCGGTCGCCACATGGCCGACCGCGCCCTCGGGGCAGGCGGGCGGCTCGGTGCCGGGGACGGGACGCAGGACGCGGTGGACACGCAGCACGGTGCCGTGGGGCGCGGGCACGCCGGTTCCGTCCGCGTCGTCGACGGGGGCCGGGGTGTGGGCCGCCGTGGGGAGGGGTTCGCCGGTGTAGGAGCGGGTGACCTCGTGGTCGGGGATGTCGCTGACGCGCTGCGCCATGGCCTGCGCGGTGCCGCCGATCAGGGCGAGCAGCTCCGTGGTCAGCACCGGGTCGTGGCAGCCGTCGTACACCCAGCGCTTGCCCAGGACGCCGTGTTCCGTGGTGCCGATCAGGGCGTCCTCGGCACCGTCGAGGGGTGCGCCTCGGTAGGTGAGCGGGACCAGGTAGGCGGTGGGCTCGGGGGTGGAGCCGTCGGTGACCACCATGAACTCGATGCCGACCGCACCCTCGGGGTCGTCCAGCCGGAAGCCGCCGGTCCGCTCCAGCTCGGGCCCGCCGGAGCCGCTCCGGTACCAGGGGCGGGTCGGGAGCCAGGGGGTGAGGAGTTCGAGCTTGGTCGGGGTCAGGGTGGTCTGGTGGATGACGGCCATCGAGCGGTGCCCCTCCTGCGTACGGTGACGGAACCTCTGGAGTCTTCCACACCGGTTCCGGGACAACTGCGACCTGCGGTGCGGAAGTTGACATGGTCCGGCTTCTGGTCCCGGGGACCCGCCCGGCGGTATACAAGGCCGGTCGAGGGCGCCCGGGGCGCCGGTCCGAGTCGGAGGGGGACGTTCTCATGGTGCGTGGCGAAGAGACGGGCGGACGGCGTCGGCGGGCCGGCCTCGGGGCCGTACTCGGCGGATGCGCCCTGGTCGCCGGCTCGGTGGTCCCGGCGGCCGCACAGCCGGGCGGCCACCACGGTACGGAGTACGCGGCGCTCGGCGACTCCTACACCTCGGGCCCGCTGATACCGGACCAGGTCGACGCCGCCTGCGCGCGCTCGGACCGCAACTACCCCTCGCTGGTGGCCGACCGGCGCCGGGTGGGCACGTTCGAGGACGTGAGCTGTTCCGGGGCGACGACGGCCGAGATGTGGCGGGCCCAGGGCACCAACGGACCTCAGCTCGACGCGCTGAACCGTGGCACCGACCTGGTCACCGTGCAGATCGGCGGCAACGACGTCGGCTTCGGCTCGATCATCGCCACCTGCGCCCGGCTCGGCGCCACCGACCCGGCGGGCAACCCCTGCGAGCGCTCCTACCGGGCCGCCGGATACGACGAGTTGACGGCCGCCGTCGCCCGGACGGCACCCAAGATCGACCGCGTGCTGCGTGCCGTGCGGGCACGGGCGCCGCACGCGCGCGTGCTGCTGGTCGGCTACCCGGACCTGCTCCCCGACGACGGCACCGGCTGCTTCCCCTCGGTGCCGTTCGCGCGCGGTGACTTCCCCTATCTGCGCGACACCGGCAAGCGGCTCAACCTGATGCTGCGCCTGGTCGCGGCCTGGAACCGGGTGGAGTACGTCGACACCTACGGACCCACGGTCGGCCACGACATGTGCAAGGCGCCCGCCGAGCGCTGGATCGAGCCGCTGAAGCCGGCCTCCCCCGCGGCCCCCGCCCACCCCAACGCGCGGGGCGAGGCGGCGATGGCGGAAGCGGTGCTGGACCGGCTGGACCGGGGGCATGGCCGGGGCTGACCGGGAGCGCGGTCGGGGCTGACCGGCCACGCCCCCGAGCCCAGGGCTCAGTCGCCGAGCGCGCCGAGGACGACGCCCTGGGCCTCCTCCTGCACACGGGCCAGGTGGTCCGGGCCGAGGAACGACTCGGCGTACACCTTGTACACGTCCTCGGTGCCCGAGGGGCGGGCCGCGAACCAGGCGTTGGCGGTGGTGACCTTGATGCCGCCGATGGCGGCGCCGTTGCCGGGCGCCTCGGTGAGGACGGCGGTGACCTCCTCACCGGCCAGGGTGTCGGCGGTGACCTGGGCCGGGGACAGCTTGCCGAGCAGCGCCTTCTGCTCGCGGGTCGCCGGAGCGTCGATACGGGCGTAGGCGGGCTCGCCGAAGCGGGCGGTGAGACCGGCGTAGTGCTCGGAGGGGGTGCGGCCGGTGACGGCGGTGATCTCGGAGGCGAGCAGGGCCAGCAGGATGCCGTCCTTGTCGGTGGTCCACACCGAGCCGTCGCGGCGCAGGAAGGAGGCGCCGGCCGACTCCTCGCCGCCGAAGCCGAGGTCCCCGCTGAGCAGACCGTCCACGAACCACTTGAAGCCGACCGGTACCTCGACCAGAGGGCGGCCCAGGTCGGCGGCGACGCGGTCGATCATCGTGGAGGAGACCAGGGTCTTGCCGATGCCCGTCGCGTCGGGCCACTGCTCGCGGTGCCGGTAGAGGTAGTCGATGGCGACGGCGAGGTAGTGGTTGGGGTTCATCAGCCCGGCGTCCGGGGTGACGATGCCGTGCCGGTCGGCGTCGGCGTCGTTGCCGGTGGAGATGGCGAACCGGTCGCGCTGCTCGATGAGCGAGGCCATCGCGTGCGGGGAGGAGCAGTCCATCCGGATCTTGCCGTCCCAGTCCAGCGTCATGAAGCGCCAGGTGGGGTCGGAGTGCGGGTTGACCACGGTCAGGTCGATGCCGTGCTCGTCGGCGATCCGGCCCCAGTATCCGACGGAGGCGCCGCCGAGCGGGTCGGCGCCGATGCGCAGGCCGGCGTCCCGGATCGCGTCCAGGTTCAGCACGCTCGGCAGGTCGCGGACGTAGGTGCCGAGGAAGTCGTAGCGGCCGGTGGTGTCGGCGGCGAGCGCGCGGGCGTAGGGGAAGCGGCGTACTTCCTTCAGACCGCCCGCGATGATCTGGTTGGCGCGGTCCTGGATCCACGAGGTGGCGTCGGAGGCGGCCGGGCCGCCGCTCGGCGGGTTGTACTTGAAGCCGCCGTCGGCGGGCGGGTTGTGCGAGGGGGTCACGACGACGCCGTCCGCGAGGCCGGTCGTGCGGCCGCGGTTGTGGGCGAGGATCGCGTGCGAGACGGCCGGGGTGGGGGTGTAGCCGTCCTCGCTGTCGATGAGGACGGTGACCCCGTTGGCCGCGAACACCTCCAGCGCGGTGACCTTCGCCGGCTCGGACAGGGCGTGGGTGTCGGCGCCCAGGAACAGCGGGCCGTCGATGCCCTGGTCGGCGCGGTACTCGCAGATCGCCTGGCTGGTGGCGGCGATGTGGTCCTCGTTGAACGCGGCCGCCAGGGACGAACCCCGGTGCCCCGAGGTGCCGAAGGCGACCCGCTGCGCTGGGTCGGCCAGGTCGGGGTGCAGCGCGTAGTACGCCGTGACCAGGCGGGCCACATCGACAAGGTCCTCGGGCCCGGCCGGACGGCCGGCTCGCTCGTGCGCCATGGGTCCGCTCCTCCGCATCGGTGTCATTTCGAAAGCTCGGGGCCATTTTGGCTTGTCACAGGCCCTGCGGGCGAATGGACCCCGCCCAGGGGCGCCTACTTGCGGCCGACGGCCGCCTGCAGCGGGAGCCGCTCGCCCTGTTTCCCGCCGGTGGTGTCCGGGCGTCAGTCGGTCACGAAGGCGGTTCCGGGGTCGAGGAGGTCCAGCCCGGCGAAGAACCCCGCGAACTCGTCACGGGAGCGGAGCCGGACGGGCGTGCCGGCGCGCCGGTGGACGTCCACGACGGCGTGACCGGTCCGGGTCGACGTCGGCGGTGGCGTGGGAGAGGACTGGTGCCTGCCGGTGTCGACGGACGTCGGCTGTCGTTCGGTGTCGCGCACGAGGGCGTTCTCCTCTGCCGGGGAGCCTGCGTCCGGGTCTCTCTGCCCAACAGGGCTGTTGTGCAAGCATGATGAGGATGGGACTGGTGTGCCGGAGGGGGAAGCGTGAGCGACATCGTGGTGCGGGCGGCGGCCGACGGCGGACAGGCCCTGCTGCTGCGGCCCTGGCGGCCGGAGGACGCCGCCGAACTGGTGCTGGTGCAGCGGGGCGACGCGGCGCTGCGCCGCTGGACGGGTGCGGCCGTGGACGACGAGCCGGCTGCCGTGCGGTGGCTCGCCGTGCAGGCGCGGGGGTGGGAGACGGGCGACCGCTTCGCGTTCGCCGTCAGGACGGCCGAAGCTCCCTTCGCGGACGGGGAGTTGCTGGGACACATCGTGCTCAAGAACGCGCGCTCGGGTGACGGCCGGGCCGAGGTCGGCTACTGGACGGCCGCGCGGGCGCGGGGCCGGGGCGTGGCCCCGCGCGCGCTGACGGCGCTGACCGAGTGGGCCTTCGGCCGGGGGCTGTCCCGGCTGGAGCTGCTGCACCAGATGGACAACACGGCGTCCTGCCGGGTGGCGGTCAAGTGCGGCTACGAGCCGGCCGGGGTGCTGCCTGCCGCGCCGCCCGAGTTCCCCCGCGACGGGCATCTGCACGTACGGCACGCGTGACGCTCCCCGGCCGTGCCCTCGGCGCGTCGGTCAGGGCAGGATGGCGTCGACGTATCCGCCGTCCACGCGGAGCGCTCCCCCGGTGGTGGCCGACGCCTGGCCGGAGCTGAGGTAGACCACCATGTTGGCGATCTCCTCGGGCTCGATCAGGCGCTGGATCAGGGACTGGGGGCGGTGTTCGCGCATGAAGACCCGCTGGGCCTCGTCCCAGGGCAGGTTCTTGTCCACGAGCTGGTAGACGAAGTCCTCGACGCCCGCGGTGTGGGTGGGGCCCGCGATGACGGAGTTGACGGTCACCCCGGTGCCGGCGGCCTTCTTGGCGAAGCCCCGGCTCACCGCGAGCAGGGCGGTCTTCGACATGCCGTACTGGATCATCTCGGCCGGGATGACGATGGCCGAGTCGCTGGCGATGTACAGCACGCGCCCCCAGCCTCGCCCGGTCATGCCGGGGAGGTAGAGCCGGGTCAGGCGGACGGCGGAGAGGACGTTGACCTCGAAGTAGCGCCGCCACTCGTCGTCGGTGAGTTCCAGCGGGTCGGCGGTGCCGAAGATGCCGAGGTTGTTGACGAGGATGTCCACCTGGGGCAGGTCGCGCAGCAACTGCTGGGCGCCCTCTTCGGTGGAGACGTCCGCGGCGGCCGCGACGAACTCGGCGTCGGGGACCTGCTCGGCGAACTCGGCGATGCTCGCGGAGACGCGTTCGGCGTCGCGGCCGTTGACGGCCACGCGGGCACCGGCGCGGGCGAGGCCGACGGCGATGGCTGCGCCGATGCCCTGCGTCGAGCCGGTGACCAGGGCGGTGCGTCCGGTCAGATCGATGTGCATGGGGCGGGGGTTTCCTTCCGGTACGGGTGCGACGGCTGCGCCCAGTGTGCGGGGGCGGGGCCGGGAGGACGAAGAAGTGCCGTCCGCCCGCGTGTTCGCCCCGCCCCCGCATCCGGAGATCCCCTGTTCGGCCCAGTGCCGCGGCCTCAGTTCAGCTTGAACTTCTGCGCTGCGGCGCCGTTGCAGTCCCAGATCTGGAGCCGGGTGCCGTTGCTCGTGGTGCCGTTGGGCGCGTCGAGGCAGCGGCCGGACTGGGGGTTGCGCAGCGAGCCGTCGGCCTGCTGCTCCCACTTCTGCCCGCCGGCCCCGTTGCAGTCCCACAGCTCGACCTGGGTGCCGTTGGCCGTGCCGTTGCCGTTGATGTCCAGGCAGCGGCCGAGGGTGGAGAGCGAGGTGTCGGCTCGGTGGAACCAGTGCTGGTCGACGGACCAGGTCTGGCAGTCCCAGAGCTGTACGGCGGTGCCGTTGACGCCGGAGTCGTCGGCGGCGACGTCCACGCACTTGCCGCCGGGCGCGGCGACCGGTGCTCCGCCGTTGACGGCGAACTTCTGGGCGGCCGAGCCGTTGCAGTCCCAGATCCGCAGCCGGGTGCCGTTGCTCGTGGTGCCGTTGGGCGCGTCCAGGCAGCGGCCGGACTGGGGGTTGCGCAGCGAGCCGTCGGCCTGCTGGACCCACTTCTGCCCGCCGGCCCCGTTGCAGTCCCACAGCTCGACCTCGGTGCCGTTGGCCGTGCCGTTGCCGTTGATGTCCAGGCAGCGGGAGATGGTGCCGAGGGAGGTGTCGGGGTTGTGGGTCCAGTGCTGGTCCTCGGCGTAGGTCTGGCAGTCCCAGAGCTGCACGCCGGCGCCGTTGACCCCGGTGTCGTCGGCGGCGACGTCCACGCACTTGCCGCCGGGGCCCGCGATGGTGCCCTGGGGGCCGTTGGGCACGTTGGTCTGGCCGGAGTAGCCCGCCGCGACGACGTTGGCCTGCACCGCGTTCTCGGCGGCGTCGGAGGGATAGCCGGAGACCATGGCGCCCTCGAAGAAGGTGCCCATGTTCCAGTTGCTGTTGTCGCCGCCCGTGCCGAGGATGATGCCGCCCTCCTGCTGCATGGGCCGGTAGCCGCCGCGCGAGGGCAGCGCGCCGTCCCACCAGGTGCTCAGGGAGCCGGTCTGGGAGTTGCCGCCCTTGAGGGCGTACCGGGTCTGGCCGTCGTTCTTCAGCACGGCGGTGACGTAGGTGCTGTTGTTGCCCCGGTTGGCGAGGTTGGAGCCGTTGTCGCCCTGGAACATGCCGTTCTCCAGGTCGGCCTCGACCCAGGGCCCGCTGCCGGTGCAGGGGGCGAAGTAGCAGGTGGTGGCGATGGAGACGGCGTCCATGTGGCCGTTGCCGGTGTCGGCGGGGGTGCGTTCGGCGTTGCCGTAGTCGAAGCAGCAGGCGGAGCCGACGTGGGTGCCGCTGGCCACCATGTAGACGCCCTCGGGCTGCCCGTTCACCGCGACGCCGGAGGCCTGGCCGGTGGAGCGGTAGCCGACGCCGGGTGAGATCCAGATGCCGTAGACCTTGTGGCCGCCCGCGGTGACGGCCAGTTCGCTCGCGTCGGCGGCGCGGTCGGCGCCCATGCCCGCGGTGCCGGCCGGGCCGGGGTTGAGGTCGTTGTGGCGGCTGGTCTGGTCGTAGATCTTCGTCATGCGACAGGTGGTGCCGCCGCAGAAGGTGTCCTGGCGGCCCGCGTCCGCGTAGCCGCCGGTGGCCAGGAGACCGATGTCGGTGGCGGCGCCGTCCGAGGCGCGGGTGACCCGGTACAGCGGGCCGTTGTAGCCGGAGAACAGCGCCCGGATCGTGCTGTGCGCGGCGACGCAGGGGGTGCCGGCGGCGGCGTAGATGTCACAGGGCGCCGACCCGGCGGCCTGGGCGGGCGCGCTCAGCCCGGCGAGGGCGCCGAGCAGCAGCGCGAGCACGGACAGGACGGCCCCGAGGCGCCCGCGGAGACCTGATAAGACGTCGGATCTGAATGCGCGCATCGTCTGCTCCTTCGGCCGGCCGTGCGGTGGGGAGGCGGAGTCGACGACTCCTCACGACCGCTCGGGAACGTACGAAGCGCGATCGAACACGTCAAGATTTGTTGCTTCAGACTTGTCCAGGCTTTTGCCTGTGTCGTGATTTGTTGCTTTGCGCGGGCGGCGGGCTAGGCCGTTTCCTCTGGATCACCCTGCTGACCAGATGAAGATGGCTGCGACGTGGAGTGCGGCGAGATAGATGGTGACGGTCTTGTCGTAGCGGGTAGCCAGGCCGCGCCATTGCTTGATCTTGTTGATGCAGCGCTCGACGGTGTTTCGCTGCTTGTAGGCGGCACGGTCGCAGGCCGGAGGTCGTCCGCCGCTGTTGCCGAGTCGCTTGCGCGGCCTGGTCGGCTGGCTGCGGGATCACCGCCCGGATCCCGCGGCGACGCAGATGGGTGCGGATCGCGCGGGACGAGTACGCCTTGTCGGCCAGGACCACGTCCGGTGTCGTTCGCGGCCTGCCGAGCGGTCTGGGCACCCGGATGCCTGCCATGACGTGCTCAAACGCGGGCGCGTCACCGGACTGGCCCGGGGTGAGAACGAAGGCCAAGGGCCTGCAGCGGCTGTCGGCGGCGAGGTGGATCTGGTTGTCAGGCCGCCGCGCGAGCGTCCGAGGGCATGGTGGTCAGGCTCGCCGACGTGGCCCCCCTTTTGACGGGCCCCGGCCGCGTGCTGGCGGGCACGGACGATAGTGGAGTCGATTGCGACGACCCAGTCGAGGTCATCGTCAGTACCGGGACGCTACTGCTCAACTGCCTTGGCGCTGTTCACGCTCTCGAAGCCGTCGCACATGCCTGGCGTACTGCCCGGCCCGCGACCTCTGAGCGCGATCGATCGAAAGCACTTGGGGATCCGCCACGCGCTCGTACAACTCGACTTCGAAGGGGTCCGCGTCCACCTCGACCAGCCGTGCCAGCGCGTTCCGATCCTGCTCAGCCGTCGGACGCACGCGAACCTCGTCCCTCCACACCTGCCCGCTCGCTTCGGCTTCGTCCACCTCGCCAATATATGTGCGGACAGGCGGCGAATGGGCCCCTCCGAACCAAGATCCGAAAGAGACGACCTAGTGCTCTGACCGGGATGGTTCACCGGGTTGTGCTTGGCGGCGAGAGGCCCTCCTGGCCGCCCAACGCCGCGAACGAGCTCGCATCCGCAGCGAGAGGGGCCTCCGCTGGGGCGGCCGACCGTTGGCAGCGGCCTGAGGCTTCCCGCCATGACGGCCCACCCCGCCATCTCCTCGGGAGAAAGACGAGTGATCTTCTTTCCCGCTTCGGTCTCGGTCAGGGACAACGTGCCAATCCAGTTCCCGTCTTCGGGATACTCCCAATTGGCCGCATCGTCGAGAATCGCCGGAAGCTGATCACGAGGCACCAGCTCGCCGGGCTGGAAGCCGTTCTCCCCAGAGGGTGATGTCCACCGCGCGAGTCGGCGGACCTCGATCCACCCACGATCGATGAGAGCGAGCAAGATTCCCGCCAGCTCGTTGACCGGTCGGGACTGGTCGGCTTCGTCGAGATCGCCCCAGACACCAGGCAGGATGTCGATCTCATAAGAATTGACCATGAAGGCTTCTTCAGACTTGGTCAATGCGCCCCACTCTTGCTTACTCACTTAGCAATCGTCGCAGAGCCGCGGACATGACAGTCTGCTCAACCACCGACCAAGCCATCCCAACTCGGAGCTCACCCTGACTGGCTGCAGAGGTGAAAACGAAGAACGAATGTTGGCCAGTGCTGGCAGCGCCTCCGGCCTGAGGCGCCTGGAGATGTCGGTCAAAACCAGCAACGGCTGGGGGCTCAGACACCGATTCGACGCATCCACCAGGGGAACTCTTGTGGCGCGAAGGGATTGTTCAGCGTGCGGTCAAGGTTGCGTTCGTCTGCGGGACCGATGACTGCGCTCAGCTCGCGTCGTGCCTTGGACCGCAGGGCATGGAGTGTGATCTCCAGGAGGGTGCGGACGTGGTAGTCGCCGTTGCGGAGGTCCGTGTCATCGCGTTCGCAGAACCGATCGGCGTCCTCGCGTGGCCGTCGGACATCCGCATTCCAGCGACGGAACGCGTGTGCGACCTCGCCCGCGGGGAGGCCGTGACCCCGTTCGAAGAAGGTGATCTGTCTGTTCGCCGAGGCGGACAGTCCGCGGATCACGGGTGCCCGCCGATGGTGCGTTCGGCGTCGCGGGAGCTGGGCTCTGATCTCGCCTGGTGACCGGCGAGGCATGAACACTTCCAATGGAAGACGTTGGGTCGACCGACCTGGAGCTCGTTGGCGACAGAGATCAAGTGCTCAGGGCCGGTTTAGCTGACCTGCTGTTGTTCAGTGCGCGCACGGGTGGTGGCGAGTCGGTAGGAACCCCGGTGAACCTTGCCGGTCACGGCACTAGCTCTCGCCCAGCAGCCCGCGCATCGTCGCCAGGTCCGCGTCCGCCTGGGCCTCGCGGGTGCGGGGGCCGCAGGCGCGCAGGAGGCGGGTGAAGTCGGCGGCCGCCGCGTTGATGCGGGCGCCGAGGGCCGCGCCGTTCTGGGTGCCGAAGTCGCCGGTGGCGGCGTAGACGGGGCGCGGGGAGACGATGGCGTGCAGGTAGGAGAACATCGGCCGCAGCGCGTGTTCGAGGACGAGGGAGTGCCGTTCGGTGCCGCCGGTGGCTCCGATGAGGACGGGCATGTCGGAGAGGGTCTCCTCGGGGAGCACGTCGAAGAACGACTTGAACAGGCCGCTGAAGGACGCGTTGAAGGCCGGGGTGACGGCGATGACGCCGTCCGCCCCGGCCACCGTCTCGAACGCCGTGTCCAGCGCCTCGCCGGTGAACCCGGTGAGCATCGCGTCCATGATCGGGTGGGCCAGCGGGCGCAGTTCGACGAAGGAGACCTCCACCGGTTCGCCCTGCGCCTGGAGTTCGCGGGTGACGGCCGCCGCCAGCCGGTCCGCGAGGAGCCGGGTGGAGGAGGGCTCGCGCAGTCCGCCCGTGATGATGGTGATCTTCATCGCGTCTCCGTGTTCCCTTCGTCGTCCCCTTCGCCGGTCCCTTCGACGTTCCCTTCGTCGCCGCCCGGCCCTCGGCTCTCGCGTGCGCGCAGCAGTGAGGCGTGGGTGGGGGCGGCCGGGGTTTCGGCGGGCCTGCCCTTGGCGAACTCCCGGCGCAGCACGGGTACGACCTCCTCGCCGAGCAGGTCGAGCTGTTCGAGGACGGTCTTGAGCGGGAGCCCGGCGTGGTCGACGAGGAACAGTTGCCGCTGGTAGTCCCCGACGTACTCGCGGAAGCTCAGGGTCTTCTCCACGACCTCGGCCGGTGAGCCGACGGTCAGCGGGGTCTGCCGGGTGAACTCCTCCAGCGAGGGCCCGTGTCCGTACACCGGGGCGTTGTCGAAGTAGGGCCGGAACTCGTTCACCGCGTCCTGGCTGTCGCGCCGCATGAACACCTGTCCGCCGAGCCCGACCACGGCCTGCTCCGGGGTGCCGTGGCCGTAGTGGGCGAACCGGCGCCGGTAGAGGCCGACCAGTTCCTTGGTGTGGGAGGCGGGCCAGAAGATGTGGTTGGCGAAGAAGCCGTCCCCGAAGTAGGCGGCCAGTTCGGCGATCTCGGGGGTGCGGATGGAGGCGTGCCAGACGAACGGCGGTACGTCGTCCAGCGGGCGCGGCGCGAGGGTGAAGCCCTGGAGCGCGCTGCGGAACTTGCCTTCCCAGTCGACCGTCTCCTCGCGCCAGAGCCGGCGCAGCAGGTCGTAGTTCTCCACGGTGAGCGGGATGGCCTGGCGGATGTCCTGGCCGAACCACGGATAGACGGGCCCGGTGTTGCCCCGGCCCAGCATGACGTCGGTGCGGCCGCCGGAGAGGTGCTGGAGCACGCTGAAGTCCTCGGCGATCTTCACCGGGTCGTTGGTGGTGATCAGCGTGGTGGAGGTGGAGAGGATGATCCGCTCGGTCTGCGCGGCGATGTAGGCGAGCAGCGTGGTCGGCGAGGACGGCACGAAGGGCGGGTTGTGGTGCTCGCCGGTGGCGAAGACGTCGAGCCCGACCTCCTCGGCCTTGCGCGCGATGGCGACGGTGGCCCGGATGCGCTCCGCCTCGGTGGGGGTACGGCCCGTGGTGGGGTCGGGGGTGACGTCCCCGACGGTGAAGATGCCGAACTGCATCCCGGCCGCGCCGGTCGTTTCTGACGACGCCATGCTGGGCTCCTTCGGAACTCGCTGGCTGGGGCGGCCCGTTGGCCCGAGGCGGCGGTTCGCGCGGGCCCGGCCGGACGGTGTTGCGGGCCCGCGGCCGCGCGCCTGCCCCGCCCGGCGCCCGCTCGCGCCCCAGCGGCTCCCGGCACCGGTGGGGGTGCCGCTGTCCCGTCATCGTGTCACGCCCGGTGCGATCCGGCGCGGGCGGGAAGGAGGCGGGGTTCCGGGGCCCGTGGGAGAATCGTCCGGTGTGCGGTCGTACGAGTGGTGTGCCCGGAAATGAGGCGCTCTACGGCCGTCCGAGACACGTGGATCGATCCGCCGGGAGGCCCCCGTGAGCGAACGTCCCGAGGCGTGGCCGGTACTGGACCACGCGGAACTCGCGCCCATGATCGAGTATGTGAACCGGGTGGTCCAGGTCGCGGGCAAGTACTCGCTGGACGAGCCCTTCGAGGTCGGCTGGGGCAACATCGTCCTGGAGGTGTCCCCCCGCGGGCTGCGTACCCCGACGTTCCGGCGGAACGGGGTCACCTTCACGGTGCACTACCGGCTGCTCGACGGTGACGTGGTGATCGAGACCGACCGCGCCTCGCGGACCCTGTCGCTGTCGCGGACGTCGGTCGCGGACTTCTTCACCGCGTTCTGCGAGGCCGCGTCCAAGCTGGGCATCCCGCATCCGCGCAGCGCGCAGATCTGCGAGATCCCCGCCGCCCCGCCGAACTTCGAGGACGACCGGGTGGAGCGGGTGTGGAACGCGCACTCGGCACGCCTGATGTGGGAGGCGTTCGACCTGGCCTCGGACGGCCTGGAGGCGTGGCAGGCACCCTTCCTCGGGCACCGGCCGCGCGTGGGCGTGATGTGGGGCGGGTTCGACCTGTCGGCGACCCGGTGGCGCCCGAAGCGGACGGACCCCGGCCCCGAGGGACCGCCGTTCATGCGCAACGCCCAGTTGCACGAGTACGTGTCGGTGGGATTCTCCTTCGACAACACCCACGGCGACGGCGGCAGCCCGCTGGACATCGGGATGTACGCCTACATCTGGCCGCAGCCGGACGGTCTCACCGGCCGGTCCTGGGGTGTCGAGGGCGCCGACTGGCACCCCGACCTGGGCCTCGCGCTGCTGCCGTGGCTGAACCTGCGCCGGCTGCCGGACCCGCACGGGGCGATCGTCAGGTTCGGCGACGCCGTGTACGACGCGGCCGTGCAGACCGCGGGCTGGCCGACGGACCTGGTCGGGCCGCGGGTCGACGGCTGGTACATGAGCGAGCACCAGCCGGCCGAGCACGCCGAGCACGTGGGGCATCAGGGCTGAGCGGACCGGGCTTCGCGGGGATCAGCCGCGCTGGTCCCCTGCGGCCGGGGGTTCGAGCCGCCGGTTCTCCGCCAGCAGCTCGTCGTACTTGTGGGACAGCTCCTCGTACCGTGCCTCGTCGGAGTCGGCCGAGTCGCGCTTGCGGCGGCTCAGGACATACAGCACGACCGGTCCGGTAATCATCGAGACGACCGGGATCAGCGCCCACCACGGCATGGTTGTTCCTCCCCTGCGCGGACGTCATGGGAGGGCGCCGCGCCACTTCACCGGGAGGGTATGCCCTGGCAGGGCGCTCGCCAACACCGTTCGGCGGAAAAGCCTTCGCGTCCCCCGCTCGTCATCAGGTGTTTCGCGCCAACCACTGGACGGACCGACCGGTTCGCTTCTAAGTTCCCCTCTCAACAGATCACTTGTTCACGTGCCACACCCCTGGTGTGAACAAGTGACCTGTCGTGCAAGGCCGTTGGTGCATCACCTACCGTGCGATGCGAAAGGCTGTGGTGAAGACCGGATTTCCCGCGCCCGACGGCGCCCTTCCCGATCAGCAGGCCGCAGCGGCGCATCCGGACCGCCCCCGCTTCCAGGTCCTCGGCCTGCTGGCCATCACCGACGGCCACGAGACCGTCGTCCTCCAGCCCTCCAAACCGACCTCTCTGCTGGCCGCCCTGCTGCTGCACCCCGGTGCCGTGGTCTCGGGCGAGTTGCTCCAGCGCGTGGTGTGGGGCGACCGGCCGCCCTCCGGCGGCAGATCCGCGCTGCACACCTGTGTCCTCAGACTGCGCCGGCTGTTCGCCAAGTACGGGGTCGCCGACCGCGCCATCGAGGCGGTGCCCGGCGGCTACCGGCTCCAGGCGGACGCCGACACCCTCGACCTCCTCCACTTCCGCGACCTGCTCGGCCGGGCCTCGGCCAGCGACGACCCGGAGGCCGCGCTGCGGCTGGCACGGGCCGCGCTGGGGCTGTGGAAGGGGCCACTGCTCGGCAACGTCCACTCAGACGAGCTGCACCGCGACCACGTCCCGCGCCTGGCCGAGGAACGCCTGCTCGCCGTGGAGCGGGTCTTCGACGGTGAACTCCGCCTGGGCAGACACCGGGAGATGATCGCCGAGGCCCGTGAGGCGGTGCGCGTACAGCCCGGTCACGAGGGGCTGTCGGCGCTGCTCATCGAGGCGCTGTACCGCTCGGGCCGCCGGGCCGAGGCGCTCGCGGAGTACCGGCGTATCCACGCCCACCTCACCTCCGAGCTGGGGGTGGAGCCGGGTGCGGGCCTGCGCGGGCTCCAGCTCGCCGTACTGCGGGGCGAGCCGTACGGCGGGCGCCCCGCGCTGCCCGCCTCCGGTGTGCCGCCGTCCGCGCCCGCCGGGACGCCGTCCGCTCTGGAGCGGGCCTCTCCCCCGGCGCCGGGCGCACTGGTGCTGCGCGCACTGGTCGACGCCGGGCTCCTGGAGGAGGACCCGTCGGGCCGCTACCGGGTCCACGACCTGCTGCGGCTCTTCGTCCAGGCGGCCGGCACCAGCCTCCCGGCCACCGCACCGCACGACCCGGCGGAGCAGCCCTCACCCCCCGCCGACTGACCGCTCCCCCCTCTTCATCCGGAGGTTTCGCAGCATGGCCCACGCTCCCGCGTCCCACGAGGAGATCGCCCGGTCACGGCCGCGCATCCGCAGGGACGTCCTGTTCACCCGCACCCCGAACGGCGTGCTGTTCCACAACGCGCACGGCGGCTTCAACGTCGTCACCCGGTCCGCGTACCGCTTCGCCGCGCTGATCGTGCCCCATCTCGACGGCGAGCGGCGGGTCGAGGAACTCTGCGCCGGCCTGGGGGACAAGCAGCGCGACATGGTGGTCCAACTCGTGCGCGCACTCTACGCGCGTGGTTTCGCCCGGGATGCCGGGCCGAGACCCGCCGACAGCACCCTGTCGCCGCAGGTGGCCGGGCATTTCGCCCACCAGCTCGACTATCTGGATCATTACGCGGACGACGCCCACGGCAGGTTCGCCCGGTTCCGTGACACACGGGTCGCCGTGCTCGGTGACGACGCGATGGCGCGCTGGGCCGCACTGGGTCTGCTGCGCAACGGATGTGCCGCTGTGGCCATCACGGTCGAGGACGCGGCGGAGGGCGCCCTCGACCATGAGCCGCACGGCACGGCCGACCTCGACGCGGAGGTCGCCGGGCTCACCGAGGCGGGCTGCGCGCCCACGCTGGCCCGGCTGGCCGGGGGGACCCTGGGCTGGGCGGACCTCGACGGCTGGGACACCGTGCTGGTGACCGGGGCGACGGCACCGCGCCAGATCCTGCGGCTGCTCACCGAGGGCGTACCGGCCGGGCGGCGCCTGCTCGGTGCGTGGACGTTCGGGCGGCGGGCCGTGGTGGGGCCGGTGATGACGGCCGGGACGCCGGGCTGCTGGTCCTGCGCCGCGCTGCGGCTGGGCGCGGGTTCCGACGCCGCCGACAGCGCCGACCTGTGGTCCGCCGTGGGTCCGGCCGCGCCCCTGGGCACGCCCGCGCGGGTGCCCACCGGGCCGCTCGCCGGGATGCTCGGAAACCTGCTGTCGTTCGAGGTGTTCCGGCTGGTGACGGAGGCGCTGCCCGCCGAGACCCGTAACCAGGTCGTCGTGCAGGACCTCGACTCGCTGGACGTACTGGCCGAACCCCTGCTGCCGCACCCCCGCTGCTCGTTCTGTGCCCCCGGTGAGCCCAAGGTCCCGGACGGGGCGGCGCTGCGGGTGCCGCACGCGGACGACGAGCCGGTGGCACCGCCCGCCGACGGCCCGGCCGACGAGACGGCGGCCAAGGCGGCGCTGGCCGCCCTGGAGCGGCGTGACGTCCTGGTCCGCGAGGCGGCCGGGGTGTTCGGCGGGTACGCCGACGACGACTGGGAGCAGACCCCGCTGAAGGTGAGCACCGTACGCCTGGGGGTCTCCCCCGGCCGGGTGCGCGAGGTCTCCGCGATCGATGTGCACCATGTGGCCGGGGCACGCCTCGCCGCCCTGTTCCGGGGCGCCGAGGTGTACGCCGAACACGTGGTGCCGCCCCGCGTGCTGGACACGGCGGAGGGCACGTGGAGCCGTGTCGCGCCGGCCGGGCTCGCGGTGTCGAGCGGGCTGGACGTGGCCGTGGACCGGGTCGCCGCGTGGTCGGAGGCGACCTCGCTGCTGGACGGACGGACCGTGCTGGTGCCGACGGGCGCGGTGCGCACGCTGGGCGGCTGGAACGACCAGGGCCTGTTCGAGCGGACGCCGGCCGGGACGGGCGCGGCGGGCACCCCCCGTGCGGCGCTGGCCCGCGCCCTGCGCTCCGCGCTCGCCCATGACGCCCTGCGCCGGGCGGTGCGCCGGACCGCCCCGGTACGGCTGGTGGACCCCGGCTGCCTGGCCGACGACGCCGAACTGCTGTTCCTGCTGCGCTCGGCGGAGAACCTGGGCGTCGCGGTGGAGGTGCTGGACCTCTCGGAGGCGGCCGTCGGCGCGCTGCCCGTGGCCGTGGCCCGCTGCACCGACGCGGAGAGCGGGACGGTGCGCTGGGCGCCGGGCAGCGGTCTGCGTCCGCGCGAGGCGGTGCTGGAGGCCCTGCGGGACCTGCTCGGCGCCGAGCAGATGCGGCGGGCCGGTGCCGGGCCGGACCTCGGCGACCCGCTGTGGGCCGACCTGGAGGCGGCCGCCCTGGTCGCCGAGGGCGGGCCGGTGCCGCTGCGGGCGGCCGGGACCGACTGGGGGGCGGTGCTGGACGCGCTGACGGCGGCCGGGCGGGACGCGTTCGCGGTGCCGGTGACGGCCCCGGACCTGGCGGCGGGCGACATCCACGCGGTGCGGGTGCTGCTGGCCGGTGGCGAGTCCGGTGCCCACTGAGACCGAGGCGGCGCCGCTCGCCGTCGACTCGCCCTGGGACACCGTCTGCGCACGGCTGTCCGCCGCTCTCGCCGCCCGCGTCCCCGGACGGCCCGTCGTGGTGACGGCGCTCGGTGTCCGCGACGAACTCACCTACAAGTCAACGGAGTTCACGCCGGACGCGATACCCGTGGGCCTGTACGGGCATCACGCCGTGGTCGGCCCGGTGGCCCCCGTGGGCGGGCGTGGCTGTCCGCGCTGTCTGGCCCGGCGCTGGCAGTCGGTGCGCGCCGGGTTCCTGCGGGACGCGCTGGAGGAGGGCGGGCCGACCCGTGCGACCGGGACCCCGCCGTGGGGTGCCGGCTTCGTGGTGGACGCGCTGGCCGCGCTCGTCTCGGCGGCGGACGGGCACCCGCGTGCCGTACGGCATCCGTGGGTGTGGCTGCTGGATCTGGAGACGCTGCGGGTCGCCCGGTTCCCGCTGGTCCCGGACGGCGAGTGCCCGTCCTGCGCGAGCCGCCCGGACGACACGGCCGAGGGCGCCCGCGTCTGCCTGGAGGCGACGCCGGAGTACACACCGGGCAGCTTCCGTACCCGTCCGCTGTCCGCGTACGACCTGTCGCTGGAGGCGTTCGCCAACCCGGTGACCGGGATGCTCGGCCCGTCCGTGGCGCCCGATCTGACGTCGGCGTCCACCTCGTCGGCGGTCGGCGCCTTCACCACCCGTTCCGGCGCCTACCTGCGGGAATGCTACTGGGGCGGGCACACCGGGGCGTACGGCACCAGTGTGCGCGTCGGGCTGCTGGAGGGGCTGGAACGGTACGCGGGGATGCGGGCCCGCGCCCGGCGCCCGGTCGTCACGGCCACGCTGGAGGAGCTGGGCGAAACGGCGGTCGATCCACGGGTCACCGGGCTCTACCCGGACACCTTCGACGCGGCCGCGGTCGGCGCGCCCCGGTTCGCACCGGCCCGGCCCGTCCAGTGGGTGTGGGGCTGGTCGCTGCGTGACGCCCGGCCGGTCCTCGTCCCCGAGGTGGTCGCGTACTACCACGCGCCGGGCGGCATCCGGCGCCGGTTCGTGCAGGAGAGCTCCAACGGCTGTGCCTCCGGCGGGAGTCCGGCCGAGTCCGTGCTGCACGGGCTGATGGAGACGATCGAGCGCGACGCGTTCCTGCTGGCCTGGTTCGGCCGGGCCCGGCTGCCCGAGATCGACCCGGCGAGCAGCACCCGGCCCGCGACCCGCGCGATGGTGGACCGGCTGGCGATGTACGGGTACCGGGCGCGCTTCTTCGACACCCGGATCAGCTTCCCGGTGCCGGTGGTGACCGCGGTCGCCGAGCGGTCCGACGGCGGGCCGGGGCTGCTGTGCTTCGGCGCGGGCGCCTCCCTCGACCCGGAGGACGCACTCGCGGGCGGGCTGTGCGAGATCGCCACCGACTCGGTGAACCTGCGCCGCCGTACCGCCCGCGAGGAGAGGCGGCTGCGCCGGATGGCCGCCGACTTCGACGAGGTGCGGGTGCTGCACGACCATCCGCTGCTCTACGGGCTGCCCGAGATGGGCCGGTACACCGACTTCCTGCTGCGCGGCCGCGACGACGGGGAGCGCGTCCCGCTCGCCTCGCTCGCCCCGGATCGTACCCGGCACCGCCCGGCCGATCTGCGCGCCGACGTGGAGGCGGTGGTCGCGGCGGTCACCGCGCGCGGCTTCGACGTGGTGGTGGTCGACCAAAGCGCGCCCGAACAGCGGGAGTTGGGCCTGAGCACGGTCAAGGTGCTGGTACCCGGCCTGATCCCGATCGACTTCGGGTGGAGCCGGCAGCGCGGCCCGTGGCTGCCCCGTACCCGCACCGCGCTGCGGGAGGCCGGGCTGCGGGAGGCCGATCTGACGCCGGCCGACTGCAACCCGGCCCCCCACCCCTTCCCCTGACCGCCCCCGCGGCTGTCCGCACCACGACGAACCCTGGGCGCCCGGCCCGAACCGCCGGGCGCCCGCCACAGACGAGCTGACTAGGGAGTGACCATGGGATACGCCCATGAGTACGCGACCGCGGTGATGCGGCGGGGCAGGACCCCCATGGAGCCGGCCGACTTCGTGCCGGACTGGGCCGACCGGCCCCGCAAGGGCAAGTACTTCCCCGGCGTCCCCTCCTTCCCGCTGCCCGACGGCGGCTGCGCGGAAGACGCCACGCTGGGCCGGGGCCTGTTCGGCGAGCCGGGCACCGGGGCGTTCACGCTGCCGCTGCTGGGTGCGATGCTCCGGGACTCCTACGGGCTGACCGGGCGCCGGCTGGCCGTGCAGGCCAACACGGACCTGGGGTCCCTGCCGTTCCACACCCACGCCAACTGGTCGCGCGGCACCGCCTCGGGCGGTGGCCTGTACCCGATCGGCGTCCACTGGGTCAGCGGCGCGAGCGGGCCCCTCACCCCGGGCGTCTACTACTACGACACCCCGCACCACCGGATGAACCGGCTGCTGTCGGGCGACGTGTCCGGTGAAGTGCGCGCCACGCTGGGCGACTTGGCGGACGGAGCGGACACCGACCAGTTCCTGGTGCTGGGCGTGACGTTCTGGCAGAACGCCTTCAAGTACAACAGCTTCTCCTACCACGCCGTGACGATGGACATCGGCGCCCTGCTGGAGACCTGGCGGATCTGGGCGCGGGCGCACGGGCTGCGGCTGGGCACCGCGCTGTGGTTCGACGAGCCGCGCCTCGGGCGGCTGCTGGGCCTGGACCCCGCCGAGGACGGGGTGTTCGCGGTGGTGCCGCTGCGCTGGGCCGCGCCCACGCCGGAGACTCCCGCGCCTCGCACGCCGTCAGCGGCGGTCCGGCTGGTGCCGGACGAGCGTTCACGGCGGACGCTGACCTTCCCGACCCTCGGCCGGGTGCACGCCGCCACGCTGGAGGGCGCCGCCGACCGGCCCGCCCCCGGCCGGCTGGACCCGGCGCTCGCGGCTCCGGCGGGGCCCGGCGAGCGGGTGCCGCTGCCCGGTCCGGCGCCGCTCGGCACCACGGTGCGGCGGGCGCTGCGCGAACGGCGCAGTAGCTTCGGCCGATTCACCGCCGGGGCGCCGCTGGACCCGGCCAAGCTGTCGGTGACGCTCGCCGCCGCCGTCACAGCCGCCACGCTGGACAGCGACGTGGAGACACCGGGCGGGGCGCCGCTGACCCGGTTCCACGTCTTCGTCAACCATGTCCGCGACGTGCCGCCGGGCCTGTACGAGTACGACCGGGACACCGGTGACCTGGTGCTGCTCAAGGCCGGGGAGTTCGGGGCGTTCCTCCAGGAGAACTACTTCCTCGCCAACTACAACCTGGAGCAGGCTGCCGCCGTGCTGGTGCCGGTGGCGCGTACGTACGCCGTGCTGGACGCCGTGGGCGACCGCGGGCTGCGGCTGGTCAACGCCGCCGTGGGCGCCATCGCCCAGGCCGTCTACACCGCCGCCTCCGCCGCCGGGACCGGCTGCGGGGTGGCGCTCGGCTTCGACTGCGTCTCGTACGCCGAGGAGTTCGGGGTTGCCGACCGGGGCGAGGTGCCGCTGCTGATCATGATGATCGGCGAGGAGCGGCCCCGGCCCGCCGACTACCGCTACGACATCGTCGCCCCATGATCCGCCCGACCGCCCGCCTCCTGCGCGGTCCGCGGGAGTTCCGACACGAAAGGGGCAGCACGGTATGAGCCCGGCCACCACCACCGCCGAGACCGACACCACTGTGACCCTGCACCGCCGTTTCATGCTCCGCGTGGCCGGGCTCCCGGCCGAGACCGTGGAGGTGCTGCGCGCCCCGGAGACCGCCGACTGGGCCGCTCGCACGGCTGCCGAGGAGGACAGGCTGCGCGCGCTCGGCGCCCGGCTGAGCGATCCGCTCTCGGCGGCCGTCGGCGCCACCGAGGACGCGGCGCTGCGCCGCCGTCTGCTGGCGTTGCGCCGCCAGGTCTTCAACAACCGCCTGCCCGGCGACCTCCCGGCCTTCCGCACCCTCGCCTCCGGCCTAGGCGGCGACACCGGGGCCGACCTCACCGCCTGGCTGGAGGCCCGGCTGCGCTGGGAGGAACTGCGCGCCGAGGGCGGGACGGTGCTCGGCGGCGCGCTGGCCCGCACCCGTGCCGCGCTGCGCGAGCTGGCGCTGGACGACCGGCTCCGCCGGGGCCTGCTGCTGGCCTCGCCCACGCTGGAGGAACGGCTCGACGCGTTCGCCGCCGACCCGGCGCCCACGCCGGGCAAGCGGGCCCGAAAGATGGAGCGTTCGCTGCTGTCGTACCTGTACCGGACCGCCTGCAAGACCAGCCCGTTCAGCACGCTGACCGGGGTGGCGCTCGGCGAGTTCGAGGACGGCGGCGACCTGACGGAAGTGGGCGACGACTGGACGAGCCACCCCAGGCTGAACGTGGTCGTCCTCACCCGGCTCGCCGAGCTGATCGTGGCCGACCCCGCCCGCCGCGCCGACCTGCCGGTGGCACCGGCCTCGGGCTGGAAGCTGGACGACGACCGGGTGCGCTACGTCAGGCGGGCGGTCACGGCGGGGGACGACAGCGCGCCGGTCAGCTTCGACGCCGCCCAGGACCGGCTGTTCTTCCTGCGCAGGCAGGGCGCCCTCGACGGGATGCTGACGCTGCTGCGGGACACCGAGGGCACGCTCACCCACGGCGGCCTGGCACGCTGGCTGGCCGCCACCACGGGCGCCGGGGACGAGGAGGCGGGGCACTATCTGACGGCGCTGCGCGAGCTGGGGATGCTCCAGCTCCCCCTGCTGGACACCAGCGTGCACGGCACCGACCCGCTGCGCGCCTTCCAGCGGGCGCTGCGCGGTCTGGGCGTGGCCTGGGCCGACACCGTCGCCGCCCGGCTGGACGGCCCGGCCGAGGCGGTCGCCCGGTACGGGGACGCGGACGTACCCACCCGGCGCGCCCTGCTGGCCGGGCTCCGTACCGAACTCGCCGCCCTGCAGACCGACCTGGGCGCCGAACGGCCCGTACTGCCGCAGACGCTGCTCTACGAGGACGTGTCGGCGGGCACCACCGGCGCGCCGCTGGCGGAGTGGGCCGAGTCGGTCGCCGACCCTCTACGGTCGATCGGCCGGGTACTCCCCGCCTTCGACGTGGCGCTGCCCCAACGGCTCACCCTCAAGGGCTTCTTCGTAGCCCGATACGGGCGCGGTGGCCGCTGCGAGGACCTGCTGCGGCTGGTCCACGACTTCCACGAGGACATCTTCCGCCAGTACCTCCAGTTCACGGCGGCCAAGGACGGCTACCTCGCGGACGGCAGCCACGCCCCGGAGGAGAACTGGCTCGGAGTCCCGGAGATCACCTCCGTCGACCGGGCCCGCGCCGCCCTCACCGCCCGGATGCGCGCGCACTGGGCCGAACTCCCGGAGCGTGCAGAGGAGTTCGTGCTCGACGACGCGACCGTGGACGAGATGACCGACGCGCTCGGCGCCGCCGCGCCCGCGTTCCGCCCGCAGAGCCACTTCCTGCAACTGGCCCGCCGCGCCGACGGCCCGCTGGCCGTGCTCAACAACTCCTACGGCGGCCTGTGCTTCCCCTTCACCCGTTTCACGCACTGCTTCGACGGCGCGGACGGGCCCGGCCTCACCGACTCGCTCCGCGACGGGCTGCGTGCGGTGCTCCCGCCCGGCGCGGTCCTCGCCGAGGTCACGGCCGGGGCCGCGACCACCAACCTCAATCTGCACGGCCGTCTCACGGACCACGAGATCGTCTGCCCCGGCGAGAACAGCACCGCCCCCGAGGAGGCCCGCCTCCACCTGGACGACCTGTACGCCGTGCACGACGAGGCCGAGGACCGGCTGCTGCTGCGCTCCCGTCGGCTGGACCGCGAGGT
Source organism: Streptomyces seoulensis (assembly GCF_022846655.1). NCBI lineage: Bacteria > Bacillati > Actinomycetota > Actinomycetes > Kitasatosporales > Streptomycetaceae > Streptomyces > Streptomyces seoulensis. The sequence goes on from NZ_AP025667.1 coordinate 3,464,337, forward strand.
CGTCCCGGTGTACCTCGGCTATCTGGTGCCCATGGTGCTGCCCGAGATCCCGCGCACCCTGCTGCTGTTCTCGCCCACCTCCCGCTCGGTGCCGGACGTGTGGCGCGGGGTGCCCGCCGGCCCCGCGACGGACGGCGTCACCCGGCGCCCACGCGTCCGCCACCGCTCACTGGTGCTCCAGCGGCGCTCCTGGACCGCCGCCGACGGCCGTCTCCCGCTGCGGGCACCCGGTACCGGGGACGCCGACTGGTATCTCGCCTGGCACCGCTGGCGCGTCCGGCACGGCCTGCCGGCCCGTGTCTTCGCCACCGTCCACGAGGAGGCGGAGGACGGTCGGGGTGCGGCCTGGTTCGGCGGGTCCAAGCCGCAGTACGTCGACTTCGAGAGCCCGCTCTCGCTCACCGCCCTCGAAGGGCTCCTCGCCGGGAGACGGGCCCGGACCGTCTTCGAGGAGATGCTCCCCGGCGAGGACGAACTGCACGTCACCTCACCGCGCGGGCGGCACGTCGCCGAACTCGCCGTGGAACTGCTGCCCGTCCCGGCCGCCCGACCCGAAGAGGACCCCGCCCCATGACGACCGCTCCCACCGAAGCCTCAGCCGTACCCGGTCAGGCGCCCGGCGAGTGGCTGGCCGTGCACGTCTTCTACGCGGCCAGCCCCCGCCCGCTGCTCCTGAACTGCGTCCGGCCCCTGGTCGACGCCCTCACCGAGGAGGGCCTGCTCGACGGGTACTTCTTCATCAACTACTGGCTGGAGGGCCCGCATCTGCGCCTGCGCCTGAAGCCGGCCCGCGCCGCCGACGCCGAAGTCGTCCGCCGGCGGGCGCACGCGGCCCTGGAGACGTTCCTGCGCGAGCGGCCCGCGCTGTACGAGGTGAAGGACGGCTTCTTCGCCGACCTCTACGAGACCCTGTTCACCCTGGAGTTCGGCGACCAGGAACGTTCGGAGTACCTCGGCCCGGACGGCCGGATGCTGCTGCGCCCCAACAACACCTTCGAGGACCGCCCCTACGAGCCCGAGTACGGCAAGTACGGCGGCCCGGCCGGGATCGAGCTGGCGGAGTGGCACTTCCAGCACTCCAGCGACCTAGTCATCGAGGCCGCCCGCTCGATGAACCTGCACCTGCGCACCGTGCTGCTCGGGCTGTCCGCCCAGCTCATGATGGTGATGTCCGGGACCTTCCTGCGGGACGACGAGGCCCTCCTCTCCTTCCTGGACCGCTACCACACCTTCTGGAACCGGGCGTTCTCCAGCACCAACTACACCGCCGACGACGGCTACGACCGCGCGTACACCGCGATGGGCGCGAGCCTGCCGGGCCGGTTCCGGGACATCCGGGACGCGGTGGCGGCGGGCGAGACAGGGCGGCTCCCGGCGTTCCTGCGCGGCTGGGCCGAGCACAGCGCCGAGCTGCGCGACCGGGCGATGGCGCTGATCCGCGACGGCGAGCTGGCCTTCCGCTCCTGGGACGGCACCCGCGACCTGCGCCCCACCGACCCGGCCCAGGCGCTGCCGATGCTGCTCTCGCCGTATCTGCACATGACCAACAACCGGCTGAGCACGACCGTGCGCGACGAGGCGTTCCTGTCGTACGTGCTCGCCCGCGCCCTGCGGGACGGCGGCGCGCGAGGTGCCGAGGGCGACGCGGGCGACTCGCTGGCGGGCTGGCGGCGCGGGGGTGAGGGGTGACCACCGGGACGTTCCTGGCCAGCCGCCCCCGGGTGCGCCCCGATCTGGTGGCGGGGCCCCGGCTGGTGCGGGGTGCGGCCCGTATCCATCTGCTGAAGGACCCGCGCACCGGACGGCGGCTGGAACTGGGCCCCAAGGAGCACTTCCTGATCACCCGGCTGGACGGGACCCGCACGCTGGAGGAGATCGGCGGCGAGTACGCGGGCGAGTTCGGGGCCCGGCTCGGAGAGGCGCAGTGGGGACAGGTGCTGCGGCTGCTGCACGGCCGGGGCCTGCTGGAGGGCTCCCCCGCACCGTCCGCGGCGCCGCCCGCCGGGCCGGAGCGGCCGCCGAACGGCATCCTCGCCGGACGGACCCGGATGGTGTCCGACGCGCCCGCGCTGATGGACCGGCTGCACCGGCTCACCGCGCCCGCGCGGCGGCCCGTCGTACTCGCGGTGCTGACCGCGCTGGCGGTGGGCGTGTTCGCCGCCGTCGTGGCACAGGCCGGGACACTGTGGCGGCAGACGGAGGAGACCGCCGAGCAGCCGGTGCTGCTGTTCGCCATCGGCTGCGTGCTGTGGTGCGGGCTCGCTCTGCACGAGCTGGCGCACGGGCTGTTCGCGCGGGCCTGGGGCGGGCGGGTCACGGAGATCGGACTGCGCTGGTTCTGCTTCGCCACCTATCTGTACTGCGAGGTGGAGGACGTCCAGTTCCTCGGCAGCCGGGCCCGCAAGGTCGCCACCGCGTGCGCGGGCGTCTTCGCCAACCTGCTGTTCCTGGTGCCGTTCTACCCGGTGTGGGCGCTGCTCCCGGCCGACGCCCAGGCCCGGCCCGCGCTCGGGGCGCTGCTGCTGCTCGGCACCGTCCTCGGCGTGGCCAACCTGCTGCCGCTGCCGCCGCTGGACGGCTACAAGGCCCTCATGCACGCGCTCGGCGTCACCGCCCTGTCCGAGGGCGCCCGCACCTTCGCCGCCCTCGCCGTGCGGGCCCTGTTCCGGCGGGGTCCGGGCATCGCCGCGTATCCGGCCCGCCTCAGGCTGCTGTACGGCGGTTTCGCGCTGCTGACCGCGGCGCAGAGCGCGGCGCTGCTGGTGCTGTGCGGTGCGGCGCTGCGGGCGACGCTGCCGGACGGCATGGCGGTGCTCGCCTGGTCGCTGCCGCCCGCGCTGCTCGCCGCCCTCCTGCTGCTGTGGGCGCTGGGCGGCCTCGGCCGGCGCCTGCGGGACCGGCGTACCACCGAGGCGGCCCCGGCCGTCTCCCCCACGTCCGAGCCGGGGCGTCCCGTCCCGGCGGGCGCGAGCACCGGGCAGGTCCCGGCCGCCGCGCACCAGTTGAGGAAAGGCGAGATGAGCGCACCCGACAGCAGGACGGAGCCCGCCCCGAGCGGCACCGGCACCGAGACCGTCGTCGCCCTGGACGGCGTCAGCAAGCGCTACGGGGAGGTGACGGCGCTCGACGGCGTCTCCCTCGAAGTGCGCCATGGTGAGTTCTTCGGCATCCTCGGGCCGAACGGCGCGGGCAAGACCACCCTGGTGGAGATCGTGGAGGGCATGCGGGAGCCCGACTCCGGCAGCGTCGCGGTGTTCGGGCAGAGCCCCTGGCCGCGCGACATCGCGCTGCTGGCCCGGATCGGGGTGCAGACGCAGGCGTCGGCGTTCTTCGCCCGGCTGACCGCGGGCGAGCACCTGCGCACGGTGGCCGCGCTGTACGGCATGGCTCCCCAGGCCGCGAAGACCGCGCTGGAGCGGGTCGGGCTGACCGAGAAGGAGAACGCGCGCGTCGACCATCTCTCGGGCGGCCAGCGGCAGCGCCTCGCCGTCGCCACCGCGCTGCTCAACGAGCCGGAGCTGATCTTCCTGGACGAGCCGACTGCCGCGCTCGACCCGGAGGCGAGGCGTGAACTCTGGGAGCTGCTGCGGTCGTTGCGTTCGGAGGGGCGCACGATCATCTGCACCACCCACTACCTGGACGAGGCCGAGGCGCTGTGCGACCGGGTGGCGATCATCGCCGGCGGCCGGGTCGTCGCGCTCGACTCGCCCCGCAACCTGATCCGCGCGCTCGCCGCGCCGACCCGGCTGCTGGTGCCCGCCGACAAGGTCTCCCCCGGCGCCGCGCTGGCGCTCACGGGCGTGGACCGGGCCACCGTGCAGGGCGCCGACCTGGTCATCGAGACGACGGTGCCCAACCGGGTGCTGCCGGCGCTCGGCGACCTCGTGGACATCGACTCGGTCTCCGTGCGCACCCCCACCCTCGAAGACGCCTATCTCTCGCTGACCGGCACCGGATCGGAGCACCACCGTTGAGCGCCTACGCCGCACTGACCCGGGCCACCTATGTCGCGAGCGTGCGCGACAAGACGACCCTCTTCTTCACCTTCGCCTTCCCGCTCGCCTTCCTCGTGCTGTTCGGCCTGATCTTCCAGGGCGACAAGGTCGACGGGGGGCTGGCCTCCATCAACTACATCGCGCCGGGCGTGCTGTCCTGGGGCGTGGGCAACGCGGCCGTCTTCTCGGTGGGCTTCGCCCTGATGCAGTGGCGCCGGGACGACCTGCTCCGGCTGATCTGGCGCACCCCGACCCCGCTGCGCACCCTGCTCGCCTCCCGCTGGACGGTGGCCATGGGGGTGGCTCTCGCGCAGACCGCGCTGTTCACCGCGGTCGCCCTGCTGCCGTTCTTCGGGCTGCGGCTGATGGGCCCCTGGTGGGCCGCGCTGCCGCTGCTGGTGCTGGGGGTGACCGCGTTCCTCGCCATGGGCCTGATCGTCGGCAGTCTCGCCGACACCCCTGAGGCGGTCGCGGCCATCGCCAACCTGGTGATGGTGCCGATGGCGTTCCTGTCCGGCTCGTTCTTCCCGGACGACCTGATGCCGGGCTGGCTGCGCACCGCCGCCAAGGTACTGCCGCTGCACTACCTCAACGACGGCCTCACCGACGCCATGGGCGGCCGCGGGGACCTGGGCGACATCGCCCTGGACTGCGCGGGCCTCGCCGTGTTCGCCCTGGTCTTCGGGGTGATCGCCACCCGGATCTTCCGCTGGAGCAACAGGACATGACGACGACGATGACCGCTCTGGAGGCCGCGCGGGCGGACCTCCAGGCCCGGCTGGCGGCGCGTGCCGCGTCGGCCGGGCTCCCCGCGCCCGCCGTGTCCCGGATCGGCGACACCGATGTGCTCGGCGAGACCGGGCTCCCCGCCGAGCCGGCGACCGTGCATCTCACCGCGCAGGCCGTGCTGCTCGGTCCGTGGGGCGGCGCCCCGGCGGCGGGTCCGGCCTGCGGGACCTGCCTGGCGATGCGGCGCCAGCGGCTGCGGACCCGTACCGAACGGGAGGCGCTGGAGACCGGTACGGAGACCACGGCGGCCGGGGTCTGGCCGGTGCTGCCGGACCACGCGGTGGACGCGGTGTGGTCGCTGCACCGGCTGATCGCCTCCGGCGCCGCCCGGCACTCCGCCGAGGGCCCGGACGCCGAGCTGCCCCAGGTCACCGAGGTCGACCTGGAGACGCTGCGGGTGCGTACGTTCCCGCTGCTGCCGGAGCCGATGTGCCCGCGCTGCCGTCCGTTCACCGAGGAGGCGGAACTGCGCGCGGCGGAACAGGCCGCGCTGCCCTCGCCGGGCGCGCTGCCCAAACCGCACCCCGACGCGTACCGGCTGCGCCGGGCGGCCGACCACCCGCTCCCGGTGAAGGCCCTGGCCAACCCGGTGTGCGGGGTGCTGGGTGGCGGCACCTGGATCGACGTCACCTCCCCCACCACCGCCCCGGTCGCGGGCAGCGTCTTCATGCGGGGGTACGCCGGGCTCACCGACGTCACCTGGAGCGGGCAGGCCAACTCCTTCGCGGACAGCCGCGACCTGGCCTTCCTGGAGGGGCTCGAACGGTACGCAGGCACCCATCGCCGCCACCGCGCACCGGTGGTGACCGCCTCGCTGGATGAGCTGGAGGGGCGGGGCGACCGTGCCCTCGATCCGCGTGCGTGCGGGCTGTACGGGCCGCGCACCTACGCCGAGGACCCGATGGTCGAGCCCTTCGACCCCGCCCGGCCGATCCCCTGGGTGACCGGCTGGTCGCTGCGGGACGGCCGACCGGTGCTGGTACCGGCCCGGCTCGTCTACTACAGCGCGGGCACGGCCGCCGACAACTTCGTCTTCGAATGCTCCAACGGCTGCGCCACCGGCAGCAGTTGGGAGGAGGCGGTGTTCTTCGGGCTGCTCGAACTCATCGAGCGGGACGCCTTCCTGCTCGGCTGGTACGGCGATCTGCCGCTGCCGGAGATCAACCTGGACTCGGTGCGCTCGCCGAGCGTGCGGGCGATGGTGGCGCGGGCCGCGCTCCAGGGTTACGACGTGCACGTCTTCGACAACCGGGTGGACCTCCCGGTGCCCGTGGTCACCGGACTCGCGGTCCGCCGCGACGACGCGCCGGGCTCCCTGGCCTTCGCGGCGGGCGCGTCCTTCGACCCGGAGACGGCTGTGGAGTCGGCGGTCTCCGAGATCCTCACCTACATCCCGCACCTGCCCGGCCAGGTGGCCGAGCGGCCCGCCGAACTCGCGGCCATGGCCGAGGACTTCGACCTGGTGAAGCGGCTGCCGGACCATGCGGCACTGTTCGGGCTGCCCGCGATGCGGGTGCACGCCGCGGGCTATCTGAAGCCGCCGCGCGTGGCGTCATCGGCCGAGCTGTTCGCCGGCTGGGAGGAGCGGCGCCCGCGTACCGGGGACCTGCGGGACGATCTGCTGCTGGTGCGGGACCTCTTGGGCGAGGCGGGCTGCGAGGTGATCGCCGTCGACCAGACCACGCCCGAGCAGCGGCGGATGGGGCTGCGCACGGTGGCCACGCTGGCTCCGGGGCTGCTGCCGATCGACTTCGGCTGGCCGCGGCAGCGGGCGCTCACCATGCCGAGGCTGCGCACCGCGCCGCACCGGGCCGGTCTGGTCCCGGCGCCGCTGAAGGAGGAGGAGTTGCGGCGGGTGCCGCATCCGTTCCCGTGACCGGGGCAGGCGTTCAGCTCGTCGGCGCGCGGGCCGTGAAGGAGGTCCGCGCGACGCCGACGGTCCCCGGCGCGCTGACGCGGGCCGGGGACCGTGGGTGCGACGCCTGGATCAGGCGGTGCAGGAGGTGGTGCTGGTGGTGCTGGAGCAGGTGCTGGTGGAGGAACAGCTCGTCGACGAGCCGAGCATGACCTCGCTGGCGTCCGAGTAGTCGGTGATCTCGAAGGTCTCCGACTCCAGGTCCAGGATCTCCTGGGCGAGGGAGGCGAGGTTGTTGTCAGCCATGATGGCTCCTTCCGGGTCAGGTGACCTGCTGCCGTCCGGGAGGGTCCCGTCCGGTGGTGCGCCGAACCTGCCGGAGGAGCGAGCCCCCGGACACCTCCCTTTCTACGCGCGTCCGACACCAACTCCCTGACCGATGGCTGTCACTTCACTGACACCCCCGTTCTACGACCCCATGGAGTACTCGCCGTGAGCAGCGACCAGACCCGTCCGACCGTGACCGTGGGCGGCGGTGTCCCGCCCGGCCTGGACGCCCTGCTGGCGTCCACCGCCGAGATGTATCTCGACCTGCACCGGCACCCCGAGCTGTCCGGCGCCGAGGAGCGCACCGCCGCCCGGTTCGCGGACCGGCTGACGGCGGACGGCTTCCGGGTCCTGCGCGGTGTCGGCGGGCACGGGGTCGCGGCCGAACTGGCCAACGGCGACGGCCCGGCCGTGCTGCTGCGCGCCGAGCTGGACGCGCTGCCGGTCGCCGAGGAGACCGGCGTCCCGTACGCCAGCACGGCGACCTCGCCGGGCCCGGACGGGCGGCCGGTGCCGGTGATGCACGCCTGCGGCCATGACGCCCACCTGGCCTGCGCGGCGGCGGCCGCCCGGTGGCTCGCCGAGCACCGCGACCGGTGGCGGGGCACGCTCCTGGTCGTCGGGCAGCCCGCCGAGGAGACCCTGAGCGGTGCTCGCGCCATGCTGGAGGACGGGCTGTACGACCGGATCACCGCGCCGGACGTGGTCCTCGCCCAGCACACCGCCGCGTTCCCGGCCGGGATGGTGGCGCACGCGGACGGGCCGCTGATGGCGGGCAGCGTGACGCTCGAAGTGGTCTTCGAGGGGGACGGCGGACACGCGGCCACCCCGCATCTGACGGCCGATCCGCTGCTCGCGGCGGCCGGCGCGGTGACCCGGCTGCCCGCCGTCGCAGCCCGCGAGACGGACCCGGCCGAACGCCTGGTGGTCACCGCGTCCTCGCTGCGGGCCGGGGACTACGGGCGCACCGGGAACGTGATAGCCACCCGTGCCGAACTGCGGGTCACCGTCCGCGCCCTCTCGGAGGCGGCGCTCGTCCGGGGCACCGCGGCGGTGGAGCGGGTGGTGCGCGCGGAGGCCGCCGCGGCCGCGCTGCCGCCGCGGGTCACGGTCCGCGAGCTGAACCGCTCCGGCGTCACCCGGCCCGACCCCGGCGTCACGGCCGCCGTCCGCGCCGCCCACCAGACGGCCTTCGGCGCCGCCCGCGTCACCGGCTGGCCCGCCTCTTCGGCGACCGAGGACTTCCCGCTGCTCACCGGCGCGGGCGGCCATCTGCACGGCCGCCCCGGCATCCGGGGCGCCTACTGGATGCTCGGCTCGGTCGGTCCCACCCAGTGGGCGGCGGCCCCCGGTACCGGGCCCGCCGAGAAGTTCCGCACTCTCCCCCACAACCACTCCCCCCGCTATCTGCCCAGCGTCCGCCTCACCCTGGACACGGGCACGGCCGCCATGGTGACGGCGGCACTGGCCCAACTCGGCCCGGCGGCGGGGTGACCACGGTCCGCGTGGCCCGGATCACCATCCGGATGACGGACGGTACCGGCGGCCGGGGGTCACGGCCCGTAGGGTGACCCCTGTAGCTGGTTCGCCCCGTCCGCCAGGCGGGGTGTCGTAAGAGGGAACCCGGTGGGAATCCGGGACTGCCCCGCAGCGGTGAGCGGGAACGACCGCCGTCATACGCACTGGGTCCGACGCACGGACCTGGGAAGCGACGGCCACTAGGTGTCCTCCGCGAGGACGTGCCCGCGAGTCCGAAGACCTGCCATCTGCCCGTGCGCGACCCACTCGCGTACGGACATCCCGGTGACCTCGAGGGCGGGTCGGCGTACACACGGACGGTCCACCGCGCACACCGTGCGGGCCGGCGCCGTCCGGTCGTCACCCCTTCACGTGCTCGTCCCGTCGCCGGGATCTCAGGGATCCGTCTCGTGAAGGAGATCTCCGTGACACCGAAGTCCGCAGCCGCGGCAGCACGGTCCACCGTGTACGGCTACCCGCGTCAGGGCCAGGACCGGGAGCTGAAGAAGGCCGTCGAGGGCTACTGGAAGGGCCGTGTCGACGCCGGCGCCCTCCGGGCCACCGCCGCAGGCATCCGCCGCGCCAACTGGCAGGCGCTGGCCGAAGCAGGCATCGACGAGGTCCCGACCGGGGACTTCTCGTACTACGACCACGTGCTGGACACCACCGTCATGGTCGGCGCGATCCCTGCCCGGCACCGGGCGGCCGTCGCCGCCGGCCCGCTGGAGGGGTACTTCGCCATGGCGCGCGGCACGCAGGACGTGCCGCCGCTGGAGATGACCAAGTGGTTCGACACCAACTACCACTATCTGGTACCGGAGTTGGGTCCGGACACGGTGTTCTCCGCCGACTCCGCCAAGCAGGTCGCGGAGCTGAAGGAGGCCCTCGCGCTGGGCCTGGCCGCCCGGCCGGTGCTGGTCGGCCCGGTCACCTACCTGCTGCTGGCCAAGCCCGCACCCGGCGTCCCCGCCGGCTTCGATCCGCTGACCCTGCTGGACCGGCTGCTCCCGGTGTACGCCGAGGTGCTGGCGGATCTGCGCGCGGCCGGGGCCGAGTGGGTGCAGGTGGACGAGCCCGCGCTGGTGCAGGACCGGACCCCGGCCGAGCTGAACGCGGCCGGGCGCGCCTACCGTGAGCTGGGCGCGCTCACCGACCGGCCGAAGCTGCTGGTCGCCTCCTACTTCGACCGGCTGGGCGAGGCGCTGCCGGTGCTGGCGAAGGCGCCGGTGGAGGGGCTGGCGCTGGACTTCACCGAGGCCGCGGCGGCCGACCTGGACGCGCTCGCCGCCGTGGGCGGGCTGCCCGGCAAGCGGCTGGTGGCCGGGGTCGTCGACGGCCGCAACATCTGGGTGAACGACCTCTCGAAGTCCCTCGGCACGCTCGGCACCCTGCTGGGGCTGGCCGACCGGGTCGACGTCGCCGCCTCCTGCTCCCTGCTGCACGTCCCGCTGGACGCCGCCGCCGAGCGGGACATCGAGCCGCAGATCCTGCGCTGGCTGGCGTTCGCCCGGCAGAAGACCGCCGAGATCGTCACGCTGGCCAGGGGCCTGGCCCGCGGCACGGACGCGATCAGCGCCGAACTCGCCGCCAACCGGGCCGACCTGGCCTCGCGCGCCGGCTCCCCCATCACCCGCGACCCGCGGGTCCGGGCGCGCGCCGCCGCCGTCACCGGGGCGGACGCCCGGCGCTGCGAGCCGTACGCCGAGCGGGCCGCCGCCCAGCGTGCCCACCTCGGTCTGCCGCTGCTGCCGACGACCACGATCGGCTCCTTCCCGCAGACCGGCGAACTGCGCACCGCCCGCGCCGACCTGCGCGCGGGCCGGATCGACACCGCCGGGTACGAGGAGCGCATCAAGGCGGAGATCCAGGAGGTGATCTCCTTCCAGGAGAAGACCGGCCTGGACGTCCTGGTGCACGGCGAGCCCGAACGCAACGACATGGTGCAGTACTTCGCCGAGCAGCTCACCGGCTACCTCGCCACCCGGCACGGCTGGGTCCAGTCCTACGGCACCCGCTACGTCCGCCCGCCGATCCTGGCCGGCGACATCTCCCGCCCCGGGCCGATGACGGTGCGCTGGACGACGTACGCCCAGTCCCTCTCCGACCGCCCGGTCAAGGGCATGCTGACCGGCCCGGTGACCATGCTCGCCTGGTCGTTCGTCCGTGACGACCAGCCGCTCGGCGACACCGCCCGGCAGATGGCGCTCGCCCTGCGCGACGAGGTGGACGACCTGGAGCGGGCGGGCACTTCGGTGATCCAGGTCGACGAGCCCGCACTGCGCGAGACGCTGCCGCTGCGCGCCGCCGACCGGGCCGCCTACCTCGCCTGGGCGACGGAGGCGTTCCGGCTCACCACCGCCGGGGTCCGGCCGGCCACCCAGGTCCACACGCACATGTGTTACGCCGAGTTCGGTGACATCGTGCGGGCCATCGACGACCTGGACGCCGACGTCATCAGCCTGGAGGCGGCCCGCTCGCACATGCAGGTGGCCCGCGAACTGGCCGCGCACGGCTACCCCCGCGAGGCGGGTCCGGGTGTGTACGACATCCACTCCCCGCGCGTGCCGAGCGCCGAGGAGGCGGCCGAGCTGCTGCGTACGGGGCTGAGGGCGATCCCCGCCGAGCGGCTGTGGGTGAACCCGGACTGCGGTCTGAAGACCCGCGCATGGCCGGAGACACGGGCCTCGCTGGAGAACCTGGTCGCGGCGGCCCGTACGGTGCGGAGTGAACTGCTGTAGTTCCCCTGCCTGTTCGTCCCGGTTCCGCCTGTGGGCCGGGACGGACGGGGCCGCGTGCTTGTGATCAGGAGGTTCCTCGCGTGACCAGTCGGCTGGTGCTCGTCTCGCCCGCGATCGGGGCAGCGCTGCGGGAGGCGCGGTTCTACGACGGCACCGGTTCCCTCGACGAGGTGGGCGCCGCCCGGGCGCGGGCGGCGGCCGGTGCGTTGCCGGAGGCGGCGCGGGTCGTGGTGTCGCCCGGTGTGCGGTGCCGGGAGACGGCGGAGGCCCTCGGGCTCCGGGGCGTGGTGGCGGCGGAGCTGGCGCCGCTGGACGCCGGGCGGTGGCGCGGGCGTGCGCTGGCGGAGGTCGGCGCGACGGAGGCGGAGGCGGTGGCCCGGTGGCTGGCCGACCCGGACTGCGCGGCGCCGGGCGGGGAGTCGGTGCGCGAGGTGTGCGCGCGGGTGGGGCGCTGGCTCACGTCGGCTCCTGAGGGCCGTACGGTCGCCGTGGTGGAACCCGAGGTGGTGCGGGCGGCCGTGGTGCACGCGCTGGGGCTGCCGGGCGAGGCGTTCTGGCGGCTGGACGTGCCCCCGCTCACCGCGACCGAGCTGTCCGGGCGGGCCGGACGCTGGAACCTGCGGCTGGGGCGCCCGCTCGGCGCGGACGGAAAGTGAGACTCGGCGCGGACCGGGAGTGAGAAAGGGCCCCCGGAAGTCTCCGGGGGCCCTTCGTCTCGTCCTCACGCCTGCTCAGTGGGAGGCGGCGACCGCCCGTCCCGTGGGAGCGGCAGCGGGGCGGGGGTTCAGCAGCCGTTCGGCCAACTCGCCGAAGACCAGGCCGAATCCGGCCCACAGCACCGTCTGGATGGCCAGCGCGGAGAGGCGGAACCGCCACAGCAGGGCGGCCGGGAAGTGTTCCGGTACCTCGTTGACGACCGGCAGGAAGGCGTAGGCCAGCCCGGTCGCCACGGCGAAGGCGGCCACGGCGACGAGGGTCGCGTACCAGTTGCCCAGGCGCGGGGCGAGGCGCTTGCCGAGCAGGGTGGCCCCGACGGCCAGGAGCACGCTGAGCAGCATCATCAGGAAGTACAGCGTGGTGCGCTTGCCGATGGTGTCCGGGTCGCCGACCGAGGGCGGGTTGGCCGGGTACTTCAGGAACGGCACCACGTACACGGCGAGCAGCGCGGCGCCGGACAGCAGCAGCGCGGTCGCGCGGGGGCCGAAGCGGCCGACGCGGCCGAGCGCGAAGCAGTAGGCGAGCGCGGCGATGCCGCCGAAGGCGACCCCGTAGACGAGGACACCGGTGGCGAGTCCGGCGGTGGACTGCAGCGAGCGGGAGACGACCTCCACCTCGTGCCCGTGCGAGTGGTGGCCCTCGAAGCTGATGGCGCTGTCCACGTTCGGCTCGCCGAGGAAGTAGGCGGCGATCAGGGCGAGCACTCCGGCGGCGAGGCCGGCGAGCATGCCCCGCACGAGGAGGTTTCTTACCGTTGCGGAGTTCATGGGTGTGCGGCGTCCCTCGCGTCAGTGGCAGGGGAAGCCGAGCAGGTGGCGGGCGTCGTGCACCCACTCGTGGACGTCCGTGCCGTTGAACACGGAGGTGGCACCCTGCTCGGCGCCGACGAAGTACAGCAGGACCAGCATGAGGACGCCGAAGAAGACCGCCCAGGGCGCTATCTCCTTGAGCGGCAGCTTGGCGGGTACGGCGGGGTTGCCGGCGGTCGGCTGGGCGACGGTCTGCGCCATGGCAGGACCTCCTCTGGGAGTTCGCGTCCCATCTCGGTGGTGCACAGGACGACGGCCACGGGTCTGACTCGCGCGGCCCCTTGGAGGACCCGCGCACACAGTGGCGCGACCGTGCCGGTTTCCCACCGGCTTCCGTTTCGCCGTCGTCGATATCGCCCCGACGGTACCGCGTGTGCCCTGGCTGGCCAAGACCGCATCGGTCCGGGTGATCTTCCTCTCCCGGCCGTGTACGGAGCACGGCCACGGGGCAGGGGCGGCCGCGCGGCCGGGGCCCGTGTGCGGGGCCCCGGCGGCGGCGGGAGCGGTCAGAAGTCGTCGGCTCCGTTGCGCAGTTCGCCGGTCCAGTAGCCGGTGAGCGCACGGGCGGGGTCGACGGCGATGCCACCGCCCGTGGAGGAGTCCACCGCGATGACGGTGGAGTCGCCCTCCAGCACAAGCTGGAACGCCGTCACGACCTCGTTGTCCTCGTCCACGCCTCCGTCGGAGAGCTTGACCAGGGCGTACGCGGGGTCACCGGGGTTCAGCACCGTGGGCGCGGCGGGCTTGCTCTTCGCCACCGACGGCACGTCCTGCTTGTGGCTCTCCAGGAACTGGATGTGCGGGAAGCCCGCCATCTCGCAACGGTGGCCAGAGGTGTTCCGGGCGGTGAGCACGATGTGGGTGTAGGGCGGGCCGTCCTGCCGCTCGGCGGAGACCTTCACGTCCTTGGCGGCGCAGACGGGGGTGGCGGCCGAGCCGCCGCCCGTGCCCTGCGCGGCGGTCGAGCCCCCGGCGGCCGCCGAACCGGAGCCGCTGGAGTCCGACTTGTGCGCGGTGCCGACCGCGGTGCCCTTGCTCCCGCCCGTGCCGGACGCCGGCGCGGACGCCGGGGAGGTGGCCGTCTGCGCGGCCGCCGTCCCCTCGGCCTTGGTCCCCTCGCCACTCTGACAGGCGGTCAGGGACAGGGCGAGCGCGGCGGAGGCGGCGACGGAGAAGAGTGCGGTACGGCGCGAGGCGTTCATGGTGGTTCCCCCGAGAGGTATGGCGAAAAACGACGGCCGTCCGACCGCCGGCCAGCCGCTGACCTGCTGACACTCTGAGTCTCGACCGTCTCGCTGATGTCCCGCTGACGTCCCGCTGACGCCGTTCTGACGCCGCCCTCAGGGCGTCCGGAGATCTTCGGCGGCGAGCCGTCGTACCGCGTCCTCGTGCCGCTTGCGGTGGTCCGCCCGCCCGCTGACCCGCAGCAGGGCCTCCAGGGCCCGTACCGCTCCCTCGTCGTATCCCGTGGACTCCGCCTCGTCGGCGGCGCGTTCCAGGAGGCGTATGGCCTCGGTCTCCTCGCCGAGGGCGAGGTGGGCCTCGCCGCAGACGGTGTGGAGGAGGGAGGTGCGGGCCGCTTCCTCGTGTTCGGGGCCGAGGTCCAGGGCCGTGCGGGCGACGCGGAGGGCCTCCTCGGGGTGACCGGTGCTCAGGTGGATGCGGGACAGGTGCAGCAGCGCGAGCATCTCGGTGTGGGTGCCGCCTTCCGCGCGGGCCAGGGTGGCGGCGTGGGCGCAGTTGGCCAGGGCGGCGTCCGATCCGCCCTGCGCGGCCTGGACCAGGGCGAGGTTGATCAGGGCGGTGGCCTCGCCGAGGCGGTCGCCGCAGCGGCGGGCCAGGGCGGGTGAGGGTTCCAGGAGGGTGACGGCGTCCGCGAGCCGGCCCTCCTCGCTCAGCACCCAGCCCAGGAGGGTGCGGACGCGGGACTCGGCGTAGGGGTCCGCCACGGCCTGCGCGCATTCCAGGGCGGTGTGCAGCAGCGGCGACCAGTTGTCCCGTGAGCGCCACACCACCTGCGGCCACTGGAGCAGGATGATCCGCCAGGCCCGGTCGTCCAGGCCGGCGGCCCGTGCGGCGGTGGCGGCGCGGGCCAGGTCCTCGCGTTCGGCGGCCAGCCAGCCCATCGCCTCCGCGCGGTCCGCGAAGTCGCGTACGGCGGCCGGGCGCCGGAAGTCCGCCGGCAGCGCGAAGCAGGGTTCGCCGCCGGGCTGGGCGGTTTCGGCGGCGGCCAGCGCGGTGGCGATGTAGTGGTCGAGGACGCCCGTGAGTGCCTCGGGGCCGGCGGCCGGGTCGAGGCCGCGCGCGTAGAGCCGTACGAGGTCGTGCAGTTCCCAGCGGCCGGGCGCGGTCTCGGTGACGAGGTGGGCGGCGCCGAGCCGTTCGAGGGCGCCTCCTGCGGTCAGCGGGTCGGTGCCGGAGAGGGCGGCGGCGGTGTACGGGTCGAAGTGGGTGCCGGGGTGGTGGCCGAGCCGGCCGAAGTGGTGCGCGGCCTCGCCGGGGAGCTGCTGGACGGTCAGGCGCAGGGCGGCCGGGACGCCGGTGTCGTCGACGGCGAGGTGGGCGAGCCGGCCGCGTTCGTCGGCGAGTTCGTCCGCGAGGTGGGCGAGGGACCACCGGGGGCGTCCGGCGAGCCGGGCCGCGGTCACCCGCAGGGCGAGCGGGAGGCCGCCGCAGAGTTCGGCGAGCCTGCGGGCGGCGACCGGTTCACCCAGGACGCGTTCCTCGCCGAGGACGCCCGCGAGGAGTGCCGTGCCGTCCTGCGCGTCGAGCGTGCCGAGCGGTACGGGCCGGGCCGCGTCGGAGGCGATGAGCCCCTCCAGGCGGTGGCGGCTGGTGACCACGGTGACGCAGTCGGCGCCACCGGGCAGCAGGGCGCGGACGGTGGCGGAGTCGCGCGCGTTGTCGAGGACGACCAGCAGCCGGAGCCGGTCGGTGAGGCTACGGAACAGGGCGGCGGCGGCAGCGGCCGACTCCGGTATCCGGCGCGGCGGCACGCCGAGGGCGAGCAGGAACTCACGCAGCACCTCCGTCACGGACGGCTCACCAGTGTCGCTGAAACCGTGCAGGTCGGCGAAGAGCCGTCCGTCGGGGAAGGCGTCGGCGCCGCGGTGGGCCCACCACAGCGCGAGGGCGGTCTTGCCGACCCCGGCGGGCCCGGTCACCAGGCACACCGGCGCCTCTCCGGCGGCGGCCCGGCCGAGCGCGGCGAGTTCCGGGCCTCGCCCGTGGAAACCGCGGGGTGCGCGGGGCAGGAGGTCGGCGGGGTGCGCCTCGGCGGGGACGAGGGCGGGGCGCGGTGGCACGGGCGACCGGGGCGGTTCGGCCTCGGCACTCGGATGCGGGGCCGGCAGCTCGGGTACGGGGTCCCCGCGCAGGATCAGCCCGTAGGCGTCGGCGAGTTCGCGTCCGGGGTCGATGCCGAGTTCGTCCGCGAGGAGTCTGCGGGTGCGGTGGAACCACTCCAGGGCCTCCGACTGGCGGCCCGCCTGGTAGAGGGCGGTCATCAGCGCGGCGGACAGCGACTCGCGCAGCGGGTGGGCGACGGCTTCGGTGCGCAGTACGGCGGCCGCCCGATGGTGCTCGCCCAACCGGCCGTACGCTCGGGCCAGTTGCTCGACGGCGGAGAGCCTGGACTCCTCCAGGGAGTGCGCGGCGGCCTGGAGGGGCGGTCCGGCGAAGGCTCCGCCGAGCGCGGGGCCGCGCCACAGGGCGAGGGCGTCGCCGAGCATGAGGACGGTGTCGGCGGGGTCGCGCTGTTCGCGGGCGAGGGTGAGCAGTTCCTCGAACCGCTGGGCGTCGAGCAGGGTTTCCGGCAGCCGCAGCGCGTAGGCGTCCCCGGCGGTGAGGAGTTCCACGCCGTACGCCTCCGCGTCGCCCTCGGCGAGCAGGGCGCGCAGCCGGGACACATGGCCCTGGATGACACCGCGCGCCTGGCTCGGGGGCTCGTCGTCCCACAGACAGGCGGTCAACCGGCCGATCGGCACGGGGGTGTTGGCCGAGAGCAGCAGCGCCGCGAGCAGGCTGCGGCGCTTGGCGGGGCCGAGCGGCAGTGGTCCCCGGCGGGTGTCGACGGAGACGGTGCCGAGCAGCCGGAACTCCAAGGGAGGGTCCTTCCGAGGGCGGCCACGGGCGGCCGGTAGAGGCAAAACAGCAGCATATCGGGGGGTTGTCGGTCATCCGGCGGGGGTTTCGTCCGCCCTCGCGCCATGCCTTGCGTACGCTGCTGACCGTGCCTTCCTCCCGCCGTCGCCGTGTCGCCGTTCTCGTCCTGGAGGGCGCGAAGCCGCTCGATGTGGGGATTCCGGCGCAGGTGTTCACGACCCGCGCGAGCATGCCGTACGAGGTGCGGGTGTGCGGGGCCACTCCGGGTCTGGTGGCGGGCGGCGACGGCCTGTCGTACCACGTGGCGTACGGCCTGGCCGCGTTGGAGTGGGCCGACGTGGTGTTCGTGCCCGGCTACCGGTTCCCGGACCGGGAGGACCCGCCGGAGCCGGTGGTGGCGGCGCTGGTCGGCGCGCACGAGCGGGGTGCGCGGCTCGCGGCGATCTCCACGGGGGCGTTCGCGCTGGCGGCCACCGGGCTGCTGGACGGCAGGCGGGCCACCACGCACTGGCACTACACGCGCGCCCTGGCGGCCCGGTACCCGCTGGTCCGGGTGGACGAGAACGTGCTGTTCGTGGACGAGGGCAGTGTGCTGACGTCGGCCGGGGCGGCCTCCGGCATCGACCTGTGCCTGCACATGCTGCGCGGCGAGCTGGGGGTGGCCGCGTCCAACCACGCGGCCCGGCGCCTGGTCGCGGCTCCCTATCGCAGCGGGGGCCAGGCGCAGTACGTGCCGCGCAGTGTGCCCGAGCCGCTGGGCGAGCGGTTCGCGGCGACCCGCGAGTGGGCGCTGCACCGGCTCGGTGAGCCGCTGAGCCTTCAGGTGCTGGCCCGGCACGCGGCGGTGTCGCCGCGTACGTTCTCCCGGCGGTTCGCCGAGGACACCGGGTACACGCCGATGCAGTGGGTGACGCGGGCCCGGGTGGACCTGGCGCGCGAGCTGCTGGAGCGCTCGGAGCGGAGCGTGGAGAGAATCGCCGAGGATGTCGGACTCGGCACCGGCACCAATCTCCGGCTGCACTTCCAGCGCGTCCTCGGCACCACGCCGAGCGACTACCGGCGCACCTTCGCCAGGGGCGAGTAGCCCTGGCGCGATCCTTGTGAACCCTGGCGCTCCTGCCACTGCCACGCGCGGGCGCCGCCCGCGAACCTGATGGCGAACGGAAGGGACACCATTCATGACGCGCATCGCCATCAACGGATTCGGCCGCATCGGACGCAACGTGCTGCGAGCCCTGCTCGAACGCGACAGCGACCTCGAGGTCGTCGCGGTGAACGACCTCACCGAACCCGCGGGGCTGGCCCGGCTGCTGGCCTTCGACTCGACGGCCGGGCGGCTCGGCCGTCCGGTGGAGGTGGACGGCGACACCCTCGTGGTGGACGGCCGCCGCATCAAGGTCCTCGCCGAGCGCGAGCCCGCGCAACTGCCCTGGGCCGAGCTGGACGTCGACATCGTGCTGGAGGCGACCGGCCGCTTCACCTCGGCCAAGGCCGCGCGCGCCCACCTGCACGCGGGCGCGAAGCGGGTGCTGGTCAGCGCTCCCTCGGACGGCGCCGACGTGACGCTGGCGTACGGGGTCAACAGCGACACCTACGACCCGGCCCTGCACACGATCGTGTCGAACGCCTCCTGCACGACCAACGCGCTGGCCCCGCTGGCCGCCGTGCTGGACGAACTCGCGGGCATCGAGCACGGGTTCATGACGACCGTGCACGCCTACACCCAGGAGCAGAACCTCCAGGACGGCCCGCACCGCGACCCCCGCCGGGCCCGCGCGGCCGGCGTGAACATCGTGCCGACGACCACGGGCGCGGCCAAGGCGATCGGCCAGGTCCTGCCGAACCTCGACGGCAAGCTGTCCGGCGACTCGATCCGGGTGCCGGTGCCGGTCGGCTCGATCGTCGAGCTGAACACCACGGTCGCCCGCGACGTCACCCGCGAGGAGGTGCTCGCCGCGTACCGCACGGCCGCCGAGGGCCCCCTCGCCGGAGTCCTGGAGTACTCCGAGGACCCCCTGGTCTCCTCGGACATCGTCGGCAACCCGGCCTCCTCGATCTTCGACTCCGCCCTCACCCGCGTCGACGGCCGCCACGTCAAGGTGGTCGCCTGGTACGACAACGAGTGGGGCTTCTCCAACCGCGTGATCGACACGCTGGAGCTGCTCGCCGCCTGACGCGACGGCACCCGGCCGGCCCCTTTCAGGCCGCGCCGAGGTGCCGCAGGGCGGAGGCCGCCGCTCCCGCCCCGCACATCCCGTGCGCTCCGGGCCCCGGTGGGGTGGCCGCCGAGCAGAGGAAGACGCCTGGCAGGCCGGTGGTGTAGGGGTCGAGGGCGGGACGGGGGCCCAGGACGAGCTGGCGCACCGTCTTGGCGCCGGTGAGGATGTCACCCCCGGCGAAGTTGGCGTTGGCGGCGGCGAAGTCGGCCGGGGCGGTGGCGCCGAGGCCCACGATCCGCTCGCGGGCGCCGGGGGCGAACCGTTCGATCTGCCGCAGGATCGCCTCCGTGGCGTCCCCGGTGTAGCCGTTCGGGACATGGGCGTAGGCCCAGACCGGGTGCACGTCGCCGACCGAGCGGCCGGGGTCGGCCAGGTACTGCTGGCCGACCAGGACGAACGGCCGCTCCGGCATGCGTCCGGCCGTCACGTCCCGCTCGCCCCGCGCGATCTCGTCGATGGTGCCGCCCAGGTGCACGGTCCCGGAGTGCCGGGCGCGGTCGTGGGTCCAGGGGATGCCGCCCTCGACCGCCAGGTCGATCTTGAAGGCGCCGGGGCCCCGGCGGAAACGCCGGTAGGCGGACCGGGTACGGGCGGGCAGCCGGTCGCCGTAGATGGCGGCCACCTGGCCGGGGTCGAGGTCGAGCAGGGTCACGTCGGCGGCCGGGATCTGCCGGTGGTCGGTGATCCGGACGCCCGTCCGAACGGTCCCGCCGTACTCGCGCAGCGCCTTCTCCAGCGCGCCGGCGATGGACTGCGAGCCGCCTTCGGCGACGGCCCACCCCGCCGCGTGCCCGGCGACCAGGATGCCGAGGCCGATGGCCGAGGTGAGCGGACGGCCGAGCGGGCGGAAGGCGTGGGCGGCGATCCCGGCCCACAGTCCACGCGTCTGAGGATTGCGGAAGAGCCGGGCCATGGCGGTGGCCGGCAGGGTGGTCGGCAGCCCGAACCGGGCGAGCAGCAGCGGGTGCGAGGGGATGCGCAGCAGCGGGCCCATCGTGTCCGCGGCCAGCGCGTCCCAGTGCCGTACCGAGGGCTCGACGAGCGCCCGGTAGCGGTCCCCGTCTACGCCGAGGAGACGGGCGGTCTCCGTGACGGAGCGCATCAGCACGCCGGCCGTGCCGTCGTCGAGGGGGTGTACGCAGTCGATGTCGGGCAGGCGCCAGCGCAGGCCGTGCCTCTCCAGCTCCAGTTCGCGCAGGGCCGGTGAGGTGACGGCCATGGGGTGGATGGCGGAGCAGTGGTCGTGCAGCAGGCCGGGCAGCAGCGCCTCGTAGCTGCGGGTGCCCCCGCCGACCTCGTCGGCGGCCTCCAGGAGCGTGACGTCGAGGCCCGCCTTGGCGAGGAGGGCCGCGGCGGCGAGCCCGTTGGGCCCGCCGCCGACCACGACGGCCGAGGTCATGAGGTGCTGTCCAGCGGGCGCGGCTCGGCCGCCGGACGCGCGGACCGTACGTCGTACACCGGGTAGTCGGCCCCGTCGGTGGGCCACGGCTGACGGGTCAGCATGTCGCGCACCGCGACATGGCCGCTCTCCAGCAGGCCCAGGGCCGCGTCGTGGATCTCATAGGACTGAGTCTGCCGGTGAAGGGGCTGCCCCTCCAAACAGATCACCCGCACCTCGCCGGGCGCGAAGGCGCAGCGGGTCTGTACGGCGCGCAGCAGTTGGTCGTCGTGGAGGTGGCCCTCGCCGAAGTTCCAGCCGATGGCGAAGCCCGCGATCAGCTCGCCCTCCACCACGGTGACCCCGTCCTGGTCCTGGGTGACGCGCTCCACCAGGCCGTTGAGGGCACGGCCGTGGGAGTGCATGGACCGCCAGCCCTCCGCCTTGGCGGCGAGCAGCAGGGCGGTGTCGGCGTCGTAGAGGGTCACCATCTGGTGCGGGGCGAGCCGGGCGCTGGTGGTCAGGCCCGATCCGAGCCGGTCGAGCGCGTCCCCGGTGAACAGCCAGGCGCTGGTGGCCCAGTTGCCCGCGTAGTAGCGCATCGCGGGCAGGAAGGAGACGAGGTCGGGGCGGAGGTTGCCGAGGAGCGGGAGCAGCACGAGGCTCGGCAGGATCACCGCGAGCAGCCAGGGCGAGTGGAGGTCCCACACCGTGAGGTCGCCGTGGGCGCCGAAGAGGAAGAAGAGCGAGAAGACGAAGAAGAGGTTCCACTCCAGCGGCACCCCCATGGGGATGGTCGACAGGATGTGCAGGTGGAAGACGACCATGTAGAGCAGGGCCGCCCAGGTCCACGGGCCGCCGTCGCCGAGGAAGACCAGGTACAGCGGGACGAGGTACTCGGTGGCGGTGCCGACGTGCGCCAGCAGGAAGGACAGGCGGGAGGGGCGCAGGTCGCGCGGGTGGTCGCGGTAGAAGAGGGGCTTGAGCCGGTTCGGGACCAGGGGGGCGTTGCTCATCATGGTGGCGACCACGAAGGGGAAGTGGTGGTTGAGCTTGGAGGTGGCCGCGCCCCACCAGATCGCCAGCATGATCAGCTCGAAGCCGATGAGCATGTCGCCGTGGGGGAAGAAGAACACCAGCAGCGACAGCCAGTACTGCTCCCCGCGCGCGGCGAGGAAGACGGTCTTGTCGCGCAGCCCCAGCACCGCCACGGTCACGATGAGCGGCAGGGCGGCCACCGGGTCGAGCAGGCCCCCGTGTCCGGACGAGCCGGGTCGGCCGAGCAGCCAGACGCCGGAGGCGAGTACGGCGGCGTAGAGCAGCACGTCGGCGAGGGTGCGCCGGTCGCCCCGGGTGAACGGCACCTTGCCGGGCCACGGAGGCAGGCGGACGGTACCGGGGCGCAGCCAGTACAGGGCGGAGCCGATCGGCGGGAGGAAGCGCGAGGACAGCGGGCCGGAGCCGCAGCCGAGTCCGGTCACCTCCCACAGCAGGGTGAAGACGATCAGCTTCTGGTAGACGATCGGCTCGGACCACCAGGACGCCACCTCGGTGACCGGTCCGAGGCCCGGCGTCAGCGAGATCACCAGCGCCGCGCCGCCGGCGTAGAGCGCGCACTTGACGACGTAGAACAGGTACACCGCCGCCGGGCTGCCGAAGCCGTGCTCGACCCAGTGCCGGGTCAGGGCCTCCAGCCGGTCGCGGCGGGACAGGGCGCGGTAGGTTCCGGCGTCGACGGGGAGCAGCCGGGGTTTCATGAAGCCCATGGGGATCACGCCTTCACTGGGCGGGGGGTGCGGACCCAGGTGAAGGTAGGGGCGCCCGGAGCACGGCGGCGAGGGCCGCGCGTCACAACATCCGGGGGGCCGTTTGTGCGCCGAGCACACCGGCCCGGCAGTCCGGCACCTCTACAGTGCGGTCATGCCGACAGAACAGGCCCTGGTCAGCCAGTTGGTCGACCGACTGCGCGGGACGAGGGAGGCGATGATCGCCGACCTGGTCCGGCTGACCCTCGTGCAGATCGACGCCCTCGACCACGATGCCGCCACCCGCTCCCTGCTGGAGGCGAGCCTGAGCGAGAACGTGGTGGCCGGGCTCAACTTCCTCCAGCAGGACTTCGACCCGGAGCTGCTGGAGGCCCCGTCCGCGGCCGTGGCGTACGCGCGGGTGCTGGCCCAGCGCGATGTGCCGCTGTCGGCGCTGGTCCGCGCCTACCGCATCGGCCACTCCCGCGTGCTGGACCACGCCTTCGCCCACCTCGACGCCCTGCCCGCCGAGCACCGGGTGTCGCTCGTCCTCGACGTGGTGCGCCGCTCGGCGCTGTTCATCGACCAGATCTGCGAGCAGGTGGGCCGCGCCTACGAGCGGGAGCGGGAGCGGTGGGTGGCGAGCCAGGGCGGAGTGCGCCAGCAGTGGGTGGGCGCGCTGCTCGGCGGCGGCCCGGTGGACCGCGCGGCCGCCGAGCGGGCGCTGCGCTACCCGCTGGACGCGGTGCATGTCGCCTGCACGCTGTGGCCGGTGGGCGCGATGACGTCGTTCGACCTGGTCACCGCCGTGGACGAGGTGCGCGTCCACGCCATGGCGGTGCTGCGGGCGCGTGCGGCGCTGGTGGTGCCGACCGACGAGCGCGAGGCCCGGCTGTGGCTGGCCCTGCCCGCCGGGGGCGAGCTGCGGTGGCGGGACGACCTGGCCGCGCCCGGGGGAACGGTGCTGCACGCCGCCGTGGGGCGGCCGGGCACCGGCCTGGAGGGCTTCCGGGCGTCGGCCCGGCAGTCCGCCCAGGTCAGGGAGATCCTGGCCACGAAGCTGACCGGGGCGGTGCCACGCGGCGCCGCCCACTGGGTGCACTACGGCGAGGTCGCGCCGGTCGCGCTGATGGCGGGTGACCTGCCCGCGGTACGGGACTTCGTGACGGGCACGCTCGGGGAGCTGGCCCGGCGCGACGCGCGCGGCGCCACCCTGCGGGAGACGCTGAGGGTCTTCCTCGCCCATCGCCGCAGCCACGCGGCCGCCGCCCAGGCGATGAACCTGCACCGCAACTCGGTCCAGTACCGGGTGCGCCAGGCCGCCGCGCTGCTGCCGGACGGTCCGGCGGACGATTTCAACGTGCGGGCCGCGCTGCTGGCCGCGCACTGGCTCGGGGACGCCGTCCTCAGGTGATTACCGGGACGTACGGGAAATCGACTCGGGAACGAAGCCTCAGGCAATAAAGAAATACGCATGCATTCCCGTCCGTCATTTCGGGGCGAGGTGCGGAAATAGGCATCCCGGCACGCTTCTGAGACCCCAGATGCGTCATTCGGCACGCATGTGCCAGGCCGCTTCCCGCTTCGGTGATCGCGCCGGTGAGCGGCTCACCCGATCGGCGCTCGGCGGGTGCGCGTACCCGCTTTCCCCGAGTCGACGCGACTATGCCCGAGAGATACCTTTTATTCCAGATTGCGGCCGGATCGAGCGAGAGAAGGACGTAGTGGAACTAGCAATCGCTCAGGAGACCATCGCCCGGTGGCAGTTCGGTATGACGACCGTCTACCACTTCCTCTTCGTCCCGCTCAGCATCGGCCTGGGAGGCATCGTCGCCGGCCTGGAGACGGCCTGGGTGCGGACGGGTAAGGAGAAGTACTTCCACGCGACCAAGTTCTGGGGGAAGCTCCTGCTGATCAACCTCGCGCTGGGTGTGGTCACGGGCATCTTCCAGGAGTTCCAGTTCGGGATGAACTGGTCGAGCTACTCCCGCTTCGTCGGTGACGTCTTCGGCGCTCCGCTGGCGATGGAGGCCCTGATCGCCTTCTTCTTCGAGTCCGTGTTCATCGGGCTGTGGATCTTCGGCTGGAACAGGCTGCCGAAGAAGATCCACCTGGCGACGATCTGGATCGTGACCATCGGCAGCCTTCTCTCGGCGTACTTCATCCTGGCCGCCAACTCCTTCATGCAGCACCCCGTCGGCTACCGGATCGATCCCGTGAACGGCAAGGCCCGGCTGACCAACATCTGGCGGGTCCTGTTCCAGGACACGACCCTGGTGCAGGTCTTCCACACCCTGACGGCGGCGTTCATCACGGGCGCCGCCTTCGTCATGGGCATCTCCGCCTACCACCTGTGGCGGGCCAAGCGCGGCAAGGACACCAACCGCAAGCGGATCGCGGCCATGCGCAGCTCGCTCAAGCTGGCCCTGGTCGTCTGCTCGATCGCCGGTATCCTCACCGCGCTCAGCGGCGACCGCCTGGCCAAGGTCATGTTCGAGCAGCAGCCGATGAAGATGGCGGCGGCGGAGGCCCTGTGGGACACGGAAGGCCCGGCCCCCTTCTCGATCTTCTCGGTCGGCAACGTCGGCGAGGGGCGCAACGACGTCGCCCTGGAGGTCCCCGGCGCGCTGTCCTTCCTGGCCAAGAGCAACTTCCACTCCCCCGTGCCCGGCATCAACGACCGGGCCGACGAACAGGTGCGGCAGTTCGGCGGCAGCCGTGAGGACTACATCCCCAACATCTTCATGACGTACTGGGGATTCCGTCTCATGATCTTCTTCGGCATGACCAGCTTCACCATCGGCGTGATCGGCCTGTGGCTCACCCGGAAGAAGTTCTGGCTGAAATCCAGGTTCCGCACGGGCGAGGACGAACCGCCGAACCTGATGATCACCGACAAGATCAAGATGAACGACTTCTTCACCAAGTGGAGCTGGCGGATCGTCGCGCTGACCCTGGGCTTCCCGCTGCTCGCCAACAGCTTCGGGTGGATCTTCACCGAGATGGGCCGTCAGCCCTGGGTGGTGTTCCACCTGATGAAGACCGCGACCGCCGTCTCGCCGAACGTCAGCGTCGGCACACAGGTCGGCTCGCTGGTCGCGCTCAGCGTCTGTTACGCGATCCTCGCGGTGGTCGAGGGCGGTCTGATGGTCAAGTACGCGAAACCGGGGCCCGACGTCGACGAACGGCCGCCCACCAAGGACCCCAGCCTGCGGATGTCCCCGGACGACCAGGACAAGCCCCTCTCGATCGCCTACTGAGGACGGATCGCCATGCATCTCTACGATCTCTGGTTCATCCTGATCGCCCTCCTGTGGGTCGGCTACTTCTTCCTCGAGGGGTTCGACTTCGGGGTCGGTGTCCTCACCCAGACGATGGCCCGCAACGGAACCGAGCGGCGCGTCCTCATCAACACGATCGCACCCGTGTGGGACGGCAACGAGGTCTGGGTGATCGCGGCCGCGGGCGCCACCTTCGCGGCCTTCCCGGACTGGTACGCCACCCTGTTCAGCGGTTTCTACATCCCGCTGCTGATCATCGTCCTGTGCCTGATCGCGCGCGGGGTGTCCTTCGAGTACCGCGCCAAGCGCGACAGCATGCGGTGGCAGCTCAGCTGGGAGCAAGTCACCTTCTGGACCTCGGTGATCATCCCGTTCCTGTGGGGCGTGATCTTCGCCAACATGGTCCAGGGCGTCGCCATCAACCGCCAGAAGTCCTACGTGGGCACGCCCGGTGACCTGTTCAACGGGTACGCGATCCTCGGCGGCTTCGCCACGCTGGTGCTGTTCACCTGCCACGGCGCGATCTTCGCGGCGCTGAAGACGGACGGTGAGATCCGCGCGCGGGCCCGGAAGCTGGTGCCCGTGCTGGGCCTGGCCTCGCTCCTGCTGCTGCTGGCGTTCCTGCTG
The DNA here is from genome assembly GCF_022846655.1 of Streptomyces seoulensis. NCBI lineage: Bacteria > Bacillati > Actinomycetota > Actinomycetes > Kitasatosporales > Streptomycetaceae > Streptomyces > Streptomyces seoulensis. The sequence goes on from NZ_AP025667.1 coordinate 3,490,439, forward strand.
TGGACGCAGGCGAACTCGGGCAACGGACAGAGCCTCGGCGTCATGATCGTGGCGTTCGCGGGGCTGCTCGTGGCCCTGTTCTTCAACCAGATCGGCCGGGAGGGCTGGGCGTTCGTCTTCTCCGCCCTGACGGTGGTCTCGTCGTTCGCCATGCTGTTCCTGACGCTGTTCCCCGAGGTCATGCCGTCCACGCTGAACCCCGCCTGGTCGCTGACGGTCGCCAATGCCTCGTCCGCGTCCTACACCCTGACGGTGATGACGATCGTCGCGGCGATCTTCGCCCCGCTGATCATCGTCTACCAGGCCTGGACCTACTGGGTCTTCAGCAAGCGCATCGCGGTCCACCACATCCCGGCCGGCCACTGAGCACGGCGCACACCGCACAGAGAGCGGGCCCCCTCCGTCCGTGGAGGGGGCCCGCTCTTCGTGCGCCGTGACCTCGGCGGTCAGGTCGCCGCGGTGATGTGCACCTTGACGTGCTTCATGAGCGGCTGGTCGCTCTGGGTGCTGTAGTCGCACAGCGCGATCAGCACGTTCATCTCGGGCATGTAGCCGGCCGCGCAGCCGCGCGGCATGTCGTACGGGATGGCGAGGTAGCCGTCGAGGTAGCGGTGGCTGCCGTCCTTCGCCGTGGCGTCGATGTTCACCGGGTCGAACTCCGAGATCCCGCGCTCGCGCATGTCGTCCTCGTTCATGAAGACGAGCTCACGCAGGTTCTTGATGCCGCGGTAGCGGTCGTTGTCGGAGTAGATCGTGGTGTTCCACTGGTCGTGCGAGCGCATGGTGCCGAGCGCGAGCATGCCCGGCGCGGGCACCACGTCCGGCAGCTTGGGGCTGGAGAACTCCGCCTTGCCGGACTCCGTGAGGAAGATCAGCTCGCGGGCGGGCTGCTTGATCCGGAAGCCGAGCGGCAGCCGGACCCGGCGGTTGAAGTCCTCGAAGCCGTCCAGCACCTCGGACATGGTGTCGCGGATGCGGTCGTAGTCCTCGATGTACCACTCCCACGGCGTGGGGCTGGAGGGCAGCGCCGCGCGCGCCATGCCGGAGATGATCGCGGGCTCGGACAGCAGGTGCTTGGAGGCGGGCCGCTTCATGCCGACCGACAGGTGCACCATGCTCATCGAGTCCTCGACCGACATGCTCTGCACGCCGTTGCGCTGGTGGTCCTTGTCCGTGCGGGCGAGGCAGGGCAGGATCAGCGCCTCCTTGCCGTGGACCACGTGGCTGCGGTTCAGCTTGGTGCTGACCTGGACCGTGAGCTCGCAGTTGCGCAGCGCCTCGTAGCTGAACGGCGAGTCGGGCACGGCGAGGGCGAAGTTGCCGCCCATGCCGATGAACACCTTCACGTCACCCCGGTTCATCGCCTGGAGGGTGCCGATGGTGTCGAGGCCGTGTTCGCGCGGCGGGTTGATCTTGCAGACCTCGGCCAGCCGGTCCAGGAACTCCGGCTCCGGGCGGTGGTCGATGCCGCAGGTGCGGTTGCCCTGCACGTTGCTGTGCCCGCGCACCGGCGAGGGACCCGCGCCCTCACGGCCCAGGTTGCCGCGCAGGAGCAGCAGGTTGACGATCTCGCGGACGGTGTCCACGCCGTGCTCGTGCTGGGTGACGCCCAGGCACCAGCTGATGATGGAGCGGTCGGCGTCGCCGTAGATGCGCGCCGCCTTGAGGATGTCGGCGCGGCTGAGCCCGGACTGGCGCTCCAGCTCCTCCCACGGTGTGGCCTCGCACAGCGCCCGGTACTCCTCGAAGCCGACGGTGTGCCGGTTGATGAACTGGGTGTCGATGGCCTTGGGGTCGGTCTTCGCCTGTTCCAGCACGGCCTTGGCCATGCCCCGCAGCAGCGCCATGTCGCCGCCGACGCGCACCTGGAGGTCCAGGGTGCTGGTCCGCGTGGCGTGGAAGGTGGCCATGTCGATGAAGTCGTGCGGGATGATCGCCTTCGTGGCGCCCGCCTCGATGAACGGGTTGATGTGCACGACCTGCGCGCCGCGGTCGAACGCCTCGGTCAACGACGTGAGCATGCGGGGCGCGTTGGAGGCGACGTTGACGCCGAGGATGAACAGCGCGTCCGTGGCCTCCCAGTCCTTCAGGTCGACCGTGCCCTTGCCGGTGCCGAGGGACGCCGTCAGGGCGCGTCCGCTGGCCTCGTGGCACATGTTGGAGCAGTCGGGCAGGTTGTTGGTGCCCAGCTCACGCGCCATCAACTGGTACAGGAATGTCGCCTCGTTGCCGAGCCGGCCCGAGGTGTAGTACGACGCCTGGTTGGGGTTCTCCAGGTTGCGCAGGTGACGCCCGACCAGCTCGAACGCCTCGTGCCAGGAGATCGGCACGTAGTGGTCGGTGGCCGCGTCGTAGACCATGGGCTCGGTGAGCCGGCCCTGGTCCTCCAGCTTGAAGTCGCTCCACTCGTGCATTTCGCTCACCGTGTGGCGGGCGAACATCTCGCGGTTGGCCCTCTTGTGGGTCAGTTCCCACGTGACGTGCTTGATTCCGTTCTCACAGATGTCGAGCTTCAGGCCCTTGGTGTCATCCGGCCACGCACATCCGGGACAGTCGAAACCACCGTTCTCGTGGTTCATCTTCATGATGGCCCGGGGGCCCTCGATCAGCGTTCCCTCGTCCAGCAGGAATTTGGTCACGCTCTTGGCTGCGCCCCATCCCGCGGCGGGGTGGTGGTAAGGGTGGAAGTACGGCTCCCCCTTGGGGATCGGGCCCACGCGGGGCTCGAGATCCGACTCCGCCTCCATCATCCGTGACTGCTCTTCGTCCAAGGTGCTCAAGACTCTCACCCTTCCGCCGTCGAGGCGTGCGTCCATACGTATATATGGAGCTTTAGGCCAGAGTATGTCGGCGTATCAGCACCCGCCACGCGACGCGCACCCCTTGAAAACAAAGGCCGAGCGGCTATTTGGGACCAGGCTCGGAAACGCTTTCGTCAGCACCTGACAAACGGCACCCGGCATAAAGCTTTCCGATTACCGGAAAACGGCACGGAACCCGGCTTTCGAGACCGGGTTCCGTGCCGCACGATCCAGGCGATCACGTACTTCACGATGGCATGTGCGGCTCTTTGTGCTCCTGCTGCTGGGCAGCGAGCGCCGTCTCGCGGCGGGCCACGACGACCGAGGTGGCGGCGGCGCTCAGCGCGAAGGAGAGCAGGACCAGCCGGGGCCGGTCGAGGCGGTAGCCGAGGAGGCGGTCGAGGGAGTAGCGGCCCGGTCCGGTCACCCCGATGGTCGCGGAGACGAAGCCCAGGTAGGCCGGATACTCGTAGCCGCCCGCGGTGGCGAAGAACCCGGCCGGGCGGTGCACGGAGACGGCGCCGGACATCCCGCCGGCCACCGCGGCACCGGCGGCGGGCGTGGCGAGACCGAGGGCGAGCAGGACTCCGCCGCCCAGCTCGGCGGCGCCGGACGCGATGGCGCTCGGTGTGCCGGGGCGGAAGCCCAGGGACTCCATGACCTTCGCCGTGCCGGCGATGCCCCCGCCGCCGAACCAGCCGAGGAGCTTCTGCGCGCCGTGTACGGCCAGTACGCCGCCGGTGCCCAGGCGCACGGCCAGCAGTCCGAGATCCTTGCGTCGGCCCATGGGAGGGTCCTTCCCGTCTGCGGAAACGGTCCGTTCCGGCCGGGGCCCACGGCGGGCCGCCGTCGGCAACACGCTAGCGACCGAGGGGGCGGCGCGCCCGCCGAGGGACGGGGAGCCGGGCGCGCGGCCCGGCGGGACGGGGTGCGGGCGGCGGGTGTCGCGGCGGGATGTTCCGGTGTGCGGGATCTATCGTCGGCTTGCGTCCGCAGGCGGTGCGGTCCGGCGGCCGAACGTGCGGTGCGGGCCACTCGCCGCCGCCCGTTCGGCGGTTGCCGCCGACTGCACCTCTTGGAGTGGTATGGCTTCCGGGATGCCCCCGCACGCGTCCGGACCGACGGTGAGCGCGGTGCGGTTGCTGGGGCGGTGGAAGCTGTGGCTCATGCCCGCCGTGCTCAGCGGGCTGGTCGCGCTGGTGCTGTCGCTGCTGTACATGGGCGGCATCCTCACCCCCGAGGGCAGCCTGCACCGGATGCCGGTGGCGCTGGTGAACATGGACGACGGCAGACCGCTGCCGGGCCAGAAGGCCGACGTCGGCACGCAGGCGGCCCGTTCCGTCCTCTCCTCCGGCTCCTCGGACGACCGGGTGCGCTGGCGCCCGATGTCGCGGGCGAAGGCGCGGGACGCACTGACCTCGGGCAAGGTGTACGGCGCCCTGGTGATCCCGGCGGACTTCACCGCGACGGTGGCCGCGCTGCCCACCGCGGACGCGAAGGCCCGGCCGACGCTGACCGTGCTCACCAACCCCGGCGTGGGCAGCCTGGCCTCCTCGCTGGCGGGGCGGATCACGCAGAACGCGGCGCAGCGGGTGTCGGTCGCGGTCGGCGAGCAGTTGTCGGCGTCCCCGCAGGTGAAGCGGGCGAGCGCGGCGACCAGGGTGCTGATCGCCGACCCGGTGGAGGTGCGCACCGAGGTCGGCCATCCGATCGGCGCCCACAGCGGTCTGGGGCTGAGCGCCTTCTACTACGCGCTGCTGCTGGTGCTGGCCGGGTTCATCGGCGGCAACGTCATCCACAACGGTGTCGACAGTTCGCTCGGCTACGCGGACACCGAGATCGGTCCCTGGCACTCGCGCCGTCCGACGGTCGACATCAGCCGGACCCAGACGCTGGTGCTGAAGATGGTGATGACGGCGGGACTCGCGCTGCTCACCACCTCGCTGATCATGCTGGCGACGATCGTCGCGCTCGGCATGGACGCCCCGCATCCGGGTCTGCTGTGGGTGTTCTCGTACTGCGCGACGCTGACGGTCGGGCTCGGGGTGCAGGCGATCAACGCGGCCTTCGGCAGCCTGGGTCAGCTCGTGTCGATGTTCGTCTTCATCGCGTTCGCGCTGCCGTCCTCGGGCGCCACCGTGCCGCTGGAGGCGGTGCCGGGCTTCTACCGGTTCCTCGGCGCCTTCGAGCCGATGCGCCAACTGGCGGCCGGGGTGCGATCGATCCTGTACTTCGACGCCCGTGCCGACGCCGGGCTCGGCCGGGGCTGGCTGATGATCGCGGTGGGCTTCGTGGTGGCCCTGGCGTTCGGCTTCGCGGCGACCCGTTACTACGACCGCCGGGGCCTGCACCGGATGGTGCCCCAGCCGGCATGAGCGCCCGTCACTCCGCGACGGGGGGCGGGGCCGGGCGCGGCGGGGTCGGGTCCAGGTAGACGCGCTTGACCGCCGGGATCAGGGTGCGCAGCCGGGTCTCCGCCTCCTCGCAGGCCCACTCGATCTGGGCGGAGGTGGAGACGTCCCGGAAGTCGACCTTGGCGGCGATCAGGATCTCCCCCGGCCCCTGCACCACCGTGGTCAGCTCCATCACGTCCTGGACGGCCGCCACGGAGAGCAGTTCCCTGCGTACTGCCTCCCGCATGGGCTTGGGCAGCGCGCGGCCGACGAGGAGCTCGGTGTTGGCGCGGCCGAGGACGTAGGCCACGACGACCAGCAGCACACCGATGAGGATGGACGCGATGCCGTCGAAGACCCCGGAGCCGGTGAGCTGGCCGCCGAGCAGGCCCAGGGCGGCGAGCACCAGACCGACGAGCGCGGCGGAGTCCTCCATGACGACGGCCTTCACGGCGGTGTCGGGGGTGTGCTGGAGGTAGCGCAGGATCGGTACGCGGAAGTGCTGGGCGCGTCCGGTGGCCTGCCGCCAGCCGGTGCGCAGCGACAGTCCCTCCAGGACGAAGGCGACGGCGAGGACGATGTAGGAGATCGTCGGGTTGCCGGGCTTCTCGTCGTGGGTGAGCGCGTGGATGCCGTCGTACACGGCGAAGACGCCACCGCCGACGAAGGTGGCGACGGAGGCCAGCAGCGCCCAGATGTACCGCTCGGGTCCGTAGCCGAGGGGGTGGTCCTCGTCGGCGGGTTTCTTGCTGCGCTTGAGGGCGACGAAGAGCAGGGCCTCGGTCATGGTGTCGGCGACGGAGTGCCCGGCCTCGGCGAGCATGGCGCTGGAGCCGCTGAGCACACCGGCGACGGCCTTGGCGAGCGCCACGCCGAAGTTGGCGGCGGCCGCCACGAGGACGGTGAACGTCGATCCGCCCGCGCCGGGCCCGCCCGCGGAGCCCACACGGGCGTCCAGGTAGGGCCCCTTGCCCGCGTTCGGCCCTCGTTCCATTCCGGGTTCACCCTGTTCGCTCATAGCCGGACAGTAACCCTCCTCCGTGGCGGAGATCACGGCGTGCCGCGTTCCCAGAATCGGCCGTGCGCGGCGCGGCGGCCAGCGCTGCCGGTCCGTACGGGGGATCCGGCGCCGCGCGGGTACCGGCGCCGTTTCCGCGGGGGCAGCGCGCGGTACACCTCGCCCGCGCCGTGCCGACCGCCGCCCGTGACGCCCGGCCGGGGACGACTCCGGCCGCAGGTCCGGGGACCGCAGCCGGATCTGCGGGGGCCGGAAAAGGGCCGGGCCCGGTCGCCTCGGGTGAGGTGACCGGGCCCGGTGCGGCCGTCCTTCAGGACTGGGGCCGGCTGCCGTGGTTGGCGCCGTTCTTGCGGCGGGCCTTCTTCTTCCGGCGTCGCTTCGAGGACATGCGGGCCTCCTTCTGGCGTGGTCGGACACGTTCGGTACGGGGACGGGTGATCACCTGCCCCGCGTGCCCGACACCATACATGCCGGTATGCCCCGCGAGCACAGCCCGCCGGAGCGCACGCCCCGACTCGCGCGCCGGGTCCGGGGCACGGACGATACGAGAGACCGAAGCCAAGGGGTCCCGCCCGCGCGGGCGCCCGCCGCGAGGGTGAGGAGCCAGCCGATGGCCGGAACCTGGGAAGCCGACGCCTTGGTGATCTTCGGGGTGACCGGGGATCTCGCGCGGAAGATGACGTTTCCCGCGCTGTACAAGCTGGCGGGCCGTGGGCTGCTCGACTGCCCGGTGATCGGGGTCGGCAGGCGGGAGATGAGCGGCGAGGAGCTGGCCGGGTTCGCCCGCGAGGCGGTGCGGGAGGCCGAGGGATCGGTCGACGACGCGGTGTTCGACCGGCTGGCCGCCCGGCTGGCCTATGTGTCCGGAGACCTCGACGACTCCGGGACCTACGAACGGCTCGCCCAGGTGCTGGGGCGGCGCCGGCGTCCGCTGTTCTATCTGGAGACGCCGCCCTCGCTGTTCGCGCCGATCGTGGACCAGTTGGCCCGCGCCCGGCTGCTGGGGCAGGCGCGGGTGGCGCTGGAGAAGCCGTTCGGGCACGACCTGGCCTCGGCCCGTGCGCTGGATCGCAGGCTGACGGCGGTGCTGGACGAGAACCAGATCCTCCGGGTCGACCACTTCCTGGGCAAGGAACCCGTCATCGAGCTGGAGTACCTGCGGTTCGCCAACTCCGCGCTGGCCGAACTGTGGCACCGCGACAGCGTGGTGGCCATCCAGATCACGATGGCCGAGGAGTTCGGCGTCGAGCAGCGCGGCGCTTTCTACGACCACGTGGGCGCGTTGCGCGATGTGATCCAGAATCATCTGCTGCTGGTGCTGGCCCTGGTGGCGATGGACCCGCCGGTCGGGCCGAGCGCGACCGATCTGTGGGACAAGCGGATCGAGGTGCTGCGCGCCATGCCGGCCGCCGACGTGCACGAGTACGTGCGCGGCCAGTACGTCGGCTACCAGCAACTGCCGGGCGTGGCACCGGGATCGACCACGGAGACGTACGCGGCGCTGCGGCTGGAGATCAACAACTGGCGGTGGGCCGGGGTGCCGGTCTTCATCCGGGCGGGCAAGAAGCTCCCGGTGCGGGTGACCGAGGTGCGGCTGATCCTGCGTGAGCCGCCCCGGCTCGGCTTCCTCCCCGACGCCGGCCGGGTCGCCGGCAACCAGATCGTGCTGCGCATCGACCCCGAGGCGGGGATGCGGCTCCAGCTCTGCGCGCTGGACGAGGCGTCGGCCTGGCGGCTGGTCCCGCTGGACACCATCTTCGCCCGCGAGCTCGGCAAGCCGCTGGCCCCGTACGAACGACTGCTGTACGCGGCGCTGACCGGCGACGACAAGTACTTCGCCCCGCAGCGGGCGGTGGAGGAGTGCTGGCGCATCGTCCAGCCCCTCCTCACCTATCCCCCGCCGGTCCACCCCTACCCGCCCGGCTCCTGGGGCCCGCCCCAGGCCGACGCGCTGGTGGCGGGCAGCCCGCCCTGGCAGCGGCCGTGGGTGCCCGAGACGTGAACCGTCCGCACCACCCGCCCCACGGCTCGCACCCCGTCCGACTGGATGTGGCGTGGGAGCGCAACTAGTGTGCTTCTGTCCAGCACTTCCCGCCTGTAGCACTGGAGCAGGAATGACCGGTGACCCCGAGCCGATCAGCGCCGAAGCCCGTGGCGCGCTCGAGCAGGAACTGTCCGATCTGCACGACGAACGCAAGACGGTCGCCGCGACGCTGAAGGACTCCGACGAGGTCGGCGACCGCGCCGACCAGGCCGACGAGATCCAGCGGGCCGATCAGCTCAACCGGCTGGACGAGCGCATCGACCGTGTCAAGGACCGGCTGCGCCAGGCCGACCTCGCGGGGCCGGTGCCCACCGACGTGGTCGGGGTGGGTACGACGGTCACCGTGCGGTTCGCGGACGACAGCACGGAGACGCTGCACATCGGCGAGATCGCCGACGCCCGCGACCCGAAGCTGGTCACCTCCGACAGCCCGCTGGGCCGCGCGCTCCTGGGCCGCGCCCCCGGCGACACCGTCAGCTACGACGCCCCGGACGGCGAGGCCACCGCGGTCGTCGTGTCCCTGGGCACGCCGGGCGACGAGGGCTGAGGCGACAACGAGCCTGGGCGGACCGGATTCATGTCCGGTCCGCCCAGGCTCTTGTGTACCGGGAGGGGATCAGCCGTCGTAGTGGGACGGCGGGAAGGGGTCCTCCTCCTCACGCTGCCTGCGCGTCAGGTCGCCGGTCTCCACCTCGCCCCGGTCCACCTGGCGGTCGATCTCGGCGCGCTCCTGCTCGTAAGCCCGCTCGGGGCTCTCCTGCTTCCGCTCGGGCAGTCCGACGTCGCGCCGGTCCTCCTGGGTGCGTTCCTGGAGTTCCGTCTCGTCCGGGCGGCGGGGCAGGCCGCGGCCGTGGCCGTAGTCGGGGTCGCCCTCGACTTCCTTGTTGGACTTGTGATGGTGCGCCATGGGGTTCTCCTTGTGTGAGGACCCCGGGCGCCGGAACGCAGCGCTCGGGGTCGTCGCCGTGCGGTCGCCCGCGCGACGGAGGGGCGCCGTCAGTCCTTCTTCGCCTCGGCGTCCTTGGTGTCGGCGTCCTTCGACTCGGCCTTCTTCCTGCCACCCGACGCGGTCTTCTTGGCGGCCGCCTTCTTCCCGGCGGCCTCGCCGTTCTTGTCGTCCTTCTTCTCGGACTTCTCGTCGCCCGAGCCGCGCACGGTGACGTGCAGCGAGTCGTTCTTCACGTCGGCGACGATCGTGTCTCCGGGCTCGGCCTGGCCGCTGAGCAGCAGCTCGGCGATGCGGTTGTCCAGCTCGGACTGGATCGTGCGGCGCAGCGGCCGCGCGCCGAACTCGGGCTGGTGGCCGTGGGCGATCAGCAGCTTCTTCGCCGCCTCGGTGACCTCGAGCTGCATCCCCTGAGCCTTCACCCGGCGCCGGGTCTGGTCCAGCAGGTGGTCGACGATCTCGGAGAGGTCGTCCTCGGTGAGGCTGTGGAAGATGATGATGTCGTCGATCCGGTTGAGGAACTCCGGCAGGAACCGGCCGCGCAGCTCCTCCAGCAGCTCGTCCTTGATCTCGGAGACGTCGCCCTGGTGCGCCAGGATCAGATGGGCGCCGATGTTCGACGTCATGATGATGACGGTGTGCCGGAAGTCGACGGTGCGGCCCTGGCCGTCGGTCAGCCGGCCGTCGTCCAGGATCTGCAGCAGCGTGCTGAAGACATCCGGGTGCGCCTTCTCGATCTCGTCGAACAGGATCACGCTGTACGGCTGACGGCGGACCTTCTCGGTGAGCTGGCCGGCCTCCTCGTAGCCGACGTATCCGGGAGGCGCGCCGACCAGGCGGGAGACGGTGTGCTTCTCCTGGAACTCGCTCATGTCGAAGCGGATCATGCGGTCCTCGTCGCCGAACAGCAGCTCGGCGAGGGCCTTGGCGAGTTCGGTCTTGCCGACACCCGTGGGGCCGAGGAACAGGAAGGAGCCCACCGGACGGTCCGGGTCGCCCATGCCGGCGCGGTTGCGGCGCACCGCCTGGGACACGGCGGTGACGGCCTCGTTCTGCCCGACGATGCGGGCGTGCATCTCCTCCTCCAGCCTGAGCAGCCGATCCTTCTCGCTGGCGGTGAGCTGGGAGACGGGGATGCCCGTGCGGCGGGAGACGATGTCCGCGATGTCGTTCGGCGTGACGGTGATGACGCCCTCGCGCCGCTCCTCGATCCCGGCGACCTCGGCCTCGACCTCCGCGATCTTGCCCTTGATGTCGTTCGCCTTCTCGTAGTCCTGCCCCGACACGGCCTCGTCCAGCTCGCGCTGAAGCTTGGCGATCTTGTCCTCGCGGGCGACGACCTCGGTGGAGCGGGCCGCGCTGCGCAGCCGGACCCGCGCGCCTGCCTGGTCCATCAGGTCGATGGCCTTGTCCGGCAGGAAGCGGTCGGTGATGTACCGGTCGGACAGCCCGGCGCAGGCCTCGAGCGCCGAGTTCTCGTAGCGGACCTGGTGGTGGGCCTCGTAGGCGTCGCGCAGCCCTTCGAGGATCAGCACGGTCTCCGCGACGCTCGGCTCGGGCACCATCACGGGCTGGAAGCGGCGTTCGAGGGCGGCGTCCTTCTCGACGTACTTGCGGTACTCGTCGATGGTGGTCGCGCCCACCACGTGCAGCTCGCCGCGCGCGAGGGCGGGCTTGAGGATGTTGCCCGCGTCCATCGAGCCCTCGCCGGTGGCGCCCGCGCCGACCACGGTGTGCAGCTCGTCGATGAAGAGGATGATCTCGCCCTCGGACGCCTGGACGTCTTCGATGACCTTCTTCAGTCGCTCCTCGAACTGGCCGCGGTACTGGGCACCGGCCACCAGTCCGGACATGTCGAGCGCGACGACCCGCTTGTCCTTCAGGGTCTCGGGGACGTCCCCGATGACGATGCGCTGGGCCAGGCCCTCCACGATGGCGGTCTTGCCGACGCCGGGCTCGCCGATGAGGACCGGGTTGTTCTTCGAGCGGCGGGAGAGGATCTCGACCGTCTGCTCGATCTCGTCGGCGCGTCCGACCACCGGGTCGAGCTTGCCCTGCTTGGCCTCCTCGGTGAGGTCGCGGCCGAACTCGTCGAGGGTGCTGGTGGGTCCCTGGCCTCCGCCGCGCGCCTGGTCGTGCCGGGCTGCCTGCTCTGTGCGGGACGCCAGCTTCCTGCCGTCCACGCCCTCGGAGGAGAGCAGCCGACCGGCGCCGGAGTCCGCGTCGTCCAGCAGGGCGGCGAGGATGTGCTCCGGGCCGATGTAGGAGTTGCCGGCCGCCTGGGACTGCGCGAAGGCGTCGGCGAGGGTGCGCTTGGCGGCGGGGGTGAGGCCCGGCTCGGCGGACGGGGTGCCGGACTCGCCGGGCAGCACCTCGCTGATCGTCTGGGCGAGCTTGTCGGGGTCGACCCCGGCCTGGGCGAGCAGCCTGCGGCTGGGCTCGACCTTGGTCGCGGCCCACAGCAGATGCTGCGTGTCGAGGTCGGAGGTGCCGTCGTCCTCGGCCTTCCGTGCGGCCAGGTTGAGCAGTTCCTGCGAGGACTCCGTCAGCAGCCGGCCGATGGGAACTCGCTGGACCGCGGGGGGTGATGACGCCGGTGACATGCCGAAGAACCGGTTCAGCAGGTCGCTGAACGGGTCGGAGGAACCGAACGGTGAACCGAACGACATCGACATGGCAGCTCCTGGTGCGCGACGGATCAGGTTTTCACTGAACCCCGATGTCCAGGGCTCCGCAACCCGAGGACAGCGGGCTCCCCCAAGGGTTTCCGGGCTTTCCCCCACCCTTTTGCCGGGGCCTCCCACTCCCTCTCCCCACCCTTGTGCGCACTCCTTATACGCACGCGAGCGGACACCCCTCACCGGTCACGCTCCGTTGCCCGCGCGGACCGAGCGCATTCTGCCTAGACTCGGAATGCGAACCGGCCGGTGGAGACGGAATCGGAGCCAGGGCATGGGAGTCTGGGCATGAGCGAACGTGCGGGCGTTGCGAGGTCGGCCTGGTGGGCCGGACACGATCCCGTGGTGGAACTCCAGCAGTTGTGGGGCGAGGTCAGCCGCCTGGTGGAGCAGTCCGCACAGCCGGCCGAGCCGACCCGGCATTGGATGCCGCTGGTCGAGGAGGAGGACGCGGGCGACTCCTATCTGGTGCGCGCCGAATTGCCGGGAATTCCACGGGACAGCGTGAACATCGAGGTCGACGGCCGCGAACTCCACATTCACGGCTCGCTCGACGAGAACACCGAGGGAAAGGCACTGCGCCGCAGGTCGGGCAGTTTCTCCTACGGCGTGCGGGTACCCGGTGACGTCGATGTCGACGCCGTTCAGGCCGATCTCTCCGACGGCGTGCTCACGGTGCGACTGCCGAAATCCCAGGCGGGAACCCGGCGCTCGATCGAGATCGGTTTCTGAAGGCGCCGCGATACGGAAAAGCGGCCGGTTCCCACGGGGGGAACCGGCCGCTCGCTCTTCCGCCTCGTGCTTCCGCCTCAAGCGACGGGCGTCACCATCACGTTGACGTTCTTCATCAACGGCTGGTCACTCTGGGTGCTGTAGTCCCCGATCGCGCAGAGGACGTTCATCTCCGGCATGTACCCGGCCGCGCAGCCCTCCGGGATGTCGTACGGGATCACCTTGTAGCCGTGGACGCCGCGCTTGCTGCCGTCCTTGGCGATGCTGGTGATGTCGACCTCGTCGAAGAGCTTCAGCCCGCGCTCGCGCATGTCCTCCTCGTTCATGAAGATCAGCGTGCGCAGGTTCTTGACCCCCCGGTAGCGGTCGTCGTCCGAGTAGATCGTGGTGTTCCACTGGTCGTGGGAGCGCATCGTGCCGAGCTTGAGCATGCCCGTCGCCGGGATGACGTCGGTCAGACCCGGGCTGGAGAACTCGGCGCGCTCGGAGGGGGTGCGGAAGACCAGTTCGCGGGCGGGCTGCTCGATGCGGAAGCCGAGCGGCAGCCGGACCCGGCGGTTGAAGTCCTCGAAGCCCTCCAGCGCCTTGGCCATGGTGTCGCGGATGCGGTCGTAATCCTCGACGTACCACTCCCAGGGGGTGGCGCTCTCGGGCAGCGCGGCCCGCGCCATCCCGGCGATGATCGCCGGCTCGGAGAGCAGGTGCTCGGAGGCGGGGCGCTTCATGCCGACCGAGAGGTGGACCATGGACATCGAGTCCTCGACCGAGGTGCCCTGCTCGCCGGTGGCCTGCTTGTCCTTCTCCGTGCGGCCGAGGCAGGGCAGGATGAGCGCCTGCTTGCCGTGGACCAGGTGGCTGCGGTTGAGCTTGGTGCTCACCTGCACGGTCAGTTCGCACTTGCGGAGCGCGTCGAAGGTGTAGGCGCTGTCCGGCGCGGCGAGGGCGAAGTTGCCGCCCATGCCGACGAACACCTTGAGGTCACCGGCGTGCATGGCCTCGATGGTGTTGACGGTGTCGAGGCCGTGCTCGCGGGGCGGGTCGATCTCGCAGACCTCGGCCAGCCGGTCCAGGAACTCCTTGGACGGCCGGTGGTCGATGCCGCAGGTGCGGTTTCCCTGCACGTTGCTGTGCCCGCGCACCGGGGAGGGGCCGGCGCCCTCGCGGCCCAGGTTGCCGCGCAGCAGCAGGACGTTGACGATCTCCCGGACGGTGTCGACGCCGTGCTCGTGCTGGGTGACGCCCAGGCACCAGCTGAAGATGGCGCGGTCGGCGTCGCGGTAGACGCGCGCGGCCGACTCGATCTCGGCCCGGCTGAGCCCGGACTGCCGCTCCAGCTCCTCCCAGGGCGTCGCCTCGCACACGGCGCGGTACGCGTCGAAGCCCGAGGTGTGGCGGTCGATGAACTCCTGGTCCAGCGCCTCGGGGTCGGTCTCCGACTCGGCGATGATCGCCTTCGCCATGCCGCGCAGCAGGGCCATGTCGCCGCCGATGCGGACCTGGAGGTTGAGCGAGCTGGTGGGGGTGGCGCGGTTCAGCGCCATGTCCACGAAGTCGTGCGGGATGATCGTGCGGGTCGCGGCGGCCTCGACGAGCGGGTTGACGTGCACGATCTTCGCGCCGCGCTTGTACGCCTCGGCGAGCGAGGTGAGCATGCGGGGGGCGTTGGAGGCGGCGTTGACCCCGATGATGAACAGGGCGTCGGTCTTCTCCCAGTCCTCGAGGTCGACGGTGCCCTTGCCGGTGCCGAGGGCGGCCTGCATGGCGCGGCCGCTGGCCTCGTGGCACATGTTGGAGCAGTCGGGCAGGTTGTTGGTGCCCAGCTCACGCGCCATCAACTGGTAGAGGAAGGTGGCTTCGTTGCCGAGGCGGCCCGAGGTGTAGTACGCCGCCTGGTCGGGGCTGTCGAGTCCGCGCAGGGTGCGGCCGACCAGCTCGAAGGCGTCCTGCCAGGAGACGGGGACGTAGGTGTCGGTGTCCGCGTCGTAGCGCATCGGGTGCGTGAGGCGGCCCTGGTCCTCCAGCGCGGCGTCGCTCCAGGTGGCGAGTTCGCCGACGGTGTGGGCGGCGAAGAAGGCGGGGCCGACGCGCTTGTGAGTCATCTCCCACGTGACGTGCTTGATGCCGTTCTCGCAGATGTCGAGCTTGAGGCCCTTGAGGTCGTCCGGCCAGGCACAGCCGGGGCAGTCGAAGCCCTTGGCCTCGTGGTTCATCTTCTGGATGGCCCGGGGGCCTTCGAGGAGTTCGCGCTCGCGTATCAGGAAGCGCGTCACGCTCTTGGCCGCTCCCCAGCCCGCCGCCGGGTGGTGGTAGGGATGAAACTCCGGGGCCGGTTTCCCGGCGTCGTCGACGGATCGTCCCGACGTGTCTTGGCTCATCACAACTCCCTGTGTCCCAGGTCGACTCGCTGCGTGCGCATGGCGCGAGTGCGCCCCAGCCTAGGTCACGTGTCGGCGGCCGTGACCAGGAACGGCGTCGCCCCACGGCGCGCGGACGGCGTGGGGCGACGGGCAAATGCCTGTACACGGAAGCTTTCTGACGGGCTACCGCTCCTCGCGGTTCTCCGAGTGGTGGAAGCCGGTCCCGGCCTGCCGGTCCCCGACCATCGGGTGCGGCTGGCTGCGCAGTTCGGGCAGCAGCCGGGCGAGGTCCCGCGCGAACAGGTCGGCGAGGTCGCGGGTGAAGCCGTTGCGGCACACGACGCGCATCACGGCGAGGTCCTGCCTGTCGGGCGGGAAGGTGTACGCGGGCACCAGCCAGCCGGTCTCGCGCATGCGGCGGGCGATGTCGAAGACGTCGTACGACGTGACGTGGTCGGCGGTGGTGAAGGCGAACACCGGCAACTGGTCGCCCCGGGTGAGCAGGCGGAAGTCCCCCATGTCCTCGACCCTCCGCGCCAGGGACATGGCGACGTCACGGGTCGCCTGCTGGACCGCGCGGAACCCTTCGCGGCCCAGGCGCAGGAAGGTGTAGTACTGGGCGATGACCTGGGAGCCGGGGCGGGAGAAGTTGAGGGCGAAGGTCGGCATGTCGCCGCCGAGGTAGTTGACCCGGAAGATCAGCTCCTCGGGCAGCGCCGCCTTGTCCCGCCACAGGGCCCAGCCGACGCCGGGGTAGACCAGCCCGTACTTGTGGCCCGAGGTGTTGATGGAGGCCACGCGCGGGAGCCGGAAGTCCCATTCGAGGTCCGGGTCGAGGAACGGCGCGATCATCCCGCCCGAGGCACCGTCGACATGGACCGGGATGTCGAGGCCGGTGCGCTCCTGGAAGTCGTCGAGGGCGGCGCAGAGCTGGGCGATGGGCTCGTAGGAGCCGTCGAAGGTGGAGCCGAGGATGCCGACGACCCCGATGGTGTTCTCGTCGCACAGCTCGACCGCCTCGTGCGGGTCGAGGTGGAACCGGTCGCCCTTCATGGGGAGTTGGCGGGCCTCCACCTCCCAGTAGTTGCAGAACTTCTCCCAGCAGACCTGGGCGTTGATGCCGAGGACCAGGTTGGGGCGGGCGCTGCCGGGATAGCGGTCGGAGTTGCGCGTGGTCCAGCGGCGCTTCATGGCGAGCCCGGCGAGCATGCACGCCTCGCTGGAGCCGGTGGTCGAACAGCCCACGACCTGCGAGGGGTCGGGCGCGTTCCACAGGTCGGCGAGCATCGCCACACAGCGCCGCTCCAGCTCGGCCGTGCGCGGGTACTCGTCCTTGTCGATGATGTTCTTGTCGCGCGACTCCCCCATCAGCCGCCCGGCCTGGGGCTCCATCCAGGTGGTGACGAAGGTGGCGAGGTTCAGCCGGGCGTTGCCGTCGAGCATCAGCTCGTCGTGGACGACCTGGTAGGCGGTGTCGGGGGCCAGCGGCCGGTCCGCCAGGCGGTGCTTGGGCGGGTCCTCGGTCATTCCGCTGACCGGGTTCGCCTGCCCGAAGAACGGGTTGACGGCGAGGGCGGGTTCGTCCGGCTGCTGGGAAGTGCCGTGCGAGAGAGGCGACATGGGTGCGTCCTGGTTCCGATCAGCGTCCGCTGGCAAGGGGGTTGGGGCCTGGACGAAAGGACGGCACCGGCCCTGGGAGAGGGCCGGTGCCGTCCGTTCAGGCGTGTTGCGTCTACGAGGCGTCGAGGGCTATGTCCCGCTCGGCCGTCCTCTTCTCCGGGGCCGCGGGGAGCGCGTCGAGGAAGTCGGCGGTCGGGACGTGGAAGAGGCAGCCGGTCACGGCGGTGGAGTAGTCGAGGATCCGGTCGTGCTGTCCGGGCTGCCGGCCCAGGAACATGTTCCGCAGCATCTGCTCGGTGACGTCGGGTGTACGGGCGTAGCCGATGAAGTACGTGCCGTACTCGTCGTCGCCGATGGTGCCGAACGGCATGTTCTCGCGCACGATCTTCAGCTCGCGGCCGTCCTTGCCCTCGATCGTGTTCAGCATGACGTGCGAGTCGGGGGCCTTCACGTCGTCCGGGAACTCGATGTTGGCGAGCTTGGAACGGCCGATGGCCCGCTCCTGCTCCTCCGTCGACAGGCCGTGCCAGGCGTCCATGTCGTGCAGGTACTTCTGCACGATGACGTAGCTGCCGCCCTCGAAGTCCGGGTCCTCGTCGCCGACGTACACCGAGTCGGCCGCGCGCCGGCCCTCGGGGTTGGCGCTGCCGTCCACGAAGCCGAGCAGGTCGCGGTCGTCGAAGAACTTGAAGCCGTACACCTCGTCCACGACCGTGGCGGCGCCCTTCAGCCGCTGGGCGAACTGCCGGGCCAGCTCGAACACGACGTCCATGCGGCGGCCGCGGACGTGGAAGAGGAGGTCACCGGGGGTGGCGGGGGCCTTGTGGCGTCCGCCGTCCAGCTCGACGAAGGGGTGCAGTTCCGCGGGGCGCGGCCCGGTGAAGAGGCGGTCCCAGGCCGCCGACCCTATGCCGACGACACAGCTCAACTCCGCGTCGGGATCGCGATATCCGGTGGAGCGGCGCAGCGACTGCGCGTCCTCCAGCAAGCCTCGTACGGTGTCCTCGCCGCCCTCGTCGATGGTGACCACGAGGAATAGCGCCGCCCTGGCCGGAGGAGCGACGACGGGCTGTGTCTCGGTCATGGAAACCTGCTTTCTGATCGGCTTGCACGCGAGACGAACATAGACGCTGCCGGCGGCGTGTCACGCGGATTCGCGCCGACGGCGCGGCCCGTTCGCATCGGGCGCGCCTAATCCCGCGAATTCCCCGTGCCGCACTCCTCGACGGCCCGGCGCGGATCGCTTTGTGGGAGTAAAGCTGAGCCTTTGCGGCTCACGATCCGCGAGCCGGTGCGGGACAGGGATCCGGCACCCGGCTCTCACGCGTCGGGGCGGGCGGCGTTGTCGGCGGAGGCCGGGCGGGGGCGGCGGGGCGGGACGGCTCCGGGGCGTCGGCGGCCCCGGCCGCGTCTGGCGCGGTCGTCGGCGAGTACGGCACGGCTGAGCCTGCCCAGCAGGTCGTAGGCGCGGTGCTCGGCGGCGGCGATGGCGGCGGGATCGACGCCGGTCGGCTTCAGTTCGCCGCTCGCGGCCTCCTTCGCCTCGTACAGCTCCACTGCGCTCGCGGCCAGTTGCACCTGGGCCACGCGGCGCCGGGTGGCCGTGCTGTGCAGGGCGTGCTCGGCCTGGTCCGACACCACGGTGCACAGGTGCAGCGCTTCCCGCATCCGGACGGCGGCGCGGCCGTGGACCAGCAGCAGGGCGCAGATCAGGCCGACGCTGATGCCGATGACGCTGCCGATGACGCGGTCGTGCAGCAGCCGCGAGGCGGAGACGGGCGAGGAGAGCTCGCTCAGCAGCAGGGCGAGCGGGGTGAGGAAGATGACGCCGAGGCCGTAGTTGCGGGCGACGACGTACTCCAGGAAGAACTCGAAGACGATGATCAGGCAGATGATCGCCACCGGGCCGGGGTGCAGGACCAGGACGGCGCTGGTCAGCAGCAGCCCGACGGCGGTGCCGAGGGTGCGCTGCACGGCCCGCTGCATCGTGCTCCACACGTTGATCGAGTGCAGCACGGCGGCGGCGGAGATCGCGGCCCAGTAGCTGTGACCCACGCCGAGGAAGAGGGCGATCCCGCCCGCGGCGGCGGTGCCGACGAAGGTCCGTACGGCGGTCGGCAGCAGGGCGGCGGCCCGGCGGCGGCGCCGCCCGCGCGGCCTGCCCGGCTTGTCCTCGCCCGGCGCGGCCGGGGCGAGCGGCACCGGCGGGCGGGGCTCGGGCGGGGCGGGGACGACGGTGGCGGGACGGCCGGGCGTGGTGTCGCCGGTGTGGGCGTGGCCGGAGCCGTCGAGCAGTTCCTCCGGCAGGGGCAGCAGGGTGTGCCAGCGGCGGTCGGAGAGCATCCGCGCCTGCTCGCGCAGGTGGCCGGCGACGACCGCGCCCTCGGCGTCGCGCCAGGTGTCGGTGGTCAGCAGGGCCCAGACGTAGTCGGCGGAGTAGCCGGTGGAGGTGGGCCGCCCGGAGGGGCGCCGGGTGATGCCGATGACGCCGTCGCTGTCGTCCGGGTCGTTGAGCGCGTGGTAGGCCCGCAGGGCCGCCACGATGGCCTGGTGGCGGGCCTTGGAGGTCTCGATCGGCCCGGCGGCCTCCAGGGCGCGGGCGAAGCACTCCAGGGCGTCCGCGAGCGCGAGCCGCTGGAGCCGCTGGGGCTGGAGAGAGTTGGGCAGGCACACCAGCCAGGCGATGGCCGCGCCGAGCGCGGTGAGGGCGGTGTGGGGCAGTACGTCGGTGAGGGCGGGGGTGCCCTCGGCGGTGATGGCGAAGGCGACCAGGAGCAGTACGGCTCCGAGGCCGCGCAGCCCGGCGTAGTCACAGCCGAACTTGGCGAGTCCGGCGACCGCCGCCATGCCCACCACGGCGGCCACACCCTGGTTCCAGGGCCCCGAGGGACCCACCCAGACGGCCAGCAGGGAGCCGAGTCCCACGGCGGCGGTCATCGCGAGGGCCACCAGCGCGAGCATCCACAGCCGGCTGCGGCGGCGCAGCGGCAGGCTGCGCTCGAAGGTGATGGTGAATGCGCCGAGGGCCGGGAAGACGGCGAGGTTCGGATGGCCGAGCAGCACCAGCGGCAGGGTGGGCAGCGCCATGGTGAGCGCGGCCCGCAGCGCGAAAGGGAGCGCCCCGCTGACCTTGGCCATGGCGAACGAGCCGCGTGGCGAGAGAACACGGGCCAGTCCAGCGATGAGCTGAGAGGTGTTGCCGCGGGTCATAGATTACTAACTCTAGCAAATCGGGGAGGGCGCAGACCCTCACTCAATAGACTCGGTGAATTACCGGAAAGCCCGAAGAGAAGTCCGGCAATGTGTGAATTCGCATACGGTCTTCGAGCGGCGGAAGATGCCTCCGCGCCGTGTCCGCCCGGCTCGGCGGACGTCCGCGCGGTGGGCCGGCGGCGGGCGGGCCGCTGCGCCGATTGGCTTTTCGCCCGGCTGTCGGGTACACCCATGACGTGCTGTTTCGCCAACTCGAATACCTCGTCGCTCTCTCGAGGGAGCACCATTTCGCCCGCGCCGCCCAGGCGTGCTCCGTCTCCCAGCCCGCGCTCTCCGAAGCGATCCGGAAGCTGGAGGACGAGCTTGACGTGCCGTTGGTCCGCCGCGGCCGCAAGTACGAGGGGCTCACCCCGGAGGGCGAGCGCATCGTCGTGTGGGCGCAGCGGATTCTCGCGGACCGTGACGCGCTGCGGGACGAGGTCGGCGCCCTGCGCTGCGGACTGAGCGGCCGGATGCGGATCGGCTCGGTGCCGACGGCGTCCGCCGCCGTCTCCCTGCTGACCGGTCCGTTCTGCACGGAGCATCCGCTCGTCACCGTGGAAGTGATAGCGGACCTCCAGTCGGAGGACATTCTCCGCCAGCTCCAGAATTTCGAGATCGACGCCGGAATCACGTATCTGCCGGAAGAACTTTCGGGGCATTTCCACGCCATTCCGTTGTACGAGGAACGTTATGTGCTGCTGATCACCGCGGCCGACGGTCTGGCGCATCAGTCGACGGCGACCTGGGCGGAGGCCGCCCGGCTCCCGCTGTGCCTGCTGAACGAGTCGATGCAGGGCCGGCGGGTGCTGGACGACGTGTTCGCCAAGGCCGGGGCGAAGCCGACGCCCAGGGTGGAGACGGACTCCGTCGCCGCTCTGTTCGCGCACGTCAGGACCGGCCGGTGGGCGAGTGTCGTCCCGCACGCCTGGCTGCACGTGTTCGGTGTGCCGCACGGCATGCGGGCGGTGCCGCTGGTGGAGCCGGACTGGACGGTGCCGGTCGGTCTGGTGACGACGTCCCAGCAGCCGGGGTCGGTGATGGCCCGCGCCCTGACCGAGGTCGCCAGGGAGACGGACGTGGCCGGTGCCCTGGAGCGGCTGCCCGGCGGGCCCGCGCTGCCGCTGGCGTAGCACCGGCCGTGGCCGCGCCCTGTGCGGCGCGGCCACCGGGGCGGGCGCGGTCAGGCGACGGGCTGCGGCTCCAGGCGCTCGGCGCCGGTGTAGACGTTCATCGAGTCGCCGCGCAGGAAGCCGACCAGGGTCAGGCCGCTCTCGGCGGCGAGATCGGCGGCGAGCGAGGACGGCGCGGAGACGGCGGCGAGCATCGGGATGCCGGCCATGACCGCCTTCTGCACCAGCTCGAACGAGGCGCGCCCGCTGACCATCAGGACGCAGCCGCGCAGCGGCAGCATGCCGGAGCGCAGGGCGTGGCCGACGACCTTGTCCACGGCGTTGTGCCGGCCCACGTCCTCGCGCAGGCAGAGCAGCTCGCCCTCGGAGGAGAAGAGACCGGCCGCGTGCAGGCCGCCGGTGCTGTCGAACACCTTCTGGGCGGCGCGCAGCTTCTCGGGCAGGGTCGCCAGCATCTCCGGGCTCATCCGCAGTTCGTCGTCGGCGACGGACCAGGCGGCGACGGTACGCACGGCGTCCAGGCTGGCCTTGCCGCACAGGCCGCAGGAGGACGTGGTGTAGAAGTTGCGCTCCAGGGAGGCGTCGGGGGCCTCGACACCGGGGCCGAGCACGATGTCGACGACGTTGTAGGTGTTGCTGCCGTCGTCGGTGGCGCCCAGGCAGTAGCGGATGCCGGCCACGTCGGTCTCGGCGTGCGCGACGCCCTCGCTGACCAGGAAGCCGGCGGCGAGGTCGAAGTCGTCGCCGGGGGTGCGCATGGTCACCGTGAGGGGGCGGCCGCCGACGCGGATCTCCATCGGCTCCTCGGCGGCGAGGGTGTCCGGGCGGTGCGAGGCCACGCCGTCGCGGATGCGGAGCACTCGACGCCGCACGGTCACTCGTCCCATGGTCTTGTTCCTCTCCTCGGGCTCCGGCCGGGGGATGTGATCGCCGGTGGAGCCGGTTGTGTGGGGTCGGCGGGCCGGGCCGTGCCTGGGCCGCCGGGGTCGGTTCGGTCGGGTCGGCGGCGGGTCTGCGCCTCGCGCAGCCGTCGCTTCCCGCGGGTCAGGGAAGGTGCCGGCGGCTGTGCCACGCGGTGATCATCAGGCACAGTAGGCCGATGGCGGCCAGACCCGCCAGCAGGGCGGGGTAGGGGGCGGCTCCTGCGGTCACGGCGAGCAGCAGTGGGGTGAGAAATCCACTGTAGGTGACACCGTGGTACAGGGAGACGGTGGAAGGACAGGCGCGCGGCCTGGTCAGCCGTTCGATCTCGCGGAGTCCCGAGGCGAGGGTGAGCCCGTATCCGGCGCCCAGGAGGACGGCGGCGAGCAGCACGAGGCCCATGGAGCCGTAGTGGACGGCGAGGGCGCTCAGCAGCAGTCCGCAGATGACGGTCGCCATCGCGGTGAGGGTCGCGCGGGCGCTGTGGGCGTGGTCGAGGCGTTCGGCCAGCGGCTGGACGGTGAGGCCGGTGAGCAGCGTCAGGGCGGTGACCAGTCCGCTGAACAGCGGCGCGTAGCCGGAGGTCCGTTCGGCCACCAGCGGGGGCAGTACGACGTAGGCGACGGTGGAGGCGGCGAAGACGGCCGGCCCCGCCGGGAGCACCACGCGCACGAAGCGGGGGTGGGCGGCGGCGGGCGGCCAGGGGCCGTACGGGTCGTCCGGTACGGGAGGCGGCGTGGTGTCCGGGGTGCGGCGCAGGGCGACCAGGACGCCCAGGGCGAGCAGGCAGTGCAGGAGGCACGGCAGCAGCAGGGGGTGCGGCAGCCACTGGGCGACGACGCCCGCGACGAGGGCTCCGGCGGCGAAGCCGGCGCCGGTGGACCAGGTGACGCGGCGCGCGGCCTTGGTGGGGCCCGCACCGGCGGACAGTTCCCGCAGCCAGGCGCCGCCGACGGAGATGACGAGTCCGGCCGCGACTCCGGTGGCGAGCCGTCCGGCGTAGGCGGCCGGGCGGAAGAAGGCGGCCGCGGCCAGCAGCGCGCTGGCGGCGGCGGACAGCAGCAGTGCGGGCAGCACCACGCGGCGCCGTCCGAAGCGGCCGGCGGCGTGCGCGCCGGTCAGGAGCGCGGGCAGGAAGCCGGCCAGGTAGGTCGTGAACATCAGGGCGACCTGGAGGGAGGGCCAGTGCTCGCGTGTGCGGTACACCGAGGAGAGCGGGGTGAACTGGTTCGCGCCCCATCCTGCGGCGAACACCGCGCCGGCCGCCGGGAGCCAGCCGTGCGCGGTGCGGGAAGCGGGCATGCCGTGAAGTGCCTTTCTGTACGCGTGGGTCACGCGATGGGGCAACGGACGGGTCTTCGGGGCGCCGGTTCACCGTCCGGGACCGGCGGGGGTACGGCGTGCCGGCCGGGGTCGGGGGCGGAGGGGGCCGCCGGGACGGGCCGGGGGTCGGCCGGTGCCGGGGCGGGTCGGTCGTACGCCGGGGCCCGCGGAGGTGGTGCGGGTGGCGGTGGCATCCACGGATGGCCCGGTCCCGCCGGGGCAGCGGGTACCGGGCCATCCGCGGCTCACATCCCCTCCCGGACCGTCGGGAGGGGAGGCCGGGGGCCGGTCAGCCGGCGAGGCCGGGGGCCGGGATGCGGGACGGCTCCAGCCGGATCAGCACGCCCTTGGAGGTCGGGCAGTTGCTGATGTCGGCGACGCTGTCCAGCGGGACCAGCACGTTGGTCTCCGGGTAGTACGCGGCGGCGGAGCCGGGGCTCGTCGGGTAGGCGACGACCTTGAAGCTCTCGGCGCGGCGCTCCTTGTCGGTCCACACGCTGACCAGGTCGACCATGTCGCCGTCCCGGAAGCCGAACTGCTCCAGGTCGGCGGGGTTGACCATGACGACGCGGCGGGCGTTGTGGATACCCCGGTAGCGGTCGTTGGGCGCGTACCAGATGGTGTTCCACTGGTCGTGCGAGCGGAACGTCTGGAGCAGCAGGTGGCCCGCGGGCACGTGCGGCATCTCGAACTGGCTGGCCCAGAACTCGGCCTTGCCGCTGGGGGTCGGGAACGTGTCGCTGTTCACCGGGCTCGGCAGGTTGAAGCCTCCGGGCTGGCGGATGCGCTCGTTGAAGTTCTCGAAGCCCGGCACGACACGGGAGATCCGGTCACGGACCTTGTCGTTGTCGGCCTCGAAGGACTTCCACGGGATGCCGTACTTGTCACCGATGGTGGCGAGCGCCAGGCGGCTGATGATGGCGACCTCGCTGAGGAGGTGCTTGGAGGCCGGGGGCAGCTTGCCGTGCGAGCGGTGGACGTCGCTCATCGAGTCCTCGACGGTGATCCACTGCTCGACGCCGTTCTGCATGTCACGGTCGCTGCGGCCCAGGGTGGGCAGGATCAGCGCGGTGTCGCCGCAGACGGTGTGGGAGCGGTTGAGCTTGGTCGAGATGTGCGCGGTCAGGCTGCAGTTGCGCATGGCCTGCTCGGTGTACTCGCTGTCCGGGGTGGCCCGGACGAAGTTGCCGGCCACGCCGAGGAAGACCTTGGCCTTGCCCTCGTGCATCGCCCGGATGCCCTGCACGGCGTCGTAGCCGTGGTGGCGCGGCGGCTCGAAGCCGAACTCGCTGCCGAGCGCGTCCAGGAACGCGTCGGACATCTGCTCCCAGACGCCCATCGTGCGGTCGCCCTGCACGTTGGAGTGGCCGCGGACGGGGCAGACGCCGGCGCCGGGCTTGCCCAGGTTGCCGCGCAGCATCAGGAAGTTGACGATCTCGCGGATGGTGGCGACACCGTGCTTCTGCTGGGTCACGCCCATCGCCCAGCAGACGATGGCGCTCTTGCTCTTCATGACCCGCTCGTGGATCTCCTTGATCTCGTCCATGGTCATGCCCGTGGCGAGAAGGATGTCGTCCCAGGAGATCTTGCGGACGCTCTCGGTGAACTCCAGGAAACCGCGGGAGTTCTTCTGGATCCACTTGTGGTCGAGCACGGTGCCCGGCGCGGCGTCCTCGGCGTCGAGCAGCAGCTTGTTGAGGCCCTGGAAGAGGGCCATGTCGCCGCCGGCGCGGATGTGCGCGAACTGGTCGGCGATCTGCGTGCCGTTGCCGATCACACCGCGCGCCTTCTGCGGGTGCTTGAACCGCATCAGACCGGCCTCGGGGAGGGTGTTGACCGCGACGACCTCGCCGCCGTTGCGCTTGGTCTCCTCCAGCGCGGCCAGCATGCGCGGGTGGTTGGTGCCGGGATTCTGGCCGACCAGGAAGATCAGGTCGGAGTTGTGGATGTCGTCCAGCGAGACGCTGCCCTTGCCGATGCCCAGCGCGGCGCCCAGGCCCCAGCCGGTGGACTCGTGGCACATGTTGGAGCAGTCCGGCAGGTTGTTGGTGCCGAACGCGCGGGAGAAGAGCTGGAGGAGGAAGGCGGCCTCGTTGTTCAGGCGGCCCGAGACGTAGAACATCGCCTCGTCGGGGGAGGTGAGCTGCTTGAGTTCCTTGGCGAGGACCTCGAAAGCCTTCTCCCAGCTGATGGGCTCGTAGTGGGTGGCGCCGGGCCACTTCACCATGGGCTCCGTCAGCCGGCCCTGCTGGTTCAGCCAGTAGTCGGACTTCGAGTCCAGCTCGGCGATCGAGTACTGCTTGAAGAAGTCACGGGTGACGCGGCGCGAGGTGGCCTCGTCGTTGATGTGCTTGGCGCCGTTCTCGCAGTACTCGTTGAAGTGCCGCTTCTTGTCCTCGGGCCACGCGCAGCCGGGGCAGTCGATGCCGTCGATCTGATTGATGTTCAGCAGCGTGAGCATGGTGCGCCGGGGGGACGTCTGGCTCAGGGAGTACTCCAGAGCGTGCGTCACGGCCGGGACACCCGTCGCCCACGTCTTGGGAGGCGTGACCGTCAGTTCGTCGATCGGGTCCTCGATGCTGCTGCTCATGTGTGCTCTGCCTCTTTCTGACATACGCCTGTACAGGCGGGTTCCGGTCGACGGGGAGATGCGCGCCGCGGCGCGGAGGCCACCTGGTCCCACAGGGGGGAGGGCCGATGGGGCATCTCCTCGAATCCGGGACGGGCGGACGGCGGCTGCGGCCGGCGGGGTCAGCCCGGCGGGGGAGTCCGGGGGGCGGGTGCCGCACCGCTGTGCCGCGTCAGGTCCCGCACTGTTCCTCCCGTGCCTAGTCCGAGATTCGTGAATCCGAATCCCGCTGCCTGAGCATTTTCTTTGATTCCGCGGACGAAAGTCAAAGAGGCCATTTCGATCACGCGATAGGTACCGCTTATCTTCCGCATCTGCCCGCCCCCGGAGCATCTCACATTCTTCCCGGCGGACGGATTCCCGCCTGCCGCCGAGGGCGGCCGGACCACTCCCCCACTGTGACAAGCACGCCCCGGACCAGGCACAATGCGGGTGAGGCAGGCGGCTCGACGCGCCCCTCGGAGCAAGGATAAGTACCACCTATTACTCGATCGACCACCCCTCTTTGACTTGGACGGGAAATTGGTCGACGCTGAACGACGGACAGCAATCGAGCATTCACCGCCGCAGGAATAACGACCACGGGCGGGGCAATGCTTCACCCCCGGACGCGACCCGCACAAGATGTCGCATTCAGGGTGATTTCCGACATATTCACATTCACCCTCCGGCGGTGACCCGCGCTTCCCTGGCGCGAGCGGCGCCCGCGGAGTTGAGGAGAGACCTGCCGTGGACCTGGCATTGGCCCCGGACACCATCGCGCGATGGCAGTTCGGGATGACCACCGTCTACCACTACCTGTTCGTGCCCCTCACCATCAGCCTGGTGGCGATCACGGCGGGACTGGAGACGGCGTACGTACGCACGGGTAAGACGAAGTACTTCCACGCCACCAAGTTCTGGGGCAAGCTCTTCCTGATCAACATCGCCATGGGTGTCGTCACCGGGCTGGTGCAGGAGTTCCAGTTCGGCATGAACTGGTCCGCCTACTCCCGCTTCGTGGGCGACGTCTTCGGCGCACCGCTCGCGCTGGAGGCCCTGCTGGCCTTCTTCTTCGAGTCCACCTTCATCGGACTGTGGATCTTCGGCTGGGACAAGCTGCCCAAGAAGATCCACTGCGCGTGCATCTGGATGGTCTCGATCGGCACGATCCTGTCGACGTACTTCATCCTCGCCGCCAACTCCTTCATGCAGAACCCGGTGGGCTTCAGCCTGGACAAGGCGCACGGCAAGGCGCATCTGACCGACATCGGCGCGGTGCTCTTCCAGAAGCTCAACCTGGTGGTGGTCGCCCACACGCTGACCGCCGCGTTCCTGACCGGCGCCGCCTTCGTCATGGGCATCTCCGCCATCCACCTGTACCGCGCCGCCCGGCGTCAGCGTCGCGGCCGGCCCAACGACCTCAAGCAGGTCGCGGCCATGCGCACCTCGCTGCGCCTCGGTCTGGTGCTGGCCGTCGTCTTCGGTCTGGGCACCGCGATCAGCGGTGACAAGCTCGGCGAGGTGATGTTCGAGCAGCAGCCGATGAAGATGGCCGCCGCCGAGGCGCTGTGGGACAAGGAGGCACCCGCCCCCTTCTCCGCGTTCTCCGTCCCGGACGTCGAACACCAGCGCAACAGCGTCGACATCCAGGTCCCCGGCCTGCTCTCGTTCCTGGCGCACAAGGACTTCCACTCGGCGGTCCCCGGCATCAACGACACGGCCAAGGCCGAGGCGGCCGCGTACGGCGGCTCCCCCGCCGAGTACATCCCGAACGTCCCCATGACGTACTGGGGCTTCCGGGCGATGATCCTGTTCGGCATGACCTCCTTCAGCCTGGGCGCGGCCGGACTCTGGCTGACGCGGCGGAAGTTCTGGGTCGCCCCCGAGCACCGCACCGGCTCCTTCGACGTGCCCCGCCTGATGCTCACCAGGAACCGCGAGCTCGGTCCGGTGATGAGCGGGCTGGCCTGGCGGGCCGGCATCTTCACCCTCGCCTTCCCGGTGATCGCCAACTCCTTCGGCTGGATCTTCACCGCGATGGGCCGTCAGCCCTGGGCCGTCACCGGCCTGCTGCGCACCGTCGACGCGGTCTCCCCGAACGTCTCGCTCACCGAGCAGCTCATCACGCTGATCGGCTTCAGCCTGCTCTACATCGCGCTCGCCGTGGTCGAACTCAAGCTGCTGGTGAAGTACGCGGGCGGCGGGCCGGTCACCTCCGAGCGGCCACCGCTACGGGACATCAAGCTCGGCGGCGCGTCGACGCTCGAAGGCGCCCCCGGGGACGCCGAAAAGCCGCTCGCCTTCGCCTACTGATCAGTTAGAGAGAGTCCGGAACCGTGCATCTCCATGACCTCTGGTTCTTCGTCATAGCCCTGCTGTGGGTCGGGTACTTCTTCCTCGAGGGCTTCGACTTCGGCGTAGGCATCCTGACCCGCGTGCTCGCCCGCGGGGAGACCGAGCGCCGTGTCCTGCTCAACACCATCGGCCCCGTCTGGGACGGCAACGAGGTGTGGCTGGTCACCGCGGCCGGCGCCACCTTCGCCGCCTTCCCCGACTGGTACGCCACGATGTTCAGCGGCTTCTACCTGCCGATGTTCGTCATCCTGATCTGCCTGATCCTGCGTGGCGTGGCCTTCGAGTACCGGCACAAGCGCGACGGTGAGCGCTGGAAGCGCAACTGGGAGGCGATCGTCTTCGTCACCTCGCTGGTGCTGGCCTTCCTGTGGGGCGTGCTGTTCGCCGCCATGGTCCACGGCCTGCCGATCGGCGCCGACCACGAGTACCACGGCGGCCTGTCCGAGCTGGTCCAGCCGTACTCGCTGCTGGGCGGTGTGACCACGACCGTGCTCTTCACCTTCCACGGCGCGGTGTTCGCCTCGCTGAAGACGGTGGGCAGCATCCGGCACCGGGCGCGGCATCTGGCCCAGAACGCCGGTGTGCTGACCGTCCTGCTGCTGCTCGCCTTCCTGACCTGGACCCAGGTCGAGACCGGCAACGTGCGCAGCCTGGTCGCCGAGGCGGTCGCCGTCCTCGCGGTGCTGGTGTCGCTCGGCTTCAACTTCGGCGCCCGCGAGGGCCGGGCGTTCATCGCCTCCGGGCTGAGCGTGGTGGCGTCCACCGCGATGCTCTTCCTCGCCCTGTTCCCCGAGGTCATGCCGTCCAGCCTGAACCCGGACTGGAGCCTGACCGCGACCAACGCGGCCGCCGGCTCGTACACGCTGGGGATCATCACCTGGGTCGCCGGGTTCGCCACCCCGCTGGTGCTGCTCTACCAGGGCTGGACCTACTGGGTGTTCCGCAAGCGGATCGGCGTCCAGCACATCCCCGTCAGCGCGCACGCCCACGCACCGGTCCACCGCGTCGCGCCGTGAACACCCGACGCGCCATGACGTGCCGCGCCCTGCGCCGTCTCTCCCGTGCCCGCGCCGAGCGCGCGGGCCGGGGGGAGGCGGCCGACGGCGTGGCGATGTCCGCCGTCCGGGCCGCCGACCGAGATGATCATCGGAGTGTGTCCCGGCCGCGCAGGCGTCGCCGAAGCGTCTCGCCGCGGCCGCGCCTGGTCGAGCCCGGCGGCGTCCCCGGCGCCGGCCGGGCGGTCCGCGGCATGTGGCGCGGGGTACGGCCATCGGGCGACGGGCCCGCGCTCCGGGCACCGGTGCGGGGGCCCGGAGCACGCACGACACGTCCGGACGACCGCCGCCCGGCGGAGGAAGACCGCACACCGTACGACCGCCTACCGGCAGCACAGGAAGAAGGCAGGCCCGTGTCCCGACCGCTCACCGACCAGCACAGCGACACCGCCGTCACCGGTATGCGTCGGGGCGTGGCCCCACAGCCGCTGGTGGACCGCTTCGGCCGTGTCCACACCGATCTGCGGCTGTCCCTGACCGACCGCTGCAATCTGCGCTGCACCTACTGCATGCCCGAGGAGGGCCTGGCCTGGCTGCCCAAGGACGAGCTGCTCAGCGACGACGAGATCGTCCGCCTGGTCGGCATCGCCACCGGGCGCCTGGGCATCACCGAGGTCCGACTGACCGGCGGTGAGCCCCTGGTGCGCCGGGGCCTGCCCGGTCTGATCGCCCGCATCTCCGCCCTGGACCCCGCGCCCGACCTGTCCATCACGACCAACGGCATCGGGCTCGCCCGTACCGCCGTCGCGCTGCGGGAGGCCGGGCTCGGCCGGGTCAACGTCAGCCTGGACACCCTGCGCCCGGAGCGCTTCGCCGCCATCACCCGCCGCGACCGGCTCACCGACGTGCTGGAGGGGCTGCGCGCGGCCCGCGCCGCCGGTCTGGACCCGGTCAAGGTCAACGCCGTGCCGGTGCGCGGGGTCAACGACGACGAGATCGCGGACCTGACCGCCTTCGCCGTGGACAACGGCTACCGGATGCGGTTCATCGAGTCGATGCCGCTGGACGCCCAGGGCGCCTGGGAGCGGGAGAAGATGGTCACCGCCGCCGAGATCCTGGACCGGATCGGCGAGCGTTTCTCCCTGACCCCCGTGCCGCGTGAGGACAACGCACCGGCCGAGGAGTGGCGGATCGACGGCACCGACTCGGTCGTCGGTGTCATCGCCAGCGTCACCCGCCCGTTCTGCGGCAACTGCGACCGGGTGCGGCTCACCGCCGACGGACAGTTGCGCAACTGTCTGTTCGCCACCAAGGAGTCCGACCTGCGCGCCCTGCTCCGCGCGGGCGCCGACGACGACGCGCTGGAGGCCGCGTGGCGCTCCTGCATCGCCGTCAAGGGCCCGGGCCACGCCATCAACAGCGCGGACTTCCGCCGTCCCGACCGGCCCATGTCGGCCATCGGCGGCTGAGCCCCGTACCGAAGAACCCGGTACCGACGCCCCCGGTACCGACGACGACGTGAGGATCGAAGAAGTGAACCGGATGCACGAATGGATCGCGGCGGCCAAGGCCGAGCTGGGCATCGACCTCGATGTCGACATCGCCGAGCTGCTGGACATGACCAAGGTGGTCGCGCACGAGGTGGCCCGCCCGGCCGCCCCGATCACCTCCTTCCTGGTCGGCTACGCCGCCGCGCTCCAGGCCGGCGGCGCCGGCACGGTGTCGGAGGCGAACCGCAAGGTGACCGAGCTGGCCGAGCAGTGGGCCGCCGAGCGTGAGAACGGCGCGGCGGCGCTATGACCGGCCTCCCGGCACACCACCCCTCCTGGCAGCGGGCCCGGTCCCTGGCGCGCGCCGCCGCCGGGAACCCGCTGCCCGGTGTGCCGCGCACCCTTGAGGACGCGCTCGGCCACGCGCTGGCCGAGCCGCTGACCGCGCTCACCGATCTGCCGCCGTTCGCCACCTCCGCCATGGACGGCTGGGCCGTGTCCGGTCCGGGCCCCTGGCAGTTGGGCGGGCGGGGCGTGCTCGCGGGTCAGCAGCCGGAGCCGCTCGCGCCCGGCACCGCAGTACCGATCGCCACCGGCGCGCCGCTGCCGCCGGGTGCGAGCGCCGTACTGCGCCGCGAGCACGGCGAGGTGGAGCGGTCCACGAGCCTGCTCCACCTCGCCGCCCCCACCGCCGGGCCGCTCCCCGAGGGCCACGACGTGCGCCCGCGCGGGCAGGAGTGCCGCAGCGGTGAGCCGCTGCTCCCCGCCGGTACCAGCGTCACGCCCTCGGTCCTTGGGCTGGCTGCCGCGAGCGGCTACGACCGGCTGGTGGTGCACCGCCGTCCCAGCGTCGAGCTGTTCGTCCTCGGCGACGAGCTGCTGGACAGCGGGGTGCCGCGTGGCGGCCGGGTCCGCGACGCGCTGGGCCCGCTGCTGCCGTCCTGGCTGCGCGGTCTGGGCGCGGAGGTGATCGGCCGGCATCGCGTCGCCGACCGCCTCGAGGAGCTGCGGGAGGCCGTGGCCCACTCCCCCGCCGACGTGGTGATCACCACCGGCAGCACGGCGGCCGGACCCGTGGACTTCCTGCACGAGACGCTGCGGCTGCTGGACGCCCGCATGGTCGTCGACTCCGTCTCGGTACGGCCGGGGCACCCGATGCTGCTGGCCGAGCTGCCCGCCGCGGAGGACGGCCGCGTCCGCCGCCTGGTCGGGCTGCCGGGCAACCCGCTGGCCGCCGTGGCCGGTACGGCCACCCTGGCCACCCCCCTGCTGCGCGCGCTCGGCGGCCACGCCGACCCGGAGCCGCACAGTGCCGTGACCGCCGAGGCGCTGCCCGGCCATCCGCGCGACACCCGGCTGCTGCCGGTGCGCCGCGCGGGCACCGGGGTGGCGCCGCTGCCGTACGACGGCCCGGCGATGCTGCGCGGACTTGCTCTCGCCGACGCGCTGGCCGTGGTCCCGCCCGGCGGCGCGGCGGCGGGAGAGGCAGTGGAGCTGCTGCCGCTGCCCACCGGCTGACCGGGACCCCATCCACCGAAGAACGACCGACCCCTCGAAGAAGGCGCAGGACATGGAGACGATGACGGCACCCGCGGGCACCATCCGCTACTGGGCGGCGGCCAAGGGGGCGGCAGGCACGGCGGAGGAGTCCTACCGGGCGGGGACCCTCGCCCAGGCACTGGAGCAGGCGCGGTCCCGCCACGCCGACCGGCCGCGCTTCGCGCAGGTGCTGAAGGTCTGCTCCTTCCTGGTCGACGGCGACCCCGTCGGCGTCCGCGACCACGCCTCGGTCACGCTGCGGGACGGTGCCACGGTCGAGGTGCTCCCGCCCTTCGCCGGCGGCTGACCGAGCCCGCGTCCGCCGTTCCTCCCCTGTTCCCCCGCACCCGGAAACCGGATCACGCCATGTCGCTGCACACCTCCCCGAACCTGCTCCCCTCCCCCGTCCGCCTGCTCGGCCTGCGCGAAACCCCGCTCTCCCTCGACGAGGTGTACGCGGCGGTCGGTGACGACGCCGCCGGCGGCACCGCGCTGTTCGTCGGCACGGTCCGCGACCACGACGGCGGCAAGTCCGTCTCGTCCCTCGAGTACAGCGCGCACCCCACCGCCGAGCAGGAGCTGCGCCGGGTGGCCGAGGAGATCGCGGCCGAGTTCCCGGTGCGCGCGCTCGCGGCCGTGCACCGGACGGGCCTGCTCGCGATCGGGGACGTCGCGGTGATCACCGCGGTCTCCTGCCCGCATCGCGCCGAGGCGTTCGCGGCGTGCCGCAAGCTGATCGACACCCTCAAGCACGAGGTGCCGGTCTGGAAGCGGCAGATCTTCGCGGACGGCGCCACGGAGTGGGTCGGCGCCTGCTGACGGGCCCGGCTCAGCCGGTGACGACGCCCGCGACCAGGTTGATGGTGGTGGCCAGCACGCTGATGCCGAAGAGGTAAGACAGCAGACAGTGCCGGAGCGCCACCGCGCGGATCAGCGGGCTGGACACGCTGGTGTCGGAGACCTGGTAGGTCATGCCGAGGTTGTAGCTGAAGTAGAAGAAGTCCGGGTAGGCGGGCGCCAGATCGGAGTTGAAGTCGATGCCGCCGTGCGCCGGGCCGTAGTACAGGTAGGCGTAGCGGGTCGTGTACATCAGGTGCAGCGCGGCCCAGGCCATGAGGACGCCGAGCAGCGCGATGGCCGCGGCGGCGCCGGTGTCGGTGTTGGAGCGGTGAGCGACCAGCATCAGCACGATGCCGCCGAGCCCGCACAGCGAGACGCCGACGACCACGAGTTCGTCCAGCGCCGGCCGGAAGTCCTCACGGCGGGCGTTGGCGTGGGTGGCGTCGGCGTCCATGGGCCACATCACGATCCAGCCGGCGACCACGAAGACGGTGCCCACGGCGGCGATGCCGGACAGGATGGCGAGCGGTGCCGGATGGCCGGTCAGGCCGACGGCAAGGCCGACGATCGCTCCGACGACGAGAGAGCCGCCGAGCCTGGGAACCGCGGAAACCGGTAGCCACGTGCTCATACGCCCTCACGCTACCCCCATCCGCCGCTTCCGGCCCGGCAGATGACACCGGGCGCCTGACGGGGCGCACAAGTCGATCAGGACTCGGGCGGGGTCAGGTGGTATACACCGAGCATGCCCCTTTCGCGCCGTTCCTCCCCCGCCGATACCGGCGGCGGACGCCGGTGGGACACCTCCGGTCTGGCGCATGTGCTCTTCCCGCGCGGGGTGCTGGCCCTCCAGCGGGTGGACGGGGCGTTGTTGTTCGCGGTGCGCGCGGCGCTGGCCATGGCGCTGGCGGGCCTGCCGGTCGTGCTGGCCGGACGGCCCGATCTCGCGGTGTACGGGATGCTCGGGGCGTTCACGACGACGTTCGGCCGGAATCTGCCCTACCGCCGCCGGGCGCGGGTGCTGGGGTGGGTCGCGCTCGCCATGACGGCGTGCGTGGGTCTCGGTTCGGCGCTGGCCTCGGTGGCGCGTCCGTGGTCGAGCGTGGCCGGCGCGGCGGTGGTGGTCGCGGCGACGGCGCTGGTGGCGGGCGTGTGCAAGTACGTGTGCGACGCGACCGGGCTCGGCGGGCTGGGCGCGATCCTGCTGCTGTTCTCCTTCGCGGTGTCCGCCAACGCCACCACCACGCCGGGCGAGGTGCTGCCGCGCGCCTGTCTGGCCGCGGCCGGGTCGCTGATGGCGTGGGCGCTGGCCCTGCTGGGCCGCCTGGTCCATCCCGAGCGGCCTCAGCGGCTGGCGGTGGCGGCCGCGCTGCGCCAGCTCGCCGAGCTGCTGGACACGGCGAGGGGCGGGGTGGGCCGGTCCCGGCACCGGGCGACGGCGGCGGTGCTCCAGGCGTACGACTCGCTCGGACTGGCGCCGCCGACCACCTCGAAGCGCCCCGGTGAGGACAACACCTGTGTGCGGTTGACCGACCTCTCCTGGTCACTGCTGATCGACTCCACCCGTGGCACCCCGGTCGACCCGCCGGAGCTGGCCCGGCTGCTGCGCAGGCAGGCGGGCATGCTGGCCGACCGGCACCAGCGGTATCCGCAGGTGCTGTCCGACCTGGCCGCGTACTCCTCCCTGCCCCGCGAGCCGGGCCGCCGCTTCTCGCCGCGCGCGCCGGTGCCGGACGATCCGGCGGCCCGGCGGGCCTGGGTGCTGGTGCGGGGGCGGCCCGGCGGGCGCAAGCCGGCGTCGGTGCTGCTGGTGCCGGCGCTGCGGATGGTGCTGGGCACGCTGGTGGCGGGCGGGGCGGCGCTGGCGCTCGGTCTGGGGCACGGCTACTGGGCCGCGATCTCGGCGGCGGCCGTGCTGCACTCGGTCAACGTCCGCACCACGGTCCAGCGGGCGGTCCAGCGCACCCTGGGCACGGCCCTCGGCCTGATGATCGCCCTCGGGGTGCTGGCCGGTCATCCGGAGCCCGTGCTGCTGGCGCTGGTGATCGTGGCGCTGGAGTTCCTGATGGAGTACATGGTCGTGCGCAACTACGGCCTGGGCGTCGTCTTCCTGACCCCGCTGGCGCTGCTGCTGAGCGATCTGGCCGACCCGGAGTCTCCCGAGGAGCTGATCGTGGACCGGGGCCTGGGGAGTCTGCTCGGTATCGCCATCGGGCTGGTGTGCGCGCTGGTGGTGGTGCACGACCGGGCGGCGGTGCGGGTGGAGCGGGCGCTCGCGCAGTGCACCGAGGCGACCGAGCGCGCCGAGCGGGCGCTGGCGTTCCGCTCCCGGCCGCCGCACCCGGTGATCCCGGTCCATCTCGCCGTCACCGTGGTGGAGTTGCGCGAGGCGGACGACGCGGCGGCGGGCGAACTGCTGTCGGCGGGCATCGACCCGGCGGCGCTCGCGGCGGCCGAACAGCGCGCCTATCTGCTGCTGGCCCGGCTCCTCCACCACTGACCGTGACTCCCGTGTGCGGGTGGGCTCTCAGACGGGTCTGTGGCCCTGGAGGTAGGCGCGCACGGCCGGGGGCAGCGTGTCCTGCTCGGCGTCCTCGAAGGAGACCCAGCGGATCTGCCCGGCGGGGAGCGAGGCCCCGCTCGAGGGCGAGTCGGTGAGCAGTTGGCACACCACGGCCGGGACGGCGTCCGGGGACTCCCCCTCCGGCGGGCCGAGCGGTTCGGTGCCGTCGACCAGGTAGCCGGTGAGTTCATGGACGACGCGCTCGGCGGTCGCGCCCGGCGTCTCGGCCGGCTGGGCGGCACCGGAGGGCAGCGTCCAGGCGGCGCCCTCCCCCTGTGTCACCAGCAGCAGTCGTCCGTCGTACACCGCGACCGCCCGCACCGTGCCGCCGTCGGCCTCCCGCTCGAACGTCATGTGCCGCCCCTCCGTTGCGCGCCCGCCGGACGCGCGTCGACCGCCCGGCCCGACGGCCGGACGGTCGTTCCCTACCCAGCGGCCGGGCCGCGCACCCGGTGCGGTCAGGATGTCTTGATCGCGGCGAGGAACTTCTGCGGGTCGGTGTCCACTTCGCCCTCGACCGTGGTGACGGGGATGTTCTCCTTGTCGTACCAGACGGCCGGGGTGCCGGGCAGGCCGAAGGTCTCGAAGGTGGCGATGGACTCTCCGGCCCAGGTCAGATAGGTCTCGTCGGAGACCTTGCTGTCGAAGTCGTCGGAGCGCAGGCCGTCCACGTCACCGGCGACGGACAGCAGCACCGAGCCCTGGGAGAACTTGTCGTCGCCGGGCGGGAAGGGCTGGTGGTCGAAGAGGGCGCCGAGGTACTCGACGAACTGCTTCTGCCCCTCGTCGCTCGCGGCGGCGAGGGCGCTGAGCGCGCGCTGGTCGCCGTTGCCGCCCACGGTGTCGTCCATCGTCCCGGCGAAGTGGAACTTCACCGCGTACTTTCCGTCGTCGGCACCCTGCCGGATCGTGTCGAGCAGGGTCTTGGCCATACGGGCGGAGGCACGGTCGCGCATCTCCAGGAAGACCTGGAGCACGTGCGGCGCGGAGAGGTCGCCGTAGTACAGCGTGGTGCCTTCCTTGCCCGTCGTGTTCGCGGGAGTCATGTCACGAGCTTGGCACAGATGGGCCGGGGGCACGAACGGTGCGCGCGGGGCCCGGTCCGCACGACATGGTGCCGCTCGCGG
The DNA here is from genome assembly GCF_022846655.1 of Streptomyces seoulensis. Taxonomy (NCBI): domain Bacteria; kingdom Bacillati; phylum Actinomycetota; class Actinomycetes; order Kitasatosporales; family Streptomycetaceae; genus Streptomyces; species Streptomyces seoulensis. Next base: position 3,527,177 of record NZ_AP025667.1, read on the forward strand.
GCGCAGTCTGGAGGGGTGAACACATCGCAGAACAGGGCTGCGGATCGGGGTCGTGACCTGGACAGGGCCGTGCTCGACGCGTTGTTCTCCGACTCGCCGCACCCGCTGTACGTGCTGGACGGCGCGCTGCGGCTCGTGGGCTACAACGACGCGGCCGCCGACTTCGGCGCGCTGCCGCTGGACGGTGCGCTGGGCCGCCCGCTGGAGCAGTGGGCGACCGGTCTGCACCACGCGCCCGTGGAGGCCATGCTGCACGAGGTCCTGGCCACCGGGGAGCCCCGGCGGGACGTGGAGGTGGCCGGCCGGGCCACGCCGGAGGCGCCGGACCGGGTGCTGGCGCTGTCCGCGTTCCGGCTGCGGGACGCGGCCGACGGGATGCCGGGGGTGGCGCTGAGCGTGGTGGACGCCACCGACCGGCACCGGGCGCGGATCCGGCTGAGCGTGCTGCGGGAGGCGAGCGCCCGGATCGGCACCAGCCTCGACACGGTGCACACCGCGCAGGAGCTCGCGGACATCAGCGTCCCCGACCTGGCCGACACGGTGGTGATCGACGTACTGGACGCGGTGCTGCGGGGCGATGTGCCGGACGTGGGTTCCCTCGGCCAGGATCTGCTGCTGCGCTGTGCCGGGTACCGGTCGGTCCACGCGGCGAACGGGCACCGGGCGGTGGAGGTCGGCTGTGTGCTGGAGCCGGGTCTCACCTCCCGTTACAAGGAGGTGCTGACCGAGCGGCGGCCGGTGCTCATCACCGAGCACGACGCACTGGAGAGCGGGTCCGCGCCCCGCACCGGGCAGGAGGTGGCGCAGGAGAACGGCGCGCACTCGAAGATGGCGGTGCCGCTGGCCGCGCGGGGCGGGGTGCTGGGCCTGGCGCGCTTCTACCGCGGCCGGGGCTCCGCGCCTTTCACCGAGGACGACCTGCGGCTGGCCACCGAGCTGACCCGGCACACCGCGCTGTGCCTGGACAACGCGCGCCTGTACACCCGGGAGCGGTCGGTGGCCCGCATCCTCCAGCTCAGCCTGCGGCCGGCACACGTGCCGGGGCACAGTGCGGTGGCCACGGCGCACAGCTATCTGCCGAGCAGTACCAGCGGGGACTGGTTCGACATCATCCCGCTGTCCGGGGCGCGGGTGGCGCTGGTCGTCGGGGAGCCGCCCACGCGGGGTATCCGGGCCGCCGTCACGATGGGCGGTCTGCGGGCCGCGATCGGCGCGCTGGCCTCGCTCGACCTGCCGCCCGAGGAACTGCTGGAGCGACTGCACGACCTGGTGGGCAGGCTGGACTCGGAGGAGTCGCGGCACCCGGACGAGTCCCTGGACAGCCTGCGCGCGGGCACCTGCTGTCTGTACGCGGTCTACGACCCGGTGGCACGCCGGTGCACGGTGGCCAGCGCGGGCCACCCGCCGCCCGCCGTGGCCCGGCCCGGCGAGCCGGTGACCTTCGCGCACATCCCGGTCGGCCCGGCCCTGGGCCGGGGCGCGCCCCGCTATCACGCGGCGCACTTCGACGTGCCCGCGGGCACGCTGATGGTGCTGTGCAACCCGGTGCTGCTGCGGGACGCCAGCCCGGACTCCGGGGACCAACTGGCCAGGCTCACCACGGCGTTGTGCCCGCAGGACCGGCCGCTGCCGGACATCTGCCACGACCTGCTGCACGATCTGGCACCGCACCACCCGGCCGACGACGGTGTGCTGCTGGTCGCCCGCACACTCACCCTGGGCGCCGACAAGGTGGCCTCCTGGTCACTGCCGAACGAGCCGCAGGCGGTCTCCCTCGCCAGGGAACGCACCGACGACCGGCTCGGCCACTGGCACCTGCCGGACCTGGCGTTCACCGCGGCCCTGGTGGTCAGCGAGCTGGTCACCAACGCGGTCCGCTACTCCGAGGGGCCCATCCGGCTGCGCCTGGTCCGCGACCAGGGCCTGATCATCGAGGTCACCGACGACAGCAGCACCGCACCGCAGTTGCGTCAGGCCGAGGACGACGACGAGCACGGGCGCGGTCTGACGATCACCTCCCAGCTCACCGAGCGCTGGGGCACGCGGCGGGAACACCGGGGCAAGACCATCTGGGCCGAACTCGCCCTGCAAAGCTGAGAGTTGGGGTGTGAACGGCTGTGACGCGATCGGCTGTGCGACGCCTTCCGCGACGGGTGCGGCGTGGTGGACACTGCGCTCCACGCATTCCGTGATCCCACCCCCATCACAGCCGAGGGCCGCCCCCATGCCGACCGCACCCCGTTCCCTGCGTCTGGCCGCCACCGCCGCCGGGTTACTGCTCGCCTCCGCCATGACCATCACGGCACACGCCGCACCCGCACCGAGCCCGGTGCCGGTCGCGCACCCGGCCACGCAGGCGGCCGCCGACTGGTCCGCCCCGCTCTCCACACAGGGCCGGTACATCGTGGACGCCCGGGGGAACCGGTTCCGCCTGAAGGCCGCCAACTGGGACGGCGCGCAAGGGTCCTGGAACGGCAGCGGCAGCACCGCCGACCCGGCGAACCACCACGCGGGCCAGGACGCGCACGACATCCCGCTCGGACTCGACCGGGTGCCGCTGCCCCGACTGCTCTCCGACTTCCGGGAGTTGGGCGTCAACACCATCCGGCTGCCGTTCTCCAACGAACTGGTCCACCGCACGGCCCCGGTGCCGGACGCGGCGGTGACCGCCAACCCAGCTCTGCGCGGGAAGACTCCGCTGCAGGTGTACGACGCCGTGGTGGACGCGCTCAGCCAGGCGGGGTTCGCGGTGATCCTGAACAACCACACCAACACCTCGCGCTGGTGCTGCGGTGTCGACGGCAACGAACGCTGGAACAGCGGCCAGTCCACCGGAGCGTGGGCCGACGACTGGGTGTTCATGGCCCGGCGCTACGCCTCGGTGCCCGGCGTGGTCGGCGCCGACCTCTACAACGAGGTCCGCAGGGACATCCTGGACGATCCCAACTGGGGCCTGGGCGACGAGCACGACTGGTACGCGGCCGCCCGGACGGCCGGCGACCGCATCCTGACCGAGGCCAACCCCCGGCTCCTCATCGTGATCGAGGGCATCAACTGGACCGGCCTCCCGGTGGACGGACTCCCCCACGGCCGACCACAGTTGTCCCCGGCCCGCACCCTCTCCCACACCCTGGTCGACTCCCACAAGCTGGTCTACTCGGCCCACTTCTACGGCTACACGGGTCCCAGGCACAGCGGTGCCACCGGCATCGGCGAGACGCACGACGCCCGCTACCAGGACCTGTCCCGCGACGAGCTGAACGCGGCGCTCACCGACGAGGCGTTCTTCGTGGAGGAGTCGGGCCGCCACTACACCGCGCCGGTGTGGATCAGCGAGTTCGGCGCCGGGGCCGGGGAGACCAACCCGGTGACCCGCGCCTGGTTCGGCAACATCACCGACTACTTCACCGACCACGACGCCGACTTCGCGTACTGGCCGCTGGTCGGCTTCGACGGGCACGACGACTGGGCGCTGCTGCGCTACGACGAGGGCGGTCACCGCTCCGGCCTGCTCGACTCCGGCGACTGGCGGGCCACGGCCTGGCGGCACCTGATGGACACGCCGGGGAAGTCGGGTCCGGTGCCGGCGGCCCCAGTGTGGAAGATGCTGGACACCGACCACGGGGACGCGGTGGAGTCGCTGCGGGTGCGCGGCACCGGCGACTGGGACCCGGGTGCCTACAAGGCGGCCTGCCCGGACGGGCTGCGGCTGATCGGGCTGAGCCACACGGGCGGGCGCGGGCTGTGCACGGACGCGGGGGCGACCGATCCGCGCGCGGCGGACGGCGCGCAGACCGTCGTCAAGGACGAGCGGTTCGTCTCCGGCGGCGACTGGGCGGGCGGCTACACCAAGTTCCAGTGCCCCTCAGGTGCGTTCCTGATCGGCTACGGCCTGCGCGGTGAGCGGGTGTCGGCGGCGCTGTGCGCTCCGGGCCGGACGGCGTTGGCGGGCAACGGGCGGACCGTGTGGTTCGACCGCTCGGACAACCGGCCCTCGGACGGCGCGGGCGGTGACTTCGCCCAGGGCGCGTACAAGGGGCAGTGCGGGGTGGGCGAGTACGCGGCCGGGATCGCCTTCACCACGCGGCTGGGCGCCCGGCAGGGTCCGGCGGCGCTGCTGTGCCGGACCCTGCCGTAGCGCGGCCTCAGGACGGGGCGGTGACCTCGAAGGAGAGGTCGTTGTCGACCGTGTAGTAGGGGCGCACGTGGCGGCCGCCGGTGTTCGCCGCCGGGTAGACGAAGGACTGCTTGCGGTCCGCCACGTCGTCCAGGACGCGGCCCGCCCTGATGGCTGCCGCGCCGGCGGCGGGCAGGACGTCCACGTCCCAGTAGCGGACGTCCGCGCCGTCGCCGCCGGTGAGTTCGGCGTGGTCGACGGTGAAGCGGAAGCCCCGGCCGTCCGCGTCGGTGTCCGGGCGGACGGTGCGCTCCGCGCCGCTGCCCCGCCCGCGCAGCCGTACGAGGGGGCCTTCCCCGAACGAGGCGCCGTGCAGGCGGGCGGTGACCGCGGTGGCGCGGTCGCCGACCTCGATCCGGTCGGCTTCGGCGTGCGCGGTGCGCAGCCAGGCGCGTACGGCGAGGAAGCCGTCCAGCGCGCGGTACGGGATACGGGCCGCCACCGGGGACGGGCGGTCGACGCGGGCGCCGTCGACCAGGACCCGCAGATCCAGCGGACCGGAGGCCAGCCGCTCCGGCTCGGCGTCGCCTTCGCGGACCAGGAAGGCGTCCCAGCGGCCCTCCTCCAGCGGGGGCAGCGGCTCCAGCACGGCGCGGACCCGGCCGTCGTCACCGGCCGCGAGCGGGAGGCGGCGTTCGGCCGGGTCGGGCAGGCCCTTGCGCGGCCTGGCCCTCAGCAGCAGGTGGGGGCTGCCGTCCGGCTCGGGAAGGGGGAGGTGGAAGGTGACGCGCCCGTCGGCGTCGGCCACACAGGTCACGCGGATCACGCGGGTCTCCTTGTCGCTGGTCGTGCTCATCGCCGCCACCCGCGCACGGTGCGCACCGCGCGGGAGGCGGCGGTGTACGCGAGGTCGTGGGCGCTGTGGCCGCCGGCCGTCAGGCGGCGGCTCGCGGCGTGCGGTTCGCGGGGCGGGCGGCGGCCGGCCGCCTTGGCGGCGAGGGCGTCGGCCAGCAGGCGTTCGGCGTGGGCCACGACGGTCTCGGGGGCGAAGCGGCGGGAGTTCTCCAGTGCGGCCTTGCCCATGGTGCGGCGCCGTTCGTCGTCGCGGACGAGGTCCAGCAGGGCCGCGCCGAAGGCGTCGGCGTCACCGACCGGTACGAGTCGTCCGTCGACGCCGTCCCGGATGATCTCACCGGGTCCGTGGGCGCAGTCGGTGCTGACGACGGGCACCCCGCAGCGCATCGCCTCGACGATGGTCATGCCGAAGGGCTCGAAGTTGGAGGAGGCGGTGGCGATGGACGCCTTGACCCACTCGGCCTCCATGGGCACGGCCGCGCCCATCAGGAAGGCGTGGTCGCTGAGGCCGAGCCGCTCGATCAGGGCGCGCAGCCGGTCGCGTTCCTCGCCTCTGCCGTAGATGCGCAGCCGCCAGTCGGGGTGGGCGGCGGCGACGTGCGCGAAGCCGCGGATCAGGGTCTCGTAGTCCTTCATCGGGACGAGCCTGCCCGCGGCGGCGATCAGTCTGGCGCTGCCGTCGGAGGGCGGCAGCACGGGCTCGGGCACGCTGTTGGGCACGGCCTCGATACGGACGCCGGGCAGCCAGGCGCCGCGCTGGTAGGCGCGCGCGTCCGCCTCGGTGACGGTGGTGAGCAGGTCGAGGCCGCGGTAGGCGCGGCGCAGCACGGTGCGCAACTGCGGCGAGTGGTGGTCCCAGGTGAGGTGTTCCTGGCCGACGCGGAGCACATGGCCGGGCGCCTGGCGGGCGAGGTGCACGTTCAGACCGGGCCGGGTGCCGATGACGACCTCGGCGTCCGTGCCGGCCAGGCACTCGGCGATCCGCTCGTCGGTCAGCCTGCTGTACTCGGCGTGGCGCCCCTCGACACGGGGGAAGACCCGCGCGGGTTCGCGGTGGGCCGGGTGGTCCTGCTCCTCGCGCAGGTCGACCAGGGGGCGCAGCCGGACACGTGGGTCGAGGGTGAAGGTGGGGCGCTCCCGGTTCCGGAACACGGAGACGATCTCCACGTCGTGGCGTTCGGCGAGCGCCCCGGCCAGGTTGAAGGTCGTGGTGATCGTCCCTCCGATCGCGTACGCGCTGTGGAGCAGGAAAGAGATCTTCATGCCGGTCCAGACCTTGTCGAGGCGCCCGCGGTTGCAAGACGTTACCGCTTCGTGGCCTTCGGATCCGGGGAGGCGCACAGCACGCTCAGGTCGGCGGGGCGGACCCGGACGGTGACGGGCAGCGCGGCCTCCACCTCGCCGTCGGCTCCGTAGGGCACGGGCCGGTCCGCCTCGATGCGCAGTTCCCGGCCGCGCAGGACCCGTACCTCGGGGCGGTGGACGTGGGCGCCGGTCTTCAGCTCGTTCATGAGGGTGAAGAAGAGACGGCGCGGGGCCTCGCGTATCAGCACGATGTCGAGGAGGCCGTCGTCCAGTTCGGCGGCGGGTGCGATGGCGCGGCCGAAGCCGTAGTAGGGCGAGTTGGCGGCGACGACGGTGTACCCGCGGTGCGGGTGCTCCTCACCGTCGACGGTGACGCGGTACCCGGCGGTGCGCCAGGTCGCCACGGCGCGCAGGCCGCCCGCGTAGTAGGAGGCGGCGCCGCGCAGCAGGCGGGACTGGTTGGCGTACCGGTTGGCGAGGGCGTCGACCCCGGCGTAGACGCTGCCGAGGACGACGGTGCGCGGGTGGACGGCGGACTCGACCTCGATGGTGTCGACGTGCCGGGGCGCGGCGTGCAGCAGTATCCCGGCGAGGGCCTCGGGGTCGGCGGGCAGGCCGAGGGCGCGGGCGAAGTCGTTGCCGCGTCCGGCGGGTACGAGGCCCAGCACGGCGCCGGTGCCGCTGAGCGCTCCTCCGATGCCGCCGGCCATGCCGTCGCCGCCGACGGCGAGCACGACCCGGCCGCTCTCCCCGGCGCGCAGGGCGGTCTCGCGGGCGTGGGCCAGGCTGTGGCTGTACTCGGTCTCCAGGGTGGCGCCGGCCTCGCGGAGGTGCCGGGCCACCTGGAGGAGCGTGGCCGCTCCGGTGGAGGCGCCCGCGGTCGGATTGACCACGGCGGTGAACTCTCGCATCGGTGTGCCTCCGGGGCGCGGGGAAGTGGGCGGGCGGAGCGGGTCAGTCGGTGGGAAGCAGCACGCCGGGGTTGAGGAGTCCCGCCGGGTCGAGGCGTGCCTTGACGGCGCGCAGCGCGTCGACGGCGAGGGGTCCGGCCTCGCGTACGTACCAGTCGCGGTGGTCGGTGCCGACGCCGTGGTGGTGGGAGATCGTACCGCCCGCCGCGAGCACGGCCTCGTTGGCCGCGTGCTTGGCCGGGGTCCAGTGCGTGAGGGGGTTCTCGCCCTGGGCGCTGACGACGGTGAAGTAGAGGGAGGCGCCGTTCTCGTAGACGTGGGAGATGTGGCACATGACCAGGGGCGGGGTGCCGGCGCGGGTGAGGGTGTCGGTGAGGGCGGTGCGTACGGCGGCGTACAGCTCGGGTATCCGGGACCAGAACGCGGCGGTCTCCAGGGTCTCGGCGAAGGCACCGGCGTCGAGGAGGGCGTCGCGCAGGTAGGGCGCCGAGTAGCGGCCGTGGGCCCAGCGTTCGCCGGGCTCGGTGCCGACGAGGGTGCCGCCGCAGTCCCGCAGGACGGCCGCCGCTTCTTCGCGGCGCCGGGCGGTGTCGGCCTCGGTGCCCTCGTAGCCGGTGACGGCGAGGCAGCCGGTGCCGCCGTCGGCCATGGCGGCGCCGATGGCGTAGGGCTGGGCGAGTCCGACCAGGGTCTCGGTCTCGTCGGAGAGCCGGAGCACGGTGGGCCGGGGTCCGTCCTGGGCGAGCCTGCGCAGCGCGGCGGCGCCCTCGGTGAAGGAGGCGAACCGCCAGCCCTCGTACCGGCGTTGCTCCGGCTGCGGGCGGACGCGGACGGTGACGGAGGTGATGACGCCGAAGGCGCCCTCGGAGCCGAGGATCAGTTGACGCAGGTCGGGTCCGGCGGCGGAGCGCGGGGCGCGGCCCGTCTCGACGGTGCCCTCCGGGGTGGCGAGGGTGAGCCCGAGCACCATGTCGTCGAAGCGGCCGTACCCGGCGGACGCCTGCCCGCTGGAGCGGGCGGCGGCGAAGCCCCCGACGGTGGCCCACTCGAAGGACTGCGGGAAGTGGCCGAGCGTGAACCCGTGCGCGGCGAGCAGGGCTTCGGCCCGGGGCCCGCGCAGGCCGGGCTGGAGGACGGCGGTGCGGGAGACCGGGTCGAGGTCGAGGAGGGCGTCCATCCGGCGCAGGTCGAGGGCGATGAACTCCCCGCGTTTCGGGGCGAGTCCGCCGACGACGCTGGTGCCGCCGCCGTAGGGGACGACGGCCACCCGGTGCGCGGCACAGGCCCGCAGCACGGCGAGCACCTCCTCGTGGGAGGCGGGCAGGACGACGGCCTGGGGTACGTCGGCGACATCGCCCGCGCGGATGCGCAGCAGGTCGGGCGTCGACTTGCCGCGCGTGTGCCGCACGCGGCTCTCGGTGTCGGTGCGGACGTGGTCCGCCGCGCCCACCGCCTCGGCGAGGTCTTTCAGCGCCGCCGGGGTGAGCGTGGGCGCGGGCAGCTCGATGTCGGTGAGAGCGATGGCGGCCGACGCGCCCGGGCGGACGCCGAGCAGGTCGCGCAGCAGCCCGGCCACCGCGTCGGGCAGAGGGGAAGCCTTCGCCGGGTCGCCCCAGCCGTTCCACAGCATGTCCATCGAACGGTCTTCCTCACCACGTCGGTTCGGTGTGTGCGGCGCCATCTCCCCCCGGCCGCCGGGGCGTTACACTGTTACACATGACGTCCATCCGTCACAACCGTTCGGACGCCGACACCGTGCTCGACGCGGTGCGCGACTGCGTCCTGGCCGTAGGTGTCCGCCGCACCACCCTCGCCGACGTGGCCCGTCGCGCCGGGGTCTCCCGGATGACGCTGTACCGGCGCTGGCCCGATCTGCGTTCCCTGGTCGGCGACTTGATGACCCGCGAGTGGCTGGCGGTCGCCACCCGCGCGATGCCCGCCGCGCCGGACGGCCCGCACACGCGCGCCCGGATCGTGACGGGGCTGATCGCGGGCGTCGCCGAGTTCCGCGACCATCCCCTGTTCCACAAGATCCTGGACGTCGACCCCGAACTGCTGCTCCCCTACGTGCTCGACCGGCGCGGCGCCACCCAGGAGGCCCTGCTGACGCTGCTGGCCGAGGCGCTGCGCGAGGGCCACGCGGACGGCTCGGTACGCGTGACGCATCCCGAACGCCAGGCCCGCGCCGTGCTGTTGGTGGTGCAGTCCTTCGCGCTGTCGCTGCGCACCATGACCGACGAGGACGACCCCGAGCTGGACGCCGCCGCCTTCCTGGGCGAGCTGCGCACCCTCCTGGAAAGGACCCTCACCCCATGAGCATCCGCGACCACGCAGACCGCACGGCGGCACCGGGCTCCTCGCTCGACGCCGCCCGCCGCACCCGCGAGCTGGCCACGGCGGCCGGGGGCGGCACGGCCGACCTGCTGGTGGTGGGGCTCGGCGCCACGGGGGCGGGCGTCGCCCTGGACGCGGCGGCGCGCGGTCTCGACGTCGTCGCGGTCGACGCCCATGACCTGGCCTTCGGCACCTCCCGCTGGAGTTCCAAGCTGATCCACGGGGGGCTGCGCTATCTGGCGGCCGGGCAGTTCGACGTGGCGCACGAGAGCGCGGTCGAGCGGGGGGTGCTGATGACGCGTACGGCCCCGCATCTGGTGGCCGCGCAGCCCTTCGTGCTGCCGCTGACCCCACTGGTGTCACGGGCGCAGGCGTCGCTGGCCTGGGCGGGGTTCCGGGCGGGTGACATGCTCCGGTTGGCCGCCCGCACCCCCCGGCAGGTGCTGCCGGTGCCGCGCCGGCTGACGGCGGCCGAGGCCCGGCATCTGGCACCCTCGGTGCGCGCGGCCGGACTGCGCGGCGGGCTGCTGTCCTGGGACGGCCGGGTGACCGACGACGCCCGCCTGGTCACCGCCCTCGCCCGCACCGCCGCCGCGCACGGAGCACGGGTCCTCACCCGCGTCCGGGCCCTGGGACTCGGACCCACCGGGGCCCGCTTCCGGGACGAACTCACCGGCGAGGAAGGGGAGATCAGGGCGCGGGCCGTCGTCAACGCGACCGGTGTGTGGGCCGGCGGCCTGGTCGACGGCTTCCGTGTACGCCCCTCACGCGGCACCCATCTCGTGCTGCGCTCCGAGCGCCTGGGCGCGCTCCCGGCCGGCCTGCACATACCGGTGCCCGGCGAGACCAACCGCTTCGTGCTGGTGCTGCCCCAGGGCGACGGCCGCACCTACGTCGGCCTCACGGACGAGCCGGTCGAGGGCGAGATCCCGGACGTGCCCGAGGTACCGGAGACGGACATCGGCTTCCTGCTGGACGTGCTGGGCTCGGTGCTGGACGCGCCGGTACGCCGGGACGAGGTGGACGGCGCCTTCGCCGGGCTGCGCCCGCTGCTGGACACCTCGGTGCCGGGCGGCCCGGACAGCGCCTCCGTGCGCACCTCGGACATCTCGCGCCGGCACGCGGTGCTGACCTCGCCGGACGGGGTGGTCACCGTGGTGGGCGGCAAGCTGACGACGTACCGGCGGATGGCGCAGGACGCCGTCGACGCGGCCGTGGCCGCGCGCGGCCTGCCGTCGGCCCCCTCCCCGACCGCCGGACTCCCGCTGGTCGGCGCGGCCGGCCCGGAGCGGCTGCGCGACCTGCCCGCGCCCGCCCGGCTGGTCCGCCGCTACGGCACCGAGGCTCCCGCCGTGCAGGCACTGGCCGAGCGGGACCCGGCGCTCGCCGAGCCGGTGCTGCCCGGCCATCCGGTCACCCGCGCGGAACTCCTCTGGGCCGCCCGGCACGAGGGCGCCCTCGACCCGTCCGACCTCCTGGACCGGCGTACCCGCATCGGACTCGTCCCCGAGGACCGCGCCGAGGCGCTCGCCGTCGCCGCCGAAGTGCTGGCGCGGGCCACCCCGTCGGGCGTCTGACCGGCGCCGACCGGTGTTTCGGTGCCGGGAACGTGGGGCATCCGTCGCTCGTGGTGCACCGCGAGCCTGATGAGACACGGCGCCGGGCGGCGGACCGTCCGGTTCCCCCGGAGCCCGGCCGGTCCGCCGATCTGCGCTTCGACGGCTGGATCACCGGGATCGGCACGGCGTCCGGGACCCGACTGGTGCTCGGGCACTGGCCGCGTACACCCTTCGGGTCCTTCAGCGACGTGATGGTGGAGCGCGCCGACGGCCACCGCACACTGCTGGCGCCGACCCGGCAGGTGGCCGACTTCATCGCCGGGACCTACTCCTTCGACGAGGTGCGGATCGTCCCCGTGGGGGTGCGGATCGCCGGGGAACGCTGGACGGTGACGGCCGGACCGCTGCTCGACCTGTGCTTCACGGTGGGGCGCCGGGGCGTGCTGGGAACCCTGCTCCGGCTGGCGGGACCCGTCGCATCCCGGCCCGCCTGCGCGGTCCTGACGGACCCGGTGGCCCGGCTGCTGATGGGCGTGCGCACGCGGGGCTCCGCCGGTGGCGGCCGGTACGAGTGGTACGGCGCGCGTGACCTGCACCGGCTCACCGCGGCGACGGCCACCTTCGAGGGCCGGGACCTGGGACCGCTCGCCCCGGTCGATCCACCCGTACGGTTCGGCTTCGGCTCGACCCCGCGCACTCCGTGCCAGGTCAGGGTGACCACGACCGTGCGCACCGCCGGCTGAAGCCGCCCGCTACCCGGCGCCCGGGTCCCCTTCGCGCCGGTCGAGTGCGGCGAGCAGCCTGCGCAGGGAGGTGCGGGCCGCCCGGATCTCGTCCTCGGGGATGTCCCCGAAGAGTTCACGGTGGGCCGCCTCGGCCCGTGCGGTGACGCGCGCCAGCACGACCCGGCCGTTCTCGGTGAGCCCCAGCAGGGGCGAACCACGATGGTCCGGGTTCGCGGCGAAGACAGCCAGACCGAGCTGAACGAGGTCATTGGCGACCCGCTGCACGTTCTGCCTGCTCACACCGAGCCGCCGGGCCGCCTGAGGAACGGTCAGCGCGTCCTCGGACACCGCGCTCATCACCTGCCAGCGCGCCTGGGTGAGCCCCTCCGTACCGGCGGTCCGCTCCCCCAGCCGGCGCAGCGCCCCCGCCGCCTCGTACACATCGGCGACCAGTAGGGCTGCCTCGTCCCGCATCCACGCCTCCCACATGACAACGCACTGCCAGTACGGCAACAGCCTGCCATGACAGCGCAGGGCGCGAGGACACCCGCAGACCCCGAGGGTTCACATTGACAACCTATTTCCAGATTGACAATATGTTGCCATTACTGGCTGCCTCACATCTGGAGTCCCCATGCCCACGGCCACCCCCGCCGTCCCGAACCTCAAGGCCGCCCTGGCCCGTGCCGCCGAGGTGCGCCCGAAGGCGGGCGGCTTCCCTCACCTCGCCGAGGCGCTGAGGCAGGCCGGAGTCACCCGGTGCGCGATGACCGTGCCGTCGAACGCGATGCTCTACCTCACCGAGGCAGGTCCCGTCGCCGTCCAGGGCGAGCCCCTGTTCACCGGCATGACTGACGTGCCGCTCTTCGACCGCACGGCCCTGCTCGCCGCATTGCGCGCCGACCAGGCGGGCGAGACGGCCTTTCCGGAGTTCGTCCGGGGCTGCTGGCAGGCGGGCGTGGTCCGGTACGACGTCGACCTGAGCGCGCGGACCTGCACCTACTACGGCGCGAACGAGGAGAGCTACGTCGAGACGTATCCGGAAGTGACACTGTGAACGGCTTACACAGGCAGGCCGCGTCGCGCCGAGTTCACAGTGCGCGCGGCGGGTGCAGCCGTACACGGGTACCCACCGCCACGACCAGCAGGATCGCGCAGACGGTGAACACCATCCCGGCCCCGCGCACGCCCAGACCCACCGTCAGGGCACCCACCCCGACGACCGGCAGCGAGATGCCGAGGTAGGCCACGACGAAGAAGGCGGAGATGGTGGCGCCCCGGTGTTCCTCGGGCGCGGCCCCGCCGACCGCCGTGAGCCCCGCCCGGAACGCCATGCCCTGCCCGACCCCGCCGGTGATCGCGCCGACGAGCAGCAGCGGCAGGGACTCCACCAGCAGCGAGGTGCCGACCAGGACGAGCCCGGCGGCGAGCACGGCGCAGCCCCACGGCAGAGCGGCACGGGCGCCGATCCGGCCCATGAGGAGCTGGCCGCCGGTGGAGGCGCAGAACACGCTGAACACCACGGCGCCGGTCACCGCGAGGTTGCGCTCCCCGAGGGTCTCGGTGAGGAAGGCGGGCGCCACCGCCGTGAACAGACCGAGCAGGGAGAACCCGGCGAAGGCGGCCAGCGCGCAGGGCCCGAACACCCCGCGCACCTCGGGCGGCACCCGCATCCCCTGCGGCCTGAGCGGCGGCCGGGGTCCGTCGTGGTGGACGGTCTCGGTGAGCAGCAGGGTGACGACGAGGGCAACGGCCAGCAGGGCGAGGTGCACGAGGAAGGGCAGAGCGAGCGGCCGGGGCGCGTACTCGGCGAGGATTCCGGACACGAGCGGCCCGAGCCCGAGCCCGCCCATGTTGGCCGCGGTGGCCGCGAGCGCCGCCCGCCCCCGGCGCTCGGGCGGGGCGAGGTCGAGGACGGCGGCCGTACCGGTGCCGCTGAGCAGGCCCGCCGAGAACCCGGACAGCACCCGGCCGAGGTACAGCAGCGGCAGCCCGCCCTCCAGCAGGAAGCACACCGCGCTGAACGCGGACAGCACCAGGGCGACGATCAGCACCGGGCGCCGCCCCAGCACGTCGGAGGCGCCGCCGGCGAGCAGCAGGGCGACGATGACGCCGACCGCGTAGACCGCGAACACCACGGTCACGATCAGCTCGGAGAACCCGATCCGCTCCCGGTACAGCCCGTACAGCGGGGTGGGGAGCGTGGTGCCCATCATGCCCACGGCGAAGACGCCCGCCGCGGCCTTGTAGCCGGGGCGGGGGCGCCGCCGGGAGGGGTCGGCGTCGGAGTCGGTCACACCTCACCTTGGCACGCGGGGCCCGGTCAGGCGTGACGCGGACACGCCGGGGCATCGGCTTTGTCATGGACTCACACGTTCTGGCAAGACGAGGCCGGGGGCAGGCCCGGCGAGCGGCCGACAGCACGGCGATGGCCGCTGCGGCGAGGGCGGGCTTCGTCGCCCGCGGACTGATCTACCTGCTCGTCGGGGTCATAGCCCTGCAGATAGCCCTGGGCGGTGACGGCGGCGGCAAGCAGGCCGACCGCGGCGGCGCCCTGGCCGAGCTGGCCGGGAAGCCGTTCGGCGCGGCGATGCTGTGGATCGTCGGCATCGCACTGGCGGGCATGGCGCTGTGGCGGCTGTCGGAGGCGGCGTTCGGCAGCGCCGGGCCCGACGGGACGAAGGCGTCGAAGCGGGCGCTGGCCGCCGCGCGCGCCGTGTTCTACGCCTTCGTCTCCTACTCGGTGCTGTCCTACGCGGCCGGACAGAAGGGCAGCGGCGGCGGCTCCTCGGACCAGCAGAGCGACGACGTGACGGCGATGGCGCTGAAGTGGCCCGGCGGCCAGTGGATCGTCGGCGCGGCCGGGGTCGCCGTGATCGCGGCGGGGGTGTGGATGCTGGTCCGCGCCGCGACGAAGAAGTTCCGCAAGCACCTGCGCACCGGCGAGATGTCGCGGACGGCGCGACGGGTCACCGACGTCCTCGGCGTGGGCGGCGGCACGGCCCGCGGGCTGGTCTTCGGCGTGGCGGGCGCGTTCGCCCTGGTCGCGGCCGTACAGCACGAGCCGGGCAAGGCCAAGGGGATGGACGACACGCTGCGGTCCTTCCGCGACATGCCCGCCGGGCCCTGGCTGCTGGCGCTGATCGCGCTCGGGCTGGCCGCGTTCGGTCTCTTCTCCTGGTGCAACGCCCGCTGGCGCGAGGTGTGAGCCCTGGGCCGGCGCCGCGACCACCACACCACCCAGCGCGGCCGGAACCCCAACTCCCCCGACGAGCCGCGCTTCTCGGCGCTGGAAGCCGCGTTCGGGTTCGACGCCTTCCACCTGACGGAGGCGCCGCCGCCCTAGCCGCTCCAGGGCGCCGGCCACTACAGTCCCCCGCGAGTGCCCGGCCGCGGGCATGGTTCCGTGACATCCCTCACAGGCTCCGATGACCTAGGGGCGCCGCTTAGTAGGTGACGGACCGTGACGACAAGTGCGCTTTGTCCGTCTTGGAACGCATTTGGATCATGCTGTCCTCCGGACCGGCCGATCGACTCGCCGTGGACCCTCGCTTTCGCAAATCATGAGGGGTTCTGACGACCCGGCAGCAGCGCGCGGAAGCCGCTGCCGCCGGGTCGGCACGCCTTCGTGACCTTGGCAAGGGGCTCTCGGGTCTACGAAGCACGTTAGTACGACAGTCTCTTTGCACGCCCTGTGTGACCGTCCTAAGAATGACGCTCGCAGGGCGTCTTTTTGCTGTTCGGGAGGCGGGTTCCACCCAGAGGAAGCCGCGCGGCGGCGCCCGGCGCCTACCGAATGAGGTTTCACGCATGGGAAAGCACCGTAAGAACCAGCAGTACCGACGGGCGCTCATAGCCGCCGTCGCCGTGGGGGCGGTGGGCGTACCGACCGCCGCCGTGGCCTGCGTCGACTGGAAGGACGACCCCCGGCAGCCGACCGAGGCCACCGCCTGGCAGGCGGAGCAGGCCCCCCGTCACGAGTCGCACCACGTCGTCAAGCAGGACGGCGACCGCGACCCCGGCCCGGCCGCCGACACGACGCCCTCCGCTTCCCCCAGCGTTCGTACCCGCACCGAGCACCGGCCCGCGCCCGACCACCACCGCACCACCCGGGCGACGGCGCCCGAGGCCGAGCGGACCGCCGAGCCGGCCGCCGCCAAGCCCGCCACCCCCAAGTCGGCCTCCGCCAAGCCCGCCTCGGCGCCGACGGTGCGCCAGATCTCCACCCGGCCCCGCCCCGTACAGACCGCCACCACCACCGCGCCGAGCAGCCCGCAGCCCGCGGCGACCGCCTCCGGCGACGTGGCCCGCGTCGTGGAACTGGTCAACGCCGAGCGCGCCAAGGTCGGCTGCTCCCCGGTCGAGCTCAACTCCACCCTGTCCAAGGCCGCGCAGGAACACAGCGCCGACATGGCCGCGCACAACACCATGTCGCACACCGGCTCCGACGGCTCCGACCCCGGCTCGCGCATCACCGCCGCCGGCTACCGGTGGAGCGCGTACGGCGAGAACGTCGCCTACGGCTACTCCACGCCCGAGCAGGTCATGGCGGGATGGATGGACAGCCCCGGCCACCGGGAGAACATCCTCAACTGCTCCTTCAAGGAGATCGGCGTGGGCCTCGCCCAGCCCGGCAGCTACTGGACCCAGGACTTCGGCACCGCCCGGTAGCGCACCCCGCGCCGCGCGGCGTGGCGTGCCGGACCCGTGTCCGCCGCGCGGCGAGGATGGGGCCTCGCGCGGGTCGGCTGGAAGGCGGGTGTCGGGATGACGGTGGACCGTATCGGCTTGGTCGTGCACGCCGGGCGCCCGGCCGCGCTCGAAGCGGCGGACGCGGTGCGCGCGTGGTGCGCCGAGCACGCCGTGGGCTGCGCCGACATCGACGTCTGGCAGGAGGGCGCGCGGCACAGCGCCCGCGAGGAGGTCGACAGCGCGGGTGACCCGGACCTCATCGTCACCCTGGGCGGCGACGGCACCTTCCTGCGCGGCGCCCGGCTGGCGGCCGAGAACGACGCCCTGGTCCTCGGGGTCGACCTCGGGCGGGTCGGCTTCCTGACCGAGGTGCCCGCCCCGGCCGTACGCACCGCGCTGGACGCGGTGTACGAGGGCCGCTTCGAGGTGGAGAGCCGGATGCTGCTCACTCTGCGGGCCTCGTGCCCGCTGGGCGTGCCCGCGCGCATGACGGACCTGGTGCGCTACGGACGCGGCCCGCTGCTGCCCCCGCCCCGGGTGCGCCAGGAGTGCGAGGTCGGCGACGACTGGGGCGTCGCGCTGAACGTCACCGCGCTGAACGACGTGGTCGTGGAGAAGCTTGCCCGGGACCGGCAGGTGTCGGTGGGCGTGTACATCGCCGGGCAACTGCTCGCCTCGTACTCCGCCGACGCGCTGCTGGTGGCCACCCCGACCGGGTCGACCGCGTACAGCTTCGCCGCCGGTGGCCCGGTGGTCTCGCCGCGCGCCGAGGGGCTGCTGTTCACACCGGTCGCCCCGCACATGACGTTCAACCGCTCGGTGCTGGCCGCGCCGGACGAGCCGATCGCGTTCCGGGTGCTGGAGCGCTCCGGCCAGGCCGCCGTCAGCATCGACGGCCAGGTCCGGGGCGTGCTCAACCCCGGCGACTGGATCGGCGTGTACGCCTCACCCCGGCGGCTGCGGGCGGTACGGCTGGGCCCGATGGACTTCTACGGGCGGCTGCGCGAGCGGATGAACCTCACCGACGCGCCCGCGGCGGTCGCGGACGGGCAGGCCGCCCCGCTGTGGCCGGTGCGCTCGCCCCCGCCCGGCGATCTGGCGCATCTGGCACTGCCCACGGCTCCCGACGACAGCTCGCCACCCGCCTGAGCTGCGGATACGAGCCTCCGCCGGAACGAGTTCGAAAGGATGTCCAGGTTTCCCGTTCCGGAGTGAGAATGTGTCCCGCTTCGGGGCACTAGGAGTGCAGGTACTCCTTCAAGGCTGGAGGCACACCATGCTCGCCATCGGTGTCATTCTGCTCATCATCGGCTTCCTCACCGGGATCTCGATCCTCTGGACGATCGGCATCATCCTCGCCGTGATCGGCGCCATCCTCTGGATCCTGGGCGCCACCGGCCACGCGGTCGCCGGCCGTCGGCACTATTGGTGACCCTTCGGCGGTGACCTCTCGGCCCCTCGGTCCCCTCTGAGCGCACTCCGGTGCGCCCAGAGGGGACCGCTGATGTGGCGGAACCCGGCATGCGGGACACCTGCGGCTGCGGAAGGCTACGGACAACTGGAGAAGGGACCCGCCATGACCTTCGACTCCGCGTCCGTCGAGCCCGTACCCCCGTCCTCGCCGCCCCCGCCGCCGGTGCGGCCCTGGCTGGTGGAGGACCTGCCCGCGCTGGACCCCGATCCGTTCCTGGACTCGCTCCTGCGCGACGAGCCGGTGACCCGCATCCGCCTGCCCTACGGCGAGGGGCACGCATGGCTGGTCACGCGGTACGAGGACGTCCGCTTCGTCACCTCCGACCCCCGCTTCTCCCGCCAGGAGCTGGTGGGACGCCCGGTGACCACCATGGCTCCGCAGACCGTGGCCTCGCAGACGGCGGGCCTGCAGTACATCGACCCGCCCCGGCACACCGTGCTGCGCCGGGTCGTCGCGCGGGCGTTCACCGCGAAGAGCATGGCGCGGCTGCGGCCGCTGGCCGAGCGCACCGCCCGCGCGATGCTGGCGGACATGCGGCGCGCGGGCGCACCCGGTGACCTCATGGAGCACCTGTACACGCCGTTCCCGATCGCGGTGGTCTGCGCCTTCCTCGGCGCCGACGAGGACGACTGGCGCAACTGGGCCGGCAACTCCGAGGCGCTGCTCACCAAGGCGGACGCGAAGGAGCGCAACCAGGCGGCCCGGCAGGACACCCGGAGCCGGGTGGTCGCGCTGCTGGAACGCCGTCGTACCGAGCCCCGCGACGACCTCGCCGGAGTGCTGGCCGCGGCCGCCGCGAGCGGTGAGATCACCGACGACGAGGCCGTCTCGCTGGCCATGGCCGTGTACGTCAGCGGCGGGCACGCGGTGCGCAACAACAGCGGCTCCATGATGTACGCGCTGCTCACCCATCCGGACCAGTTCGCGCGGCTGCGCCGGGAGCCGGAGCTGCTGCCGAAGGCGGTGGAGGAGCTGTTCCGGTTCGTCCCGCACCGCAACGGCGTCGGCATCCCCCGCATCGCCACCGAGGACGTGCGGATCGGCGGCCATCTGATCCGCAAGGGCGAGGTGGTCTACAACGCCTATGTCGCCGCCAACCGCGACCCCTCCGCCTTCCCCGCCCCGGACCTGCTGGACTTCGAGCGCACCGGCGCGGGGCACGTGGCCTTCGGGCACGGTCCGCACTTCTGCCTGGCCGCGCTGATGGCCCGGATGGAGGCCGAGGTCCTCATCGAGGCCGTGATGACCGAGTTCCCCGAGCTGCGGCTCGCCGTACCACCCGAGGACGTCGAGTTCCAGCGGGACGGCCTGATTCGCGGTCCGAGAACACTGCCGGTGAGCTGGTAGCGCGAGCTGATGTTTGCTGTTGCGCACACATGACTTCGGGGCGCAGTTCATCACCATGCGCTGGCAGGACAGTTGGAGACTTCTGAGCTTCTCCCGCTTATTTGCGTACGCACATCTCGCGTATCTATACGCGGTCCGCCCGGTCGGCCACCCCCCACTCGGGCGTACGTCCGGCGCCGACCGGCGGTAGGTTGATCTCCATGAGCGACAACGTGTACTTCGACATCACCATCAACGACGAGCCGGCGGGCCGCATCGTGTTCCGCCTCTTCGACGACGTCGTGCCCAAGACCGCGAAGAACTTCCGCGAGCTGGCCACCGGCGAGCACGGCTTCGGTTACGCGGGTTCCCCCTTCCACCGCGTCATCCCGCAGTTCATGCTCCAGGGCGGCGACTTCACGCGCGGCAACGGCACCGGCGGCAAGAGCATCTACGGCGAGAAGTTCGCCGACGAGAACTTCACCCTCAAGCACGACCGTCCGTACCTGCTGAGCATGGCCAACGCGGGCCCGCACACCAACGGCTCGCAGTTCTTCGTGACCACGGTCGTCACGGACTGGCTGGACGGCAAGCACGTCGTCTTCGGCGAGGTCGTCGAGGGCCAGGAGATCGTGGACCGCGTCGAGTCCCTCGGCAGCGGCAGCGGCGCCCCCAAGGCCAAGGTGATGGTCGCCGCGAGCGGCACCGTCTGATCCGCCCCGCCACTCGCCGTGCCCCCGCAGCCGGGGGCACGGCGGCCGGTGCCCGGCTCAGCCTCCGGTGAGCTCCGAGAAGCGCCGGGCATCGATGTTCCCGCCCGACGCGATGAGACCGACGCGGGGCGGAAGGTTCTCCACGCGCCCGGACAGCAGCGCCGCGAGCGGGGTGGCGCCGCTCGGTTCGAGGACGATCTTCAGGCGCTCGAAGGCGAACCGCATGGCCTCGACGATCTCCTCGTCGCTGACCAGGGCGATGGCGTCGACCAGCCGCTGATTGAGCGCGAAGGTGATCTCACCGGGGCTCGGCACGACCTGCCCGTCGGCGATGGAGCGGGGCACCGGGATGGTGACGCGGGAACCGGACTCCAGGGAGCGCTTGGTGTCGTCGCCGGCCTCCGGTTCCACGCCGATCATCCGCACCGCCGGGTGGAGCGACTTCGCCGCGACGGCGCTGCCCGCGATGAGCCCGCCGCCGCCGACCGGCACCACCAGCGCGTCCAGTTCCCCGGTGTCCTCCAGCAGTTCCAGCGCGGCCGTGCCCTGGCCCGCGATGACGTGGAGGTGGTCGTAGGGCGGGATCAGCGCCAGCCCCCGGTCCTGGGCCAGGTCCACGCCGAGCGCCGTGCGCTCCTGCGTGTAGCGGTCGTAGGTGACGACCTCGGCGCCGTAGCCGAGGGTGGCCTCCATCTTGGAGCGGGGCGCGTCCTCGGGCATCAGGATGACGGCGGTGGTGCCCAGTTCGCGGGCGGCCAGCGCGACGGCCTGGGCGTGGTTGCCGGAGGAGAAGGCGGCGATGCCCTTGGCGAGCTGCTCCGGCGGCAACTGGGCGACGGCGTTGTAGGCGCCCCGGAACTTGAAGGCGCCGACCCGCTGGAAGTTCTCGCACTTGATGAACACCTCCGCCCCGACCCGGGCGTCGAGAGTGCGCGAGGTGAGGACCGGGGTCCGGTGCGCCACGCCTTCCAGGCGGGCGGCGGCCTCACGGATGTCGTCGAGGGTGAGATGCGGTTCGGCGGCCATGCTGTGTCCCCCAGGGAGTGATGGGTGGCGGGCGTTCACTTCGTGTAGTTGTAGACGGTCGCTCGGGAGACCCCGAGCAGGTCGGCGATGGTCTGGGCGGCGTCCCGCGAGTCGAACCAGCCGTCCTGGTGCACCTGCCGCACCAGATCGCGCTTGGCGTCGCGCCCCAGCGATCTGGGGGTGCCCCCGCGCCGCGCGGCCAGCGCCTCCACGGCCCGACGCAGCTCGCGCGCACGGCGGTCCCGCAGTGCCTCCAACGGTTCGTCGCCGTGTTCCGTGCCGGTGGCGACCAGGTTGGCCAGGGCGAGGGCGACCGGCGAGAGCACGGACACGTCGAGGTTGAGGCAGAGCGCCGCGATGTAGTCGCCCGCGCTGTTCCGGATGCCGATGGAGGTGCTCTTGGCGGGGCGGCCGTCGGGGAAGCGGTTCGGGTAGTTCTGCACGACGTCGGGGTAGTGGGGGTCCGCGATGCGGGCCAGGCCCAGTTCGGTCGCGGGGTCGCCGGGAGCGCGGCCCGAGAGGTTGTTCTCGATGGCCCGGATCGCGTGCGCCGGGTCCCGCAGATCGTGCAGGACGATCTCGCACAGACCGGGGAACATCCGCCCCAGGGCGACGGCGATCTTCTCGGCCTCTGCCAACAGGTGCTCGTCCTCGGACTCCATCGACACCCCAGCGCGCTGGACGGATTTTCCAGTTCTGGACGATACATCTGGAGGGGCCCGCACGGCCATGGTTTCGAGGCGATCAATTCGGTTGGCCGGGTACGGCCTCACGTGGCAGCGTGCGCGGGAGCAGAACCCCTTCTCACCTCAGGGACGGCTCCGTGCCCGTCGATGTCCAGCGCTTCGCCGCCGCCAACCTCCTGCGCCGCCCGGAGCCGGTCCGAATCGGCGGCTTCGTCGCGGGGTTCGACCCCACGACGACCAGCCCGTACGTCAACTACGCCACCCCGCTGCCCGGAACCGCTCCGACGGACACCGAAGTGGCGGCCCTGGTCGGCGCGTTCCGCGAGCGCGGGCTGCTCCCCCGGCTGGAGTTCGCCCCGGACGCGGCACCGGAGGTGGAGCCGGCCCTGCGCCGGGCGGGCTTCGCCACCGAGGCGGTGCACGAGTACCTGGTCTGCACCCCGGCCACGCTGACTCGTCCCACCGGCCTGCCCGAGACGGAAACCCCTTGCTCGGACGCGGAGTTCGCGGAGATCGACGCGGCTCTCTCCGAGGCGTTCGGCGGGGAGTTCCCGGCGTCCGCCGAAGGCGCGGCGCGGCTGCGGCGGACGCAGGAGCGGGGTGGTGCGGTCCGGTTCGTGCGCGCGGACGACGGAAGCTGCGCGGGGGCGGCCAGTTGTTCCGCGCCGGCCGGGGGTACGGCCGAGCTGGCCGGGGTGGGCACACGTCCCGCGCACCGGGGGCGGGGTGTGGCGGCCGCCGTGACCTGGGCGCTGGCCGGGGCGATGTTCGGGCAGGGGTCGGAGTCGGTGTGGCTGGAGTACGGGGGCGACGGCTCCCGGCGCGTGTACGAGCGGGTCGGCTTCCGTCCCGGCGGCACCCGGCTGTATCTCCGGCTGGCGGGCCCGCTTCCTTAGCGGCGTGTTAGATCTGCGCGTCGTCCCTTGTCCGGGGCGGTGGGGCGGCGCATGCTCGGGCGGCACCCGGGTCCGGCGCCCTGAACCGGCGGGCCCTTTCCCCCCTCGTCTGGAGCCGCCATGTCCGCGTCCGCCGCCCCGCCCACGCTGTCACCCGCGTCCCGCCGCTTCGCCCTGATCGGCGGGTCGCTCGGGAATCTCGTGGAGTGGTACGACTGGTTCGTCTACGCCAGTTTCGCCATCTACTTCGCGGACTCCTTCTTCCCCGGCGACAACCCGACGACCAAGCTGCTGAACACGGCGGGCATCTTCGCGGTCGGGTTCCTGATGCGGCCGGTCGGCGGCTGGGTGCTGGGTCGGGCGGCGGACCGGCACGGGCGCAAGAGCGCGCTGACCCTGACCGTCACGATGATGTCGGTGGCGGCCCTGCTGATCGCCGTCGCGCCGACCTACGGTCAGGCGGGTTACTTCGGCGCGCTGGTGCTGCTGCTGGCGCGGCTGCTCCAGGGCTTGAGCATCGGTGGTGAGTACGCGGCCAGCGCCACCTACCTGACCGAGGCGTCCGCTCGGAACAGGCGTGGTCTGGGCTCCTCCTTCCAGTACGTGTCCATGACGTGCGGGCAGTTGCTGGGTCTGGCGATCCTGATCACGATGCAGCACACCCTGACCACGGCCCAGTTGCAGAGCTGGGGCTGGCGGGTGCCGTTCGTGCTGGGCGCGGTGTTCGCGCTGGTGGTGTTCTGGCTGCGGCGGCGGCTGACGGAGACGGAGGCGTTCACCGAGGAGACCGGCGGCGGCAGCGACACCGCGCGCGGCTCGCTCAAGGCGCTGTGGGAGCACCGCCGCGAGGCCGGTCTGGTGATGGCGCTCACCCTGGGCGGCACGGTGGCCTACTACACGTACACCACCTATCTCACCAAGTACCTGATCGGCAGTGCGGGCATGGCCAAGTCGACGGCCACGCTGGTGAGTTTCACCGCGCTCGCGGTGTTCGCCGCGATCCAGCCGCTGGCCGGGGCACTCTCCGACCGGATCGGCCGCAGGCCGCTGCTGATCACCTTCGCGGTGGGGTGCACGGTGGGCACGTACCCGATCATGACGGCGCTCGGGTCCGCGTCCTCGTACTGGTCGGCGCTGGGGCTGTCCCTGCTGGCGCTGGTGATCGTCACCGGCTACACCTCGATCAACGCGGCCGTGAAGGCGGAGCTGTTCCCCACCCGCGTGCGCGCGCTCGGCGTGGCGCTGCCGTACGCGCTGGCCAACGCCCTGTTCGGCGGGACGGCGGAGTACGTGGCGCTGTGGTTCAAGGACGCCGGCCACGAGAAGATGTTCTTCTGGTACGTCTCCGGGTGCGCGCTAGTCTCGCTGGTCACCTACGTCCTGATGCCCGACACCCGCAACGCCGCGCTGAGCCGGGCCGAGGCGGAGGCGGACACCGGGGCGGGGCTCACTCCCGCGAAGGCGGCCGGCTGACCCGGTGGTGACGCCGGGCCGGGCGCCTGCGTAAGCTGCGGCCCAGGTCACCACGGCACGAGGACTTCCCATGCACGCGCTGCTCGTCGAGGACGACGACCGGATGGCCCAGGCGCTCACCACGGCACTGGCCCAGCGCGGCCACACCGTGCGCCGGGCCGCCCGCGCGCTGGACGCGCTGCGGCATGTGCGGGAGGCCGAGTTCGTGCTGCTGGACCTCGGGCTGCCCGACCTGGACGGTCTCGAGCTGCTGCGGCGGCTGCGCACGGTGTGCGGCGCTCCACTGATCGTGGTGACGGCCCGCTGCGAGGAGCGCGACATCGTGCAGGCGCTGCGCGCGGGCGCGGACGACTACGTGGTCAAGCCGTTCCGCATGAACGAGCTGATGGCCCGCATCGACACCGTGCGCCGCCGCACCGGCGCGGTGGCCGCGCCGACGCGCGTGGACGCCGACCGGGGTCCGGTGCGCGCCGGGGACGTGGAGGTTGACCTCGCGGGCCGCACGGTCACCGTCGCGGGAGCCGAAGTACGGCTGACCCGTCGGGAGTTCGACGTGCTGGCCGTGCTCGCCGCCCGGCCGGAGGAGGTGCACTCCCGCGAGGAGATCCTCGACCGGATCTGGGGGGACGCCTTCCTCGCCGCGTCCCGCTCGCTGGACGTGCATGTGGCCGGCATCCGCGCCAAGACCGGCCGGGCCCAACTGGTGCGCACTGTAAGGGGTTTCGGCTACCGGCTGGGCTCGCCCGCACGGGAGCCGGAGGTGCGATGAGGCGCAGGCTGCTGGCCGTGCTGATGGTGCTGATGGGAGCGGCGGCACTGCTGCTGTCCGTCCCGCTGGCCGAGTCCTACGCCGCCGGGCGCACCGAGCATCTGCTGCTCCAACGGCGGGCGGACGCCGTACGGTTCGCCGACCTCGCGGACCGGGTCCGCTCCCCCGCCGACCGTGCCGAACTGTCCACCGAGATCCGCAGGTACGCCGGGCTGTACGGCGCCTCGGTGGCGGTGTCGGACACGACGGGCCGGACGATCGCGCGGGCGGGGGCGCGGGTGCCGTCGGTGACGGCGCGCGAGGCACTGGGCCGGGCGCTGACGGGGCGGTCCACCGAGCGGCTGCCGACGGTGCGGCCGTGGGGTCCGCACCGGCTGGTGCTGGCCGAGCCGGTAGGCCGGGACGAGCGGGTGAGCGGGGCGGTGCTGATGGCCGTGCCGACCGGGGCGGCCCGGCGGGACGTGACCGTGCGCTGGCTGCTGATCTCGTGCGGCGCGCTGGCCGCCTTCGCGGCGGCGGCCATGGTCGCGGCGGGGATCACCCGCTGGCTGATGCGGCCGGTCCGTGATCTCGACCGAGCGGTGGCGCGGCTGGCCTCGGGCCGTCTGGAGGCGCGGGCCGTGTCGGACACCGGGCCGCCCGAACTGCGGAGCCTGCGTGAGCAGTTCAACGCGATGGCGGAGGCGGTCGCGGACTCGATCGGACGCCAGCGGGCGTTCGTCGCGGACGCGTCCCACCAGTTGCGCAATCCGCTGGCCACGCTGGTGCTGCAACTGGAGAACGTGGAACCGCATCTCACCCCGGGCCCCGGCCGGCAGGAGCACGCCCGCGCCCTGGACGAGGCGGAGCGGCTGGCCGAACTCCTCGACGGACTGCTGGCGTTGGCGCGGGTGGAGTCGGGTTCGGCCGAGCGGGTCGAGCAGGACCTGTCCGGCGCGGTGGCGGCACGGGTGGCGGCCTGGGAGCCGGTGTTCGACGCCTCGGAGCTGACGCTCACCGGGGACGGGGTGCCACCGGGACTGCGGGTGCGGGCGGTGCCGGACGCGGTGGGCCGGGTGCTGGACGCGGCGCTGGACAACGCGGTGAAGTTCGTGCCGTCCGGCGGCCGGGTGACGGTGTCCGCCGACAGCGCCGGCGACGGCGCGGTCGTGGTACGGGTGTCCGACGACGGCCCCGGCGTCCCCGTGGACCAACTCCCCCTGCTCACAAGGCGTTTCGTGCGGGCGCCCGAGCATCAGAACGTGCCGGGCACCGGGCTGGGGCTGGCTATCGCGGACGAGATCGCGCGGCTCAGCGGCGGACGGCTGACCGCGCGGGCCGGCACTCCGCGGGGCCTGCTGGTGGAGCTGTGGCTGCCGGTGCCGTGAGCGTCGGCGGCCCGCCCGGTCAGCCGTACACGGACCGGTAGTAGGCGACCGCCCCCGGATGCAGCGGCAGGTCGCCGGTGGCGACGGCGAAGCGGGGTTCGAGCCGGGCGCCCGCGGTCACCTCCCGCAGCAGCACCCGCCATCGGTCGAACACCACCCGCAGCACGTCCCGCGCCTCCCGTGCCGGGACCTCGGGGCGGGCCAGCAGATAGTTGCCGACGCCGATGGTGGTGACCGGTCGGGTGAGCCCGTAGACGCCCGCAGGCAGGGTGACCGCCGTGTACACCGGGCCGTACGCCTCGCGCAGCGCCTCCGCCTCGGTGGCCAAGGACAGGAAACGCAGCGGGACTTCGCGGGCGAGGGCCGACAGGGCCGGGGTGGGGACCCCGCCCGCCCAGACCACTGCGTCCACGGTCCCTCGGCGCAGCGCGGCCACCGACTCGGCGAGCCCGAGCCGTTGTTCGCGCACCGCCCGACCACCCGTCAGCCCCGCCACCCGCAGCAGGCGCCCGGCGAGCACCTGCGCCCCGGAGCCCGTCGCGCCCGTGGCGACCCGGCGGCCGGCCAGGTCGGCCACGGAGCGCACCGTTCCGTCGGCGGGCACCAGCAGATGCGTGTAGTTGACGTAGACACGGGCGAGCGCGGTCACGTCGGCCGGAGCCGTGAACGGCGCGTTCCCGTGCAGCGCCTGCTCGGCGGCGTCCGCCATGGCGATGGCCAGATCCGCCGAACCGGCCCCCAGCCGACGCAGGTTGTCCACGCTGGCGGCCGTGGCGATCGGGGCGATGCGCGGATGCGGCGCGGTGCGGGCTGCCTGCTCGGCGAGGGCCCGTCCGAAGGCGTGGTACGGCCCGCCGGGCGCGCCCGTGGCCAGGGTGAGCCGCCGGTGCGGGCCGTCGTCACCGGCGCAGCCGGGCAGCCCGAGGGCCGGTCCGCCCAGCAGGGCGGCCCGCAACAGCCCACGGCGGCTGACTGGTCGGCCGGTCACCGCGGCAGCGTAACGCCCGTGGTCAGGACCGGTTGAGCGCGGCCGGTCGGTCCGCCTCCGGTGGATGCCGCTATCGTTTGCGGCCTCGTCCCCCCGCCTACGAAGGGATTTTCGGCGTGGCATGGAAGGCACTGCGCTCGGCGCTGGAAGCGGTGTATCTGCGGCGGCTGAACCGCAAGTTGGAGGGTCTGCCCCGGCCCCGGCACGTGGCGATCATGCTGGACGGCAACCGGCGCTGGGCACGCGGCGCGGGTCACACGGACGTCCGTGAGGGCTACCGTGTCGGCGGCGCGAAGGTCACGGACTTCCTGCACTGGTGCGCCGACGCCGAGATCAGCCACGTCACCCTGTGGATGCTCTCCGACGACAACCTGCACCGTCCGGCCGCCGAACTCGGCCCGCTCCTCGACATCATCGAGGAGACCGTGCGCCGGGTCTGCGCGACCGAGGAGCCGTGGGAGATCGAGATCATCGGCGCGCTGGACCTGCTGCCGGGTGACAGCGCGCGGGTGCTGAAGGAGGCCGCCGCCACGACGACCGGCCGGGGCGGCCTGAAGGTCGACGTGGCGGTGGGCTACGGCGGGCGCCGC
Organism: Streptomyces seoulensis; assembly: GCF_022846655.1. NCBI lineage: Bacteria > Bacillati > Actinomycetota > Actinomycetes > Kitasatosporales > Streptomycetaceae > Streptomyces > Streptomyces seoulensis. Next base: position 3,554,983 of record NZ_AP025667.1, read on the forward strand.
GAGATCGTGGACGCGGTCCGGGCCGCCTTCGACAAGCACATCCGCGCCGGGGGCGATCCGCGCGACCTGGCCGCCGACTTCGACCTGGAGCACATCACCGACAACCTGTACTCCCCCGCCGGGCACGACACGGACTTCGTCATCCGCACCTCCGGCGAGCAGCGCCTCTCGGGCTTCCTGCTGTGGCAGTCGGCGTACGCGGAGGTGCACTTCGTGGACGTGCTGTGGCCCGCGTTCCGCCGGCTCGACCTGCTGCGCGCGCTGCGCTCGTACGCGGCCCGCGAGCGGCGTTACGGGCGCTGAGCGGGCGTCAGTCCAGTCCGAGCCCCCGCCGCCCGGCGGCGTTGAGAGCGTCGGGCGGGAAGCGGTCGGGCCAGGCGCGCTCGTAGTGCTCCTCGGGGAAGTCGCCGGGGCTGGAGCCGGTGCGGAACGCCTCGCGTACCGAGGACGCGTACTCCTCGTTGCGCGGGCACCAGGGCGCGGCGGGGATGTACATGACGTTGCCCCAGCCCTTCTGGTCCCGTACCGGGGCCACGCTGTGGATCATGTCGCAGTGCCACCAGACGGAGTCGCCCGCGCGTACGTCGGGGATGCCGGTGAGCGCCTTCATCAGCAGTGGGTGCCACTTCTCGCTCGCGGGGAAGACCTGGTTGACGGTGACCCCGCACATCTCGTCCTCCGGGACATCGGGCAGCAGCGGGCGCAGCATCAGGTAGGCCATGGCCTCGGGGATCGGCACGGTGTGCAGGACGCCCTGGTCGTGGTCCATGTCGGACAGCGCGGTCCAGCCCTGGAAGGTGCGGAAGGCCGAGCACATGGTGGAGCCGGGGTACTGGGGTCCGGCGGTGCGGTGGGCCGGGTCCCAGGGGTCGTACTCCTCCACGGTGCCGTCGAAGAGGTGGCGGAAGGCCCGCTGGTAGGCGCCGGTCATCCACAGGTCGAGGGTGCCGGGGTCCAGGTGGGTGCCGAGTCCGGCGGAGTCGGTGCCGGGCGGGCGGCGCCGGATGCGGTCGGGGTAGAGGGCGTCGCGGTCGGGGTCGAACCACTGGACGCCGTCGGAGGTGTGCCGCCAGAAGGAGTTGAGGAAGGACTGCACGCGGGCCATGCGCCCGCTCTGCCTCGCCTCCATCTGGGCCGGGGACCAGTAGACGGGGTAGATCTCGGGCTTGGAGCCGACGCTGCCGAAGAAGTCGTCGCCCGGGCCGGTGTACTGCTCGAAGAAGCGGTTGCCCTCGACGTAGTCGACGATCCCGGCGTCCCAGGCGAGCGCCTGTTCGCGCGGGAAGTGCCCTCGCACGACGAGGCAGCCGCGGTCGGCGATGCGGGCCAGGTCCTGCGGGCCGACGGTGCCGTTCTCGATGTCGGCGTACTCGACCTCCGGCCAGCCGCTCCGCCCGGCCGCCCGCTCCGCCTCGATCTCCGTGACGCGGGCGGCGACCCGTCGCTCGACGGCGGCGAAGACGTCCTCCACGGTGCGGCCGGACGCCTCGATCCGGGCCCTGAGCGCGGTCTTGATCTCGCGGATCGCGGCGGGCAGGTCCTCGGGGACCGTCTCCCAGTGCGGCAGCCGGCCGCGGGTCAGTCCGGTGGTGAGGCTCATCGCCCGACTCCTTTGGTGAGGGCTCCTTACTAATTCCACCGTAGGCACGGCGGAGCATTTGGGCAAGAGTCCTTACTAGACTGGCCCGCATGACACCCGCCAAGCCGTCCCTGGAGATGCTGCGCGCGCTCACGGAGGAGAACGTGCTGCGCGCCCTGATGGCCGACCGGCGCCTGACCCGGGCGGAGATCGCGGCCGGCACCGGCATCTCCAAGCCGACCATCTCCGACGCGGTGCAGCGGCTCGCGGCGTCCGGCCTGGTGGTGGACACCGGGGAGCGGACCACGGGACGCGGCCGCTCGGGCTCGTACTACGCGCTCGCGCCGGGACTCGGCACCGCGCTGGTGGCGAGCATCTCCCCGCGCGGGGTGACCGCCGAGACGGTGGACGCGCTCGGGGACACCGTGGGGCGGACCCACGTCGGCCTGGGGCGCAACGCGGGCGAGCACCAGGCGGCCAGGGCGCTGACCGAGGCGGTGGCCCGGCTCACGCGAGCCGGGGCGGACGGCGCGCGGCTCGCCGTCGTCAGCGCCGCCGACCCCGTCGACCGCGCGAGCGGCAGGCTGGTCCGGCTGCCCGACGCCCCGTTCCTCGTCGGCGCCCTCGACCCGGCCGCCGCCCTCGCCCCGCACGTCACCGGTCCCGTGCTGGTGGACAACGACGTCAACTGGGCCGCGCGGGCCGAGCACGAGACGGGGTGCGCGGCGGGCGTGGACGACTTCGTGTACGTCCATCTCGGCGAGGGTCTCGGCTGCGCCGTGGCCACGGACGGCGCCGTGCGGCGCGGGCACCGGGGGCTGGCCGGGGAGATCGCCCATGTGTGCACCACCGGCCCGGACCGCACGGCGATGCCGCTGACGGAGGTCTTCGCCGCGCTCGGGCTGCGCCGGGCGGACTCGACGGCCGTCGACGTGGACGCGCTTCAGGCCGCCGTCACCGCCGACGACCGCACGGCGGAGGCGCTGGCGCGCGCGGTCGCCGGTGTGCTGAGCGCGGCCGTCGCCCTGGCCGACCCCGCCCTGATCGTGCTGGGCGGCGAATGGGGGCGGCTGCCCCGGATGCGTACGGCGATCGACCGGCAGCTCGCGCACGGCCCCCGCCCGGTCCGGGTGGCGGCGGCGACGGTCGAGTCACCGGAACTGACGGCGGCACGCGGGCACGCGGTGGCGGAGCTGCGGGAGCTGATCGTGCGGTCCGCGCGGCCGGCGGACCGGTGAAAACCCCTGGCCGGAGCACCTCCTGCGTGCTGGGATGACCCGATGGAACGCACGGTGGACGTGGACCGGGGTACCTACCCGGACGTGGTGACGCCCTGGGAACAGGAGGCGTGGCGGGGCGCGGTCTTCGACTGGACCGAGGACCGACTCGCGCGGCACGGGCTGCGGTCGGGCGGGACGCCCCGGGTGCGGGTGCGACCGTGGTCGGTGCTGATGCGGATTCCGGTGGCCGGTCGCGCCCCGGTGTGGTTCAAGGCCAACCCCCCGGCGAGCGCCTTCGAGGGTCCGCTGACCGCCGCGCTGTCCGACTGGGTGCCGGATCACGTGCTGCGCCCGCTGGCCGTCGACGCCGACCGCGGCTGGTCGCTGCTGCCGGACGGCGGCCCGCTGTTCCGCGAGGCGGGCGGCGAGGTCCCGCCGCGCACGTGGGAGGAACTCCTCACCGGCTACGCGCGGATGCAGCGCGCCCTGGTCCCGCGCGCGGACGAACTCGGCCGGCTCGGCGTGCCGAGGCTGCGCGTGACCGAAGTACCCGCGTCCTTCGACCGGTTGCGGGCCCAGAACGGCACCCTGGACCCGGACCAGCGGGCCCGGCTCGACGCGCTGCGCCCCCGACTGTCCGAGTGGTGCGCGGAGTTGGCCGCGCTCGGCGTGCCCGATTCCCTGGACCACGCCGACCTGCACGAGGGCCAGCTCTTCCACCCGGAGCCGGGGCGGTTCACCTTCTTCGACTGGGGGGACGCCGTAGTCTCCCACCCGTTCGCCAGTCTGCGCGTCCCGGCCCTGCGGGCGTGCGAGCGGTACGGGCCCGAGGTGCTGCCGCGCCTGCGGGACGCCTACCTGGAGCCCTGGACGGACATCGGGCTGTCGGCGGCGGAGCTCCGGCGCGCCGCACAACTCGCCTGGCGGCTGGGCGCGCTGGGCCGGGCCCGCGCCTGGAGCCGGCTCTTCCCGTCCGCGGCGCGGGCCGCGCCCACCGCTCTGGAGGGGGTGCGCTCGCTGCTGGAGAGCGGCGACACTCCCCCGCTCTGAGCGCGGCCCGTCAGCGGGCCCGGCGGGTGTTGAGCCGGGCGGCCTGGCGGGTCAGATGGTCGCGCTCGGCGATGTCGGGTGCCTTGTGGGCCGCCTCGGCGTACAGCCGTGCCGCGGTCGTGAGGTCGCCGTCGCGCTCGTGGAGGTAGGCGGCCACCGCGGTGTGGCGCGGCAGCGCGGGGTCCAGCGCCGCGAGCGCCGCGAGACCGGCGCGCGGCCCGTCGGCCTCTCCGACGGCGACCGCGCGGTTGAGCCGGACGACGGGGCTGTCGGTCAGGCGCGCAAGCTCGTCGTACCACTCGACGATCTGCACCCAGTCGGTCTCGGCGGCGGTGAGCGCGTCGGCGTGGAGGGCGGCGATCGCGGCCTGGGCCTGGAACTCGCCCAGCCGGTCGCGGGCGAGGGCGGACTGGAGGATCACGACGCCCTCGACGATCGACGCGGTGTCCCACCGGCCTCGGTCCTGCTCGGCGAGCGGCACCAGGCTGCCGTCGGGCGCGGTCCGGGCGGCGCGCCGGGCGTGGTGGAGCAGCATGAGGGCGAGCAGTCCGGCCACCTCGGGGTGGTCGATCGCGGCGGCGAGCTGCCGGGTGAGCCGGATGGCCTCGGCGGCGAGGTCGACGTCGCCGGAGTAGCCCTCGTTGAAGACCAGGTAGAGGACGCGCAGCACGGTGGCCACGTCTCCGGGCCGGTCGAGGCGCGCACCGGAGACGGTGCGCTTGGCCCGGCTGATCCGCTGCGCCATGGTCGCTTCGGGCACCAGGTACGCGCGCGCGATCTGACGGGTGGTGAGCCCGCCGACGGCGCGCAGGGTGAGCGCGACCGCCGAGGAAGGCGTCAGGGACGGGTGCGCGCACAGGAAGTACAGCCGGAGGGTGTCGTCCTGGTCGCTCGCGGGACCGGGCGCCGGTTCCTCCTCGACGAGGTCCTCGCGCCGCCGCCGGGCGGCGTCCGAACGGCTCGCGTCGAGGAACTTGCGCCAGGCGACGGTGATCAGCCAGCCCTTCGCGTCACGCGGAGGGTCGGCCGGCCAGACGCGCAGCGCCTCTACCAGCGCGTCCTGGACGGCGTCCTCGGCCGCCGCGAAGTCGGCTCCGCGGCGGACGAGGACGGCGAGCACCTTCGGCGTGAGGACGCGCAGCAGGGCCTCGTCCATCGCCGGGGTCACTCCGTGACGGTGCGGTGCTCGCCCAGGAACGGGCGCAGCTCCAGCCACTCGTGGATCGGCCTGCCGCCGGCCCCGGGGGCGGCGGAGAGCTCCCCGGCCAGTTCGAGGGCCCGCTCGTGGCTGTCGACGTCGATCACCATCCAGCCGGCGATGAGGTCCTTGGTCTCGGCGAAGGGACCGTCGGTGACCGGCGGGCGCCCTTCGCCGTCGTACCGGACGAAGGTCCCCTCGGGGGCGAGTGCCTGGCTGTCGACGAACTCGCCGGTCTCCTCGAGGCGGGCGGCGAACTCGTTCATGTACCGCACGTGGGCCGTGATCTCCTCCGGCGTCCACTGGTCCATCGGGACGTCGTTGACCGCCGCCGGAGCGCCGCGGTAATGCTTGAGCAGCAGGTACTTGGCCATCGTGGTCCTCCTCGCTGAGGCGACCCATTGTGGTCGCGTCAGCAGCGGGGACGGAGCCGGACACAGGTTCTCGACACCGCCGTCCGGGATTTCCCGGACGCCGCGGCGCGTCAGCCTCTGGGAGCGGTGCCGCCGGTGGCGCGGAGGTGGTCGCGGCGGGCGTTGTTGTACCCGCGCAGATGGACCTTGGCGACGGCGCAGGCCGCGCCGTCGGCATGGCACTGGCGGCAGGTCCGCACGTGCTGCTCGTAGGTGGTTCGGGCGTTTTCCAACGCCTCATCGGCAGAGGACATGGTCATCTCCGGAAGAGGGCGCGCCCACGCGGACGGCGCCTGGTTGACTGACGAGTAACTTCCGAAGAAAAGATGATCATGTTACTGCCGGTACAGGGAAACCGGCCGGGCAAAGATCGGGTACGGAGTCCGTCCGCGCAGGTCAAAGGCGTGTGAAGCCGGAAGAGGGGGACCGTCCGCCGACGGTCCCCCTCCTGCCTACCCGTCCCGCGCCGATGACGCGGGAGGGGTCAGGAACGACGTGCGCGCGTGGCGTACACCGTCCCGGCTCCCACGGCCAGCACGAGCGCGGCCCCACCCGCGAGCATGCCGACCGGGGCACCCGCACCGGTCTCCGCCAGCGGCGGGTTGCCGCCGTTCGGCGAGGACTTGGGGGCGGGCGGGCTGGACTGGGCCGGCGGCACCTTCGGGTTGGTGGACGGCGTCGCGCCGGGCTTCGGGCTCGCCGGAGGCTTGCCGCCCTCGGCGGGGGCGCTCGGCTCGTTCGCGGCGGGCGGCACGCTCGGCGCCGGGCTCGCGGACGCCCCGGGCGCGGAGGGGCTGGGCGCGGACGGGCTGGGGGTGGCCGACTCCGGCGTACCGGGTTCGCACCGCTTGTCCCCGCCGTTCCAGGCGGCGATCAGGTGGAACGGGGTGAGGGCGCCGGTGCGCACGTCGGGCAGCGGGCCGTGCCCCTCGCCCTCCTTGCCGTCGTAGGCCACGTCGTCGCCGTACAGGTCGGTCTGGCCGAAGCAGGTCGGCGCCTTGACGCTGAGCTTCTTCCAGGTGCGGCCGGCGTCGTCCTGGCCCGCGACGTCCTCGGCGGTGAGGTGGACGGTGGCCTTGTCGATCATTTCCTGGTGGCCGGAGGAGGGCCAGTCGGGGCCCTCGGTGGTGTACTCGGCCAGGGAGACGGGGTAGCTGCACCCCGCGCCGACACTCTGGCCGGGCGCGAGGCGGACCTCGACGATGCCGGGCACGGTGTCCCACTGATGGAACCCGCCCTCCGAGGACCAGTCGGCGCCGACGACCTTGCCGTCGCCGTCGACCAGGCGGTACTGCACGGTGGCGGCCGAGCAGACGCCGCCGTCCTGGGCGTGGGCGGCGGTGGCGCCGATCAGGGGCGCGGCGGCCGCCGAGAGGAAGGCCGCGGCGGTCGCGGCGAGAAATCTGGCTGGTTGCGAGCGTGCCAAGGTGAGCCTCTGTCCGTTCAAAGGGTGTGGGAGGTGGCAGGGCGCGCGCGAGCATGCGCGCGGCGCCCCTCGGCCCTTCGCCCGCCCGAGGCGGAGCGAGGACGGTCAGAGTCTTGTCGCCTTTACAACTCCCGTCAATTTTCCACGAGTTGAGCATCATCACAGTGGCGACGGGATCGAATGGGCAGGTCAGCACGGACGGCAGATTTCGGCACGGGACCCGACATCCCCGAATTGCGCGGGTCGGCCCCGCCGGGTGCGGCGGGGCCGCCGGCGGCTACTCGCCCGGCGCCAGGTGGGCGGCGAGCAGGCGCGCGGTCTCCTCGATCAGCGCGTCGTCGACGAGCGCGTCGGGGGTGGGCTTGGTGGACAGCACGGAGAGCAGCAGGGGCGTCCCCTTGCCGGTCCAGGCCACGCCGAGGTCGTTGGCGGTGGCGTAGGAGCCGGTGCCCGTCTTGTCGGCGAGGAGCCAGCCGGGCGGGAGGCCGGCGCCGAACCGCTTGGCGCTGGTGGTGTTGCCGCGCAGCCAGCCGACGAACTGCTCCCGGTCGGCGCCGGCCAACGCCCCTCCCAGGGTGAGCAGTTCGAAGGAGCGGCCGAGGGCGCGCGGGGTCGTGGTGTCGCGCACGTCACCGGGCACGGCGGTGTTCAGGTCGGTCTCCCACCGGTCGAGCCGGCTCACCCGGTCGCCGAGGGACCGGAAGAAGCGGGTGAGACCGGCCGGGCCGCCGATCCGGCGCAGCATGAGGTTGCCCGCCGTGTTGTCGCTGTACTGGATCGCGGCCGCGCACACGTCGCCCAGCGCCATCCCCGTCTCCACGTGGGCCTTGCTCTGCTCGGAGTTGGACAGGATGTCCGCCGGCGGAAAGTGGATCACCTCGCTCAGCGCCGCGCGGCCGCCGTGGTCGCGCAGGACGGCCGCCGCGGCGATCGCCTTGAACGTCGAGCACATGGCGAACGGCTCGTCGGCGCGGAACGCCACCGTCGCACCCGTGCGCGGGTTGTGCGCGTACACGCCGAGCCGGGCGCCGTACCGCTTCTCCAGCGCGCTCAGCTCGGGGCGCAGGGCGGCGTCGTCCGGGGTGGCCCAGGCGGGGGCGGTGGAGGCCGCCGAGGCGGCGGCGGCCGCCACGGTGAGGGCCGCGCCCGCGCGGAGCAGACGGCGGCGCGGGACAGGGGTGGCACGGGTCATGTGCGGTGTCCTCCAAGGGAGTTGGGCCGTCGGGGATGTTGGATCACCGACGGGGGACAGCGAAACAGCAGGACACCGCTCATGTCCAAGAGTGAACTTTGAACGTGCCATGACTTATTGATATGACTCCGGGATGGATCTGCTCGCGCATCTCGCGGCGTTCACCGCGACGGCCGACGAAGTGAGCTTCTCGCGCGCGGCCGAGCGGCTGGGGATCGCGCAGCCGCTCCTCAGCCGCCGCATCAAGTCGCTGGAGACGTATTTCGGCGGCCAGTTGTTCGACCGCTCACGACGGCAGGTCGCCGTGACGGAGTTCGGCGGCTCACTGCTGCCGTACGCGCGCGACGTGCTGGAGCGGGCCGAGCGGCTCGGGCAGGCGGCCCGTTCGGCACGTGCCGCGCGGGTGCGCGTCGTGGGGGTGCCCGCGCACTGCGCACCCGTGGCCCTGGCCGGTGTGATCCGCGCGGGCGCGGAACACGGCACTGCACTCGCCGTGCGTGAACTGACGCCCCAGCAGCGGCACTTGGGGATCAGTGACGGCTCGCTGGCGTACGCCCTGCTCCGCGTGGCTCCCGAGCGGGCCGCGCTGCGCGTCCCGCTCGGCCTGGCGGCCGCTCCGGGGGTGGAATCGGCCAGGCGGCGCACCGTCCATCTGGAGGACCTGCGGCCGCCCCGAGGCGCGGCCGGGCTGCCGATCCTGACCCTGGAGGAGGACGAAGTGCCCTACGCACAGGACCGTCTGGGGCGGGCCGCGGCCCGTGCCGGGCTGCCGGAGACGCTCGTCGGGACCGCGGGCCCGGCCTCCACCGCGCTGGCCGACACACTTGCCGGGCGGGCGCGGCTGCTGTGCGCGGAGCCGTTCGCCCGGCAGCACGGCGCGAGCTGGGCCCCGCTGGCCGACGCCTCCCTGCACCGGGGCTACGAGATCGGCGCGAGCGAGACCCACGGGGAGACGGGCGAGGTCCCGGCATGGCTGGCCGGGGTGCTGGCGGGGGTGACCGGATGACCGTCGAGACCACCTACGCCCCGGCCCACGCGGCCTCGGACGGCATCCTGCGCGACGTGGCGGACGGCATCGCCCGCGAGTGGGACGCGCTCGGGGTACGGGGCTCCTTCCTGGCCCGGAACATCGACACCGGTGAGCAACTGGGCTTCGACGTCGAGGTGCCGGTGCCGCTCGCCTCGGTGGTGAAGGTCCCGCTGGCCCTGGTGGTGCTGGACCGGATCGCCGCAGGGGAACTCGACGCCGCCCGGCCCGTGACCTTCGTGCCCTCCCCGGGCGGCGCCGGTCCGACCGGGCTCGCGGCGTTCCGCCATCCGGCGACGCTGGCCGTCGGCGACCTGCTGCTGATGATGCTCTCGGTGAGCGACAACGCCGCGGCGGACCTCCTCCTCGACCTGGTGCCGGTCCCGGAGGTGGCCGCCCGGCTGCGTTCCTGGGACTGCCCCGGTCTGCGCGTGCGGCACCGCCTGCACCACATGTACGCCTGCGCGGCCGGGGCGTCGGGCAACGACTTCTCGCTCGCGCTGGAGCTGGCCGTACGCGACGAGCGCACCGGCCACCACACCATCGAGACCCTGGATCCGGCGCACGCCAGTACCGGCACGGCCGGGGCGCTGGTGTCCCTGCTGGAGCGGGTGTGGCGCGACGAGATCGCCGATCCGCGTGCCACCGCGGAGCTGCGCCGTCTCATGGGCCTGCAGGTCTTCGCGCACCGCATGGTGAGCGAACTGCGCGCGGACTCGCTCCGCTACAGCGGCAAGACGGGCACGTTCCTGCATCTGCGGCACGAGGTCGGCGTGGTGGAGGCGGACTCCGGCGACCGCGTCGCCCTGGCCGCGCTGACCCGCGCGGACCGCAGGGCGTCCCAGGCCCCGGACATCGACCTGGCCATCGGGGTCGCGGCCCGGCGGGCGTTCGAGGCACTGCGCGGGTGAGCCGGGCGGGGTGGCTCAGCCCCGGCCGCCGCTCAGCCGGCGCCATTCCGGCCCGACGCGTTTCCACTCCTCGTCCCACTCCGCGAGCCGGCGCCGGACGAGGGAGCCGCACACCAGCCGTCCGGAGGCCCAGACGACCGTGCCGGTGATCTGGGCGACGAGGACACCGGTGAGCACGGTCTGGAGCAGGGCCTCGGCCAGGGAGGCGGGCGGCGGCACGGTGCGTCCGGTGCCGTCGGTCCAGAGGGTGACGGTGCTCCCGGCCGCGGTGCCGGGGCTCACCTTGGCCCGGTCGGTGTGCACGGCGCCCTTGCCGTCGGTCCAGCGCACCGCGGCCCAGACCCGGTCGTCGTCGTAGCCGCTGCCCGCCGGCGGGGTCTTCGGCGCGGGGCCGGTGAGCACGGCGCGGACCTCGTGCACCTGGTCGCGGCGAGCGGCGAGTGTGGAGTCCACGGAACTCGCGGCGGCGTAACCCGCGAGGGCACCGCCCAGTACGACGAAGATCCAGGTGAGGAGCACGACCCAGCCCTCGACGAGGTCACCGTGCCGCCGCAACGGATTACGCCGCCAGCGCCACAGCCGCAGAGGGGTGATCGTCTCCGGAGGTGTCCGAGTCATCGGCAGCCTCCTCTCGCCTGCCACACCACCATCGTGCACCTGTCCCGGCGAGCCCGCAGTACCGGACGCCGGGGAAGCGGGAACCGCAGGTCGCCGGGGGTTTCACACAAAGGGGGCGCCCCCGGGCCGGTCGGCTCGGGGGCGCCCCTTCCGGGTGTTCGGGCTCAGGCGAGGTCGAACCGGCCGAGGTTCATCACCTTGTGCCACGCGGCGGCGAAGTCCTTGACGAACTTCTCCTTGGCGTCGTCGCTGGCGTACACCTCGGCGACGGCGCGCAGCTCGGCGTTGGAGCCGAAGACCAGGTCGGCACGGGTGCCGGTCCACCTGGCCGCGCCGGTGGCCGCGTCGCGGCCCTCGAACGTGGCCTCGTCCTCGGACGTGGAGCTCCACGTCGTACCCAGGTCGAGCAGGTTGACGAAGTAGTCGTTCGTCAGCACGCCCGGCGTCTCGGTGAGGACACCCAGCTTGGAGTCCTGGTAGTTGGCGCCCAGGACCCGCAGACCGCCGACGAGGACGGTCATCTCCGGGGAGCTGAGGGTCAGCAGGTTGGCGCGGTCGACGAGCGCGTACTCGGCGCGGCCGGGGTTGCTGCCCTTGCCGACGTAGTTGCGGAAGCCGTCGGCGGCGGGCTTGAGCGCCTCGAAGGACTCGACGTCGGTCTGCTCCTGGCTGGCGTCCACGCGGCCCGGCGTGAAGGGCACCTGAACCGGGAACCCGCCGTCCTTGGCGGCCTTCTCCACCGCGGCGTCGCCGCCGAGGACGATCAGGTCGGCCAGGGAGACGTGCTTGGCACCGGCGGAGGCGTTGAACTCCTCCTGGATGCCCTCGAGGGTGCGCAGCACCAGGGCGAGCTGGTCGGGGTCGTTGACCTCCCAGCCGCGCTGCGGCTCCAGACGGACGCGGGAGCCGTCCGCACCGCCGCGCTTGTCACTGCCGCGGAAGGTGGACGCGGACGCCCAGGCGGCGCTGACGAGCTGGGACACGGTGAGACCCGAGTCGAGGATCTTGCCCTTGAGCGCGTCGGCGTCGGCCGCGTCGATCGGCTCGCCCTGCGGCTGGGGCAGCGGGTCCTGCCACAGCAGCGTCTCCTCCGGGACCTCCGGGCCGAGCAGCAGCGACTTCGGGCCCATGTCGCGGTGGGTCAGCTTGTACCAGGCACGCGCGAAGGCGTCCGCGAACTCCTCCGGGTTCTCGTAGAAGCGGCGGGAGATCGGCTCGTAGATCGGGTCGAAGCGCAGCGACAGGTCCGTCGTGAGCATGTTCGGCGCGATCTTCTTGGCCGGGTCGAAGGCGCTGGGCACGGTGCCCTCGCCCGCGCCGTCCTTCGGCTTCCACTGCTTGGCGCCGGCGGGGCTCTCGGTCAGCTCCCACTCGTAGCCGAACAGGGTGGCGAAGAAGTTCACGTCCCAGGTGATCGGCGTGGAGTTCCAGGTGACCTCGAGGCCCGAGGTGATGGTGTCGGGGCCCTTGCCGGTGCCGAAGCTGTTCTTCCAGCCGAGGCCCTGCTGCTCCATCGGGGCGTCCATCGGGTCAGGGCCGACGTCGCTCGCCGGGCCCGCGCCGTGGGTCTTGCCGAAGGTGTGGCCGCCCGCGATCAGGGCGACGGTCTCCTCGTCGTTCATCGCCATGCGGCCGAACGTCTCGCGGATGTCGCGGGCCGCGGCGATCGGGTCCGGGTGGCCGTTGGGGCCCTCGGGGTTGACGTAGATCAGGCCCATCTGGACGGCCGCGAGGGGCTCCTCCAGCTCACGGTCGCCGGTGTAGCGCTCGTCGCCGAGCCAGGTGGTCTCCGGACCCCAGTACACGTCGGCGTCGGGCTCCCAGGCGTCCACGCGGCCGCCGCCGAAGCCGAAGGTCTTGAAGCCCATGGTCTCCAGCGCGACATTGCCCGCGAGGATCATGAGGTCGGCCCAGGAGATGTTCTGGCCGTACTTCTTCTTCACCGGCCACAGCAGACGGCGGGCCTTGTCCAGGTTGGCGTTGTCCGGCCAGCTGTTCAGGGGGGCGAAGCGCTGCTGGCCGGTGCCGCCGCCACCGCGGCCGTCCCGGGTCCGGTAGGTGCCGGCGCTGTGCCAGGCCATCCGGATGATGAACGGGCCGTAGTGTCCGAAGTCCGCGGGCCACCAGTCCTGGGAGGTGGTGAGCACCTCCGCGAGGTCGCGCTTGACGGCCGGCAGGTCGAGGCTGAGGAACGCCTCGGCGTAGTCGAACTCCTCGCCCAGCGGGTTGGCGACGGGCGGGTTCTTCGCAAGGACCTTCAGGTTGAGCTGCTTGGGCCACCAGCGGTCGTTGCCGCTGCCGAGGGCCGGGTGCAGGGAAGTGGCGCTGGCACCGTGGGCGACGGGGCAGCCGCCGGACTCCTCGGGCTTCGGGTCGGTGACGATCGCGTCTTCGTTGTCAGGCATTGTCAATCCTTCCGGAACGGACGAACCCGGCGCTCAGGAGCTGCGGCCGGTGGAACAGTCGGAGCAGGTGCCCCAGTACACGACCTCGGCCTCGTCGATGGCGAAGCCCCGGTTGTCGGAAGCGGTCAGGCAGGGCGCGTGGCCCACGGCACAGTCGACGTCGACGACGGCACCGCACGACCGGCACACGGCGTGGTGGTGGTTGTCGCCGACGCGTCCCTCGAACCGGGCGGGGCTGCCCGCGGGCTCGATGCGGCGTATGAGGCCCGCGCCGGTCAGCGCGTGCAGCGCCTCGTAGACGGCCTGCACGGAGATGTGGCCGACACGCTCGCGGACCTGGGAGGCGATCGCCTCGGCACCGAGGTGGTCGCCGGCACGGACGGTCTCCAGCAGCGCGACGCGGGCCGCCGTGACGCGGAGGCCCGCACCGCGGAGTTCCGCGGCGGCGGTGGTCGGAGGCTGGGATGCGGTCATGGGACGAACCTACCGTCATAAACACGAGAGATTCAAGAAAACGAGCTATGCAATTTTTTGACTTCTTAGTGTGACTGCTGGGTGCCGTTCCGTGTCCCCGGTGGAGAACCGGTTCGGCACCCGGAGCGCGGCGGGCCTGCCCGCATCATGTGACCCGGCTCCGGCCCCGGGGGCACGCCGAGCCGCACGGTCCCTCGCACGGGTGAACGGACCCGAACCGGAACCCACCCTTGTGTTTCCCCGCACCGTCCTCGCGCAAGCGCCCGATCCTCACTTCCGCGCGGCACCGGCCTCTCACTCGTCCGGGTGCTCCGGGCCCGCCATCCGTGGCAGCGCGGGGGCTCTCTCGTTCGGCAGCAGTGTGACGTTTCCGGCATGACGTGAATGTGGCGGTGCGGGAGGGCAGCAGTCCCCTCCATGCCCCACGCGAACCTCCAGCGGCAGGTGATCGGATGACCACGGCGACGACCCGGACGCCCCGGACGCCGCCCGCCGGGCCCGACGCGGCCACCGCCCGCTCCTCCCCGCCGGGGGGCGTCAGACCTTCGCTGCCCTCGCTGACCGGGCTGCGCTGGATGGCGGCCCTGCTGGTGTTCGGACTGCACATCAACAACTTCGGCTACCTCGGCGGCCAGGCCGGGCGGCTGGTCTCCTGGGCCTTCACACCCGGCGGCACCGGGGTGTCGTTCTTCTTCGTCCTGTCCGGCTTCGTGCTCACCTGGTCGGCCCGGCCCGGCGACCGGGCGCCCGGTTTCTGGCGGCGGCGGATCGCGCGGGTCTACCCCGTCCACCTGGCCACCGCCCTCATCGCGGTCACCGTGGCCTTCGCCATGGGCAAGCCCGCGCTCCCGACCTGGAAGCAGACCCTGGCGAACCTGTCCCTGGTGCACTCCTGGTGGCAGCCCTGGTGGCAGACGCTCAACCCGGTCAGCTGGTCGCTGGCCTGCGAGGCGTTCTTCTACGCGCTCTTCCCGGCCCTCTTCTGGCTGCTGCGCAGGCTCGACGCGCGCGGCACGCTGATACTGGGCGGCGCGGCGGTGGTGGTCGCGCTGGGCCTGGCCTGGGCCGACGCCCACCACTGGCTGGATCAGCCGCTGTACTCGCTGCCCGCCGCCCGGCTGCCGGAGTTCGTCCTCGGCACGGTCACGGCGCGGCTGGTGCTGCTCGACCGCTGGCGCGGCCCCGGCCTGGAGGGCTCGCTCGCCCTGGCCATCCTCGGCTACTTCCTCGTCCCCCAGGTGGCCCCCGGTTACGCGGCCACCTCCTGCACCCTGGCGGGCTTCACCGCGCTGATCCCGGCGGCGGCCGTCGCCGACCTGCGCGGGCTGCCCACACTCTGGCGGGGGCGGCGGATGGTGCGGCTCGGGGAGCTGTCGTTCGCGTTCTACATGGTGCATCTGCTGGTGCTGCGCGCGGGCATCGCCGTGCTGGGAGACAAGCCGCGCTTCGGCGCGGCGGCCGGGATCGGCGTGACCGTGGCCGCGTTCACGGTGTCGCTCGGGCTGTCCTGGGCGCTGTTCGAGGGGGTGGAGCGTCCGGTACGGCGCCTGCTGCTGCGCGGCCGCCGTCCGGCGGACCGGCCCCCTGTCGCCCCGGCCCCGAAGGAGAGCGTCGCGGCCGCCCGCGACTGAGCCGGGACAGCCGGGTGCCGGCCCCTCGCTGGAGGGACCGGCACCCGTCACGCGCCGTTCAGGAGTTGGCGCAGATGTTGCCGAACGCGGGGTTCAGCAGGCCCACGACGTCGATCGTGTTGCCGCACAGGTTGACCGGGATCTCCACGGGGACCTGGACGACGTTGCCGGAGGCGACGCCGGGGCTGTTGGCGGCGACACCGGTGGTCGGGTCCGGGTCTGCCGCCTGGGCCGCCGTGGCGCCGGACAGGGCAAGGGCGCCCGCGAGAACGGCCGTTGTAGCAAGCTTGCGCATACGCATGAGGTGCCTCACTGGTCGAGGTTGGGACCCCTCCATCACAGCGCCAGCCACGGCGGGGCGCCCGCCGTGCTACTCCGTTCGGGCAGGAGCCCCCGGACCGGGGGTCGTCCGAGGCGGGAGCGGGAGGCTCCCGGTGGGTGAAGTCGGCCCGGCAGCCCAGGTGTTGACCTGGACGGCCGGCCGCTCGGACGCCTGACCGGGCCGGGGGCCGTGACGGAGGGCCGCGCGGCCCTCCGTCGACGCCACCCTAGGCGCGGCTCGCGGACCCCGCCTGCCGGACCCCGCGCACACGACGGCCCCTGCGCGCCCGCGAGGACACGCAGGGGCCGGTGTGCCTTACGGGAACTGGGTGATCTTGGACGGGATGGTGTCGGACCCCGAGGTGGGGGCGCCGGTGTTGTTGACGACGTGGGCGTACTGGCCCTTGCCGCCGAGCGAGATCACCAGGATGTCGTGCAGCTTGACCCCGGAGTTCACCGGGACCTGGAAGCCGTGCGCCTGGACGATGGAGGAGTCCGTGGTGAAGTTGCAGTAACTCCCCAGACCCCACGCCTCGTGCGAGGTGACCGAGTCGGCGATCTTGTAGGCCGCGTAGCCGACGATGCCGTCATGGGTGATGGCGGCGGAGTTGGGCACGTCGTACGCCTTCTCGTTCTGGAAGAAGATCGTGCGCCCGCGCTGCCCGGCCCAGTACACGTCGTACTTGTTGTAGTGCTCGACGAACAGGCCGGTGGCGAGGACGTCGTTGCCGTTCACGCGCAGGCCGTAGTCGGCGCGGTTGGTGTCCCAGCCGACGCCGCTGCCGTGGTCGGCTCGCCAGAGCCAGGTGTGGTCGATGACGACGTTGTTGCTGTTGACCACGACCGAGTTGGTGGCGAGGCCGGGGCCCGCGCCGCCGATGCGCACGAACACGTCCTGCATGGTGGTGGGGTTGGCCGAGTGGTCGGCGGTGGAGCCGGCCGGGCCGATCCGCAGCAGGGTGTCGGAGTTGGCACTGCCCGCGTCGATGAGGAAGCCGGCCAGCTTGACGCCGTCCACGTCGGCGACGTGCATGGCGTCGACGCCGTTGTCCGGGACGATGGTGGCGAGACCGAGGCCGAGGACCACGGTGTTGGCGCGGTTGACCTCGATGGCCCGGTCCAGGTGGTAGACGCCGGGCGTGAACAGCAGGTTGAGGCCCTGGGCGAGCGCCTGGTTGATGGTGGCGGCCGTCGCGCCGGGCTTGACCACGTAGAACTGGTCCAGCGGCAGCGAGGTCCCCGCGTTGGCCGGCCAGGACACGCCCCGCGCGTTGGTGCGCTTGGCCGGGACGAACACCTTGTACGTGGAGCCGTCGAGGTAGAGGAACGGCTTCTCGCGGGAGACCGGCGTGTTGTCCAGCGTGGTGTACGGGCCGCTGTCGAAGTTGGTCGCCGGGGCGCCCTGGACGCCGCTGAAGACCATGTTCCAGACGCCGTTGGTCCAGCCGCCGACCGAGCTGTCACGGGTGTACCACTGCTGCTGGGAGTACGGGCCGACCGTGCCGTCGATCTTGGAGTCGGCGATGTAGCCGCCGGAGGCCCAGCCGTAGCCGTTGGGCGAGAGGTTGAGCCCGCCCTGGACGTGGATGCGGCGGAACGGGGCGGCCTGCGCGACGGCCCAGCGGTCGGTGCCGTTGACCGGGCGGATGGCGAGGTTCTCCGCCGAACGCCAGAAGTTCTGCGTGGCGTTGCCGTTGAACCAGCCCGCGTCGACGGTGATGTCACCGTTGATCTGCACGTCGTCGGGGTTGAGACCGAGGCCGGAGATCGAGGTGTAGAAGCCGAGCTGGGCGTTGATGTTGTTGTACGTGCCGGGCTTCATCAGGAACTGATAGCGGGCGGAGCCGAACTGGTTCGACTCCTGGCGGGCGAAGACGTCGTCGAACTTCTGCTGGAGGTTCGGCGTGCTCGGGTCGACGACGATCACGTTGGAGCCGAGGTCGCCGCCGCCCTGCACCGGCGGGACACCGGTGGTGCCGGTGTGCACGGCCATCTCCCACAGCGAGTAGCCGTAGGCCGTGCCGCGGGCGGTGCCGTTGATGCGCACGTAGCGGCCGGAGCCGCTGACCGCGTACGAGGCGGTGCCGCCGGTGGCGCCGGTGACGGTCTTGAGCGTGGTCCAGTTCGTGCCGTCGGTCGAGCTCTGGAGCTGGAAGTCCTTGCCGTAGGCGGCTTCCCAGTTCAGGTCGATGCCGCACAGGTCCTGCACCGAGCCGAGGTCGACGCGGAGCCACTGCGGGTCGGCGAACGCGCTGGACCAGCGGGTGCCCGCGTCGCCGTCGAAGGCGGCGGAGGCCGGGGTGCCCGCGCTCTCGCTGGAGGAGGCGGTGGCGGGCTTGCCCTGCGCGGCGTTGGCGGTGTTGCAGCCGGCTTGGGCGGCGTCCGTCGCGGCGACGGCGGCCGGTGGTTGGAAGGTGGGCAGGGCGAGCAGTGCTGCCGTGGCGGCGAGCGCTGTCCCCAGGGATCTCAGTCTCATTGCGGCTCCCTGCGACTGCGGGACCGGGAGACCGGCCCCTGCTTAGTTCATGTTTTGATTTAAGGGATGAACCAAACGGGCGCAAGCCTTCGGAAGCTAAATCCTTTCTGCACAAGGGCGTTCACATCCAGCGGCCGTTCACACGGCGGCGGGACTGTCCGGACCATGCGCTTTGGTCCGGACAGTCCCGCCGGGTGAGGTCAGCGGCCCGGCCGCCCCTGGGTGCGTAGTTGACCCACCGTCTTCAGCAACCGATCGGCGGGCGCCAGCAGTTGGGGATGGGCCAGCACGGTGTTGCGCAGCCCGCGCACCGGCCGGCGCCACACCCGCTGGGCCACCGCCACAGGGTGGGGGCGGGCCGCGAAGCCCTCACCGACCCGCAGTTCGCGGGTCTTGAGCCAGTCCTTGTACTCCTTGTCGCCCCGGCCGAGGTCGACCAGCGTCACGCCGCTGCGGGCGGCACCCTCGGCCGTACGCAGGTGCATCATCAACCCCGGCGAGTAGTAGTGCAGGTCGGGGTCGTAGGCGGTGAACCAGGCGGCCAGGACGGTGCTGGAGCGCGGCCCGAAGTGGGCGGCGACCGGGCGGTCTCCCGCGTACAGCACGGAGAGCACGCCGGTGAAGTGCTCCTCGCGGACATGGAAGAGGTGGTTCACCAGGTCCACGATCCAGGGGCGGGAGAACCGGTCCATGCGGCCGGTGCGGCGGTACTGGGCCGACTTCCAGCGCATGAGGGTGCGCAGCACCTCCGGGTCGCGTTCGTCGAACACGAACCGCACCTCGCCGATGTCCCGGCCGAGCCTGCGCTCCTTCTTCAGGGTCGTCTTGGCGAGCCCCGGATAGGTGGCGCGCAGCCACTCGGCGTAGGTGCCGTCGCCGGGCTTCACGTCGATGACCGGCGAGGCGAAGGTGCCGGTGAGATGCGGGGCGAACGGCCGCTGCTCCTGGACGAGATGGTCGAACTCGAAGATGCTGAGCCCGCAGGCGCGCAGCAGTTCGGCCGCGTCCCAGGTGACGCCCGGCCGGTGCACGAGCGCCTGGCAGTCGGAGAGTCCGAGGCCGATGGCCCGGCCGGTGCCCAACGGCCCCCGCTCATAGGGGAGGAAGCCGACCGGTTCCCCGCCCTCGCGCAGCACCGCGATGCGTACGCCGCTCCGATGGCGGCCTACTCCGATGGCGAACTCCGGCGCGAGGAAGGGGTTGGCGTACTCGGGTGACTCGTCCATCGCCCGGTGCCAGGCCCCGCGCAGCGCGGAGGTCAGTTCGCCGGGTCTGTGAATGGTGATCTCCACCGCAGTTCGCCCCGCCCTTCGTGTGATCGCTCCCCGTCGCGCACCGCCGCTCAAACGTGGCGAAACAGTACGCACAGCGTCAAGGGTGCCTCAGAGGGCGGACGCTCCGCCACGGTTCCGCGCAGATCGGCCGGTTCGGCAAGTGCCCTGCGCACAAGGGCCGTTCACTTACTCCTCGGTAAAGAGACGGTTTGGTCCAGTCCAAAGACGCGTATTGGACTAGACCAAGAGGGGCGCTGTCCAGGAGTCTTGCACTCCCCCATCCCCCACCCCCTCTGGAGGCTCTTAGTGAGACGTCTTCGGGCATGTCTGGGCGCGGCCGCCGCCGTCACGCTGGCCGCGGCCGGCACGACGGCACTGGTCGCGGGCAGCGCCTCGGGCGCCACGAGCGCGCTCGACAACCGTTGGTACGCGGCGGCCCCCTATCTGATGCCGACGGACAACGACCCGCCGAACGCGGCCGCCATCATGGACGCCACCGGCCTCAAGGCGTTCCAGCTCGCGTTCGTGCTGGCACCCAACGGCGGTGGCTGCTCTCCCACCTGGGGCGGCACCTCGCCGGTCTCCTCGGACACCGCCGTGCAGTCGGTGATCAACACCATCCGGTCCAAGGGCGGTGACGTCTCCATCTCGATCGGTGGCTACGGCGGCACCAAGCTGGGCCAGACCTGCGCCGACCCGGCGGCCACGGCGGCGGCCTACCAGCAGGTCATCACCAAGTACGGCCTGCACGCCATCGACTTCGACCTGGAGGAGCCGGAGTACGAGAACACGGCGGCCGTCCACAACGAGATCGGCGCCGCCAAGATCCTCCAGCAGAACAACCCCGGCCTGTACGTCTCGGTGACCACGGCCGGCACGGCGGACGGCACCGGCTGGTTCGGCAAGCAGATGCTGCTGGAGGCGAAGTCCCAGGGCTTCACCCCGAACAACTTCTCCATCATGCCCTTCGACGGCGGCTTCAACGGCGCGGCGAGCCAGACCAGCGCGCTGGCCGCCTTCAACGGCGTCCTGCGCTCCACCTTCGACTGGGACGAGGCCACGGCGTACGCCCACGAGGGCTTCTCCGGGATGAACGGCCGCAGCGACACCGGGGAGTACTTCTCCCAGGCCGACTTCCAGACGGTGCTGGACTTCGCCACCGGCCACCACATGGACCGCTTCACCTTCTGGAGCTTGAACCGCGACCGCCAGTGCACCCCGGCCGACAACGGCGGCCGCACCTCGGGCACTTGCTCCAGCGTGGCCCAGAGCGCCTGGGACTTCGCCAAGTTCTCGGTGAAGTTCGCCGGTGCCACCCCGCCGAACTCCACGCCCACGCCCACGCCGACCCCGACGCCCCCAAATCCCGGCAACTCCTGCAAGGCGGCCTGGAGTTCGTCGGCCGTCTACGTCAGCGGGGACGAGGCGTCCTACAACCACCACAACTGGAAGGCCAAGTGGTGGACCCAGAACGAGACGCCGAGCGGCTCCGACTGGGGTCCGTGGCAGGACGAGGGCTCCTGCTGATGCCGTGACCCCTTGACGGGCCTGGACCGGACCTTTAGCTTCACGGGTCATCGACGTCCAAGGATGCGTTCGGTGTTCAGACTGCTGAACGCGTCCGGCCCGGCGGGAGGACCCCCCCACATGATCCGTTCCCGGCTTCTCACGGCGGCGGCCGCGAGCCTCGCCCTCACTCTCGGCGCCCTCGGCGGAACCGCGCACGCGGCCGACCCGGACGTGGCGCCCGGCGGCAACTTCGACCTGTCGGTCTGGCAGCTCCAGGAGCCGGTCGGCTCCCCCGGCTCGCCCACCACGATCCCCTCGTCCCGGCTGCGCGGCGCGAACGGCTACCAGGACGCGTACTTCTACACCGACACCCGCGACGGCGCGATGACCTTCTGGGCGCCCGAGAAGGGCGTCACCACGCCGAACTCGAACTACGCCCGCTCCGAGCTGCGCGAGATGAACCCCGGCGGCGGCGCGGCCGACTGGGCGCTCACCGGCACGCACCGGATGAGCGCGACCCTCCGGGTGGTGTCGGTGACCAAGAACGTCTGCGTCGGACAGATCCACCTCGGCTCCGGCGGTACCTCCACCAAGCCGCTCCTGGAGCTGTACTACCACTCCGACGGCGAGATCGTCCTGGGCACCGAGAACTCCCCCTCCGGCGGCCAGACCGCGCACACCGTGGGCCAGGTGCCGGTGGGCAAGACCTGGACGTACAGCATCGCCGTGACCGGCGGCGACACCATCGAGCTGACCGTCAACGGCAGCACCACCCGCTATGGCATCCCGGCGTCCTTCAAGCCGTACAAGCAGTACTTCAAGGCCGGGTCCTACAACCAGTCCTCGTCCGACTCCACCACCAAGGGTGCCCGCGTCGCGTTCTACGGGCTGACCGTCCGGCACGGCTGACCCGCGCTCCGACCTGCGCGAGTGGTGCATTCGGGCGAAGGGTCGTAGCGTCGGCACACGGTCGGACACAGCACGACAGGTGGGAGCGACCATGCGCGGATCACTGGTGGGAACGACGGTCACCCTGGCGGCGGGAGCCCTGCTCACCGCGGCGATGACGACGGCGTCGGCCAGCCCCCCGACGGCCCCCCTGCCACACCGCGACCGGACCGCCCCCGTGCTCGTCGACTGCCAGTGGAAGAAGGACGTGCGCCCGGCCGACTTCCTCCTGGCCTGCGGTGACGGCAACAGCCGGCTGAACGGGCTCAACTGGCTCAAGTGGGACTCGGAGTCGGCCGTGGCCGAGGGTGTGAACGTGGTCAACGACTGCGACCCGTACTGCGCCAAGGGCGTCTTCCGCTCGTACCACGTGACCGTGCGCCTCGACCGTCCGGCCGAGTGGAAGAAGAACCCTGCCGTGCAGCGCTACACCCGGATGAGCGTGACGTACGACGACGCGCGCCCGAAGGGCTTCACGCAGACCATGGTCTACCCGCTCTGGGACTGATCCCGCCCGTACGTCCGCTCCGGCCCCCACTCGCGGGGGCCGGAGCGGACGTACGGCGGCTCAGGCCAGCTCGACCAGCAGGTCTCCGCCCTCCACCTGCTGGATGCGGTTGATCGCAAGCCGGGACACCCGGCCCGCCTTCGGCGCGGTGATCGTCGCCTCCATCTTCATCGCCTCGATGGTGGCCACGGTCTCCCCGGCCGCGACCTCGGCGCCCTCCTCCACCGCGAGCGTCACCACTCCGGCGAACGGCGCCGCCACATGGCCCGGCTGCGAGCGGTCGGCCTTCTCCGTCACCGGTACGTCGGTGGCGGCCGAGCGGTCGCGGACCTGGATCGGCCGGAGCTGGCCGTTGAGGGTGGACATCACCGTGCGCATACCGCGCTCGTCCGCCTCACCGACCGCCTGCAACTCGATCAGCAGCCGCACACCCGGCTCCAGGTCGACGGCGTACTCCTTCGCCTGGCGCAGTCCGTAGAAGAAGGACTTGCTGTCCAGCACGCTGGTGTCGCCGTACGCCTGCCGGTGGGTGTCGAACTCGCCCGTCGGGCCGGGGAACAGCAGCCGGTTCAGGGTGGGGCGCCGGTCCTTGGCGAGTCCCTCGCGGTCCTCGGCGGACAGCTCCCGCACCGGCTTGGCCTCGGCGCGTCCGCGCAGCGCCTTGGTACGGAACGGCTCCGGCCAGCCGCCGGGCGGGGTGCCCAGCTCGCCGCGGAGGAAGCCGATCACCGAGTCCGGGATGTCGAAGCGGTCCGGGTCGGCCTCGAAGTCGTCCGGTGACACACCGGCGCCGACCAGGTGCAGGGCGAGGTCGCCGACCACCTTGGAGGACGGGGTGACCTTGACCAGGCGGCCGAGGATGCGGTCGGCGGCCGCGTACATCGCCTCGATCTCCTCGAAGCGGTCGCCGAGGCCCAGCGCGACGGCCTGGGTGCGCAGGTTGGAGAGCTGGCCGCCGGGGATCTCGTGGTGGTAGACGCGACCGGTCGGGGAGGCGAGGCCCGCCTCGAAGGGGGCGTAGACCTTGCGCACGCCCTCCCAGTACGGCTCCAGCTCCTCGACGGCCTGCAGGTCCAGGCCGGTGGGGCGCTCGGAGTGGTCGGTGGCGGCGACGAGAGCCGACAGCGAGGGCTGCGAGGTCGTCCCGGCCATCGAGGCGACGGCGCCGTCCACCGCGTCGACGCCCGCCTGGATCGCGGCGAGGTATGTGGCGAGCTGTCCGCCCGCGGTGTCGTGCGTGTGCAGATGCACCGGCAGCTCGAACTCGCTGCGCAGCGCGGTCACCAGCTTGGCGGCGGCCGGGGCGCGCAGCAGGCCCGCCATGTCCTTGATGGCGATGACATGGGCGCCGGCCTCGACGATCCGCTCGGCCAGCCGCAGGTAGTAGTCGAGCGTGTAGAGCCGCTCGGCGGGGTCGCTGAGGTCGGCGGTGTAGCAGAGGGCGACCTCGGCGACCGCGGTGCCGGTCTCGCGTACGGCGTCGATGGCGGGCCGCATCTGGTCGACGTCGTTGAGCGCGTCGAAGATGCGGAAGATGTCGACGCCGGTGGCGGCGGCCTCGTGCACGAAGGCGTCGGTGACCTCGGTGGGGTACGGGGTGTAGCCGACGGTGTTGCGGCCGCGCAGCAGCATCTGCAGACAGATGTTGGGGACCGCCTCGCGCAGCGCCGCCAGCCGCTCCCACGGGTCCTCGGCGAGGAAGCGCAGCGCCACGTCGTAGGTGGCGCCGCCCCAGCACTCCAGGGACAGCAGCTCGGGCAGCGTGCGGGCGACGACGGGGGCCACGGCGAGCAGGTCCTTGGTGCGCACGCGGGTGGCCAGCAGCGACTGGTGGGCGTCGCGGAAGGTGGTGTCGGTGACGCCGAGCGCCCGGGACTGGCGCAGTTCGCGGGCGAATCCCTCGGGGCCGAGGTGGACCAGGCGCTGCCGGGAGCCGGCCGGCGGCTCGCCCGCGGGCAGCGGGGGCAACTTGGTCACGGGGTCGAGGAGTTCGGGGCGCTCGCCGTGCGGCTTGTTCACGGTGACGTCGGCGAGATAGGTGAGCAGCTTGGTGCCCCGGTCGGCCGAGTGACGGGACGTCAGCAGATACGGGCGCTCCTCGATGAAGGAGGTGGTGACGCGTCCGGCGCGGAAGTCGGGGTCGTCCAGCACGGCCTGCAGGAAGGGGATGTTGGTGGCGACGCCCCGGATGCGGAACTCGGCGACCGCGCGGCGGGCGCGGCCGACGGCGGCCTGGAAGTCCCTTCCCCGGCAGGTGAGTTTGACCAGCATGGAGTCGAAGTGGGCGCTGATCTCGGTACCGGCGTGGGTGGTTCCGCCGTCGAGCCGGATGCCGGAGCCGCCGGGTGAGCGGTAGGCACTGATCTGTCCGGTGTCCGGGCGGAAGCCGTTGGCGGGGTCCTCGGTGGTGATCCGGCACTGGAGGGCGGCGCCGCGCAGGGTGATCCGGTCCTGGGCGAGGCCGAGGTCGGCGAGGGTCTCCCCGGCGGCGATGCGCATCTGGGCCTGGACGAGGTCGACGTCGGTTACTTCCTCGGTGACCGTGTGCTCGACCTGGATGCGGGGGTTCATCTCGATGAAGACGTGGTTGCCGTCCCGGTCGAGCAGGAACTCCACGGTGCCGGCGTTGCGGTAGCCGATCTCGCGGGCGAAGCGGACGGCGTCGGCGCAGATCCGGTCCCGCAGTGCGGGGTCGAGGTTGGGCGCGGGGGCGAGCTCGATGACCTTCTGGTGGCGGCGCTGGAGCGAGCAGTCGCGTTCGTAGAGGTGGATGACGTCGCCCTCGCCGTCGGCGAGGATCTGCACCTCGATGTGACGGGGGTCGACGACGGCCTTCTCCAGGAAGACGGTCGGGTCGCCGAAGGCGGACGCGGCCTCGCGGGAGGCGGCTTCGATGGACTCGCGGAGCTGCGCGGGGTCCTCGACCCGGCGCATGCCCCGGCCGCCGCCGCCCGCGACCGCCTTCACGAAGACGGGGAAGCCGATCTCGTCGGCGGCGCGCACCAGTTCGTCCACGTCGTTGGAGGGCGCGGAGGAGCCGAGCACGGGCACCCCGGCCGCGCGGGCGGCGGCGACAGCGCTGGCCTTGTTGCCGGTGAGTTCGAGGGTGTCGGCGCTGGGGCCGACGAAGGTGATGCCCGCCTCCTCGCAGGCGCGGGCCAGCTCGGGGTTCTCCGAGAGGAAGCCGTAGCCGGGGTACACGGCGTCGGCCCCGGCACGGCGGGCGGCGGTCACGATCTCGTCGACGGAGAGATAGGCGCGGACGGGGTGTCCGGGCTCGCCGATCTCGTACGCCTCGTCGGCCTTGAGCCGGTGCAGCGAGTTGCGGTCCTCATGGGGGAAGACGGCCACCGTGCGCGCGCCGAGTTCGTAGCCCGCCCGGAAAGCGCGGATGGCGATCTCCCCGCGGTTGGCTACCAGCACCTTGCGGAACATCTGGGATTCCCTTCAGCCTGCCGGCGACGAACACCATGGTGTCAGCCACGTACTGCCCCCGTACTTCGCGGAAACACTAGGGGGTGCGTGCCCCGGTCGAAGTGCGAAAACCATCACATTGACGTGTCCGCGCCGTGTCGGTCGGAAGTGCGGGCGCGATGCGGGGGTCAGGGACGGAAGGCGCGGGCGGGGCACCGGGGGCGGGTACCGGCAGGGGCCGGGGCTTCCCGGCGTACGGGAGGCGGGGGCGGCGGCCGCGCAGCAGGCCCAGGGTGATCGCGGCGGCCACGGCGATCAGGTGCTCGCGCCCGGCGAGGTTGGGCACCGCGACGGACTCCCACACCATGGATCCGCCTGTCAGGGTGAAAACCACGGGGGCCCGCCGCACCACGGCCAGATAGGTGAACAGACCCACGACGGCGGCCGAGGGGCCGGTGTCGAGGACGGAACCGCATGCGGCGGGCAGGCCGAACCCCCACCAACCGGGGCCGAGGGCGATCATGAGCCGGGCTGTGAGGGTCCCGGCCAGTGTGGTGACGTAGGCGATGGCCAGGGTGCGGGCGCGGCCGAGGACCAGTTCGGCGAGCGCGAAGGCCAGGAACAACTGGGTGATGCCCGCCCACACCGGCAGGTCCAGCGCGGGGACGTAGAGCGATACGGGGGTGCGCAGCAGGGAGAGCCACAGGGGGAGGTCGGCGGTGACGCCGCCGAGCCGCCGGACCCAGGTGGCGCCGAGGGGATGCTGGGCTAGGTCGTGGAAGAGGACGACGCCCGACGCGGCGACGAAGGCGAGGACCAGCCCGGACAGTCCCCGGCGCGCGAGCCGCCGCACCGGGCCCACGACGACGGCGCGCCATTCGCCGCGCAGGGCGCGTCCGGTGAACCGGACCAGGCGCGCGAGGAGGCTCCACGCCCCCGGATCCCCCGCCACGTGCCGCTCCCCCTTCGCACCTTCTCCCCCTGGCCACGACCCCGTCGGGGCGGGCGCTCACAGTCCAGCGGGCGGCGGGCCGGTCGTCAAGATCTACGGCTTCGGTGCATACGTGACCAGCGCCCGGTTGGCGGCCAAAGCCATGATTTGAACGTCCACTTCATGGAAGGCCGCTGCTTTCTTTCCACTTTGATCATCAACTCTCGTATAGTGACCGCCGGTTCACTCAAGCCAGTGATTCTCGTCTCCCGACCACCCCCGATTGCCGCGAGGACCAGACCGGACCGATGACCGCGCCCACGCCCCCTGGCGACGACCGCCACGCCCTCCGCACGCTCGCCGTCGCCCTCGTCGCGACCGCCGCTCTGTCGGCGCTCGCGCTCGGCGCGGTCGTGGCGGCCGCCCCCGACCCGGCGCGCACCGCGCTGGTGTGGGCCGGGGGTTCGGCGGGGGTCGTGCTCTGCGTCGCGGTGGCCGTGGCCGCCCGGGCCCGGCACTCCGCCCGCCGTGCCCGGCGCCGGCTCGAGGACGCGCTGGCCGACGTGGCGCGGCTGGAGCGGCAGCGGACCTCGGCGGAGGAGGAGACGCGCCGGGAGCAGCAGCGACTCATCGACGAACTTGCGGCTCAGCGACAGGAGTTCAGCACCGAGCGGGTCCGGCTGGAGAAGGACGGCGCACGGGAGACGGAGCGGCTGCGGGGTGAGGTGCTGCGGCTGTCCGGGGAACTGGAGCGGGCCCGGCGCGAACGCGCCGCCGCCGTCTCGGCCACCTCCAACACGGCAGGCCGGATGCAGGCGTTGGCCACGGCCACCCTCGCCGACCTGCGGGCGATGGAGGAGCGGCACAGCGACGAGGAGATCCTCGCCGACCTGCTGCACCTGGACCACCGCACCGCGCAGGCCGGGCGGCTGGCGGACTCCATCGCCGTGCTCACCGGGGCGCGTTCGGGACGGCGCTGGGCGCGGCCCATCGCCATGGAGTCCATCCTGCGCGGCGCGATGGGCCGGATCGGCGGCTACCGGCGGGTGCGGGTGCACTCGGTCAGCGGGGTCGCCGTCTCCGGGCACGCGGCCGAGGGCGTGATGCACGCGCTCGCCGAACTCCTCGACAATGCCACGAACTTCTCCCCGCCCACCGCCGAGGTCCATGTCTACGTGGAGGAGGTCCCGGCCGGGGTCATCGTCTCCGTGGAGGACAGCGGCCTGGTGATGGGCGACGTGCAACTGCGCCGTGCCGAGCGCGCGGTGACCGGTGACGTGTCCGGCCTCGGCGGTCTGACCGGCACCCGGCTCGGCCTCGCGGTGGTCGGCAGGCTGGCCCGCAAGTACGGCCTCAAGGTGTCGTTCCGGCCCTCGGCGCGCGGCGGCACCGGTGTGCTGATGCTCGTACCGCAGGAGATCCTCACCAGCCCGGCCCCCGCGGCCCCGCTCACCCCGGCGCCGGGGCCCGAGAGCTCCGCCGCCCCCGCCGCCCCGGCCGCCCTGGTCAACGAGTCCCCCGCTCCGCCCGCCGACGAGGTGGGCGGGCTGCCCAAGCGGCGTCGCGGCCGCACGCTGGCCGAGGCCGAGCGGTCCCGGTCGGCCTCGCACGACGACACCGCGCGGCCCGCGCCCGGCCCCGACCAGGCGAAGGTGCGCGCGGCCCGCTTCAGCAGCTTCCGCGACGCGGTCCGACCCGGCACCGGCCCGCGGCCGGAGAAGGCCGGGGACCGGGCGCCGCACACCCGGCCCGAGAACCCCGGCGGGCCCGGCCCCGCCGACACCCCCGCTGTCCCCCATCCCCCCACGCAACCGCACACGCACCTGGAAGGCGACACCACTTCATGACCGGCCCGACCACCGCCGACGACACGCTCACCTGGCTCCTCGAGGGCCTGCTGGAGAAGACTCCTGGCGCCCGGCACGCGCTCGTGCTCTCCCGTGACGGCCTCAAGCTGTGCCGTACACCCGAGTTGTCCGTCGACCAGGCGGACCAGCTCGCCGCGATCGCCGCGGGCATCCAGTCGCTCTCGCACGGCGCGTCCGTGGAGTTCGGCGACGGCAGCGGCGGCGTCCGCTCGGCGATGGCCGAGTTCTACGGCGGTGTCCTCTTCATCGTCGAGGCGGGCCAGGGCGCCCACCTGGCCGTGGTGACCAGCGAGGACGCCGACCCCGGAGTCGTCGGCCACACGATGAGCGAGCTGGTGGAGCAACTCGGCGAGCACCTCACCGCTCCGCCTCGCTCCTCATGAGCCGTCCGGGCAGAGACGACGCTCCCGACCGTCTCTACACCATCACGCGGGGACGGGTCGGGACCGGCGACGGCAGCCCGCTGGACCTGGTCACACTGCTCGTCGCCGAGTCGGCGGCGGCCGCCGGCATGCAGTCCGAGCACGTGGCCATCCTGCGGCTGACGGAGTTCCCCACCTCCGTGGTGGAGATCGCCGCCGAGCTGCGCCTGCCCGTCAGCATCACCAAGGTGCTGCTGTCCGACCTCCTGGCCACCGGCCATGTGAGCGCCCGCCATCCGAGCCGCCCCGCCATCACCGACCCCGACATCCTGGAGCAGGTGCTCGTTGGACTCCGCAACCTCTGACGCGCGCACCCCGTTGGGTGCCTCCGCCGACAACGGTCTGAAGATCGTCGTCGTGGGCGGCTTCGGCGTCGGCAAGACCACTCTGGTCCGCTCGGTCAGCGAGATCCGTCCCCTCAACACCGAGGAGACGATGACCCAGGCCGGCGCGTCGGTGGACGACATCGCGCAGGTGGTCGGCAAGACGGCCACCACCGTCGCCTTCGACTTCGGCCGCATCACCCTGGACGCGCACAACGTGCTGTACCTGTTCGGGGCGCCCGGCCAGGAGCGGTTCTGGTTCCTGTGGGACCGGCTGTTCTCCGGCACGCTCGGCGCGGTCGTGCTGGTGGACACCCGTCGGATCGACGACTCCTGGTACGCCATCGACCGGCTGGAGCACCACGGCACGCCGTTCATCGTGGCCTGCAACGACTTCGGCGGCCCGGTGCGCGCGGGCGACGACGTGCGCGCGGCCCTGGACCTCGATCCGGACGTGCCGCTCATCGACTGCGACGCCCGCTCCCGCGAGTCGGCCAAGGAAGTGCTCATCACCCTGGTCCGTCATGTGCAGACCCGGTACGCCGAGGCGGCCGGAGCCAGAGGGGAGCTGGTCTGATGTCCGAGGCCGTACCCCTCGCGGGACCCCGGTTCCAGACCGAACCAGCTTGCCTCTACCGGGAGTTGCGGCGCGACCACGGCTCCGTGGTGCCGGTGGAGCTGGACGGCGGCATCCCGGCCTGGCTGGTGGTGGGCTACCGCGAGCTGCATCAGGTGACCGGCGATCCGGTGCTGTTCAGCCGTGACTCCGAGCTGTGGAACCAGTGGGAGAACGTCCCCGACGACTGGCCGCTGCTGCCGATGATCGGGCACCGCCAGCCCTCGATCCTCTACACGGTCGGCGAACGGCACCGGCAGCGCGCCGCGATGATCAGCAACGCGCTGGAGTCGGTCGACCCCTTCGAACTGCGGCGCCAGGCGGAGCGGTTCGCGGACGAGCTGATCGACACCGTCTGCCTCTCCGGCGAGGCCGACCTCGTCGCCCAGTACTCGGCGCTGCTGCCCGTGCGGGTCCTCGCGCACCTCTACGGCTTCCCGGACGACGAGGGCCCGGAGCTGGTCACCGCGCTCAACGACATGATCGACGGCCGGGAACGGGCACTGGACGGCCAGTCCCATCTGGCGTCCGCCATGGCCCGGCTGGTCGCCGACCGCACCGAGAAGCCCGCCGACGACGTGGTCTCGCGGATGCTGGCGGACGACGGCGGCTTCACCGACGAGGAGATCGTCCAGGACCTGATGGTGATGATGGCGGCCGGTCACCAGCCGACCGCCGACTGGATCGGCAACTCGCTGCGGCTGATGCTCACCGACGACCGGTTCGCCGCCTCCCTGTTCGGCGGCCGCAACAGCGTCGCGGAGGCGATGAACGAGGTGCTGTGGGAGGACAGCCCCACACAGAACGTCGCGGGCCGCTGGGCGGCGCGCGACACCCACCTCGGCGGCCGCCGCGTACGCGCCGGTGACCTGCTGCTGCTCGGCCTCCAGGGTGCCAACTCCGATCCCCAGGTGCGTACCGACGCCTCCGCGCTGACCGGCGGCAACAACGCGCACTTCTCCTTCGGGCACGGTGAGCACCGCTGCCCGTTCCCGGCGCAGGAGATCGCCGAGGTGATCGCGCGCACCGGCATCGAGGTCGTCCTCGACCGGCTGCCGGACATCGATCTGGCGGTGCCCGCCGGGTCCCTCACCCGTCGGCCCTCGCCCTGGCTGCGCGGGCTGACCGAGTTGCCCGTGCGGTTCACTTCGACCCCTGCCCTGGGAGGCACGTCACGATGACCACCGGTACCGGGACTTCCCGTATCGCCCTCGACCCCTTCGTCACCGATCTGGACGGCGAGAGCGCGGCCCTGCGCGCGGCCGGACCGCTCGCGGCCGTGGAGCTGCCCGGCGGGGTGCCCGTCTGGGCCGTCACCCGGCACGCCGAGGCAAAGGCACTGCTGACCGACCCCCGCCTGGTGAAGGACATCAACGTGTGGGGCGCCTGGCGGCGCGGCGAGATACCGGCGGACTGGCCGCTGATCGGGCTGGCCAATCCGGGCCGCTCGATGCTCACCGTGGACGGCGCCGACCACCGCCGGATGCGCACGCTGGTCGCGCAGGCGCTCACCCCGCGCCGGGTGGAGCTGATGCGGGAGCGGATCGAGAAGCTCACCCAGGACCTGCTGGACGCGCTGCCCGACGGCGGCGGGGCGGTGGACCTGAAGGCGGCCTTCGCCTACCCGCTCCCGATGTACGTGGTGGCCGAGCTGATGGGCATCGACGAGTCCTCGCTGCCCCGGCTGAAGGTGCTGTTCGAGAAGTTCTTCTCCACCCAGACCCCGCCGGCCGAGGTCGTCGCCACCCTGACCGAGCTGGCCGGGATCATGGCGGCGACCGTCGCGGCGAAGCGGGCCGAGCCGGGCGACGACCTCACCAGCGCGCTGATCCTCGCCTCGGCGGACGGCGACCACCTCACCGACGAGGAGATCGTCGCCACCCTCCAGTTGATGATCGCGGCCGGCCACGAGACGACGATCTCCCTGATCGTCAACGCGGTCGTCAACCTCTCCACCCACCCGGACCAGCGTGAACTGGTGCTGTCCGGCCGGGTGGACTGGTCGGCGGTGGTCGAGGAGACGCTGCGCTGGTCCACGCCGACCTCGCACGTGCTGATCCGCTTCGCCACCGAGGACGTCCCCGTGGGCGACCGGGTCATCCCGGCCGGTGACGCGCTGATCGTGTCGTACGGCGCGCTCGGCCGCGACGAGGAGGCGCACGGACCGAGCGCCGGGGAGTTCGACGTCACGCGGGAGATCACCAACCGGCACATCTCCTTCGGCCACGGCCCGCACGTCTGCCCCGGCGCCGCGCTGTCCCGGCTGGAGGCTGCCGTGGCGCTGCCCGCGCTGTACGCCCGCTTCCCGCACCTGGACCTGGCGGTCCCGGCGTCCGAGCTGCGCAACAAGCCGGTGGTCACCCAGAACGACCTGTTCGAGCTGCCGGTACGCCTGAACGGGTGACTTGACTTCGAGCGCGCTCCAGCTCGTAGCGTCACGAGCGCTCCGGTGCCCGGCGTCCCTCACGGGATGCCGGGCGGCCAGATCCGTCGCTAGATGGATGAAGGGGCCCGGTCCCCGGCTGGGGGCCCTAAGTCGTCCGGAAGGACGATCGAGCGCGTGCGAAAGGCTGGAACACCACATGCGACAGCGCAGTCTGCGGGATCTGCGGGTATCGGCCATCGGCCTCGGCTGCATGGGAATGTCCGCGTTCTACGGGACGGCCGACCAGGACGAGGGCGTGGAGACCATCCGGCGCGCCCGCGAGCTGGGCATCGACTTCCTCGACACGGCCCAGATGTACGGGCCGCTCACCAACGAGTCCCTGGTCGGCGAGGCGATCCGGGGCCACCGTGACAGTTACGTCCTCGCCACCAAGTTCAACTTCCGGATGGACGACGCCGTGCCGGGCGACATGTCCAGCGTGGGCCGCCAGGACGGCTCGGCGGAGCATGTCCGCTCCTCCGTGGAGGGCTCCCTCCAGCGCCTGGGCACCGATCACATCGACCTGTACTACCAGCACCGGGTCGACCCTGCCGTGCCGATCGAGGAGACGGTGGGCGCGCTGGCCGAGCTGGTCGCCGAGGGCAAGATCGGGCACATCGGGCTGAGCGAGGCGAGCGCGGAGACGCTGCGCCGGGGCAACGCCGTGCACCCGATCACGGCCGTGCAGAGCGAGTACTCGCTGTGGTCGCGGGACGTGGAGGCGGAGGTGCTGCCGACCTGCCGCGAGCTGGGCATCGGCTTCGTCGCCTACTCGCCGCTCGGCCGCGGCTTCCTCGCCGGCCGCTTCTCCTCCCCCGACGAGCTGGACGAGAACGACTACCGCCGCTCCAGCCCCCGCTTCACCGACCAGCACCTCCAGGCCAACCTGCGGCTCGCGGCCAAGGTCAAGGAGATCGCCGGGAAGAAGGGCGTCACCCCGGCCCAGCTCGCCCTCGCCTGGGTCCTGGCCCAGGGCGACCACATCGTCCCCATCCCCGGCACCAAGCGCCGCTCCTACCTGGAGCAGAACGCGGCCGCCGTCGACATCGAGCTGACTCCAGAGGAGCTGGCGCAGATCGACGCGGAGCTGCCGGAGGTGTCGGGCGAGCGGTACGACGAGGCCGGGATGCGGGCGGTCAACCGCTGAACCCCTCCGCCCGGCCGGGACCCGCCGCAGGGTCCCGGCCGGGCGCGGTTCACTCCGCCGGCTTCAGGTCCGTGATCTTCCGCGTCGTCAGGTCGGACTGCACGTCGATCCGGGTCACCTGGGGGTGGGCGCCGTCGCTCCAGGTGAGGGTGACGCGGCTGGTGGCGTGGCCCATGCCGGAGCCGGTGTAGGCGACCTTCCACTTCACGGGGACGTTCTGCGCGAAGAGGATGCCGTCGGCGTGGTTCTTCCTCTCCCAGGCGCTGACCTTCCTCCGGGCGGAGGCGGAGAGGTAGAAGTCGCGCAGCGCCTTGGCGTCGGCGCCGCTCGCCGGGTCCTCGTGGTCGTGGACGGCGTCGATGTAGGCACCGTAGAAGTCGCCGACCCGCTGGGTGACGTTGCGCGGGTCGCCCTGGGCGGTGGTCGCGGCGGCGGGCCGGGCGGCGACGGAGGTCGTGCCCGCGAGGGCCGGGGTCACGGCGGCCAGGGCGAGGCCCGCGGCGAGGGCGACGACGGTCACCGGAGTCGTGCGAGTGCGGATGGACATGTCTCTCGATTCCCCGTTTTCCACGCGACCGGGTCGATCCCGGTCGTTGACGGTGCCTAAGACCGCAATTCCCGTGCGGTGGTTCCCGTTCCCGGTTCCCGGCCTTCCTGGCGTCGGGCCCGTACCCGGCCGGCGTCGGGCCAGCGCACGTCGTAGGCCCAGCCGAGGCGTTCGAACCAGCGGATCAGCCGGGCGCTGGCGTCCAGTTGGCCGGTGAGGACGCCGTGCCGGGCGCTGGTGGGGTCGGCGTGGTGGAGGTTGTGCCAGGACTCGCCGAACGAGAGCGGGGCCAGCCACCACACGTTGCCGGAGCGGTCCCTGCTACGGAACGGATGTGAACCGGTCGCGTGGCAGATGGAGTTGATGGACCAGGTGACATGGTGCACCAGGCAGATCCGCACCAGCCCGGCCCAGAAGAACGCGGTCGCCGCGCCCGCCCAGGTCCCGGTGAGCAGCAGGCCGAGCAGCGCGGGCAGCGTCAGCGAGAGCGCGACCAGGGCCCCGAAGCGCCGTGAGACCAGCCGCAGCGCCGGGTCGCGCTCCAGGTCGGGCGCGTACTGCCCGACGGGCGCGTGGTCGGTGTCGAACAGCCAGCCGAGGTGGGCGTGGAACATGCCCTTGGCGAGCGCGCGGGGAGTGCGGCCGTACCGCCAGGGCGAGTGCGGGTCGCCGTCGCGGTCGGAGTAGCGGTGGTGCTTGCGGTGGTCGGCGACCCAGGTGAGCACCGGCCCCTGCACGGCGAGGCTGCCCGCGACGGCGAGCGCCACGCGCAGCGGACGGCGGGCCTTGAACGAGCCGTGCGTGAAGTGCCGGTGGAAACCGACCGTGATCCCGAGCCCGCTGACGAGGTAGAACCCGGCCGCGAGCCCGAGGTCGGTGGGGCTGAGCCCGTGGCGCCAGGCCAGCGGGACGGCGGCGAGGAGCGCGAGGAAGGGCACGGCGACGAACACGCCGATCAGCACCTGTTCGGTGGTCGGCCGGGACCGCGCACGGCCGAGCGGTCGTACGGCGTCCGGGATCTGCGGCGCTTCCGGGGCTTCCGGCACGGGCGGGACCTTTCGGCTGGGCGCGGGCGCTGGGTGGGCCCGGCCGGGGGCGGCTACTCGGCGGCGGTGAGGGCCAGTACGGCGTTCTGGCCGCCGAAGCCGAAGGAGCTGCTGATGGCGGCTCGCATCGGCGTGGGGCGGGGGACCTTGGCGACGACGTCGAGGTCGATGGCCGGGTCGAGGGTGTGAAGGTTGGCGGTGGGCGGGATGAGCTGGTGGCGCAGGGTGAGGACGGTGCAGGCGGCCTCGATGGCGCCCGCGCCGCCGATGGCGTGGCCGATGGTGCCCTTGACGGCGGTCACCGGCGGCGGGCGGTGGAAGACCTGGTGGAGGGCGTTGTGCTCGGCGAGGTCGCCCTGCGGGGTGGAGGTGCCGTGGGCGTTGACGTGGTCGACGTCCTCAGGGGCGAGCCCGGCGTCGGCAAGGGCGCTGCGGATGGCGCGGGCGGCGCCGTCGCCGTCGGGGTGGGGGGACGTGAAGTGGTGGGCGTCGCAGGAGGCGCCGTACCCGGCGACCAGGGCGGCCGGGCGGGCCGTGCGCGCGCGGGCGTCGGCGGTGCGCTCCAGGACGAGGACGGCGGCCCCCTCGCCGAGGACGAAGCCGTCGCGGTCGCGGTCGAAGGGGCGGGATGCCTCGTGCGGGGCGTCGGCCCGGCGGGACAGGGCGCGCATCTGGGCGAAGCAGGCCGCGGTCATCGGCAGCCGGGCCGACTCGCTGCCCCCGGCCAGGACGAGGTCGCAGGCGCCTGCGAGCAGCAGGTCACGGGCGAGGCCGATGGCGCTGGTCCCGGAGGCGCAGGCGGTGGAGACGACGAGGTTGGGGCCGGTGGCGCCGAGGTCGAGGGCGATCTCGGCGGCGGCCATGTTGGGCACGCTGCGCGGCAGGGCGAGCGGGGAGACGCGGTCGGGGACGCGGGCGGCGAGCCGGTCGAACTCGGCCTGCCAGCCCTGCATCGAGCCGGTGCCGACGCCCATCACGATGCCGATGCGCGCTCCGTCCCAGTCGTCCGGGGTGAGTCCGGCGTCGGCGACGGCCTCACGCGCGGCGAGCAGGGCGAAGGTGGTGAAGCGGTCCAGGCGGCGGCTGAGCCGGTGGCCGAGCAGCCGGCGCGTGTCCAGGTCGGGCACCTGGCAGGAGAACGCCACGGGCAGCCCGTCGAGTCCGGGGTCGGCGGTGGCCGTGGAGGTTCCGGCGCACAGGCCGTCCCAGGCCGCGTGCTGTCCGACGCCGGCCGGTGTGACCAGTCCCAGTCCGGTGACGGCCACGGGGGCGCGCCGGGTCGCTTGACCTGCGTTCACGAGCTGCATGAGCGGTGATTATCCGGACCTCCGGGGCGGCTGCCGGGCCGCCACGACCCGTTCGGCCCAGGACGGCACCGGCTACCACCCGGATGCCCGAACGTCCTCGGCCAGCCGCCGGGCGCGGCTTACTTCCGGGCGGTGGCCGGGAGCACGGCGGACGCAGCCGGGCGACGGCGGGGCCGCCGCGGGCCGGTCCCGGTCTGACTCAGCAACGCCTCTGCCGCGGCGCGCAGTTGGCGGGCGGTCGTACGGCAGGCGGCCGCCTGGCGGGCGAGCGTGGGTCTGCTCCACTCAGGGGCCGCGACCCGGCCGTTCAGGGATGCGGCGGTGACGAACAGGCGTCGGGCGTAGTCGTCCATCAGATCGGCGTCGGTGCGCAACAGCGCTATCCGGTCGAGGAGTTCGGCCGGGATCGACTGGGTGGGGGTGGAGTGGCTCACCATGACGGCTCCCGGTCGCGTGGGTCGAGGATGTTCAGCGCGGCAGGACGGCGCCCGCGGCACGGTGGACCATGAACTGGGGGCAGGCCACGACGAACAGCGG
Source organism: Streptomyces seoulensis (assembly GCF_022846655.1). Classification (NCBI taxonomy): domain Bacteria; kingdom Bacillati; phylum Actinomycetota; class Actinomycetes; order Kitasatosporales; family Streptomycetaceae; genus Streptomyces; species Streptomyces seoulensis. The sequence continues at coordinate 3,591,746 of NZ_AP025667.1, forward strand.
CCGGGCGGTGTCGATGCCGAGCCTGCGCAGGTGCCCGGCCATGGGTTCGGCGGCGGCGGTGTCGAGCCTGAGCCGCACCCCGGCCCCGGCGTGCAGACGGGGGCGCCCGGAGGTGCGGACGGCGGTGCGGACGGTGCTCTCGCCGCGTCGGCCGTACAGGGCCCAGTCCGGCTCGGGGCAGCGCACGCCGGGGCCGAGGCGGCCGAGGACGGCGATGCCGAGTCCCGGCGCGCTGAGCCGGAGCCGGGGGCCGGTCAGATGGGCCTCGGCGGCGGCGCGTACGGCGGGCTGGCCCCAGATCTCGCGTGTCGCCACGCGGGCCTCCTCGCTGGTGACGGCGGAGGAGAGGACGTAGCGGCCGGTGCGGCGCAGGTCGGCCCGGCGCAGCAGGTCGGTGGCGAGGTCGGCCGGGCGGGGCCGCCACAGGTCGTCCACCGGCACGGACAGCGCGATCTCGGTGTAGGGGCCGAGGGTGGAGCAGCGGTGCTCGTACAGCGAGAGCACGGCGAGGGTGTGCCGGCCGATCCCGCTGGGCCGCATCCAGGGCACGTCGGGCAGCAGGGCCCGCACCGCCTCGGTGTCGACCGGGAAGCAGAGGTGGGCGGCGGCGGAGTCCTGGTAGCGCACGGGCACGCCGACCGGACCGGTGGTCGTCGGGACCGAGGCGGTGGGGAGGGTGAGGAAGGGGTGGCCCTCGGGCGGCCGGGCCGGGTCCTTGAGCTGGTACGCCTGGCTGCGTACGACGGGGCCCCGGTACGGCGTGAGGGCGTCGTCGATGTGCGCGCGGGCCGCGGGGGCGACGGTGCGCAGATGGTCCATGTACTCGCGCAATAGGTGTGAGCGCGGGAAGGCGCGGGTGGGTCCGGTGTAGCGGGCCTCGTACCGTTCGGGATGCGGGGCGGCGGTGGTCGCGGCGGGGACGAGGTCGTGCTCGTTGGTGATGTGGCCGATCCAGGTGCGGGGGTCGGCGGGGCGTCCTGCGGGGGCCGGGGAGCCGACCGCGATGACGTGGGTGAGCCGGTAGGCGCGGCAGAACGCGGCGTCCCGCGCGAGGTTGAGCAGTGCGGTGCCGCCTTCGCCGTGCCCGATCAGGGCGAGTTCGGCGCCGCGCGGGATGCCGTGGTCCTCGATGGCGGGGCGCAGCGCGCGGGTGTAGGGCGAGTCGGCGGTGAGCTGCTCGCGCCAGGCGCCGACGACATCGTGCGGGGAGCCGTGGCGGGGGCGGCCGGAGTCGGTGCCGGGTGCCTGGACGACGTACCGGACGACACCGTCGGGGCCGCGCACGTTCTGTACGAGGACGCGGCCCTCGGGGGCGAGGATGTCGATGTTGCGCAGGAAGCCGAGGAGCGAGCCCTCGGTGGCGAGGGTCTGCTTCTCCCGGTCGCGGAGGTCGACGGCCTCGGCGGCGCCCTGGTCGTGCCCCGGTTCCGGCGCCGGTTCCGGGCTGTCGGGCGGCTCGGCGTCCAACAGGGCCCGCACGGTGAGGAGTTCGGCCAGTACGGGGGCGAGCGCGGCCAGGGCGCGCTGGGCGCCGGGGTCCTGGAAGAGGGTGCGCAGCGCGCGTACCGCCTCCCGGTCGCCCTGGGTGCCGAGGGCCGCCGTGAGCCGGCGCATGCCGGGGTCGCGGGCGAGTTCGGGGTGGCCGGTCAGGACGGCGGCGATGCGCAGCCGCAGCGCGGTGACGGCCATCAGCGCGGCCAGGGGTTCACCGCCCCGGCGGGCGCCGAGGAGCCTGGTGAGTCTTCTGCGGGCCGCTCCGGCCGGGGTGCCCAGGCCGCGCGGGTCCGTCAGGGCCCGCAGCAGTGCCCAGCGGGCGGTGAGTCCGGTGCGGGGGTGTCGGGCGGAGCGCTTGCGGGGTGGGGCGAGCAGGGCGTCCGCGGTGCGTTCGGCGACGGCGCGGACGCCCTCGGCGACGTCGGCGATCTCGCGGGCGCCGTCTCGCAGGAGTTCCTCGGTGGTGCGCTGGTCGGCGTCCTGCCCGCCGGGCGCGGGCCGTCCGGGTGCGTGGCCGTCCGCTCGCATCCGACGCTCCCTCGATTCGGTCGACGTACGACGGGATGCGACCGCGTCCAGCAAGGACGCGGCCTCGTGACCCATCGTCGGCCAGGGGTCCCGTGCCCGCACCTTCGTCCGGCCGGGGCGGGCGGCCGGACCGGCGCCTCGCCCGTCGGGCGCCCGGCCGGGCGGGGCCGGTGGGCGGTGCGGGCGGTGCCGCCGAACGGGCGACCCCGGCGTCAGCCGGCCAGGCCGGCGGCGAGGACGGCGCCCAGTTCCCAGCACGCCTCGGTGTCGGCCTTGCCCGGCGTGCCGGTGACGGTGACCGGCTCGGCGGCGCGGCGCCAGCCCAGGCCGGTGGTGACGGCCTCGACGGCACGGACGGCGCCGGTCACGTCGTTGCCGCCGTGCACCCAGTAGCCGAAGGGGCGGCCCCGGGTCTCGTCCAGGCACGGATAGTAGATCTGGTCGAAGAAGTGCTTGAGGGCGCCGGACATGTAACCGAGGTTCGCCGGGGTGCCGAGCAGACAGCCGTCGGCGGCCAGCACGTCGGAGGCGGTCGCGGCGAGGGCGGCGCGCCGGACCACGCGGACGCCCTCGATCTCGGGCGCCGTCGCGCCGGACACGACGGCCTCCAGCAGCTCCTGGCAGTTCGGCGAGGGCGTGTGGTGGACGATCAGCAAGGTGGGCACGCCCGCACCCTGCCCTGTCGGTACTTCCGTCCGCAAACGCGGGCGTCGCGGAGTGCGGGCATGGGTACGACGATGCCGGGCACTGGTACGGAACTCGAGAGGAGCCGTCTTGGCCGAGGAAGATCAGCGGGCACCGGCAGCGGTGGTGTTCGACACGCTGGGCATCGCGTACGAGCGGGCGTTCGCCACCTCCGGGCCGCATCTGGCCTCGCTGAGCTGGCTGCTGGACCATCTGATGCCGGGCAGCCGCGTGCTGGACGTGGGCAGCGGGACCGGCCGGCCGACCGCCGAGGCGCTGGCACGGGCCGGGCACCGGGTACTGGGCGTCGACGTGTCCCCGGTGATGGTGGACCTGGCCGCGCGCCAGGTGCCGGACGCGGAGTTCCGGGTGGCCGACATCCGTGAACTCCCCTTGGAGGAGGGTTCGTTCGAAGCGGTCTGCGTGTACTTCTCGCTGCTCCAGATGACCCGTGCCGAGCAGCGCGAGGTGGTGGGCGCGCTGGCGCGGGCGCTGCGGCCGGGGGGTCTGGCGGTGCTGGCCACGGTGCCGGTGGACGTGGCGGACGCGGAGACGGAGTTCATGGGGCAGCCGGTGCGGGTGAGCAGTTTCGCGCCGGAGGAGTTCGCCCGGCTGGCCGCCGACTCCGGGCTGACGGTCCTGTCCGAGGCCCATGCCACCTTCGTACCGGCCCACCCGGACGCCGGGCCGGAGCCGCACCTGTTCCTGTACTGCCGGCGTACGGCGCACTGAGCCCCCGGTCCCGTGAAGGGGCCGGGGGCTCGGGCCGGGCTCGGGTCAGTACCGCAGACGCCGGGCGCGGAGCAGCATCACGAGGCCGGACGCGGCCAGCAGCACGCCGAGGGCGGCGGGCCACAGGTTGGCGCCGGTCTCAGCCAGACCGCCGCTGCCGACCGCCTGCGGCTCCAGGTCCGCGGGCGGCGGGGTGGTGACGGCACCGGCCTGCGCCGGAGCGGACTGGGATGCCTGCGGTGCGGCACCGCCGGCGGTGCCGGCCGGGGTGGCCGGAGCGTTGGAGTCGTCCCGCTTGGCCTCGCCGCCGTCGTTCTTGGTGGTGTTGGCCGGTGCGGTCGTCGCGTCGACGCGGGGCGCCTCCACGGGGTTGGACTGCGCGGGCTGCTGCGCCGGGGTGGTCCCGGCGGGCTCCTCCGGCTTCGCCGGCTGGGACTCGGCGGGCTTCTCGGGCGCGGCGGTCGCGCTCGGCTCGGCCGTGTCCTGGCCGCCGGGCTCCTCGCTCGGGTTCGCCGTACCGCCGTCGCCCTTGCCGCCGCCGCCGTTGCCGTTGCCGTTGCCGTCGTCGTCCTTGCCCCCGCCGCCCTTGCCGTCGTCGCCGGGGCCGCACTCACGGCCGGAGTTGATGCAGTCGACCATGGTGCGCATCAGGTCCTCGTCGAAGACGTTGATGAAGTCGCCGTGGTCGGTGACCGGCTTGTGCTGCTGCTCGGGGAAGGAGTCGACCGCGAACAGCGGGGTGCCCTTGCCACCGTCGGCCAGGCTCGGCGCGTCCACGTCGTAGACGATCCGCTGGACCAGTTGCGGGATGGCCTTGAACCCTGCGGGGCAGTTGCCCTGGGCGTCGGCGAAGGCCACGTGGGTGCGGTGGTTGGCGCTGTCGGCGTTCCGGCCGTCCCAGCAGCTCTGGAAGTGGAAGCTGCGCACCACGTCGCTGCCCGACGGGCACAGCGGATACTTGTCCTTGAGCTGCCGGTCCTCGAACCCGGTGCAGCTCCAGGAGGCGTTGGCGTTGGCGGGCCCGTTGACGAACGCCTTGGCGTCGCCGGTGATGATGCGCAGCAGGCGCGGCATCTCGGTGACCTGCCCGCTCGGGCTGCCGACGAAGGTCAGGGTGACCTCCTTGGGCGTGACGATCTCGCCCGCGTTGCCCTCGGTGCCACCGCCAGGCGCCCCGGCGTCCCGCTCCTGCTTGCCGTTCTGCAGGCGCAGCACCGGCCAGTAGTACGTGGACCTGTCGCCCTGGTCGGCGCAGCTCGTCTTCGCGTCGGCGAGGTCCTGGTCGCTGGCGAAGGCGGTGTTGGACTGGTTGCCGACGTAGTCGTGGAAGTGGTGCGCGCCGTTGGAGACACCCGGCGCCACGATCACGTTGTCCGAGTTGAACAGGCCGTTCTCGTTGACCCCGCACTCGGTGCGGAAGGTGCCGCCGGGCGGTGCCTTGGGGGCGTTGGGCTGCACGGAGTCGATGTTTACGTAGTCGGCGGCGACGGGTCCGTTGCCGCCCTGCCCGGTGCCGCCGTTCTGGCCCTGGCCCGCGCTCTGGGCGGGGGCGGCGGACTCCTGGCCCTCGCCGCCCGGCGCGGCCTCGGCGGGCCGCAGGGCGCAGGCGGCGAGCGCGTCGAGCTTGTCCGGACGGTTCCCGGCCCGGCCGATGGCGTCGGCGATCCGGCCCAGGGTCGCGGTCCGCTTGTCCTTCAGCGGGTTCATCACCGAGTTGTCGGCGGCGGCCGGGTCCTGACGGAGCGCGTCGGCCGACTGCTGGAGCCGCTGGTACGCCTCCGCGATCTGCTGGTCCAACTGGGCCAGTTCACGGTCGACGTCCCCGCGGGCGGCCTCCGGTACGTCGGTGAGCTGAGCGCCCACGTCGGGGCAGTCGATGGTCGCCATCCCGGCCGACCTGAGCTGCGCGTTGGCCGCGTCGCCGGAGCCCTCTCCGCCCCAGCCGCCTTCGCCGGCCGACGCGTAGACGTTCACCGCGACGAGTCCGCCGCCGCCCAGCATCAGCGCGACCGCGGCGAGCGTCACGCGTCGTGCGCCGGTCGGGCGCCTGCGCCTGTTCGGTTCCAAGATCGTCCCCTGCGGGTCGTGGTCGGTGGGGGGCATGTGGCGCCCCACACCCATACGCGGGACGACGCCCACGTGTTCACCCCGGCCCGGAATTCTCGGCGAACTCTCAAGAAATACCGGTCACATGAGGCACACGACCCCACGAGCGCACCGTCGCGGGGCAGTTGACCGCGTGGCCGCACAGTGTGCCCGCCCGAACGCCGCAGCGAACATCACAAATACGTATCGGACATTCCACCCGTCGACCTTCACACGAGTGACACAAGTTGGCTAGGTTGACGGCAGGCCGCCCGGCTCCCCACCCCAGTGAGCCCGCAGCGGCGTCCGGTACGGGAGATTCGACCGACTTCCGGGCGCGCCGGGCCAACTGCCCCGCGGGGCGAGGAAGGAGTCGTCTCCCATGGCGCCGGAGAGTCACGAAGAGGTTCGGCAGCGGATCGACTCCCTCTACGCACGGGCCGAGACCGCGACGGGCAACTACAACGCCACCCGCGCGGTGGCGGCGGCCACCCGCAAGCGCGGTGTCCCGCTGGCCAAGCGGTCCGGCGGCCGTCAGGACCCGGCGCTCGACGCGGTGACCCGCCAGTGGTTCGACGCGGCCCGCGCCAACGTCGGCCCGACCGTGGCCGCGACCCTCCCCGCCGACCGGATGCCCGACAACTCCCCCGTCGTCGAACGGACTTGGACCGCCGAGGAGCTGGGCCTGCCCAGCGTCGAGCCGGAGAGGCCCGCGCTGCCCGCCGGAACCTCCCAGCGCCCGGTGGCCGAGCTGACGGGCGGCCCGTCCACCCCCGCGCTGGAGGCGGGTCCGGCGACCGCACTCCCTCCGGCCGCGCCCGTGGCGGCACTCCCCGCCGCACCGGTCGCCCAACTCCCCGTAAGCGCACCCGAGTTGACGCCCCCGGCCCTGCCGACCGGTGGACCGGACCTCGGGAGCATGGACATGCCGGGCATGAGGGGCATGGCGGGCATGACGAGCCCCGCAGCGCCGCCCCCGCCCGACAACACCCCCGGAGTGCTGCCGACCGCGCCCGCCGGGCCGGGGCGCGCCTCCCCCGCCGACCTCAAGGCGGGCAACCGCCGCAAGCTCGCCTCCGCCAGGGACATGCTGTCCCGCCGTGCCTGGAACGCCGCTCCGGAACAGGCATGGGCAGGCGGCACCCAGCAGGCGCCCGCACCGGGCGCCGTACAGACTGCCGCGCCGGGGATCGCCAGCTCCGGCGCGGCTCAGGCACCGGCCGCCCCCACGGGTCAGTGGCCGGTACCGCCCGCCCCGGTCACGGACACCGGCCCGCTGACGTACCCGGTCCCGGACGCGATGAGCGACACCGGCTCGCTGCCGTACCCGGTCCCCGGCCCGCTGACCGGCACCGGCGGGCTGAGCTATCTGGCCCCGGCCCCCCAGACCGACACCGGCACGCTGCCCGCCGTGGACACCAGCGCCTTCGCCTTCCCGGCCGCGCCGACTCCCGCGTACGACACCGGCGCCTTCCCGGCGGCGGCCGCGCCGGCCTACGACACGGGGGCGTTCCCGGCCGTGCCCCCGGTGGCGGAGGCGGTCCCGGCCGCGGTCCCGACGTACGACACGGGCGCGTTCCCGGCAGCACCCGCGTTCCAGCCCGCGCCGCCCGCACCCCAGGCAGCCCCGGCGCCGGCACCCACCCCGGCCCCGGCCCCGGCCCCGGCGTACGAAACCGGAACCGGAACCGGAACCGGATCCTTCCCCACACCCCAACCCACCGCCTTCAGCACCGGCACCTTCCCTGCCGCCCGGCCCGCCACCGAGTCCGCCCACGTCGTGCGAGCCGCCAAGGCCATCGCCTTCGCGGCCGCGCAGGTCGGCAAGCCGTGCGTCTGGGGTGCCACCGGGCCCGACTCGTTCGACTGCTCCAGCCTCACCCAGGGCGCCTGGCGGGCGGCCGGGGTCGAGCTGCCGAGGGCCGCGCACGACCAGGCGGTGGCCGGGACCGAGGTGGCGCTCGGCGCGGCGCTCCCCGGTGACCTGGTGCTGTTCTTCGAGGACGACCGACACGTGGGTCTGTACGTCGGCAACGGCACGATGATCCACGCTCCGGGGCCGGGTGCGACCATCCGCGAGGAGTCGGTCTACGGCGCCGGGGAGGCCGCCATCCACCGGGTGATCAGGCCCGCGTGACCGCCCATAAAACCTGTTTATGAGCCCATAGACCGGACCCGTGTACTAACTTAGGGCTGCCTTAGCTTAGGCTTCCTGATCGAGTCGCCTGTCCACGCTCGAAGGGAACCTGATCATGCCGCGCCCCCTGCGGGTAGCCATCGTCGGAGCCGGCCCCGCCGGGATCTACGCCGCCGACGCCCTGCTGAAGTCCGAGACGGCCGCCGACCCCGGCGTGTCCATCGACCTCTTCGAGCGGATGCCCGCCCCGTTCGGCCTGATCCGCTACGGCGTGGCGCCCGACCACCCGCGCATCAAGGGCATCATCACCGCCCTGCACCAGGTGCTCGACAAGCCGCAGATACGTCTCTTCGGCAACGTCGACTACCCGCGCGACATCAACCTCGACGACCTGCGTACCTTCTACGACGCGGTGATCTTCTCCACGGGCGCGATGGCCGACCGCGAGATGTCCGTACCCGGCATAGACCTGGACGGCTCGTACGGCGCGGCGGACTTCGTGTCCTGGTACGACGGCCACCCCGACGTGCCCCGCACCTGGCCGCTGGAGGCCGAGAAGGTCGCCGTCCTCGGTGTCGGCAACGTCGCTTTGGACGTGGCCCGCATCCTCGCCAAGACGGCGGACGAGCTGCTGCCGACGGAGATCCCGCAGAACGTCTACGACGGTCTGAAGGCCAACAAGGCCCTGGAGGTCCACGTCTTCGGCCGCCGGGGCCCGGCGCAGGCGAAGTTCAGCCCGATGGAGCTGCGCGAGCTGGACCACTCCCCCAACATCGAGGTCATCGTCGACCCCGAGGACATCGACTACGACGCGGGTTCCATCGAGACCCGGCGCGGCAACAAGCAGGCCGACATGGTCGCCAAGACGCTGGAGAACTGGGCGATCCGCGACGTCGGCGACCGCCCGCACAAGCTCTTCCTGCACTTCTTCGAGTCCCCGGCGGAGATCCTCGGCGAGGACGGCAAGGTCACCGGCCTGCGCACCGAGCGCACCGCCCTGGACGGCACCGGCAACGTCAAGGGCACCGGCGAGTTCAAGGACTGGGACGTCACCTCGGTCTACCGCGCGGTCGGCTACCTGTCCGAGAAGCTGCCCAAGCTGCCCTGGGACCTCGAGACGGGCACCGTCCCGGACGAGGGCGGCCGGGTCATCGAGGAGAGCGGCGCCCACCTGACGTCCACGTACGTCACGGGCTGGATCAGGCGCGGCCCGGTCGGTCTGATCGGTCACACCAAGGGCGACGCCAACGAGACGGTGGCCAACCTGCTGGCCGACCACGCGGGCGGCCGTCTGCAGACCCCGGCCTCGCCCGAGCCGGAGTCCGTGGAGACGTTCCTCGCCGAGCGGAACGTCCGCTTCACCACCTGGGACGGCTGGTACAAGCTGGACGCCGCCGAGCGCGCCCTCGGTGAGCCGCACGGCCGCGCGCGCGTGAAGCTCGTCGAGCGCGAGGACATGCTCCGGGAGAGCGGGGCCTGACGCTCCGGCCGTAGCGCCCGCACCACCGCGAGACCCCGACGAGACCTCTTGTCGGGGTCTCGCGCGCTACCGGCGCCCCGGCGGGAGCGTGCGAGGCGCACCGGGGGCGCACACCACCGCGCGCGCCCCCGGCCGGGGCGCCGCTCCGGGACCCGGCGCCCCGGTGACGGGGCCGAGCGGTGATACTGGAACGCGCACCGGCCCCCACCAGCAGATTGGCCCATGTCGAACTCCGCCAGCGACCGCGCCCCCGTCCCGCAGACCCTCTGGGCGGCCCGCGGCCGTCACACCGGTCCCACCCCCGAAGACGTCGTACGCCGTACCCTGCGCCGGAATCGGGCGAGCGGGGATCTGGACGATTTCTCCGAGCCGCCCGCACCCGAGGGCTCCACGCACCGGATCTTCGAGGCGCGCTGGCGCGCCGGAGGGAAGGTCACCGTGCGGGCCCGGCTCACCCTCGTACTGCGGCCCGAGCGGCCGGGGCACGAGTGGACGCTCGTCGCGGAGGCCGAGGAGCCGTGGGAGGAGACGTGGCCCTCGCCGGCCACCCTGTTCTGGCCCGAGGGCGGCGCGGCCTCCGGCGGTGACGGCGAGTGGGACCAGCACCCGACCGTGCCGGGTCTGCGCTTCCGGCAGGTCAACGCGCTGCCGCTGGACGACAAGGAGATGCGGCGGCGGCTGCGGGACGCGGCCCGTGAGGCGTGGTGCGTCAATCTGGTCGTGCACGAGGCGATGACGCCGGACGAGCGCGGGAAGCTGCCGCTGGCGGGGCTGCTGCCGCCGGGGCTGCGGCACCGGGTGATCGAGCACCGGGCCACTCCGCAGCAGTTCCGGGCGGTCAACTGGGCGCTGAAGGACCTCGGGGTCGAGGTGCCGCGCGGCGGTGCCGTGCTGCTGCCCTGGGACCCGGCGCCGGACGGCTACGACCGGCAGGCGTACAGCGTGCGCAGCGTCTTCCTGGACGGCTCCGAGCCGGCCGAGCTGGTCGCGGCCCTGCGGGACTTCGCCGCGCTGTCCCGGCCGCGGCCCCGCGGGCTCGGCGAGGCGCTGACCGATCTGCGGGAGAACTGGACGCTGATGACCCCGCAGGAGGAGCTGGAGCGAGAGCGGCGCCGGGTCGAGCGGTACCGGGAGGCGCTGGAGGCGATGACGAAGTCGCGGGATCTGTACCGCGAGGCCGCCGAGCAGGCCCACGAGGCGCTGGCCGCCTACCGCGACACCCCGCTGCCCGTCCTCCCCCAGCAGCGGCCCTCGGCGCGCACCCAGTCGCCGTTGCAGCAGCTCACCCGGACCTTCGAGCGGCTGCGGCTCCCGGCGCGGGGACAGCGGCCCGAGGCCACCGGGGACACCCCCGGCTCCCCGCCCGCCGTGGAGGACAGCGACCGGGTGTGACCAGGCGGCTGCCGCGCGCGGGAACGGGCAGAAGCAGATGAGCGGCACAAGCCGCCGCGGCTCGGGAGGGGACAGTGGACAAGAGCACGATCGCGCTGGTGGGGGCCGCCGTCGTGGCGGCGGCCGTACTGGTGCTGGCCGTCGTCCTGCTGGTGCGGCTGGTCCGGACCCGGCGCACGCTGCGGGAAGCGGGGCTGCCGACCGGGCCGCGCTGGGTCTTCTGGGGTGCCGTCCTCTATCTGGTGCTGCCGACCGATCTGCTTCCCGACCCGGTCTATCTCGACGACATCGGCGTCCTGCTTCTCGCCCTGCGAAGCCTGCGCGCCGCGCGTCCGCTGCCCGGCAAGACGGGCGACCTCTGAGCGGTGTCCGGCGGCATGGGACGGTTCGGGGGATCCCGTACGGGTTTTGGCCGGCCGGGCGCGCCCGGCTCGGCGGCGCGAGGCCCCCGACCTCGGGGGATGGCCTCGCCTGACGGAGCGCGGCAGTGTAGACATGGGCACATGGTGCGACTGCCCGGCCGACCCGACACGCGGGCGCCCCGTTCCTTCGGGCATCCGCGCGCGCCCTTCGGCGCGCGGCATCCGGGCGGGGGTGACGGCGAGGGCACTCCGCCCGGGGTGCTGCGTGCCGCGATGACGGGACGCAGCCTGGCGGGGCAGGTGTTCCTGCTCCAGGTGGTGATCGTGCTGCTGCTGGTGGTGTCGGCCGTGGTGGCGCAGGTGCTCCAGGTCCGGCACGACAGCGAGCTGGAGGCCCGTAACCGCTCCCTGTCCGCCGCCGGCGCGTTCGCCAACGCCCCCGGTACCGCGGCCGCGCTGCGTACGCCGGACCCGACCGCGATCCTCCAGCCCTCCGCCGAGGCCGCCCGCAAGGCGACCAAGGTGGACTTCATCGTCGTGATGAACACCGAGGGCATCCGGTACACCCATCCCGACCGGGACCGGATCGGCAAGAAGTTCGTGGGGACCATCGGGCCCGCCCTGCACGGCGGCACGGTGGTGGAGGAGCTGAACGGCACGATAGGGCCGCTGGTGCAGGTGGTCGTGCCGGTGCGGGACCGCGACGGCACGGTGGTGGGGCTGGTGTCGGCCGGTATCACCACGGCGCACGTCGGCGGGGCGGCCGACCAGCAGGTCCCGCTGCTGCTCGCGGCGGCCGCGGCGGCGCTGGCGCTGGCCACGGCGGGAACGGCGCTGGTCAGCAGACGTCTGCTGCGCCAGACGCACGGCCTCGGCCCCTACGAGATGACCCGGATGTACGAGCACCATGACGCGGTGCTGCACGCGGTCCGGGAGGGTGTGCTGATCGTCGGCGGGGACGGCAAGCTGCTGCTCGCCAACGACGAGGCGCACCGGCTGCTGGATCTGCCCGAGGACGCCGAGATGCGCAGCGTGCTGGACCTCGGTCTTGACGACGAGACGGCCGGGCTGCTCGCCTCGGGGCGGGTCGCCACGGACGAGGTGCATCTGGTCAAGGACAAGCTGCTGGCGATCAACCAGCGCCCCACCGATCTGCGCGGCGGCCCGCCCGGCAGCGTCACCACGCTGCGCGACTCCACCGAGCTACGCGCCCTGTCCGGCCGCGCCGAGGTGGCCCGCGAGCGGCTGAACATGCTGTACGACGCCGGGGTGGGCATCGGCACCAGCCTGGACGTGAGTCGTACGGCGGAGGAACTGGCCGAGCTGGCGGTGCCCCGGTTCGCGGACTTCGTCACGGTGGACCTGTTCGACGCGGTACTGAAGGGCGAGGAGCCGAAGCCGGGCACCGAGCTGCGGCGGGCGGCGTTCAGCGGCATCCGCAAGGACGCCCCGCTGTATCCGCTGGGTGAGCGCATCCGGTTCGTGCCGACCTCGCCCCAGGCGCGCAGCCTCGCCACCGGGCAGTCCGTGGTGGAGCCCGACCTGCGGGAGGCGCCGGGCTGGCAAGCCCAGGACCTGGAGCGCACCGAGCAGATCGTCGACTACGGCGTCCACTCGCTGATCACGGTGCCGCTGCGGGCGGGCAGCCTGGTGCTGGGGGTGGCGAACTTCTGGCGCTCGGAGAAGCCGCAGCCGTTCGACTCCGAGGATCTGGCGCTGGCGGAGGAACTGGTGGCGCGGGCGGCGGTGTCCATCGACAACGCCCGCCGCTACACCCGCGAGCACAGCATGGCGGTGACCCTCCAGCGCTCCCTGCTGCCGCGTACGCTGCCCGCGCAGGACGCGCTGGACATCGCCTACCGGTATCTGCCCGCGCAGTCCGGGGTGGGCGGCGACTGGTTCGACGTGCTGCCGCTGCCGGGGGCGCGGGTGGCCCTGGTGGTGGGCGACGTGGTGGGGCACGGGCTGCACGCCGCGGCGACGATGGGCCGGCTGCGTACGGCCGTGCACAACTTCTCCTCGCTCGATCTGCCCCCGGACGAGCTGCTGGGCCTGCTGGACGAGCTGGTGGCACGTCTCGACCAGGACGAGACCCCGGAGGACGGCGCGGCCGCCGTCACGGGCGCGACCTGTCTGTACGCGGTGTACGACCCGGCGTCCCGGCGCTGCACCATCGCGCGGGCCGGTCATCTGCCGCCCGCGCTGGTGCTGCCGGACGGCACGGTCACGTTCCCGGACGTGCCCGCCGGTCCCCCGCTGGGCCTGGGCGGGCTGCCGTTCGAGACGGCCGACCTGGAGCTGCCGGAGGGCAGCCGTCTGGTGCTGTACACGGACGGGCTGGTGGAGGACCGCGAGCGGGACATCGACGAGGGGCTGGACCTACTGCGCGACGCGCTGCGGCACGCGCCCGGCGCCTCGCCGGAGGAGACCTGCCGGATCGTCCTGGACCGGCTGCCGGTCCGGCCCGCGGACGACGTCGCGCTGATCGTGGCGGAGACCCGCGTCCTGGGCGCGGACCAGGTCGCGGCGTGGGAGGTGCCCGCCGACCCGGCCGCCGTCTCGGAGGTCCGCGCCGAGGTGACCCGCCGGCTCGCCGAGTGGGGCCTGGAGGATCTGACCTTCACCACGGAGCTGATCCTCAGCGAACTGGTCACCAACGCCATCCGCTACGGCCGCGGCCCCATCGGCGTACGCCTCCTGCGCGGCCGCTCCCTGATCTGCGAGGTCTCGGACGGCACGACGACCTCCCCCCACCTGCGCTACGCGGCGAGCACCGACGAAGGCGGCCGCGGCCTCTTCCTGGTGGCCCAGCTCTCCGACCGCTGGGGCACCCGCTACACCCCGACCGGCAAGATCATCTGGGCGGAACAGCCGTTGCCGTAAGGCCCGCACGCGCGCGCCTCGAACAAATGCGTTGAGCGCGTCCGGGGTTGCCGGGCATGATCATCCGCATGTTCTCCCGCAGGAAGCGCCGCCGCCCGAACTCCCCCGAACTGCGCAGGGCGTGGGAGGCGCTGGACGCCTCCGACGTCCCCGGCGCGCTCCGCCTGCTACGGGCCTGCGCCGAGGAGGCGCCGCTCGCCGAGGTGGCGCTCGTCGTCGAACGGGCCGCCGCGTCGGCGGACTTCGACGACCTGGCCGAGGCAGCGTCCGCGCTGGCCGCGGGATCGGAGGAGCCGCGCGCGCTGTTCGCCTTCGGGTACGCGTGCATCGAGCGCGGCGTGTCCTTCCTGGCGGTCCCGGCCCTGCGCCGGGCGCCGGACTCCCTCGGGGTGCTGCGCGAACTGGTCGCGGCGTACGAGGACGAGGGGCGTCACCGCGAGGCGGCGGACGAACTCGCCCGGTACGAGGACCGGTTCGAACAGTGGCCGGACCGCTATCTGCTGGTGTTCAACTCGATCATGGCGGGCGACCTGGAGGCCGCCCGCCGCCACCACGCGCTGCTGGGCGATCCCGAGGACGAGATGTGGCTGCCCACGCGGGAGCGGCAGAACCTGATGCTGCGGCGCGCGGCGGACGCGGAGCGGGCGGGCCCGCTGGACCGGACCGACCTGCGCGGCTGGCAGTACGTGATGGGCGGCTCCGTCCTCGGCACGCTCTCCCCCTTCGGTTTCGACGAGGGCATGACCGGCCGTTATGCCTTCACCCAGGACGACGAGACGCTGTGCCTGCGGGGCCTGCTGCGCCTGCGGACACTGCTGGAGGCCACCGGGGTGCGTCCCCGGTCGGTGTCGCTGCTGCCGGACCGCGACTCCCGTGTCCTGGGCCTGGCCGCCGCCGAGGTCCTGGGCCTCCCGGCGGAGCCGTTCGTACCCGGCCGGGAGGACACGGTGGTGGTGGCGTACGACCTGAACGCCCTGGCCGGGCACGAGGACGGCCCGGATGTCCTCGGTCAGTTGCTGGAGCGGGCGCCGGGGCAGGTGCTGCACGAGCACGCGAGCTGCTGGACCGACCCGCCCGCCGTCACGGCGGACAGCGTGACCCTGCTCCACCAGGTGGTGACGTCGCCCTGGGGCGCTCAGCTACGGCAGGGCGCGGACGGTGGTGTCGAGCGGGGGCCCGCGGACGACCGCCCGGAGCAGGAGCTCGCGGCCGAGATCGTGGCCGGCCTGAAGGACCTCGCGGCCGATACCGGCGACGGAGAGGGTCCCGACGATTCCGACGAGGTGTTCACCGAGTTCGCGGCCGCCGTACGCGGCACCTGGCTCCAGGGTCGCCGCGCACGGATCAAGTCGCCGGGGCCGGTGTCGAGTTCGCGGTTCGTCTGACGGCGGGGCGGCTCAGCCCAGTGCCTTGTCCAGGTTGAAGGCCGCGCTGATCAGGGAGAGATGGGTGAACGCCTGTGGGAAGTTGCCCTGTTGTTCCCCGGTACGGCCGATCTCCTCGGCGTACAGGCCCAGATGGTTGGCGTAGGTGAGCATCTTCTCGAAGGCCAGGCGGGCTTCGTCGACGCGGCCCGCGCGGACCAGGGCCTCGACGTACCAGAAGGAGCAGATGGAGAAGGTGCCCTCGTCGCCGCGCAGACCGTCCGGGCTGGCCTCGGGGTCGTAGCGGTAGACGAGGGAGTCGGAGACCAGGTCCTCGGTGAGCGCGTCGAGGGTGGAGAGCCACTTGGGGTCGGTCGGCGCGATGAACTTGGCGAGCGGCATCATCAGCACGGACGCGTCGAGTACGTCGCTGTCCTCGCACTGGGTGAAGGCACCGCGCTGCTCGGACCAGCCGCGGTCCATGATGCGGCGGTAGATGTCGTCCCGGGCGCCGCGCCAGCGGGGCAGGTCGGCGGGCAGGCCGCGGCGGTTGGCGAGGCGGATGGCGCGTTCGATGGCGACCCAGCACATCAGCCGGGAGTACAGGAAGTTCTTGCGGCCGCCCCGGGTCTCCCAGACTCCCTCGTCCGGCTGGTCCCAGTGGTCGCAGACCCAGGTGACCAGGTGGCACACGTCGTCCCACTGGGCGCTGGAGATGGGCTGGGCCCACTTGTCGTAGAGGTAGATGGAGTCGATCAGGGCGCCGTAGATGTCGAGTTGGAGCTGCGGGGCGGCGGCGTTGCCGACGCGGACCGGGGCGGAGCCCAAGTAGCCTTCCAGGTGCGCGAGTTCGCTCTCGGGCAGCTCGCTGCGGCCGTCGATGCCGTACATGATCTGGAGCGGGCCCTCGGTCGCCCCGTCGCCGGGGCTGATGTGGGTGGTGAGGAAGCGCATGAAGGCTTCCGCCTCGCCGGCGAAGCCGAGGCGGAGCAGGGCGTACACCGCGAAGGCGGCGTCGCGGACCCAGACGTAGCGGTAGTCCCAGTTGCGCTCGCCGCCGAGCTGCTCGGGCAGGCTGGTGGTGGGGGCGGCGACGATGGCGCCGGTGGGGGCGTAGGTCAGCAGCTTCAGGGTGAGGGCGGAGCGGTGCACCATCTCGCGCCAGCGGCCCCGGTAGCGGGACTGGGCGAGCCAGCGGCGCCAGTAGTCGACGGTGGCGTTGAACTCGTGCTCCGCCTCGGCGTGCGCGCAGCCGCGCGGGGCGATCTCGCCGCCCGCCTGGTCCAGCGCGAACACCGCGCTCTCGCCCTCGCCGAGCTTGAACTCGGCCCGCGCGTCCCGCTCGTCGCACTCCATGGCCACGGTCGCGGTGAGCGCGAGGGCCCGCTCCCCGGCGTCGAACAGCAGCCGGCCCTCCTCCTCGCGCAGGGTGTGCGGGTCGGCGCCGTATCCGAAGCGGGGCGCGACCAGTGCGCGGAACGGCACGGTGCCGCGTACGCAGACCACGCGGCGGATCAGCCGGTGCCGGGCCTCCTCACCGGGCCTTGCGGCGCCGACCGGCATGAAATCCTGGACCTCGCCCACACCCTCCTCGGTGAAGAAGCGGGTGATCAGCACATTGGTGTCGGGGAAGTAGAACTGCTTGGTGTGCGCCGGGACGGAGGCGGCCAGCTCGAAGCGGCCGCCGCGCTCGGCGTCCAGCAGGGCGGCGAACACACTGGGGGCGTCGAAGGATGGTGAGCAGTACCAGTCGATGGTTCCGTCACTGCCGACCAGGGCCACGCTGCGCAGGTCCCCGATGAGGCCGTGCTCGGCTATCGGCAGATAGCGGTGGCTCTGCCTGGTCTCCTGCTGGAAGGGCGTCTCGGCCATCGCTGCGGCCTCCCGGTGCGGTGTGCGGCTGCCTCTCCAGCGTAGGACGCTCCGGATGCGCACGGGCGCCCGGCGGCCGATGGTGAGAGTGTGCCCCGTTCGGCGGCACCGGCACGGATGCGCCCATCCGGACCCAGGAGGAGCATCATGGCGAGTTCCACGCCCGAAGAGTCCCGGTCCATCGACGACCGGTGCACCCCCGACGCCCTGCTGCACACCGCCCCGGCCGGGGACATCAGCCCGGAAGACCTGGTGATGGCGGCGGGCAGGGACGTCACCCCGAAGAGCTTGGACTGGGCCCGCCGCAAGCTGGAGACGGAGGGCTCGGCCGCCATCGAAAAGCTCCTGCCCTAGGGCGGGAACGCCTCCTCACGCCTCACAGCGCCTTGCGGCGCAGCAGCACGGCGAGGGTGAGCAGGCCGGGCGTCAGTGGCAGCCAGACGGTCAGCATGCGGTAGCCGAGGACGGCGGACGCGGCCGTCGCGGCGGGGGCGCCGGACGTGGCGAGCGCGAGGACGAGCGCCGCGTCCAGCGAGCCGAGACCGCCCGGCGTGGGCAGCAGGGCGGCCGCGCCGCTGGCGGCGAGGTAGAGCAGGGCCACCTCGGGCGCGGGCAGCGGCAGCGCGACGGCGCGCGCCACGGCGACCACCACCGAGCAGTGCAGCGCGGCGAAGGCGAGGGACCCGCCCCACAGGGCCACCGCGCGCCCCGGCCGGGCGTGCACGGCACGGACGTCGGCCATGAGGGCGCGCAGCGCCAGGCGGCAGCGCGGCCACAGCGGTCCGGCGGCGACCGCCGCGATCAGCACCACCGCGCCGAGCGCGCCGACGAGCCAGACGAGGGGCAGTTCGGGTACGCGCAGCAGCCCCGGGCAGAACGGCACCAGCAGGGCGATCAGCGCCAGCCTGGCCACTCCCCCGGCCCCGCCCTTGACGGCGAGCGCGCCGGCGGAGCGGCCCATGGGCAGTCCGCAGCGCAGCAGGAACCGCAGATTCACCGCCCCGGCGCCGATCCCGGCGGGCAGCAGATGGTTGGCGGCACCGGCGGCGAACTGCGCCGCGACGAGCCGGACACCGGGCAGCCGCTCGACGACCGCCCCCTGCTGGGCGAGCGCCGAGGCCGCCCAGGTGCCGACGGCCGCGACGGCGCCGACGGCCAGCCAGCCCTGGTCGGCCAGGGTCAGCCGCACCGCCCCGCTGCGCACGGTGGGCCAGTGCCGCTGGGTGAGGTAGGCGAGGAAGAGCAGTACGCAGAGCAGCAGGGCGCCCTGCCAGACGACGCCCCGCAGACGTGGCCCAGGACTGTCGGCCGGAGCGTCGGGCGTCTCGTGCGGGGCGGTGTCGGTGGCCCGGCCGTTCATCCGAGTCCGCCCGGCGCCGGTGCGGAGGGGCCGTGCGTGCCCGCGTGGTCCGTCATCGGCACCCCTCCCCCTCCGGCACGGAAGCACCCGCCACGGGCATCCGGGACAACCGGGCGCCAGGGTGGGATCACGGTCAAAGTAACCCGGATCGAGGCGGTTTGCCGCCCGCGTACCGCCATCCGGCGGCAGCCCTACGCGCTGTAAGGTGGAAGACATGGCTGGTGCAGGGCCCCTCGGCAGGGCGGAGCGGCGGGGTGCGGGGGCGCTGGAGGGGGAGGTGCTGGCCGCGCTCTGGGGTGCCGGGCGGGCGCTCACCCCGGCGCAGATCCAGGCCGAGATAGGCGGGCTCGCCTACAACACGGTGCACACCATCCTCAAGCGTCTGTACGACAAGGGCCTGGTGCTGCGGGACGCGGACGGGCGGCGCGGCGCGTACCGTCCGGCGAAGGACGCGGCCCAGTTGACCGCCGAGGCCATGCGGGCGGCGCTGGACCGGAACCCGGACCCGATAGCGGCGCTTCGGCGGTTCGTGACCGGCCTGACCGCCGACGAGGAGCGCGCCCTGCGCGACCTCCTCGCCGACGGCGACGGCCACCGCTGACTCTCAGAGCCCCTTCGGCACCCGGTGCGGCGGCTGTTCCGGCGCCGGCCGGTGCGTGAGCGGCGGCACGGTCCGCACGGCGGGCTCGTCGGCCTCCAGCGCCACGGTCTCGCCATGGTGCTCGATGATCAGCGGCGGCCCTTCGAGCAGCGTGTACGTGGCCTTGTCCGCGCCGATCTCCACGCGCAGCCGCCGCCCCCGGAACTGGAGGTGGAAGGCGAGTTTGCGCAGCCGTTCGGGCAGCCGGGGCGCGAAGCTCATCCCGGCCGGGCCCTCCAGTACCCGCCGCATCCCGCCGAACCCGGCCACCAGTGCCATCCAGGTCCCGGCCAGCGAGGCGATGTGCAGTCCGTCGCGGGTGTTGTGCTCCAGGTCGTGCAGGTCCATCAGCGCCGCCTCGGTCGTGTAGGCGTAGGCGAGCCGCAGATGGCCCGCCTGGGCGGCGATGACGGCCTGGCAGCAGGCGGACAGGGAGGAGTCGCGGACGGTCAGCGGCTCGTAGTAGGCGAAGTTGCGGGCGACCTGCTCGTCGTCGAAGAACGAGGCGCAGGTGTACATCGCGAGGACCAGGTCGGCCTGCTTGACGACCTGTTTGCGGTAGAGGTCGAAGTACGGGAAGTTCAGCAGCAGGGGGTACTGGTCGGCGCGGGTCCCCGCGAAGTCCCAGCGCTGGTAGCGGGTGAACCCGGCGTTCTGCTCGTGGACGCCGAGTTCGTCGTTGTAGGGGATGTTCATCGCCTCGGCCGCGTCCCGCCAGGCCGCGCTCTCCTCCTCGTCGGCGCCGAGCCGGTGCGCCTCGTCGGGGTAGCGTTCCACGACGTCGGCGGCCGCGAGCAGGTTCTGCCGGGCCATGAGGTTGGTGTAGGTGTTGTCGTCGGCGACCGCGCTGTACTCGTCGGGGCCCGTGACGCCGTCGATGTGGAAGGCGCCGCGGTGGTCGTGGTGGCCCAGCGAGCGCCACAGCCGGGCGGTCTCCACGAGCAGTTCCGTGCCCACCTCGCGTTCGAAGCGGACGTCGCCGGTGGCCTCGACGTAGCGGACGACGGCGTCGGCGATGGCGGCGTTCACATGGAAGGCGGCGGTGCCCGCGGGCCAGTACGCCGAGCCCTCCGAGCCCTCGATGGTCCGCCAGGGGAAGGCGGCGCCGCCGAGTCCGAGCTGGGCCGCGCGTTCGCGGGCGGCGTCCAGGGTGTTGTGGCGCCAGCGCAGCGCCTCGGCGACGGCGCGCGGGGCGGTGTGGGTGAGCAGGGGCAGGACGAACATCTCGGTGTCCCAGAACGCGTGCCCGTCGTAGCCGGAGCCGGTGAGCCCCTTGGCGGGGATGGCGCGCTGCTCGGCGCGGGCGCCGGCCTGGAAGACGTGGAACAGGGCGAAGCGGACCGCCTGCTGGATCTCCTCGTCGCCGTGCACCTCGACGTCGGCGCGCGCCCAGAAGTCGGCGAGTGCCTCGTGCTGGGCGGCGAGGAGCCCGTCCCAGCCGTCGTGGGAGGCGGCGGCGAGGGCCGCGTCCACCTGGTCGGCCATGGCGGGCAGGGAGCGGGTGCCGGACCAGCCGTGCGCGACCAGCTTCTCCACCCGCAGGGTGTGCCCCGGCTCCAACACGGAGGTGACGGTGAGCCGGGCGACGTCGACACCGCTCTCGCTGCGGCTGGTGGTGCGGCCGGGCCCGGTGATGACGTGGTCGGCGCCGACCGCGACCCTCAGACCGCTGCGCTTGGTGCGGTGCACCAGCCGCAGCCGCTCCCCGGAGGCGAAGCCGTCCTCCTGCTCCAGCGGCGAGCGCGGGGTCATCGCGGCGCGCGGGTCGCCGTTGGATTCGGGCAGGCTCTCGTTGGCGACCAGCTCGGACTGGATCACGACCCGGCTGGGGCGGCCCACCGCCTCCACCTCGTAGGCGACGGCGGCCACCGCGCGCTGGGTGAGGGAGACCAGCCGGGTGGAGCGGACGCGGACCGTGGACCCGGCCGGTGAGGTCCATTCGCAGGTGCGCTCCAGCACCCCGCGCCGCATGTCGAGGACGCGTTCGTGCGAGACCAGGCGGCCGTAGCGCAGGTCGAAGGGTTCGTCGTCCACCAGCAGCCGCAGGATCTTGCCGTTGGTGACGTCGATGACGCTCTGCCCGGACTCCGGGTAGCCGTACCCGGCTTCCGCGTACGGCAGCGGGTGCACCTCGTGCACGCCGTTGAGGTAGCTGCCGGGCAGGCCGTGGGGCTCGCCCTCGTCGAGGTTGCCGCGCCAGCCGACGTGCCCGTTGGACAGCGCGAACACCGACTCGCTCTGGGCGAGCACGTCGAGATCGAGGTCCGTCTCGCGCACGAGCCAGGGCTCTACCGTGTACGACCGTTCAGTGATCACTCCTTGCCTCCCAGCTCGGCGAGGTCATTCACGACGATATGCGCGCCGTGCGCGTACAGCGCGTCGGCCTGCCCCGTGCGGTCCAGTCCGACCACGTATCCGAAGCCTCCGGCGCGGCCCGCGTCCATCCCGGCGAGCGCGTCCTCGAAGACCGCGGCGCGCTCCGGGGGCACGCCCAGTTCCTTCGCGGCGACGAGGAAGGTGTCGGGATTCGGCTTGCCCGGCAGGTGCCTCTCGGCGGCCACCACGCCGTCGATCCGTACGTCGAAGAGGTCCTCGGCGCCGATGGAGCGCAGCACGTCACGGCAGTTGGCGCTGGAGGAGACGATGGCGGTGGCCAGGCCGTGTCCGCGTACGGCGGCCAGATAGCGCAGCGTGCCCTCGTACGCCTCGACGCCGTCGGTGCGGATCTTCTCCAGGAGGAGTTCGTTCTTGCGGTTGCCGAGGCCCTGCACGGTGCCGGCGTCCGGCGGGTCGTCGGGGGTGCCCTCGGGGAGCCGGATCCCGCGGGACTCCAGGAAGGAGCGGACGCCGTCGGCGCGGGGGCGGCCGTCCACGTACTCGTCGTAGTCGGCGACCTCGTCGAACGGCCGCGCGTCCGGGCCCTCGTGGTCGCGGAGGAAGGCGTCGAAGGTCTCCTTCCAGGCGGCCGCGTGCACGACGGCCGTCTTGGTGACGACTCCGTCGAGGTCGAACAGGCACGCCTGGATGGTGTCGGGCAGTCCGAGCTGAGTCATACCGTGCTCCCTTCCCCGGATCGGGCACGGCGATCACGCCCTTCGGGGCGGAAACGGGGCGCCCGCCGACCGCCCCGCGCGCGCCCGGTGGCACACTCTGCTCCATGCCGCCGACCTTCGACGATCTCCTCCTCCGCGCGCGCAGCCTGGTCACGGGCGGGCAGCGCGCGATCCTCGGCATCGCGGGCGGTCCGGGCGCGGGCAAGACGACCCTCGCCGGACACCTGGTGCGGGCCCTGAACGCGGACGGGCCGCCCTGGGTGGCGCACGTGCCGATGGACGGCTTCCATCTGGCCGACGCCGAACTGGAGCGGCTCGGGCGCCGGGACCGCAAGGGCGCGCCGGACACCTTCGACGCGGCCGGGTACGCGGCGCTGCTGCGGCGGCTGCGCGAGACCCCCGCCGACGGCGAGGTGGTGTACGCGCCCGCCTTCGAGCGGGACCTCGAGCAGCCGGTGGCGGGCTCGATCCCGGTGCCGCCGTCCGCGCGGCTGGTGGTGACCGAGGGCAACTACCTTCTGCTGCGCGAGGGTTCGTGGGCCGGCATACGGCCGCTGCTGGACGAGGTCTGGTACTGCGAGGTCGCCGAGCCGGAGCGGGTGCGGCGTCTGGTGGCCCGGCACGTGGAGTTCGGCAAGGAGCACACGGCGGCGGTGGCCTGGGTGATGGGCACCGACCAGCGCAACGCCGAGCTGATCGCCACGACGCGGGACCGGGCGGACCTGGTGATACCGCCCTCGGTGCTGCCCGGACCGGGCCGGGGCTGAACCGGCGCGGGTCCGGGGCCGTATCCCTGGGTGCACGGCGGAGGGTCCGCCGAGGGGGCCGGCCGGGCGGTGGCGCCGCCGGTCGCGGGAACGGTGTGCGGACACGGCCCTGAGCGGGGCCGATCGCCGCCGGGACCGGCGCGGCCCGTGCCACCGTGGGGCGGATGATGGCGAGCGAACAGCACGGGGCCGTGGCCACCGCGACGGTCCCCGCGCCCGGGACCCCGCGCGCGCCGCTCCCGCGCGCACGGACGCGCGGGCGGCTGGTGCCGCTGCTCGTGCTGCTGCTCCTGGGCCAGATGGCCGCGGCGATGGTCACCACGGCGGTCCGGCAGACGCCCACCATCGACGAGCCCGTGTACGTGGTGACGGCCACCGACTATCTGCGCGAGCACCGGGTGCGCTACAACGCCGAACACCCGCCGCTCGGCAAGCTGCTGATCGCGGCCGGGGTGGCGGTCGCCGATCCGCACTACGACCCCGACACCCCCGGCACCCAGGGCGACGCGGGACGGCACCTGCTCTACGAGTCGGGGAACGACCCCTGGCGGCTGATGCTGTGGGCACGGCTGCCGGTGATCGCGATGACCCTGCTGTGCGGGCTGGTGGTGTTCGCGTTCGCGCGGGACCTGGCGGGCCGGGCGGCCGCTCTGGTGGCGCTCGCGCTGTACGCCTTCTCCCCGGATGTGATCGCGCACGGCTCGCTGGCCACGCTCGACCTGCCGATGACGGCCTTCCTGCTGACGTCGGTCTGGCTGCTGTGGCGGGCACGCTCGCGGCCGCGGCCGTACCTGCCACTGGCCGGGGCGGCGCTGGGCGCGGCGGTGGCGACCAAGATGAGCGCGCTGCCCGCGATCCCGCTGCTGATGGTGCTGGCCGCCTGGTCGGTGTGGCACGCGCGGGCCGGGGCCGGGCGGCGGCGCAGGGTGCGCTCGGCGCTCGCGGGTGCGAGCACGGTGCTGCTGGTGGCGCTGGCGGTCGTCTGGGCGACGTATCTGGTGGTCGACCCCCGGCTGGGGTTCGCGCCCGCCGAGCCGGTGCCGCCGCTGGCGGGGAAGCGGGCGCTGGTGAGCGGTCTGCTGCCGCTGCCGCCCGCGTACGGGGCCGGGCTGCGGATGCAGTTCGCGCTGGAGTACTACCCGTGGGACGGCTTCCTGTTCGGCCGGGTGTACTCCGGCGCCCTCTGGTACTACCTGCCCGTGGCGCTGCTGGTGAAGACCCCGCTCGGTCTGCTGGCCCTGGGCGCGGCCGGCGTCGTGACGGTACTGGCGGTGCCGCGTCTGCGTCCCGCGGCGGTGTATCTGCTGGTGCCGCCCGCGCTGTTGCTGGCGGTGGCGATGACGGGCGCGCGGGACTTCGGCACCCGGTACGCGCTGTTCGTGCCGGTGTTCCTGGCGCTGGCCGGGGGCTGCGTCACGGTCTGGCGGCGCCGGTGGGCGGGGGCGCTCACCGGAGTACTCGTGCTGTGGGTGGCGGTGAGTTCGCTGCGCGCGTTCCCGTACTACCTCCCCTACGCCAACGAGGCGTTCGGCGGCCCGGCTCGCACGCACGAGCTGCTGCACGACTCCAACGTCGACTGGGGGCAGGACCTGGGCGCGCTCGCGGACCGGCTGCGGGAGCGGTACCCGCACGAGCGGGTGTGGCTGGTGTACAAGGGCGCCGGTGTCCCGTCGTACTACGGCATCCGCGCGGCCGACCCTCGCGCGGTGCCGCCGGACCGGGTGCGCGGGCTGCTGGTGGTCTCGGACTCGGCCGTCGCCAAGGCGCGGGGGCGGCTGGCGGAGCTGATCCGTACGAGCCGCCCGGTCGGCGAGGTGGGCCACTCGATCACGCTGTACCGCCGCTGAGCCTCGCGCCCGACACGCCGGACGGTGTGGGGCGGTGAGCTATGTTGACTCGTCGTGGGAGACAAAGTCGACGGTCCGGCGTCCTCGCCGCAGCAGGCGCGCGCACAGGCATCCGCGATCACCTCGGGCGGGCCGGCAGCGGGCGCCGAGGCCGCGCCGACCTCCCGGTTGCGGGCGCTCTTCGACGGGCCCAGGCTCTCCCCAGGACAGCGCCGGGTGGCGCAGTACCTGATAGAGCACCTCACCGAGGCGGCGTTCCTGTCCATCACCGAGCTGGCAGACCGGGCAGGGGTCAGCCAGCCCTCCGTGACCCGGTTCGCGGGCGCCGTGGGCTTCAGCGGTTATCCGGCGCTGCGGGAGCGGCTCCAGTCGATCGCGCTGAGCGCGCTGGCGGGCGGCGCCGGTGAGGAGGACCGGGCGAACGAGCTGCAGGCGGCGGTCGACGCGGAGATCCAGAACCTGGAGCATCTGCGCCGCGACCTCGCCGACCCGGACCGGGTGATCCGGGTGGGCCGGGAGCTGTCCCTGTCCACCCCGCTGACCGTGCTGGGCCTGCGCATCTCGGCCTCGCTGGCGGAGTACTTCGGCTACGCGGCCCGGCGTATCCACCCCGACGTACGGCTGGTGACGCGGGGCGGCAGCGTGGCCTGCGACGCGCTGCTGCAGTCCCGCGAGGCGGGCGGTACCTGGGTGCTGGCGTTCGCCATGCCCCGGCACGCTCAGGAGACGCTCGCCGCGCTGCGGGTCGCGCGGGAGGCGGGGCTGAAGGTCGCTCTGGTCACCGACCTGGCGCTGGGCCCGCTCGCGGAGGAGGCCGACGTCACCTTCGCCAGCGGCACCGGCTCCCGGCTGGTCTTCGACTCCTACGCCGCCCCCGGCCTGCTGGCCGCCGCCCTGCTGCAGGCCATGACCGACGCCGACCCCGAGCGCACCCAGGGCCGGCTGGAGAAGTACGAGCAGGTCGCCGACCAGCAGCAGTTCTTCCTGCGGGACTGATCCGGAGCGACGTATCCCGCATCGGCGCGGATGAATGTTTTCATCCGTCTTGAAAAGCGGTTGGCATATATAAATACTGCTCACGGATTCCGTGGCGGTCCCGTCAGGCCCGTCCGGGCCAGGGCCGCCCCCACCCGTCGGAGCACCCTCCCCGACGACGAGGCACACCGGAAGCGATGAGCATGCCGATCACCACCACGCGCATCAGCCCCGACTGGCCCTGCCAGGTCAAGGCGCCGGGCAGCTACGACTGGGAACGCTCGGCGGCCAAGTGGCTGCGCGAACTGATCCCGGCGCGCTACGCCAGCTATCCGGCGCTGATCCGGCACCCCGTGCTGCTGGCCCGGCACGCCGGGCTCCAGGTGCAGCAGGAGATCCGGGTGGCGCGCACCGCGCTGCAGACCGCCCGTGCCGAGCTGCCGATGCTCGGGCTGCCCGAGTCGGTCATCGAGCACACCATCAAGCTGTACGCCGCCGAGCTGCTCCAGCTCCAGCACATCGCGCGCAGTGTCCGCGCCGTCTCCGAGGCGCTGGGCACCCGTGGCACCGGCCGCTGACCGGGCCTTCCGCGCCCGCGATCCGGCGCTCGCCGCTCCTGGAGGGAACGGCTGCGCCGGACAAGTGAGCGAGCGGCCGGCTTGTGCCATGCTCGTCGCGTGACGAGCGAGCCCGCATCCCCTGTGGACCCCGGTTTCGGCGCCGACGTCGCGGCGCTGGCCAAAGTCGTGGCCCGGCAACGCGCCGAGTTGGAGCGGCTGCGCGACCTCGCCGCCTCCTCGGCGGTGCTGGAGCGGGCCAAGGGCGCGCTGATGGCCATGACCGGCCGGTCGGCCGACTCCGCCCACGGGGAGCTGCTCGCGCGGACCGAGGCCGGCCGCCGCACCCTGATCGAGGAGTGCTGGCTCACCCTGGGCGCGCTGGAGCCCCCGAAGCCCACCCCTGCGGACACGGAGGACCCCGGACCGCTGGAGCCCTGGTCGGCCGCCTCCCGGCAGCCCGCGCCCACCGCACCCGGCGACCTCGCGGACGTCCTGGGTGACCTGGGCCGGGATCTCGTCCGGGTCGGCTCGCCCCAGGAGCTGGCCGGGTATCTGCTGCGGCACCTGGGCCCGGACGCGGCCGCCGACGCCGTACTGCTCTACCAGCACCTGCCCGAGGACGGTCTCGAACTCATCGGGTACGCGGGTATCGACGCCGCCCTCGCCGGGCGCTGGCACCACATGCCGCCGCTGAGCAGGCTGGCCCCGCTGGAGTGTCTGCGCACGGGCGAGCCGCGCTGGCTGGAGGACCTGGCGGCGGACCGTCGGCGGTACCTGCTCGGGGACCCGCCCGACCGATGGCATTCGCGGGCCTGGCTGCCGGTGCCCGCCGGGCCGGGCTCCGGCGTGGCGCTCGGGGTGCTGCGCACCCAGGAGGGACCGTTCGAGCCGCGTGAGCGCCGGCTGCTGCTGGCGGCGGCCCGGTTGTGCGCGGGACGGCTGCGCGCCTTCGACGCGGCGGCGGACGGCGAGACGGACGGTGCCGCCCGGAGCGTGCAGGCGGTGCTCGACGGGCTGCCGGGCGCCGCGATCCTGCTGTGCCCGCTGCGGGCCGCCTCCGGCGCGGTGGAGGACTACCGCATCGAGGCCGCGAGCCCGGAGGCGGTCGACGTGTTCGGCAACACCGGGCGCGAGATGATCGGCCGGCACATCCTGGAGAGCTATCCGTCCGTGGCGGGCGAGCAGTTGTGGCACGGCTATCTGACGGCGCTGACCACCGGGGTGCCGTTCGAGAGCGCGCCGTTCGCCTACCAGGACGTGGTGGACGGCGTGCCGGTGACCGCCACGTACTCCGTGCGGGCGGCGCCGCTGGCCGACGGGCTGCTGGTGACCTGGCTGCGGCTCGACCCGCTGGACCGGCAGGAGCAGCGGCTGTGGGACGTGCAGCGGCTGGGCAATCTGGGCTGGGCCAACTGGAACCTGGTCACCGGCGACATCTCCTGGTCGGCGCAGACCTACGCGGTGCTCGGGCTGAACGCGGCGCGCGGACCCGTGGCGCTCGCGGAACTGCCCGCGCTGGTGGCGCCGCAGGACTCGGGGCCGCTGCGGGCTGCGATCACCGGACTCGTCCGCCACGCACGCCCCTTCGACGTGCCCTTCCGCATGGAGACGCCCGACGGGGTGCGGCACCTGCGGATCGTCGCGGAGGCGGTGACCGAGCCGGACGGCACGCCCGCCGAGGTGCACGGGTTCGTGCAGGACCTCACCGCCCAGCGCAGCGCCGAACTCGCGCTGGTGGAGAGCGAGCGGGCGATGCTGCTGCAGCGCGGGGTGCTCCAGGCCGAACGGGCACTGGCCGACCGGCTGCAGCACGCGCTGCTCCCGCTGCCCGCCGGTCCGGTCCGGCTGGCCGGGCTGCGGGTCGAAGTGGCCTACCTGCCGGCCCAGTCGGGCATCCAGGTCGGCGGCGACTGGTTCAGCGCCATCGAACTCTCCGACGACGCGGCGCTGTTCGTGGTCGGCGACGTGGCGGGCCATGGCATCGGGGCGGTGGCCACGATGGCTCAACTCCGTTTCACCGCCAAGGGGATGGTGGGCACGGGGTCTTCGCTGACCGGGGCCCTGACCCGGCTGAACACCCTGCTGCTGCACTCACGGGACGGCCGCAGCACCGCCACCATGGTGCTGGCCCGCTACGACCCCACGACCCGCGTCCTGGCCTGGGCCCAGGCCGGGCACCCGCCGCCGCTGCTGGTGCGCGGAGGCACCGCACGCTTCCTCACCCGGCCCGTCGGCATGCTGCTCGGCGCGAGCGCGACCCCGGTGTTCGACTCGGCCGAGGCCCGGCTGGAACCCGGCGACCGGCTGCTGCTGTTCACCGACGGCCTGGTGGAACGCCCCGGCGAGGACGTCCACGCGGGCTTCGCCCGCCTCGCCGACACGGTCCGCACCCACGGCGAGGACAGCCTGGACACCCTGCTCGGCATGATGCTGGTCGACGAACACCGCGACGACGTGTGCGTGGTGGACATCCGGCTCCCGGTGGAGTGAGGACCGGGTCACTCCGTACCGGTGCGGGACTCCAGGGCGCGGCGGGTGTCGTCGCCGTAGACGCCGTCCTCGTCGCCCCGGATGCCGTACCAGAGCTGGAACCGGGCGACCGCCGAGGTGAGTCCGGGGTCGTAGGCGCCGGTGGGAGAGCCGTCCCGGAAGACGTCGGGGATGCGCAGCAGGCGGCGCCGCAGTTCGGTGACCTCGGGGCCGGAGTCGCCCTGGCGGAGGGTACCGGGACCGTCCGGGTCGGCGGGGGCGGGGGACCCGGGTGCGGTGGCGGGGGCGGTGGTCGTGACGGGTGGGGACGTGGGTCGCGCGGTGGCCTCCTGGCGGCCGGGGAGCAGGAGGGCGCAGCCGAATCCGGTGAGGGCGGCCGCGGCCAGGGCGAGGCCGACCGCCCAGCGGCGCCGGGTGGAACGGGCCCCCGCGCCCTCGCCCGTGTCGGTGCCTGTGCTCGTGCCCGTACTCAGTCCCTCGGGCGGTACCGGGGGCAGTTCCTCGGTGTCGTCCTCGGCGGGCCGCGCGGGCGTCTCGCTCCGGACCCCGGTCCCCTGTTCCGGCATCAGCTCGCGCATCAGCTCCGCGAGGGCGTCGGTGGGGCGGGCGCGCAGGACGCGTACGGGTTCCACGACCCTTGTGGGGCGCGGGCGTTCGGGATCGGGGGGTGTCGGCACGCTGCTCTCCTTCCGTCCCTCGCCCTGGGGTACGGAGCGCGGGGCGGCGGCGTTCAGGGTGTCCCCGTCACGACCCGGTCACGCCGGGGCGAGCGCCTCCTCGTGCGCGCCCTCGTGCACGAAGCGGCTCAGCGACGCCGTCAGGGTGCCCACGAAGGCGTCCTGGTCGTCCTCGGTGAGGACGTCCAGGGAGAGATAGGGGTTGAGGTCCTCCAGCTCGACCAGGAGCAGGTCGCCCTCGAGGGTGCGGCAGGCGTCGACGCGCTGGATGCCGTGGCCGAGCGCGTTCCAGTCGATGAATCCGCGCGCGAACTCCAGGTCGGCGGCGGTCGCCCGGTACGGCTTGAGGTCCCAGCGCTGCCGGGGGTCGGGGGCGTAGAGGGCGTACTGGAAGTCGTCGTCCACGAAGTAGAAGGACACCTCGTGGACGAAGTCGATGTGCGGCTGGACCAGGACCGAGCCGTCGGCCAGCGGAGCCTCGGCGGCGCGGCTCGGCGGGACGGTGCGCAGCCCGAGGGAGTCGGCGCCGTACATCGGCTTGACCACGTAGCGGTCGGCGGCGGGCAGCCGGTGCAGGTCCTCGGCGTGGGCGACGGTGGGGATGACCGGGAGTCCGGCCACGGTGAGGTCGAGCAGATACCCCTTGCCGGCCATGTCGGCCTTGCCGGTCAGCGGGTTGTAGACCCGGGCGCCGGTCTCGAGCGCGTGGGCGCGGAACGCCTCGTACTCGGTGCGATAGCCCAGCACCGGGCCGGTGTTGCGGACCACGACGGCGTCGAAGCCGTCCATCAGCGCGGCCGCGTCCATCGGGTGGCACAGGGCGAGATCGAAGTGGGTGCGCAGCCGGGAGGTGAGGAAGACGTCCTCGTCGCCGTAGCGGCGCCCTCGGGCCGGGTACGCCAGGTCGGTGACGTAGAGCAGGCGGGGGCGGGCGGAGGGCATACGGGGTCTCCTCGTTCGGGCCGGGTGCCGACAGGGTGGAGAAAGGTTACGTCGCAGGCCGGCGCCGATGATCGCCGGGCCCTGCGGGCATCGCGCGCACCGCTGTCCGCAGCACTCGGTTCCCTCGTGAGGGCCTGTTCACTGCACTGAGTGCCAGGCGGGGGGCCTGAGTGCTACGTTCCCGTCCATGAGCACCAGCAGTGCGGCGCCGCCCGCGAAGCCGCCGATGCGCGACGCCCTGGTGGCGGCCGCCTTCCAGCTCTTCCTGGAGCGCGGGTACGAACAGACCACGGTGGACGACATCGTGGCGCTGGCGGAGGTCGGACGACGCTCGTTCTTCCGCTACTTCCCCTCCAAGGAGGACGTGGTCTTCCCCGACCACGAGGGCTGTCTGGCCGACATGACCGCGTTCCTGTCGACGGGCGACGACGGCGAGGAGCCGGTGCGGCGGGTGTGCGACGCGGCCCGGCTGGTGCTGCGCATGTACGCGGAGAACCCGGCGTTCTCGGTACAGCGCTACCGGCTGACCCGGCGGGTGCCGGGGCTGCGGGCGTACGAACTCTCCGTGGTGTGGCGCTACGAGCGCGCGCTCGCCGCGTATCTGCGCGGCCGGTTCGCCGGGCGTCCGGACGGCACGCTGCGCGCAGACGTGATCGCGGCCGCGGTGGTCGCCGCGCACAACAACGCCCTCCGCTCCTGGCTGCGTTCGGACGGCAAGGGGGACGCGGAGGCGGCCGTGGACCACGCCCTGGGCTGCGTGCAGGCCGCGTTCGCCGACGCGCCGGCGAGGCCCGCGCCGTCCCCCTTCCCGCCCGAGTCGCCGCGCCCGGACGACGTGGTGGTCCTGGTCGCCCGCCGGGACGCTCCCCTGTGGCAGGTGGTGCGGCAGTTCGAGGCGGCACAGGGCGAGGGCCGGTAATTCAGGGTACGCAGTGCCTTTACGAGTGACACTGAGTGCCATACGCTGTCGCTCGTGCACGGTGGCACGGCATCGGGCACGAGCGGATTCCGGCCCAGTGCAGGGAGTTGACGAGCGTGTACCACCACTCAGCAGGAACGGCCCAGCCGGTGGCAGGCTCAGGGGGCCTCCTCACGGACCGCCCCGCCGACTCCATCGAGTACCAGCGCTGCGCCTGGTGCGGCACCGCGATGTACCACCGGCTCCTCTGTCCGGTCTGCCAGGGCAGCGACCTGCGCACCGAGCGCAGCGAGGGCGTCGGCACGGTCCGGCACTCCACGATCGTCCACCGCAACACCCCCGCCGCCCGCAACGTCTCCCTGGTCGAACTGGCGGAGGGCTTCGTCGTGCGCGGCCGGGTCATGGGGCCGCCGGTCGGCATCCACAGCGGCGACCGGGTCCGCCTCTCCACGGCCAAGGACCCGGTGCGGGGCGAGCCGGTCTTCCAACTGCTGGACGAGGTCTGCCGGGCGTGGACCTGACGGGGCCTCAGGCCGGGAACGTCACCCGGATGCCCACCGTGCCCTCGGTGCCGCGGCGCAGCTTGCTGCCCAGCAGGGTGAGGCGGCCGGCGATGCCGTACTTGCGGGCGATCAGGGTGCGGTAGCGGGCAGTGGTGGCGGGGTCGGCGATCTCGGCGGTCGCCGGGTGCTGGGCGCCGGTGGGGCGGCCGCGCATGTCGCAGGGGCCGACGAGGACGTCCGCGCGGCGGCGGATGCGCTTGACCTTGTAGCTGTCGGCGGCCGTCCAGACGCCGAGGGCGTCGCCGTCGGGGACGACCCAGACCGGGGTGGCCACCGGGGTGCCGTCCTTGCGGTAGCTGGTGACCAGCAGATACTTGCCCGAGCCGAGCCGGGACACAAGCGCGTCTTCCATGGCCCGAGTCTAGGAGGCGGCGCGCCCGGGGCCGCGCAGACACCCCCAATGCCGCGGACCTGCGGCGCGGAGCAACTCCGGCGTCTAGATTGCGTCTTGACCGGTACCTCTCCCGCACCAGGCACCCCAGGAGCTGACCCCCGTGACCGACAACCCGGCCGCCACC
This sequence comes from Streptomyces seoulensis, assembly GCF_022846655.1. Taxonomy (NCBI): domain Bacteria; kingdom Bacillati; phylum Actinomycetota; class Actinomycetes; order Kitasatosporales; family Streptomycetaceae; genus Streptomyces; species Streptomyces seoulensis. The sequence continues at coordinate 3,624,070 of NZ_AP025667.1, forward strand.
AACGACGTGGCCGTGTCCCTGCGCGCCCGCATCAACACCGGCCAGCCGCACACCGCCCGGATCTGGAACTACTGGCTCGGCGGCAAGGACAACTACGAGGTCGACCGCGCGGCCGGCGACCAGATCCGTCAACTGCACCCGGGCATAGGCGAGTACGCCCGCCACGACCGCCTCTTCCTGGGCCGCGCGGTGCGTCACCTGGTCGGCGAGGTCGGCATCCGGCAGTTCCTGGACATCGGCACCGGCCTGCCCACCGCCGACAACACGCACGAGGTCGCGCAGAGCGTGGCACCGGAGACACGGGTCGTCTACGTCGACAACGACCCGCTGGTCCTCACGCACGCCCGTGCCCTGCTCACCAGCACCCCCGAGGGCCGCACCGACTACCTCGACGAGGATCTGCGCAACATCGACGCGATCTTCGAGCACGCGGCGAAGACCCTGGACTTCAGCCAGCCGGTGGCCCTGATGCTGCTCGGCGTGGTCATCTTCATCGGCGACGACGAGGACCCGTACGCCATGGTCCGGCGCCTGGTGGAGCGGCTGCCCGCGGGGAGCTACCTGGTGCTCTCGCACACCGTCACCAGCCCCTCGATGCCGGACGTGGACGAGGCGGTGAAGTTCTGGAACGAGCACGGCACCCCGAAGCTCACCCAGCGCACCCCCGAGGACGTGACCCGCTTCTTCGACGGCCTGGAGCTGCTGGAGCCGGGCGTGGTGTCCTGCTCGCGCTGGCGCCCGGAGGGTACCGGGGAGGGCGAGCCGGAGGAGGTCGCCATGTTCGGCGGGGTGGCCCGCAAGAACTGACCCGGCACGCCGCGCGGAATCCCGCCGTCCGCTGAACACTCCCGGCCCCGGCCCCGTACTGACGGGGGGCGCTCACGACCGGAGGGCCCCGTGCCGCCGGTACGGGCGGCACGCGCTCGGGGTTCGGGAGTCAGGCATGAGGCACGCACGACGGCGGGTCGTCCGGCGAGTGACACGGCTGGCGGCGGTCGGCGGACTCCTCCTGGGAGGAGGGATGGTCACGCAGGCGGCCATGGCGAGCGAGACCCCGGACGCGCCCGCCACGACGTTCAGCGCGGCCGGCACGGCCGGGGGCAAGGGCGCGGCACTGGCCGCGAAGCTCGGCACGGCCCGCTCGGCGGGCAACTGGGTGGACGCCCAGGGCCGCCCCGTCGTCGCGGTGACCGACGAGCGGGCGGCCGCCGAGGTGCGCGGAGCCGGGGCCCAGGCCAAGGTGGTCGGGCACAGCATGAACGAGCTGAAGTCGGCGACGGCCGCGCTGCGTTCGGCACCCCGGGTCACGGGCACCGCGTGGGCGGTGGACTACCGGACCAACCGGATCGTGGTGAGCGGGGACCGCACGGTGTCGTCCGGGGACTGGACGAAGATGACCCAGGTCGCCTCACGCATCGGCGACTTCGTGACGATGCACAGGACCCAGGGCACGTTCACCACCCGGCTCAACGGCGCCCAGCCGATCCTCTCGACCGGCGGCCGCTGCTCGGCCGGGTTCAACGTGACCAACGGGCAACGGGACTTCATCCTCACGGCCGGGCACTGCGGGCCGACCGGTTCCATCTGGTTCGCGGACGGCCAGGGCACCCGGCAGCTCGGCGCCACGGTGAACAGCAGCTTCCCCGGCGGCGACTTCTCCCTCGTGCAGTACGACACCGGCAAGGCCGGCCAGGGTGCCGACGTGGTCGCGGTCGGCGGCGGCAAGGGGGTGCGGATCACCGGGTCGGCCGACGCCGCGGTGGGCCAGCGGGTGTTCCGCAGCGGCAGCACCAGCGGGCTGCGCGACGGCCAGGTGACCGCGCTCAACGCGACCGTGAACTACCCCGAGGGCACGGTCACCGGACTGATCGAAACAAATGTGTGCGCCGAACCCGGCGACAGCGGCGGCCCGATGTTCTCCGAGGGCATCGCGCTCGGCATCACCTCGGGCGGCAACGGCGACTGCACCGCCGGCGGTACGACGTTCTTCCAGCCGGTGACCAAGGCGCTCACGGCACTGAACGTCAAGCTGATCACCGCCACCCCGCCCGCCGGCGCCGCCCAGGGCGCCTCCCCCACCCCCGCGACCGAGGCCGGCCAGAGCGGTATGACACCGAGCGCGGCCCGGCCTGGCTCGACGGCTCCCGTGAACGGCGTGGAGGGCGAGACGCTGCTGGCCCGGCTCACCGACACCCGGAACGTCGGCCCCGGACTGCTGGTGATCGCGGGCAGTGTGATCGCGCTGGTCGCCACCCGGTACATCCGCGCCGAGCAGGACCGCAAGGCGTACCAGCGGTACTACTCCGCGACCTGGGGCTGACCCTGTGAGGCCGGGGCGCGGCAAAGGAGGGCACCCGGTCACGGGTGCCCTCTCGGCGGTACGACGGTGGCTGCGGGGTCCGGTCAGACCGAGCGGCGCGGCATAGGGGCCGCGGCGGCCCACTCCATCACGAGGCGCTGGTACTCCGCGCGCTGCTCGCTGGTCAGGATGCCGCCCGACCGGCGCCACAGGGCCCGGATCTCCTCGTTGACCTCCGCGGCCGAACGCCCGCAGGAGGCTTCAGCAGTGGTGGACATGGTGTGAAGCATATGCCGGTCCTCGTGAAGGCAGCGTGAATAAGTACGTGCGATTCGGGCATTTCGGACCGTGTTGCTCATCACGTCAAGAAGCCGTGCGGAAGGGCGAGTTCGGTTGCGCGGGGCCGACCCGCCCGTCCGCGCGCGGGTCGGGCTCAGGTGCCGGGCTTGCGGCCGTAGACGAAGACGTCGTCGCCGTTCTTCAGCAGTGACCAGTACTTCTTCGCGTCCTTCGTGGTCATGTTCACACAGCCGTGGGAGCCCGGCGGGTTCCACATGCTGAGACCCACGGAGTGGAACGCCTGCCCGCCGTCGAAGAACTGGCTGTACGGCATCGACACGTCGTAGATGCTGGAGACGTGGTCGATGTCACGCCAGTAGACCTTCTTCAGGCCGGTGCGGGTCTCGTACTTGTCACGGCCGGTGCGCACGGGCACGGGGCCGTACACGAGCCCCTTGCCGTCCTGGACCCAGCTGAGCTGGAGCGTGAGGTTCACGCAGGCGATGCGGCCCTTGTTGGTCGGGCACTTGCCGTCCTTGTCGGGGTTCTTCCCCACGGCCTTCTGCCGGTTCATGAGGTCCATCACACCCCAGGTGACGGGCCCGGCGTAGCCGATGTTGGGAGTGATGCCGTGCTTGTTCTGGAAGTTGCGGATGGCCGTGCAGTCGGCGCTGGACTGCTTGCCGTCGGCCGTGCGGCCGAGGAACCGTTCCACCTGCTTCTGGTACGGCCCCGCCTTGCTGGTGCAGCTCGCGGCCTGGGCCGGTGTGGCGGTGACGGCGAGCGTGAGCGGCGCGACCAGCGCGCCGACCCCGAGTGCGACGGCCCCTCGTCTGCGTATGTCGCCCATGGGCGGCCCCATCCCTTCTCCCCTGCGGGTCCCGGGGACTTCCCCCGGCTGTCGCCTCGTCGCGTTTCGAGGCTTTCGGCCTACTAGACCGGCTCATCGGCCGGATGGTTGTGTTTCCGGCACGTTGTGACGAAACGGTGAACTTTACCTCCGCCCGGCGCGGCTCCTGTCCAGCGCGGTGCGGAATCCGGTGTGCACGGCGGTGAGCCCGCCGTCGACGACGAGGGTGGTGCCGGTGATCCAGGCGGCGTCGCGGGAGGCGAGGAAGGCGACGGCGGCCGCGACGTCCTCGGGCTCGCCGACCCGGCCCAGCGGGTAGCAGTCGCGTACGGCGTCCAGATCGTCGTCGCGCCCCTCCCAGGCCGAGGTGCGCACGGTGCCCGGTGCGACCAGGTTCACCCGCACCCCGCGGGCGGCCGCCTGCCCGGCGAGAGTACGGGTCAGGGAGCCGAGGCCGGCCTTGGCGGCGCTGTAGGCGTGGTTGCCGAAGTCCTGGAGGCCGTTGACCGAGCCGATGCTGACGACGGCGCCGTGCCCGGAGGCGGCGAGGTGCGGCAGCGCGGCCTGGCAGCAGCGGCGGACACCGCCCAGGGTGATGTCGAGGTCACGGAGCCAGGACTCGTCCGGGTCGTCCTCGAACGCCGGGCCCTCCGGGGAACAGTGGGCGGCGCAGTTCACCAGTACGTCGAGCGAGCCGAACGCGGTGACCGCGCGGGAGACGGCCGCTTCCACGGACGCCCGGTCGGCCACGTCGCACGCCAACGCCTCGGCCGCGAGCCCCTGGTGGCGCAGCGAGGCCGCGGTGCGCTCCGCCTCCGGCGCGTCCCGGTCGGTCACCAGGACCTGTGCGCCCTCCTGCGCGAGGCGCCGGGCGACGGCCGCGCCGATACCCCGGCCCGCGCCCGTGACGAGGGCGCCGTGGCCCGTGAAGCGGTGGGTGAGATCCGTCATGGGCCGACGGTAGGACAGCGGGCGGCCACCGCGACAGAGGCCGTACCGTCACGGTGGCCGCCCGCTCGCGGCACGCGGCTCAGTGGCCGCGCTCGATCCACTCCTGGAGGTGGCCCGATTCGTCGCCGATGGTCGTCGGGTCGCCGTGGCCGGTCAGTACCTTGGTCTCCGGGGGGAGGGTGAGGAGCCGGTCGCGGATGGAGTCGATGATCGTCGGGAAGTGCGAATACGACCGCCCGGTGGCGCCGGGTCCGCCCTGGAAGAGGGTGTCACCGCTGAAGACGGCACCGAGACCGGGGTCGTAGAGGCAGACGGCGCCGGGGGCGTGGCCGGGGGTGTGCAGCACGGTCAGGTCGGCTCCGGCGGTCTCCAGCACCTGGCCGTCGACCAGGTGCTCGTCGGGCTCGCGGTCGGGGTGGGTGAGCTGCCACAGCGGCAGGTCGTCGGGGTGCAGCCAGATGGTGGCGCCGGTGAGGTCCGCCAGGGCGGGGGCGGCGTTGACGTGGTCGTTGTGCGCGTGGGTGCACACGATCGCGGTGAGGCGGCGGTCACCGACGGCCGCAGCGATGGCCTCGGCGTCGTGGGCCGGGTCGATGACGACGGCCTCATGGTCGTCGCCGACGATCCACACGTTGTTGTCGACGTCCCAGCTTCGCCCGTCGAGGGTGAACTGGCCGGAGGTGACGAGGCGTTCGATACGGGCGGTCATCAGAGCTCCACCACCGAGCGCAGCACGTCGCCGTGGTGCATCCGCTCGAACGCCTGCTCCACCTCGTCCAGTCCGATGGTCTCGGTGACGAACGCGTCCAGCGGCAGGCGCCCTTGGAGATGCAGGTCGATCAGCATCGGGAAGTCCCTGGAGGGCAGGCAGTCGCCGTACCAGGAGGACTTCAGCGAGCCGCCGCGGCCGAACACGTCCAGCAGGGGCAGTTCGAGCTTCATCTCCGGGGTGGGCACGCCGACGAGGACGACGGTGCCGGCCAGGTCCCGGGCGTAGAACGCCTGCCGGTAGGTCTCCGGGCGGCCGACCGCGTCGATCACCACGTCGGCGCCGAAGCCCCCGGTGAGTTCGCGGATCGCCTCGACCGGGTCGGTCTCCTTGGAGTTGACCGTGTGGGTGGCGCCCAGGGTGCGCGCGGTCTCCAGCTTGCGGTCGTCGATGTCGACGGCGATGACCTTCGCGGCCCCGGCCAGCACGGCACCGGCGATGGCCGCGTCCCCGACACCGCCGCAGCCGATGACGGCGACGGAGTCGCCCCGGCCGACGGCGCCGGTGTTGATGGCCGCGCCGATGCCCGCCATGACACCGCAGCCGAGCAGTCCGGCGACGGCCGGGGAGACCTCGGGGTCGACCTTGGTGCACTGGCCGGCCGCGACGAGTGTCTTCTCCGCGAAGGCGCCGATGCCGAGCGCGGGGGTGAGCTCCTGGCCGGTGGAGGCCAGGGTCATCTTCTGCTTCGCGTTGTGGGTGTTGAAGCAGTACCAGGGGCGGCCGCGCAGACAGGCCCGGCAATTGCCGCACACCGCACGCCAGTTGAGGATCACGAAGTCACCGGGCGCCACATCGGTGACGCCCTCCCCCACCGACTCCACGACACCGGCGGCCTCGTGGCCGAGCAGGAAGGGGTAGTCGTCGGAGATGCCGCCCTGCTTGTAGTGCAGATCGGTGTGGCAGACCCCGCACGCCTGGATGTCGACGACGGCCTCGCCGGGGCCCGGATCAGGGATCACGATCGTCTCGATCCGTACCGGCTCGTCCTTCCCCGGTGCGACAACGCCGCGTACTTCCTGCGCCATGGCCTGGCCCCTCTTCCGTCGGTGTCCCTACGCCGCCGACCCTACGCCACAAGGGGGCGCCGAGAGCGCTCGGCGAGGGCGTGGACCAGCGGGTTTCCCGGCATGGGCGAGGGCCGCCCGGTGGTGGACGGCCCTCGTCGGAGATGCGGTTCGGGTCAGAGCCCGGGGAGCAGCCCGGTGACCGGTGCGGCGAGGTCGGTGAGCTGGTGCAGTTCGTTCAGCCGGTTCAGGTCGCTCACCTGGTTCAGGCCGCGCAACTGCTCGCCCACGCGCGGGACCTGGCTCTGGGCCTCGGGGGGAAGCTCGCTCAGGGCGACGTCGTCCAGCACGGTCATCGGGTTGATCTGCCCGTTGGCCGGGGCGCTCGCGTCGGCCGCGTTCGCCATGGGTGCGACAAAGCCCGTGACACCGACGGCCAGACCGACGGCGGCGACGATGCGTCGTGTTGAGATCATGCCCTCTGTAACGCTTCTACCCCCGTGCCGGACACGGGCGGTGGCCGTCGCTCACCCGACAGGCGGACCCGGTCGTCTGCGTTTGCCGTGACCGCCGGGGCGGAGGAGTCTCGGATGTGGGCCCCCGCGGTCCGCCGCCCGCCGGGCCGCGGGCGTACGAAGGAGGTCACCATGGGCAGCAGACAAGACTCCGCCTTCACCACCGAGGCACTGCGCGAGGCCATCGAGGCGGACTCCGGAGAGGGCCTGCTCGCGCTGTACGAGGACGACGCGCAGATCCGGGTCATCGACCAGTCCGACCAGCCGAGCCACCCCAAGGTGCTGCGCGGCCGCGGCGAGATCGAGGAGATGCTCGCCGACATCTACAGCCGCGAGATGATCCACCGGCTCGACCAGTGCGTCATCGACGGCGACCGCGCGGCGTTCACCGAGTCGTGCCAGTACCCGAACGGGAACAAGGTCTACGCCGAGTCGATGGTCATCCTGCGCGACGGCCGGATCTCCGAGCAGATCCTGATCCAGGCATGGGACGAATAGGCGCGAGGCTCGCGCGGGTCCAGGTCAGTTCTCGGCTGACCTGGACTTTCTCGGCCCGCCTCGGGTCGGCCCCGGCGCCGTCGCGGCAGGCGGTCGCGCGGCCCGCCGGGGTGGTGCGGTCGTCGGCGCGGCTGGCCCGTGCGGTCCTGCGGGCGGTGCGGCCGCGGCTGCCGCACCGGTCCCGCCGTGGTTCGGCCGTCACCCGGTGGTGAGGACCATCCGGAAGCGCGCCTTGCCCGCGAGCATCTTCTTGAAGGCGGCGTCCGCGTCGGCCAGCGGCACGCTCTCGCTCATCGGGCGGATGCCGTGCAGCACGCTGAACTCCATGGTGTCCTGCACGTCCTGGGAGGTGCCGGACGGATGGCCCTTGACCTCGCGGCCGGCCATCAGGAGCTGGACCGGGCTGATGTCCAGCGGTTCGGTGGTGGCGCCGATGACCACGAGCTGGCCGCGCGGGGCCAGGCCGTCCACCGTGGCCGACATCGCGTCGGAGTTCCCGGCGGTGGCCAGCACCACCTTGGCGCCGCCGAGCGCCTGGAGCGCCTCGGCGACGGGGGTGCCCGAGGTGCTGTCGATGTAGTGGTGGGCGCCCAGTTCCCGGGCGAAGTCGGCCTTCTCCGCACCGCGCGCGATGGCGACGGTCTCGAAGCCCATCGCGGCCGCGTACTGCACCCCGAGGTGGCCGAGGCCGCCGACGCCGAGGACGGCGACCAGGTCACCGCCGGGCCGGGCGTCGGTGCGCCGCAGGGCGTTGAACGTGGTCACGCCCGCACACGCCATGGGCCCCGCGTCGGCGGCGGCCAGGCCCTCGGGGATACGGGCGAGCGCGTCGACGGGGACGATCACCTGCTCGGCGAAGCCGCCGTCATAGGCCCAGCCGGGCACCTGGAGGCGGACGCAGGTGATGAAGTCGCCCTCGCGGCACGGCTTGCACCAGCCGCAACTGCCGCCGAACCAGCCGACGGCGACCCGGTCCCCGACCTGCCAGTCACGCTCCGCCGTGCCCTCGCCCAGCTCCGCGATCCGTCCGGCGATCTCATGTCCGGGGACCTCGGGGAAGGAGATGCCGGGCAGCCCGCCCTCGACGAACATGGCGTCGCTGTGGCAGATGCCGCACGCCTCCACAGCGATCCGCACATGGCCGGGGCCCGGCTGTTGGACCTCCCGCTCGACCAGCTCGAAGCTGCCGCCGGGGCTCGTCACCTGCGCCACTCGATAGCTACTCATACGCCTCTCCGCAGTACGACTCTCCGCTGTACGACACGGAAGCCCGTGAGGGCCCTCGCTCCAGCAGACCAGCCGCACTCCGATCCCGCGCGCCGAAGCGGGGGCGCGGGGCTACGGGAGGGTGTGCGTGGTGACGTCGGTGAGCGCGCCGCCGGCCACGGTGGCGGTCATGTACGTGGCGTGCGGCTGGCGTCGGCGGTCGGTCGGGGAGCCGGGGTTGAGCAGGCGGAGGCCGCCGGGGGCGACGGTGTCCCAGGGGATGTGGCTGTGCCCGAAGACCAGGACGTCGAGGCCGGGGAAGCGGGCGGCGCAGCGGACCTCACGGCCGGTGGCCTGGCCGGTCTCGTGCACCACGCCGAAGCGCAGGCCGTCCAGCTCCGCGTACGCCACCTCGGGGAGCCGGGCGCGCAGGCCGGGGCCGTCGTTGTTGCCGTACACGCCGATCAGCCTGTGGCTGCGGGACTCCAGCAGGTCGAGGGTGGCGGTGTCCACCCAGTCACCGGCGTGGAACACCACGTCGGCGTGCGGGAGTTCGGCGAGCAGGCGGTCCGGGAGCCGCTTGGCGCGCTTGGGCAGATGGGTGTCGGACATGAGGAGGAGGCGCACGTCACCAGCGTAGGGACGCGGCAATGGACAGGTAAAACTGAACAGTCCGGACTGGACAGCCTGGGCTGATCCTCCTTACGGTGGCCGCATGGTCCACATCTCCGGCTCGGCCGCCCGCGCGGCACGCGATCTGCGGGTGGTGTTCAGCCGGCTGCGGCGCCGTATCCGTGAGGTGGCGCGGGACGCCGATCTCACGCCGCCGCAGGAGTCCGCGCTCTCCCTGGTCGGCAAGCACGGCGCGGCCACGGCCAGCGCCCTCGCCGCGGCGGAGGGCGTGCGCCCGCAGTCCATGGCGGCCACGCTCGCCGCGCTGGACCAGCAGGGGCTGATCCGCCGCGCCCCCGACCCGGACGACGGCCGCCGGCAACTGGTCACGCTCACCGAGGCGGGCCGGGCCCGCGTGGAGGGCAACCGGCAGTTGCGCGAGGAGTGGCTGGCCCGCGCCTTCCAGGACCGGTTCACCGAGGAGGAGCGGGAGACGGTCCTGACCGCGCTGGAGCTGCTGGAACGGCTGTCGCGCCCCTGAACCCGAGCCCTTGTGGCCCGCCCTGCTCACCCCCCTCGAAAGGCCGACGCATGTCCGTCACCACGCTCGACCCCCGTACCGCCCTCGTCGTGATCGACCTCCAGGCCGGCATCACGGCGATGCCCGTCCAGCCGCACACCGCCGCCGACGTGGTGGCCCGCAGCTCCGAGCTGGCCGACGCCTTCCGCGCCCGTGACCTGCCCGTGGTGCTGGTCCGGGTCTCCTTCGCCGCCGACGGCGCGGACGCCGTCCCCGGCCGCACCGAGCGCCAGGCGCGCGGCCTGGCCTTCCCCGAGGGCTGGGACATCATCGTCGACGAGCTGGCCGGGCACCCCGGTGACATCCAGGTCACCAAGCACAACTGGTCCGCCCTGTTCGGCACCGACCTGGAGGTGCAGTTGCGCCGCCGGGGCGTCACGCAGATCGTGCTGACCGGCATCGCCACCAGCATCGGCGTGGAGTCCACCGCCCGTGACGCGTACGCGGCCGGGTACAACGTCACCCTGGCCACGGACGCCATGTCCGACGCGGACGCCGACGCGCACACCAACAGCGTGGAGCGGATCTTCCCGCGCCTCGGTGAGAGCGGTACGACGGCGGAGATCCTCGACCTGCTGGCCAAGACCCACGCCTGAGCGGCCGTGGCGGGGCGGGCCCTGCGTCCTGTGCGAACAGGGTGCCGGGCCCGCCCGTCCTGCCGTGCGGTCAGTCCCCTGCGGCCGCGGCCCGCTCGACCTCGGCCTCGACCTCGGCGCGGGCCCGCCCGGTGTCGCGGGCGTACTCGTTCAGCGCGGTCTGCACGTCGCGGGCCAGGTCGCGCCAGGCGCGCAGGGCGGTCTCGTACGTCCCGGACTGCGCCCCGGTCATGCCCCGTTCGGCCGGGGGGCCGTAGGTGTCGCGCAGTTCGTCCACGGTGGCGTGCGCCGCGGCGGCCGCGCGCTGCTTCTGGACCAGTTCTTCGAAGGTGTGTGCCACACCAACCGACCCTAGGCTCGCCGGGCGAACCCGCCACTCGGGACCGCCGTCCGCGCCGTCCTCCGGGGTCCGTCCGCGGGCGTCGTCGTCCGTCTCGTCGTCCGTCTCGTCAAGGTCCCTCATCCCCCACCCGTCCCTCACACCTCGTCCGTCACCAGATCCGCCCAGACCTGTTTGCCACCGCTGACCGGAACGGTTCCCCACGCGTCGGAGACCGCTTCGACCAGCAGGATGCCCCGGCCGCCGGTGGCCTCCCAGCCGACGCTGGTCGGCTTGAGGGGTCCGCGCGGCGAGGAGTCGGTCACCGCGATGCGCAGCCGGCGGCCGACCAGGCTGAGATCGACCCGCACCTGCCCCTCCGTGTGCACGAGGGCGTTGGTGACCAGTTCGGACACGATCAGCAGGGCGGCGTCGGCGCTGTCCCCCGGCAGGTCCCAGGCGCGCAGGGTGCGGCGGACGAAGCGCCGGGCGTGCCGTACCGCCTCAGGGACCCGCCACACGCTCCAGCTCTCGCGGCGCGGGCGCACGGCCATGCCGTCGTAGCGCACCAGCAGCAGCGCCACGTCGTCGCCCCGGTGGGCGCCCGCGAGGAGGGCGTCGGCGGTCTGTCCCAGGTGGGCGGGGTCGGCGGCGGCGAGGTCGCGGGCGAGCCGGTCCATGCCGGTGTCGAGGTCGGTGCCGGAGGATTCGACCAGGCCGTCGGTGGTGAGCGCGAGGACCGTGCCGGGTCTCAGTCTCAGCGGGGTCATCGGGTACTCCGCACGGGTGAGCACGCCCAGCGGCGGACCGCCCTCGGCCTCCACGATCTCCGTACTGCCGTCCGGGTGGCGCAGCACCGGCTGGGGATGTCCGGCGCGTACGCACAGCGCGGTGCCCTGCTCCATGTCGATGTCGACGTAGACGCAGGTGGCGAAGAGGTCGGTCTCCATGTCCAGCAGCAGCCGGTTGGCGTGGGCGACGACCACGTCGGGCGGGTGTCCCTCGGCGGCGTAGGCGCGCAGGGCGGTGCGCATCTGGCCCATGAGGGTGGCGGCGCCCGCGTTGTGGCCCTGGACATCGCCGATGACGAAGGCCACGTGGTTGTCGGCCAGCGGGATCACGTCGTACCAGTCGCCGCCGACCTCCAGCCCTTCGGTGGCGGGCAGATAGCGGGCGACCGCCTTGGCGCCGGGCAGCCGGGGCAGCCGGTGCGGCAGCAGGGTGCGCTGGAGCATGCCGACGAGTTCGTGCTCGGCGTCGAAGGCGTGGGCGCGGCGCAGGGCCTGTCCGGCGAGGGCGGCGCAGGCGGTGAGCAGGGCGCGCTCGTCGGGGGCGAACTGGTGCGGGCGGTCCCAGCCGATCAGGCACGCCCCGGCCATCCGGCCTCCGGCGGGCAGCGGCAGCACCGCGAGTCCGCCGGGCCCGACCCCGGCGAGGCCCGGTTCCAGGGCGGAGCCCGCGGGCCAGACGTGGGCGCGGCCGTCGCGCAGCGCGGCGGCGAGGGCGGGCATCGCGCGCACGGGCGCGTCGGGCCACTCGCCGCGCCATTCCGCCCGCCAGAGTTCGGGCCACGCCTCGGGTTCGGGCGGGTCGAGGACGGTGACGACGAGCCGGTCGTTCTCCAGTTCGGCCAGGGCGATGCGGTCGGCGCGCAGGGGTTTGCGCAGCGCGTCGACGACCGCCTGGCCGACGTCCTTGACGGTGCCCGCGGTGGCGAGATCGGCGGCGAGGCGCTGGACGCGGGCCACGTCGGTGACGTCGGAGCGGAGCTTGGAGACGTCCGCGACGGTGCCGACGAGCCGGGCGGGCCGGCCCTCGCCGCCCGGCAGGGGCCGGCCGCGCAGCCGGAGCCAGCGGGGCACGCCGGAGGGCTGGCGGACGCGGAACTCCAGCTCGCGTTCGCCGAGGGACATGTGGTCGGGTTCGACGACGGACATCAGCGCGGGCAGGTCCTCGGGCACGGTGAGCCCGAGCAGGGTCTCCACCTTGCCGTCGAAGTCGTCGCGCCCTATGCCGAAGAGCCGGAGGATCTCGTCGCCGACCTCGACCCGGCCGGTGTCCATGGCGAGGCTGAAGGCGTCGGCGGCGAGTTCACGGGTCTCGGCCGGGCCGGGCTCGGGAACGGCGACGGCGCGGGCGATCAGTTCCAGCGCGGCTCTCTCGTCGGAGCCGAAGCCGCCGGGCCGTTCCGCGACCGCGAGCAGGCAGCCGCCGCCCGGCCCGGCGAGCGGCAGGGCGGCCAGCGAGAAGTCCGGGGACGGTGTGCGGCGGCCCTCGGCGCGGTCGGCCACCTCGCTCGGGCCGAGCCAGAGGGGCCGGCCGGTGCGGTGTGCCTCGGCGACCGGCGCCGCGCCGTCGGCGGGATAGCCGTCGCGCAGGCCGTAGAGGGTGCGGGGCAGACCGACGGACTCCCTCAGGCGCAGCACGGCGGGGTCGTCGCCGGGGGCGTACACGCCGGCGAACGCGGCGCCCGCGAGGACGAGTGCCTGTTCCAGGACGCGGCGGAGCCGGTCCTGGGTGGTGGGTGCGGCCATGAGTGTGGCGAGGACGTGCTCGGCACGCCCGGCTCCCGTTCTGCGCACCGCAGCACCCTCACTCGCCACGTTGGCCATTACAGCGCGTGCGGGCGCGTGGCGCAGCCCCTGTGCACCGACCGCGCGCGGTTTTTCCCTTCCGCTCGATTGCCCCGAAAGCCCCGGAGGCGTACGTATCCGCTCGTTCCGTGCCCCGGCATGGGCATCCCCGGAAGGGGTACTCGGACGTATCACCAGAAGTGGGACTCGTCCGCAGGTCAGGGGCGTGCGGTGGCCCCGCGCACGCGGCCGCGGTCTGGGAGAGGGGCCGTACGAGGAGGTGGTCGGCGTGGCCGACACGCCGGGGCCCGCGCGGGAGCCCCCGGTGGCCGGCGGGGCCGGACGGCCCCTGCTCCCGGTCGCCCTGGCCGCGATGATGGACGACGTGGGCGCGCACTCGGGCGCGGTCTACCTCCTCAGGCCGGACGTGCCGGTGCTGGAGATGGCGGTGATGGCGGGCCTGCCGCGGGCGTTCGCCGCGCCCTGGGAGCGGGTCGGGGTGAGCGCGCCGATCCCGGTCGCGGAGGCCGTACGGCTTCGGCGGCCGGTGTGGGTCTGCGGCGGGGAGGAGATGGCGCGCCGCTATCCCCGGATCGCGGTGGTGCTGCCCTACCCCTTCGCGCTGGCGGCGCTCCCGCTGGCTACGGAGGAGACCGTGTACGGCGCGGTGTTCGTGACCTGGCCCGCCGGGCACGGCACGGAGCTGTCCGAGCGGGAGCGGACCCTGCTGACGGCGGGGTGCGAGCGGCTGACACGGCTGCTGGAGCGGGCCACGGCCGAGGACCGGACGCCGGGTCCCGAGCGCGATCAGGTGGCGTCGCCGGACGCGGCCGTCGTGGACACGGCGGGCCCGCAGGAGGCGGCGCGGATGGTGGCCCGGCTGCCCTACGGGCTGGTGTCCATGGACCTGCACGGCCGGATCGGGCACGTCAACGCGGCGGCCGCCGAACTGCTGGGCCGACCCGCGGACGAACTGCTGGGCACCCTGCCCTGGGTGTCGGTGCCGTGGCTCAACGACCCGCTGTACGAGGACCGTTACCGGGCCGCGCTGATCAGCCGCCGCCCGACCTCGTTCGTGGCGCTGCGGCCGCCCGGTCACTGGCTGTCCTTCCGGCTCTACCCGGGCAGTTCCGGGCTGAGCGTGCGGATCACACGGGTCCGGGCGCTCTCGGAGCGCACGAGCACCCCGGCCGAGACCGGGCCGCACCGGCTGGTGACGATCTCCCGGCTGCTGAGCCTGACGGGGGCGCTGACCGAGGCGGTGGCGGTGGACGACCTGATCCAGCTCATCGCGGACGAGGTGGGTCCGGCGGTCGGCAGTCACGCCCTGGTGCTGCTCGCCTCCGAGGAGGGCCGGCTGCGGGTGCTCGGTCACCGCGGCTTCCCCGACGAGCGGGTGGTGCGGTGGTTCGACGGGATGCCGCTGAGCGAACGGACGCCGGGTACGCAGGCGTTGAGCAGTGGGGTGCCCGCGTTCTTCGAGTCGGTGGAGCATCTGGAGCGGCTGTATCCCGTGCGGCGCGAGACCCGCGACGGCTTCGCGGCCTGGGCGTATCTGCCGCTGGTCGCCTCCGGACGCCCGGTGGGGACGTGCGTACTGGCCTACGCGGAGCCGCACTCCTTCCCCGCCGAGGAGCGGGCCGTACTGACCAGCCTCGGCGGTCTGATCGCCCAGGCGCTGGAGCGGACGCTGCTGTACGACGCCAAGCACCGGCTGGCGCACGGCCTGCAGGAGGCGCTGCTGCCGCACTCGCTGTCCCCGCCGCCCGGCATCGAGGCGGCCGCGCGCTATCTCCCGGCGACGCGGGGCATGGACATCGGCGGCGACTTCTACGACCTGGTGCCGACCCGGCCGCAGGCGTCCGCCGTCATCGGCGACGTGCAGGGGCACAACGTGACGGCGGCCGCGCTGATGGGCCAGGTCCGCACCGGCGTCCGCGCGTACAGCGCGGTGGGGCAGTCGTCGGGCGAGGTGATGAGCAGCATCAACCGGCTGCTGATCGACCTCGGCAGCGAACTGTTCGCCAGTTGCCTCTATCTACGCCTCGATCCGGCGCACGGCCGGGCCGTCATGGCGCGGGCCGGGCATCCGCCGCCGCTGCTCAGGCTGCCGGACGGCCGGGTACGGGTGCTGGACCTGGCCGGGGGCCCGCTGCTCGGCATCGACCCGGAGGCGGCGTATCCGACGACGGAGGTCTCGCTCGCGCCGGGTTCGGTGCTCGCCCTCTATACGGACGGCCTGGTGGAGTCGCCCGGTGTGGACATCGAGGACGCGCTGACCGACCTGGGCGCGCTGTTCTCCGAGGCGGGGGGCGGTCCGCTGGAGGAGGTGGCGGACGCGCTGGTCCGGCACGGCACGGCGGGCCGGGACCGGGTGGACGACGTGGCGATGCTGCTTCTCCGGGCGCGGGACGGGAATTGAGCCCCGGCACACGGACGGTCCGGCCCTCCCGCCGGAGGGCCGGACCGTCCCCGCCCGCGGCCGCGGTGCGGCCGGGCGGGGCATGGGGTGCGGCTCAGTGGTGCCGCGGTGGGTCAGTTGGACCCGGTGAGGGAGGAGGTGCCGCCTCGGTGACCGGAGCGGCCGTGGTGCTTGGTGCCCTGCTGGTCGGCCGCCGCGCCCTGCTCGTCGGCACCGGCGCCCGCCTGCTCGTCGGCACCCGCGCCCGCGCCGGCCTGGTCGTCGGCGCCGCCGCCGATCTGGTCGCCGCCCGCCTGGTCCCCGGCACCGGCCTCGTCACCGGCACCGGCCTCGTCACCGGCACCGGCCTGGTCACCCGCGCCGGCCTCGTCACCCGCACCGGCCTCGTCACCGGCGCCCGCCTGGTCACCCGCGCCGGCACCGCCGTCGCCGAGGGTGGCGCCGGTGGCCGCGAGGGCGGTGGTGACCGGCTGGAAGAAGGTCTCGCCGCCGCTGGTGCAGTCGCCGCTGCCGCCGGAGGTCAGGCCGATCGCCGCGCCCTCCTGGGTGAACAGCGAGCCGCCGCTGTCGCCGGGCTCGGCGCACACGTCGGTCTGGATGAGGCCGGTGACGGTGTCGACGCCGTTCGGGTCGGTCTCGCTCTGGAAGTTGACGGTGGCGTCGAGGCCGGTGACCTGGCCGTCGTGCAGTCCGGTGGTGGAGCCCATGCGGAACACGGCGGAGCCGACCGTGGCCTCCGCGGCCTGGGTGATCTGCACGATCTGGCCGTTGCCCGCGTTGACCTCGCTGGGCGCCTCGGTCGCCGGGTCGTCGTACTTGACGAGCGAGAAGTCGCCCTCACCGGGGAAGGTCGCCTGGTCCACGGTGGCGAGGGGCTGGCCGGTCTCGGAGTCGGACCACTGCTTGGCCGCGACCCCGCAGTGACCGGCCGTCAGGAAGGCCGGGCTGCCGTCGGCGGCGGTGACGTTGAAGCCCAGGGAGCAGCGGACGTTGCCGCCCTGCACCTGGGAGAAGATGGCGTCGCCGCCGGAGACGAAGGTCTTGAAGGTGCCGCCGGTCTTCTTCAGCGTGGCCGTGCCGGAGCCGAGACCGTCGACGGTGGACTCCAGCCGGTCCCACTTGGCGCCGGTCACCGTGCTGTCGGCGCTGACGATCACCTTGTTGGTGCGCGGGTCCACGGCCCAGGCGGTGCCGGGGATGGCCGCCTTGGTCCGCAGGGTCTTCGCGGCGGACTGGAGGTCGGCGGTGCTGTTCTCCACCTGCCGTACGACCGCGCCCGCACTCTTCGCACGTGCGACGGCGTCACCGTCGCCGACGGCGTTGACGACGAGCTGCCGCTTGGCGCTGTCGTAGTAGGAACCGGCGAACTGGCCGCCGAGGGACTGCTTCAACTGGGCGGCGAGCAGCGTGGCGTCGGTGGCCTTCAGGGGCTTCACGGTGCCCGTCGCGGCCGTGCCCTCGTCCTGGGACGCCATGGCGTTGGGCAGCAGAAGGGCTGCCGCTCCGAGCGCCGCCACACCGCCCACCGCTATCGCGGCCTTGCGCTTGGGCATTCGCTTGTGACTCAACTTCTCGACCTCCTGGGTACGGGGGTCTGCCGCTGTCGGGCAGTTCGTAGGGGGGTGCCGGCTGGCTACAGGTACGGGCGGTTCACCCGGCGCGTTCAATTCCAATTGCCAACTTCGTTGTGTGCGTGGGGAATCAGCCACGACGGCGCCGGATCCGGCACCCAGGCACCCCGGTCACGCCGAGTCACCGGCGCATCACCCTCCGCCCAGCACATGGAGCGGAATCCCCGCTTCAGGGAATCTGCACATCCCGCGCCCAACGAGGTCACGTCCGAGGGGGTTTCCGCACCGGCGCACGTGTCCCGGACACGCGTTTGGTGAGGTGTGCCGGATTCGCGTTACCGGCGGTAGTGGAGACGGCGCGACGATGGCGCGGGGAATGTGAAGGAGCGCCAGGCGCGACGTGCGCACGCCTGCACGAATGACCCCTACTGTGCGCCGAACTCGCTGGTGAGAGCCCTGAGTAAGTGGAATCGGGCGCGGCGTGCGTGCTTTGATCCATCGCATCGCGGGGCCCGCCCCAGGGCTGCCGGAGACGGCGGCCGGAAGGTCCGGGAACCCCTCGCGGTCGCGGCCGTCATCTGTCCCCAGAGGGGGCCGCTCTCCCCCTTGTGAAGACCCATACGAAGGGAAGTTCCATCATGAACTCCACCCCCCGTGTCGAGACCGTCGAGATCTCGGACGCCGAGCTGGACAACGTTTCCGGCGGCCTGTCCGTGAACGCCCTCTCCACCGTGACCGGCGCCGTCAACGGCATCGCCCCGGTTTCCGGCCTGGTGGACACCGCCGTCGGCACCGTCGAGGGTGTCACCGGCCTCAACACGGCCCCGGTCACCGGCCTGGTCGCCGGTCTCTGACCGCACCTCGGTGTCACCGAGAGTCCCGGACCCCCTCGCGGGTCCGGGACTCTCGGGCGTCCCGAAACACTTCCGTGCCGTCGTCTCTCCTCGGGTGAGGGAAGTTCCGTGCAGTTCCGCCAACAGGCCCTCGCCAAGCTCCAGTCGCCGGAGGATCTCGACCTCCCGGTGCGACTGGCACGCCCGCAGGGGTGGCTCGTCCTCGGAATCACCGTCGTCGTGATGGCGGCAGCCTCGGTGTGGGCGGTGACCGGTTCGGTCGCCTCCACCGTGAGCGCCCCGGCCATCCTCACGCACGGGCAGGGCAGTTACATCCTCCAGAGCCCCGTGGCCGGTCAGGTCACCGGCGTGCTCGCCAAGCAGGGCCAGCACCTGCCCGCGAACGCGCCCGTGCTCAAGGTCCGTACCGCGCAGGGCGATTCGGTGATCCGTACCGTCGCGGCCGGCCGGGTCACCGCGCTGGCCGCCACCATCGGGCAGATCGTGCAGACCGGCGCCGACGTGGCCGCCGTGGAGAAGGTCGCCCACGACTCGGACCCCTTGTACGCGACCGTCTACGTCCCCGCCGAGAACGCCGCCGCCATCCCGGCCCACGCCACCGTGGACCTGGCCGTGTCCTCCGTACCCGCCGAGCGCTACGGCGTGCTGCGCGGCCGCGTGAAGTCGGTGGACCGCGCGGCGCAGTCCGCCCAGTCGATCGGCGCGTTCCTCGGTGACAGCCAGCTCGGCCAGCAGTTCACGCGCAAGGGCCGCCCGGTCGCCGTCCTCGTCACGCTCGACAAGTCGGCTTCCGCGAAGAGCGGTTACCGCTGGTCCTCGGCCGGGGGGCCGCCCTTCGGGCTCGACTCCATGACCCTGGCCTCCGGTTCGGTCCACCTGACCGACCAGCGTCCGATCGATTGGCTGCTCCCGTGACCACCCCGACCGACACCGCGCAGGAGAACCGCGGCCGCAGACGCGCCGCGCCCGCCCGCCGCCCGGTGCCCAAACCCCGTGGCGGCACGGTCCGTACGCCCACCGTGCTCCAGATGGAGGCCGTCGAGTGCGGCGCCGCCTCCCTGGCCATGGTGCTGGGCCACTACGGCCGCCATGTCCCGCTAGAGGAACTCCGCATCGCCTGCGGTGTCTCCCGCGACGGCTCACGCGCGAGCAACCTGCTCAAAGCGGCCCGGAGTTACGGGCTGACCGCCAAGGGCATGCAGATGGACCTGGCGGCGCTCGCCGAGGTGCGCGCCCCGGCCATCCTGTTCTGGGAGTTCAACCACTACGTCGTCTACGACGGCATGGGCCGCCGCTTCGGACGGCGCGGGGTGTACATCAACGACCCCGCCAAGGGCCGCCGGTTCGTGCCCATGGAGGAGTTCGACGGCAGCTTCACCGGTGTCGTGCTGGTGCTGGAGCCGGGCGAGGACTTCAGCAAGGGCGGCCGCAAGCCCGGTGTGCTCGGCGCGATGCCCGCCCGGCTGCGCGGCACGGCGGGCACCCTGCCCGCGGCGGTGCTGGCGAGCCTGCTGCTGGTCGCGGTGGGCGCGGCGGTGCCGGCGCTCAGCCGCACCTACATCGACATGTTCCTGATCGGCGGCCAGACCTCGCTGCTCGGCGTGCTGTTCGCGTCGATGGCGACCTGTGTGGCGCTGACCCTGGTGCTGACCTGGCTCCAGCAGGCCAATCTGCTGCACGGCCGGATCATCTCCTCCACCCTGTCCAGCGCCCGCTTCCTGCGCCATCTGCTGCGGCTGCCGGTCACCTTCTTCTCCCAGCGCTCCCCCGCCGACCTGGTGCAGCGCCTGCAGTCCAACGACCAGGTCGCCGAGACCCTGGCCCGCGACCTCGCGGCGGCGGGCGTGGACGCGATCGTGGTCGTGCTGTACGCGGTGCTGCTGTACACCTACGACCCGCAGCTCACGTTCGTCGGCATCGGTGTGGCGCTGCTGAACATCGTGGCGATGCGGCTGGTGATCCGGCTGCGCGCGACCCGTACCGCGAAGCTGCGCGCGGACACCGCCCGGCTGACCAACACCTCCTACACGGGCCTTCAGCTCATCGAGACGATGAAGGCGACCGGCGGGGAGGACGGCTACTTCCGCAAGTGGGCCGGGCAGCACGCGGCGACGCTGGAGGAGCAGCAGAAGCTCGGGGTGCCGAGCGCCTGGCTGGGAGTGGTCGCGCCGACGCTGGCCACCTTCAACAGCGCGCTGATCCTGTGGATCGGCGGTCTGCGGGCGATCGAGGGGCACATCTCGGTCGGTCTGCTGGTGGCGTTCCAGGCGCTGGTGGCCCGCTTCACCGCGCCGCTCACCCGGCTCAACGGCGTGGCGGGGCGCATCCAGGACTTCGCGGCGGACGTGGCCCGGCTGAAGGACGTGGAGAACTTCCAGGCCGACCCGCTGTACGCGCGTCCCGGCGGCTCCGACGACACCCGCAGGCTGCGCGGGCACGTCGAGCTGGAGGGCGTGACCTTCGGCTACAGCCCCCTGGACAAGCCGCTGCTGGCCGAGTTCGACCTGACGGTGGGGCCGGGGCAGCAGGTGGCGCTGGTCGGCGGTTCGGGCAGCGGCAAGTCGACGGTGTCCCGGCTGATATCGGGCCTGTACGCACCTTGGGAGGGCGTGATCCGGATCGACGGGCGCCGTCTCGAGGACATCCCGCGCGGCGCGCTCGCGGCCTCGGTGTCCTTCGTGGACCAGGACGTGTTCCTCTTCGAGGGCTCGGTCCGCGACAACGTGGCGCTGTGGGACCCCTCGATCCCGGACGAGGCCGTGGAGGACGCGCTGCGCGACGCCGCGCTGTACGACGTGGTGGCACGCAGGCCGGGCGGGGTGCACAGCAAGGTCGAGCAGGACGGCCGGAACTTCTCCGGCGGCCAGCGGCAGCGGCTGGAGATCGCGCGGGCGCTGGTGCGCCGCCCCAGCATCCTGGTGCTGGACGAGGTGACCAGCGCGCTGGACGCGGAGACGGAGCTGACCGTGATGGACAACCTGCGCCGGCGCGGCTGCGCCTGCGTGGTGATCGCCCACCGGCTGTCCACGGTCCGCGACAGCGACGAGATCGTGGTGCTCCAGCACGGCACGGTCGTGGAGCGGGGCAGGCACGAGGAGCTGGTGGCGCGCGGTGGCGCGTACGCGGCGCTGGTCAGGGAGCGGTGAGATGACGTCCACGCACGACGGTGATCTGGTGCTGGGCGCCCTCGGCTCGCTGGGCACGCGGGTCGACTGCGCCGGGCTGAACCGGCTGGATCTCGAAGGACCGCAGGTGCTCTGGCTGGTGGCGGCCGGCGCCCTCGACCTGTTCGCGGTGGACGCCGCCGAGCAGGGCCACTGGCACCACCTGGGCCGGCTGGAGGCGGGCGCGCTGCTGCTGGGCCCGGTCGCCGGCCCCCAGCACTCCCTGGTGGCCCGCCCGGTGCGGGACTGTGTGGTGCACCGGGTGAACCTGCGCGAGCTGTACCAGGGCGCGCACACCGAGACCTGGTCGTACGACGAGTACGGCAACCCGCAGTACGTGCCGCCCTCCTCCAGCCCGCTGGAGTACGCCCTCGCGCTCGGCGTCGGCCGCGGCCTGTCGGTGCTGTTCCAGGCGCCGCTGACCGAGGACCGGTCGGTGGCGCCGTCGGACGACGACGTGTTCTGGATGCAGGTGCCGCCGGGCAGCGCCCAGTACGGCTCGATGTACGGCGCGGAGGCCGCCGCCGACCTGCTGATGGACCCGGCGCTGTGGCAGAGCCTGGTCGACCAGCAGTACCGGCTGCTGACCGCGCTCGACCGGTGGATCGAGCAGTTGGAGCGCACCCACGAGACGCGTGCGGCCGCCGGTATCAAGGCCGGTGAGGCGGTACGCGCCCACGCCGACCAGACGCTGCTCGCCTCCATCGGCAAGCGCTCGGCCCGGCGGACGACCGCGGCCGACGCGGACGCCGGGTACGCGGCCTGCAAGCTGGTCGCCCAGGCGGCCGGGATCACGCTGGCCGATCCGGCGCGCGGCATCGGCGAGAGCGAGCGGCTGGACCCGGTGGAGCGGGTGGCGCTGGCCTCGCGGGTGCGCATCCGGGCGGTGCGCCTGGAGGGCCGCTGGTGGCGCGAGAACGTGGGCCCGCTGGTCGGGCACCGGGCGCTGTCCGGGGCGCCGGTGGCGCTGCTGTGGCGGCGCGGCGGCTATGTCGCCGTACAGCCGGCGACGGGCCGGGAGACGCCGGTGGAGAAGGCGAACGCGGAGGAGTTCGAGCCGCGTGCGGTGATGTTCTACCGGCCGCTGCCCGAGCGGCGGCTCGGCCCGCTGGGCCTGCTCAGGTTCAGCCTGGGCGGGACGCGGAACGATCTGCTGAACCTGCTGCTGGCCGGGCTGGTCACGGTGGTGATCGGCGCGCTGGTGCCCATCGCCACGGGCAAGGTGCTCGGCGAGTACGTGCCGCAGGCGCGGGAGAACCTGATCGCGCAGGTGTGTCTCGCGGTGATGCTCAGCGGGGTGGTGTCGGCGGCGTTCACGCTGCTGGAGAACCTGACCATCCTGCGGCTGGAGGGCCGGATCGAGGGTGCGCTCCAGCCGGCGGTCTGGGACCGGCTGCTGAGGCTGCCGACCCGGTTCTTCAGCGGGCGCTCCACCGGTGAGCTGGCGAGTGCCGCGATGGGCATCAGCTCGATCCGGCGGCTGCTGGCGGGCGTCGGACCGGTGGTCGCGCAGTCGGTGACGGTCGGCGCGATGAACGTCGGCCTGCTGCTGTACTACAGCGTGCCGATGGCACTGGCCGCGATCGGGATGCTCGTGGTGATCGCCGCGGTCTTCCTGGGGCTCGGGCTGTGGCAGGTGCGCTGGCAGCGGCGGCTCGTGACGCTCGGCAACAAGCTGAACAACCAGGCGTTCCAGACCCTGCGCGGTCTGCCCAAGCTGCGGGTGGCGTCGGCGGAGAACTACGCGTACGCCGCGTGGGCCCGCGAGTTCGCGCGCAGCCGGGAGCTCCAGCAGAAGGTCGGCCGGATCAAGAACCTCAGTTCGGTGCTGGGCGCGGTGTATCTGCCGATCTGCACGCTGGTGATGTTCATGCTGCTGGCGGGTCCGGCGAAGGGCGCGATGTCGGCGGCCTCGTTCCTCACCTTCAGCACGGCGGTGACGATGGTGCTGACCTCGGTCACCCAGCTCACCGGCGCGTTCGTGTCGGCGGTGGCGGCGCTGCCGCTGTTCGAGGAGATCCGCCCGGTGCTGGACGCCACCCCCGAGGTGCGGGCGGGGAACACCCGGCCGGGACCGCTGACCGGCGCCCTGGAGGCCCGGCGGCTGTCCTTCCGGTACTCCGACGACGGCCCGCTGGTCCTGGACGACGTGTCCTTCTCGGTGCGTCCCGGCGAGTTCGTCGCGGTGGTCGGACCGAGCGGCTGCGGCAAGTCGACCCTGCTGCGCCTGCTGATCGGCTTCGACAAGCCGGTCTCCGGCAGTGTGCTGTACGACGGTCAGGACCTGGGCGCGCTGGACCAGTCGGCGGTGCGGCGCCAGTGCGGGGTGGTGCTCCAGCACGCCCAGCCGTTCAACGGTTCCATCATGGACGTGGTCTGCGGCACCGAGCCGTACACGCCGGAGGAGGTCATGGCGGCCATCGAGCTGGCGGGCCTCGCGGAGGACGTCCAGCGGATGCCGATGGGGCTGCACACCATCGTCGCCGGCAGCGGCGCGGTCTCCGGCGGGCAGCGCCAGCGGCTGATGATCGCGCAGGCGTTGATCCGCCGGCCGCGCATCCTCTTCTTCGACGAGGCGACCAGCGCCCTGGACAACGACACCCAGCGCACGGTCATCGAGTCCACCCGCAAGCTGAACGCCACCCGGGTCGTCATCGCGCACCGGCTGTCCACCGTGATGGACGCCGACCGGGTGGTGGTGATGGAGGACGGCAAGGTGATCCAGCAGGGCACCCCCGCCGAACTGCTCGCCGACACCGGCGGCCGGATGCACGAACTGGTGCGCAGGCAGATGGCGTAGGCCGTGTCCGCGAAGTCCGGCCTGGCTCGACTTCGCGTACACGGCCTCGGAGAGGGATGTGCCGCTTCCCGGCGAGGCCCCCCACGGACCTGGCCGGGAAGCGGCTGTGGGTCCGGAAGGCGGCGGCCCCACTCCGCCTCACCCTCCCGGCGCGGGATCGCCGGTTGCTCCGCTCCAGGGGCCGCACTCCCCATTCGTGAAACCGACCCTGCGGCACGGAGCCCGTGCGATCCCGGTCTTAGAACGCGAAGACGCTGCTGCCGAGCGCGTCCTTCGCGCAAGCGTTGCCGAACGTGCGCTCGTAGGCGACCCGCTGGCCCTGCCAGACACCCTGGACGGTGACGACGACGGGGTCGTACAGCCGGGTGCAGTGGACATCGGCGCGGGCCTTGAGGGCGTTGAAGTCGCCTCGTATGCCGCGCAGTTCGGCACAGGCTTCCGCCGCTGCCGGGTGGGTGCCGGTGGCCGTCGGGGCGCAGCTCAGGGTGACGGCGCGCTCCGGGGTGACCGTGGTCGCGCTGTCGCCGTGGCCGGTGGTGAGGACCAGTGCCGAGGGCGCGTACAGGGAGGCAGGCGCGGCTACGGCGGAACCGGTCAGGTGTCCGCAGACGGCGGCGGCGGTGAGGCCGAGGGCCGCGGCCCAGCGCGCGGTGTTCCGCATGGTGTGCATCCTTCCGCTCGATCATTGAGGGTGTGCCGGCCGGTGCCCGGTGGGGCGCCGCAGCGGCGAGCGCCACTCTGCCGAGTCCGCAGCCGGAACACACATCCCACCCATGACTTTCAGTAACATTGCGTATTGAATCAGTGGCGCGAAGTCACGGAATTCGAACACGTCGGCCCCGCAACGCCGGGGATTGCGAACACGCGCACCGGTCCGATGGCCGGAACTCACCGCCTGAGCAATCGGCCTGAAACATTCCGCTCCCCCGCGCGGGGGCCGCTTTCACGATCCGCCCGTGACACCTTCACGATTCCTCGCGTTCGCACGGGTTTCGCCGGACCGGGTGGGTGGGCGAACCCTCCATCGGGGCGGTCCTTGATGGATGAAACATCCCCTGGCCCCACGTCCCGATCCGGCCGTACCGTCGGCAGCCCCCGTCCCTGGAGCCTCTGTTGACCCATCAGCCCACCGACTCCCCCGCTCAGGCTTCCTCGCTCACCGAGGTCGAGCCCTACGGTGTCGAGCGCATCCCCGACGAGGAGCGCACCGCGAGCCCGTCCGACCTGTTCCGGGTCGCGTTCGGCGGCGCCAACACCTTCTCCACCTGTGTGCTCGGGGCGTTCCCGGTCCTGTTCGGGCTCTCCTTCTGGCAGGGCCTCGCGGCGACGGTCCTCGGGGTCCTCGCGGGCGCTCTGATCCTGTGTCCGATGGCCGTGTTCGGCCCGGTGAACGGCACCAACAACGCGGTGTCCTCCTCGGCGCACCTGGGTGTGCACGGCCGCGTGGTCGGCTCCTTCCTCTCCCTGCTGACGGCGGTGGCGTTCTTCTCCATCTCGGTGTGGAGCTCGGGCGACGCCCTGGTCGGCGGCGCGCACCGGCTGTTCGGCCTCTCCCGCGGCCCGCTCTCGTACGTGGTCGCGTACGCGCTGTTCGCCGGGCTGGTGCTCGCGGTGTGCGTGTACGGGTTCCGGTTCATGCTGTTCGTCAACAAGATCGCGGTGACGTCGGCGACGGCGCTCTTCCTGCTCGGCGCGGTCGCCTTCGCGGGTGACTTCGACCCGTCGTACGCGGGCTCGTTCACGGCCTCGGCGGACGCCGCCACGCAGGCGATGTTCTGGCCCTCGTTCATCGGGGCGGCGCTGATCGTGCTGTCCAACCCCGTGTCGTTCGGGGCGTTCCTCGGCGACTGGTCGCGGTACATCCCGGCAAACGCCCCGCGCCGGAGGGTGGTCGGGGCCGCGTTCCTCTCCCAGGTGGCCACGCTGCTGCCGTTCGTCTTCGGTCTGGCCACGGCGAGCATCATCGCCACCAAGGCCCCGAAGTACGTCGACCCGGCCGCGCCCGACTTCGTGGGCGGACTGCTGGCGATCTCGCCGAGCTGGTTCTTCTTGCCGGTGTGTCTGCTCGCCCTGATCGGCGGCATGTCCACGGGCACGACCGCGCTCTACGGCACCGGCCTGGACTTCTCCTCGGTCTTCCCCCGGCTGTCGCGGGTGCGGGCGACGCTGCTGGTCGGCGTGGTGTCGATCGCGTTCATCTTCGTCGGCCGGTTCGCGCTGGACCTGGTCCGGTCGATCTCCACCTTCGCCACGGTGATCATCACCTGCACCACCCCGTGGATGGTGGTCATGATCCTCGGCTTCTTCACCCGTCGCGGCTGGTACGACCCGGACGCCCTCCAGGTCTTCAACCGCCGCCAGCGAGGCGGCCGTTACTGGTTCACCCACGGCTGGAACTGGCGCGGGATGACGGCATGGTGGGTGTCGGCGGTGCTCGGCGTCCTCTGCACCGACATCCCCGGCCAGTTCGTGGGCCCGCTGGGCGACCTGGCGAACGGCGTCGACATCAGTCTGCCGCTGTCGCTGGCCGTGGCGGCGGTGCTGTACCTGTCCCTGCTGTGGCTGTTCCCGGAGCCTCGGGCGGCCTACGGGCCCGAGGGCGCGCGGTGGGTGCGCACGAAGGAGGCGCCGGTGCCGCCGATCACGGGGGCCGCGGAACACCCCGCCCTGACCGACGCCCTCCTCTGACCGGGGCTCGCGCCACCTCAGTCGGGCTTGCTCAGCAGCCGGGTCACCTCCTCCCCCGTCTCCGGGGTGAGGCGGCCCTCGCACTCCAGGCCCAGCGCCTGGGCCAGGTCCTTGCCGTGGAGGTCGACCAGGGCTTCCGCCAGCTCCGCGAAGGACTCCGCCGCCGTGCGGCCCCGTACCACCCCGGTCGCCGCCGTGACCACGCCGACCAGTGCGGCGGGCCACCACCACACGGCCAGCAGGAGGTAGGCCGCACCCCAGGCCGCAAGGCGGGCGGCGGCGCTCAACGCTGCGCGGGCGGTGCCCAGTTCGGCGCGGGTGCTGTCGGGGGCGAGCAGCCACAGGTGGGGCCAGGCGACGGTGAGGTCCACCCGGTACGCCCGCCACACGCGCCGGTCCGGGGCGGTGACCCGGTCTCCGGTCCAGCAGGGGTGGTGTGGCGCGGCCAGGCCGATCTCGTTGCGGCGGGCGTAGCGGGCCTCCGCCTCGTCCGCCAGGGCCTCGGCGTCGGCCGCACCGCCCAGCCTGGCCCGGCCGGCCGCGACCAGCGCCGTGCGGTAGGCGTGGTCGGCGGCCCGCCACCGGCGCAGCCGGCGCGCCGTGAGCCACCGGGTCACCGGACCGCGCGGCCCCGCCAGCCAGACCCGCTCGACCAGCGCGCCCAGCGCCTGCGCGCCGGTGCCCGTCAGCGCGGCCCCGGCCAGCACACCGACCGCCACCACCGCGAGCACACCCGCACTGTGCGCCCCCGGCGCGGCGGCGAGAGCGTCCAGGCGTTCCCGCAGCCGCCCGGTGTCCCGCCAGTGCCGCTGGCCCAGGGTGACCGCGGTGGCCAGCGCGACGAGGTACACCAGGCCGGGGATCGCCAGCAGGGCCAGCCAGCGTTCCGCCAGTTTGCCGCCGAGCGCGTTGAGGAACGCGGTCACGGGCGCAGCCCGATCTCCCGCAGCGGCCGCCCGAAGATCCGGCACTCCGGAGCGGGGCCGCCCTCCGGCGCGGGTGCCTCGACCCGGGCGCAGCATCCGCCCGGGCAGACCAGTACGCGCAGCAGCGGGTGCCCGGCGCCGGGGAACCTCTGGTAGACGGGTGGGGCGTCCGTCCGGTACGAGCCGAGGCCCGCGGTGAACCCGGCGGCCAGCAGCAGGTCCTCCAACTCGTCGAAGTCGTCCTCCAGTTCATCCGGTGACCGTCCACCCCGCACCTCTGCGGTGATGTGCTCGATCAGCAGGCGTCCCTCGGGGCCGAGTTCCGGCGCGTGCGCGGTCGCGGCGAGCCGGTGGCAGAGCGACGCGAGCCGCTCATGGCGCGGCCCGCCGCTCCCGTCGTCGTCGAGCCCGCTCATCGCCGTACCTCCCTGGACCAGCCGACCGGCGACTCAGCATAACGAGGGTGCCCGAGGGACCACTTGGGTAAAATCGGGCCGGGGGACTCACGCGGCGCACGCCACGTACGAGAGCCCGCGGCGACACACACGGGGGCCGGTCATGTCGGACGCGCACGAGGCCGCCGATGCCGCTCTCCGCCAAGTCGGCGCTCTGATCAACGAGTTCGACCGCACCGGTGACCGACGTCCGCTGGACCGCGCGGTCGGGATCTCCCGGGACGCCCTGCGCGTGGCACCACCGGACGGCCGCGTGCACACCGCCTGCGTGGCCGGGCTGCGCACCACCCTCGTGATGCGCTGGCTGGCGTTCCGCGACCGGCGCGACCTCGACGAGTCGATCACCCAGGGGCAGTTCCTCGCGGCCGGCCCGACCCCGGACGAGCAGGATCTCCGCCTCCTGGGCCGCATGCTGGCCGACCGCTACGACCTCACCCGCGATCCGGCCGACCTGGAGGCGGGGATCACCGCGTTACGGCGTGCCGCCGAGCTGCCGCCCATGCGGGGCTGGGACAACCGGCCTTCCCTCCTCGACACCCTCGGCGGTCTGCTGGGCGAGCGCGGCGAGGCGACGGGCAGCGACACCGATCTCGCCGAGGCGGAGCGGCTGCGCCGGGTGGCCCTGACGCTGCTGCCCGGGAACTCCCCGGAGCTGCCGACCGTACGCAACAACCTGGCCGCAGCCCTCCGCCACACCGCCAGGGTCCACCGGGACCCCGCCCGCGCGCGAGAGGCCGTCTACCTGCTCCGCGCGGCCCTCTCCGGCACCCCGCACGACTCACCGCGCCGCCCGCACGCCCTGCTCAACCTGGCCTTGGCATGCCAGACGGCGGCCGAACTCACCTCGGCCGCCGCCGACATCGAGAGCATGGTCGCCGCCTACCGCGCGGCCCTCGCCGGGACCCCGAGGGGCCACCCCCTGCGGGTGCGCACCCTCAACGGGCTGGGGGTGGCCCTCCGGCTGGCGGCCGAGCACACCGAGAGCACCGAGCCGCTGCGCGAATCCGTGGCCCTGCTGAGCGAGGCCGTACGGGAGACCCCCGAGGGCAGCCGGCCGCGTCCGCACCGGCTGAACAGCCTCGGAAACGCCCTGCACCGGCTCGGCGAACGCACCGGTGACGCGGGGCTGCTGGACGAGTCCGTACGCGTCCTGCGCGCCGCCCTCGCCGAGCCCTCGCCGCAGGAGGAGGGCCACTTCGACCGGGTGGCGAACCTCTCCCTGGCCCTGCGCGAGCGCTACCACCAGACGGGCGACCTGGAGACGCTGCGCGAGGCCGCCCGCCTGGCCCGGCTGGCGCTGAGCACCCCCCGCACAGGGAGCGACTCCGACACCCAGCTCTCCAACCTGGGAGTCATCCTGCAGACCTGGTACGAGCGGACAGGGGAAGCGGGCGCCGCCTCCGAGGCCGTGGACGCGGCCCGCCGGGTGCTCGCCCGGACCCCACCGGGCGGCGTGGAGCGGGCCAAGCGGCTGAACCACCTCGGCAACGCCCTGTTCCAGCGGTACGAGTCCGGCGGCGCACCGGCCGACCTGGAGGAGTCCGTCGCCATGCTGACCGAGGCCGTGGAGCGGACGGCGTACGGCGCCCCGGAGCACGCCGACTATCTGCACAACCTGGGCCTGGCCAGGCTCACCGGCGCCCGCGCGGCCGAGGACCCGGTGCTGCTGAACGAGGCGGTGACCACGCTCGGCCGGGCCGTGTGGGCGTCGGCCCCCGGTGCGTCGCACACCGCCGGCCGTCTCCAGTCCTACACGTCGGCGCTGCGCACCCTGCATCTGGTGACCGAGGACCCGGCCGTGCTGCTCGCGGCGGAGGACGCCTACCGGCAGGTCGCCCGGATCACGGCTCTGCCCGCCGCGCAGCGCGTCCGGGCCGCGTACTCCTGGGGCATCGCCGCGGCGGACGCGGGCCGCTGGGAGCAGGCGCTCGAAGGATTCGAGGTCGCCCTCGCCCTGCTGCCGTTCAGCATCACCAGACGGCTGACCCGCGGCGACCAGGAGCACGGGCTGACCAGTGTGCAGGGGCTCGCCGCCGACGCCGCGGCGTGCGCGGTGCAGTTGGGCCGCCTGGACCACGCGGTGCTGCTGCTGGAGCAGGGGCGCGGGGTGCTGCTGGGCCAGACCATCGCGGCGCGCGCCGAACTGGAGCGGCTGCGGGCCGCGCACCCGGAGGCGGCCGGGCGTTTCGCGGAGCTGCGCGACCTCATCGACGCGCTGGACGCCGGGACGGCGGAGGAGGAGAACAAGGAGCACGGGGAGAGCGGGGCGAGCAGAGAGAGCGGGGAGAGCGGGGAGAACACCGACGAGCGGCACGCGCTCGCGGCCCGGTGGGAACGGACGGTCGCCGAGATCCGCGCGCTGCCGGGCTTCGGCGGCTTCCTGGGCGGGCCGACGACCGCCGAGGTGCGGGCGTGTGCCGGACGCGGGCCGGTGGTCGTGGCGTACGCGAGCCCGTACCGCAGCGACGCGCTGGTCCTGCTGCCGGACCGGGTGCTCCTGGTCCCCCTGCCGGGCGCCGGTCCCGCGGCCGTCGAGGCGCAGGTGCGGAGGCTCGACGGCGCGCTCGCCGGTGCGGCCGTGCCGGACGCGGAGCGGGCCGCCCAGGAGGCGGTCGCGGGGGTGCTCGCCTGGACGTGGGACCACGTCACCGGACCGGTCCTCGGCGCGCTGGGGGTGTCCGCTCCGCCGCCGGACGGTGCCTGGCCGAGGGTGTGGTGGTCGCCGGGCGGCCCGCTCGCCGCGCTGCCGTTGCACGCGGCCGGCCACCACGGCGACGGCTCCCGTACGGTGCTGGATCTCGCGGTCTCCTCCTACACGCCGACCGTCCGCGCCCTGGCCTACGCGCGCGCCCGCGCGGCGGGCCCCCCGCCTGCCGGGCGCCTCCTGGCGGTGGTCGTGCCCGACGCCCCCGGTGCCCGCAGGCTCGGCGGGGTGCGCCGGGAGGTGCGGGAGCTGAGCGCGCTGCTGCCGACCGAGGTGGTCGCGGGCCCGCAGGCCACGTTCGCCGGGGTGATGGCGGCACTGCCCGCCCACCCGTACGTGCACTTCGCCTGCCACGGGGTCAGCGAGCCGGACGACCCCTCCCGCGCGCGGCTGCTGGTGCACGACCACCAGGAGCAGCCGCTGACGGTACGTCACATCTCGCGTCTGGAGCTGCCGGACGCCCGGCTCGCCGTGCTGTCGGCGTGCGAGACCGCGCGGGGTTCGGAGCGGCTGGCCGACGAGTCCATCCACATCACCTCGGCCTTCCAGATCGCCGGATACCCGCACGCGATCGGCACCCTCTGGCCGGTGCACGACGCGGTGGCGGTCCGTGTGACCCGGAGCCTGTACCGGCGTCTGCGCGGCGAACACGGCGCCGAGAGCGAGGGGTTGGACGCCGGCCGGGCGGCCCTCGCGCTGCACCACGCCGTCCGGGAGTGCCGGACGGCCTTCCCCGGCAGCCCCAGCCTGTGGGCCGCCCATGTGCACTCCGGGGCGTGAAGCCGCGGAACCGGACGAGGAAAGGAGGGGGTCGGGACATGGCCCTCGGATGGCGCAGGAAGCGCGAGGACGACGAGAAGCGGGACGCCCCCGAACCCGGACCGCCCGCGGCAGCCGACCTGGTCGTCACGCTCATCAACGACGACGGCAGCGAGCAGGAGATCACCCGGGTCGGTCTGCCCCCGCACGAGTTCTACGGCATGCGCGCCAACGCCGCCCACCAGCGGCTCGGCCCGGAACACCCGGACACCCTGCTGGCGTTCCGCGACTACGCCCGCGCGCTGACGCGTATGGAGGGCCGCCAGGAGGAGGCGCGTGAGCGGCTGTGGGACCTGGTGCGCACCCAGTCCCTCACCATCGGCTACGTCCACGAGGACACCCTGACGACCGCCGCCGACCTGGCCGGCCTGATGCATGCCACGGGCGAGCTGGGCAAGTCCGAGGAGGTGTGGCGCAGCGTGTGGACCAGCCGCGCCGAACTCCTCGGCCCGGACCACCCGCACACCCTGGACAGCGCGTCGTCGCTGGCCTCGGTGCTGGAGGACCTGCGCCGGGAACCGGAGGCGGCCGCACTGCGCCGGGACGTGCTGGAACGCCGGAAACGGCTGCTGGGCCCGGACGACCCGGCGGTCCTCTCCGACACCGGCAGCCACGCGGCCGCGCTGGTCAAGGCGGGGCACTGGGCCGAGGCGGAACGCGAACTGCGCTCGCTGGTGGCCCGGTTGGAGCGACGGAACCTCCAGGACGACGACATCGGCCTGGCCGCCCGCGCCAACCTGGGGGCCGCGCTGTGCCGCCTGGACCGGCTGGACGAGGCGGAGGCGGTGATGCGTTCCGTGCTCACCGCCCAGCAGCGCGCCAAGGGCCCGGACCACGGCGACACCCTCTCCACCCGCAACAACCTCGCCGCCGTCCTGCACGCCCGCGAACGCTATGCGGAGTCGGCGCACATCCTGCGCGAGGTCCTGTCCCTGGTGTCCCGCCGCAAGGGCGACAGCCACCCCGACACCGTGCACGCCCGCGACAACCTGGCCAACGTCCTCATCGACAACGGCGACCACCGGGAGGCGAGCACCCTCCTCACCCGCTGCCACGCCGACTACACCCGGGTCTTCGGCCCCCACCATCCCCTGACCCGCACGGCGGCGGAACGACTGGCCTGGCTGCGGGACAACTCGTCCTGACAGCAGCCACCTTGAGTGCCCCGGACCCCCCTGCTAGCTTGACCCGACCTTCCCGCCCACCACCCCCCGGACCACCCACATGCCCCCAGCCGACCGTCTCGGCCTGCTCCGCGAGCCCGACTTCCGCCGACTCTTCGCCGCGACCGCGCTGGGGCAGCTCGGGGACCGGGTCGTCTACCGGTCTCCGGCCCCGCCCACCCCCTGAGGCAGACTGAGCTGGGCATGACACCCCGGACGAGAGGGAGCGGTGGCATGGGCGCTCGGTGGGCCGATTTCCAGTACGAGATCTATCTGAACGGGATGAACGGGACGGTGCCCCGGCTGCCGACCGATCTGACGCGGCTGGCGGAACTGGCGGAGCACCGGCTCGGGCCGGGCCCGGTCGGGTACGTCGCGGGGAGCGCCGGGGACGGGAGCACCGAGCGGGCCAACCGGGCCGCGCTGGAGCGGCGCCGGATCGTGCCGCGCATGCTGCGGGACGTACGGGAGCGGGATCTTTCCGTACGGGTGCTGGGCCGTACGCTGCCCGCGCCGCTGGCCCTCGCCCCCGTCGGGGTGCTGTCGATCATGCATCCGGACGCGGAGTGCGGGGCCGCTCGGGCCGCCGCAGCGCAGGGGGTGCCGTACATCCTGTCGTCGGCATCGAGCACGCCGATGGAGACGGTCGCGGAGGCGATGGGGGACGCCGAGCGGTGGTTCCAGTTGTACTGGGGCAGCGACCGCGAGGTGACCCGGAGCTTCCTGGGGCGGGCGAAGGCGTCCGGCTTCTCGGTGCTGGTCGTCACGCTGGACACCCCGCTGCTGTCCTGGCGCCCGCGCGACCTGGACCGGGCGTATCTGCCCTTCCTGCACGGGGTGGGCACCGCCAACTACTTCACCGACCCCGCCTTCCGCGCAGGGCTGGCCAAGCCGGTGGAGGAGGACCCGAACGCGGCCGTCCTGCACTTCCTCGGCCTGTTCGGGGACGCCGGGCACACCTGGCCGGACCTGGCGTTCCTGCGCGAGCACTGGGACGGCCCCATCGTCCTCAAGGGCATCCTGCACCCGGACGACGCCCGCGAGGCCGCCGATGCCGGGATGGACGGGGTGGTGGTGTCCAACCACGGCGGCCGCCAGGTCGCCGGTTCCGTCGCCGCCGCCGACGCGCTGCCGAAGGTCGTGGACGCGGTCGGCGACCGACTCACCGTGCTGTTCGACAGCGGTATCCGCACCGGCGACGACATCGCCAAGACCCTGGCCCTGGGCGCCCGCGCGGTACTGCTCGGCCGCCCCTACGTGTACGGCCTGGGCCTGGACGGCCAGGCGGGCGTCGAACACGTCATCCGCAGCGTCCTGGCCGAACTGGACCTGACCCTCGCCCTCTCGGGCCACGCCTCCCCCGCCACCCTGGACCCGGGCGTCCTGACGGACGGACCGGACTAGGGCCTGTTCCGGCCTGTTTCGCAACAGGCCCTAGGCCCCCTGCCCCGGCGCCTCCGCCTGGCGGGCCGTGGCCTCGGGCGTCTCCGCTATCGACAGGGAGCCGGGCGCCGTCGACGGGGTGTCGGTCAGCCAGTGCTGGGCGGGTGAGCGGTCACGGAGGGAGACCACGATGTCGGAGCCGGGACGCGCGTCGGCGGAGGCAAGTGCGAGGGTCTCGTCCCACAGCGGCAGCAACTCGCCCCGCACCGTGAGGTCGTAGCGCACGTCCTTGCCGCGCTCGGTGCCCGCGTCGTCGCAGGTGCCGAGGATGACGACGGCGGCGTCGGCGTGGGAGTCCAGGCAGAGCTGCGGGTCGGCCTGGCTGTGCAGGAGGCCGTCCGCGTCGTACGTCCACTGCTGGGTGACGGCGTCGGAGCACAGGGCCAGCGTCACCAGCGCGCCGCGCTCGGGCTCGCCCTTGATGCCCAGGCAGAGTCCGGCTCCGGCGTTGCGCAGCCTGATGGGCCGTCCGGCCAGGGGCGGGGTCGCGGACGCCGTCGGCGAGGGCCGCGCCGTGCGCGGGTCCGCGGCGGGCGCGGCCCCGGCGGAGGCGACCGGGGTGCGGCCGCCGTCGTCCTCGGGCCACGCGGCGACGGCGAGGCCCGAGACCAGCAGCCCGGCCGAGAGGACGCCCGCCCCGGTCCGGAACGACCACCCGCTACCGCGCCCGCGCCTGGCACCACGGGCCGGCGCTCCGCGCTTCCCGCGCCGGCGCCCGCCGGGACGCGGGGCGTCGCCCTGGGCGGAGGCGGCCTGGCCCCGGCCGGGCCGGGAGTCGAGGTAGCGGCGGGCGCCCCAGCCGAGGACCGCCTCCGCGAGCAGCAGCCCGGCGCCGCTCTCGATCTGGCCGAGCTGTTCGGCGGCGTAGCGGCAGTAGGAGCAGGCGTCCAGGTGCTGTCGGACGTCCGGCAGCACGGCACCGCCCCGGCGCACGGGCACATCGAGCAGCCGGTTGTAGTGGCGGCACTCACCACTGGGGGCCAGCTCGCGGTGTGCCCGCAGCACACCGGCGCGGAGCTTCTCCCGGCTCTGTTCGAGCGCGGCGGCCGCGCCGACCGGGTCCACGCCGAGCAGCGCCGCGGGGACGGTCACGGGCTCGGCCTCGACCGCGGTGTGCCACAGCAGGGTCTGTTCGAGCCGGGGCAGGGTGTGGAAGGCGCGCTCGGCGAGGGTGCGGTTCTCCGGGGTGAGGGAGTTCGCGGCCAGCATGCCGCGCCCCCCGGCGGGCTTGCCGAGGCCCGGCAGGGCGGCGGTGACCCGGTCGGTGGCCGCCCAGTCCAGGACGGTGTCCCGTACGGCCACCAGCAGCCTGGGCCGCAGCGCCTCGGCGGGTTCGCCGAGGGTGAGCCGGTCCAGGGCCTGGTGGAAGACGGCGGCGGTGACCATGTGGGCCAGCGGTCCGAGGCCGGCGAGGCAGATGACGGCGTAGTCGGCGGCGGGCTGCCAGTGCCGTGCCATCAGCAGGGCGGCGGACCGGGACGCCTCCACGTCCGAACCGGCGCGCAGCGAGGCGGCCGTGGACTCGTCGGACTCCCCCGCCGCCATGCCGGGCAGGTAAGGGGGAAGGGGAGGCTGCGGGGTGGTCACTGAGCGGTTCCTTTGGCGCGTGCGGAGCGTGGGAGCGAACCTCCGGGTGCGCACGGGGAGCGGTGGCTCGAACCGGCGTCGCTCCGACCGGTCGTCCCAACTGCCGAAACAGTCCCGGACTTCACCCCCCGCGCGGGAGTGTCAACCCTCGCACAACTTCTCCACACGCAACAAGGAGCACGTCCCACATCGACGGGTTTGCAGGGAAGTCGGAGTCGGGTGGGTTCCGCGCGCCCCGTGTGAAGCCCGCACACGCGACGGCCGTCCGCGCACGGTTCTGCCGGTATGCCGGGCGGGTGTGGACTGGGCCCGGCCCGCTCGCGAAGTCCGCGGGCCGGCCCGATCCCGCCGCCCCGGCCGATGGACGTACGGCCTCCCCCGGCAGATGGACGTACGGCTTCCCCCGTCCGCCGGGGCGGCGTCAGATCCGCCAGGACCGGAGCCGCTCCGCCGCGCCGTACACGTCGGCGCGGCCGTCGGTCAGCTCACGGACGAGGTCGACGAGGGCGCCGTACGGCGGGTCGATCCCCGCGCCGCTGATGTGCAGATAGGCGACGGCGGTGGCGCAGGCGAAGCGGGCGTTGGCCGCGGGCAGCGGGCGGAGCACGGCGAGGGTGTGCAGCAGGGCGGCGGCCCGCCAGGCGGGGTCGGAGTCGACACCCAGCCGGGGCGGATCGACGCGGTGCCGGGCGACGGCGGCGACAAGGGCGGAGAAGTCGTCCACCGAGGGCTGGTCGGGCAGTACGTCCTCATGGCGCTGGAGCAGCCAGGGGACGTCGATGTGGATGACGGGGGGCATCGCCGCTCAGGCGGCCTCGTGACGGGCCGGTGCCTCGTCCTCGGGGAAGGCGGCGGCGAACTCCTCCGCGTGCGCGGTGAAGAAGGCCCGGAAGGTCTCGGCGCCCTCCTCCAGCGCCCGGTGCCGGGCGATGTCGGCCGCGGCCGCCTCCCGCACCAGGGCCTTCATCGACGTACCGCGTTCCTTGGCGATCTGCCGCAGGTCCGCTAGTTCGCGCTCGCTGAACTCCACGTTGAGAGCTGGCATGCCCTCACGGTACAGCGAGGGTACTCACCCGTAAATCGAGCCAGTTCAGCCACCCACTCCCCCGGTACCCGGCCTTCCCGGCATCCCGCCGGGCCGACACCAGCAGACGCGCCGCGCCCAGGTCCATCACATATGAGCACAAAAAGTGTCTTATTTCCTTCATGCATACACCTTCGCGGCGTACTCTCCTCCGCGCCCCGCTCGCGGCCGCTGGCGCGGGACTCCTGGCCGCCTGCTCCGACTCCGGTCCCCGGCCCCGTCCGGGACCGCACGGCACGATGATGGCGGCGGGGAACTTCGTCCCGCCGGGGCCCGCGGGTTACGTGGAACCGTCGGGCCCGGAGGTCCGGGCCGCCGAGCGGCGGCGCGGCTCCGGCCGGGTGCGCATGTTCACGCTCACGGCCGGCGAGACCACGCTGGACCTGGGCGGCCGGTCCGTGCGCACCTGGGCGTACCAGGACGCGCTGCCCGGACCGCTGGTGCGGGCCACGGCCGGTGACGTGCTGAGCATCACGCTGGCCAACCGGCTGCCGGAGACCACCACCCTCCACTCGCACGGCGTCCGGCTGCGCTGCGACATGGACGGCGCGCCGGGGCTCACCCAGGAGTCCATCCCGTCCGGGATGGACTTCAACTACCGCTTCACCGTCGCCGACCCCGGCACCTACCTGCTGCACAGCCATGTCGGCATGCAGCCGGACCGGGGCCTGTACGCGCCGCTCGTCGTGGACGACCCCAGGGAGCCGCTGAAGTACGACAAGGAGTGGGTGATCGTCCTGGACGACTGGGTGGACGGTGTCGACGGGTCCACCCCGGAGAAGGTGCTGGAGCAGCTCAAGCCGGGCGGCGGCATGGCGATGATGGGCCCTCAGCGCCCGAGCGCCCACCCGCACGAGCACCCGAAGTCGGCCGCACCCCACCCGCCGAAGAACACCGGCCCGAACCGCATGCTGCACGGGCCGAAGAGCCGCATCCTGAACGGGGTCGGCGGCAACGTCTCGTACCCGATCTACCTCATCAACGGCCGCAGGCCCGGCGCGCCGACCTCGTTCAAGTGCCGTCCCGGTGAGCGCATCCGGCTGCGGATCATCAACGCGGGCTCGGACACCGCCTTCCGGGTGGCGCTAGGCGGCCACAAGATGACCGTCACCCACACGGACGGCTATCCGGTCCGGCACCGGACCACGGACGCGCTGCTGGTCGGCATGGCGGAGCGGTACGACGTGCTGGTCACGGCCAAGGACGGGACGTTCCCGCTGGTCGCCCTGGCCGAGGGCAAGAGCGGCCAGGCACTCGCCGTGCTCCGCACCGACAACGGCAGAACCGTTCCTCCTGCGGACGTCAAGCTGCCCGAGCTGGACCGCGAGGTGCTCCCCGCCCGCCGTCTGCAGCCCGACGACTCGGTCGCCCTGGACCACCGCGAGCCGGACCGCGAGATGCGCATCCGGGTCACCGGCACCATGGAGAAGTACAACTGGGGCTTCGACCACAAGCAGTACGACGTGCGCGAGCGGCACGCGGTGCGCTCCGGTGAGCGGGTCCGGATGACCCTGGTCAACGCGACCGACATGTGGCACCCCCTGCATCTGCACGGCCACACCTTCGCGCTGACCGGCATCGACTCGGTGGGCGCCCGCAAGGACACCGCCGTGGTGCTTCCGCACCGCAAGCTGGTCATCGACTTCGACGCCGACAACCCCGGCCTGTGGATGCTGCACTGCCACAACCAGTACCACTCGGAGAGCGGCATGATGACGGTCCTCGGCTACAAGAAGTGAGCCGGGGGCACGACGCGGACAGGTGACCCGCGGCCCCGGGCCCGCCCCCGTCGGCGGGTCAGTGGGCGCTCAGCCAGGGCCGCACCCGCTTGCGGGCCTCGTGCAGCCGGGACTTCAGGGTGCCGAGCGGGATGCCCGCGCGTTCGGCGGCCTCGGCGTAGTCCAGTTGGCACAGGTCCCGGTAGACCAGCGGCGCGACCAGGTGCGGATGCTCGCGCTCCAGTTGGTCCAGCGCCTCCAGCAGGTCGATCCGGGAGCCCGCGATGACGCTGGTGGTGCGCGGGTCGGCGGGCTCCGGCACCTCCACCGCCGCGGGCTGCTCGGCCGCCCGCCGCTTCAGCTCGCGGTACTTCTGCCGGCAGCAGTTGGCGACGACCGTGTACAGCCAGGTGCTGAAGCGGCTGCGGCCCTCGAAGCCGCCGATGTGCCGGGCCACCTGGAGCAGTACGTCCTGCGCGGCCTCCTCGGCGTCCTCACGGCAGGGCAGGAAGCGCCCGCAGCGGCGCACCACCTCCGGCCGCAGCTCGGTCAGCAGCCGGTCCAGGGCCGCCCGGTCCCCCGCCGCCGCCAGGCGGGCAAGCTCTTCGGCCGTCGTCGCGTCCGCCACGTCCGCTCCCCCTCGGAGTCGATCTCGGGCCAGGCATGATAGTCGTATGCACCCCCCGGAGCGGATCGGCCGGTATCGCCTTCAACAGCGCCTGGGCAGCGGGGCGTTCGCCACGGTGTGGCTCGCCCACGACGACGAACTGGACGCGTCGGTCGCGGTCAAGGTCCTCGCCGACAACTGGTCCCACCGGCTGGATGTGCGCGAGCGATTCCTGTCCGAGGCGCGGCTGCTGCGCCGGGCCGGTTCCAGCCGGGTCGTGCAGGTCTACGACATCGGCGAACTGGACGACGGCAGGCCGTACTTCGTCATGGAGTACGCCGACGGCGGCACCCTCGCCGACTCGTCGGCCGCCGGGCCGTTGCCGGTGGCCGAGGCGCTGGAGCTGACGTCGCTGGCCGCGCGGGGCGCCGCCGCGCTGCACGAGGCCGGGATCGTGCACCGGGACATCAAGCCGAGCAACCTCCTGCTGCGCACCGCCCCGGACGGCGGGCGCCGGCTGCTGCTGGCCGACCTGGGGCTGGCCAAGAGCCTCGCGCAGGCGTCGGCGCTGACGCTCGCTGCGGGTTCGGCGGGCTACCAGCCCCCGGAGCAGGCCGAGCCGGGCGCGGGCATCGACGAGCGGGCCGACGTCTACAGCCTGGGCGCGGTCGGCTACGAGCTGCTCACCGGGACCGTGCCGGGCCCGCCGGGCCGGGTCGTCCCGCCCTCCCGGCTGCGGCCGGGGCTGGACGCGGACGTGGAGCGGGCGGTGCTGCGGGCACTGGAGCCGGACCGGGAGCGGCGCTGGCCGGGCGCGCGGGCCTTTGCGGACGAGCTGGACCGGCTGGCGGCGGGCACCGGCCGGGCCCGCTGGTCCGGCCCGGTGCGGGGCAGACGCGCGGTGCTCGCCGGGGCGGCCGCGGTCGCGCTGGTGGCCGCCGGAGCCGCGGTGGCGCTGGTACCGCACCGGCCCGCCGGGGGCGGCGCGGAGGCGGCCCGGGTCCGGGACGCCTCCGGCCGGATCACCGTCGAGGTGCCCGCCGGGTGGAACCGGGAGCTGCGCGACTCCGGCTGGGACCCGAGGGCCCTCGGGCTGCCGGGCGGGCGCGAACCGGGGCTGGTGGTCGCCGACGACGTGTCCCGCTGGTCCGACCTCGGCGCGCCGGTGAACGGCGTCTTCGTGGGCGTCGGCGAGGGCGACCTCACCGGCCGGGTGGCCGCGCTCGCGCACTCCGGGTGCCGTGGCGCGGACCGGCACGCGTTCACGGGGTCCGGCTGGCGGGGCACGGTGCGGGTGTGGAGCGGCTGCGCGGGCGGCGGCTCGGTCACCGAGTCCGCGCTGCGCCCCTCGGGCGGCGCGGGCGGCCCGCAGGTGTACGTACAGGTGCGTCAGCACGGCGACGCGGACGCCACCGACGGCATACTCCGCTCGCTGCGGGTCACCTGATCGGGGGGAACCCGCGTCCGGCCTGGCGGTGAGGCCCTGGTGAGCGGAGACTTTTGCGGGCGCGGAAGTTTTTTCCATCACGTCCCGAACTTTTCCGCCGGACGGCGCATCGGAAGCTGTGACGGCGCATCGGGCGCCGCAGGCACGCGGGGCCCCGCGTGCCGTGGACCTCAGGGAGGCTTACGCGACATGGCGACTTCATCCCCGGCCAGGCGGCGCGGGACCCTGCTCGTGGGCACCGCCGCCGTACTGGGCCTCCTGACCGCCTGCGGCAACGGCGACGTGGGCGCGGCACCGGCGAAGACGGTGTCCGGCTCGGCGGCGCCCGCGACCGAACCCTCCGACGCGGGGGAGCCCACCGGCTCCCCCGCCGCCTCCGACACCCCCTCCCCGGTCACCCAGAGCGGTGGCACCACGCCCCCCAGCTCCGCGCCGGGCACGGCGACGAAGACCGTCGCGCCCGACAGCGCCAAGAGCACCCGCTGCCACACCTCCGAACTGCGCGCCGCCGTTGGCCGCAACGATCCCGGCGCCGGGCAGGAGAACTTCCCGGTGGTGCTCACCAACAAGTCGTCCCGCACCTGCACCCTGCGCGGCTATCCGGGCGCGGCCTTCGTGAACGCCTCCGGCACCCAGCTCGGCCGCGACCCCGAGCGCACCTCCGGCTCCCCGGTGACCGTGACGCTCCGGCCCGGCCAGAGCGCGTGGGCCGGGCTGACCTTCTCCAACCCCCAGGTCAGCGGCGCGAAGTCGGCGAAGCCGGCCTCGCTGGTGATCACCCCACCGGACGAGCGGGACCCGCTGAAGGTGACGTGGACGGGCGGCCCGGTGCCGGTCTCCGGGAACGCCTCCTCGGTCCGGCTGACGGTGTT
Organism: Streptomyces seoulensis; assembly: GCF_022846655.1. Lineage (NCBI taxonomy): Bacteria > Bacillati > Actinomycetota > Actinomycetes > Kitasatosporales > Streptomycetaceae > Streptomyces > Streptomyces seoulensis. The sequence continues at coordinate 3,665,448 of NZ_AP025667.1, forward strand.
CGCCGCCGGTTCGGGCGGCTGACCGGGCGTCATGGCGCCGGGTCCGGTCGGCCCGGCGCACCGGCGTCTGTTTTCATGAGCGGGCACATCACCACCGGTCCGGAGGATCGCCCTGAACACCCCGCTCGCCGAGGCCCTGTCGGCCGTCCTGCTCGTCGCCGTGCTCGCCTGGGCGGTCGTACGGCCCTTCGGATGGACGGAGGCGGTGCTCGCGGTGCCCGCCGCCGGCATCGCCGTCCTCACCGGCGCCATCTCCCTGGACCACGCCCGCGACGAGGTGGCCCGGCTGGGCCCGGTGGTCGGGTTCCTGGCGGCGGTGCTGGTGCTGGCCCACTTCTGCGACGTGGAGGGACTGTTCCGGGCGTGCGGGGCGTGGATGGCCCGCTGGTCGCGGGGGCGGCCGGTACGGCTGCTGACCGCGGTGTTCGCGCTGGCCTCGGTGATCACGGCCGTACTGAGCCTGGACGCGACGATCGTGCTGCTGACGCCGGTGGTGTTCGCCACGGCGGCCCGCTCCGGCGTGCGCCCGAAGCCGCATGTCTACGCGTGCACGCATCTGTCGAACACGGCGTCACTGCTGCTGCCGGTGTCCAATCTGACGAACCTGCTGGCCTTCGCGGCGAGCGGACTGTCCTTCACCCGGTTCGCGGCGCTGATGACACTGCCGTGGCTGGCCGCGATCGGTGTCGAGTACCTGGTGTTCCGGCGCTTCTTCGCCCGCGACCTGTCGGCGGCGGCGCCCGTCTCGCGGGACACCGGGGAGGAGCCGCCGCTGCCGCTGTTCGCGCTGGTCACCGTGGGCTGCACGCTCGCCGGGTTCGTGGTGGCGTCGGCGTTCGGCGTCGATCCGGCGTGGGCGGCGGCCGCGGGTGCGCTGGTGCTGGCCGGGCGGGCCGTGGTGCGGCGGCAGGCGACCCCGCTGTCCGTGGTGCGGGCGGCCGCGCCGCCGTTCCTGGCCTTCGTACTGGCGCTGGGCGTGGTGGTGCGGGCGGTCGTGGACAACGGTCTCTCCGACGTGCTCGGGCATCTGCTGCCGTCCGGGGGCGGGCTGCCCGCGCTGCTGGGCATCGCCGCGCTGGCCGCCGTGCTGGCCAACCTGATCAACAACCTGCCCGCCGTGCTGGTGCTGCTGCCGCTGGCCGCACCGGGTGGCGCGGGCGCGGTGCTGGCGGTGCTGCTGGGCGTGAACATCGGCCCGAACCTGACGTACGCCGGTTCGCTCGCCACCCTGCTGTGGCGGCGGATCGTGCACCAGCACGACGAGGGGGTCGGGCTCGGGGAGTTCACCCGGCTGGGTCTGATCGCCGTGCCCTCGGCGCTGGCGGTGTCGGTGGTGGCACTGTGGGGGGCACTGCACATTCTCTGACGGGGTGGACCGAGGAGGACATCGGATGCGTGCGGTCGTCTGGCTCGTCGAGGGCACCTGGCCCGCCTGTGTGGACGCCGTGCGGGTGCACGCCCCGCACGCCCGTGAGGTGGTGCTGCTCCATGTGACGGGGCCCGAGGTGCCCGGTGTGGCGCACGGCGCGTTCGCGGGGCTGATGGGGCGGGGACGGGCCTGGGGGCAGGGTCCGGCGGAGGGCTGGGAGGCCGACCCGGGGGACCGTCTGGAGGCCCTGGGCGACGGCTCGGCGGCGGAGCTGCTGGACGCGGCCGCCGAACGCCTGGGCCGTCCGTGCGTACGCGAGGAGCGGTCGGGGCGTCCGGAACACGAGGTGGTCGCGGCGGCCGAGGGCGCGGGCCTGCTGGTGCTGGCCCGCGACGGCGACCGCTCCCGGCTCGGCCCGCACAGCCTGGGCCCGGCGGCCCGCTTCACGGTCGACCACGCCCCGTGCCCGGTTCTGCTGGTCTGGCCCGAACAGGCTCCCGGCCTGGGCACGATCCCGCCACCGCCGCACCACCACTGAGCCGCGCACAGGGTTCAGCGGTGGCGGCCCCCGTAACCGCCCCCGTAGCCGCCTCCGTACCGGCGCTCGTCGTCGTCCCGGCCGCAGCGGTCCCGGTAGGAGGAGCAGGTGTCGTCGTCCCGCTCGCCGGGTGTCGCAGCGGCGGTGGGCGTGGCGGTGGCGGTGGGTGTGGGCGTGGGGCCGGCGGAGTGTGAGGGCTCGCCGGGGGCCGGCCTGGCGGAGGCACTGCGGGCGGGGGCCTTCGTGGCCGCTCCCTCGTCCCAGTTGACGATCTCCATCTGGGGGTCGTTGCGAGCGGTGTCCACGACCCAGCGCTGGAGGGCGGTCTCGGCACGGTTCTTCAGGACCAGCGCCCCGGAGCCGTCCGTGGCGGCCGGGGTGAGGGCGAGGTTCTGGTCCCAGCGGGGCACGAGCGTGCCCTGGAGGGTGAAGTCGTAGCGGATGAAGCGGCCGTCGCCGCCCGTGACCGAACAGGGGGCGAGCCGGACCGAGTAGCCGAGGCGGGAGTCCAGGCAGAGGGCGGGCTCGGCATCGCTGCGCAGCCGTCCGTCCGCCTCGTACCGCCAGCGCTGGCCCGGCGCCGAGGAACAGGTGACGAGTTCGGTCTCGGCGCCCTCGACGGCCTTCTGCCCCACGATGCCGACGCAGCGCCCGGAGGCCACGTTGTGCAGCCGGCCGCGCACGGTGGGCCGGTTGCCGTCCGCGCCGGCCCAGGACGGCTGCGGTGCGGGCTTGGAGGCGGTGTCCCGTGACGGGGAGGGGGTGGCGCCGTGGGCGGTGGCGGGACCGCCGTCGGACCCGAGCACGGACCACAGCACGAGGGGCAGCGCGACGAGGGCGCTGACGGTGGTGACGGCCAGCGTGAGGTTGCGGCGGCGGGTGCGCCGGAGAGCGCGGTGGGCGGTACGGCCGCCTGGAGTCCCGTTCTCCGCGGCCGGGGCGGCCGGGGGTGCGAAGTCCTCGCCGCCTGAGGGCAGGGGCGGGGCCGGGACGGGCGGCGGGGCGGTGTCGTCGGCGCGGGAGGCGCGCGAGTCGAGGTAGGCGGCGGCGCCCCAGCCGAGCACGGCTTCGGCGAGCGCGAGGCCGAGCCCGTCGTTGAAGCGGGCGAGCTGGTCGGCGGTGCGGGCGCAGTGGCCGCAGGCGTCGAGATGGCCGCGCAGGTCCGGGTCCATGGCGAGTCCGCCGCCGCGCCGGAAGGTGACGTCCAGCATCCGCAGGTAGCGCCCGCACTCGGCGTCCGGCGCCAGCTCGCGGTGGCTCTGCAGGCACTCCTCGCGCAACCGGTCCCTGGCGCGGCCGAGTTCGACGTGTGTGCTCTCCTCGTCCAGGCCCAGCAGCGCGGCGGGCACGGCGAGCGGGTCGCCCTCGACCTCGGCGTGCCAGAGCACCGCGCGCGAGGGCTGGGGCAGCCGCTGGAAGGCGCTGGCCAGCAGCCGCCTGCCGGGGGCGGGGAGCAGCCGGGCGGCGGCGCGTCCGGCGCCGGCCTGGTCGGGCCGCAGCGCGGGGTGCAGGAGTTCCTGGCGGCCGTCGCCGTCCCATTCGGCGGCGATACGCCGCACGGTGACCAGGAGCCGGGGACGCCAGGCGGCGGACGGCCCGGCCTGGCGCAGCGACTCGCCGAACAGCCGGGTGAACGCGGCCGTGGTCAGCATGCCCGCGGCGCGCGGTCCGTCGGTGCACAGCCGGGCGTAGGCGAAGGCCGCGGCCCAGTGGCGGTCGAGGAGTTCGCCCACGGGATGGGGCCCGGCCGCCGTTCCCGTCCACTTCATGAGTTCCGCGCTGAGTTCACCGTCGGAGATACCGAACGGCCTCGCGGAATCCGGGGAATTCGACGGTCCTTCGCCCTTCACGGCTCTGTTCCTCCAAGAATCCACACGGAATATGGTCCGTACCAAACGGCAGGGCGACGGGTGAGGCAGCGCCCCAACTCACGTCGGCGACGGCTCACTTGAGACATGTGAAAGCCATCGGAGCGGCCTGGATCGTACGGCGGCCGGAAATCACCCGCGCTGCGGCGACGCACACTTTTGCACAGAGTGACGGCACGTAACAAGGGATCTCCCGCCGCGGGACGGCATGCCAGAAGTTATTTGACCGGCATTCAGTTTTTCGAGCCCGCCCCGCCTGGTCATCACGACACCGAGCGGAGGGGATCGTCGGCCATCGGGCCGGACCCCCCGGTTCCACTTAGATGGGATGTGCAACCTTTCGGCGAGGTCGCATGTCCAACTACACGTACTCAGCGAATTTTTCGCATATGTCACCTTGAAGCGGCCACACCCGGGACCCGGCACGAACGGGTACCCGGGTGCTCGACAGCGCCGCCGTACAGGTCGCAGTGAGTGCGTGCCACCGCCGCCGAGTTGCCCGAGGAAGTCCATGCATCACCCCCGCGTCAGCGTGATCGTCCCCGCCTACAACGCCATGCCCGAGCTCACCGAGTGCATCACCTCGGCGATGGAGCAGACCATCGGCCTGGACGCGCTCGAGATCATCGCGGTGAACGACGGATCGACAGACGGAACCGGCAAGGAGCTCGACCGGCTCGCCGCGCTGTGCCCCTCCCTGCGCGTCATCCACCAGGAGAACTCGGGCACCGCCGCCGTCCCGCGCAACGTCGCCCTGGACGTCGCCCGCGGTGACTACGTCTTCTTCCTCGACTCCGACGACTACCTGGGCCCCGACGCGCTGCGCCGCATGGTGGCCATGGCCGACGAGAACAAGACCGACATCGTGCTCGGCAAGATGGTGTCGGTCGGCGGCCGGGCGGTACCCACCGCGGTCTTCAAGAACACCCAGCCCCGTACGGACATCTTCTCCTCGGCCGCCTACCGGACCCTCGGCTGCTGGAAGCTGTTCCGCCGCTCGCTGCTGGAGCGGCTGAACCTGCGCTTCCCCCCGTTCCGCAACACCGAGGACAAGCCGTTCACCGCCGCCGCGTACCTCAACGCGGACGGCATATCCGTCGTCGCGGACTACGACTGCTACTACCAGCGCAATCGCGCGAACGGCAACAACCTCACCCTCACCGCGCAGAACCTGAGCCACCGCATGGAGGGCACACGGCTGTGCTTCGAGACGGTGGCCCGCTATCTGGAGCCGGGCCCGCGGCGCGACCAGATCATGCGCCGGCACGTCGAGTGGGAGCTGTGCGGCCCGCTGTGGTGGCTGCTGCTCCGGGAGAGCGAGGAGGACATCCGCGAGCGCTTCTACCCGGAGATCCGCGACTGGGTGGAGAAGTGGGTCACCGACCCGGTCATCGCCAAGCTCGTCCCCCGTGACCGACTGCTGCTGCACCTGCTGCGGGCCGACCGGTTCGACGACGTGATGACGGCCATCCGCAATGCCGACGCGGACGCCGAGCGGGGTCACGTCGTCGACGGGGGCCGGGTCTACTGGGCGCATCCGTTCTTCCGTGACACGGCGGTGGGCGTCCCGGACAGCGCCTTCGACGTCACCGGCCGCCTTCCCGTGCGCCACCGGCTCGACTCGGCGTCCTGGCAGGAGGGCGGGGTGCTGCGCCTGACCGGCCACGCCTACATCGAGAACGTCGCCTCCCTGGACGCGGCCACCGAGCTGGTGCTGCGCCGCCACGACGCGGACGACCAGGAGATCCGCGTCCCGGCGCGGGTGCACGCCGCCGCCGGGCTCCCGGACGACGAACTCCACGCGGACGCCGGCTTCGTCGCGGACATCGCCGTGCCCACGGCGGCGGCGGGCGCGGCACTGGGCCGTGGCCGGTGGAACCTCTTCCTCGACGTACGGGCCCAGGGGGTCAGCCGCACGGTCCGGCTGAAGTCCCCCGAATCCGGGCCGGCCCCCGCGCAGACGACCGTGACGACGGAGGCGGGCACCCCCACGACCGTCACCCCGTACGTGACGAAGTGGGGGAACCTCTCCCTCGACATCGGTCAGGAGATACCGCGCGACGACACCCCGGGCCGGGTGACCGGGACGTCCTGGCACAGATCGCGCAAGGGCACGCTGGTGGTGACGGGCGAGCTCGACGGCGAGGGCGCCGAGGACGTCCGGACGCTGCGCCTGCGCGCGGAGAACGCCGCGGGCCACCGCCGCGAGGCTCCGGCGTCGCTCATCCGGTCCGGCGGCGCGTTCACTGCGGAGCTCCCGGTCAAGGGCCTGCGCCCGGGCCGCTGGACGGTGACGCTGTCCCTGTCCGGCTCCTCCCCCGTCGCCGCCGTCCCCTACCTCACCGGCCTCGGCCGCAGCCGCTGGTTCCACATCGCCCGCCCCTTCTCCGCCGGTCCGGTGAAGAAGGCGTCGGAGACGACCCTGGTGCTGGAGGTCCGCGCGGTGAACGTGCCGGGGGCGGTACGGCAGAAGCTGCGGAGCGTGGTGCGGAAGGTGCGCGTGTAGCGGACCGCGCATCGGCCCACCGGCACGAAGCCGGCGGGGGCCTGGGGGGAGGGGGGAAGTTCGCCACGGCGGCCGGGCCGGGAGCCGTGGCGGGCGGACGGGGGCACCTCCTGCGATCGACGGCCGTCACGGTGCCGCGGCCCGGAGTTGACGGCGTGGAAGTCCGCTCGGTTGGATCACGACCGTGTCGATCAAGCCGGGTACAGCCGAGCCACCGAACCGAACCGCCGTGCGCCTGAAGGCCGGTGTCGCCCTGCTCGTCCTCGCCCTCACCGGCTGCGGCACCGGGGAACCGGCACCGAAGGCCCCGCGCCTCCCTCCCCGGCACGCGGGGTTCGACTACCAGATCGGCGGCGCCTACTCCCCGCCCGCCGGGGTCCGCGTCGTCACCCGTGACCGCGCCGACTCCCCCGCACCGGGCCTGTACAACGTCTGCTACGTCAACGCCTTCCAGGCCCAGCCGCAGGAACGCGCCGACTGGCCTGCCGACCTGCTGCTGCGCGACCGCGCGGGCCGGGTCGTCATCGACGAGGACTGGGACGAACCGCTGCTCGACATCGGCACCCCGGCCAAGCGGGAACGGGTGGCCCGGCGGGTGAACCGCTGGATCGACGGCTGCGCGGAGAAGGGCTACGACGCCGTCGAGCCCGACAACTACGACAGTTACACCCGCTCCCGGCACCTGCTCACCCCCGCCGACGCGACCGCGTTCATGCGTCTGCTCACCCGGCACGCGCACGCCCGGCACCTGGCCGTCGGCCAGAAGAACACCCCGGAGCTGGCCGGTCGGCGAGAGCGCGCCGGGCTGGACTTCGCGGTGGCCGAGGAGTGCGGGCAGTACGACGAGTGCGAGGTGTACGCCCGCGCCTACGACGACCGGGTGCTCGACATCGAGTACACCGACTCGGGTCTGCGCAAGGCGTCGGCCCGCTGGGGCTCGCGGCTGAGCATCGTCCGCCGCGACCTGGACGTCTCCACACCGGACGACGAGGGGTACGTGCGCCGGACGGGCTGAAGCCTCAAGGGCGTTCCAGCAGTTCCAGCCCGCGCGTCCACGCGAACCCGCCCGGCACCCGCCCCTCGCCGAAGCGCACGCCCAGACCACGCAGCCGGGTCAGGCTCTCCTGGTAGGCGGGGTGGGCGGCCAGTGCCTCGCCCACGCTGGGCAGCACCGCGATCGGCACGCCCAGCCCGAGGGCCTCGCACAGCGTGCCGACGGCCAGGGTGTCCGCGATGCCCGCGGCCCACTTGTTGACCGTGTTGAAGGTCGCCGGGGCCACCACGACCGCGTCCGGCTGCGGGAAGGGGCGCGGGTCGGCCGGGGAACGCCAGGCGGAGCGGACCGGGCGGCCCGTGCGGGACTCGGCGCCGGCCGCGTCGAAGAAGCCGTTCATCGCCGCCGGGGTGGCGATCACGCCCACCTCCCAGCCCCGCTCCTGGGCCGCGGCGATCAGCGTGCCGACGCCGGAGGCGATGCCGGCCGCGCAGACGACGACGAGGAGAAAGGGCTTCCCGGCGGGTTCGGTCACCGGGAAACCCTATCGGCGGGGCGGGCGGGGGTCAGCTCTCGGTGACGGTGATCGCGCCGACCGGGCAGGCGCGGGCCGCCTCGCGCAGCATGGGGCTGCCCGCGCCGTCCTCGCTGCCGGGCAGCAGCGCGCTGTACCCGTCGTCGTCCTGGGTGAAGACGCTCGGCGCGGCCAGTGTGCACTGGCCCGCTCCGATGCAGAGGTCCTTGTCGATCTCGATGTCGGTGTGCATGGCGAGCAGCCTCTTACCAGGTCACGGGGAGTTCCAGCATCCCCTGGATCGTGTCGCCGGGCTTGAACGGGATCTCCTCGGCCGGTACCGCGAGGCGCAGCCCGGGCAGCCGGGCGAGCAGGGTGCCGAGGGCGATCTCCAGCTCCGCGCGCGCCAGGTTCTGGCCCAGGCACTGGTGGATGCCGAAGCCGAAGGCGACGTGATGGCGGGCGGAGCGGTTGAAGTCGAGGGCGTCGGGGTCCGCGTAGACGGAGTCGTCGCGGTTGATCACCGAGGTGGAGAACATCACGCCGTCCCCGGCGCGGATGGTGATGCCGTCGATCTCGATGTCGTCGACCGCCACGCGGACCAGGCCGTCCGCGATGGAGAGCATGCGCATCAGCTCCTCCACGGCACTCGGCAGGAGCGTGGGGTCGGCGCGCAGCTCGGCCAGCCGGTCGGGGTGCTGGAGCAGGGTGTAGGTGCCGAGCGAGATCATGTTGGCGGTGGTCTCGTGCCCGGCGACCAGCAGGATGACGGCGAGCGAGACGAGTTCGGCCCGGTCCAGCGCGCCCGCGCGGAGCTGTTCGTGGACCAGGTCGTCCAGCACCCCTTCGCCCGGCTCGGGGTGGGCGGCCTTGGCGTCGATGAGTCCGCCGAGGTAGGTCTCCAGCTCCTTGCGGGCGTTCTGGCTGTCGTCCGCAGTCGGCCCGCGCAGCAGCTTGCGGGACTGCGCCTCGAAGAACTCGTGGTCGGCGTACGGCACCCCGAGCAGGCCGCAGATCACCATGGACGGCACGGGCAGCGCGAACGCGGACACCAGCTCGGCCGTCGGGCCCTGCTCGATCATGGCGTCGAGAAGGTCGTCGACGATTCGCTGGATGGTGGGACGCAGCGCGGCGGCGCGCCTGACCGTGAACGACGGGATCATCATCCGCCGCTGGATCTGGTGCTCGGGGTCGTCCAGGCCCAGCAGGGCGACCCGGCGGTCCCGTACGCCCGCGAACCGGGCGGTGGGGATCGGGAACTCGGGGCGGCAGCGGTCGCTGGAGAGCCTGGCGTCGGCGAGCAGCGCGCGGGCCGCGGCGTGGCCGGTGACGGCCCAGACCTCCCGGCCGTCGTACAGGGTGACGCGGGAGACCGGCCGCCCCTCGCGCAGCGGGCCGTACCCGGTGGGCGGGTGGTAGGGACAGGTGCGGTCCTGCGGGAAGGCGACGGGATCGGCCGCCTTCGCCGGGCCGGTGGTGTCCGTAAGTTCCGTCATGGATAGACCTCGCAGACGAAGAGGTGCCTCGTACCGATCTTCATTAGATGCCCAGGGCACCTATAGGGCGACGGCAAGTTCGGCCAGATCGGCGACCCGTGGGATCTGGCCGAAGAAGCACGTCCACCGGGGGTGTCCGGGCACCGGAATCCGTCCGTCCGACGCACATCGGTCTTCCCAGTGTGGTCGCGTACGGCCCTTTTCGGCCACCCCCCGCCCGGACGAGCCGCGAGATTCGGCTATTCACCCGCGTGGCCCAGAGAGTGCGCGGTACGGATGATTCCGGCGGCCCCCGGTGTTTCGGTGGACCGCAGGAGTGAAGCCGTCGACACGACGAAGGGGACGAGTCATGCCTCTCGAGGGCGAGTACGAACCGAGCCCGGAGCAGTGGGTGCGCGATCAGGTCGAGCTGTACGAGGGTTCCGGCGGCAGGGAGGGGACGACGCTGCGCGACACGGGGCTGCCGGTGATCATCCTGACCACGCGCGGCAACCGCAGCGGCAAGATCCGCAAGACGCCACTGATGCGGGTGGAGCACGACGGGAAGTACGCGGCGATCGCGTCCGTGGGCGGCGCGCCCAAGCACCCGGTCTGGTACTTCAACGTCAAGGCCGATCCCGAGGTCGAGCTCCAGGACGGCCCGGACAAGCGGGAGATGCGGGCCCGTGAGGTCGAGGGCGACGAGAAGGCGAAGTGGTGGGAGCGGGCCGTCGCCGCCTACCCCCCGTACGCCGAGTACCAGGAGAAGACCGACCGGGAGATCCCGGTGTTCGTCCTGGAGCCGGCGGACGCGGGCTGAGCGGGCGCCGGGGGACGGTTCGCGCGCATCCCGCGTCCGGCGGGTGTGGACCGTCCCCCGGCGGGCACGTGAGGGTCAGGCCCCGCCGCGCTCCCCCGTCGCGGCGGGGCTTTCCTGTGCGGCACGCGCGGTGTGGTCGTGGTCCGTGTGGTCCCGGTCGGTCACGTCGAGGAAGATCTGCCCGGCGTCGGGGAACATCTCGGCGACGGACCGCTTGATGCGGACGGCGACCTCCTCGACCTCCTCGCTGTCCATCCCCGGCACCAGGTCGACGCGCGCGGCCACGAGGGCGGAGTCGACACCGGTCTTCATCGTGAACAGCGCCTCCACGCTGTCGATCTCCGGCTGGGCGCGCAGCAGTTCCCGTATCCGCCCGGTCAGCTCGGGGTCGGCCGCCTCGCCGATGAGCTGGTCGCGGGCGTCGCTGCCGAGCCGGTAGGCGATGTAGACCAGCAGGGCGCCGATCAGGATCGACGCGCAGCCCTCCCAGAGGGCCTGCCCGGTGATCATGTGCAGCACCATGCCGATGGCGGCGAAGGTCACGCCGAGCACCGCGGTGCCGTCCTCGGCGAGCACGGTACGCAGCGCGGGGTCCTGGACGTCGCCGACTCCCTCGCCCTGCCGGTGCGCCTGGCGCACCGCCCGGATCAGGGAGATCCCCTCGGCGACGAAGGCGACGCCGAGCACGACGAGGCCCGCTATGTAGCCGCTGAACGTCTCCTCACTGCCGTTCCTGATCGCCTCGAAGCCCTGGAAGAAGGAGAAGCAGCCGCCCATGACGAAGATCCCGACGGCGGCGAGCAGGGACCAGAAGAACCGTTCCTTGCCGTAGCCGAAGGGGTGGCGGGCGTCCGGCGGGCGACGGCTGCGGCTGAGGGCGGCCAGCAGGAACACCTCGTTCAGGCTGTCGGCCACGGAGTGCGCGGCCTCCGACAGCAGGGCGGGCGAGCCCGCGAAGATCCCGCCGACGGCCTTGGCCACCGCGATCACCAGATTCGCGGCGAGTGCCACGAGGACGGTGACGCGGGTGTGCCCGTCGGTCTCGGCGGCCTCCTGGCCGCCACTGTCGCCGGCCGTCGCGGCCGGCCGCTGTTCCTGGGAAGTAGAGCTCACCTGTCGCCGAATGCCCCCGGCCGGGAGGATCACACGGGCCTGTACGGGGGAGGCCGGGGGCGCTCGAAGGCGTCGCGGGCGCACCACGCCGACCGGCCGGGGCCCGTGCGAACGGGTGGCGCGGCCGGGCCGCCGGAGAGGAGACGGGCGCGGTGAGGAAGGAGTGACGCATGGCGAAGAACAAGAGCAAGAGCAGGACGCCGCTGGTCCACAAGCCGGTCGGCTTCGCGATCAGCTGGGCCGGCGGTGCGCTGGCCGGGCTGGCGTTCCGGAAGGCGTGGATGGTGATCCGGCACGAGGAGGAGGCGCCCGACCCGCTGGACCCGGACCGCGGCTGGGGCGAGATCCTGCTGGCGGCGGCGATGCAGGGCGCGATCTTCGCGGTGGCCCGCAGCGTGGTGGACCGCACCCGCGCCAAGACGGTCGCACGCTCCACGGGCACCTGGCCGCACCCCGGCGCGGCCCCGGCCAAGCGCTGAGCAACACACCGGCCGTCGGGGCCGGCGGACCATCAGCCGATCACAACCACACAGATTCGAACCGACTGCGTCAAACCCGAAGACATATGTCAAGCGAACATGCTCAAATTCCTCCTGTCGTAGCTGAGTCCCGGGCGGCGCGGTGCGTCGCGGGCGCGGGTGGGAGGTGGTGCCGTCGTGCGGGAGGAACCGACCCCGGCCACCCGGCATCTGCGCGTGCGCGAGGACCGCGGCCACACCGTGCTGGAGTTACGGGGTGAGATCGACATCGCCTCGGCGGCGGAGATCTCGCCCCTGCTGGACCGGCTCACCGGCCGCGAGCGCGCCCGCCTCGTCCTGGATCTGCGCCCGGTGGAGTTCTTCGACTGCTCGGGGCTGCGCCTGGTGAACCGGGCACGGCGCCGCGTCCTGGAACGCGGCGGCCGTCTTCACCTGGTCTGCGTCCACCCGTTGACCCTCCGCGTCCTCAGCACCACAGGACTGACCCGCGTCCTGCCCCCGCACCCGACGCTGGAGGCGGCCCTGCGGGCGTCGGACACTTCCTAGGGCTTCAGGCGCCCGCCGGCTGCTCGAAGAGCGCGCTGACCGATTCCCCGTCGTGGATGCGCCGCATCGCCTCGGCCAGGGCAGGGGCGATGGACAGCACGCGGAGCTTGTCGGTGCGCTCGTCCTCCGGGACCGGCACCGTGTTGGTGCAGACGATCTCCAGTACGTCCGGCTGCTCGCCCAGCCGCTTCAGGGCGCCCGAAGCGAACAGACCGTGGGTACAGGCGACCCGGATCGAACGCGGCTCCAGCTCCCGCAGCCGGTCGAGGAGTTCGATGACGGTGCTGCCCTTGGCGATCTCGTCGTCCAGCACGATCACGTCCCGGCCGGTGATGTCGCCGATCACCGAGCTGATGCTGACCCGGTCGTCCGCGAACCGCTGCTTGGCCCCGGCCGCGACGCGTGCGCCGAGCAGGCGGGCGAAGGCGGCGGCCTCCTTGGCGTTGCCGAGGTCGGGGGAGACGACCGTGGTGCGGGTGAGGTCGTACTGCCTGAAGTGCGAGGCCAGTTCGCGCAGTGCGTGCAGATGGTCGACCGGCACCGAGAAGAAGCCGTGCACCTGCGGGGCGTGCAGGGTCATGGTGAGCACCCGGCTCGCCCCCGCCGCCACCAGCAGGTCGGCGACCAGGCGGCCGCCGAGCGAGATGCGGGGCGTGTCCTTCTTGTCGGAGCGGGCGTAGGAGTAGTGCGGCATGACGACGGTGATCCGGGCCGCCGAGGCGCCGCGGGCCGCGTCGCACATCATCAGCAGTTCGACCAGGTGCTCCTGCACCGGCCTGACCAGCGGCTGGATCAGGAACACGTCCCGCTCCCGGCAGTTGGCCCGGAGCTGCACCTCCAGGCAGTCGTTGGCGAACCGGCTGACCCGTGCCGGGCTGAGGGTGACGCCCAGGTGCGCGCACACCTCCTCGGCCAGCCGGGGGTGGGCGCTGCCGCTGAAGACGGCGATGTCTCGCACGATCCGCTCCTCGCATGATCGGTACGGGCTGGGCGGCCATGCTATCGGCCGTCCCCGCCCGGTCAGCGCGCCTGACGTGGCGGGTCTCGTACGGGTCGGCCGGGGTAACTACGTCAACGGGACGGGATGGTCAACTCGCTTGTCTGTTCGCTTATTTGGTGGGCATGTGAGGAGGGGAAGGGAGAACCGTGGACATGACGACTTCGGTCAAGGAGCGGACGCGGCGCGTGCCCGGCTGGGTCAAGGTGCTCGCCGGCATCGCCCTGGTGCTCGTGCTGCTGTTCGCCGGGATACGGCTGGCCGTGCTGCCCGGCATCAAGGACCTGTTCGGCACCGAGTCCCGCGACCGCTCGGGCCCGGCGCTGCTCCAGTCGATCCAGGACATGAGCCGCTACGACGCCGCCTCGGGCAACTTCCAGGTCGTCGTGGACCTGGAGAAGGACGCCAAGTACCTGCCCGACGCGCTGCGCGGCTCGCGCACCCTGTACGTCGGCGCCGGAACCGTGGACGCCTACGTGGACCTCGGCAAGCTCGGCGAGAAGGACGTGACGGTCGACGAGGACCGCACCTCCGCCACCCTGAAGCTGCCGCACGCCCAGCTCGGCAAGCCCGCGCTGGACCCGGACCGCTCCTACGCCGTCTCCAAGCAGCGCGGCCTGCTCGACCGGCTCGGCGATCTGTTCTCGGACAACCCCAACGGCGAGCAGGCGGTGCAGAAACTCGCCGTCAAGCACATCGGGGAGGCCGCCCGGGACAGCGAGCTGACCGCGCGCGCCGAGACCAACACCACCGGCATGCTCCAGGGCCTGCTGCGCTCCCTCGGCTTCAAGGACGTACGCGTCTCGTACGGCTCCTGAAGTTCCGCCCGGCACGGCATCACCGGCCGCTCTCCGGGCACTCGCTGCTTCTCACGGGGATGTCCACGACTGGAGGACCATCGCATGGCCCGTACCGCCCTACGCCTGCCGACCGTACTGCGCACCCCCTGGCGGCGCGACCGCCTGGAGAAGACCGAGCCCGAGCCCGAGCCGGCCCCGGCACCGGCGGTGGCGGAGCGCAGGCCGCTGCCGCTGCCGATCCGGCTGCCGATCATGCTGCTGGCGTTCGTGTTCATGGTGGCGTTCGCCATCGCGCTGGCCCGGGTCACCCTGGAGCCGTCGCCCGCGTCGGAGGCGCTGACGCACAGCAACATGCGTCCCGGCAACTCGCTGAAGGCGTACTTCGACTACGGGACGGTGCGCGACACCCTGAAGCAGATCGGCGGCAACGTCCTGCTGGGCGTGCCCTTCGGCGTGCTGGTCCCGGTGCTGGCGCCGCGGGCGCGGGGTGTGCTCCAAGTCCTGTTCCTCACCGGCCTGGTGATGCTGATGGTGGAGCTGACCCAGGGCGCGCTGATCACCGGACGGGCCTTCGACATCGACGACGTCATCCTCAACACCACGGGTGCGCTGCTGGGTTGGCTGCTGCTGGGGCGCCGGATGGGACGGGCGGTGCACGCGCGGCGGCCCAAGACCGTGGAGGAATGAGCGTCCGCCACCGGTTTGTCCGGCCGGCCGGGCGCTGGTCTGTACCAAAGTATTGACGGCCCCGGTCCCGATCTCTAGAACAAGAGGCGTCACTCCCCCCATGTGAAACGGAGAGTCATGGCATCCCCACGCCTGCTCCGCAGATGCCTCCTGGCCGCTCTCTCCGCCGCGCTGGTCGGCTCGGCGGCCGTCGGGCCCGCGAGGGCCGAGACGGCCGCCCCGACCGCCGCGGCGGCGACGTTCTCGGACTCCTTCGACGGCCCGGCGGGCTCGGCCGTCGACGGCTCCAAGTGGACGCTGGAGACCGGAGACAACGTCAACAACCACGAGCGGCAGTACTACACCTCGGGCACCAAGAACGCGGCACTGGACGGCCAGGGCCACCTGGTCATCACCGCCAAGCGCGAGAACCCGGCGAACTACCAGTGCTGGTACGGCAGTTGCCAGTACACCTCGGCCCGGCTGAACACCTCGGGCAAGTTCAACGCGCAGTACGGCCATGTCGAGGCCCGGATGAAGATCCCGCGCGGACAGGGCATGTGGCCCGCGTTCTGGATGCTGGGCACGCCGGTGAACTGGCCGGACTCGGGCGAGATCGACGTGATGGAGAACGTCGGCTTCGAGCCCTCCACCGTGCACGGCACCATCCACGGCCCCGGCTACTCCGGCTCGGGCGGCATAGGCGCGGGCTACTCGCTGCCGAACGGACAGGCGTTCGCGGACGCCTTCCACACCTACGCGGTCGACTGGGCGCCCGACTCCATCACCTGGACGGTCGACGGCAACGTCTACCAGCGGCGCACCCCGGCCGACCTGGGCGGCAGGACCTGGGTGTTCAACAAGCCGTTCTTCCTGATCCTGAACCTGGCGGTCGGCGGCTACTGGCCCGGTGACCCGGACGGCTCGACCCAGTTCCCGGCGCAGCTCGTCGTGGACTCGGTGTCGGTGACCACGAGCGGCGGCTCTACGGGAGGCAAGGCCATCCGGGGTCTGGCCGGCAAGTGCGCGGACGTGGCGGCGGCGAACTCCGCCAACGGCACCCCCGTACAGCTCTACGACTGCAACGGCTCCGCGGCCCAGCAGTGGACCGTCGGGTCGGACGGCACGATCAGGGCGCTCGGCAAGTGCCTGGACCTCAAGGACAACGGCACGGCGGACGGCACTCCCCTGCAACTGTGGGACTGCGCCGGCAGCCCCAACCAGAAGTGGGTCGTCTCCTCGGCCAACGACATCGTGAACCCGCAGGCCAACAAGTGCCTGGACGTGACGGGCGCCAACTCGGCCAACGGCACCCGGCTCCAGCTCTGGACCTGCAACGGCAGCGCCGCCCAGAAGTGGACGGTGGGCTAGTCAGCCCTTGCCTCGGCGGGTGCCGCCGCGCACCCGCCAGGTGAACTTGTCGCCGCCGACCCAGCGGACCACGTCGGGGTCGTCCAAATCGTGGATGACGATGCCGCGGGCGGCGGCGGCCTCCAGCACCCCCGTGATGGACGTGACCTCTCCGATCACCTCGCCGTCGATCTCCATGATCCGGAAGGGCGGCGAACCCGGCCTGCCCTCACAGACCCCGAGCACCCGGATGCGCGGATTGGCCATGTACGGAGCTGATTGTTCGGTCATGTCTTAGAGCCTAGAACGCGAGGCGCGCGGACGACTCGTCCGCACGGGCCGTCCGGGCCGCCGCCGTGCGGGGGCCGCCGCCGTGGGCAACCCTGGAGGTCCGTGCGGAGCCGGGAGGTGGCCATGGAACCCGTCGCGGCGCTGGACCGGATCGCCTTCCTGCTGGAGCGCTCGCTCGCGCCCACCTACCGGGTGCGGGCGTTCCGGACGGCCGCACGCGTGCTCAAGGACCTCTCCGAGGACGAGATCGCCCGGCGGGTCTCCGCGGGGACGCTCCAGACGCTGAAGGGGATCGGCCCGAAGACCGCGAAGGTGGTCGAGGAGGCGGTGGCCGGAGAGACTCCCGCCTATCTGCGCTCGCTGGAGGAGGACGCCGGGGGCCCGCTGACGGCGGACGGCGGCGAGGAGCTGCGGGCGCTGCTGCGCGGCGACTGCCACACCCACTCGGACTGGTCGGACGGCGGCAGCCCGATCGAGGAGATGGGCTGGGCCGCGGCCGGGCTGGGCCACGAGTGGACCGCGCTCACCGACCACTCCCCCCGCCTCACCGTGGCCCGCGGCCTCTCCCCCGAGCGGCTGCGCGAGCAGCTCGGCCTGATCGAGACGCTGAACGAGCGCTGGGCGCCCTTCCGGCTGCTCACCGGCATCGAGTGCGACATCCTGGACGACGGCACGCTGGACCAGGAGCCGGAGCTGCTGGAGCGGCTGGACGTCGTGGTGGTGTCGGTGCACTCCAAGCTGAAGATGGACGCGGCCGCGATGACCCGCCGGATGGTGGCCGCCGTGTCGGATCCGCACGCCGACGTGCTCGGCCACTGCACCGGCCGGCTGATCACCGGGCGCGGCCGCCCCGAGTCCGCCTTCGACGCCGCCGAGGTGTTCGCCGCGTGCGCCGAGGCGGGCACCGCCGTCGAGATCAACAGCCGCCCGGAGCGGCTGGACCCCCCGAAACGGCTCCTGCGTGAGGCCGTGGCGGCCGGGACGCTGTTCTCGATCGACACCGACGCGCACGCGCCGGGCCAACTGGACTGGCAGATCCTGGGCTGCGCCCGTGCCGAGGAGTGCGGAGTGCCCGCGGAGCGGGTGGTGAACACGTGGACGGCGGACGAGCTGCTGGACTGGACCCGCGAGGGGCGGACACCGGCGTCCTGACCAGGCACCCCGCACGCGTGACCCGGATCACTCCGCCCCTCGGGAACGCCACCCCGTGGTTGTCCGTTGAACCAGATGTGGACGCGGGCCCGACCTGACCTGGACCCCGTCCGCTGATGGACCGCCCCGGTCGTGATTCCCCCGTCACGGCCGGGGCATCTTCGTGTCGCGGCCCCCTCAGCGCGGGGCGCGCTCGTCCAGCGCGGCCCGCCAGGCGGGCGGCCGGTCCTCGGGGGCCGGTTCGGCACGCCGGCCGCCCCGGGTGAAGAAATCAGCCAGCGGCAGGATGGCCGCGCCGACGGTCACCGCGTCGGGGCCGAGCCGCCCGAGCTCGATGGTGACCTGGTCCGCCGGATGCCGCAGCGCGTAGGTGGTCGCGTGGTGGCGTACGGCGGGCAGGAAGCGGGTGCCGAGCTGGAGCCCGGCCCAGCCACCGATGAGGATGCGCTCGGGCTGGAAGAGGTTGATCAGGTCGGAGAGGCCGGCGCCCAGGTACTCGGCGGTCTCCTCCAGCACGGCGAGTGCGACCGGGTCGGGCTCGGTGCCCCCGGCCGGGTAGGCGGCGGCGAGCATCGCGGTGAGCGCGGTCTCCTCGTCGGTGCCCTCGGGCGGGCGCCCGCCCTCCTCGCGCCAGCGGGCCAGCAGCGACTCGGCGCCCGCGTACGCCTCCAGGCAGCCCGGCGCCCCGCACCGGCAGCGGCGCCCGCGCACCCGTACCGTCAGATGCCCCCACTCCACGGCGCGGCCGTGCTCCACCTCGGGGGTGACCAGGCAGGCGCCGACGCCGGAGCCGAAGAGCACCACCAGGGCGTTGCGGGCGCCGCGCCCGGCACCGAACCACATCTCGGCCTGGCCGAGCGTCTTGGCGCCGTTGTCGATGAAGTACGGCACGCTCTCGGGGAGCTGGGAGGTCGAGCGGAGCAGCCGCTCCAGCGGGACGGCGTCCCAGCCGATGGTCTGGCCGTGCACCACGGCGCCCCGGTCGCCGGTGTGCTCGACGATGCCGGGCACGCCCACGCCGACGCCGAGCAGCCGTTCGGGTCTCGCGCCCTCGACGGCCAGCACCTCGGCGACGCCGTCCCTGATGTGGCCGGTGATGTCGTCCACGTCGTAGCCGGGCCGGGTCAACGGGCGCTCTGCGCGGGCGAGTTCGGTGAGGGCGAGGTCGAACAGCTCGACCCGGACGCGGGTCTCGCCGACGTCCACGCCGATCATCTGGCCGCTGTGCGGGGCGACGCGGAGGAGGGTGCGGGGGCGGCCGCCGTCGGAGTCGACGCTGCCGGCCTCCTCCACGAGTCCGTCCGCGATCAGGTCCGCGACGACGTTGCTCACCGAGCCGGAGCTGAGTCCGGTCGCCGGGCCCAGCTCGAAGCGGCTGAGCGGGCCGTCGAAGTACAGCCTGTGCAGCACGGCAGTGCGGTTGCCCCGCCTCAGATCGCGTACCGTGCGCCCGTTCCGCCCCGCCATGTGGCCCCTTCCGACCCGTGCCCGACCTGCAACATACCCTTCGGCGCAGGCCGGACACGACTTCACGGGCCCCCTTATTTCATGCTGTGAGATTTCCAGGGGGTGCGGGTGCGGGCTCAGCCGGCCGCGTACACGTCCTCCACGTAGCGACCGTCGCCGACCAGGTCGTCCAGCCAGGCCGACGCCGCCGCGTCGTCCGCGCCCGGCGTGCGCTCGCGGTACATCGCGCGGAACGCGTCGCGGACGCCGGGCGCCATGCGGGCGCCGTCGCCGCAGACGTAGACCCGCGCCCCGGCGCCGAGCAGCTTCCAGACCTCGTCGGCCTCGGCGGCGATGCGGTGCTGGACGAACTGGACGCCGTCGACGGGGGCCGCGCTGAAGGCGGGGCGCAGCGAGACGGCACCGGCGGCCTCGGCCGCGCTCAGTTCGGCGGCGTGCAGATAGTCGGCCTCGGGGGCGTCACAGCCGAAGTAGAGCAGCGCGGGCGGGAGTTCGGCACCCTGGGCGCGGGCTGCCGCCCGGTCCATGACGACGCCGCGGAACGGCGCGAGACCGGTGCCGGCCGCGATCAGCACGACGGGGGTGGAGGTGTCGGTGCGGAACACCTCGCGGCAGGGCTGGACCCTGGCGTACACGGTGTCACCGGCCCGCAGACCGGCCAGGTGGCCCGAACCGGTGCCCCGGTAGCGGCCGTTGCCGGAGCGGGCGGGGGCGTCCAGCACCGAGACCATGAGGTCGGCGTGGCGCGGGTCGGCGGCCGGGGAGGAGGAGACCGAGTAGTGCCGGGGGCGCAGCGGGGTGAGCATGTCGAGCAGGCGGGGCCAGTCGAGGGCCTCGCGCAGGGCGGGGTGGTCCTCCAGGAGTTCGAGCAGGGTGCGCGGGTCGTCGCCGGTGAGGGCGGCGAGGGCGGCACGCTCGGGCGGGCAGGGGTTGGCCTCGGCGAGCAGTTCGCGCTGGCGCGCGGTGGGCCGTTCCTGCAACTCGACGTGCCGGGTCAGGAGTTCGCGCACGCTGAGCGGGCGGTCCACGGCCAGGCCGTCGCGGCGCGGGCGGGTGGCGCGGATGTCGAGCAGCGCTTCGGGGTCGGCGCCGAGCGCGGCGAGGGCCCGCTCCACGGTCTCGGGGGCGTTGACCGGCAGCACGGTGAGGTGGTCGGCGGTGCGGTAGGTGACACCGTCGGGCAGGGCGACGCGCAGGAACCGCTTGACCCGCGGGTGGCCGGGCGCGGTGAGGTCGTACGCCTCGGTGACGGTCATCGGGACCAGCTCGTGCCGCTCGGCGAGGGCGTCCAGCGGGCCGCCGGTCAGGGCGCGGACCTCGTAGGCGGTCTCGGGCTCGTCGGCGGGGGCGGTGGCGTCCGGGTCGCCGTACTGCCGGAGCAGGGCGGTGCGCAGGGCGGTGGTGTAGTCGCGGACGGCGCCGGTGAGGTCGCCGGAGGCGTCGGCGGCGGCGCGCTCGGTGAGGCGGGTGGCGCCCAGCTCGGCGAGGCGGGCGTCGATGCGGGTGGGCATGTGCTGGTAGGTGGCGGCCCAGTTGCGGTCGCCGACGCCGAGCACGGTGTAGGTGACGCCGGTGAGGTCGTGCTCACCCTCCAGCCAGGCGGCGAAGGCGATGGCGTCGTCGGTGGGGCGGCCGTTGTAGGAGGCGGCGGCGATGACGACGGGCCGGTCGGTGGGCAGGCCGTCGGCGTACGCGTCCAGCGGGGCCACCTCGGTGGCGGCGCCGAGGGCGGCGGCCTCGTCGGCGAGCTGTCCGGCGAAGTCGCGGCAGGTGCCGTAGTTGCTGCCGTGCAGGAACAGGGCGGCGGTGCCGGGGCGGACACGGGCGGGGAGACCCAGCGTGTCGGTGTCCTCGGCGGCCTGCGCGGCGACGGCGCCGGGCAGCGAGGAGTGGACGCGGTCGGCGTCGGTGCGCGGGGTCAGGGTGAGGGTGAAGCCCTCGGGCTTGAGGGTGAGCGTCTCCTTGATGTCCAGCTCGTAGCCGGCGTGGTCGTGCAGCCGGTAGCGGTGGACCAGCATGGCGAGCAGCATGGTCGCCTCGTGCAGCGCGAACTGCCGTCCGATGCAGGCGCGTTCGCCGGTACCGAAGGGCTTGAAGGCGTGCACCGGGCGGGCCGCCTCGGCCTCGGCGGTGAAGCGGTCGGGGTCGAACAGCTCGGGGTTGTCGCCCCAGACGGGCTGGCGGTGCAGCATCGGCACGAGCACGCTGACGGCCTGCCCGGCGCGCAGCGGGACCCGACCGCCGAGCAGGGTGTCCTCGCGGGCCTCCCGGCTGAAGGCGGCGGCGGTCGGCCACAGCC
The DNA here is from genome assembly GCF_022846655.1 of Streptomyces seoulensis. Taxonomy (NCBI): domain Bacteria; kingdom Bacillati; phylum Actinomycetota; class Actinomycetes; order Kitasatosporales; family Streptomycetaceae; genus Streptomyces; species Streptomyces seoulensis. The sequence goes on from NZ_AP025667.1 coordinate 3,686,692, forward strand.
GGAGCGCCTCGTTGAGCACCTGGCGGGTGTAGGTGAGGCGGCCGATGTCCTCGTAGGTCGGCTCGGGGTCGGCGGCGTCGCCCCACAGGGCGTCGGCCTCGCGCTGGACCAGGCGCAGCGCGGTGGGGTGCTTGGCCAGGTAGTACAGCGCGAAGGACATCGCGCCGGAGGTGGTCTCGTGGCCCGCGATGAGGAAGGTGATGACCTGGTTGCGGATGTTCGCGGTGTCCAGGGTGGTGCCGTCGGCGGGGTGCTGGGCGCTGAGCATCAGTCCGAGCAGGTCGTCGGCCTCGCTCTGGTCGGTGCCGGTGCGGGTGGCGATGACCTCGTCCACGACTCCGGCGAGATAGTCGGCGTCCTTGCGGAAGGCGGCGTCGGCGGCGGAGTAGTCGCCGCCCGGCACGCGGGCCAGGCGGGTCATGCTCCACTCGAGGCAGCGCACCATCGACTCGACGAAGGGGTGCGGCTCGGCGCGCTCGAAGGAGCCGAAGTCGTAGTCGAACCCGGCCAGGCCGATGGTGTCGAGCGTCATCCGGGTCATGTCGTCGGGGACGTTCACCGGCTGTCCGGCGCGGGCGGCGCCGTCCCAGGCGTCGATGAGGCGCTGGGCCACCTTCAGCATCACCGGGTGGTAGGAGCGCATCGAGCCGAGCGCGAAGGCGGGCATCAGGATGTCGTGCGCCTTGGCCCAGTTCGGCTCGTCGTTGTACGCGGTGAACAGGCCGTCGGCCGCGAAGGCGCGCACGTTCTCCAGCGCGGGCCCGATGTGCTTGGCGAACCGGTCCTCGTCCGCCAGGTCGGCGATCAGGTCGGCGTCGGCGACGAACAGCGCGTCCCGCCCGTGCAGGCGGCGCACCAGCACCGGCCCGTGGGTCCGCATCAGCTCCATGACCTGCTGGATGGGGGTGCGGGTCGGCCCGGTGGCGGAGATGTCGACGACCGGCACGCCGGTGACGACGGGGGGCTCGGGGTGCGGTGCGGTGGGGGGCATGGCGCGGCAACTGCCTTTCGCGGGGCGGGACTAGCGATTCGCGGGGGGCGGGACTGGCACTGTCCAGCGTGCTCCAGCGGTGGGGCGCGTCGACGCCTGGCCACTACACGAACGTGCAGTGGAAAGTCGGCGGGAGCACTTGCGCACCGGCTCGGAGCTTCCCCCGAAGTTGCCGCTGACCTGGGTTTTCGTCTTGGATGACCTGGATGGCGGCGGGACGGCTCGGCACCTTGGAGGCTGGCGTGGAATGGGGCCTGGCGGATGCCGTGGTGTGGCGCAACAGGGCCCTGACGCTCTTCGACCGGGTGGCGGTACCGGTCGCGGTCTGCGACGTGTACGGCCAGGTGGTGCTGGCCAACCCGGCCATGGCGGCCGAGTGCGGTACGACCCCGGGGCAGCTCCGCGGCCGTGACGTGCTGGAGCTGTTCCGGCCGCAGGAGGCCGGCCAGGTGGAGCGGATCGCCCAGGCCCTGCGGCTGCGGCACCGCTCCCGCTACCAGGTGTCGGTGAGCTGGAGCGCGCCCGGCGGGGTGGAGCGGTTCGGAGAGCTGACCGCGGACCCGGTGAGCGACAGCGTGGACGCGGTCCCGGCGCTGCTGGTGATGCTGCGGGTGCTCGGGGAGAGCGGCCCGGACCCCGTCCCCGAGCCGGAGCCCGTCACCCCGGTGGAGGGCGCGGTGCTGGCGTTGCTGGCCGGGGGCGCCACGACCGACCGGGCAGCCCGCGAGCTGGGGCTGAGCCGGGACGGTGTCGCCTATCACCTGCGCCGCCTGTCCGCCCGCTGGGACGCGGCCAACCGGACGGAACTGGTCGCCCGCGCCTACGCCTTGGGCGTACTCGCGCCGGGGGTGTGGCCGCCTCGGGTACGGGGAGCCGAGGCGGAGTAGGGCCGCGGGCGGAAATTCCCTTGGCCCGGCACGCCCGCGCTCTATACCCTCGACTCCCGAAACCTAGACCCCCTAGGCTCACGGCTACAACAGAAGGGCTCCTCCCGATGCGACCCCTCACCGAGCAGGACATCCGCGCCTCCTTCGTCAACTGCTCCAAGGGCGACGCCAAGAGGCTGGCGATCCCCCGCGACCTGGGCGAACGACCCTGGGACGACCTCGACTTCCTGGGCTGGCGCGATCCGGGAGCGCCCGACCGCAGCTATCTGGTGCTCGAACGCGGCGAGGAGCTCGTCGGCGTCGCGCTGCGCTTCCCGACCGTCCGGCGCGGGTCCCACCACCGGAGCATGTGCTCGGTGTGTCTGACGACCCATCGCGGCGGCGGCGTCTGTCTGATGACCGCCCGCAAGGCGGGCCCCGCGGGCCGTGAGGGCAACTCCGTCGGCGTGTACATGTGCGCCGACCTGGCGTGTTCCCTGTACGTCCGGGGGAAGAAGGTGCCGGAGTCGGGGAGCAGGTTCGAGGAGAGCCTGACGGTCCCGGAACAGATCGCCCGCGCCGAGGGAAACCTGACGGCCTTCATCGATCAGTTGTACGCCTGAGGGCACCCCTTTCGCGTAGACGCTGCTCGAACGGCCCCGTTCGGCGCGGTTACGGAAAGGGAAGACGCCAAAGGATGCCAGACGTACGGAAGTGGATGGACGGGCCGCAGCGGCGGAAGTGGGCCGACGCGCTGCGGCGTCTGCTCGCGCGCCGCCGGGAGCCGGTGGTCGTCCAGACACTGCGGTCGGCCGCCGCGGCCACGGTCGCCTATGTGATCGCGCTGCGGCTCAGTCCGGAACCGGCCCCGCTGACCGCGCCCCTGACCGCCCTGCTGGTCGTCCAGGTCACCTTCTTCGCCACGCTCACCAACGGCATCCGCCGTGTGAACGCGGTGGTGACGGGCGTCCTGGTCGCCATCGTCTTCAGCCTCCTGGTCGGCCTGACCTGGTGGAGCCTCGCCCTGCTGCTGGTGGCCGCGCTGAGCGTGGGTCATCTGGTGCGCGTGCACGAGTACGTCAACGAGGTGGCGATCAGCGCGATGCTCGTGCTCGGCGTCACCACGGTCGGCTACACCGCCTGGGCGCGGATCGTGGAGACGCTGATCGGCGCCATCATCGGCATGGCCTGCAATCTGCTGCTGCCGCCCCCGGTGTGGATCGACGCGGCCGAGCGGTCGATCGAGTGGCTGGCCCGCCGGGTGCGCCAGCTCATGCTCCGGATGGGTGAGGAGGCGGCCGGCGCCATCCCCTGGCAGCGGGCGGCCGAACGGCTGCACGAGGCACGGCGGCTGGACCACGACATCATCCAGGTGGACGCGGCCCTGCGGCAGGCGGAGGAGAGCCTGCGGCTCAACCCGCGCGTCAAGGAGGGCCTGCTGCACCGGGTGGTGCTGCGCACGGGCCTGGACACGCTGGAGATCTGCACGGTCGTCCTGCGGGTGCTGGCCCGCTCCTTCACCGACCTGGCGAAGTCACGGGGCGCCAAGGAGCTGTTCCCGCCGCCGATCGGGGCGACCGTGGAGCAGGTGCTGTCCGAGATCGCGGACGCGGTGGTGAGCTTCGCGGTCCTGGTGACCACCGATCTGAGCGCCAACGCCGAGTCGGCCGAGGCCCGGCTGACCGCCGAGCTGCACACGGCCGCCGCCACCCGCGACCGGCTCGCGGAACAGCTCCAGACCCATGTCGAGGAGGACTGGGAGGACTGGCAGTTGCTCGGCGCGGTCCTGACCGAGGTCAGCCGGATCATCGACGAGCTGGACACCGAGCACCGCAGCCAGCGCCTCCTGGAGGAGCTGGACCGGGTGTCGCGCCAGCAGCGCGCCAAGATGCCCCGGGTGAACCGCCTGCGCCAGCGCCTGGGCGTGCAGGAGGACCTGTGGCGGAACCGCGCGGGGGTCGGCGGGCGTTCTGGGTGAGGGGACACCGGGCCGGACCGGTGCCCGAACCGAGGGGGCGGACCGATGGCCGAGCGGGCCGGGGTGCGGATCGACGGGAACACGCTGCGGCTCGGTGGCGGGGTGGTGGTGCGGTTCGTGCGCACACTGCGGCTGCCGGAGCGGGGTACGCATCCGCTGCCGCCGGGGCTGGGTGAGTTCCCGCTGCGCCGGGTGGCGGACTTCGCAGGCCGGGTACCGGAGGAGTGGCGGGCGCGCGGTGGCGTGCTGCTGCCGATGTACCTGCGTGAGGCGATGTGGCTCAGCTTCGCCGGTACGACGGAACCTGCCGCGCTCCAGGTCGGCGTCGGCAAGGTGTGCGCGGTCTCCGGCAAGCCCTGGCTGGGCGAGCTGGCGCGCGACCCGCAGAACTACGTCACGCTCCCCCGCCAGCCCTGGCTGGACGGCATCAACTCCGGCGAGGGCACCGTCCGCCAGTTCGTCGCCGTACCCCTCGGGCTCGGCGCCACCGTGGAGGGGCAGGTGACCGGCGAGGAGACCTGGGGCGGGGTGCAGTTGCAGGCGTTCGGGCTGCGCCCCGAGGCGCTCGCCCGGTGGCGGGCGGCCGAGCGCGCCCGGTCCGCGCCGCTCGCCGGGGGCTACGGCGCCCAGCCGGCCTTCGCGGCCCCGCCCGCCTTCGCCGCCCCGGCCCCCGGAGGTCCCCCGCCGTCCGCCGGCGCGGCTCCCCGGCAGGCGGCGGCGATGGGCCTGGGCGTGGGCGGCTCGATGCGCCAGGAGGTGTACCGGGACGAACGGCCCGCGGCGGACTGGTCCGGCACCCCGGCCGGGCGGGTCTTCGTCCACCTGGTCACCCCGCCCGAATGGCGCCGCATCACCGGCGAGGAGCCCCCGCCCTCGCCCGTGGACCGGGCCGCGTACACCCGGGCGGGCCTGCCCTGGTTCGACCACTACGACGACGAGGCCGCCGACCTCTCCCCCGCCGACGCCCTGAAGGCGGTGCGCCCGGTGGGCGACTGGCTGGGCGACGACCCGGAGCCCTGGCAGCAGCCGTCGCCGGGCCAGGTGGTCCCCCTGAAGGACGCGCCGGGCGAGCCGGTGACGGACGGCGACTGGTGAGCGCCCGCCCCGCCTTGCCTTCGGCGGCCGGTCCGCGACAGGGTGGCCGGGACCACGGTGACGGGTGAGCACTCAAGGGGCGGCATGGACAGGGCAGCGCGGGCGGAACGGGACGGCTGGAGCAGGCGGCGCTTCGTCGGCGCCATGGCGGGCACGGCCGCCGTCGTGACGGTGCCCGCACCGGCGGCGCCGCTGCCGGAGCCCGCTCCGCGGCCCCGGCACGAGCCCCACCGGGCCGAACCGGGGCCGCGCCCGCTGTACCTGGGCACGTACACGTCCGTCGAGGGCGGCGGCAAGGGCGTGTCCGTGGCGACGTACGACCCGGTCTCGGGCTCGATCACCGACGCGGAGTCGCTGGCCGAGATCCCGGACCCGTCGTACGTCACCGTCCACCCGGACGGACGGACGCTGTACGCGGTCGACGAGCGCGAGGACGGCGCGGTCACCGCCGTACGGCTGGCGGACCGCGAGGTGCTGGGCAGCCGGAGCACGGGCGGTTCGGGGCCCTGCCACCTCTCGGTGCACCCGAGCGGCCGCTGGCTGCTGAGCGCGAACTACGGATCGGGCAGTGTCTCCGTGCATCCCCTCGACGCCTCGGGCGCCCTCGGCGAGCGCACCGCGCTGGTCACCCACGGCAGCCCTGCGCCGGGGCCGGATCAACAGGGCCCGCACGCGCACCAGTTCATCACGAGCCCGGACGGCGGCCATGTCCTCGCCGTCGACCTGGGCACCGACACCGTCTACACCTACCGGCTGGACGCGGAGCGGGGCACGCTGACCGAGGTGTCCCAGGCGCACACCAGGCCGGGCGCGGGCCCGCGCCATCTGACGTTCCATCCGGACGGGCGGTACGCGTACCTCGCCAACGAGGTCGACGACACCGTGGCCGTGTGTACGTACGACGCGGCGACCGGCCGGCTCACCGTGGGCGAGCCGCAGTCCTCGGGCGCGAGCGGGGGCACGACCAACTACCCGGCCCAGTTCGTGGTGACCCCGGACAGCCGCTTCGCCTTCCTCGCCAACCGGGGGCACGACAGCGTCGCCCGGTACGCCGTCGAGGAGGACGGCGCCCGGCTGCGGCTGCTGGACACGGTGCCGGTGGACGGGGACTTCCCCCGACAGCTCGCGCTCACGCCGGACGGCCGCCTGCTGTTCACGGCGAACCAGCGCTCCGGCACGGTGAGCGTGTTCCACGTCGACAAGGACACCGGAGCGCTGCGCCCGGCGGGCGAGCCGTTCGCGTCACCGGTCGCCGTCTGCGCGGTGCCGCTGTAGGGCGCGCGGGCAGGCAGCGGCGGCCTGGGTGAGCAGCGCGTGCATGCGCTCGGTGAGCTGCGAGACGTCGTCGGCGGGCGTGTGGAACGCGAGCCGTACGTCGCCGTGCGCGCGGGTGCGCTCGATGCGCAGGGTGAGCCCGTGCCGGTCGACGGCGAGCGGTGCCACCCGGGTCACGGCGTGCAGGCTCTCCGGCCGGACCAGCCGGGTGAGCCGCTCCACGGCGTCCGGGTGGGAGTCGGCGAGGTGGGTCAGCAACTGCGCCTCGGCGGTGGCCAGCGGGTCGGGGCGGGCGGCCGCGAACTCCGCCGGCTCGATCAGTACGGCCCCCGTGGGCTGGCGCAGCACCACGCGGGTGGGCCGGAACAGCAGTCGCGCGCCGCGCTGCGAGAAGAAGCCGGCGAGCCACAGCCGGGCCCGGATGCGTCGGCGCACCGGCACAGGGGCCACGTCGGCGAACTCCAGCACGGCGGTGGGCTCGCCGCGCGGGGCGCACAGCGCGGCCGCGAACAGGGCGCTGTCCTCCGGCACGTCGAGCAGCACCGCGCCGTCCCCGGTCACGGTGTGCGCGCCGACGTACTCCTCGCGGGCGCCGTCCGCGGTCACCGCGCACGACCACGCGGTGGCAAGGACCGACCGCGCCCGCTCCGCCGCTCCCGGTTCCGCCGCCCAGTCCTGCGTGTCACCCATCCCGAGCCCTCCTTAGGTAAGCCTTGCCTAACCTATCGAAGATCCGGGCGTACGCCAACCACACCGCACCGATCGGGTGACACGAACAGGCTTCCGGGAAGGCGGCGTCAGGCGATGGCGCCGAGCAGCGCCCGCGCGCACAGCTCCCGCACCTGGTCCCGGTCCGGTTCGCCCTCGCGCAGCCACTCCAGGCAGACGGCGGTGGTGAAGGCGAGCCAGCCACGCACGGCCAGCCGGGCTTGCGGGGAACCCTCGAAGGCGATCCCGAACTCCGGGTCGGCCGCCAGCGCGGCGAGGATCTGCCGCTCCTGCGCGGCCAGCGCCCGCTGGTAGACCCTGCGCACCGCCTGGTCACCGGCCGCGTCGGCGCGGTGGAAGGCGCGGAAGCCGTGGGCGTGCGTCTCGACGTACCCCAGATAGGCGTCAAGACCGGCACCGAGCTGCTCGCGGACGGGTACGCCGGGGACGGCGGCGGTCATCCACAGCATCCGCTCGCTCTCCCGCTCCACCACGGCGGCGAAGAAGTCCCGCTTCGTCGGGAAGTAGTGGTACAGCAGACCCCGTGAGACCCCGGCGATCTCGGCGACCCGCTCGATCCACACGTCGTCGTACGGGCTCTCGGAGAACAGGCGGGCCCCGACCGCCAGCAGTTGCTCGCGGCGCTCCTCGGTGCTCAGTCTGCGCCGGACGCGTTCCCCCTGGTTCGCGGGCATGCCGTCACCCTACTGGACACCCGCGACGGCACGTTGCTTGACGTCGGTTCAGTAGGCGGACCAGACTGCCAGCACTATTGAACTCGCATCCAACACGCGAGTGGTGCAGGTCAACGGGCCACCGGATCAAGGGAGATCGCGTCATGGCCGAGACGACGGGGGCCGGGCTGCCCAAGGGGTTCCGCGGTGCCGAGCAGGGCTGGCCGGAGCTGGACCGCATCCCGCGTCCGCCGCGCAGGCTCCCGGTGCTCGGCGACGTGCTGGGCGTCGACCGGCGCACCCCGGTCCAGGACTCGATGCGCCTGGCGCGCGCACTGGGTCCGATCTTCCGGCGCCGGGTGCTGGGGCGGGAGTTCGTGTTCCTGTGGGGCTCGAAACTGGCCGCGGATCTGGCGGACGAGACCCGGTTCGCCAAGCACGTCGGGCTCGGCGTCGCCAATCTGCGCCCGGTCGCCGGGGACGGGCTGTTCACCGCCTACAACCACGAACCCAACTGGCAGTTGGCGCACGACGTGCTCGCGCCCGGCTTCAGCCGGGAGGCGATGGCCGGTTACCACTCGATGATGCTGGCGGTCGCCGGCCGACTGACCGACCACTGGGACCGCGAACTGGGCGCCGGGCGCACGGTGGACGTGCCCGGCGACATGACCCGGCTGACGCTGGAGACCATCGCCCGCACCGGCTTCGGGCACGACTTCGGCTCCTTCGAACGCGACCGGCCGCACCCGTTCGTCACGGCCATGGTCGGCACCCTCGCGTACGCCCAGCGGCTCAACAGCGTGCCGATGCCCCCGCTGCTCCAGCGCGGCGCCGCCCGGCGCAACGCCGCCGACATCGCCTACCTCGACGACACGGTCGACGCGCTGGTGGCCGCCCGCCGCCGCTCCGGAGGCGGGGACGGCGACCTGCTGGACCGCATGCTGGAGACGGCCCACCCCGAGACCGGGGAACGGCTGTCGGCGGAGAACGTCCGCAAGCAGGTGATCACCTTCCTGGTCGCGGGCCACGAGACCACCTCCGGCGCCCTCTCCTTCGCCCTGTACTACCTGGCCGGGCACCCCGAGATCGCCGCCCGCGCCCGCGCCGAGGTGGACCGCGTCTGGGGCGACACCCCGGAGCCCGGCTACGACCAGGTGGCCCGGCTGCGTCATCTGCGCCGGGTGCTGGACGAGTCGCTGCGGCTGTGGCCGACCGCACCCGCCTTCGCCCGCGAGGCCACCGAGGACACCGTGCTGGCCGGGGAGCACCCGGTGCGCCGGGGCGGCTGGGCGCTGGTCCTCACGCCGATGCTGCACCGCGACCCCGAGGTCTGGGGCGAGGACGCCGAGCGGTTCGACCCGGACCGGTTCGACGCCAAGGCCGTACGGGCCCGCCCGCCGCACACCTTCAAGCCGTTCGGCACGGGGGCGCGAGCCTGCGTGGGCCGCCAGTTCGCCCTGCATGAAGCCACGTTGGTGCTCGGGCTGCTGCTGCGCCGCTACGAACTGCGGCCCGACCCCGGCTACCGGCTGAAGGTCACCGAGCGTCTCACCCTGATGCCGGAGGGCCTGCGCCTCGGCCTGGAGCGCCGGAGCGCGCCGGCCGCCGCGCCGGCCGGCGTTCCGGAGCCGGACGCGGGTTCAGCGGGACGCTGTCCAGTGCGCGGGGCGGACCAGTGAGCCCGGCAGCCTGGTGCCGGGTCCCCCTCGGGCGGCGTTGACCTGTGGCTGGGTGACGAAGAGGGCGCCGGTGAGGTCGGCGTCGGTCAGGTCGGCGCCCCGCAGATCCGCCCCGATCAGGTCGGCGTGCCGCAGGTCGGCTCCGGTGAGGTCCGCCGCGATGAGGCAGGCGCCGCGCAGGCTGACCCCGCGCAGATCGGCGCCCTTCATCCGCGCGCCGGCCAGATCGGCGCCCCGCCGGTCCCGGCCCTTCTTCCGGCCGACGCCTCGACGGGCCGACTCCGACACCCGGAGCAGGAGTCCGGCCACCTCGTGCCAGTGGGCGGCCGGGTCCAGCGCGGCCAGTTCCTCGGGCCCCTGCGCGGCGAGGCGTTCGGTGTGCTCCAGCGCGGCGCGCAGCTCCGGGTGGAGCGGCCGGGCGGTGTCGAGATCCAGCGCCTCGGTGAGGTACCACAGGAGTTCGTGCAGGCGCCGGACGACCGGGAACACGTCGAACATCAGCCGGGCCCGCGCCTTGGGGCCGGTGCGCCAGTCCTGGCCGCCGAAGGTGACCTGGGAGACGTGCTGACCGGCGCCGAAGCAGTCGTAGACCGTGCAGCCGGCGTAGCCCTTGGTACGCAGCTCGGTGTGGATGCCGCAGCGGTGGTCGTCGCGCAGGTTCACGCACGGCTTCCCGGCGGGCTTGTCGTGCGCGAAGTCGGCGGAGGCGGCGAAGGGCAGGGCGGCGCAGCACAGGCCGAAGCAGTTGGCGCAGTCGGCGCTGAGGACGGGTATGTGATCAGGCATCGCGGCAAGGGTACTGACCTCCGTGGGCCCTCTTCCGCCAGGCCGTGCGCTGACTACGCTGCTCCTGTCCGATCTTCGAGCCCGAGGAGCCGCGATGCGTGTCGCCCTGTTCCTGACCTGTGTCAATGACACGCTCTACCCGGACACCGGCCGCGCCGTGGTGAGGCTGCTGAACCGGCTGGGCGTGGACGTCGACTTCCCTGCCGCGCAGACCTGTTGCGGGCAGGCCCACTACAACACCGGCTACCGGCACGAGAGCGAGCCGCTGGCCCGGCACTTCGCGGAGGTGTTCGGGGAGTACGACGCGATCGTGACGCCCTCCGGCTCGTGCGCGGCGATGGTCCGGGAGCTGTACCCGAGACTGGGCGAGCGGGCCCGAGCCGAGGGGCGCGGGGAGGGCCTGGCCGCCACCCTGGCTCCGGTGGTGCCGAAGACGTACGAGCTGACGGAGTTCCTGGTGGACGTGCTGGGCGTCACCGATGTCGGCGCCGTCTACCCGCACAAGGTCACCTACCACCCCACCTGTCACGGCCTGCGCTCCCTCGGCCTCGGCGACCGCCCGCGCCGCCTGCTGGAGGCCGTGCGGGGACTCGAACTGGTCGAGCTGCCAGGCGCCGAGGAGTGCTGCGGGTTCGGCGGCACCTTCGCGGTCAAGAACGCCGGGGTGTCGGCGGCGATGGGCGCGGACAAGATGCGCAACGCCGAGTCGACCGGGGCCGAGGTGCTGTGCGCGGCCGACAACTCGTGCCTGATGCACCTGGGTGGCACGATGAGCCGGGCCGACTCGTCGGTGCGACCGGTGCACATCGCGGAGATCCTGGCGAGCACGGAGGAGGATCCGGCCCGGTGAACGAGACCTTCGTCGGAATGCCCGCCTTCCCCGAGGCGGCACGGGAAGCGCTGGACGACACCACCCTGCGCGGCAATCTGCGGCACGCCACCCACACCATCCGCGCCAAGCGCGCGGCGGCCGTGGCGGAGGTGTCCGACTGGGCGGAGCTGCGCGAGGCGGGCAGCCGGATCAAGGAACACACGCTCCGCCATCTCGACCGGTACCTGGTGCGGTTGGAGGAGTCGGTCACCGCGGCGGGCGGCACGGTCCACTGGGCCGCGGACGCGGCGGAGGCCAACCGGATCGTCACCCAACTCGTCCAAGAAACAGGCGAGTCGGAAGTCGTGAAGGTCAAGTCGATGGCCACGCAGGAGATCGGGCTCAACGAGGCGCTGGAGGCGGCGGGCATCCGGGCCTACGAGACCGATCTGGCCGAGCTGATCGTGCAGTTGGGCGAGGACCGCCCCTCGCACATCCTGGTCCCGGCCATCCATCGCAACCGGGCCGAGATCCGCGACATCTTCCGTACCGCGATGGCCGGTTGGGGCCGCCCGGCTCCCGAGGGCCTGTCCGACAGTCCGGCCGAACTGGCCGAGGCGGCGCGGCTGCATCTGCGGGAGAAGTTCCTGCGGGCCAAGGTCGGCGTGTCCGGGGCCAACTTCATGGTCGCGGAGACCGGCACGATGGTGGTCGTGGAGTCCGAGGGCAACGGGCGGATGTGCCTGACCCTGCCGGAGACCCTGATCTCGGTGGTCGGCATCGAGAAGATCGTCCCCACCTGGCGTGACCTGGAGGTCTTCCTGCAGACCCTCCCCCGCTCCTCCACGGCCGAGCGCATGAACCCGTACACCAGCACGTGGACCGGCACGACGGACGGGGACGGTCCGAGCGCCTTCCACCTGGTGCTGCTGGACAACGGCCGCACCGACACCCTCGCCGACGAGGCCGGCCGTCAGGCGCTGCGCTGCATCCGCTGCTCCGCCTGCCTCAACGTGTGCCCGGTGTACGAGCGGGCGGGCGGCCACGCCTACGGCTCGGTGTACCCCGGTCCGATCGGCGCCATCCTCAGCCCCCAACTGCGCGGCACGGCAAGCGAGATCGACGCCTCGCTGCCGTACGCGTCCACGCTGTGCGGGGCCTGCTACGAGGTGTGCCCGGTGGCCATCGACATCCCCGAGGTGCTGGTCCGGCTGCGCGAACGGGTCGTGGAGGGCGGGCCCGCGGTGCGCGAGGGCAACCGGGTGGTGCTGAAGCCGGCCAAGGGCCACGCGGCGGAACGGGCGGCCATGCGGGCGGCCCGGTGGACCTTCACCCGGCCGGGCGCCCTGCGCACCGGCCAGCGCCTCGCCTCCCGCGCCCGCCGCCTGCGCCCGCGCACCCTGCCGGGCCCCGGCGCGGCGTGGACGGCGACGCGCGATCTGCCGGAGCTGCCCGCCGAGCCGTTCCGGGACTGGTGGGAACGCACCCGAGGCGGCAGGGAGGAGACGAAGTGAGCGACCGCGAACGCGTCCTGGGCCGGGTCCGGCGCGCGCTGGCCGACGTACCCGAGGACGACATGCCGTACGACCGGGCGGTCCCGCGCGACTACCTGCGCGAGCACGGCGAGCGCACCGCCGAGGAGACGATGGGGCTGCTCGCGGAGAACCTGGCCGACTACCGGGCCGTGGTGCACCGGTGCGAGGAGGCGGACCTGCCCGCGCTCATCGCCCGGCTGCTGGCGGCGCGGGGCGCCAAGTCCGTGCTCGTGCCGGACGGGCTCCCGGCGGCGTGGCTGGCGAGCGCCGACCCGGTCCCCGTCCCCGACCGCGCGGACAGCACCCCGTACGAGCTGGACGCGGTGGACAGCGTGGTGACCGGCTGCGCGGTGGCCGTCGCCGAGACCGGCACCCTCGTCCTGGACGGCGGGCCCGGTCAGGGGCGGCGCCGGATCACCCTCGTGCCCGACCACCACATCTGCGTGGTCCGCGTCCCGGGCCAGGTCGTGGCGTCCGTGCCCCAGGCACTCGAACGCCTCTCCCCCGCCCGCCCGTTGACCTGGATCTCGGGGCCCTCGGCCACCAGCGACATCGAGCTGGACCGGGTGGAGGGCGTGCACGGGCCGCGCACGCTGGAGGTCGTGCTGCTGGGCTGAGCGGTGTCATCCCTTCGGCCAGCGGGGCCGGGCGGGGTGCCCGGACCCCGGCTAGCGTGGGGGAATGATCCGGTTCGAGCAGGTCAGCAAGCGCTACCCGGACGGTACGACGGCCGTGGACGACCTGTCCTTCGAGGTGTCGGAGGGCGAACTCGTCACCCTGGTCGGCCCCTCCGGCTGCGGCAAGACGACCACCATGATGATGGTGAACCGGCTGATCGAGCCCACCGCGGGCCGGATCGTCGTGGACGGCGAGGACATCGCGCGCGTCGACCCGGTCCGGCTGCGCCGCCGGATCGGGTACGTCATCCAGCAGGTCGGTCTCTTCCCGCACCGCACGGTGCTGGACAACACGGCGACCGTGCCGTCCCTGCTGGGCTGGAAGCGGGCCAAGGCGCGGGCGCGCGCCGCCGAGCTGCTGGATCTGGTGGGCCTGGACCCCAAGACGTTCGGCGCGCGCTACCCCGAGCAGCTCTCCGGCGGGCAGCGGCAGCGGGTCGGGGTGGCGCGGGCGCTCGCGGCGGACCCGCCGGTGCTGCTGATGGACGAGCCGTTCGGCGCGGTCGACCCGGTCGTGCGCGAGCAGTTGCAGGACGAGTTCCTGCGGATGCAGCAGGCGGTGCGCAAGACGGTGCTGCTGGTCACGCACGACATCGAGGAGGCGGTCCGCCTGGGCGACCGGATCGCGGTGTACGGCGAGGGCCGCATCGAGCAGTTCGACACCCCCGGCGCGGTCCTGGGGGCGCCGGCGACCTCGTACGTCGCCGGGTTCGTGGGGGCCGACCGGGGGCTGAAGCGGCTGTCGGTGACCGCGATCGAGCCGGACGACCTGGAGCAGCCGCCGGTGGCCCGCCCGGACGAGCCCGCCGAGGGCGCGGCCCGGCGGCTGCGCGAGGAGGGGGCGCGCTGGGCGGTCGTGCTGGACGCGGACGGCGATCTGCACGGCTGGGTGGGGCTGGACGAGCTGGCGGCGGGCGGCACGGTCGGTGAGCTGGCCCACCGGATGACGGCGTGGGTGCCGGTGGGCGCCCCGCTGAAGCAGGCGTTCGGGGTGATGCTCCAGTACGACGCCGGGTGGGTGGCGGTGCTGGACGGGTCCCGGCTGCTCGGCGTGCTGACCCCGGCCAAGCTGCACGAGGCGCTGCGCCGGTCGGTGGACGCGGACGCGCTGGGGGTCGCGCGGGGTCAGGTGCCGTTCGACTCGGTGGCGGACGCGTAGATCACTTGATCAGGCCCTTGTCCCGCAGATAGGTGCGGGCCACGTCGGCGGGCAGCCGCCGCCAACTGTCGACCTGCCGGTTCATGTCGGCGAGGTCCTCGGTGGTGAGGACGTCGTTGAGCTTGCCGAGCGCCTTGGCGACCCGTTCACTGCCTGCGCGGGCGCGGTTGACGACGGGGACGATGTAGTCGGCGTTCTGGAGGTGCTTGTCGTCGGCGAGGAGGACGAGGCCGAAGGAGCCGAGGGTGGCGTCCGTGGTGGTGGTCAGCACCATCTGGTCCCGGCCGGACTGCACGGCCTGCTTGGCCGGGGTGGTGCCGACGCCCTTGGGATCGACGGCGGTGATGTCGATGCCGTACACCTTCTTCAGGCCGGGTGCGCAGTACGGCCGCTCGACGCATTCGTCGCCCGCCGCGAGACGCACCTTGAGGCCGGAAGCCCCGAGTTCGCTGAGGGTCTTCAGGTGGTGGCGGCGGGCGTAGGAGGCGCTGACCGCGAAGGCGTTCTGGTCGACGGCCCGGCCCGGCGGGAGGACGGTGAGTCCGCGCGGGGTGGCCAGGGCGCGCAGGTTCTTCATGGTCTTTGCGAGGTCGGGTGAGCCGGCCGGGGGCGCGTCGGGGCCGTTCTCCTTGGCGTTCAGCCAGTCGGCGAAGGTGGCCGCGTACTCGGGGGCGACGTCGATCTGCCCGGACTCCAGGGCGGGTTCGTACAGCTCCCGGTTGGCGACGGTGATCAGGGAGGTCCGGTATCCGGCCTGGCCGAGGAGCTGGGCGTAGAGCTGGGCGAGCAGGTCGCTCTCGGTGAAGCCGGCCGAGCCGATGACGAGGTGGTGGCTGTCGCCGGGCGACGCGGTGACGGCGCCCCGGTTCTCCAGGGAGGGACCGGAGCCGCAGGCGCTGAGGGTGGCGAGGCAGGCGGCGGCGAGGGCCGCGCGGGCTCTCATCGGACGGCCCTCGCCCAGGTGGGGCCGAGCCGTTCCACGATCTCGAAGACGCCCTCCACGAGCAGCGCGAACACCGCGACGAGGATCGCGCCCGCGACGACCTGCGGGGTACTGGCCAGGTTGAAGCCCGCGGTGATGATCCGGCCGAGTCCGCCGCCTCCCGCGAGCGCGGCGATGGTGGCGGTGGCGACGAGCTGGACGGCGGCGATCCGTACCCCGTTGAGGATCATCGGCAGCGCGAGCGGTACCTCCACCCGCAGCATCGTCTGCCGCCCCGTCATCCCCATGCCGCGCGCGGCCTGGACCACGCCCCGGTCGACCTCGCGCATGCCGACGTAGGCGTTGGTGAGCAGCGGCGGCACGGCGAAGAGCACCAGGGCGACGACGGTGGGCCCCTCCCCCCACTTGCCGACCGGGGTCAGCAGGAGCAGGACCAGGACCGCGAAGGTGGGGACGGCCCGGCCGACGTTGGAGATGTTGACGGCGAGCGCGCCGCCCTTGCCGAGGTGGCCGAGGACGAGCGCGACGGGCAGTGCGATGAGGCAGCTCACGATCAGGCAGACGACGGTGAGCACGAGGTGCTGCAGCAGCCGGTGCCAGACGCCGTTGTCGCCGGACCAGTGGGCGGGGTCGGCCAGCCAGTCCCAGGTGGAGCCGAGCACGTTCATGTACGGCCCTTTCTGACCCACGGGGTGATCAGCCACTGCACGCCCAGCAGAAGCAGGTCGGCGGCGACGGCGATGATCACGCACAGCACGGACGCGGTGAGGACCTGGGCCTTGAAGTAGGTGTTCATGCCCGCGTAGATCAGGTTGCCGAGTCCGCCGAAGCCGACGATCGCGCCGACCGTGACCAGGGAGACCGCGGAGACGGTGGCGATGCGCAGGCCGGCCATCGCGGCGGGCAGCGCGAGCGGCAGTTCGACGGCGAGCAGCAGCCGGACGGGACCGAAGCCGAGGCCGCGCGCGGCCTGCCGGGTCTCCTCCGGTACGGCGCGCAGCCCGGCGAGGATGTTCCGGACGAGCAGGGTGAGCGAGTACAGCACCAGTCCGGCGACCACGAGGGTGGCGGAGAGGCCGTAGACGGGGAGCAGCAGGGAGAACATCGCCAGGGAGGGGATGGTGTAGAGGACGGTGGTGACGCCGAGCACCGGTCCGGCGGCCCAGCCCCAGCGGCGGGCGAGCACGGCGAGGGGCAGCGCGACGGCGAGCCCGATGAGCACGGACAACGCCGTCAGCTCCAGGTGCTGGCCGACCGCGTCGAGGAGGATCTGGCGGCGGCTGCTCAGATAGTCGCCGCAGATCCACTCGTTGCGCGCGAGGCAGTCGTCCGGGGCGGCGGTCACCCGTCCATTGCACCGGGCGGGGCGGGGGGTCGGCGCGTTGTGGTGGCCCGTACGGGGGCCGGAACGTCCCTTCGGTGTCCCTTCTGGCATCCGAGGCGAGGAGTGTGGAGGAATGTGGAGGAGTGTGGCGGCCGTGGAACGGATCGTCGTCGTGGGTGCCGGCCGGGGTACGGCTGGAGACCCTCGCTTCGGCGCTTGTCACGGGCGCGGTCCTGCGCGCCATGCCGAACCTGGCCGCGCGCGTGGGCCGGAGCATGACGGTGGTGTGCCCCGGTCCGCAGGTCCCGCCCGAAGCGGTGCAGCGGGCGGAGGGGGCGCTGTCGGTGATCGGCCGGGTGCTGGTGGTCCAGGACGAGTCCCTGCTGGACGCGGCGACCGCGGTGGGGGCAGCGGCCCGGCCCTGGTGGCCCACCTCGCCCGGTCCTTCACGGACTTCGCCCGCGGGGCGGGTCTCGACGCGACGGACGCGGCTGTGCTGACGAGCCAGGTGCTGCGGGGCACGGCGGAGGTGCCAGCGGAGCCGGGGGTGACCCCGGGATCCCTGTACCGCCGGGCGAGCACCCCACGCGGAACGACCGCGCAGGGCATCGCCACGCTGCGGGAACAGGCGTCGAGCTTGGTCTGGGTGGTGACCTCGACGTGCACGATGAGGTCGCCCCGGCCGCCGCGGCCGCCGCGTCGACGAATCGGTACGGGCGGCACTGGAGGCGACGGCCGAGCGGGCGGCGGAACTCGCGGGGTGAGGGGACGCGGACCCACCGGTCCGGGGAGCGGGCGCTAGGTTGGCCGCATGAGCAACCTTGACCTCGCGCCGGAGCCGCGCGCATGCGGTGGCCGTGGCTTCGTCGTCGCCGAACCGGTCCGCGAACTGCTGAGCCCCCGCACGGTGAAGCTCGGGGAGTCCACCGAGGTCCGCCGCCTGCTGCCGAACCTGGGCCGTCGCATGATCGGCGCGTGGGCGTTCGTCGACCACTACGGCCCGGACGACATCGCGGACGAGCCCGGTATGCAGGTGCCCCCGCACCCGCACATCGGTCTGCAGACGGTGAGCTGGCTGCACGAGGGCGAGGTGCTGCACCGGGACTCCACCGGCAGCCTGCAGACGATCCGCCCGCGCGAGCTGGGCCTGATGACGGCGGGCCGGGCGATCAGCCACTCCGAGGAGAGCCCGAAGCCCCACGCGCGCTACCTGCACGGGGCCCAGCTCTGGGTGGCCCTCCCGGACGAACACCGGCACACCGACCCGCACTTCGAGTACCACGCGGACCTGCCGACGGTCACCGCACCCGGCCTGACGGCCACGGTGATCCTGGGCTCCCTGGACGGCACGACGTCCCCCGGCACGACGTACACCCCCCTCGTAGGCGCCGACCTCACCCTCACCGAGGGCGCCTCGGCTCGCATTCCTCTCGACCCCGACTTCGAGTACGGCGTCCTGTCGATGTCCGGCGAGGTCCACGTCGACGGCGTCCCGGTCACCCCCGGCTCCATGCTCTACCTCGGCTGCGGCCGCACCGAACTCCCCCTGCAGGCCGACTCGGACGCGTCCGTGATGCTGCTGGGCGGGGAGCCGTTCGCGGAGGAGCTGATCATGTGGTGGAACTTCGTGGGGCGTACGCAGGAGGAGATCGAGCAGGCTCGGGAGGAGTGGATGAGGGGTTCGCGGTTTGGGGAGGTGAGGGGGTATGAGGGGGATCGACTGCTCGCGCCTGAACTGCCGTCCGTGCCACTGAAACCACGGGGGCGAGTGCGCTGAACTGACACTTCCCCGTGCTGACCCAATGCTGACTTTCCTGACAGGCAGTCAGGTCCTTGCGGAGGGGGATACTCGCACCCCTCTCACCACCGCGTTTTGAAGTCGCGCCACGCGCCGCCAGCGGCGCAGCGCTCGCCCGGCGAGCTCGAAACGCCGCCTTCATCGAACCGCTTGAGCTCTGGGGCCCGGCCGTTAGGGACGACCGAGCCCTCATAGCGTCTGGATCACGCCTTGCAGAAGCCGAGGCCCTTGAGTGCCTCGTTGATCTGCTTGCCCTGGGCCTCGCTGGTGGCGACGTCCTTGTAGCTGAAGCGCTGCGACGCGCTCCAATCCGGCTTGTGGGCACCACCGTTGATCGCGGAGCACTGATTGCGGGCAGCCTCGATGGCC
Organism: Streptomyces seoulensis; assembly: GCF_022846655.1. NCBI lineage: Bacteria > Bacillati > Actinomycetota > Actinomycetes > Kitasatosporales > Streptomycetaceae > Streptomyces > Streptomyces seoulensis. The sequence continues at coordinate 3,705,360 of NZ_AP025667.1, forward strand.
TTGTCCTCGTACTTCACCATGTCCGGGTTGGCGGCGGCGAGAGCGCGAAGCAGTTCGGCTCGCTTCGCGCCGGTGGGCTTCGGCGGGATACCGGCGACCTTCTCGGCGACACTCCATCCCGGACTAGGGGTGGACTTTGGCGTTGCGGCGCGCTTGGTGTTTCCGGGGCTGTCGGCGGTGTCGGCGCCGGAGCAGGCGGTGAGTGCGAGCGCGGTGGCGCCGAGGATGGCGGCGACGGTGGTGCGAGTGTTCATGGGCCCCCTGGGCATCGTGCTTGAGGGAGCATGATGCCTGATGTGAAGCCGGCGTGAAGCATCGTCATCCGCGCCTGCGGACATGCAACCAGGCGTGGGTCATCGCCCAGAACGTCCGCCATGGCTGAGGTCTCAGCCCGATGGGTAGCGGGAGCGACGGAGGCGCACGGCCGGACACCTGGGCCGACCGGTGCGGGGCCGCCGGCGGCCGGACGAGCGACGGCTCGCTCGCAGCCCACGATGCGTCAGTCAGCTCATGACGACGCAACACGAACAGACCGAAGACCCCGCCACAATGCGGACACCCCCTAGGCCGTGTCCGGAAAGTCATGGGAGCCAGAGTCGGAGGCAGGCGAGGGTGACCATGGCGTGGAAGTGGGCGGCTCGTTTGTCGTAGCGGGTGGCCAGGGCCCGGTTTTGTTTGAGGCGGCTGAAGCAGCGCTCGACCACGTTGCGGCGCCGGTAGGCGGCCCGGTCGAGGCGGCAGAGGGCCTCGCCGCGGCGGATGCGCCCGTTGATCTGGTCGATGCGTTCGGGGATCGCTGCCGCGATCCCGCGTCTGCGGAGGTAGGAGCGGATCTTGCGGGCCGAGTAGCCCTTGTCGGCGACGACCCGGTCGGGCCGGGTCCGGGGCCTGCCCGGGCCCGGCCGGGCGATCCGAATCCGTTCCATGACCGCTTCGAACTGGGTGCAGTCGTTGATGTTGCCGCCGGTCAGGGTGAAAGTGAGGGGGTGGCCCTGTCCGTCGCAGGCGAGGTGCATCTTGCTGGTCAGCCCGCCGCGCGACCGGCCGAGGGCCTCGCCCTCCCAGGGCCCCCTTTTCGGGCCCCGGCCGCGTGCTGATGGGCTCGGACCGTCGTCGAGTCCACGCAGACGATCGACCAGTCGACAGTCCCGACGGCGTCGGAGTGCTGCTGGACGTGGGCCAGCAGTCGGTCCCAGGTGCCGTCGGCGGACCAGTGCCGGAAGCGTTCGTAGACCGTCTTCCACGGGCCATAACGTTCGGGCAGGTCACGCCAGGCCGCACCGGTGGACAGCTTCCACAGGATCCCGTTCACGACCTGGCGCCGGTCTCGGACAGGTCTGCCCATCCGTCCCGGCGCCAGCAACGGAGCGATCAACTCCCACGACTCATCCGCCAGTTCATGCCTACGTGCCATGAAAGGAGCAACGAGCCACCGACTTTCCGGACACGGCCTAGGACCACTTACTACCTGTGGCCGTTTCCGCGTCCGTTCGGATGCAGGACCACCTTGGTCCAGCCCTCGTCACGGGCATCGAAGTGCTCGTAGGCGGTGGGGGCCTGATCCAGGCCGAGTTCCTGGGAGACGACGAAGCTCGGATGCGCCTTCCCACCGGCGATCAGGTCGCGTAGCGCCCGGTTGTACCTCTTCACCGGCGCCTGCCCCGTGCCCATGTGCTGGCCCTTGAACCACATCATGCCGAAGTCGAGCGGAACCTTGCCGTGCGCCTCCAGCTCCCCCTGGGCCTCGGCACCACCGGGGTCTTCGGGCAGGAACACGCCCACCACGCCGATGTCGCCCGTGAATCTGACCGAGTCGATCAGTCCGTTGAGTGTGAGGCTGGCGTCCTCGTGACCCTCGGGGTCGTGGGCCTGGTAGCCGACGCACTCACAGCCGTTGTCGGCGCCGAGACCCAGGGTGGCCTCCTTGACGACATCCGCCGGGTTGTGCTCCGCGGTGTTGATCGGGATGGCCCCGATCTCCTCCGCCTTGCGCAACCGATCGGGCTGGTGGTCGGCCACCCAGACGCGCCCGGCACCCTTGAGGAGGGCGGAGTAGGCCGCCATCAGCCCGACGGGGCCGGCCCCGAGGACGATGGTCTGGTCACCCGGTTTGACATGGGCCATCTCGGTGGCGTGATAGCCGGTAGGGAAGATGTCGGCGAGCATCACGTAGTCGGTCTGCCGGTCGGCGGCGTCCTCGCCCAGACGCAGCGCGTTGAAGTCGCCGTAGGGTACGCGCAACAGCTCCGCCTGGCCGCCCTGGTAGGGGCCCATGTCGGCGAATCCGTAGGCGGCTCCGGCGAGGGCCGGTTCCGGTTGCATGGTCAGGCAGTAATTGGTGAGACCTTGCTCGCACTGCTTGCAGAAGCCGCAGGCGATGTTGAAGGGCAGGACCACGTACTCACCGACCTGGACCTTGCGGACGGCCGGGCCGACTTCCACGACCTGGCCCATGTTCTCGTGTCCCAGGGTGCGGCCGGACTCGAACGAGGTGCGACCCTCGTACATGTGAAGATCCGAACCGCAGATGTTGGTGGAGGTGATCTTGACGATGATGTCGCAGGGGTGTTCGATCTTCGCGTCCGGTACGTCCTTCACCGTGACCGTTCGCGGTCCCTCATATACCGCTGCTTTCATGATGACTTCCCTCGGTGCCCCGGCATGGCCGCGGCACGACGGTGAGGAGACAGAGCACAGAGCCGGCTCCCGAAAGTCTTGACCGCGAGGGCCCCATGGCTCCGGCACGTCTCTGCGGGCCGTTCACCCGGATCGGGCGGAGCGGTGGTGCCGCCGCCGACCCGCCAGACGGAACGTCTGCGCTCCGGCGGCGCGTTGTCCGGGTCCCCGTCGGCCCCGACGCGAAACCCCCGCGCGCCAACGGATCAACGGAGTCTCCAGGCGTGACGCCCATGAAACGACGGCACATCTCCGACTTGAGTCACCAGTTAGTCGCCCTAGTCGTCCTGCAACGCGCTACGGCGTTCCTGTTCGCGCTTGGAGAAGGCGGCCGCCCGGACCGCCTCGTCGCTCTCCAAGCCCGACCCCAGCGCGCCGCCCACGGTGGCGACCGAGGCGACGAACCAGGACAGCGTCCAGTAGTCCGCGGCGTGCAGCGGAGCTCGTGTCATGGAAGCGAACACTCGGTCGTTGAGGATGAACAGCGCCCACAGCAGGTTGATGACCATCAAACCCACGTAGCAGACCAACACCCCGATACCCACGGTCGCGATCGTCGAGGCGTTGTAGAGGCCCGTCCTCATCCTCTCCTCCGGCGAGGCGTCCGTGGACCGATGCCACAGTTCCGCGTCCACGATCAGCCAGCCGATCATGAGCGCGACAGATCCGACCATGGCGATCACGAGGCGTGGCACGCTCAGGGACTCGGCCAGGCTCCAGACAGTGGAGTTCACGGTGGCGACGGCTCCCGTGGCGAGTGCGGCCGCCAGGGCCTTCGACAGTCCAGGCACCAACCGCCACGGTCGGTTGGCGCGGACCATTCCGCCGAGAATCCTCAGGTAGCCGCGCGGGCCGCTGACGACGTACCGAAGATCAGTGGTCTCCTCCTCACCGACGTGGGCCCGGTGGACAGGCGCAAGAGGACCGACGAAGCGTCCCAGCGGCTGACTCGACGGTGGTCCCTCTGCCCCGGTGGCCGTCCGGCCCGCCAAACTCAGCACGGCTTCTTCCACGGCCTGCCGGGCTCTCGTCTGCAGCCGCAGGCCGCCCAGAGGAGGAAGGGACAGCAACGCCAGACCATGCTCGTGATCCAGATCCACAACGAGCTTGTGCCCGTTTGCGTGCAGCGGAAGGTCGGTGAGGGCCACGACGATGTCCCAGTTCTCCGTCCTCGCGCGGTCCATGATCCGGCGCATCAAGGTGGGCGGGTCCTCGGTCCCCGCGGTGAAGGGCTCACTGACCACCTGAACATCGAACCGTCGCCCCTCCCCCGACTTCTCGGCGAGCCGAGCGGGAAGTGCGCGGGCGATGCGCTGCGCGATCTCCGTCGGCGCATCCGGATCCGCCAGGAGAGCCACGACCGTAACGCCCTGGGACGACACCCGCATGACTCCTTCACGTCGGCTGCCCCCGCGATCGCACGTGCCCACAGGATGCCTGCGAGGCACGGCCGACGCCGCGTGACACGCTGACCCCCGCCGGCACGGTCCCGCACCCGAGAAGACACAGCGCGCGGTTCCCGGCGCGATCGGGTAATCAGGAAAGGTGGACAAAGACGCGACCGACCCCTTCGTCCATGTCCGGGGTGCCTGTGAGAACAACCTGCGGAACGTCGACGTCGACGTTCCACGGGACGCGATGGTCGCCTTCACCGGCGTCTCCGGTTCGGGCAAGTCCTCGCTCGCGTTCGGCACGCTCTACGCGGAGGCCCAGCGACGCTACTTCGAGTCCGTGGCACCGTACGCCCGGAGGCTGTTGCAGCAGGTCGGCGCGCCGCACGTGGAGGAGATCACCGGACTGCCTCCCGCCGTGGCCCTGCAGCAGCGACGCGGATCGCCCAGCTCACGCTCGACCGTCGGCACCATCACCACGCTGTCCAATCTGCTGCGCATCCTGTACTCCCGCGCCGGAACCTATCCGCCCGGGGCCGCACGGATGGACGCCGAGTGGTTCTCCCCCAACACCGCGGCCGGCGCCTGCCCCCACTGCCACGGACTGGGCGTCGTGCACGACGTCGCCGAGGACCTACTCGTCCCGGACCCCTCGCTGAGCATCCGCGAGGGCGCGATCGCCGCCTGGCCGGGCGCCTGGCAGGGTGCCAACCTGCGCAGTGTCGTGAACGGCCTGGGGATCGACATCGACCGGCCGTGGCGCAGGCTGAGGAAGAAGGACCGGGACTGGCTCCTGTACACGGACGAGCAGCCCTCCGTGTACATCGAGCCGGAGGAGGACCGCGTCGACTACGGCTACGAGGGGAAGTTCTGGAGCGCCCGCAAGCACGTCATGCACGTCCTCGCCGACTCCAAGAGCGAGAGGATGCGCGAACGGGCGCTCCGGTTCGTCAGGAGCGTGCCCTGCCCCGAGTGCCACGGCAGCGGACTGCGGCCCGAGGCGCTCGCCGTGACCTTCGCCGGCCATTCCATCGCCGAGATCAACGCGATGCCGCTCACCGAGGTCGTGGCGCTGCTGCGACCCGTCGCGGGGCGGTCCGAGGCCGACGCCACCACGTCGACCGCCCGGTCCGGGGAGACGACCGAGGTCGCGGTCCGGATCTGTGGCGATCTGGTCGCGCGGATCGACGTACTGCTCGACCTGGGCCTCGGATATCTCAGCCTCGGGCGCCGCTCGACGACCCTGTCGCCCGGCGAGGCGCAGCGCCTGCGGATCGCCAGCCAGCTCCGCTCGGGGCTGTTCGGCGTCGTCTACGTCCTCGACGAACCCTCCGCCGGCCTGCACCCGGCTGACGCGGAACCGCTGCTGGACGTGCTGGACCGCCTCAAGGCGACGGGCAACTCGCTGTTCGTCGTGGAGCACGACATGGACGTCGTACGGCGGGCGGACTGGGTGGTCGACATCGGCCCCGGCGCGGGTGAGGGCGGCGGACGCGTGCTGTACAGCGGTCCGGTCGCCGGTCTTGAGCGGGTCGGGGAGTCGGCCACGGGCCAGTATCTGTCCGGGCGCGCCCAGCCTCTCGACCACCACCCGCGCACACCGCACGGCTGGCTGCACCTGAGCGGCGTCTCCCGCCACAATCTGCGCGACGTGTCCGTGGAGGTACCGCTGTGCGTGCTGACGGCGGTGACGGGCGTGTCCGGTTCCGGAAAGTCGACGCTGGTGACTCAGGTGCTCGCCGAGGTCGTCCGCGGCCACCTCGGACTCGTACCCGAGGAGCCCGACGAGGCGCGGCTGGAGGTCGACGTCCAGGACGCGTCGGGGGTCGAATCGTTCGACCGGCTGGTCCTGGTCGACCAACGGCCCATCGGCCGGACTCCCCGGTCCAACCTAGCCACGTACACGGGGATGTTCGACGCGGTGCGCAAGCTGTACGCGGCGACGGACGAGGCCAGGGCGCGCGGCTACTCGGCCGGGCGGTTCTCCTTCAACGTGCCCGAAGGGCGGTGCGAGACCTGCCAGGGCGAAGGATTCGTCGCGGTGGAGCTGCTGTTCCTGCCCGGCACCTACGCACCGTGCCCGACCTGCGCGGGCGCCCGCTACAACGCCGAAACGCTGGAAGTCACCTACCGGGGCAAGAACATCGCGGAAGTCCTGGCGCTGTCCGTCGACGCCGCCGCCGAGTTCCTGGCCGCCGTCCCGGCCGCCTCCCGCAGTCTGGAGACGCTGCGCGAGGTGGGACTCGGGTACCTGCGGCTGGGCCAGCCCGCGACGGAACTCAGCGGTGGTGAGGCGCAACGCATCAAACTGGCCACCGAACTGCAGCGAGCCCGGCGCGGGCACGCGCTCTATCTGCTCGACGAGCCGACGGCGGGGCTGCACCCCTCGGACATCGCGCTGCTGCTACGACAGCTCCACCGGCTCGTCGACGCCGGCAACACGGTCGTCCTCGTCGAGCACGACCTGGACACGATCGCCACCGCCGACTGGGTCATCGACCTCGGGCCGGGCGGCGGCGACGCGGGCGGGCGGGTCGTCGCGGCCGGGCGGCCGGCCAAGGTGGCGAAAGCCCGCCGCAGCGCCACCGGCCCTCACCTCGCGGCCCGGCTTGCGCGCCGCCACCGGGGGAACGACTCGTAGACCCTGCCCACGGTCCGTACGCGAAAGACGTGTCCCGCGACGGAGAACCGGTACGGCCCCGGAGCCGCATGCCGTCGACCGCGCGGCGTGCCCGCTCCCACCGCTGACGGCGAGGCCGCCGGGTCAGCCGGGAACCGGGTGGTGCGCCCTGGCGAACTGCTCCACGATGGTCGCGCAGAAGGCGGGCAGGTCGGCCGGGCCACGGCTGGTGATCAGCTGCCCGTCGACGACCACCTCCTGGTCGGCGACGACCTCCGCGCCGGCGTTGCGCAGATCGGTGCGGATGCTGGGCCAGGACGTCAGCCGGCGGCCGCGCACGGCGTCCGCCTCCACCAGGGTCCACGGGCCGTGGCAGATCGATGCAACCGGTTTCCCGCCGGCCATGAAGTCCTTGACGAACCGCACCGCGTCGCGGTCCATGCGCAGCTGGTCGGGGTTCATGGTGCCGCCGGGCAGGAGCAAGGCGTCGTAGTCGCCGACGGAGGCGTCGGCGACCAGACGGTCGACGGGGAAGGTTCCGGCCGCGTTGAGGTCGAACTGCCGGGCCTGGATCTCACCCGGGTGGAGCGAGAGGATCTCGGTCTTGGCCCCCGCGCCCTGTAGCGCACCGCGCGGCAGGTCGAGCTCCACGCGCTCGACACCGTCGGTGGCGAGAATCGCCACCCGCATCCCCTGCAGTTCCTGTGTCATGTTCGGCTCCCTTCACTTCCTGGCCCGCCCCCGTCCGGCATCTCGGTTCGGTCCGGCGACATGCACCGGGGCGCGACTCCTACAGCAGCCGGTCGAACACCGCGGTCACGCCCTCCCAGTGGTTGGTCTGCGGGTTCTTGACATCCGGGTACATGATTTCGAACGTCTCGGCGAGTGCGACGCTGAGACCACCGATGATCTCGGGGTAGCGCTCTTCGGTCTCCTGGGTGGGTGTCCTGTCGAGGGGAGGGTGCGTGGCGAGCTGTTCCAGGATCGGCTTCAGCTCGACCTCCTCGTCGAGCCGCCGGAACCTGTGGATGCTCTCCTGGAGGCCCTTGGTGATCGGCAGATCCCACGGTTCGACGGTATCCCTGCCGTTGGCCTTGGCCGAGGCCTGGCCGACGACCATGAGGTCGTAGAGCTTGGCGTCGACGAAGTCGCCGTACCGCTTCAGGTCGTTCTTGTCCATGTCGAGGCTTGCGGCGGCGCGGAAGAACCTCTGGAACTTCGGCACACCCATCACAGTCATGCTCAACTCGCCTCCTCGCCGGGAACGGACGGCGTCAGTCGCTCCCGCCCGCGCCGCCATCGGCTGTCACCCGGTCGACGTTCGCAGAGCCCCCTGCCGAGCGCCTCCGCACCCCAGGCCGAAAATGGGAGCCCCCTTTTCCCCCGGCAGAGCAGCATGAACGGCGCAGGCATCCCCATCCCGACGACGGAGCGGGCGCTCCGCCTGTCAGCTCCTTCAGAGCATCTCCAGGGGCGTGGGCCCGCCGGGCGGCGGGAACGCCTCGTCGAGGGCGTCGAGCGCCTCGGCGGGAAGGTGGAGGTCCATCGCGCCGCGGTTCTCCCGAACGTGGTCGGGAGAACCGGAGCGCGGGATCGCGGCCACCCCCTGTGCCAGCACCCAGGCGAGTGCCACCTGGGTCGGTGTGGCTCCGAGGGCCCGGGCCACGGCACCCAGAGCGTCGACCTTCAGCAGCCGCCCCTGCTCGACCGGTGAGTAGGCCATGACCGGCACCCCGGCCTCGCGGCACCAGGGGAGCAGATCCCACTCGATGCCGCGCCGGGAGAGGTTGTACAGCACCTGATCGACGGTCACGGCGTCGCCGCCGGGGAGGGCGGTCAGCGTCACCATTTCGGCGACGTCCAGATTGCTCACGCCCCAGGCACGGATCTTCCCGGCCTCCATCAGGTCGGTGAATCCCGCGAGGGTCTCCTCCAGTGGCCACCGTCCCCGCCAGTGCAGCAGGTAGAGGTCCAGCTGTTCCGTACCAAGCCGCCGCAGGCTGCCCTCGCAGGCGGCGACGGTGCCCTTCCGGTCGGCGTGCCCGGGAAGCACCTTGCTGACGAGGAAGACCTCCTTCCGGCGTCCCCGCAGGGCTTCCCCGACGAGCTCCTCGGCTGCGCCGTCGCCGTACATCTCCGCCGTGTCGACGACGGTCATGCCCAGGTCCACGCCCAGCCGCAGCGCGGCGATCTCCTGTTCACGCCGGGCCGGTTCCTCACCCAGATACCAGGTGCCCTGCCCGAGCGCCGCGACCTCCTCCCCGGAGGGGAGCGTTATCGTTCTGGCCGGCTCCGCAGACATCTCGGGCCTCCTGTCTGGCGTGGATCCACGTCACGTGCGCCCGCACCGAGTGCCCACGTCCGCGCCACCCAGACGACCGGTGGCGAATGGCTCCGCAGGGAGGTCAGGAGGGCCGAGCGGACTGCGCCGAGAGCGGGCCGGGGCCGGGTGAGCGGTCACGCGACGCGACGGCGACCGACACGGCGGCGCCACAGGAGAGGACCGCCGCGAAGCCGATCATCGCTGTCTGCACGGCGAAATGCCGCAGGGCGATGCTGAACAGGACGGAGGGCACGCCCATTCCCAGGTACGCGACGACGAAGAACACGGCGAGTACCCCCGCGCGTGAGGCGGGCGCGGCCACTGAGACGGCACGTTCGACGCCTCCCTTGAACAGCAGCCCGGAGCCGACTCCCGACAGGGACACGGCGACCAGGTAGAGCCAGAGCGCCGGGTGGTGGAGAGCGACGGCGCACAGGACCAGGCCGACCGGGAAGACCACTGCCCCCACGGTCAGGAGCCGGGTCAGTGGGAGTCGGCCCAGGACCAGCTGGGCGGCAGCCGCCGAACCGAACATGAGGAAGGCCGCCAGGCCGACCACGAGGTGCGAGTCGGTGTGCAGGGTGCCGTGGAGCACGCTCGCCCCGAGGGAAGAGATCAGGCCGAGGATCGCGAAGGCGAAGGCGCCCAGCGCGCCGGCCGCGCCGAACGTCCGCCGGCCGCCGGGGACCAGGACGAACCTGCTGGGCGGTTCGGCCGCGGGCAGCTCCCGATCCACCGTCTCAGGGGTGGACAGCACCAGCGCCAGGCACACCGCCATCGCGAGCGAGAAGATCGCCTGGGTGGTGATCAGGGGCGTCGGAAGCCATTCGGCGACGGCTCCGGCGACCAGGGGGCCCGCGGCCAGGCCGCCGAGGTTGGCGGCTGTGGCCACGATGCCGGGCAGCGCCGAATCCGTCCGTTCCGGACGGGCCTCGTGGTGGAGGTCGTGCAGGTACGTCGTCGCGGTCGAGGCCATCAGCCCCAGTCCGACACCGTTCAGGATCCTGCCCGCGATCAGCCCCGGCAGGTCCCGCCACGCGATCAGTACGACCGACGCGACGATGCCGACCAGCAGTGCCGGGACGATGACGCGCCGTCGGCCGAGCCGGTCCGACAGGTGCCCCAGTCCGAGGAAGGCGGCCGCCGCGCCCACGACCATCGAGGCGTACGCCACCGTGACCGTGGTCGCGCCGAAGTGGTCCCGGGCCTCGGACAGCGGCCACAGCGGGGTGGGCGCGGTACCGAAGGCCATCAGCACGGTGAAGGCCACCGCCACGAACCAGAAGCCGGTCGTGTGCGAGGCGCGGCGCGGCGCGCGGGCGCGGGGCGGCAGGCCGGCGGGAGCGGGTGCCGGGATCCGGTGGGTCGGTTCGTCGGGAGCGTCGGCGGTGGGACTACGTCAGCTGGAACACTTCATCGCGGTCGCCGAGGAGCTGAGCTTCACGCGTGCCGCTCGTCGGCTGCACGTGGTGCAGTCCGGGGTGTCCGCCGCGATCCGCTCCCTGGAGCGCGAACTCGGCTGCACGCTGTTCGAGCGCACGTCGCAGCAGGTCCGGCTCACCGGCGCGGGTGCGGCGCTGCTGCCGGAGGCCCGGGCCACCCTGCACGCCGCCCAGGCGGCCCAGGACGCCGTGCGCGCCGCACAGGACACGGTGCGCGGCACGGTGAACGTGGGCGCCATGGCCTCGGTCGAGGTGGTGGACCTGCCCGCGCTCCTCGGGCAGTTGCACGCGCGGCATCCGGCGATCGACGTCCGGCTGCGGCTGGCGACGACCGGATCGGCGGGACTTTCGCACGCGCTGCTCAGCGGGGACCTGGACGTGGCCTTCCTGTCGCTGCCCGAGCACAAACCCGCCGGGATCGACGCACGGGAGCTGGCCACCGTGCCGCTCGTCCTGGTGGTGAGCGCCGCCCATCCGCTCGCTCAGCGGGGGGAGGTGGCACTCGCGGACCTCGCGGCAGAGCCCTTCGTGGACTTCCCGCCGGGCTACGGCAACCGCGAGGTGGTCGACCGGGCGTTCGCCGGGGCGGGCGTCGTGCGCCGGGTGGCCCTGGAAGTGCCCGACATCGACATGGGGGCCGCGCTGGTCCGGCACGGACTGGGCATCGCCTTCCTGCCCGCGTTCGCCGTTGCCCGCACCCCCGGCCTGCACGTCCTGGACGTCCACGGCACCGGGCTCCGCTGGAGCATGCATCTCGGCACGTCGTCGACCCGGCGGCCCAGCTCCGCCCTGCGGGCCCTGCTCGACCTGGTCGACCGCCACGTCATCGCGCTGTGAGGCCCTGCAGCGGCCCGGGCGTCACCCGCTCGCGCGACATGCCGGTTGGGCATCAGCCGGGACCGCCCAGCACGATCTTCCACACGCGGGTGGCCACTTGAAGGTTGAGCCGGTCCTCGACGTTCGCGAGGTCGTGACCGCTGATGTCGCGGATGCGCTGGAGCCGATAGCGCAGCGTGCTGCGGTGGATCGCGAGGGACTCGGCGCTCTCGTCGTAGTTGCCGCCGCAGTCGAAGTACCGGGACAGGGTCTCCACCATCGCCCCGTGGTGCCGGAAGTCGTAGTCGATGAGCTGCCCGAGCCACTCCTGGACGAACATCTCCAGTTCCCGGTAGTCGTTGCCAGGCCCCAGGATGCGGTAGAGGCCGAGCTCGTCGAAGAACGTCGTGCCGTAGCGCTCGCGGGAGTGGCGGCGCACTTCCAGGGCGCGCTGAGCCTCCTGGTAGTGGTGGGGGATGTCGGCCAGGGAGTCGCAAGGGGCGCTCACCCCGACCGCCCCGGACCGTGTCCCGGTCGCCCGGGCGAGCGCCTCGTACAACGCGCGGGCGGGCGGTCTGTCGTCGGCGACCAGGACCACGTGGTCGGACCGTCGGGTCAGCAGCGAGCGCATGCCAACGGCCGAGGCCGCCCGTCCCACGGTCTGCGCGAAGGAGTCGTCCACGGTCCGGTCGGGCCACCGCACCACGACGATGTAGTGGCCGCGGCGCAGGTCGTGTCCGACTGCCTCGGACCGGGCGTAGGCGCTCGCCTCGTCCGTCCCCGCCAGGAGGTCGTCGACCAGTTCGCGGTGCAGCCTCAGCTCGACTTCGGCCAGATCGCGCAGGTGCGTCAGCTCCGGGGCGAGCGACGCGGCGGCGTGTTCCAGCGCGAGCACGGTGTGCTCGTCGGCCTGGTCCCGGGCATCGACCAGGGCCAGCACGCCCAGGACCTCGCCGTGCGGGCGTACCAGGACGACCAGCCGGTCCTTTATCCGCACCGGTCCGGCCTGACGGGCGACGGCGTGCAGCATCTCGTCCTGGCGCCCGGGGTCCGGTTCGGGATACGGGTCGGGGCGGCCGGGGCCGGTCCAGGACCTCAGCCGGCCGAAGCGGTCCTCGAACAGCGCGGGGAGTCCGGTGAGCCGGTGCAGTGCGCGGGTGACGGCCTCCTCGCCGCCGCTCGAGGCAGCGACCTCGGCCATGATCGTGTGAATGGCCCGCTGGTACTCCAGGTCGGCCACGACGGAGATCAACTGCCGCTGGAGGGCTGCGCGTTCGTCCCTCAGCCGGTGCAGCTCCAGCGCGTCCTCGCGGCGGCGGCGGCGTGCGACGGCGACGGACAGTGCGGCAGCGGTGTGCCGGACGAGCGTGGCGAGCAGGGACCGCTCGGCCTCGGTGGGCCGGGAGCGGGACGTCACCACGAGGTAGCCGTGGAGTCCCTCGAGTCCGCGTAGCCCGAGAGCCCGGCCCCAGGGCCTGCCGGGTACGGTCACGGGGCCGTCCTGCCCGGCCAGCTCCCGCACCCTTCGGCCCACGGCCGAGGCGTGCGTCTGTCCGTTCCCCGAGATGCGGACCAGGTCGCCGCCCACCTCGAGGTATCCGGCCTCGGCACGGTATGGCCCCGCTGCGGCCATGTGGTCCGTGGCCAGACGCAGGATCTCGCCCTCGTCCGGGGTGTCGAACATGGCACGGGAGAGCGTCATGAGGTCGCGGAAGGCATGGTCGGCCCGGGTGCGGGCGGGTGTGCGGGGCCGTGTGCGCGCACCCCGGGCACGCCGGGCGCTGCCTCGCGGAAGGCTGCTCGCCCGGTCCGGGGTGTGGTGGTGGAGGCTGTGCATGCGACCGCCGGCCATGGGATCACTCCGTTCTCCCTGAGTCTTCAGGGAGGCGAGAGGTACGCCGCGTACCCGCTCCCCCACGGCTTACCCGAGATGTCCGCACTCTTTCTCTCGTACTCGTGGAGCGACCGGAGCCGTGCATTCCTGACTCGCCAGGCGCAGGCGTGGAGCCACCCGCATCGTCACCCTGGGGAGTGTCCGAGACCCTGCGTGCGCACCGAAGGGAAACCGACGGAGGTCCCCCCTCCTGCACGAACGTGATCCGGAGAGTCGACGCGGGCGCCGTACCGGGAGGAGTTCCTCATGGCCAAGGCAGTGGGCATCGACCTGGGCACCACCAACTCGGTGATCGCCGTGTGGGAGGGCGGCGAGCCGTCCGTGGTGCCCAACAGCGAGGGCAACCGCACGACACCGTCCGTGGTGGCCTTCACCGACACCGGGGAACGTCTGGTGGGCCAGCTGGCCCGGCGCCAGGCGATCCTCAATCCCAAGGGCACCATCTACTCGGCCAAGCGGTTCATCGGCCGGCACTTCGACGAGATCTCCGAAGAGGCCAGGGCGGTGGCGTACGACGTCGTCGAGGGCGAGGGCGGGGCGGCCCGCATCAAGGTGCGCGACAAGCTGTACGCGCCTGAGGAGATCAGCGCACAGGTGCTCCGCAAACTCGCTGACGACGCCTCCAAGCAGCTCGGGGAGCGGGTCACGGAGGCGGTCATCACGGTGCCCGCCTACTTCAACGACGCTCAGCGCACCGCCACCAAGGACGCCGGGCGGATCGCCGGACTGGAGGTGCTGCGGATCATCAACGAGCCCACGGCGGCCGCCCTCGCGTACGGCATGGACAAGAAGGAGCACGAGACCGTCCTCGTCTTCGACCTGGGTGGCGGCACCTTCGACGTGAGCATCCTCGACGTCGGCGACGGGGTGGTGGAGGTGCGCTCCACCGCCGGGGACAGCCACCTGGGCGGCGACGACTTCGACCGGCGCCTGGTGGATCACCTCGCGGACGGCTTCCAGAAGGAGAACGGCATCGACCTGCGCAAGGACCCGCAGGCGCTGCAACGACTGTTCGAGGCAGCGGAGAAGGCCAAGACCGAGCTGAGTTCGGTGACGCAGACGCAGGTCAGCCTGCCGTTCATCACCGCCGACGCCGCCGGGCCCAAGCATCTCACCGCCTCGATCATGCGGTCCACGTTCGAGCAGATCACCGGCGACCTGGTGGAGCGCTGCCTGGGGCCGGTACAGCAGGCCATGGCCGACGCCAAGGTCGGCGAGAGCGACATCGACGAGGTCATCCTCGTCGGCGGTTCCACCCGCATCCCCGCTGTCCAGGCTCTGGTCCGCCGACTGACCGGCGGCAAGGAACCCAACATGAGCGTCAACCCCGACGAGGTCGTGGCCCTGGGCGCCGCGATCCAGGCCGGGGTGCTCAAGGGCGAGGTCAAGGACGTCCTGCTGCTCGACGTCACCCCCTTGTCGCTGGGCGTGGAGACGCGCGGCGGAGTGATGACCAAGATCATCGATCGGAACACCACCATCCCGGTGCGCCGCAGCGAGACCTTCTCCACCGCCGAGGACAACCAGCCCGCCGTCGATGTGGTGGTCCTCCAGGGCGAGCGCGAACGGGCCGCCGACAACCGCGTGCTGGGCCGGTTCCAGCTCACCGACATCCGGCCGGCGCCGCGGGGCGAACCGCAGGTCGAGGTTACCTTCGACATCGACGCCAACGGCATCCTCGACGTCAAGGCCCGCGACCGGGACACCGGCAAGGAACAGGGCATCACCATCAGCGAGAGCTCCAACCTGGACCGCGGTGAGGTCGAACGCATGGTCCAGGAGGCCGAGCGCAACCAGGGCCAGGACCAGGCACTCCGCGAGGCGGTCGACGCCCGCAACGAACTGGACGCCGTCGCGTATCAGGTCGAGAAGCGTCTCGCCGAACTGGGCGACGCGGCGCCCGCGCACGAGAAGGCACGCGCGGAGATGCTCGTGTCCGACGCCCGGGCGGCGGTCAAGGAGGAGGCGGGCGTGGAGCGTGTGCGGCCTCTGACCTCCGAACTGCAGCAGGTGCTGGCCGGGCTGGCAGCCCATCAGGGCGGAGCATCCCCGGGTGGCGGTCCCGGCCAGGACGCCGCCACCGGCGGTCCCGCGAGTGGCGGTGGCGGTGACGATGATGTCATCGACGCCGAGTTCGACAAGGGCTGAGGCGCGCCATGCCCAGCCACCCCCAGGAACCCGGCCGCGCCGCCTCGGATCCGGTCGAAACGGCCCCACAAGACGCCGGACGCCCACCTCACGGGGATCTGCCCCGACCGGGCCCACCCCGGCCCGAGGCGGCGAACGGCGAACCGGGAACCGACGCCGCCGGTCCCCCGCCCGCCGAGGACGAGTACACGACCGCGATCCAGGAACTGGAGGACCGCTGGCGGCGCGCACTCGCCGATCTCGACAACCTTCGCAAGCGTCACGCCAGGGAACTTGAGCGGGAGCGGACCGTGGAGCGTTCCCGGACGGCCGCCTCCTTCCTCCCCGTCCTGGACAATCTCGAGCTGGCCCTGACCCATGCCGGCGCCGATCCGGGCGCGATCGTGGAGGGCGTACAGGCCGTACGCGACCAGGCGGTGAACGTCCTCGAACTGCTCGGCTACCCCCGGCACGCCGAGAACGGCGTCGCCTTCGACCCGGCCCGGCACGAGGTGGTCGGAGTCGTCGAGGACCCCGACGCCCCGCCGGGTACCGTCGTCGAGGTGCTGCGCCCCGGCTACGGGGACGGTGAACGGCAGCTCAGGCCCGCCTCCGTGACGGTCGCGAAGCGGGAGTGAACGGTCATGGCACGGGACTTGTACGAGGTGCTGGGCGTGTCGCGGAGCGCGAGCCAGGACGAGATCCAGCAGGCCTATCGCAAGCTCGCCCGCAAGTTCCATCCCGACGTCAACAAGGACCCGGACGCGGAGGAACGCTTCAAGGTCCTCAACGAGGCATACAGCGTCCTGTCGGATCCCAGGACACGGGCCCGTTACGACCGCTTCGGCGACGACTTCCGCCAGATCCCCGAGGACTACGACGAACGGGTCGCGGCCGGAGCGGGCGGCGGGTTCCGCGCCCGGCGGACCGCCGGCGCGGGCGGCCCACGCGTCCGGTACACCGGCTTCGGCGACGACTTCGGAGCGGAGGGCATCGACATCGAGGACCTGCTCGGCTCCATGTTCGGCGCCGGTGCCGCCCGAGGGGGCGTCCCCGGAGCGGACCAGGAGGCCGAACTGCCGCTCACCGTCGAGGAGGCGTACCGAGGCGGCCGTCGCACCGTCACGCTCGCCGGTCCCACCGGGCAGCCGCGGCGGTACGAGGTCGACGTCCCAGCGGGCGTCACCGACGGGCAGCGCATCCGCCTGGCGGGTGAGGGCGGCCGTGGCAGCGGTGACGCCCCAGGGGGCGACCTCTATCTACGGGTACGGATCCAGCCCCACCCCAGGTTCCGGCTGGACGGCCGCGACGTGCACGTCCAGGTCCCCGTCACCCCGTGGGAGGCGGCCCTGGGCGCGACCGTGCCGGTGCCCACCCCCGGCGGTGGCACGGCCAAGGTCACGGTGCCCGCGGGTTCGTCCAGCGGCCGGAGGCTGCGACTGCGCGGCGAGGGCATGCCGAACCCGCGCGGCGAGAACGGCGACCTGTACGCCGAACTGCGCATCGTGGTGCCGCCCACGCTCGGCGACCGCGAGCGCGAACTGTTCGAGGAGCTCGCCGCCACCTCTTCCTTCGACCCCAGGAGGACGTGATGAACGACCGACCCACGGGAGCGGCAGGCATCGCCCACCCCGGCCCGGCGGCCGTCCGGTACGCGCTCGTGCCCGTCCCGAGGCTCTCCTTGGCCACCGTGGCCCGCCGCTCGGGCCTCCACCCCGATCTCATCCGCCGGTTCGTCGCCCTCGGCCTGGTCGACGCCGAACGCGACGCCGCCGGGCACCTGGTGTTCGCCCCCACGGCCCCCGCGCTCCTTGCCCGCGTCCAGCGGCTGCGCACCGGGCTCTGCCTCAACTACGCATCCATCGGCCTGGTGCTCGACCTGCTCGACCGCATCAGCCTGCTCGAAGCCGCCCTGCGCGGCCGCGGCATGAGGAGTGAAACACCCCCATGGACATGAACCGTCTCACCCAGAAGTCCCAGGAAGCCCTCCAGGAAGCCCAGAGCGCGGCCGTCCGCATGGGGCACACCGAGGTCGACGGGGAACACCTGCTGCTCGCACTTCTCGATCAGGAGGACGGTCTGATCCCGCGGTTGCTGCGACAGGCCGGAACCGAGCCGAAGGAACTGCGCGCGGCCGTGCGCGAGGAACTCTCCCGCCGCCCGAAGGTCACCGGCCCCGGCGCGGCACCCGGGCAGGTCTTCGTCACCCAGCGGCTGTCCCGCCTGCTCGACGCGGCCGAGCGGGAGGCCAAACGCCTCAAGGACGAGTACGTGTCCGTGGAGCACCTCCTGCTCGCCCTGGCCGAGGAGGGCTCCGCGACCGCCGGTGGACGCCTGCTCAAGGAGCACGGCGTGACCCGGGAGTCGTTCCTCAGCGTGCTCACCCAGGTCCGCGGCAACCAGCGCGTCACCTCCGCCAACCCCGAAGTGGCCTACGAGGCTCTGGAGAAGTACGGCCGCGACCTGGTCCTCGAGGCTCGGTCCGGGCGGCTGGACCCGGTCATCGGCCGTGACGCGGAGATCCGCCGCGTCACCCAGATCCTCAGCCGCAAGACCAAGAACAACCCCGTCCTCATCGGTGACCCCGGCGTCGGCAAGACCGCCATCGTCGAGGGCCTCGCCCAGCGCATCGTTCGCGGCGACGTCCCCGAGGGCCTGCGCGACAAGACGGTGTTCGCCCTCGACATGGGTTCCCTGGTCGCCGGCGCCAAGTACCGCGGTGAGTTCGAGGAACGCCTCAAGGCCGTACTCAGCGAGGTCAAGGCCGCCGAAGGGCGCATCCTGCTCTTCGTCGACGAGTTGCACACGGTCGTCGGCGCGGGCGCCGCCGAAGGCGCCATGGACGCGGGAAACATGCTCAAGCCGATGCTCGCTCGCGGTGAACTGCACATGATCGGCGCGACCACCCTGGACGAGTACCGCAAGCACATCGAGAAGGACGCCGCCCTCGAACGCCGCTTCCAGCAGGTACAGGTCGACGAGCCGAGCGTGGAGGACACCATCTCCATCCTGCGCGGGCTGCGTGAACGCCTCGAGGTCTTCCACGGCGTGAAGATCCAGGACACCGCGCTCGTCTCCGCGGCCACCCTCAGCCACCGCTACATCACCGATCGATTCCTGCCCGACAAGGCCATCGACCTCGTCGACGAAGCGTGCGCCCGGCTGCGTACCGAGATCGACTCGATGCCCGCCGAACTCGACGAGATCACCCGCCGCGTCACCCGCCTGGAGATCGAGGAAGCGGCCCTGTCCAAGGAGACCGACCCCGCCAGCAGAACCCGCCTGGAGGAACTGCGCAGGGAACTGGCCGACCTGCGCGGTGAGGCCGACGCCAAACGCGCCCAGTGGGAGGCCGAACGGCAGGCGATCAGGCGCGTGCAGGAACTGCGCCAGGAACTGGAGCGGGTCCGCACCGAGGCGGAGGAGGCCGAACGCGCCTATGACCTCAACCGCGCCGCCGAACTCCGTTACGGCCGCCTCCAGGACCTGGAGCGCCGGCTGAAGGCCGAGGAGGAGCAACTGGCCGCCAAACAAGGGGAGAACCGGCTGCTGCGCGAGGTCGTCACCGAGGAGGAGATCGCCGAGATCGTCGCCGCGTGGACCGGCATCCCCGTCGCCCGCCTCCAGGAGGGCGAACGCGAGAAACTGCTGCGCCTCGACGAGATCCTGCGCGAGCGCGTCATCGGCCAGGACGAAGCCGTCCAGCTCGTCACCGACGCCATCATCCGCGCCCGCTCCGGCATCCGTGACCCGCGCCGCCCCATCGGCTCGTTCATCTTCCTCGGCCCCACCGGCGTCGGGAAGACCGAGCTGGCCAAGACCGTCGCCCGGACCCTGTTCGACTCCGAGGAGAACATGGTGCGCCTCGACATGAGTGAGTACCAGGAGCGGCACACCGTCAGCCGGCTCATGGGCGCACCACCCGGATACGTCGGCTACGAGGAAGGCGGCCAGCTCACCGAGGCCGTACGCCGCAAGCCGTACTCGGTCGTGCTGTTCGACGAGATCGAGAAGGCGCACACCGATGTCTTCAACACCCTGCTGCAGATCCTCGACGACGGCCGCATCACCGATGCCCAGGGCCGCACCGTCGACTTCCGCAACACCGTGATCATCATGACGTCCAACATCGGCTCCGAGCACCTCCTCGACGGCGCCACCGCCGAGGGTGAGATCAAGCCCGACGCCCGCGCCCTGGTCATGGGCGAGTTGCGCGGGCACTTCCGCCCGGAGTTCCTCAACCGCGTCGACGACATCGTCCTGTTCAAACCGCTCGGCGAGCGGCAGATCGAGCGGATCGTGGAGCTGCAGTTCGACGAACTGCGGCAGCGGCTCGCCGAACGCCGCATCAGCCTCGAACTAACCGAAGAGGCAAGGAAGTTGATCGCACACCTGGGCTACGACCCCGTCTACGGCGCACGGCCGCTGCGCCGCTACATCTCCCACGAGGTCGAGACGATGGTCGGCCGCGCCCTGCTGCGAGGTGATGTCCAGGACGGTGCGACGGTCCGTGTCGACGCCCTGCACGGAGAACTGGTGGTCACCTATGACCAGCAGGAGGGGGCCCGGGAAACGAGGGCGGCGTGAACTCCACCCGGACGACGACGGTGACCTGTCCGAACTGCGGGCGCGTCAACCGGATCCCCGTGGTCGCCGAGGGAAGCCCCAGATGCGGCCACTGCAAGCAACCCCTCCCCTGGATCGTCGACGCGGGCGACGACGACTTCGCCGGGATCGCCGACGACGCCACCCAGCCCGTCGTCGTCGACCTCTGGGCCACCTGGTGCGGCCCCTGCCGCACGGTCAGCCCCGCCCTCGAACAGGTCGCCCGCGAACTCGCCGGACGCATCAAGCTCGTCAAGGTCGACATCGACAAGAACCCGCGGCTCGGCCGGCGGTTCGAGGTACAGGCGGTGCCGACCCTGCTCGTCCTGAACCACGGCGAGACGGTCGCCCGACAGGCCGGCGCGGCACCCGCGCACGTGCTGCGCGCGTGGGTCGAGCAGGCGCTGGCCGGCGGGCGAACCCCGGAGCGAGGCTGACCACGAGCCTCCCCGGCCGAGAGCGTCAAGCCCCGTCACGTCCGGACACCGAGAGTGAAAGGGACCATGAGATGACCGAAGCGGGTTTCACCTCCTTCGATACAATGGTGGACAAGGCCAACCGGCTCCTCAAGGACATCGAGGAGGCCAACGGCTGGCCCGGAGAGCGCCGCAAGCAGTCGTACGCCGTGCTGCGTGCCGTCCTGCACCGGCTACGCGACCGGCTCCCCGTCGACGGGGCCGCGCACTTCGGGGCCCAGCTCCCGACCCTGGTCCGCGGCATCTACTACGACGGATGGAAGCCGTCCGATACACCGGTGAAGCTGAGCGGCGAGGAATTCCTCCAGCGTGTCCGGGACGACTTTCCCCACGCGGTCGACGGCGGCATCGAACGAGTCGTGCACACCGTGCTGGAGGTTCTGGAACGCCATGTCAGCGACGGTGAGTGGGACCACCTCAAATCCAGTCTGCCGCGCTCGCTGGTCTCCGTACTGCCGTGACCCTCGGCGGCCCCCCGGACCGCCGACCAGCCACAGGAGTGCAGTCGAGCACACCCTAGAAGGGAGAAACCTCATGGTCACGATTCCCGACCCGCACCTGGCGATGGTGCGTCCAGTGACGCCGCGTACCCCGCGCGGCTGCGAGGAGTGCCTCATGGAGGGGTCCCCGTGGGTGCATCTGCGGCTCTGCCTCACCTGCGGGCACGTCGGCTGCTGCGACTCCTCGCCCATGAGACACGCGAGGCGGCACGCGGGCAGTGACGACCACCCCGTCGTGCAGTCCTTCGAACCGGGAGAGGACTGGCGCTGGTGCTTCGTCCACGAGGCGCTGGTCTGATGAGCACCGCCGAGTACGACGATGGCGCGGTCCGCGAGACACCGGACCGATACGGGGCGTTTCCGCGCCTGACACCGGAGCAGCTCCAGGACCTGGCCGCGCACGGTGAGCGCCGCACGACCACCGCGGGCGAGGTGCTGTACCGCGAGGGCGAGCCGTTCCGGGAGTTCCTCGTGATCCTGGACGGGACCGTCGCGGTCCTCGAGGATCACGGTGGCCCGGAGGAGCGCACGGTGGCGGTGCACGGACCCGGCAGGTTCCTGGGGGAACTCGGGTTGCTGGAGGGCCAGGCGGCGTTCGAGACCGCCGTGGTGCGCGAGGCGGGCGAGATCCTGGCCGTACCGGTGGAGCGGCAACGCGCTCTCGTCGCCCGAGACCCCGTCCTCGGCGATCTGATCCTCCGTGCCTACCTGGGCCGCAGGTATCTGCTCATCGGCCTCGGGGCCGGCTTCCGGATCCTCGGCTCGTGCTACTCGCGGGACACACTGCGGCTGCGTGAGTTCGCCGCGCGTAACCGGCTGCCCCACCGCTGGGTGGATCTGGAGAAGGACAAGGAGGCGGAGGCGCTGCTGCGCCGGTTCGCGATCAGTCCCGAGGAGACTCCGGTGGTCGTCTTGAAGGGCGAGAGGGTGCTGCGCAATCCGAGCAACGCCGAACTCGCCCGATGCATCGGGCTGCCGGCCCCGGAGCCGGAGGCGGGGCGGTGCGAGGTGATGGTGGTGGGTGCGGGCCCCGCGGGACTCGCCGCCGCCGTGTACGGCGCCTCCGACGGCCTCACCACGGTCGCCGTCGACGCCGTGGCCACCGGAGGTCAGGCCGGGACCTCGTCCCGTATCGAGAACTACCTCGGCTTCCCCTCGGGCATCTCCGGGGGCGAGCTGATCGAACGCGCGGTGCTCCAGGCCCACAAGTTCGGGGCTCGCCTGATGGTGCCGGCCCAGGTCAGCGGGCTCACAGCGCAGGAGGACGAGTACGTCGTCACCTTCACGGACGGGTCCCAGACCCGGGCGGGCGCCGTGGTGCTCGCGTCGGGTGTGCGGTACCGCAGGCTCGACGTGCCCGGCATCGACCGTCTTGAGGGCGTCAGCGTGTACTACGCGGCGACCGTCCACGAGGCGAGTCTCTGCACGGCGGATCCGGTCGCCGTGGTCGGCGGTGGGAACTCCGCCGGGCAGGCGGCGCTGTTCCTCTCCGACCACGCGTCCCGGGTCCACCTCCTCGTCCGGGGCGGTGACCTCAACGCGGACATGTCGCGTTACCTGGTTGATCAGGTGGAACGGCACCCGAACATCGAGGTGCTGCTTCACACCGAAGTCCGGGGCGTCTTCGGGGAGGAGAGACTGGAATCGCTGATCGTGGAGGACAACGCAACCGGTGAGCGCAGGGAGGTGCGGGCCGTGGCGCTGTTCGTGTTCATCGGGGCCCGGCCGCGCACGGACTGGCTCAGGGGCGTGCTGGCCCTGGATGAGAAGGGCTTCGTCCTCACCGGAGCTGACGCCCAGGCGGCGGCCGACGCCGCCCGGTGGGACTCGCTCGGCCGAGGCCCGTTGCTGCTGGAGACCACTCTTCCCGGAGTCTTCGCCGTCGGCGATGTCAGGAGCGGCTCGGTCAAGCGGGTGGCCTCGGCGGCAGGCGAGGGTGCCATGGCAATCCGCCTCGTGCATGAACACCGGGGGAAGACCGGCAACTTGATCCGCACCGCGGGTCCCGAGGAACATCGCCCGGTCGCGGGCCAGTCCGCGTCCTGACGCTGATCCTCCTTGACGGGCCCGCGCGGGACGGAATCCTGGTATGCCAGGATCTGCTGCTGTGATGGACTACGACCCTCTCACCGGCCTGGACGATGTGCCCTGGGCCAAGCTGCAGCACTCCTACGGCATGGCCGACGACATCCCCGGACACCTCCGGGCGTTGCAGGCGGGGGTCTGGGAGGACCGGTACCCGCCCAGTGCGCAGCTCGCGAACCACATCGTGCACCAGGGCACGCGATCGCAGGCTGCGGAGTACACCGTTCCGTTCCTTGTGCGGATGGCACTCGACCCGAGACTGGTCGACAGGCACCGGTTCGTCGGTCTGCTGGTCGCCATCGCGATCGGCCTGGACAACAACTACCTGCCGAACGGCTACGACCCCCGCGAAGACCGCGCGGCCCTGGCGGACGTACGCGGCGAAGCCGACGACATGGCTCGGTGGATCGACGAAGCGGCGGACGACGAGCAGCGCAAGCAGCGCGAGGCGAGCTGCGCGCAAGTGCTCATTGACGCCGAAGCGGTGGTGCGTTCGTACGACGCCGTCCGCGAAGCACTTCCCGCACTCGCCGTCCTGCTGACCTCGGACAGCCCTGAACTGCGCGCCAGGACGGCGAACTTGCTGGCGTGGTTCCCCGAGTCCGCGGCGACGTCGGTTCCCCTCTTGAAAGCTTTCATCGCCGATGAAGTCTCGCCCGGCGCGGCGGCGACGGGAGTCGTCGCCCTCGGCCTGCTCGGCGACCCGGCGACCGTCCCCTTCATCCGGCGCTACCTGGACAGCCCGATCGTCGAGCTGCGCTGGGCCTCCGCCTTCGCGTTGACGCGCTTCGGGATTGCCGACCCGGCCGTGGTCGAGGTGCTGACGCAGGTAGTCGCCCGGCCGCCTGAGAAGACCGGGACCATGTCGTTCCTGAGCGGCTCCTACATGAGCCTCGCGGCGATGGCCCTGGCCGAAACACCCGAAGCCACGACACTCCGGGCGGTCGACGCCGTGCTGGCCGGCCTGGCCGACTGTACGGGCGTCGAGGCGTTCGACGACAGGTACTACACGGCGCAGACGCTGTTCAGACTGGTCTTCCCGGACGATCCCGCCGAACCGCCGCGGTCCTTCGGTGACCTGAGCGACGTGCAGCAGCGTGTCGTGCGCTTCGTCGCCGACCAGGGCGACGCCGGCTGGCCTTCCGACGGGATGGACGCCTTCCGTCGGTGGAAGGTGCCGACCAACCACTCTGACCTGAGCGTCTACGCCGGTATTGTCCAGGCTGGCCAATAGGCCGGCGCCCGCCCCGCCGTCCCGTCACGAGCCCCCATCATCTCCAGCCGGAGTCCGCGTGACTGATCCGAATCAGAACACCCGCGCCCCACACGACGCCTACTCCGTCTACGCGGCCATGCGCGCCGTGTGCCCGGTGCAGTCCGCACCCTCCGACTCCGGACGGAGCAGCTACGTGGTGACCGGCTATGCCGCGGCCCGCGAGGCGCTCGGTGACGCGCGGCTCTCGAAGGACACGGCCGCCTTCTTCGCGGACAAGGAGTCGAGTCGCCGCCTGCACCCCGCTGTCGCTCAGAGCATGCTGGCGAGCGACCCGCCCCGGCACACTCGCCTGCGCAACCTCGTGACCAGAGCGTTCACCAAGGGCGCCGTCGCGGAACTTCGTCCCTTCATCGCCGACGTCACCGACACGCTGTTGGACCAGTGGCCCACCGGGGAACGGGTGGACTTCGTCGCCGGCCTCGCGGTGCCGCTTCCGGTCATCGTGATCTGCGAGCTGCTCGGGGTGCCGGAAGCTGACCGACCCGATGTCCGGCGCTGGTCCGGAGAACTGTTCGCCTCCGGGAACCCGGCCCTCATCGACGCGGCGTCCCACTCGCTGGCCGACTACATGGGCGGCCTCATCGCCGACAAGCGTCGGCGGCCCGGCGACTCGCTGCTCCACCGCCTCATCTCGGCGCGGGACGGCGACGACCACCTCAGCGAGGAGGAACTGCTCTCTCTCGCGGTCCTCCTGCTCGTCGCCGGGCACGAGACCACGACCAACTTCCTGGGCAACGGTCTCCTGGCCCTGCTCCAGCACCCTGCCGAGCTGGATCGCCTCCGGGAGAAGCCCGAGGCTGTCCCGGCCGTGCTCGACGAGCTACTCCGGTTCGACTCCCCCGTCAGCACAGCCACCTTCCGCTTCGCCACCGAACCGGTCACGCTCGCCGGAACCGAGATCCCGGCCGGCGCCCCTGTCCTCATCTCCCTCGGCGCCGCCAACCGGGACCCGGACCGCTTCCCCGCTCCCGACGAACTCGACTCGGACCGGGACGCCGCCGCCCATCTCGGCTTCGGTCACGGCATCCACCGCTGCGTCGGCGCGCCCCTGGCCAAGGCGGAGGCCGAGATCGCCCTGCGGGAGGTACTCCGGCGCTTCCCCCGGCTTCGACTGGCTGTGCCTGCGGCCCAGTTGCAGTGGCGTCGGACCCGACTCGTCCGTGGGCTGACCGAACTTCCTGTCCTCACATAGCCGAGCCGGAGGCGGGTCGGGGCCGGAGGCGCCCGTGGGGAATCACGGAGCGACGAGCGGACGCAGGCGCCCTCGGCCCAGCTGCCCGGCCATGGCTTCGGCGTGCCGGAAGAGGAGCAGAGCGAGCGACGCCGCCACGAGCGCTCCGACCGCGAGGCCCGCGACGATGTCGTGCGGATAGTGGGCCCCGACCCACACGCGGGAGGCCGCCATCGCCAACGCGCCGATCACGGCGACCGTTCCCAGACGGGCCGAGACGAAGCACAGGGCGACCGCGGCCGCCGCGGCCAGAGTGGAATGGTTACTGGGGAACGACCAGTCACCGGGCGCCGGACACGCCTCCAGCGTGATCACACGCAGGGACTGGCACGGCCGGTTCTCGTGCACCGCCTGCTTCAGCGCGGTGCTGACGGAGAAGGCGATCACGGTCAGCGCGGGGGCGGCCAGGGCCTTCACCGCCCGCGCCGGGTCCTGGTGACGGGCCTGCCACCAGCCGATCAGCATCAGGACGGCGAACAGGGCGAGGCCGTACGTGGAGTAGCCCGAGACGAAGCCGTCCAGCCAGGCCGGTGCGTGGTGGGCGGCATCGACCACGTCGAGGTAGGCGCCACCGTCGATGCCCGAGCCGTCGTACGCCTGCGCGGTGGTCACGGTGCGCATCACGCACCTCCGTTCGCACCGCGCGAGCGGCGGGAGCGTACGAGTTCCAGACCGACCGGGACGAGCGACACGACCACGATGACGGCGATGATCGGCAGGAGGTAGCGGTCGACGTCGGGCACGGACGATCCCAGGCCGTATCCGGCCAGCACCAGACCCACGGTCCAGAGCAGGCCGCCGAGTACCTGCCAGAGGGCGAAGGTGCGGGCCGGGACGTCAAGGGCACCGGCGAGCGGGTTCAGCATGGTCCGTACGACCGGCAGGAAGCGGGCCAGCACGATCGCCTTGGCATGCCCGTACCGCTGGAGGATGTCAGCGGCCCTGGCCGCGCCTTCACTGATCCTGCGTGACCTCGTGCGCTTCAGCAGTGCCGGGCCGGCCCGGCGGCCGAGCAGGTAGCCGACCTGGGCTCCGACGAGCGCGCCCGATGCAGCGGCGACCAGGACCCAACCGAGGGACAGGTGTCCCGATCCGCCGGCCGAGCCCGAGGCGCACAGCAGCCCGGCGGTGAACAGCAGCGAATCGCCGGGCAGGAAGAAGCCGATGAGCAGGCCGGTCTCGGCGAAGAGGACCGCGGCGATGCCGAGCGTGCCGAAGGTGGCGAGCAGCGACTGCGCGTCGAGGAGGTTCACGGCGAGTTGGAGCGGGGGTGCTGCTTGGTGCGCGAGCGTCATCGGCGCTGGCCCTTCGGTGATGGCTGTCGGGTATACCGGACACGGACGGAACGGGAGCGCTGCCAGGACGCCGCAGCACAGGACCCCTTGCGTCTACAAAGCAGTAGTCGGTCTACGTTACTGTAGACGACCGGACGGACAGGAAGGTCCCATGACTGACGCAGTGGGCGAGCGCAGGCCCGCCGGTGAGCTGGAGGCAAGCGTGCTGGCGGCGCTGTGCGCGGCGGATCGGCCGCGATCGGCGGCCGAGGTGAGAGCGGCGATACCCCAGGAGCTGGCCCGCACCACGGTGGCGACTCTGCTCGCCCGACTGCATGAGAAGGGGGCGGTGGGGCGCACGCCGGGCCGGCGGGGTTTCCTGTACTTCGCGGTGGACGACGCCCACGGCCTGACCGCACAGCGCATGCACCGCGAGCTGGACCAGGACGACGATCGCAGCACGGTGCTGGCCAGGTTCGTCGAAAGACTCAGCCCCGATGACGAGGCGGAGCTCAAACGCCTGCTTGAGGGAGACGGCCGTTGATCACTCTGCTGCTGGTCCCCCTCGTCCTGCCCTGGGCGCTGCCGCCACTGGCCCGGCGCACCGTCGAGCGGGTTCGGCCCGAGATCGCCCTCTGGACGGTCACCTGCGCCACGTTCGCACTGGCTGCGGGGGTCGTGGCGAGCCTGGGCGTCCTGCTGCTGCCACTGACCCTCGCCTTTCCCCCGGCCGCCGCGCTCGCGGAGCTGATCCAGCCGCTCGACGCGGGGCCCCGGCTGCTGGCCCTGGGCGTGTCGGCGCTTGCCTCCGGGGGTCTCGCACTGGCCACTTGCCAAGTGCTCCGCAAGGCCGCGCTGGAGCTGGTGTGCCTACGCGCCACCCACAGCCGCGTCGCCGGTCTCCCGGATGCCGGAGGACTCTGCGTCCTGGACGACCCCCGCCCCGACGCCTTCGCTCTGCCGGGTGCCCTGCGCCGGGCCGACCGGATCGTGGTGACGACCGGCATGTTGCGCGCCCTGGGACCGGTCGAACGCGAAGCGTTGCTCGCGCACGAGCGGGCCCACCTCGCCGCGAAACACCATCTCTTCCTGTCCGCCGCCCAGCTTGCCGGGTGGTGCCACCCTGCCCTGTCGAGCGTCAACGGCCATGTCTCGTTCGCCGCCGAGCGGGCGGCCGACGAAGCCGCCGCGCGGCACTGCGGTGACCGGGACACCACGGCTCGGGCCGTGGGGCGTGCGGCACTGGCCGCGAGTCGAGCCCGCGGCACCGCCACCACGCCCGCGCTGGCCCCCGGCGCCGCCACCGGACCCGTTCCCGCGCGGGTCAGGGCGCTGCTCGCCCCCGCGCCCGTACGACGTGTGGTTCCGGCGCTGCTGGCCATGGCCCTCGTGTGCACGGCAGCCGGGGCTTCGTCGTTGGCCGGAGCCGTTTGGCTGCACCGGGGTGTCGAGGTCGCCCAGGGCGAGTCACCGTCCGACTGATCACCGGGCGTCCGCGCACGCCCGGTTCCAGCAAGCCGGCTTCTACGCGGCCGCTCGTCGACGAAGATCCCGAGGTTCGGTCCGAGGCGTTGGCCGCATTGGACATGGGCGTGCTGCACCAGGGGTCGCTGTACACCGTCACCGCGCCCGCCGCACTGTTCGTCGCCGCGATCCTCGACCACCCGGTGGGCCTCGCCGAGCACGAGGAACACTTCCCGTGGGACGACGGGCCGCCGCGCAGCCTGCTCGCCTGGCTGGGGCAGGTCGCCGAGTCGGCCGCCCATGGGGAGGATCCGGTGCGCGACCGAACCGACTGGCAGTGGGCGCCCTGGCACGACGAGGGGCGACGCGAGCACGACCCGGACGAGCGCGCCGCACTGCACGCGTGCCGGGAGATACGCCCCACCCTGTACGACGCCGTCGAGCCGTTCCTCTCCTCTCTCGATACCCACGTCCGCGAGGTCGCGCTCGGCGCCGCAGTCCCACTCCTCTCGGCCCCAGAACTCGCCGACCGGGTACCGCGGGCCGCCAAGCTGGTGCGGGCACAACTGGGCCCAGCGGCGGGGCGAAGGGAGCGGGCGAGTGTGGCGCGGGCGCTCGGCTCGTGGGGAACGGACACTTCCGACCTGCTCGCCGACTCCGACCCGGCTGTGCGAGTGTGCGCCGCGCTCCGTCCCGCCCCTGCTGACCGGCCACGCGCGCTCGCCGTCCTCCTCGACGCCCTGCGGGATCCGCGACGGACGGACGGCTGGTTCCCCGAGCCGCTGCCCGGGCTCGACGGGTGGTTCAGGTTCACCGTGCTGCGCGCCGCACTCGCCCTGGCCGAGACCTTCGAGGAGGTGGCACCGGTGACCATCGCCATGGTGACCGCCGACGGCACATCGGTCACGGAACATGAACGCGGGCCGATCCTGCTCAGAGCCTTTGCCGGTGGCTACGACCCCACCCACCCGCTCACCCCCGCCCAACGCAGCCTGTTAGGGGCCTTCGTGGACACCGACGAAGCGACGGGCGGCATCGCCGGGAACGTGTTGTGGTTCCGCGCGGCCGGGCTGCCAGAGAACCGGGAGGGCATCACGGCGTTGCTGTGACCATGTCCGCCACCGCACCATGCACCCATGCGCTCCCCGCCTGAGGCCGAGCCGAGACCGCTGTGCAGCAGCTCCAAGTTTCAGCGCGAGCAGCCCTTCGGCGCAGCTCAGGCGGATAGTTCCGTGACGCCGAGGGAGAAGTCCCAGCCGCCCACCCCCTGCCGGGCGAGCCCCATCGTGAGTACACCTGCTCCTTCCAGCCAGTGCGCCATCTCCAGGCCACCGGCGTCCAGCGGGCGCATCCCGAGGCTCTTGATGAACGCCTCCACGTCCGCCTTGGCCTGCGTGTCGTCGCCGGCGATGAAGATGTCGGGTCGGCCGTTCTCCAGGACATGACGGAAGACGGTGTTGAATCCCTTCACCACGGCGGCACCGGCCGGGGCCACCTTGGCGACTTCCCGCGCGATGGAGGTGACTTCACGGTGGGCCAGACCGTCGGCCGCCGAATTGAAGGGGTTGCTGATGTCGACGATGATCTTGCCTGCGAGGGCGTCTCCATAGTGGACGACGGCCGGAACGACACCGTCGGACAACAGGGCCACGATGACGATGTCCCCCGCCGGTACGGCGCCCCACTCCCCCGCCGTGGCGCCGCCACCGAGGGCCTTGGCCAGGTCGGCGGCCTTGGGGTGATCGCGGCCCATGACCTCGACAGTGTTACCGCCCGCCATCGCCAGTGCGCCGATGGTACGGGTACAAATCCTTCCCCGCCGCCGCCATCGCCGCCGTCCTCATCGACAACGCCCTCCCCGCGGCGGACGGGGGAAGCGAAGAGGCGGCGGTGGGGTAGCCCTCGGGCTACCCCACCGGCATGAGGGTGCACCGCCGCGCCCCGCGCCGATGAGATCGTTCCGCTGTACTGAACGGCTGGCGTCGACGCGGGAGTCGGTGAAGTCGACGGCCTCGGAGAACCGGTAGCGCATGGCGCGGTCGTAGGTCTTGCGAGGGCTTCGCCATGTCCCAGCGGGGCGAGTCGAGTCGCCCCGCTGGATGCGCGCCGACCGGGCCACAGCCGTGCGGATCTGCGCTTCAGGCCGCCCGGCTGAGCGGTCGCGGCTGACGGCCGGGCGGGTGAGACCGCGGGCTCAGGTGAGGGCCGCGACCAGCAGGGCGAAGGCGGCGACCAGGACGGCGACGCGGACGTAGTGGAAGCGGTCCCAGCGGTTCATCTGCTGCTTCCAGTCGGCGGGCCGATTCTCAGGCGTCCACGTCTTGCTCCGGTCGTTGATCGGGACGAGCAGCAGGATCGACATGATCACGCTGAGCATCAGCAACAGGCCGGCGGTGACGAGGAGGCCGGTGCCGGGGTGGTGCCGTCCGGCGACGGCCCAGGCCGCGACGAGGACGAGCGAGCCGATGTACCAGACCGGCATCACGGCGCCGAGCATCCGGCCCCCGTGCGCACGGCCGAGTTGGCCGCTGTCACCCGGGAGCGCGTCGAGGATCCGGTTGATGACGAAGGCGACGGAGAACTCCACCCCCACCATCACGCCGACGACGACGGTGGTGCACACCTCGAGTGCGTTGAGCATGTCGCTCCCTGGAATCTAGCGTTGATAGCCGATGAGGCAACGCTAGTTCTACCGATGCTTGCTTGTCTAGCGGTGCTAGGATCGAGGCATGTCGGTACAGGAACGCAAGGAGCGTGAACGGGCGATCCGTGAGCGCCTCATCGTGGCGACGGCGCGCGAACTCGCCGAGCAGCAGGGCTGGGACGCGGTCACCACTCGCCGGCTCGCCGAGCGCATCGAGTACAGCCAGCCCGTGCTCTACAGCCACTTCCGCGGCAAGCGCGAGATCATCGGCGCCGTCGCCCTCCAGGGCGCCGTGGAGATGGCCGCGGCGGTCCGGGCCGCGACCGCCGCCGCGGACGGCCCGCGCGAGCGGGTCGCCGCCCTCGCGCGGGCCTACCTCGACTTCGCCGCACGCAACCCGGCGGTCTACGACGCCATCTTCCAGCTCGACGGCGGTCTCGCGTACGCGCAGGAGGACACCCCGGAGCCCCTCAAGGACGCCTTCGCCGCGTTGCTGGAAAGCCTCGGCGCGGTCGCCGGGGACGGCGTCGACGCGGCACTGTTCACGGAGACGTTCTGGGCGGCCCTGCACGGGCTGGCCACCCTGACCCGAGCGGGACGGCTGCCGCCGGAGGACACCGAGCCGAGGGTGGAACTACTGGTGGACAGGCTCGCCGTGGTCTGACACACCATCCCCTCGGGCACGCAACCGAGTCCGGACTGGAGGCTGAACTGAGGATCAGCGCGACCGACATCGCCGGTAGCCGGTCGTGGGCGGCTCCTCGCGACGGCGGAGGTGTGAGTAGCTGTGCGTCAGGCGGGGTTGGACGACAGTGCGCCGAGAACGGCGGCGAGGCTGTGTGGGTCGCGGCGGGCGATGTTGTGGCCGACGGGGATCTCGTGCACCCGCCAGCCCGGGTCGTGGCGCAGCCGTTCGGTCAGGGGCACGAACGGGCTGCCTTCCCAGGCGCCACCGCTGATGAACGTGCGGCGGAGCGCCGGGCTGTGGCTGCCTCTCAGCCTGATCGACTGGACGAAGCTCGCCATCGGGTGCGGCCGCGCGCGAGGGTCGAGCCCCTCGGGGACCGCGACCCATCGGCCGTCGGCGTGGGCGCCGGAAATGAATGCCTCCCGGAATCTGTCGCTGGTCAGGGACCAGCAGGAATCCCCGTCGTCCGGGACGTAGGCGTCGATGAAGACGAGCTGGTGGAGGCGGTCACCGAGCCGGT
Source organism: Streptomyces seoulensis (assembly GCF_022846655.1). Classification (NCBI taxonomy): domain Bacteria; kingdom Bacillati; phylum Actinomycetota; class Actinomycetes; order Kitasatosporales; family Streptomycetaceae; genus Streptomyces; species Streptomyces seoulensis. The sequence goes on from NZ_AP025667.1 coordinate 3,737,412, forward strand.
CCGCGACACCGGCGATCACCATCCCGCCATAGCTGTGGCCGCACAGCGCGAGGGGCGTCCCGCCGCCACGGTCGACGATCTCTGCCACCTGGTCGATATGGGTGTCGAGGTTCGGCGGACGGTCCGCGTCGACGGGGCCGTCCGCCTCCAACCCCGACAGCGTCACCGTCTCGACCTGGTGACCGCCTCGGCGCAACTCGTCGGCCACCGGGTCGAACACCCAACCGCCTTGCCAACCGCCGGGCACCATCACGAATTTCACCGGGCCATCGTAGGTCCAGAAACCCGGACCTCCGGCGGGGGAACAGTGGATGGTCGCGCTCCGACGTTCACACGGAATCCAGGGAGACCCGCTGGAACAGCCGGCCCGCGAGGTCGGCGCCGGTGATGGCACCGTTCTCGTCGCGTGTGAAGAAGCCTCGCTGCCCCTTAAGGCCACCGCCCGTGACGATGTACGCGTCCGCGTCGCCGGGCAGCAGGCCGAGACCGGCCGGCGGGAGATCCGGGGGCAGTTCGGTGTCCGCCGCCGCGCGGATCTCCGGTTTGATCGCGCAGGCGATCGTCAGCCCGGCTCCCTCGACAGCGATCGTGAGCGCCATCATGTCGTTCGCGTAGGTCCCGGCCACCTCCACGCCCCGCTCCTCGTCGTGCGGGAGCGGCTCCGGGTCCCGGTCGACGACCCCGAGGTAATGCTCCAACGCCCATCGGACGGCGGCCTGGTTGAAGGCGAGGCCGCCCTCCGGTCCGGCGTTGGACATCGCGACGACCGCGAAGTCCCGTTCGGGCACGATCAGCAGCTCGGTGAACTGGCCGTTGGCCGAGCCGCCATGACCGACGGTGCGAACGCCGTCCACGTCGCGCAGGAACCAGCAGATGCCGAAGGCGTCACCGAGCGTGCTGCCCCGCAGTTCGACCGTCCGCTCCCGCATCTGCCGCAGGGCCTCGGCGGACATCACCCGGGAGCCGTCCTGTGCACGGCCGTCACCCAGGTGGAACCGCGCCCATCGCAGCAGGTCCGCCACCGAGGAGGAGCCGCCCCCGCCAGGGTTGTTGCCGCGGCTGTCCTTCCACTGCCGCGCGACGGCCGGCGCTCCGTCCTCGCCGACGTTGTGCCCCACCGCGAAGCGGCGTGTCATCACGTCACCGGCGGCGAAGAAGGTGTTCGAGAGACCCAACGGCTCGAACAGCAGCGAGGAGACGGCCTGTTCGTAGGTCCGGCCCGTGACTCTCTCCATGATCCGCCCAGCCAGGTTGTACCCCACCTGGCTGTACGAGGCGCGGGCGCCGGGCGGCGCGATCAGCTCCACCTCGGACATCTTCGCCACGTAAGCGGCCAGGGCGTCGTCCCCCTCGCCGGTGTAGGCGCTCATCCTCCAGTCGAGGCCCGCCGTGTGGTTGAGCAACTGCAGCACGGTGATCTCCGCCGCGGCCCGCTCGTCCGGGAGCGCGAGTTCGGGAACGTACCGGCGCACCGGTGCGTCCAGCTCGACCCGCCCCTCCGCGACCAGACGCATCAGTGCCGTCGCCGTGAAGGGCTTCGTGACCGAGCCCAGCACGAACAGCGTGTCCTCATCGACGGGCAGCGGGTTCTCGACGCTCGTCACGCCGTGACACCCGTAGATCTCCCGGCCGTTCACCCACACCCCGACGGCGGCACCCGGCACCCCGTACTTCGTGGCCGTGGCCTCGGCGAACTCCGACAGCGCGTCCTGCTCATCACTCATGGCAACTCCCCCATCGAGGAAGGGGAGAGACTCCCCCCGTTCTCCAGCCCTGATCCTTGCCGGTACCAAGGGTCGGCGCCAAGGCCCTTACGCAGTAACGTCGTTAGGCCAGCAAGGGCGCTTGTGCCCGTGGCGGCCGGGCCGAAGTCGCGGGACGACAGCTCGGCGGCGAGTGCGAACGCCTTCAGCGCTCCTGAGCCTCAGAGGCCCACCCCGTCAGCCCCCGGTCGGGTTCCCGTTCCGCTGCCTCCACCGCCAGAACTCGTCGGCCCGGTGGTCGTGTTCGAAGCCTGTGCCGAGAGGACCCACCCGTTCGATCGCCCGGGCGGTGCGCGGGTCGTCGCGCAGGGCGAGACCGTAGGCGGCCTCCAGACGGACGAGCTGGTCTTCGTCGCCGAGCAACGCGGCCAGGGCGTCGGCGACGGCGGGCGTACGGTCCGGGGAGCCGGCCAGCGCCGCCGCGGCCACGGCCCGCGGTCCGGTGTCCGGGGCTTCGGCCACCGACAGCAGCGCTCGGGTGATCTCCGGCAGGAGGTCGCCGTCCCGGATGCCCGCCGCGCACGCGCTGAGCCGCACCTCGGCGTCCGGGTCGTGTAGGAGGGTGAGCAGGGCGGCCCTGGCCGTGGGCGTGCGGGGAACGTGGTCCACGCAGAGGGCGTAGGGCACCTGGCGGCGTACACGCGGGTCGGGATGGCGGGCGTGGCGGAGGCCTACGGCTTCCTGGCCCGGATGGTCGCGGTCGGTGAGGGCCTCGAGCACCCTCGCGAGTATCTCGCCGTCCGTTTCCTCGGCCGCCCAGGCCGCCAGGAGTTCGCGCTCCTCCTCCTCGTAGGAGGAGTCGGGATCGAAGAGCCCCCGCATCCGCAGGTAGCCGGACACGAACAGGCGATGTGCCCGGTCCGGGCTCCGGCGCTGGGCCACCACCGCGGACCAGGTCTCGAAGCTGCGGCGCTGGATGAGGACCCAGCAGGCCGCGGACCAGTCCACATGCTCCTCGTCCGGCCGCACGACCGCGCGGCCGATCAGTTCGTCGACGGGGGTCGGGATGCGGAAGGCCCCCTCCAGCGAGGTCAGGACGGCTCCGTGTCCGGCCCGCATGACGAGGCCGCCGAGCGAGACCTGATCGACCCAGTCGTACTCGTCGTCGCGCACCCGGACCGTCTCGGCGGGCCCCGGCGCGCCCGTCCTGCGCCGCAGCTCCTCGGCCGTGCCCGTCTCGTACCGGCATCGGGCCAAGGTGAGCAGACGTTCCCGTTCGGCCTGCGGGAGTCGCGATCGGGGCTCCGGGCCCAGTACCGCCGAGAAGACCGCGGGGGAACCTCCGTCGACGGCGTGCCACAGGGGTGTGGTCCCGTCCGGCAGCACCCGGTCGGGGTCCGCTCCGCCCGCTGTCAGCTCCTCGGCGACCCGCTCGTCGTACGCCGCCACCGCCACGCACAGCACCGGCAGCCCGTTCGCGTCCACCGCGTTCGGGTCGGCACCCTTGTCCAGCAGATCCCGTACCGCCTCGGCGTCCCCGGCGCGAACCGCCGACCTGAGCCGGGCGTCGGGTTCAGCCTCGCTCATGCTGCCGCTCTCCGTTCCGAATAACTTCGCGGGTCCGCCTGACAGAGCCCGCGGCTCAATGCCGCTCCTCGCGGGCTGAAGTCGGCACGGCCGCCGGCCGCCACTCCCGCCTGATCAATCCGAACACCCACGAGTCGGATACCTCGCCGTTCACGACGCAGTCCTCCCGCAGCGTTCCTTCACGCAGGAACCCGATCTTCTCCAGGACCCGGGCGGATTCCACGTTGCGCGTGTCGGTCTCGGCCTGGACCCGGTTCAGGTCCAGTACGTCGAACCCCCACCGCAGCAGCGCGTTCGCGGCCTCCGTCGCGTAGCCGTGTCCCCACATCGCTTCGTCGAGGATGTACCCCAGCGACGCGCTGCGGTAGTCCGGGTTCCATCCGCTCAGACCGCACCAGCCGACGAAGGCCCCGTCAGCGGCGCGGTCGATGGCCGTCCGGGCCCCGGAGCCCTCGTCCGTCATCTTCCGGCACGTGTCGATGAAGCGTTCGGCGCGGGCCCGGTCGTCCCACGGCGGGGAGTCCCAGTAGCGCATCACGTGGGGGTTGCTGTGCAGGGCGAAGAGCTGCTCCGCGTCGGCGTCGGTGAAGGGGCGCAGTCGCAGGCGAGTGGTGTGCAGCGTGGGGGTGGCCAACGTCATGCGCACCATCCTGTGTCCTCAAGGACCTTGCAGGACACCGAATTTCCGGTCCCGGTCCCCCGGCCTCGCCTCGGTCATGGGTCGTCGGTCGCGAGACGGACCCGGCCTACGCCTGCGGACGGAGGTCCTGGCGGAGTCGCCCTTGGCAGACTGACCTCTTCTTCCGTCCGAGGTGAACGGGGTGTCGCTGTGTCTGTGCCGCTGTTCGACGACCACGACGTCCGTGCCCGGCTCGACGCCGGGACGGCCGTCCGGGCCATGCGGGCGGCGATCCTGGCGCATCACGAAGGCACCTTGCAGGCACCGCCGCGTGTGCGTGCCGATCTTGGCGGCGGACATCTGGTCGTCACAGCCGGGCATCTGCGCGAGCAGGAGATGTTCGGCTTCCGGGTGTACGACACCCTTGTCGGTGCGGAGCAGTTGGTGGCCGTATGGATTGCCCGGGACGGCGAGCTGGCCGTACTGGTGCAGGGTGCGGAACTCGGCGCGCGGCGGACCGGCGCCATCGGAGCTGTCGCCGTGGAGGTGGCGGCCGGACCCGGCCCTGTCCGCGTCGGCATCGTGGGCGCGGGTGCGCAGGCGTGGACGCAGCTTTGGGCCATGCTCGCGGTACGGGAGGTCGAGGAGGTCGTGGTCGCAGCTCGCCGTCCCGGACGTGCCGAGGCGTTCGCCCGCAGGACCGCCGACGAGCTAGGAGTCCGGACGCGCGCGGCAAGGACGGTCGAGGACGCCGTACGCGACCGGGACGTGGTGATCGTGGCCACGAACAGTGCGGTGCCGGTCCTGGACGCCGACTGGATCGCTCCGGGAACGCATGTGAACACCGTCGGCCCCAAGACCGTCTCCCGGCATGAAGTGCCCGCCGCCCTGGCCCACCGTGCCTCGGTGGTCCTCACCGACTCCCTGGTCCAGGCAGCCGGTTACCCCGAACCGCACATCTTCGCCGTCGACGCCATGATCGACCTCGGTGCCGCCCTCGCCGGGGCGGTGACGGTCCGCACCGACCCCGATCAGATCACGGTGTTCAGCTCAGTCGGCCTGGCCGGGACCGAAGTCGCCCTCGCCGCCGAACTCGTACGTCGTCGCCCCACCCGTCCCGTGCTGTCGTGACCGAACAGGTGAACCGGAATGATCACACGAACCGCCCGGCGAGCAGCGGTCCTTGCCGTCGCCGCAGTCCTGGTGAGCGGTTGTTCGTCAGAGGATCCGGCGCAGGCCAAGGAGTGGCAACGGGATTACTGCGCCAAGCTGGGGTCCTGGCAGGACCTGGCGCACGCCACACCAGGCAGCGACGCAGACGCCGGTGACGGACAGGGGGTCGACTCGCCCGACGCCGACGGCACCGCATCGGCGGGGCACGCGGTCATCGATGCCTCGAAGAGGCTTGACCGGGCGGGTCTGGAAGACGGTGCCACCCGCATCCTCGACGACACCGTCGACGCGGTCGGCGGCGACACCGGGGCCGAGAGCCGGGCGGTGTCCTACTGCGACGGCTCGGGCTTCGAGACCTTGGTCAGGGCGGCCGACTGAGCACGGTGGACACCCGGCTCCACGACGCCACAGACGGTCCCGCTCCGGGTCAGGCTTCCGGAGCGGGACCGCCAGTGACTACTGGGCATGACGTGCATGTCAGCCCGTGTACGCCTCCAGCTCGGACAACTGTGCCGCGGGCCAGCCGGTGTTGGCCGTGATGGTGACGCGGAGGTAGCGGGTCGGCGTACCGGTCAGGGTGACGGTCGCGGTGTTGCCGCTCGACGGGTTGAACGTGTACGCCGCCGACGACTTGAGCGTGCTGAACGTGGAGTTGTCGGTGCTGCCGAGGACGCTCAGCGTCTGGGTGCGTGTGGCCCACGCCGCCGCCGGGGGCAGCTTGAGGACGACTCGCTTGACCGCCTTGGCGGCGCCTAGGTCGACGGTGACGGACTGCGGGAAGGCGTTGTTGGCGCTCTCCCAGTACGTGTCCGCGTTGCCGTCCACGGCCTTGGTGGCGGGGTAGACGTCGGTGTGGCTCGTCTCGGTGACCGGCCGGTTCTTGGCGAGGTTGACGGTCGGGTCCGTCGGCGGGTCCGTCGGAGGATCGGTGGGCGGGTCGGTCGGCGGCGTGGTGCCTCCGCCGGGTACGCCGCCGTTGGTCCACTGCGGGGCCGGCCAGTTGCCGGTGCAGGCCGGCGGGTCCGCGTACCAGCCGCTGTTGCCGGTGCCGCGGGTGATGACGAAGCCGGGACCGACACAGTTGTGGATCGGGTTGGACTGGGCGACGTGGGTGGCCGTGACGTTGGTGAAGGAGGCCGTGCCCGTCGACTGGACCTGCAGGGCGTAGGTGCCCGTCCCGTCGATCCTGACGTTCTCGAAGTGCAGCCCCTTCGTCGCGCCCTCGATGTTCATGATGGCGGCGTAGGAACTGTCGAGGATCTCGCTGTCCGTGATGTTGATCGTCGCGTCCAGCGCTTCGTTGAGGCCGCTGAACCAGACCGCGCCGACCCCGAACTGCCAGTTGTAGTCGTTGTTCCCGGCCCGGATCAGGGTGTTGCGGGCGGCGGTGGTGGTACCGGAGACGGCCGTGCCCTGACCGGAGTTGACGCCGGGGTACCGGTTGGCGATGTGCAGGCCGCCGCCGTTGGTGATGGTGTCCGCCATCACGTTGTCCGAGATGGTGATGTCCTTGCCGCCGTACGTGACGATGTTGTTGGCGAGGATCGGCAGGATCACCGTGTTGAAGGTGAACTTGTTCTTGACGTTCGGGACGCTCTCCGCCCACATGGCCAGGCCGTCGTCACCGGTGTTGCGGACGAACGTGTTGGTGACCGTGGAGTTGGTGACACCCATGTGGAAGTTCACGCCGTCGGCGGTCTGGTCCAGGATGCGGCTGTTCTTGATGGTGAAGTTGTCCATCGGGCCGTCCATCCAGGCCCCGCACTTGGTGTGCTGCATCCACACGTTGTCGACGGTCGAGTTGGACATCGCGCCGCCGATGGCGTTCACCTGATCGTCGTCGACTCGCTCGCGGATGTCCCCGAGGATGGCGAAGTCCTTGAGCGTGACGTTCTTGCTTCCGCCCTGGTTCGCGTACTTGCCGTACACACCCACGGCCTTGGCCCGGTTGACCGGGTCTCGGCCGGTCAGGACGCTGTACCAGGGGCCTGCACCGGCCAGTGTCACCTGGTCGACGACGATGTGGTCGCGCACCTGGAAGGTGCCCTGGGGAATGTAGACGGTCCTGCCCTGCGCCTTGCCCGCGTCGACCGCCGCCTGGATCTTGGCGGTCGAGTCGGCGGCACCGGTCGGGTCGGCGCCGAAGTCCCCGACGACGTCCAGTGCTCCGGACGGCTTGCCGATGGGCGCGCCCACCTGCTCGAAGTCCGCGAGGTCGATGGTGAACGTCGGTGAGGCGCTCGTGGACGACACCTGCAGGCGCACCTTGGTCCCGGCCGGCAGCGTCGAGCCGAGCAGGGTGCGGGTCTCGTCGTAGAAGTGGTGGGGGTTGGTGTCGCCCGGGTTGTTGTTGAACGGGTAACCGCCGTAGTACCAGCCGTACTTGGAGGTCACCGGGACGGACTTGAGCTGGGCCCCGTTGACCTTCAGGTCGAGACTCGCGTCGCGGCCGGTGCCGGCGGAGTTGTCGGGCAGTGAGTAGCGGAACGACATCGCGTTGGCCGGAGCGCTGAGCGTGAACTCGACGTACTCGCCCGCCGCGTCCAGTGTCACCGCCTGGCGTCCGGACGCCTCGGAGGGGAGATGGCCGTAGAGCCGGTCCGGTCCGATGAGGGTGCCGTTGGTGGCGGCGTACTCGGCCTCCTGCTCCTTGAAGGGGACGGTCGCGCCGCGGCCGGATATGCCGACCGGGGAAGGCGCGGGCACTCCGGCCGCGACGGCGTCGGGTGCGAGTGCCACGGCGACGAGCGTGCCGGCCGCGGCCAGCACCAGCGACACGGTCGCCGCCAGTCCTCGGCGCAGGGGTCTGCCGTTGGGGGGTGAAGTCATGGGCGTGCGTCCTTAGGGCTCGTGGGGTGAGCGGACGCAAGAAGGCTAGGAGCGCACGGAAAGGAAGTCTATGAACGTGCGCAAGATTGGTACGGGAGAGCGCAGATTCTCGACTAGCAAAGGAGAATCGCCGCTGATGATCCACATGGCAGGATTGCCGGACCGCGCCGGACACGGGAGACGAACCGGCCCGGCATGCCCTGCTCGCGCAGGACGGGTCATGGGTGGTCCTCGTACGGCAGCGCCACCGCGAATGCCACATACGCGTGACCACCGCCCGGCTCATGCACTCCGTGCAGGAGAAGGAAGCCCCACCGAAGACGCTCAAGGAAACGCTGCGCGGTGCCTTGCAGGCCCCGCCGCCTCCGCGGAAGCCCTGGGCTCCGCCCGGGCAGGCGTAGCGCTCGGCGGTCGGCCCTGGACCGTGCCCGGATGTACGTCCGAGCACGGAGTCACCTGTTCATGAGGCCGACCGCCGTGACCCCGCCGAGCGATCACCGCCCAGCCGACCCGGAGCGCCACGTCTTCACGGAGAACGAAGCCGGCACGCCCGGAGCCGGGCCCGGGACTACTCGTCGTCCGGGGTCGGCCGGGTGGTGTCGGGCGTGGGTGCTCCGGGTCTGGTGTGGAGGACTTCGCGGGCCTGTTCGGCGGCGCGGGTGACGCTTTCGCTGATGAAGTCGAGGAAGCGGGCGATGTTTTCGAGGCGGGCGGCGGCGGGGGTGTGGGGGCCGAGGACCGCGACGCCCTGGCGTGCCGTCTCGACGAGCTTGTCGTTGGCCCGGGCGCTGGCGATCGTCGCCTGGTAGAAGAGTTCGTCGTCGACGACGTAGCGGTCGCGGCGGCCTTCGTCGCGCTCGCGGCGGACGAGGCTCTGGCTCTCCAGGAAGGCGATGGCCTTGGAAACGGACGCCGGGCTGACCTGGAGGCGCTGAGCGAGCCCGGACGCGGTGAGGCTGCCCGCGTCGGTGGTGAACAGGCAGGTCAGCACGCGTGCCGACATCTTGGTCAGGCCCGAGGCCATGAGGACGGCGGCGAACGTCTCCTCGTACTCCGCCATGGCCTCGGCGTCACGTCCGTGCGGCTGCGGGGCCGACTCCGAGCCTGGTGCGGCGGGAGACTTGCGCCGGTGGGCGCGGCGCTCGGTGGCGCGATGGGCCAGGTCGGCGCGGTAGGCGGTGGGGCCTCCGTTGCGCATCACCTCGCGCGTGACCGTCGAGGTCGGGCGGTCGAGGCGGCGGGCGATCTCGGCGTAGGGGAGGCTGTCGGCCAGCCCCAGCGCGATCTGCTGGCGCTCCTGGTGGGTGAGCCTGCCTCCTGGCATCGCTGTCTCCTCAATGGTCCGTCGCGGCGGTCGCCGAGCCCCACAGTAGCGTTCACTTCAGGACCATTGCAATGACGGTGAGGGTCACCGTTGCATTGCACTCAGAACCATTGCAACAAATTAGGGGCTCTCAACTGCACTTACCTCATTCGAGCGCAACAAGTACGTTGCCCGATCCTTGAACGCAACGTAGCGTTTTCAATGTCAGAAACGACAAGCACTCGGGAGAAGACGATGCAGAAGTTCGACACCCCGGCTCCGGTCTCCGCCGTCCTGGAGATCCCCGCCGGACGCGTGCAGTTCATCGCGGCGGACCGCGCCGACACCACCGTCGAGGTCCGCCCCACCGACCCCGCCAAGAGCCGGGACATCAAGGCCGCCGAGCAGACCACCGTCACCTACGCCGACGGTGTCCTTCGGATCACGGCACCGACCCCGGACAGCAAGCTCCTCGGCCCCTCCGGGTCCCTGGAGGTCACCGTCCAGCTCCCGGCCGGCTCCCGCGTCGAGGGCAAGGCCGCCGGCGCCGAACTCCGCGGCGTCGGACGCCTGGGCGACGTCGCCTTCGACGGCGCGTACCGCCACATCAAGCTCGACGAGGCCGCCGGCGTCCGCCTCACCGCCATCGACGGCGACGTCGAGATCGGCCGCCTGGGCGGCCCCGCCGAGATCAGCACCGCGCGGGGCGACATCCGGATCACCGAGGCGCTGCGCGGCACGGTGATCCTCCGCACCAAGTCCGGCGACATCTCGGTCGCCGCCGCCACCGGCGTCTCGGCCGCCCTGGACGCCGCCACCGACCACGGCCGCGTCAGCAGCGCCCTCAAGAACGACGGCACCACCGCACTCGAGATCCGCGCCACCACCTCCAAGGGCGACATCACCGCCCGCAGCCTCTGACGGACCAGAGCCCGGACCTTCCAGCGACCAGGGGGAACACATGACGAAGAACAGCACGTCCGCGAACGGTTCGACGTGGACCGGCATGGTGCCGGTCGAGGACACGGCCCTGGCCGTCACCGACACCGGCGGTCCCGGCATCCCGGTGCTCTACCTCAACGGCCAGTTCGCCACGCAGGGGTACTGGAAGCGGGTCATCGCCGAACTGGGCACGGAGTGGCGGCACATCACCTACGACGAGCGGGCCCGCGGCAGATCGGAGCGTTCGGCGGACTACTCCTTCGAAGCGGCCGTCCGGGACGTCGACGCCGTTCTCGCGGCCAGGGGGGTGGACCGGGCGCTGGTGGTGGGCTGGTCCTACGGAGCGGTCGTCGGGGCGCACTGGGCCGAACGCAGTCCGGAGCGCGCCCTGGGCGCGGTCCTGGTCGACGGGGCCTTCCCCTACGACTGGCTCGACGAGGCCATGGAGCGGCGGATCCGCAAGCTGTTCCGCCGGCTGAGCTGGTTCCTGCCGCTGTTGCGGCCGACCGGACTGGCCCCGCGGATGACCGCCGAGCAGCAGGCGGACAGCAACATCGAGCTCGGCAGGCTCTCCCGCGAGAGCGAGCTGGGCCCGGTGCTGGACGGCATCACCGTCCCGGTGCGGTACGTGGTCGCTTCGGGGACGTCGTTCGGAAGCCGCGGCGACGAGCAGGAACGCATCCGCGCCGGCCTCGACGCCGTGACCGAGCGCAACCCGAACATCCGGATCGCCGCGAAGGTCTCCAGCAACCACGGCGCGCTCCTCAAGAAGGACTTCGCGGCCATCGCCGAGGCCGTACGCGAGGTCGCCGGCCGCACGCGTTGACGGACTCCGGGATCTAGGGAGAGGCAGGGGCCGACCGACCACCATCGCGTGCGGTCGGCCCAGCCCTCTCCAGGCACGAGGGTCAGCGTGTGCGCAACGCCGCCAAGCCGGTGATCACGTGGTGGGGTTCGGCGGACAGCGGCAGGTCGGCGGTGTCGTCGACGGCGTCGAGGGCGCCCGGCGCGTCCGGGCGGAGGCCGGCGAACAGGGCGCCGAAGTCCGTGGTCGCGGGGCCGGGGCCGGAGAAGACCTCGAAGGTCTTGCCGACCGCGTCGACGTGCAGCAGGGCCTCGACCAGCACGCGCGCGAGGACGGCGCGGCCGGTGGAGCCCTCGACGGTATCCCCCTGTTCGACCTGGACATGCTCGCCCTCGGGACCGGTGTCCAGCCATCCCGGACGCACGATCGTGCAGGGCGCACCGCTCGCGCGCACCAGCCGCTCCGAGCGGCGCTTCCAGTCCAGGGCGTGGCCGCCCTCGTTGAAGAAGTGGTCCCGGTGGGTGACGAAGAAGGTCGTCATGAGGACGATCCGGGGGCGCCGCTCGCCCAGCGCGCGCAGGACGCCGAGGACACCCCCGTAGTCGATCCGCTCGAAGGAGTCGGGGCGGGAGTCGCCGTCGGAACCGTGCACGAACACGATCCCGTCGACGTCCCGGACCGCGTCCGCCAGGCTGCCCGGCTCGGTGAGGTCGCCGGTGACGACCTCGATGCCGGGCAGCGCCTCGCGGGCATGGTCAGCGTCCCGGGCGAGGGCCACGGGCGTGAGGCCGCGCGCGGCGGCCTCCGCGACGGCGTACCGGCCCGTACGGCCGGTGGCACCGGCGATCAGCACCCGGTCGATGGTGGTCATGGATCTGGCACCTTTCGGGATCGCACCGGTCCCCCAGGGCACACGTACAACACTGGCACGCGGGATTCCCCGCCACCAGGGGAGAGCCTCCTGGTCAGCGGGGTCCCCGGGGGGGCGCGCCGCAGTCCGGGGCCGTGGTCCCGGTGTCTACGGGGCCCGGCGGTCCGCGTCGCACTCCCGCTGGGTCAGCGGGCGCCTGTCGCCGGCGCGGCGGGAGCAGAGGACCGTGCGGTCGTAGTGGGCGCCGCCCGTGTTGGCGACCCGTACCAGCGAGATCGCGTAGTTGTCGCGGGTGCCGGGCTCCAGGCCCTGTTCGCGGGCGTCGTCCTGGGTGGCGGCGGTGAAGTCGATCCGGCCGGTGGCCAGGTTGTCGATGTCCGTGCGCAGCAGTCCGGACCACGCCTCCGCCCGCCCGCGCGCCTCGCCGCCACCGGCCGCCGCCCGGTACAGCACCTCGGTGGCGTCGTGCATCAGCATCGTCTGGCCGTCGTTGAACGCGCTGTCCGTCTGCGGGGTCGAGGCGCTCAGGCCGAGTGTCTTCTCCTGCTCCGGGCCGAGCTTGCGCAGGTTGTTGACGAAGATGGTGCCCTCGTCCTTGGTGCCGGGAGCGGTGAGGACCAGGTGGTAGAGCGTGACGTTGGCGGCGACGCTGCTGCGGTCGGTGTCGAAGCCCGCCTGCGAGAGGTCGTCCCCGGCGAGGAGCGCGATGCGCTTGCCGTTGCAGCCGGGCTCGGACGTGATGCCGTCCATCAGGGCGTTGATGTCCTCGGTGCGTCCCGCGAAGTAGACGACCCGCGGTACCTCGCCCTCCTGGCAGATCTGGCTGACCTGCCGGCCGAGGACCGGGCGGCCGTTGCTCAGCTTGTACCGCTCCAGCCGGTCCACCCGGTAGCCCACGTCGGTGAGCATCCGGCCGCCGTGGTCCATCTGCTCGCGGGTGTAGCGGTCACGGGTGCTGCCGGGGTTGCGGCCGAGGACCACGGCGCGGCCCGCGGTGCCGTAGCCATGGGAGCCGGGTGCACGCAACTGCTCAGCGAGCAGCCGGAGTTGCCGCACCTGCCACTCGTCCGTCGCGGCCAGGTTGAAGAAGTTGGGCTTGTCCAGCAGCCAGGTACCGGAGTTGGTGCCCGAGACGACCGGGAGTTCGGCCTGGCGCAGCTTCTCCAGCACCTGGTCGGTGTCGGTCATGTCGCGGCCGACTCCCACCACACCGACGACCGTACGGTCCCGCCGAGCCACGTCCACGATCCGGTCCGCCATCTCGACCTGGCCGGTCATGTCCGAGCCGCCGTTGGCGACCAGCAGCCGCAACTTGACGGGCTGGGAGGCGTTGTTGGCGTGCTGTGCTATGTAGGCACCGCGCAACTCCTCGAACCCCTTGACCAGTTCGTCGCTCTTGCCCTCCGCGTCCGGTCCGCTGAGTGGACCCGCGTAGACCAGGGTGACGTAGTTGGTGCCGCTGATCGCCTCGTTCTCCTCGTGGATCAGCTCCTGGAGCCGCCGCGCCACCGGGAAGGTGACCCCGCCGGTCGCCACGCCGACGCACTCCGAGCCGTGGCCGCTGGGCGAGGGGATGCGGCGGGTGTCCTGGTTGGCGCCGCTGAGGTCGCTGGCGCAGTACTCACTGCTCAGCCGGTGGTCGCGTACGCCGAGCCCGAGCCCGGCGGCGGCGAGGACGAGGGCCAGCGCGGGCAGTGACCACAGCCAGGTCCAGCGCGGGCGGCCGGTGGACAGGCGGGAGCGGCGCAGGGTGCTGACGCCGAGGTCGGGGTGGAGCAGCAGCCCCTCCGGCAGCGGTACCCGCAGCACCCACGGCAGGGTGCTGCCCTCCAGGCTCGGCGACTGGCTGACGCGGCGGGCGCGGTTCCAGCCCGCGTACCAGGCGGGCAGGTCGGCGGCCGAGCCGGTCAGGTGCCTCGCGGCCGGCTCGGCCGAGTAACTGCGCTCCAGCAGACCGATGTCCTCGTGCCGCACCGCCGCGACGACGAGCAGCGGGTCGAGTTCGCTGCGGATGCTGCGGATGTCGCTGACGGCGCGCAGGAGTTCGATCAGGCCGTTGTCCGCGGTGGCGTCCGGCAGCACGAGCACCGGCGGGGTGGGGCGTTTGCGTCCGCGCAGGTCCAGCGACCAGGCGCGGTGCGCGTCGCGCAGGTCCTCGCGCAGGGCGTGCACGCGCAACTGGAGGTGGCGGCGCTGGGCGTCCTCGTCGCCGCTGCCGGCGCGGTGCTCGTCGAGGAGGGCGCCGTCCTGGATGTCCCGCGCCACGGCGGCGACGCGCTGGCGCACCGGGCCCGGCGGCCACAGCCGCAGCAGGCGCCAGGTCAGGCCCTCACCGCGGTCGGCGCGCGGGCCCTGGTTGAGATAGGTGGTGCTGAGGAACCAGCGGACCTCGCGGCGCAGCCCGAGGAAGACCGGCGCCCGGCCCGGCAGGATGCTCAGGGCCAGCAGAGCGGTCATCACCACCGCGAGGAACAGCAGCGTCACGTACCAGGGCTTGTCGGTGATCAGTACGGCGACGACCGCGATGAGGAGGGCGGGCACCGTACGGGAGGCGTCGGTCACGGCGTCGCGCAGCCGGGCCGTCCACTGGACGCCGCCGGGGCGCCAGCCGGTGCGGTTCAGTCCGTGCAGCAGTTCGTCCGGCTCGGCGTCGGGGCCGAGGTCCCGCACGACGCTCTCGATCGCCAGGAGCAGCTCGCTGCGCGGGAACTCGTACTGGCCGTACTGGCGCCTGCCGCCGCGCCAGGCGTGGGGCTCCACGTACGGCTCGTTCCCGGAGCCGACGGGCTTGCCGCCGAGAGCCTGCACCACCCGCAGGGCGCGCACCATGGGGCTGCCGCCGTCGCCGGCGTCGACGAGCGCGGACTGCCGAACGGAGGCGAACGGCACACCGCGGGCCCGGAGTTCCTGGCGCAACTCGGCGAGGCTGCCACGGACGGCCGCGTCGCCCTCGTGCGAGCTCCCGTCCGTGTGCAGCACGAACTCCGGCAGCGCCATGGGGCTGCGGCGCCGGAACGCCTGGAAGATCGCTTCCAGCATCTCGACGAGATGCGGCGTGGTCGCGTAGTGCCGTCGGCTGTCGTCGCTGCCCGGGCCGGTCGCCAACTCGTGCTCCTCGTCGTCAAGTTCACTGTCCGTACGGGCAAGGATGATCTGGAGTCTGCCCAGCGCGGGCGTTGCGCGTCGGAGAGTGCCACAACTGTGACCAGCTCGCAGCAAGACGGCGGTTCTGGACGCCGCGGGCATCTGGGGACGGGGGCGGGCGATCGTGGCCGACTCGGGGGGGCGAAATGTGGAGACGGGCAGCCTGGGCGGATTTGCCGTCATGCCCGAAAGGCGAAGAGTTCGAGGAAAAGCAATATGGCAGGAGAATACGAGAACGGCGTGCAGTAATACCCCGCACACGACCGGTGCGGGGTATTACTGCACGCCGCTCTCCGAAGGCGCGCTGCGGGACTCAGTCCTTCGCGGCGTCCTTCAGCTTCTCCTTGGCCTGGCGGGCGTCACCCGTGGCCTGCTCGGCACGGCCCTCGGCGGTCAGCTTCTCGTTGCCCACCCCGCGACCTGCGGCTTCCTTGGCCTTGCCGCTGGCCTGCTCGGTCGTGGCCTTGGCCTTCTCGCTGGCGCTCATGCCGCTCACCTTTCGCTGTGCCGCTGTTGCCTGACGAGGTGGCATATGACCGTGTCTCCGGCCCGTAAACCCCGCGACGGAAAAACTTCTCGGCCCACGGTCACCCTCTGGGTCCGACCTACAGGACAGGAGAAATTCAAACCGGATGCCCTTGAAAGGGAAGATCAAACTTCACCTTTGTGTGCGTGTGGGGCGAGGATGAGGGCATTCGGTGGTCAGGAGGTTGATAAATATGGTTCCCCTGCTTCTGGTTCTGCTTCTGGCTCTGATTCTCTTCGGTGCGGGCTTCGCGCTGAAGGCACTGTGGTGGATCGCGGTGATCGTTCTCGTCGTATGGGTGCTCGGCTTCATCGTCCGGCCCGCCGGCAGCGGCGGCCGCAAGGGCCGCTGGTACCGCTGGTAGAGCGCCCCCGTGCGATCGGTGCCCGACGCACCGCGATGAAGTGGCCCGGCCGACGATGGCCGGGCCACTTCTCTGCGTCGGCTCGCCGAGGCACACGGTCCGCTCACCGGCCGGTCCCTCCCCGCCGTCACTCCATTGCCCGATACCGCGTGCGCACGTCATGGCGTCCTCAGATCGTGGTGGAGGTGTCGTCGAGCCCCTGAGGGAGAGCAATGATCATCAAGTTCCTGTACGACAAGGGTCTGCGCAGCGAGCACGCCAACACCGTCGCCTGCGCGGCCATCGGCCTGTCCATCGCGTCCTGGCTCACCTCGCGCACGGTCGAGTCCCAGGGCGTGGAGCGGGCCGACCGGTGGGGCATCTTCGTGGCCACCTGGCCCGCGACCTGGTTCGGCCTCGGCCAGGCCCTGAGCCAGTACGAGCGGACCGTCATCGCCTTCGGACGCTAGACGCCCGAGCGACGAGGGGCCGCCCGAGTCGCCGCCCGCGCGGACCCGCTCTCCCCTGGGTCCGCGCAGGCGCGTCGTGCTGCGGGCGGGGGGAATAAAATGGTTGGACGCGATGCCGACCGGCCTTGTAGCTTGCAGTCGACCGTGACACCGCCCGAGGAGGTGAGACCCATGAACGCTGTATCGACGTGGGTGCTCCCCCTTTCCGTCACGGCCGGCGACTGACGCAGGTGTCGCCGGGAGCGCCTCGACAACCAGGCACTCCCGAAAGGCAACACCCATGCGTTCTCTGCAGTTCACCACCGAGTCGTCGTCGGACGGCATGGTCGAGCGCGACTTCACCATCGGCGACATCCCCGGCGTCCTGTGGTCACCGGCCTCCGGCGCCGGTCGCGCGCCCCTGGTCCTGATGGGCCATGGCGGCGGCACCCACAAGAAGCACCGGGCGATGGTGGGCCGCGCCCACCTCCTCGTGACCCGCTGCGGCTTCCACGCCGCCGTCATCGACGCGCCCGGTCACGGCGACCGGCCGCGCACCGCACGCGACGAGCAGGACATCGCCGCTCTGCGCGGCGCCCAGGCGGCGGGTGAGCCGGAGAGCCCGGTCGTCGTCCCGTACAACGCCCGTCTGGCGGAGGCCGCCGTGCCCGAGTACCGGGCGGTCCTCGACGCCCTTCAGGAACTCCCGGAGATCGGGGCCGACGGGCCGGTGGGCTACGTCGGCATGGGTCTGGGCATGGCGATCGGGGTGCCGCTGGTGGCGGCCGAGCCCAGGATCACGGCGGCGGTCTTCGGCATGACGTGGCCGGATGCCCTGTTCGAGGCGGCGAAGCAGATCACCGTCCCGGTCGAGTTCGACGTGCAGTGGGACGACGAGCGCATCCCGCGCGAGGACGCTCTCGCCCTGTTCGACACCTTCGCCTCGCCGGAGAAGACGTTGCACGCCAACGCCGGAGCCCACGTCGCCTGGCCGCTGTTCGAGGCCGACAGCGCGACCCGGTTCTTCGCCCGGCACCTCGGCGCCGATCACAGGTGAGCCGTCGGCGGCGTCCGGCCCGGCCACCGGACGCCGCCGCGCGCGGAGTACGCCCTACCGGCTCGAACTCGACAGGTTCTCCCGGACCTTGGCGATGGCGAACCCCCAGCCCTGCTGGACGGTCGCCTTGCCGGGTACGGCGATCTCGTCGGGGTTGGTGAGCACGTCCAGCAGGACGGGTCCCGGCTCGGCGAACGCGCGCTTCACCGCGTCCGCCAGCTCCTCGGGCCGGGTGACCCGGATGCCGGGGATGCCGAGGGCCTGGGCGACGGCGGCGAAGTCCGGGTTGTCGAGGACCGTGCCGAACTCCGGCAGCCCGGCCTGTTCCTGCTCCAGCTTGACCATGCCGAGGCGCTGGTTGTCGAAGACGACGAGCTTCACCGGGAGCCGCTCGGTGCGGATCGTCATCAGGTCGCCCAGCAGCATGGACAGGCCGCCGTCGCCGCAGAAGGCGACGACCTGCCGGTCCCGGTCGAGCAATTGCGCGCCGATCGCCTGCGGCATGGCGTTGGCCATCGAGCCGAGGTTGTAGGAGCCGAGGAGGCGCCGGTCGCCGCGCATCTCGACGAACCGGGAGAGCCACACCGTGGCCATGCCGGTGTCGGAGGTGAAGACGGCGTCCTGGTCCGCGACGGCGTCCACGGCCGCCGCCAGCGCCTCGGGCCGTACGAGGTGCGAGCGGTTGTCGAACTTGGAGCGGACCTTGCCGAGCAGGCCCCGGTCGTGGCCAGGTGCGGCGAGGTCCCGCTGGCCTTCCTGCCACTTGGTGAACTTCTCGCGCGCCCCGTCGAGATGGCCCCGGTCAGTACGCGCCTGGACGCGCTCCAGCAGCCCGCGCAGGGTCGGCCCGACGTCCGCGGCGAGTCCGACGTCCACCGGCACGCGGCGCCCGATGTGCTCGGCGACCCGGTCGATCTGGATCACCTTCTTGCCCTCGGGATACCAGTCGCGGTACGGGAAGTCGGTGCCGAGCAGCACGAGGGTGTCGGCCTGGTCCATCGCCCGGGCCGCGGCAGGATTGCCGATGAGGCCGGTCTGGCCGACCTGGTAGGGGTTGTCCCCCTCGAAGCCCTCCTTGGCCTTGAGGGTGAGCACCATCGGTGCGGCCAGCCGTTCGGCGAGGGCGAGGACCTCCTCGCGGCTGCCGCGCGCGCCCCTGCCGACGAGGAGCGTGACCTTGCCGCCGCCGTCGATCACGGAGGCGGCCTCGTCCAGGGCGGAGTCCTCGGGCCGGTTGGCGGAGCCGGTGAGCGACAGCCGGACGGGCCGGTCGTCGGGCAGTTCGAGGTCGCCGACATCGCCGGGCACGGTGAGCACCGCGACACCCCGCCGGCCGACGGCGGTGCGCACGGCGACCTCCAGCAGCGCGGGAAGCTGGGCGGGCGAGGTGACGGTGGCGCGGAAGACGGCGACGTCCTTGAAGAGAAGGTCGTTGTCGACCTCCTGGAAGTAGTCGGTGCCGATCTCCGCCTGGGGGACCTGCCCTGCGATGGCGAGGACCGGCGTGCCGCTCTTCGCGGCGTCGTAGAGGCCGTTCAGGAGGTGGACCGAGCCGGGGCCGACCGTGCCCATGCAGACCCCGAGCGTGTCGGTGAGCTGGGACTGGGCTCCGGCCGCGAAGGCCGCCGCCTCCTCGTGGCGGCAGCCCACCCAGGACACGGCATCGGAGGCGCGGATGGCGTCGGTGAAGGGGTTGAGCGCGTCACCGACGACGCCGAACACATGGCGTACGCCGAGTTCTTCCAGCGTGTCGACGACGAGACGGGCGACGGTGCGGGCCATGGGGATCGTCCTCTCCGCGGGCTCTGAGGGCCCGGTGGTGTCGTACGGCGGACGATGCGCCGCCGTACGGGTACGGATGCCGGCGGGTCAGCCGGCGAAGCGGTCGGGGTCGGCGTCCTTCCAGTCGGCCGCCCAGGCTTCCGGCGGCTCACAGGTCAGCTCGCCGGGGGTCAGCCAGTCGTGGAGCGCGGCGTAGGAGCGGAAGTCGCCGGCGGGTGTGTCGCGGCGGCGCAGCATCTCCGGGCGCAGGTCGGCAGGGGCGGTGACGCCCATGGCGGCCATGATCTGCTGGGCGCTGCGGACGGTCGCCTCCTGGTAGCGGCGGACCCGTTCGGACTTGTCGGGGACGTGCAGGGCCCGGGCGCGGCGCGGGTCCTGGGTGGTGACGCCAGTGGGGCAGCGGTTGGTGTGGCAGCGCTGGGCCTGGATGCAGCCGACGGCGAACATCATGCTGCGGGCCGCGTTGGTGTAGTCGGCGCCCATGAGCAGCCGCTTGACGAGGTCCGAGCCGGTGGCGACCTTGCCGCTCGCGCCGACCCGGATGCGGTCGCGCAGCCCGGCGCCGGTGAGGGCGTTGTGGACGGTGACCAGTCCCTCGGTGAGGGGCATGCCGAGGTGGTCGGCGAACTCCAGCGGTGCGGCGCCGGTGCCTCCCTCGGCGCCGTCGACCACGATGAAGTCGGGGGTGACACCCTCGGCCAGCATCGCCTTGCAGACGGCGAGGAACTGGGTGCGCGAGCCCGGACAGAGCTTGAACCCGACCGGCTTGCCGCCCGCGAGTCCACGCATCCTCGCCAGGAAGCCGACCAGTTCGCGCGGGGTGGAGAACTCCCGGTGGTACGGCGGTGAGATCACCGTCTCCCCCTGCGGGACACCGCGCACCCGGGCTATCTCCGCGTTCACCTTGCTGCCGGGCAGGACGCCGCCGATGCCTGGCTTGGCGCCCTGGGACAGCTTGAGCGAGACGCACTTGACGGAGGGGTGCGCCGCCTTCTCACGGAACTGCGCGGGGTCGAAGCGCCCGTCCTCCGTGCGGCAGCCGAAGTAGCCCGTACCGATCTCCCACACGAGGTCGCCGCCGGGGCGCAGGTGGTACTCCGAGAGGCCGCCCTCCCCGGTGTCCTGGGCGAACCCGCCGCGCGCGGCACCGGTGTTGAGGGCGAGGACCGCGTTGGCGGAGAGGGAGCCGAAGCTCATGGCGGAGACGTTGAGCAGTGCCATGTCGTAAGGGTGGGCGCAGTCGGGGCCGCCGATCCGGACCCTGGGCGGCGTGTCCGGGATGTCCACGGGTGCCATCGAGGGCACCAGGAACTCGTATCCGCGCTCGTACATGTCGCGTTCGCTGCCGAAGGGCTCCTCGGCGTCGATGCCCTTCGCCCGCTCGTAGACGAGGTCGCGGGTGTCGCGGTCGTAGGGGCGGCCGTCAAAGTTGCGCTCGACGAAGTACTGCTGGAGCTCGGGGCGGATCGCCTCGAGGAGATAGCGGGCGTGGCCGATGACCGGGTAGTTCCGCAGCACCGTGTGACGGCGTTGGAGGAGGTCGTGGCCGCCGAGCAGGCCCAGGGCCGCGAGGACGCCCGCGGCGGACCACCACCACGGGGACACAAGGACGGCGGCGGACGCCGCGGCCGCGGCACCGGTCAGAAGGAGACCCACGGCTCCGAAACGCACCATGCCTCCCCGGTAACCCCTGCCGCGGCTCTCATGCCGACACCAGGTAAGGAATGGACGTGAGTTCGACCTGTCCGTGCCGGGCGGACGGCCGGCCGCCCGGCACGGACGCTTCAGCTTCTGCGGCCGCGGGCCTTCCAGCCGGCGCCTATGCCCGCGACGTGCAGCGCCAGCAGGGCGAGACCGATCAGCATGACGTTGGTCGAGCTGAAGGTGTCGTTGGTCGAGATGTCCGCCGCGTTGATCAGGAAGGCGATGAAGAACAGGACCGCCGAGATGATGGCCAGCATGATGTGCTCCCCTTCGGGTGAGTGAGGTCTTCCGGAACACAGTCCGGATGCCCGGGGGAGGGTGGCTCAGTCACCTCGACGGCACAGGGTTTCCACATTCGATGCACACGGCTGTGGCGCATGACGCTTCGCTGATGAATCGTCAAATGTGCTACGGAGCAAAGGAATTGCTCAATCCGGGGAGTCGGCGTCGAGATGCGCGAGTCCCTCCTCCCAGCGCCGCCGCCGCTCCTCCCCCGGCTGCTCCCACCATGGCGTTCCACGCTCCCCCAGCGCGACCTTGGCCCGCTGCACACGGCCACGCGCCGCCGACTCGGCCTCGCTGTCCCCGGCGTCCAGGGCGGAGCGCACGGCCCGGCGCGCGCTCATTAGATGCCGACGCAGACGGGCAGCGATGTCTTCGGGCACGTCGGGGTCGGTCGCACGCCACCGCCGCCCGTCGATGACGACGAAATGCCCATCAGGTGTCTTCTCGGGCGGGGAGTGGTGGCGGGCCATGCGGCCGATTCTCACCGCCCGGCGGCGCGTGGGCGTCGGAGGCACGCCCGACACCGTGGCTCCGATCGGGCTCCACGTGTCACCGGTCAGGGGGGACCGGCGGGCGCACACAGGAAAGGGGCGGGAGACGCGTGCAGCGTCTCCCGCCCCTTGTGCTCCCGTGCCGGTCAGTGCTCGGGCGTGCCCGGGGTGCCGGTCGTGCCGTGGGTGCCGGTCGTGCCGCGGCCCCCGTAGGAGCGGCGCACCGCGTCGGCGGCCTTGTCGGTCTGGGAGTCGTACTTGTTCCCCGTACGCTCGTCGATCAGCCGCTCGACGCTCTGCACGCCCTTGTCGGCCTGGTCAGGGTGGCCCTTGGCCAGGTTCTTGGCCTTGTTCGCCAGATCCCCGAACTTGCTCATGGGAAGCCTCCTGCGTTTCGGCGCGTACGTCGTTCCCGGCTACGCCTACCCCCCGATCACCTGCCGAATCAGGGCGCTCGGAACAGCGTGGGGAAGCGGGGTGCCAGCCAGGGTTTGCGGCCCCAGGCGAGTACACCGCCGCGTGCCATGGCCTGCCAGGGGCCGAGGCGTCCCAGGGCGATGAGGAGGAAGGTGACCGGCTCGGTGAGGACGGTGCAGTCCGAGCGCTCCGGCGGGCCGGGGAGCACCTCGACCGTGCCGTCGCGGAAGGTGACGCCGAACGTCTCGCCGCCCCGGACGCGCAAGGTGTAGCGGGCGGTCAGCGCGGCGGGGGCGACGGCGACGCGCGGCATCGCCGTCTTCAGGAACGGCAGGCACAGCGCGACCCGCGTCCGGTCGATCATGTGCGGGCGGCCCAGTCCTCGGGCCAGGTCCCAGCCGTGGCCCAGCATGTGGGTCAGCAGGTACGAGGCGAGCACGTCCGGGCCCATAGGACCCAGCGGGGTCAGGAGCGTCCGGTCGGAAGCCGCCCCGTCCAGCGCGGCCAGGAACGCGTCGGCCTGCTCGACGATCGTCGCGGCCAGCGGTTCCGCCCCGCGCTCGGGGAACTCGGCGAGACTCCGCTCGTTGGCGGCCGCGAGGCTCTGCGGGGTGCCGTCGCCGTACGGGCGCTCCCGGCCGGCCGCGAGTTCGGCCATCAGCCGGTTGGCCAGGGCCAGATGGGCGGCCGTCTCACCGAGGGTCCACTCCAGCCCCGGTACGGGAACGGTCGTGTCCGTCGCGCCGTCCAGCAGCGCGGCGACGGCCCCGGCCGTCTCCCGTATCGCCTGCCCCAGCCCCTCCGGCAGCGAGTCCCTGGTACTCGCCCGCGTTCCCCGCTCCACGCCGCTCGTTCTCCTCGCGTCTTCGTGTCTTCGTGATCACGCACTCGTACCGGGGGTACAGAACCAGACCCACCCGTCCGTGACAAGGTCCCCGGTCCCGGCGCGGGTCGTTGCCGCCCGCTGGTGCCGCATCAGGCGACGTTCGCCCTGTCGACGGCAGGGCCAACGTTGCCTGATCCGTCGCTATACGCCGGTGGTGCCGTCGACGCGCTCGCGGACCAGGTCGGCGTGGCCGTTGTGGCGGGCGTACTCCTCGATCATGTGGACGTAGATCCAGCGGAGGCTGACGTCCTGGTCCATGAAGCGACCCGTATCGGACAGAGCACGGTCGGCGCAGTGCTCGCGGGCGCGGGCGATCTCTGCTTGCCAGGTGGCGAGGGCATCCCCCAAGGTGGCGCCCTCCGCCAACTCGAAGCCGCCGTCGGGGGCATCCGGGTCGGCCTGCGGGTCATATATGGGCGGGGCCTGATCCCCGGCGAACACGCGACGGAACCAGTTCCGCTCCACCTCCGCCATGTGCTGGACGAGGCCGGTCAACGTGAAGCCGGACGGAGGCACGGACGCGACGGCGGCATGCTCGTCGTCCACGCCCTCGCACTTCATGGCGAGCGTGATGCGGTGAAAGTCGAGCCAGCTTTCGAGCGTGGTGCGCTCGTCGGCGTTCAGGGGAGGCATGGGACGTTCGAGGGCGCTCATCATTCGATTATCGCCAGCTACCGAAGCCCTCGGCGGGCACGGTCTCACCGCAGGGCGGACGTTGCCTGATGCGGCACTAGCGCGACGCGACTGCGTCGAGCCACTCCTCGACGGTGAAGACGTCCGCCCATTGCGGGAACAGCTTCTCGGTGAGCATCCGGTGTACCTCGGGGTCGGTGTCGAGGCAGGCGTCCGTCAGGACGGTGAGGCCGAAGTCCAGGTCGATGGCACGCCACAGGGTGGACAGCACCACGGCGCTGGTGGCGATGCCGGTGAGAACGAGAGTGTCGATGCCGCGGGCCCTGAGCACCAGGTCGAGGTCGCTGCCCGAGAACGCGCTGCCCCGTCTCTTGGTCACCACGACATCGCCCTGCCGGGGCGCGACGTCGGGATGGATCTCGGTCCCAGGAGCACCCTCGGTGAAGAGCCCGGCCCGCACGACGTTCGCCATCACCTTGTTGCGAGGACCGACTTCGGGATCGCCCGGCCGCAGGCCGAGCACGACGTAGATCACGGGGATGCCCGACGCCCGCGCCCCTTCGATCGCCCTGCGCAGGCGGAGCAGGTACCCGGAGCCGTCGTCGGCGATGGCCACGACGTCCCGCTGGACGTCCATCACCAGAAGTGCGCTGTTCGTCATGCTCGCCGTACCTCCTCTGTCCGGCCCCAAGTACAGGGGTTCTGGGGGCTCTCGTCCATCCCCGACGCCGACCGGCGTACGCACGCACTCCGGGCAGCGACCGGTGCGCGCTCCACCGAAGGGGGTAATCGGGGCCTTTACACCCATCCGTCCAGGGTGGCGGCTCCGGATCACCGTCGATCGGGTCGAGCATCCATGGACTCGGACGGTGTCCTGTAGCAGCGAGGGCGTCGGAATCGTCCACACGCGTGAGGTGAGGTGGTGCGTTTGTCGCGCCGGCAGTTCGTGGCGGCACGGTTTCCGGTGTTCGTCGTGGCCGCCTGGCTGGTGGTGGCCGTGTGCACGGCGGCCTTTCCCGGCCGACTCGCCTCGGTCGCGGCCGAGCGGCCGCAGATGACGTTGCCGGCATCGGCCGAGTCGAGCCGGGTGGCCAGGGAGCTGCAGGCGGTCGGGCCGTCCACGGGTCCACCGGTCGTGGTGGTGTGGGAGGCCGAACGGTCCGCCCCGGCCCGGCGGTTGGACCCCGTGGCCGCACGGCGGGTCCTCGGCGCTCTGCCGCTCTCGGCAGGGTCTCCCGGCCCCGTGACCGCCTCGGCCGACGGCCGCTCGCTGGTCTGTGTCGTCTCTCTCACCGACCTCGACGCATCACGGCTCCAGCCGGCTCTGGAGCGCATCAGGCAGGCCGCCGGGGCCTTGCCCGACAGCAGGGTCCATCTGGCCGGTCCCGCGGCGGCGCAGGCCGATCTCCAGGCGTCGTTCGAGGGCATCGACGGCAGGCTGCTGCTGATCGCGCTGGGCGCGGTCGCCGTCATTCTCTGCCTCGTGCACCGGAGCGTCCTGCTGCCGCTCGTGGTGGCCGCCTCCGGGGTGGTCGCCCTGACCCTGTGCAGTGCGGCCCTGTACGCGCTGGGCAGCCGGGGCGCGGTGACGGTCGACGGGCAGGTGCAGGGCATCCTCTCCGTGCTCGTCATCGGCGCGACGACGGACTACGGGCTGCTCCTGCTGGCCCGGTACCACGAGCACGCGCCGCAGATGCCTGCGCGGGCCGCCATGCGGACGGCGTGGCTGGCGAGTTGGGCGCCCATCACGGCGAGCGCGGCGACGGTGGCCTGCGCCATGGTCGCGCTGCTCCTGAGCGCCCTCCCCTCCAACCACTCCCTGGCCCTGGCCGGAGCGGTGGCGATGGCCTGCTGCGTGCTGGCCGCGCTCACCTTCGTCCCCGCAGCCGTACTCCTCGGCCCCCGCGCGATGTTCTGGCCCCGAGGACCGCACTCGGGCCGGTCCTACGGAAGGGTCTGGTCCCTGGTCGCGGCGGTGGTCGAGCGGCACGCCCGTCCGGTGTGGACCGTGGGGTGCGCCGCACTCGCGGGATGCGCGGCCCTCGCCGTGCTCCTGGCACCCGGTGGCCTTCCGCTCGGCCAGGCGCTCGCGGCGCGGGCGCCCTCCGTGCGGGCCCAGTCGGCTCTGGAGGCTCATTTCCCGGCGGGGACCGGCAGCCCGGCCGTCGTCGTCGTAGAGTCCGGCCACGCCGAACGGGTACGGCAGCGGATCGACGCCACACCGGGCGTGGCACGTACGGACATCACTCCCGGCGCCGCCAAGGGCCGCACGGCGATCGCGGTCACCCTCGACGGCGTCCCCGACGGCGAACGTGCCCAGGAGACCGTCGGCCGCCTTCGCGCGACCGCGGGTGCCCGAGCCGAGGTGGGCGGCCATCCGGCGCAGGTGTACGACCTCCAGAGGGCCGCCGAGCGCGACAGGGCCCGCGTACTGCCGGCCGTCCTGGTGATCGTGCTGCTGCTCCTGCTGGGCCTGTTGCGCAGCCTCGCCCTGCCGGTCGTGCTCGTCGTGGTCGCCGTGGCCAACTTCCTGGCCGCGCTGGGCATTTCCGCGGTGGTCTTCGACGTCGTCTTCGGTTCGGCCGCGACGGAGCCGTCCCTGATCCTGTTCTCCTTCGTCTTCCTCATCGCGCTGGGGGTCGACTACAACATCTTCCTGATGCACCGCGTCCGCCGTGAGTCGCTCCTGGCGGGCCAGCGGATCGGCACGCTCCGGGGGCTGCGCGCCACGGGGAACGCCATCAGCTCGGCGGGGATCGTCCTCGCCGTCACCTTCGGCACGCTGACCGTCATGCCCCTGCGTTACCTCGCGCAGATCGGCGTCATCGTCGCCGTGGGGGTCCTCCTGGACACCCTGTTCATCCGCCCGCTCCTCGTCCCGGCGTTCGCCGTCGACATGGGGCCGTGGCTGTGGTGGCCGACCAGGCCGCCCGCCGGCCCGCGCGGGGGCAGTCTGGGCGAGCAGCGGTCGCGGCCGGAGATGGCCTCGGTCTGACCTAACCGGCCAGCAGGGTGTTCCAGCCCATCGTCGGGTAGAGCTCGGCGGCCACGCGCAGCAGCCGCTGCGGCTGGGCACGCAGCCCGCGCACGGTCAGGGTCCGCCCCTGCCGTCCGGCGAGCATCCGCTGCTCGCCCAGAAGATGCAGGCCGGCCACGCCGATGAAGGGGACGTCGCCGAAGTCCCAGGTGAGAAAGGCCACGTCGCCGGGGAGTGCGTCCGACGCCGCTCTCAGGCTGGGCAGCGCGTCGTGGTCGATGTCTCCGTGCGGCCTGATCGCCGCTTCGTCGCCGAAGATCACTGTGCTCGTCTTCAGAGGATGCACCCCCTTCGGGGGAAAGGAGCCCGTGCACGGCACGTCCCGCTCGCGGACGAGGGGCCGGCCGACGACGGCAGGCCCTCGGCCCATCCCAGAGCGGGATGCGGCTCAGAGCCCGGAACCGGCACCCTCCTCGGGGCACACGCCGGCAGCTCATGTCTCCGCCATCGTTGCACAGCGGCAAGGATCGACGCCAGACGCCCCGTCCGGGGGTGGACGGGTGACTGACGGTGAGGCCGGTCCCCGCTCATGGGCCGGCCTCACCGCGCTTGCCCCGGCTGTCGGGTCAGTACCAATAACCTGAGTGCCAGCAGCCGTTGCCCCACCAGCCGTCGTGCCAGTTGTGGTGCCAACGGTTGTGCGAGTGGCCGTAGCGGTCGTGGCCGTTGCGGTCGTGGTGGCGGTTGTCGCGGTCGCCGTAACCGTGATGGCCCGACCCCCGGTCGCCGTCGTGCTGACTGTGCGAGGCCGGTGCCGACGCGGGGGTTGCCGCCGACGCGGTTCCCGCCGTTCCGATGGCGGCACCGCCGGCCAGCATCGCGCCCGCGGCCGCGAGGACCGCGGCTCGCTTCACATCGAGTGTGCGCATTGAGTACACCTCCTCTCGGGTCTCGAAGCATCCATGTCTGTGATTCGGAGCAGCGGATGCCGCGGTTTGACCCTTGACGGCAGTTTCTGCCGAATTCCAGGAAGCGCGCCGGAGGTCCATCCACGGCGCGTTCGGTGACGAACCACTTGTAAGACCGTCGAAGGTGGTTCGTCATGAAGTGCGGTTCCCGTCGTCTCAGCCACGGCTCGTCCGTACCCGCCGAGGCGGTGCGGCACGAACTGCGTGACCTGCTCACGCGCCGGCAGGCGGCGGAGCTGGCGGACGACGCCGCCGTGGTGGTCGGCGAGCTGCTGTCCAACGCGCTGCGCCACGGCCGGCCGCCCGTGCGGGTCGCGTGCGCGCTGCGACGCCGGTCGCCCCACCGGGCGGCCCTGCGCATCGAGGTGACCGACGCGGGGCCGAGCTTCGACACCGCCCGGGTCCGGGCTCGCTGGCGGCATCCCTCCTTCACGTTCGAGGAGGGCGGGCGCGGCCTGTTCCTCGTCGACACCCTGGCCAGCCGGTGGGGGGACGAGCCGACCCGGAACGGGCACACGGTGTGGGCCGTCCTCGACGGAACGGCCCCGTGACGTCCCCGCGGAGCGCGTCAGGGGCGGTACGAGCACTCGAACGGACGGACTTCCGGACCCACGGGCCTCCAGCGGGAGCGCGTCCGGCGCCGGGCGCCCAGGCTGGGCAGGGAAAGACCGGCCAGGAGGTGCGAGGACGAGGGGAGGGACGCCGCGGATGCACGGGCACAGATCGGCCGCCGACCAGCGGCTCGACGGGTACCTGACCGCGACCGCGCGAGGCAGCGAGGAGGCGTTCACCCTGCTCTACGACAGCTTGTCCGGCTCCGTGCGCGGCCTGGCCCTGCGCGTGGTGCGCGACGCCTCCCAGGCGGAGGAGGTCGCCCAGGAGGTCATGCTGGAGGTCTGGCGCACCGCGGCCCGCTTCCGCCCCGAGCACGCTTCGGCCAGGTCGTGGGTGTTCGCCCTGGCGCACCACCGCGCGGTCGACCGGGTCCGCTCGGCACAGGCGGCCTCCGACCGCGACCGCAGAGTGGCACAGAGCAACAGCGAGCGCCCGTTCGACGTGGTGGCCGAGCTGGTGCAGGACCGCGACGAGCGGCGCAGGCTGTACCGCTGCCTCGCGGCCCTGTGCCGCGACCAGCGCGTGCCCCTGGTGCTGGCCTACTACGAGGGCCTCACGTACGAGGAGGTCGCCCGCGCCCTGAGCAAGCCGGCCGGCACCGTGAAGACGCGGATGCGCACCGGACTGCACCGGCTGCGGGAATGTCTGGAGGCCGGCGAATGACCACGGGACCCGGCGACCACGACGCGGTCGGCGCCTACGTGCTCGACGCCCTGCCCGCCGACGAGCGGGCGGCCTTCGAGAACCACCTCGCGGCCTGCGCGGCCTGCCGGGAGGAGGCCGCGCAGCTCATGGAAGCGGTCGTCGGGCTGGCCGAGGCCGCCCCGCTGGGCCCGGACGACGCGGCGCGCGCCCGCGTGCTGGAGAGCATCCGCCACACCCGGCAGGAGACGCCGACCGTCCGGGTGAGCCGTGCCCGACGCCTGCTGCCCTGGGCGCTCGCCGCCTGCCTCGCGGCGGCCGTCGCGGGCGGATCGGTCGCCTGGTGGCAGTACGAGGAGGCGCGGGACGCCAGGCGAACCGCCCTCGACGAGGAGAGACGCAGTGCCTCGCTCGCCGAGGTGGTCACCGCCCCGGACGCCACCGTGCGTACCGGCGAGCTCAGCAACGGCGGCAAGGCGGGGGTGGTGGTGTCCCGCCAGCAGGCGAAGGCGGCGTTCGTCGCCGCCGGGCTGCCCGCCCTCGGCGGTGGAAAGGTGTACCAGCTCTGGTACGCCGACAACGGGACCTTCCGCCCGGCCGGCCTGCTCTCCGGCTCGGGCGGCCGCCAGGGCCGGGTACTGCTGGGCCCCCTCGGCCGGGCGACGGCCGTCGGCATCACGGTCGAGCCCACGGGAGGCTCGAAGCAGCCGACGACCGCGCCACTGGCGGTGGTCACGCTCTGAGGTCCGGCACCGGTCAGCTCTTGGGCATCAGGACGGTGTCGATGATGTAGACGTTGGCGTTGGCGGTCTTGACATTGCCGCAGACGACCTTGGCGGAGTCGTTCACGGTGTAGGACTCGCCCATGCCCGAGGTCATGAGCTTGGACTTCTCCAGGGTGTCGAAGGAGCCGTTCTCCAGGTCCTTCGGCGCCAGCTTCTTGCCCACGACGTGGTAGGTCAGGATCTTGGTGAGCTGGGCCTTGTCGTTGAGGACCTTGTCCAGCGTCGCCTTCGGGATCTTGTTGAACGCGTCGTTGGTCGGCGCGAACACCGTGATGTTCTGGGCGTTGTTCAGGGTGTCGACCAGACCGGCCTTCTTCACCGCCGTGACCAGCGTCGACAGCGCCGGGTTGTTCGAAGCAGCCGTGGCCACCGGGTCCTTGGCCATGCCGTCGAAGGAACCCGCGCCGTTCTTCGGCACCGACGAACACGCCGGACCGAACGGCTCGTCCATGCCGCTCATACCCTCACTGGCCTTCGGCGAGGAGGCGGCGGGCGACGACGACTCGGACTTGGCCGAGTCGCTGCCGCTGTCACTGCCGGAGCAGGCGCTGAGCGCGAGGGGGAGCATCACGGCGGCGGAGAGCAGACCGGCGGTGCGACGGATGCGAGCGTTCATCAATTTTCTCCTGTATCGATGGGCAGCAACTGGCTGCTGGAAAGCGAGAGTTGGTTCAGGGGGCGACGTGATCGCCCGGGTGGGCGACTCGGTACGGCGGCTCAGTCCACGGTCACGACGACGGAGTGCCAGCCGCTGGCACCGTCGGGTATGGTCCGCGCGCGCTTCTCCGTCTGCACGCTTCCGCCGCGGTCGGTGGCGCGCACGGTGAGGGTGTGGGATCCCTTGCCGGCCTGCCAGGGGAAGGACCACTGGCGCCAGGTGTCACGCGTGTCCTCGGCAGCGAGGTGCGCCTCCTGCCAGGGGCCGTCGTCCACGCGGATCTCGACCTTGTCGATACCGCGGTGCTGGGCCCACGCGACGCCGGCCACCATCACGGTGCCGGTCTTCGGCCGGGCGAACGGCTTGGGCGTGTCGATCCGGGACTGGGTCTTGACGGGCGCCTTGCGCGCCCAGCCACGCTTGACCCAGTAGGGGTCGTAGGAGTCGAACGTGGTGAGCTCGATGTCCTGGATCCACTTGCAGGCGGAGACGTATCCGTACAGGCCGGGGACGAGCATGCGGACGGGGAAGCCGTGTTCGAAGGGCAGCGGTTCGCCGTTCATGCCGACGGCGAGCATGGCGTCGCGGCCGTCCATGATGTCCTCGACGGGCGTCCCGATGGTCATGCCGTCCACCGAGCGGGCGACCAACTGGTCGGCCGGTCCGCCGCGCGAGGGAGCCTTGACCCCGCATTCGGCCAGCAGGTCGGCCAGGCGCACGCCGGTCCAGCGGGCGTTGCCCACATACGGGCCGCCCACTTCGTTCGACACACACGTCATGGTGATGTGGCGCTCGATCAGCTTCCGGCGCAGCAGGTCGTCGAAGGTGAGGGTGAGCGGCCGGCTCACCCCCTCACCGTGGATGCGGAGTTGCCAGGCGGTGGCGTCGACCTTCGGCACCACCAGGGCGGTGTCCACGCGGTAGAAGTCACTGTTGGGCGTGAGGTAGGAGCTGACGCCGTCGACCCGCAAGGCCGCCCGCCGGGGTACCGGCCGGGCCGGGGAGCCGGGGCTCGGCAGGACGACCTGCTTGCGGGAGGCGACGGCGTCCCCCGCCCGGGAGGAGGTCAGCGACCTGCCGACCCCGCCCACGACGGCGGACCCGGCGGCCGCGGAGGTGGCCGCGATGACGAAGCCACGGCGGTCCCAGGTGTCCGGCGCGGCGGAATCGCTGTCAGCGCCCTTCGGTACGGCGGGAGTTGTGAGGCGTCCCGCCAGGAAGTACAGAAGTCCCGCTCCGGCGACGGCCCCGGCCAGGGACGGCAGCGCGTCGGTGAAGCCTCGGGAGTCGGGGCGGGTGAGGGCGGCCGCCGCGCCGATGACGCCGAACAGCAGGATCCCGGCGGCTCCGGCCACCCGGCGGCGCACCGCCAGCGCACCCAGCGCCAGGGCGAGGAGCGCGAGCACCACGAGGATGCCGAGCTGCAGCACCAGCTTGTCGTTGGTGCCGAAGTTGCGGATCGCCCAGTCCTTGAGCGCTGCCGGGGTCTGGTCGATGGAGGCTCCGCCGACCGCGACGACCGGGCTGGACTGGGGACGTACCGCAGCCGCGACCAGTTCGGCCAGGGCCAGTGAGGCGAAGCCGGACAGGATGCCGCTCAGCGCTCCCAGCGCCAGGCGCGGCAGACCCGGCGGCGGTGTCCTTGGGTCCCTCTGTTCTTCGCTCACGGGGGGAATCCGGTCCCGCGGCGGGGGTGGATTGGTGGCGTCCCCTGATCGGATGAAGACGTATCTCACACCAATCCGGGGCCGGTTCGGCGACGGATCTTACGTCTGCTGTGACGCTCGGGCGGGGCCGTGAGCGCGCCGAGTGCCGCCCTCGCACTGCTCGTTCACCAGGAGGATCCTGCCGACGTGTCCGCCGGCTTCCATGGGCCGGCGCGCCTCGGCGGCCTGGGGCATGCGCACGCTCTGGTCGACGACGAGCCGTACGGCTCCGCTCTCGACATGGGGCGCCCTACCGCGCCGCCGACAGGGAGAACACCGCCTGGACGGCCGCGCGGACCTGGGCCTCCACCACCTCGGGCGTCGAGGAGTCGAGCTTGCCGTCCAGGTGCAGGAAGGCCAGGCCGTGTACGAGCGCCCACACCGTGGTCGACAGCGCGTCCGGGTCGGCGTCGGGGAAGACGGCGCGCACGATGCCATGGACGTACCCGGAGATGGCGGCGGTCGCGGCGACGCGCTCCTCGCTGTTCGGGTCGCACGGCTCCGCGAACATCACCCGGAACATCGCGGGGCGGTCGAGCGCGAAACGCACGTACGCGACGGCGACCGCCGCGAGTTCGTCCGGCGTCCTGGGTGCGGGGTGGGCCGCGGCCAGGTGTCCGGCGAGTTCGCGGTACCCCTCGGCCGCGACCGCGGAGACCAGCGCGTCACGGTCCGCGTAGTGGCGATAGGGGGCCGTCGCCGACACGCCCGCCCGCCGCGCCACCGCCCGCAGCGAGAGTCCGGCGCTGCCGTCCTCCTCCAGCAGCTCCCGCGCGGCACGCAGGCAGGCCGCACGCAGATCGCCGTGGTGGTACGAGCTGCTCGCTTGCGGCATAGGTCACACTCCTCGAAGTTTACGGCGCTTACATTCCTGGCTTAATGTGAACGCTGTACACATTGTAAGCGATACAGAACGAGAGGTTAAGCGGATGACCAGCGAACTGTTCTCGCCGCTGCCCCTGCGCTCCGGGCAGGTACTGCGCAACCGGATCGCCAAGGCGGCCATGGAGGAGAACATGGCGGCCGACGGCCAGTTGCCTGGCGGCGAGTTGCTCGGGCTGTACCGGCGGTGGGCCGAGGGCGGTGCCGGACTGCTCATCACCGGCAACGTCATGGTGCATGCCGAGGCGCTGACCGGTCCGGCCGGAGTCGTGCTCGACGAGGCGGCGCCGCTGGAGCCGTTCGCCGAGTGGGCGAAGGCGGGCAAGGCGGGAGGCGGGGCGATCTGGATGCAGATCAACCACCCGGGCCGCCAGATCGGGTCCGACATGCCCGGCGTGGTGTGGGGGCCCTCCGCGGTCGGTGTCGAACTGGGCAAGCACAGCAGCCGTTTCGGCCGCCCGGTCGCCATGACCGCTCAGCAGATCGAGGAGACCGTCACCCGGTACGCGGTCACCGCCCGACGCGCCGAACAGGCGGGCTTCGACGGCGTCGAGGTCCACGCCGCGCACGGCTACCTGCTCTCGCAGTTCCTCTCTCCCCTGGTCAACCGGCGCACCGACCAGTGGGGCGGCTCGCTGGAGAACCGGGCCCGGATGCTGCTGGACGTGGTCCGCGCCGTACGGGCCGCCGTCTCACCGTCCTTCGCGGTCGCGGTCAAGCTGAACTCCGCCGACTTCCAGCGCGGCGGCTTCGACGCCGACGACGCGCGCCAGGTGATCGAGATGCTGGCGCCGCTCGGTGTCGACCTGGTCGAGCTGTCCGGCGGCAGCTACGAGAGCCCGGCGATGTCCGGCCGCGCGGCCGACGCGCGCACCCAGGCCCGCGAGGCGTACTTCCTCGACCTGGCGAAGGACCTGGTCGGCACCAGCCCGCTGCCGCTGATGCTCACCGGCGGCATCACCCGGCGCGAGACCGCGGAGCGGGTCCTCGACAGCGGGGTGGCGGTCATCGGGATGGGCACCGCCCTCGCGGTCACCCCCGACCTGCCCGGGCGCTGGCGCGCCGGCCGCGAGGCCGAGCGGCAGCTCAGGCCGGTGACCTGGTCCGACAAGGCGCTCGCCTCGGCCGCCGGCATGGCACAGGTCCGTCACCAGATGCGCCGGATAGCCCGCGGCAGCCGCCCCACGCCCGGCACCCACCCGGCGCTCGCCCTCCTCGCGGAGCAGCGCAGGCAGCGGCGGGCACTGCGCCGCTACCGCACCTGGCTGAGCACGGCAAGGGGCGCCGCGTAGCGCGAACCGTTCCCGCACGACAAGGCGGCGCGGCTCTGTCGGAGCCGCGCCGCCTTGTCGTCGGTTCAGCGGGAACCGATCGCCTTGAGCGCCTTGAGCCCGCCGGTCAGCAGCGCGGCCCACGTCTCGGGCGCGATGCCCGACGGCGGGGTGAACCCCTGTACACGCTGGTGAGCCACGGTCTGGGCCTCGGTGTACTTGAGGATGCCCTCGGCGCCGTGGCGTCGGCCGAGGCCGGAGTCGCCCATGCCGCCCATCGGCGCGTCGACGCTGCCCCACGCGGCGGCGAACGCCTCGTTGACGTTGACGGTGCCCGCGTGCAGCCGGGCTGCCACGGCGCGGCCCCGCGCACCACTACGGGACCACACACTGGCGTTGAGCCCGTACGGCGTGGAGTTGGCCCGCGCGACGGCCTCGCTGTCGTCGCGGACGGGGTAGACCGACACGACGGGGCCGAACGTCTCGTGGTCGTACAGCGTCATGTCGGGGGTGACGCCTGCGAGGACGGTCGGCTCGTAGAACAGCGGCCCGAGATCCGGGCGCGCCTTCCCGCCCGCGAGGACCCGCGCCCCCTTGGCCACGGCGTCGTCGACGTGCTCGGTGACGGTCTTGAGCTGGGCGGGTGTGGTGAGGCTGCCGACGTCGTAGCTGAAGTCGTACGAGCCGCCGACCTTGAGCCGCTGGGCGCGCGCCACGAACGCGGCCACGAACTCGTCGTGGACCGGATCGGCCACGTAGAGGCGCTCGACGGAGACGCAGAGCTGGCCGGCCGAGGGGAAGCAGGCGGCGACGGCACCGTCGGCGGCCTTCTCGATGTCGGCGTCGTCCAGGACGAGCATGGCGTTCTTGCCGCCGAGTTCGAGGGAGGCGCCGATGAGCCGCTCCCCCGCGTCCCGTGCGATCTTGCGGCCGCTGGCGGTGGAGCCGGTGAACATCATGTAGTCGGCGCCCGCCATCAGCGCGCCGCCGATGGAACTGCCCCGCCCGACCACCATCTGCCAGACCCCGGACGGGAGTCCGGCCTCCCGCATCAGTTCCAGCGACCACAGTGCGGTGAGCGCGGTCTGGGTGTCGGGCTTCTGGACGACGGCGTTGCCGGCCATGAGCGCCGCGATCGCGTCGCTCGCGGCCATGCTCAGCGGGTAGTTCCAGGGCGAGACGACCGCGACGACGCCCTTGGGGTGGCGCAGTTCGGTGGTGCGGGTGAGCAGGGGAATCGCGCCCCGGCGACGCTTGGGCGCGAGGTACCGGGCGCCGTTGCGGGCGTAGTAGCGGGACACGACGGCGATGTCCACGACTTCGAGGAACGCGTCCCGGCGGGTCTTTCCGTTCTCGGCCTGCATCAGGTCCAGCGCCTCGTCCTGGCGGGCGAGGACGAGGTCGTGGAAGCGGAGCAGGATCTTCTTCCGCTCGCTCAGCGGGGTGGCGGCCCAGGTCCGCTGGGCGATGCGGGCCCGTGCGAAGGCGTCCTCGACGTCGGCGGGCGTGGAGACCGGCAGGTCGGCCAGCGGTGCGCCGGTGTAGGGGGCGGTGGTGGTCACGCGTACGGCGTCGGGGGCGGCGGTGATCCGTGCCGCCAATCGCTCGATGCGGGCCGGTGTCAGGGACGCGGGCAGACCGGTGAAGCGGGCGGTGGTGGGGGTGGCTTGGTCGACGGCCATGGCGGGGCTCCTCACTTACCGGCTGCGGACCGAGGTCGGGACCGGCATGTGCAGGGCGAGCTGGCCCTCGGTCACGACGTCGAACTGGACGGTCCGGATCGGCCTGAGGGAGCGCAGGTCGTCGGCCATGCGGCCCTCCCCCACCTCGAGTCCGACGTCACGCGGGACGAGTGCGGTGCCGGACGCCAGCACGTTGGTCTGGCTCAGGGTGGAGTGCCAGGCGTCGCCGATCGACGTGTACGAGGTGAGGGAGGAGACCCGCTCGCCGCTCGGGTGGATGGTCTGGGCCGGGGTGGGCGCCGAGAGCGCCAGGTCGGTGCCGCCGGAGTCGTTGGCCACGCGCGCGGTGGTGCGCTGCGCGTCGATGTCGACGTCCAGGCCCGTGACCCACTTGGGGAAGCCGTAGCCGTCGTGGCCGCGCACCTGGGCGATCTCCGTGCTGACCGGGAGGGAGAGCACGTAGGAGTCGAGGCGCTCGTTCTTGAGGGCGGCGACGAGGTCGAAGAAGCCGAGCCTGCCGTGCCGGGCCGGCTTCACGGCGATGCCGACGGCGGCCTCGGTGTAAAAGTCGATGTCGCACACGTCGTACCGGAAGAACATCGCCGAGACCAGGCCCAGGCCCGGCGCGACCTCCAGCGGTGCCAGTTCGCGGGGCAGCCGGGAGCGGATGGCGCGGGTGGGCGCGAGCATCGTGAGCCGGGCTGTGGAGAGGCGGTAGTAGAAGTTCGGGGTCAGCGTGGGGCCGATCGGGGAGTCGACCTTGGTCTTCGGCAGCTCGCGGAAGAAGTCCACGCCGCTGACGCGGGGGTCGCGGGCGACCTCGTCGAGGTCGGTCTCCATCCGGTACCGGTCGTACAGACCGCCCTTGGGGACGGTGACCGTACGGCCGCCGAGGTCGACCTCGACTGTCTCCCGCTGCGGTTCCTGCTGGGACGAGGGCATGGCACGGCTCCAGAGCTCGCAAGTTGACGGTGATTACATCAGGGTAGCCACCCGATGTAAGCACCGTCAACAATGTGCCGTGCCCTCCGCCTCAGTCGTCGTGCAGAGCCGTCCCCAGGAAGTCGATGGCGATCTTGCGGGCGATGTTGGCCGCCCTGGTGTCGCGCAGGCTGTCCAGGAGCAGGAAGTCGTGGACCATGCCCGCGACCCGGACCGAGGTGACGTCGATGCCCGCCTCGCGGAGCTTGTTGGCGTACTGCTCGCCCTCGTCGCGCAGGACGTCCGCCTCGTCGGTGATGACCAGGGTGGGCGGCAGTCCCTCCAGCTCGCTCAGGGACGCCTGGAGCGGGGCGGCGTACACCTCGTTGCGCTCGGACGGCTCGGAGGTGTAGGCGTCCCAGAACCACTTCATGCCGTCACGGGTGAGGTAGTACCCCTCGGCGAACTGGTTGTAGGACGGCGTGTCGAAGTCGGCGTTCGTGACCGGGTAGAGGAGGCACTGGGCCTTGAGGTCGATGCCGCCGCGGTCCTTGTTCATCAGCGCGAACACCGCCGCCATGCAGCCGCCGACCGACTCGCCGGTGACGGCGATGCTGGAGGTGTCCAGGCCGTGCTCCGCGCCGTGTTCGAGGACCCACCGGCCCACGGCGTAGTTCTGCTCCACCTGGGTGGGGTACTTCGCCTCCGGCGCGCGGTCGTAGACCGGGAAGACACCCGCGGCGCCCGCGCCGACGGTGAGTTCGCGGAAGAGGCGGTCGTGGGTCTTGTCGTCGCCGAACACCCAGCCGGCGCCGTGGATGTAGAACAGCACCGGCAGCGGGCCGGTCACCCCCTTGGGCCGGATGATGCGGGTGCGGACCGTCCCCCACTCCCCGGCGTCCACGTCGACCCACTCCTCGTCCACCTCGGGACGGGGCACGCTGGTGTCGCTCTGGAGGTCGGCGAGGATGGCCCGGCCCTGTTCCGGCGGGACCTCGTAGATCCGGGGGTGCGGGTCGGTCGCCTCGGCCAGCTCCTTCGCGGCCGGTTCGAGGTACGGGGTGATGGGCGGCGGGATGTCGGGCATGGCCACTCCTTGGAATGGGCACACGAGTGCCTCGTCGCGCGGCTTACCCAGCCGCTGGTGGTGACGGGTACCCCGAGACGGTGTCCGTCCACGCGGGCGCGCCCCCGAGGGGACGAACCCCTCGTCCATGTTTCGCGCCCTCGCCGCCGACCGCAAACGGGCGGCCGCGCGGCGTCAGCGGGCCAGGACCGGTCCGCGTGCCTCCACGGGCCGCCCCGCCCGCGCCCCCTCGTCGTACCGGCGCAGCACCAGTTCCGTGACCGAGGGATGGGTGCCGAGGGGGGCTGTCGTCCAGCGGGCGTCGGTCCCGGTCAGGGTGCGGGCGAAGTGGCCGGGGGCCAGGAGGTGGGCCGCCAGGGCCACGTCCGCATGGCCCGCCGCCCGCAAGTCGGCCACCGCTTCGGCGGGTGACGGGCCTTCGCCGGAGGCGAAGGCGACCGCCACCGGGGCGTGAAGGCGGGCCGACAGCAGGCGGGCCGATTCCGCGGTGTCCGCCCGGGCGCGGGGGTCGGAGGAGCCGGCGGCGGCCAGGACGACCGGTCCGCCGTCCGCCGGGCGGCCCGCCTCGGCCAGGCGGGCGGCCAGGGCGTCCGCCAGCAACGGAGAAGGGCCGAGGGCCGGGGCCACCCGTACCGTGCCGGGGCTCACGTCCGCCAGCAGGGCCGGGAGGTCGGCGTGTACGTGGTAGCCCCTGGCCAGCAGCAGGGGGACCGCGACG
Organism: Streptomyces seoulensis; assembly: GCF_022846655.1. Taxonomy (NCBI): domain Bacteria; kingdom Bacillati; phylum Actinomycetota; class Actinomycetes; order Kitasatosporales; family Streptomycetaceae; genus Streptomyces; species Streptomyces seoulensis. The sequence continues at coordinate 3,775,873 of NZ_AP025667.1, forward strand.
GCGGGGCCGGGCAGCGAGGCCAGCGCCTGCGGCACCGAGGGCTCCACCAGGCTCAGCCAGGCGAGCTCCACCCGCAGTCCGGGCCGGGTCCGGCGCACCTCGTCCAGCAGGGCGCGTACGGTACGCACCCCTTCCTCGTCCCGGGTGCCGTGCGCCACCGCCAGCAGCGTGGGTGCGCTCATCGGGCACCGCCTCGCGGGCGGGCCGGGGCCCTGGTGGACCCGGACTCGGGCACCGTCCGGACCAGGTCCGCACGGGGCCACGGCGCCGCCCTCAGCCGGTCGGTACCTTGCGCCACCCTCGGCAGCCCGTACCGTGCGTTCATCGGGCACCGCCCTCCCGCCGGGCCGGGGCCCTGGTGGACCCGGACTCGGGCACCGTCCGGACCAGGTCCGCACGGGGCCACGGCGCCGCCCGCAGCCGGTCGGTACCTTGCGCCACCCTCGGCAGCGCGTGCCGTGCGTTCATCGGGCACCGCCGTCCCGCCGGGCCGGGGCTTCCGTCGCCAGTCGGTATCCGCGCTTGGGCACCGTGCGGACGAGACTCGCGTACGGGCCCAGTGCCGCCCGCAGCCGGGTGACCGCCGCCTCCACCGCGTGCTCGTCCGCGCCCTGGCCCGGCCATACCCGGCGCAGCAGGTCGGGGCGGCCGACCACCCAGCCCGGCCGTTCGGCGAGCGCCCGCAGGACCCGGGCCGACCCTGGCGTCAGCCACACCGCTTCGGCCGGAGCCTCGTCGCCGCCCAGCAGCAGCGCGTTGCCCTGGAGGATCAGCGTGCGGTCGCCGGCCGGGACCAGGTACCGGTTCCGGCCGGGGAGCGTGGCGGTGAGCAGGTGGACCATCGCTCCCAGTCTGCCTCGTTCGGGCCACACCGGCTCCGCGCCCACCTCCAGCAGCGGCCGGGCGCACACCGCGCCGACGCACAGGGCCAGCACGTCCGTGCGCAGCCGCTCCAGGACCGTCTCGTACCGGCCCGCCGCCTCCGCGTGTTCCAGGAACGAGGTGATGGCGGGCGCGGAGGTGAACAGCAGGGCGTGCACCTCGCCGCGCGCCGTGGCCTCCGCCAGCCGTCGCACCGGCTCGGGGTCCTGCGGCGGCGCCCACCGGTACACCGGCACCTCCACTACCTCCGCGCCCCGCTCCCGTAGCGCCGCGGCGAGTCCCGGCAGGGGCGCCCCGTGTTCCTGCACCGCGACCCGCCGGCCCCGCAGGTCCCGCGCGAGCAGCCAGGTGCGCAGTTCGTCCACCGCCTCCGAGGCGGGCGAATACGTCTCCGTGGTGCCGCAGGCCCGTACCGCGCCCGTCGCCTTCGGACCCCGCGAGAGCACTGCGGCCTCCCGGCAGGCGGTGGTCAGCGCGGCGCCGTAGCCCCAGCCCTCTGCGGCGCTCATCCAGCCCCGCCAGCCGACGCCGGTGGTCGCCACCACATAGTCCAGCGGGGCCGCGAGGCACCGCTCGGTGGCCGCGCGGAGTGCCGCGTCGTCCTCCAGCGGCACGATGCGCAGCGCGGGCGCCTCCACCACCCGCGCCCCGCGCCGACGCAGCAGCGCCGTCAGCTCCTCACGCCTGCGTGCCGCCGTGACGCCCACCGTGAAGCCGGTGAGTTCGGCGGCCGTCTCCCTGGTACCGGCCTTCATGCCCCGAGGCTGCGGGGGCACGATGTCACGGCCGTTGCCAGCCGGTCACGTCCCGGTTACCGCAACGGGCGTGCGCGTTACGGAAGATGTCCTCTCCCGCACACCGCTCCGGCGGCGCTGTGCGCGTCCCGTACCGCACGGGCAACGCGGCCGAGCGCGAGTGGAAACGGCGGCGGGCCAGCCTCGTTGCCATGACCGACACTCACTGCCCGTACTGCTCCCTCCAGTGCGGCATGCGGCTGCGCGCCACCGGCGGGGTCCCCGAGGTCTCCGGGCGCGACGAATTCCCGGTGAACCGGGGCGCGTTGTGCGGGAAGGGACAGACCTCGGCCGCACTGCTGGCGCCCGGTGCGCGACTGGCCGCACCCCTGGTGCGTGACGCCGACGGCCTGCGCGAGGCGTCCTGGGACGAGGCGCTGGACCGGGTCGCGTCGGCGATGACCGCCACCGCCGGGACCCACGGGCCGGACGCGGTGGGGGTGTTCGGCGGTGGCGGGCTCACGAACGAGAAGGCTTACCTGCTGGGCAAGTTCGCCCGTGTCGCGCTGCGCACCCGCTCGATCGACTACAACGGCCGCTTCTGCATGTCCTCCGCGGCCGCCGCCTCCCGCGCCGCGTTCGGTCTGGACCGCGGCCTGCCCTTCCCGCTCGCGGACGTGGCACGGACCGGCTGCGTGATCCTGGTCGGCGCCAACCCGGCCGAGACGATGCCGCCCGCCGTGCGCTACCTGCGGGAGCTGAGGGAGAACGGCGGCACCCTCGTGGTCGTCGACCCGCGCCGCACCCGCACCGCCGAACTGGCCGACCTGCACCTCCAGCCCCTCCCCGGCACGGACCTGGCCCTGGCGCTCGGCCTGCTCCATCTCGCCATCTCCGAAGGGCACTTGGACGAGGAGTTCATCGCCGCCCGCACCACCGGCTGGGCCGACGCACGCGCCGCCGCCATGGCCCACTGGCCCGAACGCGTGGAGGCGCTGACCGGGGTACCCGTGCCGCGACTCCGTGAAGCGGTGGCCCTGTTCACCCGCACCCCGCACGCGATGGTGCTCACCGCGCGCGGGCCCGAACAGCAGAGCAAGGGCACCGCGACCGTGGGCGCCTGGATCGACCTGTGTCTGGCCACCGGCCGGGCCGGACGGCCGCTGAGCGGATACGGCTGCCTCACCGGGCAGGGCAACGGCCAGGGTGGCCGCGAACACGGCCAGAAGTCCGACCAGTTGCCCGGCTACCGCTCCCTGGAGGACCCGGAGGCACGGGCGCACGTCGCCGGCGTCTGGGGCGTGGACCCCGGCGCCCTGCCGCACTCCGGGCCGTCGGCGTACGAGCTCCTGGAATCCCTCGGCCGGCCCGGCGGGGTCCGCGCGCTGCTCGTCATGGGGTCCAACCCGGTCGTCTCCGCCCCGGACGCCGCCCGCGTCACACGTCGGCTGGCCGCGCTGGACCATCTCGCGGTGTGCGACGTCGTGCTGTCCGAGACGGCGCTGATGGCCGATGTCGTCCTGCCGGTGACCCAGTGGGCCGAGGAGACCGGCACCCTCACCAACCTGGAGGGCCGCGTCCTGCTGCGCCAGGCCGCCGTCACGCCTCCGCCCGGCGTCCGCAGCGACCTGGCCGTACTGCGCGGCCTGGCCCGACGCCTGGGCCACGCGACCGGGTTCCCCGACGCCCCCGAGGAGGTCTTCGCCGAGCTGCGCCGGGCCACGGCCGGGGCGCCCGCCGACTACTCCGGCATCTCCTACGACCGCATCACGGCCGAGGACGGCGTCTTCTGGCCCTGCCCGGCCCCGGAGCACCCCGGCACCCCGCGCCTCTTCCTCGACCGCTTCGCCCACCCCGACGGCCGGGCCCGCTTCACCGCGCCCTCGCACCGCCCCGCCGCCGAGGAACCCGACGACGCCTACCCGCTCCACCTCACCACCGGGCGCACCGTCACCCACTACCAGAGCGGCGCCCAGACCCGCCGGGTGCCGGAACTGGCCGCCGCCGCGCCCGGACCGTACGTCGAGCTGCACCCCGACCTCGCCACCGGGCTCGGGGTCCGCGACGGGGACCCGCTCACCGTCACGAGCCGCCGGGGCACCGTCACCGCCCCGGCCCGTGTCACCCCCGCCATCCGGCCCGACACGGTCTTCATGCCGTTCCACTGGCCCGGCCCGGAACGTGCCAACCTGCTCACCAACCCGGCCCTCGACCCGGTCTCCCGGATGCCGGAGTTCAAGGTGTGCGCGGTGCGGGTCGAGAAAGCGGTGCTCCCCCGGGTCGGCGCACCCGCGGCTCCGGTGGCGGTCACCGCGTGAAGCCCCGCCGCATCGCCGTCGTCGGCGCCGGGATGGCCGCCGCGCGCCTCGCCCAGCAGCTCCACGCCCACGCCGGGCCGACGGATACCACCCTCTACGGCGCCGAACCCCACGCCCCTTACAACCGCGCCCTGTTGGCCGACGTACTCGCAGGGCGGCACCGGCCCGGTGCCGTCGCGCTGCCGACCTGGGACGCACGGGTGCGCACCGGGACCGAGGTCGTCGCCGTCGACGTCCGGGGCCGCACCCTCACCCTCGCCGACGGCAGCCGCGAGACCTACGACGACCTGGTCCTCGCCACCGGCGCCGAGCCCGTACTGCCGCCGCTGCGCGGGCTCGGCGACGCGTCGGGCGGCGTACACGTGCTGCGCTCCCTCACCGACTGCACACGCCTCATCCGCGACGCGGACACCGCCGGCCGTGCCGTGGTGATCGGCGGTGGTGTGCTGGGCGTCGGCACCGCGCACGCCCTCGCCGCCCGCGGTCTGCCCGTGGACATCGTCCACCAGGGCCCCCACCTGGTCGAACGCCATCTCGACAGCCGGGCCGGCGCAGCCCTGCGCACCACACTGGCCCGCCTCGGTGTGACGGTCCACCCCGGCGAGCGCGCCACGGCGCTGGACGGCGGCGAGCGCGTCACCGGGGTCACCCTGGCGGACGGCCGCCGCCTCGACGCCGACCTGGTGGTCCTCGCCTGCGGAGTGCGCCCCCGCACCGCCCTCGCCCGCGCCGCCGGACTGCCCGTACGGCACGGGGTCGTGGTGGACGACACCCTCGCCTGCGCCCCGCACACCTACGCCCTCGGTGACTGCGCCGAACACCGCGCCGCGCCGCACGGCATGGCCATGGCCGCCTGGGACCAGGCCGACGTGCTCGCCGCCCGCCTCTCCGGCACCGACCCCGGCGCGCGCTACACCGGCTCCCGGCCGATGTCGCGTCTCACCGCCGGCCCTGTGGAGTTCGCCGCGTTCGGCGCGTGCGACGACGCCGCCGAGGAGGGCGCCGACGTGCTGCGCATCGGGGATGCCACCCGTGGCGCCTACAAGAAGCTCGTGCTGCGCGGCGACCGGATCGTCGGCGCCGTCCTCGTCGGCGACCTCGCCACCGCGGGCACCCTCACCCGCGCCTACCTCACCGGCCGCCCTGTAGGCCCGGACCCGCTGTCCCTGCTCACCGCATCGCCGTCCGCCCGAGTCATCGAGGAGTCCCGCCCATGACCGCCCCCACCACCCGACAGCCGAAGGAACTGGTGCTCGTCGGCCACGGCATGGTCGGCCAGCGCTTCCTGGAGGCGCTGTACGAGCAGCCGGGCGCCGACGCCTGGCACGTCACCGTCCTCGCCGAGGAGCCCCGGCCCGCCTACGACCGCGTCCACCTGACCAGTTGGTTCTCCGGCACGCCCGCCGAGGAACTGAACGTGGTGCCGGACGGGTTCCTGACGCGGCACGGCATCTCCCTCCACCTCGGCGACCCCGCCACCGCCGTCGACCGCACCGCCCGCACCGTCACCAGCGCCTCCGGGCGTGTCCTGCGCTACGACGCGCTGGTTCTCGCCACCGGCTCGTACCCCTTCGTACCGCCCGTGCCCGGTCATGACCTCCCCGGCTGTCACGTGTACCGCACGCTCGACGACGTCCGCGCCATCCGCGAGGACGCCGCGCGCGCCCGGACCGGGATCGTCGTCGGCGGCGGACTGCTCGGCCTGGAGGCGGCCGGTGCGCTGCGCGCCCTCGGTCTGGACACGCATGTGGTGGAGTTCGCCCCGCGACTCATGGCGCTCCAGGTCGACGAGGGCGGCGGAGCGGTGCTGCGCCGCAAGATCGAGGAGCTGGGTGTACGCGTGCACACCGGCGCCGGTACGTCGGCCGTGGACGCGGGCGACGACGGACGCGTCCGGGCGGCGCGGCTGTCGGACGGCACCGAACTCCCGGCCGGACTGGTGGTGTTCTCGGCCGGGGTCCGCGCCCGTGATCGACTGGCCCGCGACTGCGGCCTGCCGGTGGGAGAGCGCGGCGGCATCACCGTGGACGCCTCCTGCCGCACCGCCGACCCGCGCGTCTGGGCCATCGGCGAGTGCGCCCAGGCGGCCGACGGGCGGGTATACGGGCTCGTCGCTCCCGGCTATGCGATGGCGGAGACCGCAGCACGGCAACTGTGCCGAGGAACAGGTGAGTTCACCGGCGCGGACCTCTCCACCAAGCTCAAGCTGCTCGGCGTCGACGTGGCCAGCTTCGGCGACCCGCACGGCACCGCCGACGGCGCCCTCGACGTCACCTTCACCGACAGCCGCTCCGGTGTCTACAAGAAGCTCGTCATCGGCGCCGACGACACCCTCCTCGGGGGCGTCCTGGTGGGCGACACGGAGGCGTACGGCGTACTGCGCCCGCTCACCCTCGCCGGGAAGCCGCTGACCGTACCGCCGGAGCGACTGGTGCTGCCCTCCGGCCAAGGCGGGACCGGTGCGGTGGAGTTGCCCGACGACGCGGTGCTCTGCTCCTGCCACGGCGTGACCGGACGTGCTGTCCGCGCCGCCGTGCGGGACCAAGGGCTCACCGATGTCGCCGAGGTCAAGAAGTGCACCAAGGCCGGTACCGGATGCGGGAGTTGTCTCGGGGTGCTCGGCACCGTGGTCCGGGACGAGCTGGCCGCGTCGGGCGCCGAGGTCTCCCGCGACCTGTGCGAGCACTTCGCCCACACCCGCGCCGAGCTGTACGAGATCGTCCGCGTCCGGGGCATCACCGACTTCACCACCCTCCTCGACCACCACGGCACCGGCGAGGGCTGCGACATCTGCAAGCCCGTCGTCGCCTCGATCCTGGCGAGCCTGGGCAACGGCCATGTCCTGGACGGCGAACAGGCGGCCCTGCAGGACACCAACGACCACCACCTCGCCAACCTCCAGCGCAACGGCTCCTATTCGGTCGTGCCGCGCGTGCCGGGCGGCGAGATCACGCCGGAGAAGCTGATCGTCATCGGCGAGGTGGCCCGCGACTTCGGCCTGTACACCAAGATCACCGGCGGACAGCGCATCGATCTCTTCGGCGTCCGCGTCGACCAGCTCCCCGCCGTCTGGCGCCGCCTGGTCGACGCCGGCTTCGAATCCGGCCACGCCTACGGCAAGGCGCTGCGCACCGTGAAGTCCTGCGTCGGGCAGACCTGGTGCCGGTACGGCGTACAGGACTCCACGGCGCTCGCCATCGAACTGGAGCTGCGCTACCGGGGACTACGTGCCCCGCACAAGCTGAAGTCGGCCGTCTCCGGGTGCGCCCGCGAGTGCGCCGAGGCGCAGTCCAAGGACTTCGGGATCATCGCCACGTCCACCGGCTGGAACCTGTACGTCGGCGGCAACGGCGGCACCACCCCGCGCCACGCGGACCTGCTCGCCACCGGCCTGGACAAGGCGACCCTCGTCCGCACCATCGACCGGTTCCTGATGTTCTACATCCGCACCGCCGACCGCCTGGAGCGCACCGCGCCCTGGCTGGAGCGGCTGGAGGGCGGCCTGGAGCATCTGCGCGCCGTCGTGCTGGACGACTCGCTGGGCATCGCGGCCGACCTCGACGCCCAGATGGCCCGCCATGTCTCCGGATACGCGGACGAGTGGGCCGCCGTACTGGACGACCCCGACCGGCTGCGCCGCTTCACCTCCTTCGCCAACGCCCCCGACGTGCCCGACCCCACCGTCACCTTCGTGACCGAACGCGAGCAGATACGCCCCGCCCGGCCCGGCGAGCACGGGCGCCCGCCGCGGGACCTCGTCCTCACGGCCGCCGAGGAGGCCGGGCGATGACGGATGTGGTGGTCGAGGTCCGGCACGGTGTCCGCTGGGTCCCCGTCCTGAGGTACGCCGACCTCGTCCCCGGCCGGGGTGTGGCCGTACTCCTCGGCGACGAGCAGGTCGCCCTCTTCCGCGACCGGGACGGGCATCTCCACGCGGTCGGCAACCGCGACCCGTTCAGCGGCGCCCAGGTCATGTCCCGCGGCCTGCTCGGCAGCCGGGGGAGCACTCGCGTCGTCGCCTCCCCCATGTACAAGCAGGTCTTCGACCTGAGCACCGGCACCTGTCTCGACGAGCCCACCGCGCCCGACGGCACGCCCGCCCGGCTGCCCGTGTGGCGGGTACGCACCACTCCCCCGTACGTCCCGAGCCCCGAAGGCGGTCCCTCATGCCTGTGACCAGCGCCCACCCGGCCGATCCGCCCGGCGTTCGTGACGACGGCCCGCCCCTGCGCCGGCTGCTCCCCGGCCGGCGTCGCGAACTCACCGGCTGGCGCCCCGAGGACCCCGCCTTCTGGCAGGCGGGCGGCGCCCGCATCGCCCGCCGCAACCTGGTGTGGTCCGTCCTCGCCGAGCACGTCGGGTTCTCGGTGTGGAGCCTGTGGTCCGTCCTGGTCCTCTTCCTCGGGCCCGAGTACGGCATCGACCCGGCCGGCAAGTTCCTCCTGACCGCCCTGCCGACCGCGCTCGGCGCGCTGCTGCGCGTGCCGTACGCCCGTGCCGTCGCCGTGTTCGGCGGGCGCACCTGGACCGTGGTCAGCGCGCTGCTCCTGCTCGTCCCCGCCGTGGCGACCGCCGTCGTGCTGGAGCCCGGCGCCTCGTACGGCACCCTGCTGCTCACCGCCTGCCTCGCGGGGGTCGGCGGCGGCAACTTCGCGTCCTCCATGGCGAACGTCAACGCGTACTACCCCCAAGCCCTCAAGGGCTGGGCCCTCGGTGTCAACGCGGGCGGGGGCAACCTCGGTGTCCCGGCGGTGCAGTTGGCGGGGCTCGCCGTCCTCGCCACGGTCGGCGCTGGCCGTCCTCGCGTGCTGGTGCTGCTCTACGTGCCGCTCATCGTCGCCGCCGCCGTGTGCGCCTTCCTCCGCATGGACGACCTGCGCGTGCCCCGGCCGCCCGGTCAACTGCGCGTCCTGCTCGGGTGGCGGCACACCTGGCTGGTATCCCTGCTGTACGTGGGCACGTTCGGCTCGTTCATCGGCTTCTCGTTCGCCTTCGGCCAGGTGCTCCAGGTGCAGTTCGCGGAGGAGTTCGGCACGCCGGTCAGCGCCGCGTACCTGACCTTCCTCGGTCCGCTGCTCGGCTCCCTCGTGCGTCCCGTGGGCGGCCGCCTCGCCGACCGCTTCGGCGGGGCACGGGTGAGCCTGGCGGCCTTCGCGGCGATGGCGGGCGGCGCCCTGCTGGCGCTGGCCGCATCGAGGGCCCACTCGCTGCCCCTGTTCATGACGGCGTTCACCGCTCTGTTCGTCCTAAGCGGCCTGGGCAACGGCTCGACCTACAAGATGATCCCGACCCTGTGCCGGACCGCTCCCGACAGCGAGGCCCGCACCTCGGCCCTCATCGGCTTCGCCGGGGCGGTCGGCGCCTTCGGGGGCGTCCTGGTCAACATCGCCTTCCGCCAGTCGTTCCTGGCGGTCGGGAACGGCGACGCGGCGTACGTGGCGTTCGTCGCCGCGTACGTGGTCTGCGCGGGCGTGACCTGGGCGGCGTACGTCCGCCGAGATCCGCGGCTCCCGGCCTGACGCGGGGCCGGGGCGGCTCAGGAGAGTTGCGGCGGGCCCTCCGGCTCGTCGTCCAGCCGCTGTTCCGACCAGATCGTCTTGTCCTGGTGGCTGTGCCGGACGCCCCAGTGGGAGCTGAGGCGCATGACGATGTAGAGGCCGCGGCCGCCCTCGTCGCTCTCACGCGCGTGGCGCAGATGGGGGCTGGTGCTGTTGGTGTCGGTGACCTCGGTCAGCAGCCGGCCGCGGTCGTGGATGAGGCGCAGTTGGACGGGACCCTGGCCGTAACGGATGGCGTTGGTGACGAGTTCGCTGACGATGAGCCCGGTGGTGTGGGCGGCCCTGTCGAGGCCCCAGACGGCGAGCTGCTGGTCGACGAGGCGGCGTGCCGTGCTCACGACGGACGCGTCGGCGGGCAGCGTCCAGTCCGCGACGTGTTCCTTCGGCAGGGTGCGGGTGCGGGCGAGCAGGAGTACGGCGTCGTCCTGGCGGGAGGGCGCCATGCGGTAGACGGCGTCGTCGCACAGTTCCTGCAGGGGCCGGGCCGGAGAGGCGAGGGTCTGTTCGAGCCTGCGCCGGGCTGCCTCCTGGTCGTGGCCGTGGGCGCCGATGAGGCCGTTGGTGTAGTGCGCGAGCAGGCTCCCCGGCAGCAGGTCGATCACGGCCGGGGTGAAGACACGGCCGCCCCCGGCACCCAGCGGCGGCCCCGGCGGGACGTCCACGGCGACCGGCGATCCGGCGGGGTCGACGACCACCGGTGCCGGGTGCCCCGCCCGCACCATGGCGCAGCGGCGGGAGACGGGGCTGTAGACGGTGACCGCGCAGGTCGCCACCTGCGTGCCCGAGCCGTCCGCGAGCTGGGAGGCGACCTCGTCCAGGTGGGTCAGCAGCTCGTCCGTCTCCAGGTCCTGGAGGGCGAGCGTGCGCAGGGCGATACGGAGCTGGCCCATCGTGGCCGCGGCCTCGACGCCGTGTCCGGCGACGTCACCGACGACGAGGGCGACCCGCGTGCCGGACAGGGGGATGACGTCGAACCAGTCACCGCCCGCGCTCTCGGGCAGGTACATGTGGGCGGTCTCCACCGCCGAGAGGCGCGGAACGGTGCTGGGCTGGAGCTTGCGCTGCAGGGTGGAGGCCACCGCGTGCTCGCGGCGGTAGCTGCGCGCGTTGTCCAGGTGGGCGGCGGTCGTGGCGGCCACCTGCCGGGCCACGTCCAGATCACCCTCCTCGAAGGGGTCGGTCCGGTGCCGGTACAGGTTCAGCAGACCGAACACGGTGTTCCGCACGATGAGCGGTACGACGATCATGGAGTGCACGTTCGCCTCGATCAGCGGTGCGAAGGCGTCCGGGTCGGCGGCCACCCAGGGCGCGTCCGGCGAGACCGGCGCGACACGGGCCCGGGTGTCGTTGAGGGCCTGGGTGTACGGGGAGGGGAACGGGAAGGGCCGGCTGTCCCCCACTTTCCTGGCGGTCACGGCGCTCGCGGGAGCGAAGGACACGCGGCGCAGCGGCACCCCGACCGACAGGGGGCCGGGGACGAGGTCGTCGTCCAGCAGGTCGACGCTCGCCGCGTCGGCGAAGGCGGGCACCAGGGCCCGCACCAGCTCGTCGGCCGTGGTCCGTACGTCCAGCGTGGACCCGACGGTCGAGTGCACCGTGCTCAGGACGGCGAGCCGGTCCGCCGCGGCCTGCCGCTCGGTCACGTCCTCGACCACGCCCACCAGCCCGTCGGTCCCGCCGTCCGGGCGGTGCAGCGGAAAGAGCGACACCTCCACCGCGAGGGTGCGGCGCGGGTCGGAGGGCGACGGCCCCCGGATCAGCCGCCCCCGCAGCGGCGCGCCCTTGGCGAGGGCCTCGTCGATCAGGGACCCGAGTTCCCCCGGTTCGAATCCGGGCGCGAACTCCTCGACGTCGTGGCCGAGGATGTCCTCGGGGGCGAGCTTCCTGACCCCTCGGCCGGCCGGGTTGTAGCGGGTGACCTTCCGCTCGGAGTCGAAGACGAACAGCCCTTGGGGGGAGTTTCCGAACAGCGCGTTCAGCACCGCGGCGTCATCGATGGGACCGCCTGCCACCACAAGCTCCCTTCCCCGACCTTTCCCTCACCTTCTCGCATCGACGGGTGGCAGCAACTCGGCCGGGGAGGCGGGCGGGGCAGGTGCGCGGTGGCCTGCCTCCGTCTTCAGCGAACTCGTTCCCGGACGGTGGCCGCGTCGTACGGGCCGCCCTGCCCGCTCCGCCCGGCGGGGTCGGGCGTGGGCCGCGTCGACCTGCTCTGTGCGGCACAGGCGAGTGCGCCGCAGATGAGGGCGACCGCGGTGGTGGGGTCGAGAGGCGTGCCTTGCAGGCTCCAGGACGCGATCACGGCGACCGCGGGGATGAGGGCGAACAGGATCGACGCGCCCCGCGCTCCCCTGCTGCGTACGCAGGCCGCGTAGCAGGCCATGCCCAGCGCGCTGGCGAGGACGAGCAGCAGGAGCAGGGCGGCGCCGGGCAGGGGGTCGGTGATGTGCTGCGGGGTGGTGAGGGTGAGCGCGGCGGCCAGGGGGAGGGAGCCGGTGACGCCGATCGCGGTGAACACGGCGGGGTCCACCGCGCGCAGCTTCCTCTCCTGGAGGAGGGAGCCGCCGGACAAGCCGCCGAGAGCGACCAGGACGGTGATCAGTCCCGGTCCGACGGACGGGTCGGACAGCAGCCGTGGGAGGCACGCCGCGATCACGCCCACCGTGCCGAGGGCGAGCGCGACGAGTCCCCAGGGGCTTTCGCGCCGACGCAGCACCAGCCGGGCGAGGACCGCGGTGGTGACCGGGTTCATGGCGATCACCAGGGCCGCCACACCCGGCCCCACCCCGTGGGCCATGCCCCAGTACAGACCGAGGAACTGCACCCCCTGCACCAGCAGCCCGCCGGTCACCGTCCAGGCGAGCAGCCGCCCGCGCGGCAGCGGAGTGCGCCGTACGGCCACGACGGCCCACATCAGCACGGCACTGAGCAGGAAGCGCAGCAGGATCAGCAGGAACGGCGTGACATGGCCGAGGGTGAGCGAGCCGAGGGGATAGCCGAGGGCGTACAGCAGGACGGTCAGGGCCGGAAGAGGTCGCTGGGACATGCCCCGACCTCAGCACCGGCACCGGTCGGCGCGCGTGACCGATCGGGATTCGTGAACATTCCTCCTTCCCTCCCTCGTCCACCGGTGACAATGAGTCATGGCAACCCTCGACATCACGTGCCTGCGCAGCCTGGTCAGCGTGGCTTCCTTCGGCGGGGTCCGCAGGGCGGCCGAGGCACTGCATCTGTCGCAGGCCGCTGTCAGCGGGCATCTGCGCCGCCTGGAGTCGGAGCTGGGTTTCCCCGTCGTGAAGCGGCAGGGCCGGAACATCGCCTTCACGTCCCGGGGTGAGGACGTGCTGCGGGAGGCCCACCGGCTGCTCGGTGAGCACGACGACGCCCTGCACCGCCTGCTGGGCCCGCGCAGCGGGGAGCTGCTGGTCGTCTCCACCGAGCACGCCACCGAGGCGCTGCTGCGCGCGGTCGCGCGCGTCCTCGCCCGTGACCATCCGGCCAGGGCCGTCCGCTTCCGGTTCCACCGCAGCGCCCGGGTGCGCGAGTTCGTGCACGATCACTCGGCGGACGTCGCGCTGGGCATCGGGGACCTGGGTCACGGCACCCGACGCATCGCCGACCTGCCCCTCACCTGGGTCGGCCCGACGGACCGCGCTCCGGACACGGGCGCGCTCGTCACCTTCACCGCCCCCTGCACGGTCCGGGACCACATCCTGGCGTCCGAAGCGGCGACAGGCGGATCGCTCGTCCGGGAATGCGCCGACCTGGTCAGTCTCCTGTCCGCCGTCAAGACGACCGGGGGCATCACAGCTCTCCCGCAGGCCCGTCTGCGCGAGCCGGGCCTGACGAGGATCGACTCCCTTCCGCCCCTCCCCTCAATCCCCCTGACTCTGGTCACCAGCGACCGCCTGGGCGCCAGGACCCGGGACGGCATCATCGGCGCGCTCCACGACACCGTGAAGGCGCCCGCCGAAGGCCGCTGACCCGGCCGCGCACGCGGACGGAACACCACCGTCGGATGGGATCCTGGGAGGGCACAGAGCCGCTCGTCCGCACACCCCCGCACGCCTGGAGCCCGTCGTGACCTCGTCCTCCTCCCCCGCCCCCGGCGACCCGGACGCCCTGTTCGGGCTGACCGAGCTGCTGGGCGCCGAGGAGCCGCAGCCCTGCGGGGCGCCGGAGCCGGGTGGCCTGTCGGAGTCGGCGGCCCGGTTGCTCGACGTACGGGAGATCTACGCCGAGCCCGCCGCAGCCCTCTCCCCACGCGGCCGGCAGGTCATCGCCCGTTTCCCCGGGGCACGGCTGGTGGAGGTCGGCTCGCACTGGAACATCCCGCATCTGCACGGCAACGAGGGCAACGCCGACCGCTGGGTGCGGGTCAAGCGGCAGACGCTGGTCCTCGGGGTACGCAAGTCGCTGACCGTACGGCCCAACGGACGCTCGGCGGACTGGATCGCGCCCGGCGCGTCCAACGGCTGCGCGATGTCCTGCGCGTACTGCTACGTACCGCGCCGCAAGGGCTACGCCAACCCGATCACCGTCTTCACCAACATCGGGGACGTCATCGGCGCCCTGGACAAGCACATCACCTCCCTCGGCCCGAAGCAGGAGCCCACGCAGTGCGACGAGGAACGCTGGGTGTACGACACGGGTGAGAACGGGGACTGCTCGGTGGACGCGCTGATCAGCGACAACACCGCCGATCTCGTCGCGGCCTTCCGGCACTGGCCCACGGCGATGGCCTCCTTCGCCACCAAGTACGTCAACCGCGACCTGCTCGGTCTGGACCCGCGCGGCTCGACCCGTGTGCGCTTCTCGCTGATGCCGCCCGGCGACTCCCGGCTGCTGGACGTGCGGACCAGCCCGGTGGCCGAACGGATCGCCGCCGCCGGGGACTTCCTGGACGCGGGCTACGAGGTGCACTTCAACCTCTCCCCCGTCGTGCTGCGCCCCGGCTGGGAGCAGGACTGGGCGGAGCTGCTGCGCCACCTGGACGACGTGCTGCCCGCGCGGGTGAAGGCGCAGGCGGCGGCCGAGGTCATCATGCTGACGCACAACCGCCAGCTCCATGACGTCAACCTGCGCTGGCACCCGCGCGCCGAGGACGTGCTGTGGCGCCCGGAGATCCAGCAGGACAAGCGCTCGGAGAACGGCGCGCTGAACGTGCGTTACCGCAACGACGTCAAGCGGGAGGGCGTACGGCGGCTGACGGAGCTGGTCGCGGCGCACGCGCCCTGGCTGCGGGTGCGGTACGCCTTCTGAGCCCGCTCATCCCAGCTCCAGCCGTACCGGGCCCCGTTCGACCGGTGCGGGCAACCTCAGTCCGTCGCGGCCGGGGGTCAGTGAGCCCAGGATGCTCGCGTGGCGGGCGCCCGTGGCGGCGGGGTCCGTACCGGCGAGGTTGTGCAGGGTGAGGAACCCCAGGACCGCGAAGGCGTACGCCTCCTTCGCGGCCGAGGGCAGGCCCAGGTCGTCCGAGACGCGTACCGGGATGCCGGGGAGCCGGGCGCGGAGCCCGCGCATCAGAACCGGGTTGCGGGTGCCGCCGCCGGAGGCGATGACCTCCGTGGCCGAGACCGCGCGGACGGCGTCCGCGATCGTGCGGGCCGTCAGTTCGGTGAGCGTGGCCAGGACGTCCTCGGCCGGCACACCGGACAGCGTCTCCGGGGCGGCCGTCGCCCGCAGGTAGCCGGGGTGGAACAGTTCCTTGCCGGTCGTCTTGGGAGCGGGGCGCGGGTAGTACGGGTCGGCCAACAGCCGCTCCAGCAGCGGGCCGTGCACCCGGCCGCTCGCGGCCAGCGCGCCGTCCGCGTCGTACGCCAGCCGGCCACCGCTGAACTCCCGCGCCGCCGCGTCCACCAGCGCACATCCCGGACCGGTGTCGAAGGCGGTCCCGTCGGGTGCGGTGAGGTTGGCGATGCCGCCGATGTTCAGCGCGACCGGCGTTCCCGGCCTGCCCCGCAGCCACAGCAGGTCGACCAGGCTGACCAGGGGCGCGCCCTGGCCGCCCGCGGCCACGTCACGCGGGCGGAAGTCCGCGACGACGGGCAGCCCGGTCGCCTCGGCGATCCATGCGGGCTGCCCGAGCTGCAAGGTGCCGTGCACCCGGTCGCCGTCCACCCAGTGGTAGACCGTCTGCCCGTGCGAGGCGATCAACTCCGCTCGCCCTCCGCACAGTTCGGCGTTCGCACGGGCGGCCACCGCCGCGAACGCCTGCCCGATCCGGGTGTCGAGCCGGCACACGTCGGCCAGGGGCACGGACGCCGGGGGCAGCGCCCCCGCGAGCAGCTCCCGCAGCTCCGCGTCGTACGGCTCGCTCACCATCCCGAGCGGCTTCAGCAGGAGCGTGTCCCCCGTGAGGCGCAGCTCGGCCGCCGCCGCGTCAATGCCGTCGTACGACGTCCCCGACATCAGACCGATCACCAGCATCCGTCCAACCCGCCTTTCCCGCAGTGCCGTTGAAAGCGGTGCTCTTGAAGAGGGCGAGCATGCTCACCGCGCAGGCCGCCGCCGCGTAGTAGGCGGGGACGTCCACGTTCCCGGTCCGCTTCACGGCCTCCGTGATGATGAGCCCCGCGCAGCCCGAGAAGACGGCATTGGACAGGGCGTAGGCGAGTCCGAGCCCCGTGCAGCGCACCCGCGTCGGGAACATCTCGGCGAGCAGCGCGGGCCCCGGCCCGGCCATCAGCCCGACGACCGCGCCCGCGAGCAGCACCGCGAGGCCCTTGAGCGGGGTGGACGTGCCGCCGCTCTGCAGGACGTCGAGCAGCGGCACCGCGAGGACCACGACCAGGCCGGCCCCCGTCAGCATCACCGGCCGCCGCCCGATCCGGTCGCTCAGCAGGCCCGCCGGGATGATGGTGGCGGCGAAGCCGAGGTTGGCCAGGACGGTCGCGGTGAGCGCCTCCCGGAAGGTCGCGTGCAGGGCAGTCTGGAGGTACGACGGCAGGACGACGAGGAAGGCGTACCCGGCGGCCGCCCACCCCATCACCCGTCCGGCGCCCAGCGCGATGGCCCACGCCACCTGTCGCGCGGGCAGGACTTCGGCCGCGTCCGGCCCCTGCTCCCTGAACCGCGGCGTCTCGTCCAGCCGCAACCGCAGCCACAGCGCGCCCACACCCATCGGCAGGGCGAGGAGGAACGGCACCCGCCACCCCCACGCGCTCAGCTCGGCCTCGGTCAGCACGCTCGCCAGCGCTGCCGCGACACCGGCCCCGCCCAGCAGCCCCAGCGCCACGGTGAACGACTGCCACGCTCCGTACAGCCCGCGCCTGCCCGGCGGCGCGAACTCGGTCATCACGGCGACCGCGCCGCCGAACTCCCCTCCGGCGGACAGCCCTTGGAGCACCCGGAGCAGCGTCAGCAGCCACGGCGCCAGGACGCCGACCGTGGCGTACGTCGGCAGCGCGCCGATCAGTGCCGTCGTCACCGTCATCAGGGAGATCACCAGGATCAGCACCGGCCGCCGACCGATCCGGTCCCCGAGCCGGCCGAACAGGGCCGCGCCGACGGGCCGGAAGAAGAAGGCCAGCGCGAAGGAGGCGTAGGTCTTCACCAGGCCCTCGACCGAGCCGCCGCCGGCCGGGGTGAAGAACCGCTCCGCGATCACCGTGGCGAAGTAGCCGTAGACACCGAACTCGTACCACTCGATGAAGTTGCCCACCGACCCGGCGGCGAGCGCCCGCACCGACGGCCTGCGGCCCCCGGTCGCACGGTCCTCGTGATTCAGCTCCATGGCAGCGCCCTCGACCGTCGTCACTCCCTCGCGCCCGGCACACGGCCGGACCACCCGACCCGCCCGCACCACCGGTCACCCGTCAGAGCCATGGCTGCCCGGCCGGGCCCGGTCCTACCCGGGGCGGGGGGGGGGCCGGTGCGGTCGCGCGTGGGCCGCGGGCCCCGGAATTCTCAGGTGACCGGCGCCGTCGCCGTGGTGGTCGCCGGACCGGGCACAAGGGCGCGGGCGGCGGTCAGCTCGTCGCGGGCCGCCGCCTCGGCCGCCTCCAGGTACGCGAAGGCGTCCGCCCCGACGGGCACCCGCACGGGTGCCGAATCCGCCTCGACGAGACGCAGGACCTGGGCGGCGAACGTCTCGGGGCGGCCCAGCTCGGGGTTGTCCCCCATCCCGCGCAGCGCCGCCCACATGTCCCGCGTGACGTCCGCGTAGGCGGGGACACGTGTGGCGGTCTCGGCCAGGGCGGCGCCGTAACCCGTGGCGAATCCGCCGGGTTCGACCGCGCTCACGCGGATGCCGAACGGCGCGACCTCCGCCGCGAGCACCTGGCTCATCCCCTCCAGCGCGTACTTGCCCGCCACGTAGGCGGACAGGCCGGGAAAACCGATCCGGCCGGCGAGGGAGGAGACGTTGACGATGTGGCCGAAGCCCTGGCGGCGCATGAAGGGGAGCACCAGACGGGCCAGCCGCGACGGCGCCACCGCGAGCACCTCCAGTTGGTCGCGCAGTTCGTCGTCCGCCACCTCCTCCAGCGCGCCGAAAAGGCCCGCCCCGGCGTTGTTGACCAGCACGTCCACCCCGCCGAAGCGGTCGACGGCGTGGGCCACCGCCGCTTCGCACTGCGCGGCGTCGCGCACGTCGAGTGCCACCGTCGTCACCCGGTCCGGGAACCGGGTCGCGAGATCGTGCAGCACGGCGGGCCGGCGAGCCGTGGCGACCAGCCGGTCACCCGCCTCCGCCACGGCCTCCGCCAGCGCCCGTCCCAGCCCGGAGGAACATCCCGTCACCAGCCATCGCCGCGTCATGCGTCCCCCTCGTCACGGCCGCTGCCGCAGCCGTCGTCGCAGCCGTAATGGTGGCCGTCGTGGCCGGAGCCGGGCCGCCCGCGTCGATCGTGACAGCCGGGGGCAGGACCCGCAGGAGCGCACGGGGCGCGCAGGGAGGGGCGCGTACGAGCACGGCCCGCGCGCGTCGGCCGATGGGCGCGCTCCGCTCCGTGGGACGGCACGGTCCGCCGGGCGCCGAGACCGTACAGTCGGCCGATGCCCGAACTGAAGCTGCTGGACCCCGGACTGGCCCCCGCGGTGCTGGCTTTCGAGCTGGCCAACCGGGGTTACTTCGCCGCCGCCGTCTCCGACCGGGGTGACGAGTACTTCGCCCGGTTCGGCGAGCGGTACGACGCCCTGCTCGCCGAACAGGCCGACGGAGTGTGTGCCTTCTACCTGCTCGTCGCCGAGGACGGCTCGGTCCTGGGCCGGTTCAACCTCTACGACCTTCAGGACGGCACCGCCGACCTCGGCTACCGGGTGGCGGAGCAGGTCACCGGGCGGGGCGTGGCGACGGCGGCCGTACGGGAGTTGTGCGGCCTGGCCGTGACCCGGCACGCCCTGCACACCCTCCGCGCGGCCACCTCCCACGACAACGCCGCCTCCCGACGCGTCCTGCTGAAGGCCGGGTTCGTCCTCACCGGCCCGGCCGGTCCGGCCGACCTCGGCGGCAGGTCGGGTAGCTGGTACCAGCTCGACCTGGTGCGTCGAGGGTAGGCAGCCGGGCAGGTCACCACCCCGTCAGCAGAAGGTGGTTGACCAGCAGCGCCAGGACCACCTGGGCGCCCAGCCAGATCCGGGGGCGCGGGAGGAAGGCGCACGCGGGCAGCAGCCACACCGCGAAGGGCAGCCAGATGCGTTCCGTCTCCGCCTTGCTCATGCCCGAGAGGTCCGCGATCAGCAAGGCCACCAGGGCCGCGCAGACGATCAGGGCGAGGCGCGCGGCGGGACGGTCGTCCCGGTGGGTGAGGGAGCCGACCGTGCGCGGGAGGGCCGCTGCCGTCGCCGGGCCGGTGATGACCGCCGTGCAGGCCAGGTTGGCCCAGATCCAGTAGGCGTAGGGGCGGGTGCCGCCGACGCCCTGGTAGTAGCGGGTCACCAACAGGTGATAGGCCGTCCACCAGTTGAACCCGAGCAGGCCGAACACCACGGGTACGACGGCCAGTCCGGCGAGGAAGACCGGCAGGAGCGCGGGGCGGGCCCTGAAGTCCGTCCGGGTGAGGACGAGTACCGCGATCCCGATCAGGGCGGTCAGGGTGAGGCCGTAGGAGAGGTAGCAGGTCAGGCCGAAGAGCAGGCCGGAGGCTCCCGCCCAGGGCAGGGAGCGCCGGGTGAGCGCGAGCGCGAGGCACGCCAGTGCCCAGGCGGCCACCGCCGCGAAGTAGGCGTCGGCCGAGGCGCCCATCCAGACCGCGGCCGGGGCGAGCACCAGGAAGGGTGCCGCCCGCCGGGCCAGGCGCTCGTCCGCCAGCACGCGCAGGGCGACCAGCACCGCGGCGGACGCGGACGCGCCGAGCACCACGCACCACATCCCCGCCCAGCCGCCCCCGCCGAGACCGATGCGGTCCAGCAGGACGAAGGTGACCGTGGCGGCGGGGGGATGGCCGGCGACATGGGCGGGCCAGTTGCCGGGGACGCCGCCGATGATGTGGTCGTCGAAGCCGCGCAGGGTGGCCGGGATGTCGTGGAACCGGCCGATCACCTGGAGGTACTCGTTCCCGGTGGTGAGCCGGGAGGCGATGCCGTCGTGCCAGCCGTCGACCAGGGCGAGGGAGACGATCCAGGCCGCCGATGCCGCCCAGGTCACCCAGGGCAACGCGCGCCAGGGCAGCCGGGTGGCGAGCGTGGGCCCGTACGCCACTCCGGCGGCCGCGAGCAGCAGCGCGGCCGGGGTGCCGGCGCCGAGGTGCGGGTCCCACTCGGCGAAGAGCGGCGGCCAGTGCACGAACAGGGTGTGGCGGGTGTCCTGGATGTGACGGCCGACCAGGACGGCGGCCGTGACGAGCAGTACGGCCGCCGCGGCGGCGTACAGGTCGCGGCGTGGGGTGCGGGGGTGGCGGTGGATCACACCGGCACGCTAGGCGGTGGGGGGCGGTCGGGTCCGTCTTCCGGGCCGGACGTCAGCGTTTCGTCATGGGTCGCGCGGCCGTTCCGGGGTGTTCCCGGGCCTACGGTCGGGGCATGCGAGATGATCCCCGGCTTCCCGCCTCTCCCCGCTTCTGGCGTAGCCCCGTACGCGGCACCTGGTTCACCGCGGTGCTCGGGCTGGTGCTGCTCGGTGGCATCAGCGTGCTGTTCGTGACCGGTCTGGTGTCCTACGCCGCCTACAACCCGGACCTGTCGCCGGTGAACGACCCGACCCCGGACAAGGGGCTGCTCGGTCTCTACCTGTTCGACTGGCCGGCCGGGCCGTCCTGGCTGTACCGGCTGAACCAGGGCGTCCACGTCACGCTGGGCGTCGTGCTGGTCCCGGTCCTCCTGGCCAAGCTGTGGTCGGTGGTGCCGAAGCTGTTCGCGCTGCCGCCGGCCCGCTCGGTGGCGCACGCGCTGGAGCGTCTCTCGCTGCTGCTCCTGGTCGGCGGTGCCCTGTTCCAGTTCGTCACCGGGCTGCTCAACATCCAGTTGGACTACGTCTTCCCCGGTTCGTTCTACGCCCTGCACTTCTACGGCGCCTGGGTGTTCTTCGCCGCGTTCCTCGTGCACGCGGTGCTGAAGACACCCATGGCGCTGCGAGCCGTACGCGCCCGGCGGGGCGGGGAGGGTGACGAGGCGGGGCTCGCCGCCCCGGACCCGGCCCCGCCGACTGTGTCCCGGCGCGGCGCGCTGTGGCTGGTCGGCGGGGGTTCGCTGCTGCTGTTCGCCACGACCGTCGGGCAGAGCCTCGGTGGCCCGCTGCGCCGTACCGCGCTGCTCGCTCCGCACGGCGGGTCCGATCCCGGTGGCGGCCCGAACGGCTTCCAGATCAACAAGACGGCGCGCTACGCCGGTATCACCACCGCGGACACCCACCCGGACGCCTGGCGGCTGGTCGTGACCGGACCGGCCGGGACCGTGCGGCTCGGCCGGGCCGACCTGCTCCGCCTGCCCCAGCACAGTGCGTCGCTGCCGATCGCGTGTGTGGAGGGCTGGTCCACGGCGGACCAGTGGTGGCGCGGGGTGCGGCTGCGCGACCTGGCCGCGCTCGCCGGGTACGACGTCGATCCGCCCGACGTGCTCGTGGAGTCCCTCCAGCGTCACGGGGCCTTCCGCCGGGCCGCGTTGCGCGCCAACCAGGTGTCCGACCCGCGTTCGCTGCTCGCCCTGTACGTCAACGGCGAGGCGCTGTCCCCCGACCACGGCTATCCGGCGCGGATCATCGTGCCCGCCGCCCCCGGCGTCCACAACACCAAGTGGGTGGCCCGGCTGACCTTCGGAGACCTGTGATGCATCTGCCGAGGCCGACCCCTGCTGCGTTCGGCAGCCCGCTGCAACTGCTGCTGCTGGCCTGCTCGTTCGCGCTCGCCGCCTACGCGGGCGTGCGTCTGCTGGCCGACGACTGGCTCGCGGTGGCCCTCTGGTTCGCGGGGGCGGCCCTGCTGCACGACCTGGTGCTGCTGCCGCTGTACTCCGCGCTCGACCGCGCGTTGCGGGCCGGGACCGATGCAGCCGGGCGGCGCTCCTGGACGCCGTACGTGCGGGTGCCCGTCGTGCTGTCCGGGCTGGCGCTCCTGGTGTGGTGGCCGCTGGTTCTCGGCGCCTCGGCCGACCGCTACCGGTCGGCCACCGGGCTCGACCCGGACGTGTTCCTGACCCGCTGGCTGCTGATCACCGCCGTCCTGTTCGGCGGCTCCGCGCTGCTGCTCGCACTGCGGCTGCGCAGGGCGACGAAGCACCGGTCGCCCTCGGCCCACTGAGCGACCGCGCGCCAGCCGGCCCGCCGTGCGCGCTTCAGCAGCGCCGGGCTGCCGACCCGCGCCCAGGGGAACGGCTCGCCCACGGCCTCCCCGCCGTGGGCCACGTCCACAACCTGCACGCGGGCCCACTCGTCGATCTCACCGGGCGCGGTCTCGGCGATCAACAGGCCGCCTGGGCGCAGCAGTTCACGCATCCGGTGCAGCAGAGCCGGCACGTCACCGCCGATGCCCACGTTGCCGTCCATGAGCAGCACCGTGCCCCAGTCGCCCTCGCCGGGCAGCGGGTCGAAGACCGAGCGGTGCAGCGCCCTGCCGCCGAGCGTGTGGGTACGGGCCACCGCGGCCTCGCTCACGTCGACGCCGAGGGCGCTGCGGCCGCGCGCGGCGAGTTCGGCGACCAGCCGGCCGGGTCCGCAGCCCACGTCGAGCACCGCCCCCTCGCAGCGCTCCAGCACCGCCCGGTCCACGACGTCGGCGCGCGCGCACCAGCGCTCGACGTCCAGCGGCAGCAGCCAGCCGTCACCACGGCGCAGGAACAGCGGCCCCCGGCCGGTGCGCAGCGCCGTGGTGTACGGGTCGGAGACTTCCCACGCGGGTGCCGCGATCGAGGTGCTCATGACGCTCCAGGGTGGGTGAGGGCCGCCAGTCGCGCGGCGAAGGCGGTGTCGGGGGCGAGGGCGGCGACGGCGCGGGCGTCGTCGACGGTGTCGACGTCCCGGAGCCGGGGCAGGTCGCCCACCCGCAGCCCGGCCGCGGCCAGCCGCTCCCGCTGCACCGTTCCCGTCTCGGGCACGGACATCGGTACGCCTCTCAGCAGCTCGGGCTCGGGGCGCGCCATGCCGATCGCCCAGAATCCGCCGTCCTCGGCGGGACCGAGGACGGCATCGCGGCCGGAGAAGTCCACGGTCAGCAGGGCCGGGGTGATCTGCGGGGTGTCCATGCCCACCAGCAGGGTGGGCCCGGTACAGCGGGCGAAGGCGTCAGCGAGCCGCTCGTCGAGGCCGCCCGCGCACTGCGGTACGACCTCGAACCCGTCCGGCAGCCAGGGCCCCGGCCGGCCGTCCAGCACGAGCACCCGCCGCCGGGCCGGGGTGGCGGCCACCGCGCGCAGCGTGTCCGCGAGGGCCGCCTCGGCGAGCTCGGCGGCCTGGGCGGGCGAGAACGGGGGCGTGAGGCGGGTCTTGACCCGGCCCGGCCTGGGTTCCTTGGCGATGACGAGGAGGGTGGTCATGGGTTTTCTCCTGGGACCGGGAAGAGACGGGCGCGGACGGCGGCGGCTCGCTCCGAGCCGGCACTGGTGCCGGTGCCGGTGAGAGACCGGGCCCTCACGTGGTTCCCCCGGGCGCCGTCCCCTCCCGCTGGGCGGGGGCCGCCTCGCGCAGGACGCGGCTCATGTCCCGTACCGCGTGCCAGGTGCCCCGCCAGGTGCCCGTGACCTTGGAGGCGCCGGAGCGGGGCAGGTACGGCACGTCGTGCTCGGTGACCTGCCAGCCCGCGTCGGCCGCGCGCACCACCATCTGAAGGGGGTAGCCGCTGCGCCGGTCGGTGAGGCCGAGGGTGAGCAGTGACTCGCGGCGGGCGGCGCGCAGCGGGCCGAGGTCGCGCAGGGCCAGGCCGGTGCGGCGGCGCAGCAGCAGGGAGAGCGCGAGGTTGCCCGCGCGGGCGTGCGCGGGCCAGCTTCCCCGCCCCTGCGGCCGGCGCCGCCCGAGCACCAGGTCGGCCCCGCCGGAACGGACCTCCTGGACGAAGGGCACCAGCAGGCGGGGGTCGAGGGAGGCGTCGCAGTCGCAGAAGCAGACCACGTCGGCGGTGGCGGCGAGCAGCCCGGCGTGGCAGGCGGCGCCGAAGCCCCGCTGTTCCTCGCGCACGACGGTCGCGCCGTGGGCGCGGGCGATCTCGGCGGAGCCGTCGGTGGAGCCGTTGTCCACGACGAGCGCACGCCAGCCCGCCGGGATGCGGGCCAGCACCCAGGGCAGGGCCTCGGCCTCGTCCAGGCAGGGCAGCACGACGTCCACGTCGGGACCGGTGGGAGGGGGTGAGGTGGTCACGTCGTTCACCCTACGAACCGGAATCACCACGAACCGGACTTCCGCTCCTTACGAAACGCGGACGTCCGAGCCCCTCGGCGGCCGGAGCCCGGACGTGCTGCCAGGCTGGACGGCATGCAGCAGCCGTACACAGCCCCATCCGCCGGACCGGACCCGAAGCGGCGGTCCGAGGCCGCCGGCCGGGTCCTCGTCGTGGACGACGACCCGACCGTCGCGGAGGTCGTCGCCGGATACCTGGCCCGTGCCGGACATGTGGTGGACCGCGCCGCCGACGGTCCCTCCGCCCTCGCGTGCGCCGCCGGGCACCGGCCCGACCTGGTGGTGCTCGACCTGATGCTGCCCGGCATGGACGGCCTGGAGGTGTGCGCACGGCTGCGCGAGCGCGGCCCGGTACCGGTCATCATGCTCACGGCGCGCGGAGACGAGGCCGACCGCGTGCTCGGCCTGGAGGTCGGCGCGGACGACTATGTGACGAAGCCGTTCAGCCCGCGCGAACTGGTGCTGCGCGTGGAGTCGGTACTGCGCCGCACCCGCCCCGCCGACCGGACCCGGCCCGGTTCAGGCCCGCTCTCGGCGGCGGGCCTGACCCTTGACCCCGAAGCCCGTCGCGCCACCAAGAACGGCACCGAACTCTCGCTGACACTGCGGGAGTTCGATCTGCTGGCGTTCTTCCTGCGGCATCCGGGCCGCGCCTTCGGCCGCGAGGAACTGATGCGGGAGGTGTGGGGCTGGGAGTTCGGCGACCTGTCCACCGTCACCGTCCACGTCCGCAGGCTGCGCGGCAAGGTCGAGGACGACGCGGCCCGGCCCCGCCTGATCCGCACCGTCTGGGGCGTCGGCTACCGCTTCGAACCGGACGCGGAGGCGGACGACACGGAGGCGGAAGACGGCACGCACACGGACGGCACGGACGCGGACGGCACGGGCCCGGCCACCGAGTCGCGGGAGGACTGACGTGCGCGACTACCTCCTCATCGCCCTCTACGCCTTCCTGGGCGCCGCCGCCTCGGGCCTGCTCGGCGCCGCCGTGCTGCGGCTGATCCGGCGCCGTTCGCTGACCGCCTCGCTCGGCGTGGTGGCGGGCGTCGGCGTGTTCGCCATGCTGGCGGGCACGATGGCCGTGGCGCAGGCGATGTTCCTCTCCGCCCACGACCTGCGGGTGGTCACCACGGTCGTCGCCATGGCGGCCGTCGTCGCCCTGCCCACCGCGCTGCTCCTGGGCCGCCGGGTCGTCGCCCGCAGCCGGGAACTGGCGGACGCCGCCCGCCACTTCGGCGACGCCGGCGCCTTCGCCGCGCCCACCACCCCGGCCACCGCCGAACTCGACGCCCTGAGCCGGGAACTGGCCGCGACCAGCGCCCGGCTGGCCGCCTCCCGCGAACGCGAACGGGCCCTGGAGGCGTCCCGGCGCGAGCTCGTCGCCTGGATCTCGCACGATCTGCGCACCCCGCTGGCCGGGCTGCGCGCCATGTCGGAGGCGCTGGAGGACGGGGTGGCCGCCGATCCCGCCCGCTATCTCCGGCAGATCCGCACCGAGGTGGAGCGCCTCAACGACATGGTCGGCGACCTCTTCGAGCTGTCCCGCATCCACGCCGGGACGCTTCCCCTCAGCCCGGCCCGGATCTCGCTGTACGACCTGGTGGGGGACGCCCTCGCCGGGGTGGGACCGCTCGCCCGCGAGCACGGCGTACGGCTGGTGGGCGACGGGGTGCGGCCGGTGCCGGTCGAGGTGGACGGCAAGGAGATGAGCCGAGTCCTCGCCAACCTGCTGGTCAACGCCATCCGCCGGACCCCGGCGGACGGCACGGTCGCGATCGCGGCCGGGCGGGGTCCGGAGGGCGTGGTGCTGTCGGTGACGGACGGCTGCGGCGGCATCCCCGAGGAGGACCTGCCCCGGGTCTTCGACACCGGCTGGCGCGGC
This sequence comes from Streptomyces seoulensis, assembly GCF_022846655.1. Lineage (NCBI taxonomy): Bacteria > Bacillati > Actinomycetota > Actinomycetes > Kitasatosporales > Streptomycetaceae > Streptomyces > Streptomyces seoulensis. The sequence goes on from NZ_AP025667.1 coordinate 3,802,008, forward strand.
ACGGACGCGCGTACGCCTCCCGCCGGTGCGGGGCTCGGGCTGGCGATCGTCCGGGGGATCGTGGAGGCGCATCAGGGGCGGGCGAGTGTGCGGAACATCCCGGGCGGCTGCCGCTTCGAGGTGACCCTGCCCGCCCCGGCCTCCTGACTTCAGCGGACCCGCGCGAACTCCGCCATCCCCTCGGCGAAGGCGACCCGCGGCGCCCAGCCCAGCTCGGCCCGCAGCCGGGAGGAGTCGGCGGTGACATGCCGTACGTCCCCGAGCCGGAACTCGCCGGTGACCACCGGCTCGGGCCCGCCGTGGGCGGCGGCCAGGGCTTCGGCGAGTTCGCCCACCGTACGGGGCTCACCGCTGCCGGTGTTGTACGCGGTGAGCGTGCCGGGCCGGGCCGGCGCCGTGAGCGCGGCGAGGTTCGCGGCCGCCACGTCCCGCACGTGCACGAAGTCGCGCCGCTGACCGCCGTCCTCGAACACCCTTGGGGCCTCCCCGCGTTCCAGCGCCGAGCGGAAGAACGCGGCGACTCCGGCGTACGGGGTGTCGCGGGGCATCCGGGGGCCGTAGACGTTGTGGTAGCGCAGCGAGAGTGCCGTGCCGTCGGTGGCGCGGGCCCACGCGGCGGCCAGGTGCTCCTGGGCCAGCTTGGTCGCGGCGTACACGTTGCGCGGGTCGGCCGGGGTGTCCTCGCCCACCAGGCCGGGGGCGAGTGCGGTGCCGCACTCGGGACACGGCGGCTCGAAGCGGCCGGCAGCGAGGTCGGCCTCGGCGCGCGGACCGGGCCGCACGACACCATGGGCGGGGCACTCGTAGCGGCCCTCGCCGTACACGACCATCGACCCGGCCAGCACCAGCCGGCGCACGCCTGCCTCCGCCATCGCGGCGAGCAGGACGGCGGTGCCCAGGTCGTTGCGGGACACGTACTCGGCCGCGTCGGCCACGCCGTCGCCGAGGCCCACCATGGCCGCCTGGTGGCAGACGGCGTCCACGCCGGTCAGGGCGCGGGCGACGGCCGCGCGGTCGCGGACGTCCGCGGCGGGGTCGTCGCGGACGTCGAAGAGCACGGCCTCGTGCCCGGACGCCCGCAGGACGTCCACGACATGTGACCCGATGAACCCGGCACCACCGGTGACCAATACACGCATGGCCCCAAACTAGGCCCCTGATCGGCCGCTCCCCCGCCTCACCGCCCCGACGTCACCACTCCGTAAGGACCGGCCGCCCACCGTCCCTACTCCACCCGGAGCGAGTCGTCCCGGCGCAGCACGAAGAAGTAGGGGCTGCGCAGGCCGCGCATGTCCATCGCGCCGATCACCGCGTCGTCGGAAAGCCTGCGGAAGACGTCGTTCACCGGGACCTGGTCGTAGAGCATCGTGGCGGTGTCCTTGCCGCGGTACCGGGTGCTGCGCAACCGCGCCTTGGGGTCACGCGTCCGCAGGACGGGCCGCAGCGTGGTGACCGGCGCGACGAGCGAGCGGTTCCTCAACACCGGCAGCCTCCGGGTGAGTCCGAGGCCGAGGAACGCCTTGGCCGGGTCGAACGCCCACAGCGAGGCACCGTCCGGCGCCGGGAACAGCAGCGGATGGACGGTCTCGGCGTCCACGAACCGCTTCCCCCACCACCCGGTGGCGGCGAGCAGGCCGTCCATCGGGTGACCGGTGGGGAGTTCGGCACCGCGCCAGGTGCCGAACATGAAGTCCGGCTCGACCGTCCCGGCTTCGTCGAACACGTCCAGGGCCTCGGCGGCGGTGGCCGGTACCGCTCCGAACAGGTCCTTCAGCATGCGCGATCTCCTTCGTCCGGTCGCCCTCGGCCGGCTCAGTATGCCGGGCTCCCCCACACCCTCCGCTTCGCCAGCGAGCTTCACCGCCGCCGCGACGCCGTCGACGACGACCGGGAGGCGAAGCTTCTCGGAGAAGGTGCGCGGCCGGACCGGGCGTCCGGACCCGGCACTGCGCCACCCGGCGCATCGCTTCACCCGTCCGGACCAATCGGACCCGCCGCACCGTTACCGGTCCCCGGGCCGGGGCACAGCGGGACCATGGGTAACTACGACGACTCGATCACCGTGGCGGTCCCGGCCGACCGCCTCTTCGACTACCTCGCGGACGTGGAGAACCTCCCGGCCTACCTCCCCCGGCTGACCTCGGTCGAGCCGGAGGGCGGCGACCGCGTCACCGTCACCGCGCACATCGACCCGCCCGGCGAGCCCGAGCAGGACGTCACCAGCCAGGCGTGGGTCCATGTGCTGGAGGACGGCAAGAGCCTGGAGTGGGGTGCGCCCGGACCCGACGACTACCACGGCCGGCTGCACGTGGCAGCGGGCGACGAGTCGGGCAGCTCGCGGCTGACCGTCGAGCTGCACACCGACAACGTCGAGGGCGAGCACGTCAGCCGCGGCCTGGAGGAGGCCCTGCGCGGCATCAAGCGCGCCGCCGAGCGGTCCGCCCGCTAGCGGGTCCCCCCTCCCTTCGTGGGCGCGGGCAGGAAGCCCGTGCGGTGGAACCAGGTGAGGTAGCGGGTGAGCACCTCGTCGGTCAGCGGGGGCTGGTGGACACCCAGGGCGCCCACGGCCTTGGCCGTCTGGTGGGAGTCGAAGCGGCGCCGGTCCATCGCCTCGTGCCGGGTCTGCGGCTCGTCGCCGAGGAAGAGCTGCGCCGCGTTGTCCGGGTCGGCCGCGACACGGGCCTGCCACTCCTGGACGGGGACGGTCGCCGGCTCGTGGCCGAGGCGGGCGGCCGCCTCGAAGACGCGGCCCAGGTCAGGGGCGTCCGGGTTGGTGAAGTGATGGACCTCCCCGCCCGTCTGCGCCGACCCGGCGAGCGCCACGACCGCCCTGCTGACGTGGTCCACCGGCACCCAGTCGGTGGAGCCGTACGGCAGGTCGGGGACGGCCCCGGCCTGGAGGCAGCCCTTGATGAGCTGCCAGAGCAGGTCCCGGTCCTGGCAGGCGCCGGTGACGGTGTCGCCGCTGATCCGGCCGGGCCGGTGCACGGTGACCGGCAGGCCGCGTTCGCGGGCGAGCCCGACCAGGCCCTCCGCGACCCACTTGCTCCGGGCGTAGCCGTCGGGCAGGGCGGCCGCCGGGCCGGTCGGGGTGGCCTCGGTGATGACGACGGGGTCGGGTCCGGTCGCCGGGGCGAACACGCTGGTGGTCGAGATGTAGTGCATGCCCGGTGAGGCCGAGTCGGCGAGCAGCCGCAGCAGTTCCTCGGTGCCCGCGACGTTGGGCGCGCGCAGATCTCCGTACCCGGCGGCGAAGTTGACGCGTGCGCCGTTGTGCAGGACGGCGCCGAGACGGCGGACCAGCGCGGCGCGGTCCTCGGGGGTCAGGCCCAGGCCGGGAGCCGCGAGGTCGCCGGGCACCGGGTTGACCAGGGTCTCGTAGCGGGGCTGCCAGAGGCCGTAGTGCTCCAGGTTGGCGCGCAGCCGCTCGGCGGCACGCCGGGGGTCCTCGGCGCGGACCAGGCAGTCGACCGGGCCGTCGGTGCTCTCCACGAGGTCACGCAGGAGGAACGCCCCGAGGAACCCGGAGGCGCCGGTGAGCAGCGGGCGCGAGGCGGGGCGGGCGCTCCGGCGGACGGTGGCCGTGATGTCCGGTGCGAGGCGGACCTCGGCGGCGAGGTCGAGTCCGCCGCCGTACCCCTGCTCCCTGGGCGTACGGTCCAGCAGGCGGGCGACGCCCGCCACGGTCGGCGCGGCGAACAGCTCCCGCAGGGACAGGCGCCGGCCGCAGCGCTCCTCGATCCGCTGGGCGAGGGTGACGGCGAGCAGGGAGTGGCCGCCGAGGGCGAAGAAGTCGTCCTCGACGCCGACTCGGGGCACCCCGAGGGTCTCCGCGAACGCCGCGCACAGTTCCCGTTCGAGGTCGGTGCGCGGGGCCGTGTGCTCGCCTGTCGCGGTCCGCTCGGGCGCGGGCAGGGCCTGCCGGTCGGTCTTTCCGTTGGGGGTGAGGGGCAGGGCGTCGAGCGGGACGCAGGCGGCCGGGACCATGTGGTCGGGCAGGCTCTCGGCGAGGCGGGCGCGCAGTTCGGCCGCGTCCGGTGCCTGCCGCCCTTCCTCGGCGACGGTGTAGGCGACCAGGCGCCGGTCACCGGGGCGGTCCTCGCGGACCGTCGCGCAGGCCGCGGCGATGCCGGGCAGCGCGGTGAGCGCGGCCTCGATCTCGCCCAGCTCGATCCGGAAGCCGCGCAGTTTGACCTGGTCGTCCACGCGGGAGACGTAGACGAGTTCGCCGTCAGTGGTCCAGCGCGCCAGGTCGCCGGTGCGGTACATCCGGCCGCCCGCGCGGTCGAAGGGGTCGGCGACGAACCGGGTCGCGGTCAGGGCGGCTCGCTCGTGGTAGCCGCGGGCCAGGCTGGCGCCGGAGACGTACAACTCACCGGCCACGCCCGGCGGTACGGGGGCCAGCCGGTCGTCCAGGACGTGCACGCGGGTGCCGTCGACGGGGACGCCGATGGGCACGGTCCGGTCGGGTGCGAGGGGGCCGTCGGCGTGCTGGAAGGCGCTCATGGTGGCGCAGACGGTGGTCTCGGTGGGGCCGTAGGCGTTGACGAGGTGCCGGTCGCGCGCCCAGGTGTGCACCAGGTGCGGCGGGCACGCCTCGCCGGCGAGGGCGATGGTGGTGCCCTCGGGCAGCGAGCCGGGCGGCATCACGGCGAGCGCGGCGGGCGGCAGGGTGAGGTGGGTGACGCCGCGTTCGCGGACGGTGTCGGCGAGGGCGGGGCCGGGCAGCAGGGCGTCGCGTTCGTCGATCTCCAGGCAGGCCCCGGTGAACAGGCCCATGCACATCTCCCAGAACGCGGCGTCGAAGCTGACGGACGCCACGTGCAGCACCCGGTCGCCGGGGCCGACCCGCAGCCGCTCGGCATGGGTGCGGGCCAGCGCGCCGACGCCCCGGTGGGTGACCACCACGCCCTTGGGCAGGCCGGTGGAGCCGGAGGTGTAGATGACGTACGCCGGGTGCGCCGGGTCCGGATCGCCCAGGGTGGCCGGCGCCCGGTCGGCGGTGAGGTCGCCGACGTGGACGTACGGCACCGGCAGCTCGGGCAGCCGCTCGCGCACCTCGGGGGTGGTCAGCAGCAGGCGGGGGCGGGAGTCCTCGACCATGTGGGTGAGACGGCGGGCCGGATAGTCGGGGTCGAGCGGTACGTAGGCGGCGCCGGCCTTGAGGACGCCGAGCAGGGTGACGAGGAGTTCGCGGGTGCGGGGCAGCGCGACGGCGACCCGGTCCTCGGGGCCGATGCCGCGCGCGGTGAGGCGGGCGGCGACGGAGTCGGCGAGGGCGTCGAGTTCGCGGTAGGTGAGCGTGGTGGTGGCGTCGCGGACCGCCGGTGCGTCCGGGGTGCTCCGGACCCGGCGCCGGAAGAGGGCGGGGACGCTCTCGGGCAGGTCCGCCTCGGGGCCGGTGCCCCAGGCGGTGACGCGGGCGCGGTCGGCGTCGGTCAGGACGTCGTAGGCGCGCAGCGGCCGGTCGGGGTCGGTGGTGACGGCGGTGAGCAGCCGGACGAGCCGCTCGCCGAGGGCGTGGACGGTGGCCGCGTCGAAGAGTTCCGTCGCGTAGTCCACGGCGGCCCGCATGGCGCCCGGTGCCCCGCTGTGGTCGCGGGTCTCGGTGAAGGTGAAGGACAGGTCGAACTTGGCCACGTCCAGCTCAGCCGGTACCGGGCTGACGGTGAGGCCGGGCAGCTCGACGGGGGCCGCGGGGCCGTGGTTCTGCAGGACCAGCATGGTCTGGAAGAGCGGGTGGTGGCTCTGCGAGCGCGCGGGGTTGAGGAGTTCGACCAGGCGCTCGAAGGGGAGGTCCTGGTGGGTGTAGGCGGAGAGGTCGAACTCCTTCACCCGGTCCAGGAGTTCGCGGAAGGTGGGGTCGCCCGAGAGGTCGGTGCGCAGGACGAGGGTGTTGACGAAGAAGCCGACCAGGTCGGTGGCGGCCTCGTCGGTGCGTCCGGCGACGGCCGTGCCGAGCGGGATGTCCTCGCCCGCGCCGTGCCGGGACAGCAGCAGGGACAGCGCGGCCTGGAGCACCATGAAGACGCTGCATCCGCTGGTGCGGGCGAGGTCCGCGATCCGGCGGGCGGTGTCCGCGTCGAGGCTGAAGTCGTGGGTGGCGCCGATGTGCTGGGGCACGGCGGGGCGCGGCCGGTCCCACGGCAGGTCGATCAGCTCGGGCAGGCCGCCCAACGCCTGCCGCCAGTGCTCCAGTTGCCCGGACAGCACGCTCGACGGGTCGCCCTCGTCCCCGAGGAGGGCCCGCTGCCACAGGGCGTGGTCCACGTGGTCGACGGGCGGCACGGTCCAGCCCGGCGCCTCGCCGCCCACGCGGGCCCGGTAGGCGATGCCCAGGTCGCGGGCGAGGGGCGCGAGCGAGGAGCCGTCGGCGGCGATGTGGTGGACGACCAGGACCAGGGCGTGGGAGTCGGCGGCGAGCCGCAACAGGGTCGCCCGAAGCGGGAGTTCACGCTCGATGTCGATCGACTCGGCGGCGGCCTCCGCCACGGCCGCGCCGAGTAGGCCCTCGTCGGTGTCCCGGACGGTGAACGGCACGGTCGCCGCGCCGGGCTCGGTGATGAACTGGCGCGGTCCCTCCCCGTCGGCCGGGAAGACGGTGCGCAGCGCGGAGTGCCGGGCCACCACGTCGTCGAGCGCGGCGCGCAGGGCTTCCCGGTCGAGGGGGCCGTCGAGGCGGACGGCGAAGGGGATGTTGTAGGTGGCGGAGGGGCCGTCGAGCCGGTGCAGGAACCACAGGCGCCGCTGGGCGTAGGACAGCGGCAGCACGGCGGGGCGGGGCTGCGGGACGAGGGCGGGGCGGGCCGGGCGGTCGCCGTCGGCGAGGGCGACGGCGAAGGACGCGACGGTCGGGTGCTCGAAGAGGGTGCGGATCTCGGTCTCGGTGCCCAGCGCGGTGCGGACGCGGCCCACGAGGCGGGTGGCGAGCAGGGAGTGCCCGCCCAGGGCGAAGAAGTCGTCGTCCACGCCGACCCGGGGCACGCCGAGCACGTCCGCGAACAGCCCGGCGACGATCTCCTCGTGCGCCCCGCGCGGCGGCCGTCCCTGCGCCCTCGTGTCCGTGGCGGGGGCGGGCAGGGCGGCCCGGTCGAGCTTGCCGTTGGCGGTCAGCGGCAGTTCGTCCAGCGGCTGGACGGCGGACGGCACCATGTAGGCCGGCAGATGGCGCCCGATGTGCGCGGCCAGCCGGCCGGGGTCGGCGGTGTGGCCGGGGGCGGGGACGACGTAGGCGGTGAGGGTGCGGTCGCCAGGGAGGTCCTCGCGGACCAGGACACAGGCGGCGCGCACGGACGGGTCGGTGCGCAGCACCGCCTCGATCTCGGCGGGTTCGATGCGGTGGCCGCGCAGCTTGACCTGCTGGTCGGCGCGGCTGACGTAATGGATCAGCCCCTCGGCGTCCCAGCGCACCACGTCGCCCGTGCGGTACATCCGCGCGCCGTCCCCCTCGAACGGGTCGGCGACGAACCGGGTGGCGGTCAGGCCGGGGCGCCCCAGGTAGCCGCGCGCGACGCCGGGCCCGGCGATGTACAGCTCGCCCTCGGCGCCGGGCGGAACCGGGCGCAGGACCGCGTCCAGGACGTAGGCCCGCATGCCGTCCAGGGGCCGGCCGATGGCGGGCATGCCGGGTGGGGCGTCGGCCGGGATCCGGTGGACGGTGGCGAAGGTGGTGGTCTCGGTGGGGCCGTAGGCGTTGAGGACGGTCGTGCCGGGATGGGCGGCGGCCAGGTGCTGGAGCACGCCGGGCGAAGCGGCCTCGCCGCCCGCCGCGGCCAGCCGGAGCAGGCCGAGGGCGCCGGGGTCGGTCTCGGCGATGACGTTGAACAGGGCGGTCGTCAGGAAGGCCGCCGTCACCCCGTGCCGGGCGACGAGGTCCCGGAGCGTGGCGGGCTGGAGCGTGCCCTGCGGCGCCACGACGACCCGGCCGCCGCTCAGCAGGGGCGCCCACATCTCGAAGGTGGCCGCGTCGAAGACGTACGCCGAGTGCATCAGGACCGCCTCGGCCGCGCCGTCGGCCCAGGTGCGGTCGGCGGCGAGGGCGGTGATGTCGGCGTGGGTCACGCCCACGGCCTTGGGCAGGCCGGTGGAGCCGGACGTGAACATGACGTACGCGAGCCGGTCGCCGCCGGGTACGGCGGGCAGGGCGCCGGGGGCGAAGGGGCCGCCGCTCAGGACGCGTCCGGCGGGGTCCACGGTGAGTACGGGGATGCCGAGGCCGCGCACCCACGGGTTCTCGCGGGTGGTCCCGTCCACGATCAGGGCGCGCAGCGGGGCGGACTCGGTGACGCGGTCGAGGCGTTCGGCGGGCCAGCGTGGGTCGAGCGGGACATAGGCGGCTCCCGCGCGCAGGACCGCCAGGGCTGCGGTGACCTGGGCCGACGAGCGGGCGAGCAGGATGCCGACCCCGTCCTCGGCGCCCACCCCGGAGCCGGTGAGGGCTCCGGCCAGCCCGGTGGACAGCTCCTGCAGCAGCCCGTACGTCAGCTCCTCGCCCGCGCCGGTGACGGCGACCGTGCCGGGGTGGCGCTCCGCCTGCCGGGACACGGCGTCGGGAACGCTCAGGTTCCGTACGTCCGAGCGGAGTTCGTCGCCACACCCCAGCGCCAGCAGCCGCTCCCGCTCCCCCTCCAGCAGCAGCGGCACACTGTCGGCGCGTACGTCGAGCCCCGCGGCCATCAGCGTGAGCACGCGGCGCACGCGGGCCACGGTGCGCTCGGTCTCCGCGTGGCCGAGCAGGGCGGAGCGGTAGCCGAAGGTGATCCGAAGGCTGTCCTCGCCGGGGGCGATGGTGAGGGTGAGGGGGTAGTGGGCGGCGTCGGTGCCCTCGATGCCGGCGACGGTGAGGCCGGCCATGCCCTGCTGGGCGGTGCGCAGGGCCTCGGCGTCGAGCGGGTAGTTCTCGAAGACGGCGAGGGTGTCGAAGAGCCGGTCGAGCCCCGCGGTCTCGCATATCTCGGTCAGGCCGACGTACTGGTTGCCCAGCAGCCGCCCCTGCTCCTCCTGGAGCCGGGTGAGCAGCGCGGCCAGGCTCTCGCCGGGCTCGGGGCGCAGCCGTACCGGGACGGTGTTGATGAACAGGCCGATCATCGTCTCGATGCCGGGGATCTCCGGCGGCCGCCCGGAGACGGTGGTGCCGAACACCACGTCGGAGCGTCCGGTGAGGTGGGCCAGCACCAGGCCCCAGGCTCCCTGGACCAGGGTGTTGAGGGTGAGCCGGGAGGCGCGGGCCGTCTCGCGCAGCCGGTGTGTGGTGTCGCGGTCCAGCTCCAGCACCAGGGTGTCGGGCAGCTCGGCGGAGTCCGGCCCCTCCGGCGCGCCCCGCCCGGCGAGCAGGGTGGGCGTCTCCAGCCCCTCCAGCGCGCCGCGCCAGGTGGCCAGCGTGGCGGCCCGGTCCTGGGCGGCCAGCCAGGCGAGGTAGGTGCGGTACGGGGTGACGCGGGGCAGCGTGCCGTCGTCGCCCTGGCGGGCGTACAGCTCGAACAGCTCGCGCACCAGCAGCGGGACGGACCAGCCGTCGAAGAGGAGGTGGTGGCTGGTCATCACCAGCCGGTGCCGGCCTGGCGCGGTGTGCACGAGGGTGAACCGCATCAGGGGCGGGGTGGTGAGGTCGAACCGGCGGGTGCGGTCCTCGGCGAGGAACGCGTCCAGCGCCTCCGGTCCGGCCGCCGAGGTGAGATCCAACTCCTCCAGCGGTACGGGGACTTCGGCGGCGACCGCCTGGACGGGCTGGTCCAGGTCCTCGTGGAGGAAGCCGACCCGGAGGTTGGCGTGGCGGCGCAGCAGGGTGCCGATGGCGGCGCGCAGCCCGAAGACGCTGACGGTGCCTTCGAGGTCGAACACGAACTGGGTGGTGTAGACGTCCACGGCCTGGGAGTCGTAGAGCGAGTGGAAGAGCATGCCCGCCTGCAACGGCGTCAACGGCAGCACGTCCTCCAACTGGAACCCGGTCACTTGCGTCCACCCCACTTGTTCTGAAGTCGGTCGATCTGGGCCTGGTCCAGGGAGACCAGGGGAAGGTCGGAGGGCGTGTAGCCGCCCGCGTCGGGCTGTAGGGCGTGTTCGGCGACGGCACGCAGGGCGCGGGCGAAGGCGTCGGCCAGGTCCGCCACGTCCTCCTCCTTCAGCAGGTCGCCGGGCCAGGCCCAGCGGGTCACGAGGACGGGTCCGTCGGCGCGGTCCTCGGTGTGCGCGTTGATGTCGATGACGTGGTGGACGGGCATGTCCGGGTCCTGGCTGCGCGGCTGGCCGCCGTCGAGCAGGACCTCCCAGTCGCCCGCACTCCCGGCCGAACCGTCGTACCTGCCCAGGTAGTTGAAGCCGATCTGCGGGGCCGGGGCGGTGAGGCGGTCGCGGGTGGCCGGGTTGAGGTGCCGCAGCATCCCGTAGCCGACGCCGTGGTCCGGTATCGCCCGCAACTGTTCCTTGACCTGCTTCACGGCGCGGTCGATCAGGGTCGCGTCGAAGCGCGCGGGGTCGACGACACGGCCGGGGCCGGGGTCGAGGCGGACCGGGTACAGGCTGGTGAACCAGCCGACCGTGCGGGAGAGGTCGATGTGGTCGGCGAGCTGTTCCCGGCCGTGGCCCTCCAGGTCGATCAGGACGGCGGTGTCGTGCGTGCGGCCGGTGCCCCGGTCCTCGCGCCAGGCACGGATGGCGAGGGCGAGCGCGGTGAGCAGGACGTCGTCGACCCCGGCGTGGAACGCGGCGGGCGCGGTGGTGAGCAGCGGGCCGGTCCAGCGGGCGTCCAGCCGGGTGGTGATGGTCCGGGTGTGCCCGGCGGTGTCCCGGTCCGCGTCGAGCGGCCGGTGCCCGATGCGCGGGTCCGGGGTGCTCAGCACGCTTTCCCACAGGGGGAGTTCGCGTTCCCGCTCCGGTGTGCGCGCCTGGGCGGCGAGGAGCCGTGCCCAGCTCCGGTACGGCGTGGCGACGGCCGGCGGTGCCGAAGGCGTGCCGGTGACCGTCTGCCAGGCGGTGGCGAGGTCGGCGGCGAGCACCCGCCAGGAGACCGCGTCCACGGCTAGGTGGTGGACGACGAGGAGCAGCCGTCCGGGGGTGTGCGGTCCCGCGTCGCCCCACACGGCCTCGATGACATGGCCGTCGGCGGGCCGCAGCCGGGCGCGGGCCTGTTCGCCCGCCTCGGCGAGGGCGGCGGACGCGGCGCCGGTGTCGAGCCCGGTGATGTCGAGCCGGGTGAGGCGCTTGCGCGCCAGGACGGAGCCGGGCGGCTGTGCGTGCAGGAGCGGCTCGTCCTCGGCGGACCGGGTGACGCGCATCCGGAGCATGTCGTGGTGGTCGATGAGGAGTTGGAGGGTGCCGACGAGGGATTCCACGTCGGCTTCGAGCGGGGTGCGCAGCACCGCGGACTGGTTGTAGCCGTCCGCGGCGCCGGGCCGCTGGAGGAACCAGGCCGCGATGGGCGTGGGCGGCATCTCGCCGGTGCCCGCCTCGGCGGGTCCGGCGGAGTCCTCCGTCAGCGCGGTGGCGACGGCCGCGATGGCCTCGGGGGTGCGGTGGACGAAGACGTCGCGCGGGGTGACGGCGAGCCCGGCCTGCCGGACCCGGCTGACGAGCTGGATGGACAGGATGCTGTCACCGCCGAGCGCGAAGAAGTCGTCGTCGGTGCGGACGGCGGGCGCGCGCAGCACGGAGGCGAACACCTCGCACAGCACGCGCTCGCGCTCGGTACGCGGATGCCCGCCCGGCCTGCCGCCCGTGACACGCGCGGGGGCGGGCAGGGCGCGCCGGTCGGTCTTGCCGTTGGTCATCAGCGGCAGTGCGTCCAGGTGCACGAAGACGGCGGGCGTCATGTACGGCGGCAGCACGTCGGCCAGCTCCCGGCGCAGCACCTCGTCGGCCGGATCGGCGCCCGGGGCGGACACGACGTAGGCCACCAGGCGCCGTTCGCCGGGCTGGTCCTCGCGTACGAGGGCGCAGGCGGCGCCGACGCCGGGCAGGGCGGCGAGCGCGGTCTCGATCTCGCCGAGTTCGATGCGGAAGCCGTTCAGCTTGACCTGGTCGTCGGCGCGCGAGACGTAGGTGAGCAGGCCGTCCGCGTCGCGCCGTACGAGGTCGCCGGTGCGGTACATCCGGCTTCCGCAGGGCCCGAACGGGTCGGCGACGAAGCGGGTGGCGGTCAGCCCGGACCGGTTCAGGTAGCCGCGCGCCAGCCCGTCGCCCGCGATGTACAGCTCGCCGGTGACACCGGGCGGCACGGGCTGGAGGCGGGCGTCCAGGACGTGGGCGCGGGTGTTGTCGACGGGGCGCCCGAGCGGCACGCTCCCCTCGGCGGTGTCGGTGTCGTCGTGGGTGTGGTGGTGGGCGGTGGCGTCGATGGTGGTCTCGGTGGGCCCGTACAGGTTGTGCGTCTCGGCCCGCCAGGCGTCCCGGACCCGCCGGGCCAGGGTGCGCGGCAGGGGTTCGCCGCCGCACAGGACGGCCCGCAGGGTCGCGGGTGCTTCCTCGCCCGCCGTCTCGGTGAGGACCAGTGAGAGGTGCGAGGGCACGAACTGGGCGATGGTGACGCCCAGTTCCCGCGTCCGGGAGAGGAGTCCGGCGGGGTCGTGGTTGAGGGCGGCCGGTACCGGGCAGGTGGAGCCGCCGTGCAGCAGCGGCAGCCAGGTCTCCCAGACCGAGGCGTCGAAGCTGGGCGAGGTCCGGGCCAGCACGCGGTCGGCGTCGGTGAGGGCGAGGTGGCCGGCCATCCAGGCCATGTGGTTGGTGAGCGAGGCGTGGGCGACGACGACACCCTTGGGGCGGCCGGTGGAGCCCGAGGTGTAGATGACGTAGGCGGCGTCGCGCGGGTCCGGCACAGTGGCGGGCGGTGCCGTGTGGCCGGTGGACCAGGTGGCCCGGTCGTCCAGCGTGAGGCAGGGCACGGGCAGTCGGCGGTTCGCGGCCCGGTGGGTGTGGGTGAGCAGGAGGACGGGGCGGGCGTCGGACAGGGTGTACGCGACGCGCGCCTCGGGGTGCTCCAGGTCGATGGGAAGGTAGGCGGCCCCGGCCTTGGTCACGGCGAGCATCGCCACGACCTGGTCGGAGGTGCCTTCCAGGGCGAGGGCGACGAGGTCGCCCCGGCCGATGCCCCGGCCGCCCAGGTGGTGCGCGAGGTCGTCGGAGAGCTGGTCGAGTTCGGTGAAGGTCAGGGTGTGGTCGGCCCCGCGTACCGCGACGGCGTCCGGGGTCCGGGCGCACTGCGCGCGGAACGCCTCGGGGGCGGTGCGCGCGGCCACCGGCCGGACCGGCCCGAGCGCGGCCTGCTCCAGCCGCTGCCGCTCGTCCGCTCCCAGCACGTCGGCCGCGTGGACGCGCCGGCCGGGGTCGGCCGCGAGGGAGGCGAGCAGGCGGGTCAGCCGGTCGGCGAGGGCGTACGCGGTCGCGTGGGTGAACAGCTCCGTGGAGAACTCCAGGTTCCCGTCGAGCCCGGCGGGGTGCCCGGCGCGGTCCTCGGTCTCGGTGAAGGTGAAGGTGAGGTCGAACTTGCTGATGCCGGTGCGCACCGGCTGCTCCGAGACGGTGAGGCCGGGCAGCTCGATGTCGGCGCCGGCCTGGTTCTGGAGGACCAGCATGGTCTGGAACAGCGGGTGGTGGTTCTGGGCCCGGTCCGGGCTGAGGGCGTCCACCAGCCGCTCGAACGGCACGTCCTGGTGGTCGTAGGCGGCGAGGTCGAACTCCCGCACCCGGTCGAGCACTTCCTCGAAGGTGGGGTCGCCGGTGAGGTCGGTGCGCAGGACGAGCGTGTTGACGAAGAAGCCGACCAGGTCGTCCAGGGCCTCGTCGGTGCGTCCGGCGACGGCGGTGCCGAGCGGGATGTCCTCGCCGGCGCCGTGCCGGGACAGCAGCACCGACAGGGCGGCCTGGAGCACCATGAAGAGGCTGCACCCGCGGGCGCGGGCGAGCGCGGCGAGGGCCTGGTGGGTGCCGGCGTCCACCGGGAAGGCGAACGCGTCGCCGCGGTGCTCGGTCACCGCGGGGCGGGGCCGGTCGCCGGGCAGTTCCAGCAGCTCGGGCGCTCCGGCCAACGCGTCGCGCCAGAAGGCCAGTTGCCGCGCGGCCCGGCTGGCCGGGTCCTGCTCGTCGCCGAGCAGCGTGTGCTGCCACAGGGTGTAGTCGGCGTACTGGACGGCGAGGTCGGTCCAGCCGGGTTCCTCGTGCGCGAGCCGTGCCCGGTACGCCTCGCCGAGGTCGCGGGCGAGCGGCGCGAGCGACCAGCCGTCGCCCGCGATGTGGTGCAGGACCAGGACGAGGACGTGGGACGCGGCGCCGAGCCGCAGCAGCCGGGCCCGCACCGGCGCCTCGGCGCTCACGTCGAAGGCGTGGGAGACCTCGGCGGCCAGCACCTCGTCCAGGCGGACGGGGTCGGTGTCGCGGGGGGTGAGGTCGAGGTCGGCGGCCTGGGCGTCGAGGATCGACTGGCGCGGCACGCCGTCGGTGTCGGGGAAGACGGTGCGCAGGCTCTCGTGGCGTTCGACCACGTCGGCCAGCGCGTTCTCCAGGGCGTCGGCGTCCAGCGGACCGTCCAGCCGCAGCACGAGCGGGACGTTGTAGGTGTCGCTGGGGCCCTCGAACCGGTTGAGGAACCACAGTCGGCGCTGCGCGGAGGAGAGCGGCAGCGGCTCCACGCGGTGTTCCGCCCGCTCCAGCGGGAGCCGCGCCACCTCGGCGCCGTCGAGCACGGCGGCCAGCGCGGCCGGTGCCGGGTGCTCGAAGAGGGACTTGACGGGCACCTCCACGCCGAGTGCGGCGCGGATGCGGGCGGTGAGCCGGGTGGCGAGCAGGGAGTGTCCGCCGAGCGCGAAGAAGTCGTCGTCGGGGCCCACCGCGTCGAGACCGAGCACGTCGGCGAAGAGTCCGCAGAGGATCTCCTCGCGGGCGGTACGGGCGGGGCGCCCGCTCACCGGTGCGTGCTCGGGCACCGGCAGCGCCCGCCGGTCCACCTTGCCGTTGGGGGTGAGCGGGAGGGCGTCGAGCGTGACGAAGGCGCTGGGCACCATGTAGGCGGGCAGGGAGCGGCCGACGGCTCGGGCGAGGTCGCCGGGGTCGGGGCGGGCGCCGCTCGCGGGCACCACGTAGGCGACCAGGCGCCGGTCCCCCGGTGTGTCCTCGCGGACGACGGCGAAGGCGTCGGCGACACCTTCGCAGCAGGCCAGCGTGTTCTCGATCTCGCCCAGTTCGATGCGGTAGCCGCGCAGCTTCACCTGGCCGTCGGAGCGCCCGACGTAGGCGATCTGGCCGTCCGGGGTCCAGCGGACCAGGTCTCCGGTGCGGTACATGCGCCCGCCCGACGCGTCGAACGGGTCGGCGACGAAGCGCGTGGCGGTCAGGCCGGGTCGGCCGGTGTAGCCGCGCGCCACCCCGCGTCCGGCGAGGTACAGCTCCCCCACCACGCCGGGCGGGACGGGCCGCAGGGAGCCGTCGAGGACGTGCAGACGCATGCCGTCCAGCGGGCGGCCGATGGGCGGCGGTCCCGCGGGCAGGTCGGCGGTCACCGGGTAGCGGGTGGCGAAGGTGGTCGTCTCGGTTGGCCCGTACACGTGCAGGACCCGGGTGTCGGGCGCGAGGGCCGCGATCCGCTGCATCGCGTCCGGGGAGGCGAGCTCACCGCCGGCGCACACCAGCCGCAGCCCGGTGAAGGCGCCGGGGTCGGTCTCGGCGATCACGTTGAACAGGGCGGTCGTCATGAAGACGGCGGTGGCCCCGTGGGTGTGGACCGCGTCGTCCAGGGTGCGGGCGTCCAGGACGCCTTCCGGTGCGACGACGATCCGGCCTCCGTGCAGCAGCGGGGCCCAGATCTCGAAGGTGGAGGCGTCGAAGACGTACGCCGAGTGCATCAGCACGGCGTCGGCGGCGCCGTCCCGCCAGGCGGAGTCGGCGGCGAGCGCGGCCACGTCGGCGTGGGTGACACCGACGCCCTTGGGCAGGCCGGTCGAGCCGGAGGTGAACATCACGTAGGCCGTCGAGGCGGGGTCCGGTACGGGAACCGGGTGACCGGGGTGCTCGGGGGCGCCGCGCAGGACCCGGCCGAGCCGGTCCAGCGCGACGACCGGTGTCCGTGCGGCGGCCGCGGCCACCCAGGGTGAGCCGCAGGCCGCCTCGTCGACCAGCAGGACGCGCACTCCGGCCGCCCCGGCGACCTGGTCGAGCCGTTCGTCGGGCCAGCGGGCGTCCAGCGGGACGTAGGCCCCGGCGGCGCGGACCGTGCCGAGCGACGCGGTCACGACGGCCGGGGACCGGCCGAGCAGTACGCCCACGCCGGTCTCGGGGCCGATGCCCAGGCCCGCGAGGGTGCGGGCGAGGGCGTCGGAGAGGGCGTCGAGTTCGGCGTAGGTGAGGGTGGTGCCGTCGGCGGTGACGGCCGCCGCGTCCGGGGTGCGCCGGGCCTGGGCCGCGAACAGCGCGGGCAGGTCGGCGCCCTCGTCGGTGGCGGGCAGGGCGCGGCCGGTCCCCCACCGGGTCACGCGGGTGTGCTCGTCCGGCGTCATCAAGTCGTGCTCGGCCAAGGGCCGTTCGGGCTCGGCGGCGACCTGCTCCAGCAGACGCAGGAGCCGGGCGGCGAGGTTCTCGACGGTGCCGCGGTCGAACAGCGCGGTGGCGTACTCGACCCCGGCGCCGAGACCGCCGTCCCGGTCCTCGGTGAAGGCGAAGGTGAGGTCGAACTTGCTCAGCCCGTTGTGGACCAGACGGTCCTCGACGACCAGGCCGGGCAGGTCGGGGCGGACGCTCTCCTGGTTCTGGAGCACCACCATGGTCTGGAACAGCGGGTGGTGGTCGCGTGCCCGGACCGGGTTGAGGTGCTCCACGAGACGCTCGAAGGGCACGTCCTGGTGCGCGTAGGCGGCGAGGTCGAACTCCCGCACCCGCACGAGGAGTTCGCGGAAACTCGGGCGGCCGGAGAGGTCGGTGCGCAGCACGAGGGTGTTGACGAAGAACCCGACCAGGTCCTCCAGCGCCTCGTCCGTGCGGCCGGCGACGGGCGAGCCGAGCGGGATGTCGTCGCCCGCGCCGTGCCGGTGCAGCAGGGCGGCCACGGCCGCCTGGAGCACCATGAACAGGCTGCTGCCCGACTCCCGTGCCAGCCGCAGCAGTCGGCCGTGCAGCTCGGCGGGCACCTCGAAGGTGTGGACGCCTCCCCTCGGGTCGACGGCGGCCGGGCGCGGCCGGTCCAGCGGGAGGTCGATCAGACCGGGCATCCCGGCGAGCGCGGTGTGCCAGTGGTCGAGCTGGCCGCGCAGCACGCCCTCGCTCTCGTCCTCGCCCTCCCCGAGGAGCGCGCGCTGCCAGAGCGTGTAGTCGGCGTACTGGAGCGGGGTGCCGAGGGTCAGCCCCGGCTCGGCGCCTTCGAGGCGGGCCCGGTAGGCGGTGCCGAGGTGGCGGGCCAGCGGGGCGAGGGACCAGCCGTCACCGGCGACGTGGTGGACGACGAGGACCAGCACATGGTGTTCGGGCGCCGAGCGCAGCAGCAGGGCGCGCAGCGGCAGGTCGGTGGTGACGTCGAACGTCTCCTGCACGGCGGCCAGCACGGTGGCGTCCATGTCGGCCGGTGCCGTGCTCACCACGGGCAGCCCGGGCGTGGCCTCCCCGGCGGGCAGGACGGTCTGGTGCGGTACGCCGTCGCGCTCGGGGAACACCGTGCGCAGCGCCTCGTGCCGCTCGATGACGTCGCCCAGCGCGGCCCGGAGGGCGTCCGGGTCGAGGGCGCCGTCGAGTTCGAGGACGAGCGGGATGTTGTACGTGGAGCTGGGCCCCTCCAGCCGGTTGAGGAACCACAGGCGCAGTTGGGCGTAGGACAGCGGCAGCGGATCGGGGCGGTGCGCGGCGGGCAGGACGGCGGGGCGGGCCCGGCCGGGGGTGTCGAGGGCGCGGGCCAGTCCGACGACGGTCGGGTGCTCGAAGAGGGTGCGGACCGCGAGCTCCGCCCCGAGGACGGCGCGGACACGGCTGACGACGCGCATGGCGAGCAGGGAGTGGCCGCCGAGGTCGAAGAAGCTGTCGTGGGGGCCGACGGCGGGGCGGTGCAGGACGTCGGCGAAGATCCCGGCGAGCAGCTCCTCCTGCGGGGTGCCCCGCCCGGAGACCGCCGGGGTCTCGGCGTCCGGCTCGGGTTCGGGCAGGGCGCGCCGGTCCACCTTGCCGTTGGGCAGCAGCGGCAGTTCACCGAGGACGACGACGGCGCCGGGCACCATGTAGTGCGGCAGCGTCTCGGCAAGGTCCTCGCGCAGCGCCGTGGCGCGCGGTGCCCCGTCGGCGGTGACGGCGTAGGCCACCAGCCGGCGCCTGCCGGGGGCGTCCTCGCGGATGACGGCGCAGGCGGCGGTGACGCCGGGGCGGGCGAGGAGCGCGGCCTCGACCTCGCCCAGTTCGATGCGGAAGCCGCGCAGTTTGACCTGGTCGTCGGCGCGGGCCACGTACTCGATGAGCCCGTGCCGGTTCCACCGCACGAGGTCGCCCGTGCGGTACATCCGGGCGCCCGCGGTGTCGAACGGGTCGGCGACGAAGCGCCCGGCGGTCAGGCCGGGGCGGCCCAGGTAGCCGCGCGCCAGGTTGGGGCCCGCGAGGTACAGCTCGCCGGTGACACCGGCCGGGACGGGACGCAGCCGGGCGTCGAGGACGTAGGTGCGCATGGTGTCGACGGGGCGGCCGATCGGCACGGTCTCGGACGCCGGGCCCTCGCCCTCGGGGACGCGGTGGGCGGTCGCGTCGATGGTGGCCTCGGTCGGGCCGTACAGGTTGTGCGCCTGGGCGTGCCAGGTGTGGGCGATCTCGTCCGCGAGGGCGCGCGGCAGCGGTTCGCCGCCGCACAGGACGGCGCGCAGCGCGGGCAGCGGCGCCGCGTCTGCGGCCTCGGCGAGGACGAGCGCGAGGTGCGAGGGCACGAACTGGGCGACGGTGACGCCGAACCGGTCCATCCAGCCGACCAGCGCCCGCGGGTCCTGGTTGGCGCCGTCGGGCAGTACGCACACCTCGGCGCCGTTCATCAGCGGCAGCCACAGTTCCCACACGGAGGCGTCGAAGCTGGTGGAGGTGCGGGCGAGGACCCGGTCGCCCCGGGTGAGCGACAGGTGCCCGGCCATCCAGGCCATGTGGTTGGCGAGCGCGCCGTGCGGCACGGTCACACCCTTGGGGCGGCCGGTGGAGCCGGAGGTGTAGATGACGTACGCCGGGTCGGCGGGGTGGATCGGGTCGGCCGACTCGGTCTCCACGGAACCCGGTTGGCCGGGGTCGAGCCACGGTACGTCGGTGTGCGGCAGCGCCTGGTGGACCTCGCTCGTGGTGAGCAGCAGGACCGGGCGGGCGTCGGCGAACATGTGCCGGATGCGGGTGGCCGGGTAGCGCGGGTCCACGGGCAGGTAGGCGGCACCGGCGCGCAGGACGGCCAGCATGGCGACGACGGTGGTGACGGACGGGGGCAGCGCGAGCGCGACCAGCGTCTCGCGTCCCGCGCGGCGTGCACGCAGTACGTGGGCCAACGCGTCGGCCCGGGCGTCCAGTTCGGCGTAGGTGAGGCTGGTGTCGGCGTCCCGTACGGCGGTCGCGCCGGGGGTGCGGGAGGCCCAGAGCCGGACCGCTTCCGGTGCGGTGGCCGTGGGGAGGGGGCGGTCGGTGCCCTGGCCCTGGGCCAGGAGCCGGTCGCGTTCGCCGGGGCCGAGCGGATCGAGGTCGCCGACGGCCCGGTCGGGGTCCTCGACGGCCTCGGTGAGGACGCGGGCGAACCGGTCGCACAGGGCGCGGGCGGTGGCCTCGTCGAAGAGGTCGGAGGCGTATTCCAGGTAGCCGCCGATGCCCTGGGCGGGTTCGGTCCGGTCGGCGGACTCCTTGTTCTCGGTGAGCGAGAAGGTCAGGTCGAACTTGCTGATCCCGGTGTGCCCGGAGCGGTCGCGGCTGGTGATGCCGGGCAGGTCGATCGCGGCCCGCTCCTGGTTCTGCAGGACCAGCATGGTCTGGAAGAGCGGGTGGTGGTCACCGGAGCGCTCGGGGTTGACCGCCTCCACGAGCCGCTCGAACGGGATGTCCCCGTGGCTGAACGCGGCGAGGTCGAACTCCTTCACCCGGCCGAGGAGTTCGCGGAAGGTCGGGTCCCCGGAGAGGTCGGTGCGCAGCACCAGCGTGTTGACGAAGAAGCCCACCAGGTCGTCCAGGGCCTCGTCCGCGCGCCCGGCGACGGCGGTGCCGAGCGGGATGTCCTCCCCCGCGCCGTGGGCGCGCAGGGTCACCGCGAGGGCGGCCTGCAGCACCATGAACGGGGTGCAGCCGGCCTCGCGCGCCAACCGGACCAGCGCGGCGTGCGCGGGGGCGGGCAGGTCGAAGGGCACCGCCCCGCCCCGGTGGCTCGGCGCTGCCGGACGGGGCCGGTCCAGGGGCAGTTCGAGCAGGTCGGGAGCCCCGCGCAGGGCCTCGCGCCAGAAGGCGAGCTGCCGTCCGGCGAGGCTGTCCGGGTCGCCGTCCTCACCCAGCAGCCGGCGCTGCCAGAGGGCGTAGTCGGCGTACTGGACGCGCAGCGCGGGCCAGTCGGGGGTGTCGTCGCCGGCCAGCCGGGCGCGGTAGGCGGCGCCCAGGTCGCGGCTGAGCGGGGCGAGGGACCAGCCGTCGGCGACGACATGGTGCGGGACGAGGACCAGGATGTGACGCTCGGCGCCGAGCCGGAGCAGCCCGGCGCGGAAGGCGACGCCCCCGGCGAGGTCGAACGGGGCGCCGGACAGCCGGCGGACCGCCTCCTCGGCCCACACGTCGGCGGTCCCGGCGTCCGGGGGCTCCTCGACGGCGAGCGGGACGAGCGCGGCGGCGGTGCCGGCGTCCAGGACGACCTGGCGGGCCTCCCCGTCCTCCTCGGCGAAGACGGTGCGCAGGCTCTCGTGGCGGGCGACGACATCGGCGAGGGCGCCGCGCAGGGCGTCCGTGTCCAGCGGGCCTTCGAGGTCGAGGACGAGCGGGACGTTGTAGGTGTCGCCGGAGCCCTCGGCCCGGTTGAGGAACCACAGCCGCCGCTGCGCGAAGGACAGCGGCACCGTGTCGGGCCGGTCCTGCGGGACGAGCGCGGGGCGGGCCGCGCCGGAGGTGTCGAGCACGGCGGCGAGGGAGGCGACCGTGGGGTGCTCGAAGAGGGTCCGCAGGTCGAGTTCGGCGCCGAGCGCGGTCCGTACCCGTCCGGCGAGCCGGGTGGCGAGCAGGGAGTGGCCGCCAAGGGCGAAGAAGTCGTCGGCCACGCCGACGCC
Source organism: Streptomyces seoulensis (assembly GCF_022846655.1). Taxonomy (NCBI): domain Bacteria; kingdom Bacillati; phylum Actinomycetota; class Actinomycetes; order Kitasatosporales; family Streptomycetaceae; genus Streptomyces; species Streptomyces seoulensis. Next base: position 3,823,214 of record NZ_AP025667.1, read on the forward strand.
GGAGACACCGAGCACGTCGGCGAACAGGCCCGCCAGCACCTCCTCGTGGGCGGTGCGCGGGCCGCGCCCGGCGGTCACGGAGGCACGGGGCGCGGGCAGGGCGCGGTGGTCGAGCTTGCCGTTGGCGTTCAGCGGCAGCGCGTCGAGCAGGACGAAGGCGGACGGCACCATGTAGGAGGGCAGCGTCCGGCCCACGGCACGGGCGAGGGCGGCGGCGTCCGGGGCGGCGCCGGGCGCGGGTACGACGTAGCCGACGAGACGCCGGTCGCCGGGCACGTCCTCGCGGACCAGGACGCGGGCGGAGCGTACGGCGGGGTCGGCGAGCAGGGTGTTCTCGATCTCGGCGGGCTCGATGCGGAACCCGCGCAGTTTGACCTGCCCGTCGACGCGCCCGGCGTACTCGATGTCACCGCCGGCGCTCCAGCGGGCGAGGTCGCCGGTGCGGTACATGCGGGCGCCGCTCGGGTCGTACGGGTCGGCCACGAAACGGGTGGCGGTGAGCGCGGCGCGCCCCTGGTAGCCGCGGGCCACGCCCCGGCCGCTCACGTACAGCTCGCCCACGACGCCGGGCGGCACCGGGCGCAGCCGGTCGTCCAGGACGTACAGGCTCATGCCGTCCAGGGCCCGGCCGATCGGGGGCACGCCCGCCGTGTCGGCGGCGACCGGGTGGCGGGTGGCGAAGGTGGTGGTCTCGGTGGGCCCGTACACGTTCAGCACGCGGGTGCCGGGGGCGGCCGCGGCGACCCGCTGGGTCAGGCCGGGGGCGGCGGTCTCACCGCCGGTGGCGACCAGGCGGAGTCCGGCGAAGGCGGCCGGGTCGGTCTCGGCCACGAGGTTGAACAGCGAGGTCGTCAGGAACAGTGCGGTGACCCCGTACCGCTCCGTCATCTCCCGCAGGACGCGCGGCTCCAGGCCGCCGGGCGGGGCGACGACCACCCGGCCGCCGTGCAGCAGCGGGGCCCAGATCTCGAAGGTGGAGGCGTCGAATACGTACGCCGAGTGCATCAGGACCGCGTCGGCGACCCCGTCCCGCCAGGTCGAGTCGGCGGCGAGTGCGAGCACGTCGGCGTGGGTGACGCCGACGCCCTTGGGCAGGCCGGTCGAGCCGGAGGTGAACATCACGTAGGCGAGGTGGTCGCCGCGCCGCACCTCGGGCGGGGTTCCCGGCCGCTCGGGGGCGCCGCGCAGGAGGGTGCCGCGCTCGTCCACGACGAGGACGGGGAGCGTGCCGGCCCTCTCCTTGACCCAGTCCTCGTCGGCGGTGGCGGCGTCCACCACCAGGGCGCGGACGCGGGCGGTCCCGGCGACCCGGTCCAGCCGTTCGACCGGCCACGCGGCGTCCATCGGTACGTACGCCGCGCCCGCGCCCACCGCGCCGAGCGTGGCCGCCACGACCGCCGCCGTGCGTCCGATCAGTACGCCGACGCCGTCCTCGGCGCCGAGGCCCCAGCCGCTCAGGGCGCCGGACAACTCGGCCGATGCCCCCGCCAGTTCACGGTAGGTGAGGGTGTGGGCGCCGTCCACGACGGCCGGGGCGCCCGGGGTGCGGCGGACCTGCGCGGCGAACGCCTGCGGCAGAGCGGTGTCCACGGCGGGCAGTCCGGTGCCGCGCCCCTGCGCCAGCACGGCGGCGGTCGCCGCGTCGTCGAGCAACGGCAGTTCGGCGAGCGGGGTTCCGGCGTCCGCCCCGGCCAGCGCCGTCAGGAAGGAGACGACGGCCTGCTGGTGCAGCCGCACGTCGTCCGGGTGGTACAGCTCGGGGTTGGTGTCGAAGCCGATCAACGGCCCCTGTCCCTCGGACCGTTCGGAGACGAAGAGGGACACGTCGTCCACCGGGCCGATGGACAGCAGCCGGGAGGTGGCGGGGCTGCCGGCGAAGTCGAGGCCGTACTCGAAGCCCATGATGTTGACGACGACGTCGGTGAGGCGGGCCCCGTCGGCCATGTTCAGCTCGCGGGCGAGCTGTTCGCGGGAGAAGCGGCGGTGGCGCAGCGCGCCGCGCATCTCGGTGGCGACGGCACGGACCAGGGCGCCGACCGTCATGCCGGGGGTGACGGTCAGACGCAGCGGCAGGATGTTGGAGGTCATGCCGACGATGTGGCGCAGTCCGGCGTGCCGGCCGTGCGAGGCGAGCCCGACCCTGACGTCCTGGGTGCCGGTGACGCGGGCGACGTAGGCGGCGACCGCGCTGACGAGGACGGCGGTCCAGGTGGTGCGGTTGTCCCCGGCCAGTCGGCGCAGTTCGTCCAGGACGGTGACGGGGAGGGTCTCGCCGGAGTGCAGTTGCACCGGTGCGTCGGAGGCGGCGCGCGGGGCGGGGGTGTCGCCGCGGCGGCGGATGAGGGGCGAGGCGGCGCGCGTGTCGGCGTCGTCGTCCGGGCCCTCCCCCGCCGGGCCGGTGAACCGGCCGGTCCAGTAGGCGCGGTCGGTCTCGAGGCGGCCGGAGGCGCGGTAGGCGCTCTCCTCGGCGACGAGGTCGCGCAGGGGCGCGGTGGCGGTCTCCGCCTCGTCCTGGCTCTCGCCCCGTGCGGCGCGGGTGTAGAGGTCCGTGACCGTGCGGGCGACGAGGGCGCCGCTGAGGCCGTCGACGGCTATGTGGTGGTAGCGGATGTACCAGAAGTGCAGCGTGGGGCCGAGGCGCAGCAGGGCGAAGTGGTGCTGCGGGGCGTCCAGTCGGTCGACGGTGGCCATGTCGTCGGCCATGTACCGCTCGGCCGCAGCGGCGGGGTCGTCCGCGCCGCTCAGATCGACCCGGTCGAGCCGGCTCGGGGCGTCCGGTCCGGGACGGACCACCCGTTGGCGAATCGTTTCACCGTCTGTGACGAACTCCAGGTGAAGGCTGTCGTGGAGGGCCACGGCCCGGTCCACCGCGGCGGCGAATAAATCCTCGTCGAGGCCGCCCCGGATCTCCAGGCATTCCCCGATGTTGTATTTGGGGCTGTTCGGATCGACCAGTTGCCCATACCACACACCCTGCTGCGCAGCGGTCAGTTCGAACGGTTCTTCGGGCGTCACGGCGAACACGGCCGAGCGGTTTTCACGCATGCGGGATCAACCTTTGGGGAGAGGTTTCGGGGACGGTGAGGAAAGCAGGGGTAAAGCGAACGCGCGCATACGCGGTTCGCCCCGTGGCGTTCCCGTGACGGCGAAAGGAAGAAAGCGCGTATCCGAGATGTCGAACGCGACAGCGTCACCCGCGCTTCCGCTCGCCCGCGACGACAGCCCGCCGTATCCACGCGCGTCGACCGGGCGGCCGGACGGGCCGCCGGGATCTCCGCGAGCGGGAACGGGAACCGGCATCGACGCCTCGCCGAGGGCGCCGGTCAGCCGGTGCGGCAGCACTGCGGGCCCCCAGGGCGAGAGCGGCGCCCAAGGGAGCTCGGAGTGGCGGAACAGCGTTCGACCAGGCATGACACCCCAGGCGGACCTGGGATCCGGACGTCCTAGCCGGCGTCGGCCGCCATCGCCCGCACCAGACTGGCGGGCCGCATGTCGGTCCAGGCGGCCTCGATCGCGTCCAGGCATTCCTGGCGCGACCCCTCCGGGCCCTCGACTCGCCAGCCGCCCGGCACGGCCAGCGTCGCCGGCCAGAGCGAGTACTGGGCCTCTTCGTTCACGAGCACCAGGAACTTGCCCGACTCATCGTCGAAAGGATTGACCACGACGCCCCCCTTGGCAGCACGTACATCAGTTTGTTTTCCGGGCCGTCTCGCAATACCACCGTCGCGGCCCCCGGACGTCTTACCCGATCCGAACGATGCGTCAGATCGAACGAAGGAGCGAATCGCTCCACCCCCGAGATGACAGTGCCGTGCGGCCGGTCGGAACCAGACTGCCCGGACCCTGTGCATTCACACTCATCACACTAAGGGAAAGTCCACGTTCGAAGGTACTCGTTCGATCGATTACCCATCGGTAATAGAGCGCGCAATAATAGCCACGACTGCCCCGGGCATATGCCGATGCGCCCTCAAAGGCCGTCAATCAGCCAACACGTGCCGGAAATGCGGCTGTTGCCCCCATGTGAACCACCCTGATCCGGCTGATCCCCCGCATGCGTTCCCGCGCCCTCACATGAGCACGCATGACGCCGCGCGACGCTCCCATGCGCCGACCGTGCGCCCCGTTTCCGGCCCCGCCGGCCCGGCGAAGAGGCCAGAACGAGACACGAGGACCGAAGAACCGACCGCACGCCCCGCTTTCGGCCGACCGGTATCCGGCCAAGGAGTGCCCTCCGCACCAGTCGAAGCACTTTGGGGCTGTTATGACTGACGAACGATCAATAACCTTACGGAACACGTCATTCCCGGTCCCGACGGAGCATCATGACCACTGCGGCACAGATACCCGACATCCTCTCGCCCGAGTTCGCGGCGGACCCCTACCCCACCTACCGCCTGATGCGGGACAAAGCACCCCTCGTCTGGCATGAGGCCACGCAGAGTTACATCATCTCGCGCTACGAGGACGTCGAACGCGTCTTCAAGGACAAGCAGGGCGAGTTCACCACCGACAACTACGACTGGCAGATCGAGCCGGTGCACGGCAAGACGATCCTCCAGCTCAGCGGCCGCGAGCACGCCGTACGCCGGGCCCTGGTCGCCCCCGCCTTCCGCGGCCGGGACCTGCAGGAGAAGTTCCTGCCCGTCATCGAGCGCAATTCGCGCGAACTGATCGACACCTTCCGGCACACCGGCTCCGCCGACCTGGTCACCGACTACGCGACCCGGTTCCCGGTCAACGTGATCGCCGACATGCTGGGCCTGGACAAGGCCGACCACTCCCGCTTCCACCGCTGGTACACGGCCGTCATCGCCTTCCTCGGCAACCTGTCCGGCGACCAGGAGGTGGCCGCCGCGGGCGACCGCACCCGCGTGGAGTTCGCCGAGTACATGCTGCCGATCATCCGCGCGCGCAGGGAGAACCTGGGCGACGACCTGCTCTCCGTGCTGTGCGCCGCCGAGGTCGACGGGGTGCGGATGAGCGACGAGGACATCAAGGCGTTCTGCAGCCTGCTGCTCGCCGCCGGCGGCGAGACCACCGACAAGGCGATCGCCAGCATCTTCGCCAACCTGCTGGCCCACCCCGACCAGCTCGCCGCCGTCCGGGCCGACCACAGCCTGATCCCGAGGGCGTTCGCCGAGACCCTGCGGTTCACCCCGCCGGTGCACATGATCATGCGGCAGTCCGCGACCGAGGTGGAGCTCAGCGGCGGCACCATCCCGGCCGGGGTCACCGTCACCTGCCTGATAGGCGCGGCCAACCGGGACGAGAACCGCTACCGCGACCCCGACCGCTTCGACATCTTCCGCGAGGACCTCACCGCCACGAACGCCTTCTCCGCGGCCGCCGACCACCTGGCGTTCGCGCTGGGCCGGCACTTCTGCGTCGGCGCCCTCCTCGCCAAGGCCGAGGTCGAGATCGGTGTGGCCCAACTGCTGGACGCGATGCCCGACCTGCGGTTCGCCGACGGCTTCGACCCGGTCGAGCAGGGCGTGTTCACGCGTGGACCCCAGTCCGTGCCGGTGCGGTTCACCCCAGTGTCCGCCTGACGCCGTGCCCCTGGGCCCCGCTCGGGGCCCAGCCGGCCACCGGCTATCCGTCCACCGGGGTGAACCGCACGGGCAGGGTGGTCAGCCCTCGCATCCAGATGGACGACCGCCAGGTCAGGTTCTCGGGGTTCACCGCGAGCACCAGGTCGGGAAGCCGCTCCAGCAGCGTCTCCACGGCGGTGCGGGCCATGACGTCCGCGAGCAGCGGGGCCGGGTAGGGGCACCGGTGCTCGCCGTTGCTGAACGACAGGTGCGCGGCGTTCTCCGCGCCCACGTGCCCCTCGGGCCAGAGCCCCGGGTCGGTGTTGGCGGCGGCCAGCCCGAGCACCAGGCAGTCTCCGGCCTTGATCTGGCGGCCGCCGAGCTGCGTGTCCCGCACCGCCCAGCGGCCGATGAAGTTCTGGGTGGGCGTGTCGAGCCAGAGCACCTCGTTCAGCGCCTCGCCCACGCTGACCCGGCCGCCGGACACGCTGAGTTCGAACCGCTCGTCGGTCAGCAGCAGTCGCAGCGCGTTGCAGATCCAGTTCGCGGTCGGCTGCTGCGCGGCGGCGATGACCGAGATCAGGTCCTGGACGATCTCCTCGTCGGTGAGCCCCGCCGGGTGCGTCACCATCCGCGAGGTGACGTCCTTGCCCGGCTCGGCACGCTTGTCCCGCACCAGCCGCACCAGGCGCTCACCCACGCGCCCGTAGGCGGCGACCGGGTCGTCGCCCTCGGCCGCGTCCAGCGAGATCCGCAGGTCGTCCACGAGCTGCTCGGTGTCCGCGCCCGAGAGCGGCATTCCGCATACCTGCACCACGGCCCGCATCGGCAGCGCGTGCGCGTACGAGGTCATCAGCTCCGCCTGGCCGCTGCCGGCGAAGCGGGCGATCAGCTCGTCGGCGATCAGCTCGCAGTCACGGGCCAGCTCGAACTGGTCCACCCCGGACAGCGCCTCGGTGATGACCCCGGCCCGCCGCCGGTGCTCCTCCCCCTCGGTGAACAGCACCGAGGGCTGGTAGCCGACGAAGGGCATCAGCGGCCAGTCCGGCGGGATGTTGTCCCACTGGTTCCAGCGCCGCGAGTCGCGCGCGAACAGCTCGTCATGGCTGGTCACCTGAGCCACCTCGTGGTAGCCGAGCACCAGCCACGCCGGGATGTCGCCGTCCAGCAGCACCGGCGCGACCGCACCGTGCTCGCGGCGCAGCGCCCGGTACATCTGCGACGGCGTCTGCTGGTACTGCAGGCCCGCCAGGCGCACCGCGTCGGTGTGGGCGGGACAGCCGGGCGGCGCCTGGTGCGCGGAGAAGGGGCCGGGGTCGGTCACGGGGTCGCCTCCTGGGCCGTGGCCAGCGTGTACACATGGTCCACGAGAGTGATCAGCACGTCCTTGCCCGACTCCCTGAACCGTGCGTCGCAGTCGAGCATCGGTACATGATCGGGCAGCGCGAGCGCCTGCCGGATCTCGTCCAGGGAGTGGTGCGTGGCATCGTCCTCGAACCGGTTGACGGCCACCACGAAGGGCGTGCGGTGGTGTTCCAGCCGGTCTATCGCGTACCAGGAGTCGTCCATCCGGCGGGTGTCCACGAGGACGACGGCGCCGAGGGTGCCGGAGAAGAGCCGGTCCCACAGGAACCAGAAGCGCTTCTGCCCAGGCGCGCCGAACAGGTAGAGCACCATGGTGTCGTTGAGGCTGATCCGGCCGAAGTCGAAGGCGACGGTGGTGGTCGACTTCGCCGCCACACCGCTGGTCTCGTCGATGCCGACGCCGGCCTCCGTCATCACCTCCTCGGTGTTCAGTGGCCGGATCTCGCTCACGGAGCGGACCAGCGTGGTCTTGCCGACGCCGAAGCCGCCCACGACGACGATCTTCAGACCGGTTTCCGCCGCGTCGGCCAGTGGCGTGCGGTGGGCGGGCAGCTCAGAGATTGCGGAGCCCATGGAGCACTTCCTTGAGAAGGGCGGGATCGGGGAGCGAGGGGTTCACGGGTGGGTGACGGGCGGTGATCCGACCGGTGTCGAGCAGGTCGCCCAGCAGGATGCGTACGACCGTGATCGGCAGTTCCAGCTCGGCGGAGATCTCCACCACCGAGGTCGGATGCTGGCAGAGGGTCAGGATGCGGGCGTGCTCCGACTGCATTCCCGTGGTCGGGTTGCACTCGGCGACGATGAGTGTGACCAGGTCCAGGGTGTCGTCGACGCTGCTGCGCCCGTTCGTGACCGTGTAGAGCCGGTCGGGGGCGCCGGTGTCCACCGGCTTGCGGCTCACGACGGTGTACTCCCCTGGAACGGCTGCCGGGGCGCGGCCCGCAGGTGCTCGCCGATCTTGTCGACCAGGCCGGTCATCTCCTCGCCGAGGCGGCCGGGGTCGGCGTCCTCGGCGGCGACGACCGCCAGGTGCGCGCCCTCGCCGGCTCCCACGATGCACAGCAGGCCGCCGTGGAAGGCGGTCATGGAGTGGAGTACGCCGCCGGAGCCGTCACCGAACTCCACGGACGCGCCGTGGGACAGGGCCTGGAGGCCGGAGCAGATCGCCGCGAGCTGGTCGGCCTGATCGGCGGCCAGGTCGGGGGTCCAGCACAGCTTCAGCCCGTCCCGTGACAGGACCAGGGCGTGCCGGGCACCGGGGGTCTGCTCCAGCAGGTTCTGCAGCAGCCAGACGAGGCTGTTGTCGGTGGTCTGCATGATGGGTGATGGGACGGTGGTGTCCGGCTGATCGGTCACCGGCCCGTTCCTCCAATCTCATGGGCACGAGGGGGGACATCGCTACCGGGACGCGGCCCGGCGGGGTGTGTGGGGGGTAGGGCTTATCCGGCGGTCGGCGGCTCGGGGTCGGGGTTGCCGCCCTGGGTGCCGCCGGAGGGCTTGCGCGAGCGGTGGAAGGCGCCGAAGCGGGAGCCCACGTCGTGTACGGGACGCTTGCGGGGCGGGGTGGCCTCCGGGGCGGGCCGCTGGGCACGCTCGGCCTCGCTCATGGTGCGGCCGGGCCTGCGGACGGGGAGCCCGTTCGGTGTGGCGGAGGCGGGCGGCTCATGCCGTGTCTGCTCGGGCACTTCCGGCACGATGACGGGCGGCTCGGGCCGGACGGGTGCCTCGGCCACGGGGGCCGGGGCCGGGGCGGGGACGGGGGCCGGGGCCGGCGCTTCGGGCTCCGGGACCGGACGGACGGTGGCCGCGTGGGCCGCCTCCCGCTGCGCGGGCCACGGGTCGCGCTGCTGCGCGATGAGGTGCCTGGGCAGCAGGACGACCACGCCGGTGCCGCCGCGCGAGGAGGGGCGGTAGCTGACGTTGATCCGGTACTTGAGCGCGAGCAGGCCGACCACGGCGAGGCCCAGCCGGGTGCCCTGGAGGGAGGCGAGGTCGGCCATGCTTCCGGCCACCGCGCCCTCGGCGTGCCTCATCGCCGCCTCGGACATGGTCAGTCCGCTGTCCTCGACGGTGACGACGATCCCGGCCCGGTGCTCCTCGACGTAGACGTGGACCTCGTCGGTGGGCGGGGAGAAGTTCGCCGCGTTGTCGATCAGTTCGGCGAGAAGGTGCATCACGCCTTCGGCGGCGAACCCGGAGACGGCTGCCTGGGAGGTGAAGTGCAGCCGGACCCGCTGGTAGGCGGCGATGCGGCCGATGGCGCCGCGGAGGATGCTCTCCATCCGGATCGGCTTGTTCCAGGTACGGCTCGTCTTGCCGCCCATGAGCAGCGCCAGCCGGTCGGCGATCAGGACGAGCTGGGAGGTCTTGTGGTCCAGCCGCATCAGGTCGCCGAGCATCTTGCCGCCGTGCTCGTCCTGCATCTCCCGCAGGTCCGCGAGCATGCTGACGGCCTTGGCCTGCACCCGGCTCAGCGCCTTGGTGGAGGCGATACGGGTACCGCCCGCGCGCCGCTCGCTGCGGGCCAGTTCACTCACGAACCGCTCGCCGAGCTCGTACATCGCCGGCACCTGCGGCAGTTTGAGTTCGCCCAGGACCGTGTCGGCGGAGCGGCCTTCGGCGAGCCGGGCCACGGCGGCGGGCAGCGTCTCGCGCGCGAGCCGGTCCGCTTCGGCGAGGATCTCGTTCAGCGCCTCCTGGGTCCGCAGGCGCTCGTCGTCCGCGGCGGCCGCGCGGCTCACGGCCTCTTCCAGGGCGGCGGCGGAGATGTGGGCGAGCCTGCGCAGGTTCTGGTCGTTGGGCATCGACACGCCCTCGACCGCCTCGACGGCACCGCTGCCGGTCAGCACCAGGTTGTGCAGGGCGGGCAGCGTCACGTTCACCAAGTGGCCGGTCTGCGCCGCCGATTGCTGGGCCTGCGCGCGGAGCCGGTCGTTCTCGGCGGCCTGCGTGGCGGCGGCGAGCTTGGCCCGGCGCAGGAGGAGGTGGCCGACGAGCACCGCCAGAGCCACGCATCCCCAGCCCGCCGCCGCCACCGCAAGTGTCCATCTGCGGGTGCCGGACGGCGCCGCCCCGACCGCGACGCCGGCGGCCACGGCGGCCACCGCCACCACGGCCGCGGGCACCGCCCACGAGCTGCGCTGAACGGCCGTCGAGCGGTGTTGAACGGACGGTGCAGGAACTGACATTCCGCGGTCCCTCGGTCTGCGAGCAGAAAAAAACGGCGGCGACCGAACGCCTCGATCGCGGGTCCGGAAGCGGCCGCCTCGGAGGAAGGCGATCTTCCAGCCGGTTACGCCCACATGCTAGTCACACCGCAAGGCGCGAAGTTCCCATTGGCCCCTCCTGGACCCCCGGACCTGAAGTCGTCGTGAAGCAACCATCCGGACGACAGGGCGTGGTAGAGGGCAGTGCACGCTTCATCGCTGGTGCGGGGCCCGGAAAGACCCCATGCGCACCGGATGCCCCGCCCCCGAGGTAGCGACCGCAAAGCATCCTTGAGGCGTCAACCCCCTTGGGAGGGACCGTTTTCCAGCCAACCGCACGATCAGGCCAGGTGCCGATCAGTCGAGGAAGGCGAGAAAACCGTTCACCCAGACCGCCAGGAACGCGACAGCGACCACCAGGCAACCGGCAGTCGCCAGGCAGCTTTTGGCGGAACCCCCCGCGTCCCGCGCCTCGGTGCCGGCCTCCGGGCCGTCCGCACGCAGTGCCGCGAGTTGCTCCCTGGCGAAGTCCGTGGGGGCGAGCGACTCGGGAGCGTCCCAGCCGAGGGCCGCCAGACGCCTGGACGCCGTGCGGTACCTCGCCTCGAAAGCGGCGGTCTCGGCCGCGTCCCGGTCCTCTTCGAGGTACATCCACCGGCCGGCCTCGGCGGGCTCCCCGTACAGCCGGTACACCTCGGCCAGGCGACGACGGAGCTCCGGATCGCGGGGGAACGACGACACCAGTCCACGCAGACGCTGACGCGCGACGGGGACGCGGCCGGCGGCCAGGTCCTCCTCGACTCGGGCAAGGGTGTCTCTCAGTGGCATGAGCAGATGATCAGGCCGCGTGTTGGCCGGAGTCGAATGGGTTTCCACCCCGACGGGTGAACGTCACCGCCGCCGACTCGCCCGCACCGGGAGGTAGTGTCCGCAGCATTGCCCAATTCCGGGACATTCAAGAGAATTTCCGACAGGGGGCGAGGATGAGCAGGGACGACCGCTTCACGGTGACGACCGGGATCGCCCGGCTGTGCGCGTCACCCGGACTCGCCGGGCCCGGACGGCTCGGGCTGGTGACCAACCACACCGGCGTCCTCCCCGACCTGCGTCCGTCGGCACCCGCGCTGCTCGAGGCGGGCGCCCGGCTGGTCGCGCTGTTCGGCCCCGAGCACGGGCTGTACGGCACCGCCCAGGCGGGCGGCGGCGAGTCCGGCGGGGTCGACCCGGCCACCGGCCTGCCGGTCCACGACACCTACCGGTGCGAAGGCGAGCGCCTCGACAAGCTGCTGATCGACAGCGGTGTCGACGCCCTGGTCCACGACCTCCAGGACGTCGGGGCCCGGTTCTACACCTATGTCTGGACGATGTTCGACCTGATGGTCTCGGCCGCGCGTACGGGCCTGCGGTTCGTGGTCGCGGACCGCCCCAATCCGCTCGGCGGCCTCGTCAGCGAGGGCCCGCTGCTGGACCCGGCTTGGGCGGGCTTCGTCGGACGCGCGCCGGTGCCCGTCCGGCACGGTCTCACCTGCGGCGAGCTAGCCCGCCGGCTTAACACCTCGGCCGTGCCCGAAGCGGCGGGCCGGCAGGTCGACTTGACGGTGATCGAGGCCGTCGGCTGGCGGCGCGCCATGGACGCCGGGGCCACCGGCCTGCCGTGGATCGCACCCTCGCCGAACATGCCGACGCCCGCCACCGCCGCCGTCTACCCGGGGACCTGCCTGTTCGAGGGCACGAACGTCTCGGAGGGCCGGGGCACGACCCAGCCCTTCGAGATCGTCGGAGCGCCGTACATCGACGCCCGCTTCGCCCCCGCGCTCACCGAACTCGCCCTGCCCGGTGTGCACTTCCGCGACCTGCGCTTCGTACCCACCTTCCACAAGCACGCCGGACGCCCCCTGCGCGGGGTGCAGCTCCACGTCACGGACCGCGACGCGTTCGCCCCCGTGCGCACCGCCGTCGCCATGCTCGCCACCCTGCGGCGGCTGTACCCGGACGACTTCGCCTGGGCCGACGGCGCGGACAGCGGCTTCATCGACCAGCTCTGGGGCTCCGACCGGCTGCGGCGCGCGATCGACGCGGGCGAGGACCCGCTGCCGCTGTGCGATCCGCCCGCACCGCCCGGCCGGTGGGCCGGGGAGGACGTACTGCTCTACCCCTGATGGCCGCGACCGCGCATGGAAGGACGTCGATGACCGATCCGACGACGAGAGCCCGGACCGAGTTGCGCGGGTTCCGGGCGGGCGACGGTCCGCCGCTGGTGGCGGCGTGGTGCCGGAGCGCGCCCGCCGACCCCGTCACCGCGAACCGCTTCCGCTCCCTGGTGCTGCTCGACGCCAACTTCGACCCGGCCGGGCTCCGGGTCGCCGTGGAGGACGGCCGGGTCGTCGGCGCGGCCTACGCGGTGCGCCGGCTGACCCCGATGACCGGCACCGACCTGGAGCCGGAGCAGGGCTGGCTGCCGTTCTTCTTCGTCGACCCGGACGCCCGTGGGCGCGGTGTGGGACGGGAGTTGCTCACCGACGCCCTGGACTGGCTGCTCGCCCACGGCCGCACCCGCGTCGACTTCGCCCCGTACACCCCGAACTACTTCCTCCCCGGTCTGGACGCCGGGACCTACCCGGAGGCGGCGGCTCTGCTGGAGTCCCTGGGCTTTCGCACGGTGGACGAGGCGGTGGCGATGGACCGCTCGCTGTCCGGCTACACCCTCCCGCCCGAGGTCGCGCGGCGGGCCGCCGAACTGAGCGCGCAGGGCTACCAGTTCGGCACCCCCACCGACGACGACCTGCCCGCACTCCTCGCCCTGGCCGCCGTCCACTTCGTCCCGGACTGGGCGCGCGCGATCCGGGAGTGCCTGCTCGACGGCGCCCCGCTGGACCGGATCGTGGTCGCGCGGGACCCCTCGGGCCGGCTGGTGGGCTGGGCGATGCACGGCGCGTACGAGTCCGCGATCGAGCGGTTCGGCCCGTTCGGGGTGCTGGACGAGATGCGCGGGACCGGCCTCGGCAACGTGCTGCTGCATCTGGTCCTGGAGCGGATGCGGGCGCTGGGCGCGGGGTCGGCGTGGTTCCTGTGGACCGACCATCAGTCCTCGGCGGCCCGGTTGTACCGCCGGGCCGGGTTCGGCACGACGCGGGTGTTCCGGGTGCTGCGCCGGGAGGCGGCCCGGTGAGCGGCGCACCGCGCGGGCTGAGCCGCCGCCGCTTCGCGCTGGCGCTCCCCGCGACCCTGCTCGCGGCGGGCTGTGCCGCCCCGCGCCAGGGCACCGGGCGGCCCGGCGACCCGGTCGTCCTCACCCTGCTCTCCCACTACGCGAGCGGTGAGCTGAAGGCCGCCCTCCAGGGCCCGGTGGACGAGTGGAACGCCACGCACGACCGGGTCAAGGTGCGCACCAAGGCGGTGGAGTTCAACGACCTGCTGACCACGTTCATGGTCCGGCAGGCGGCCGGGCAGGGCGCCGACATCCTCCAGCCGTACTGCCTGTGGAACGGCCAGCTCGTCCGCGCCGGAGTCCTGCGCCCCGCCCCGCCGGAGGACACGGCGGAGATCACCCGGGGCTACGGCGCGGCGGCGGTCGGCTCGGCATCGGTCGGCGGCACGGTCTACGGCTATCCCACCGAGGCGCAGACGTACGCCCTCTACTACAACAAGCGCCTGCTCCGGGCATCCGGAATCACCCATCCCCCGCGCACCTGGCGGGAGTTGGAGGACACCGCCTACAGCACCACCCGCCGCGACCGGTACGGCAACACCCTGGTCCAGGGCTTCGGCCTGTCGACGTACGACGACTCCACCACCGTCGGCCAGACCCTCGCCCTGCTCAACGCGGCCGGGGGCACGTTCGTGTCGAAGGACGGCAGGAGCACCGCCATCGACTCACCGGCCGGGCGGGCCGTGCTGGATCTGGAGCACCGTCTCGTCAGCCGAGGGGCGAGCGCGCCCGGCGTCAACGTCTACAAGGCGTTCCAGTCCGGGCAGGTGGCGATGGTGATCAGCGCCGGATGGTGGACCGGCAGCCTCAAGTCCCAGATGGGCGCGGCCTATCGGGATGTGGCCGTGGCTCCGGTGCCCGTCCCTGAGCTGGGCGACAAGCCGGCCACGCTCGCCACCGGGTTCATGCTGGGCGTCAACGCCTCCAGTCAACACCCTGGTGAGGCATGGGAGTTCCTGCGTTGGCTCAACAGCGACCGGGTGGGCGTGAGCAAGGGGGCGACGGTGACCCGGATGAGCGCCCTCCAGGTGTCGGTGGGCTCCCTGACCGGCCGCCCCGGCGACATGCGGACGCTGCTCGGCAAGGGCGGCGATCCGAACCTGCGCCCGTTCCTGGACGCGCTGGAGTACGCGGTGCCGGAGCCGAACGTGCCGGGCGCGCAGCAGGCCAAGTCGCTGCTGCGCAAGAACATCGAGGCGCTGTGGACCGGTCAGCAGTCGGTGGAGGCGTCGCTGCGCACCATCCGCCGCCAGGTCGACCAGGAGGTGTCGCGCTCATGGTGAACGCCCTTACCCCGGAGACGACCACTCGGCCGCCGCGCCCGCGCTCCTCGGCGCCCGCGGGAGCCACCGCTGACCGGCTCGGCCGGGCCCGGCGGCATCAGGCGGTGGTCGCCTACCTGTTCCTGGCGCCGACGCTGCTGTTCTTCGCGGTCTTCCTGATCCTGCCGCTGGGCTTCGCGCTGCTGCTGTCGATGTCCCGCTGGGCCGGGTTCGACCTCGGTGACATCCGGCCGGTCGGCCTGGACAACTTCACCAGCCTGTTCGCGGACGGCTCGACCTTCCTGACGCCGATCCTCACCAACACCCTGCTGTTCGCGCTGGGCACGGTGGCCCTGGCACTGGCGGGCGCGGTGCTGGTCGCCACCTGCATCGACAACCTTCGCTTCCAGGGGCTGTGGCGCACCCTGTACCTGCTGCCGATCGTCACGACCGTGGTCGCCGTCGGCAATGTGTGGAAGTACATGTACGAACCGGGCGGGCTGGTCAACGGCGCCCTGAACGCCGTGGGGCTCGACTCGGTGGCGTTCCTCCAGGACCCGGACACCGCGCTGCCCGCCGTGGTGGTCGTGCAGGCGTGGGCGTCGGTCGGCACGGCGATCCTCATCCTGACCGCCGGGCTGAAGTCGATCCCCGAGTCGTACTACGAGGCGGCCGCGCTGGACGGCGCCGGGCCGGTCACCGTCTTCTGGCGGATCACGCTGCCGCTGCTGCGGCCGTCGCTGCTGTTCGTGTGCGTCACCCAGTTCATCACCGGTCTCCAGTCGTTCGCGCTGATCATCGTGATGACCAAGGGCGGTCCCGGTGACGCGACCAACGTGGCCGCGCTGGAGATGTACCGGCAGGCGTTCTCCTACGGCGACTGGGGGACCGCGAGCGCCGCCGCCTTCGTGCTGTTCGTGGTGATCCTGCTGGTCACCCTGGTGCAGTTGTGGATCTTCCGGCGCAAGGGGGAGGACGCATGATCCGCCGCCGTTTCCCGTGGCTGTCGTATCTGGTGGTCGTGACGGGCGCCGTCCTCACGGTGGTGCCGTTCCTCGACATGGTGATGACGTCGTTCAAGGGGCCCGGCGAGTCCGGGACGTTGCCGTACCGGTTCCTGCCCGAGGCGTTCGACCTGTCCAACTACCGGGCGGCCGTCGACCAGCTCGATCTGCCGGTGCTGTTCCGCAACAGCGTCATCGCCACGACCGTCATCAACGCCTCGGTGCTGCTCACCTCGTCGCTGGCGGGCTACGCGCTCGCCAAACTCCGCTTCCCCGGTAGGGACTTCATCTTCCGGCTGGTGCTGTCGACGATGATGTTCCCGCCGTTCCTCTTCTTCATCCCGCACTTCCTGATCCTGGTGCACTGGCCGCTGGCGGGCGGCAACGACCTGCTGGGGCGGGGCGGTGCGGGGCTGACCGTCAGCATCGTGGCGCTGGCGATGCCGTTCCTCGTCAACGGCTTCGGGATCTTCCTCATGCGCCAGTTCATGGTCTCGATCCCGGACGAGGTGCTGGAGGCCGCGCGGATCGACGGGGCCGGGGAGTTCGCCGTGTGGTGGCGGATCGTGGTGCCGCAGACCAAGCCGGTGATGGTGACGCTGGGGCTGCTGACGTTCGTCGACGCGTGGAACGAGTACATCTGGGCGCTGCTGGTGTCGACCGCCAACCCGGGCGTGATGACCCTGCCGGTCGGCATCCAGATGCTCCAGGACCACGTCGACCCGACGCGCACGATGCCGATCGTGATGGCCGGCCTGGTCCTGAGCATCCTTCCGGTGCTGGTCCTCTTCCTGCTGCTCCAGCGGCACTACGTCCGGGGGATCATGCTCAGCGGGCTCAAGTGAGGGGTGCTCACAGGTCGATCATCCTGACCAGGAAGAACGCGGCGATCATCGCGCAGCCGAGGATGATGAGGAACAGCCAGAACCGGGGGTGCTCGAAGGGCCCGCCGTCCGGCCGTTCGGGGTGGGCCTCCGCGGTCGATCCCTCGACGGGAGGGGTCTCGCCGGGCGGCTGCAGTGAGTCGGGCATGGTTCACCTCCTGCGGCGATGCCGCCACCGGCGACACGTGGGGTACTTCGGTCCCGGGGCGCCGCTCGGATGCGGCTCCCCCGTTCTCTCAGGATGCGCCGGTTCCGAGGCCACCGCCGCCCAGCAGCAGCGCCACGTCCAGCGCCGCGACGGCGACAGCCGCCGCGAACGCGGCCCGCTCCCGGCGGCGGCCCAGTACCGTGCCGGCCACCGCGATCAGCCCGGCCCCCGCCAGCGCGGCCACCCGGCGCGCACCGGGCGGTCCGGGCGGCGCCAGCGCCAGCAGGGCGGACGCGGTGACCAGGGGTACCGGCAGCAGCAGTCGTACCCGGTCGGGACCCAGCCGCTGCGGCCAGCCCCGTACGCCGGTCGCCAGGTCCCCGCGGATGTCCGGCAGCACATTGCCGAGGTGGGCCCCGACGCCCAGCAGCCCCCCGGCGGCGACGACCCACCAGGCGGGCCACGGGCGGCCCGGCAGGCCCAGGGTGACGAACGCCGGGAGCGCGGCGAAGGCCACCGCGTACGGCGCCCAGGACCAGCGGGTGGCCTTGAGCCGCAGGTCGTAGGCCCAGGCCGCCGCGACAGCGGTCAGATGGACGGCGCCCGCCGACCGGCCGCAGGCGAAGGAGAGCGGGACGCACAGGGCCAGCGCGGCACACGCGGCCGTCCACACCTGGCCCGTGCCGATCGTTCCGTCGGCGACGGGTTTGCCCCGGCGGCCGGTGTCGACGTCCCGGCGCGCGTCGAAGGCGTCGTTGCACCAGCCGATGGACAGTTGCCCGGTCAGCACGGCGCCGGTGGTCAGCAGGCCGCGTCCCGGTTCCTGACCCGCGGCCACGGTCAGCGCGGCCGTCAGCGCGGTGACCACCACCAGGGGACCGGGGTGGCAGGCCCCGGCCAGGGCGGCCGCCCGGCGGGCCCAGGTCGCCGGGGAGCCGCCGGTCGTCGAGTGCTCGGGAGTCGCCACCCGGCGATCGTAGGAGCCCTCGGCGGCCGGGCAGGGGCGCGCCACGGTCCTGACCGGCCGGACGGGCGATCTCTGGTGTCGGGGCACGGGTCGCGGGAAGGTCTGCTGAGCCCAGATCGGTCTCCGGACGGGAGCCTCATGACGCGGATCGCCGCCCTCCACGGTGCCCTCGCGCCGCACCGGTACGCCCAGTCCGAGATCACCGACATGGTGGCCCGTGCCTGTCTGCCCGAGGGCGCCGACCGCCGGCTGCTGGACCGGCTGCACCACAACGCCGGGGTCCGCTCCCGCCACATGACCCTGCCGCTCGACCGGTACGAGACGCTGGACGGCTTCGGCGCCGCCAACGACATCTTCATCGCCACCGCCACCGATCTGGGCACCAGGGTGATCCGGGAAGCGCTGCGCGGGGCCGGGCTGTCGGCGGCCGATGTGGACCTGCTGGTCTTCACGTCGGTCACGGGTGTCGCCGTCCCGTCGGTCGACGCACGGGTGGCGGGGCGGCTCGGGCTGCGGCCGGACGTCCGGCGGCTGCCGCTGTTCGGGCTGGGCTGTGCCGGAGGCGCGGCGGGCCTGGCGCGGATGCACGACCTCCTGCTGGGGCGACCCGATCAGGTGGCGGTGCTGCTGTCGGTCGAGCTGTGTTCGCTCACCCTCCAGCACGGCGACGCCTCGACGGCCAATCTGGTCGCCACCGGCCTCTTCGGGGACGGCGCCAGCGCGGTCGTGGCCTGCGGCGCCGAGCGCGCGGGCGAGTTCACGGGTCCCACGATCGTGGACGCCCGCAGCCGTCTGTACCCGGACGCCGGTGACGCCCTGGGCTGGGACATCGGGGACTCCGGCTTCAAGGTCGTCCTCGATCCGGGGATTCCCGAGGTGCTGCGCCGCCATCTCGCCGACGACGTCGAGGAGTTCCTCGGCGACCACGGCCTGAAACCCCAGGACGTCACGGCCTGGGTGTGCCACCCCGGAGGCCCCAGGATCCTGGGGGCCGTCACCGACGCGCTCGATCTCCCCGCCGACGAACTCACCTTGAGCAGACGCCACTTGGCCGAGGTGGGCAACCTCTCCTCGTCCTCCGTCCTCCACGTACTGCGCGACACCCTCTCCGAACACCCCCCGCCACCCGGGACTCCGGGCCTGCTGCTGGCCATCGGACCGGGGCTGGCCTGCGAGTTGGTGTTGCTGCGCTGGTGAGGTGAAGGACGGAGGCGGCGGAACTAGGCACGGGAACAGGACACATGATCTGGTACGCACTGCTGGTGGCCGCCGTGGCGGGTGAGCGGGTCGCCGAACTCGTCGTGGCGCGCCGCAACGAGCGGTGGAGCCGGGCCCGGCGCGCGATCGTGGCGGGCGACGGTCACTATCCGGCGATGGTGGCCCTGCACGTGGGTCTGCTGGTCGGCTGCCCGCTGGAGGTGTGGCTCGCCGGCCGGCCCTTCGTGCCCGCGCTGGCCTGGCCGATGCTGGCCGTGCTCGCGGGCGCCCAGGCGCTGCGCTGGTGGTGCATCGGCACGCTCGGGCCGCGCTGGAACACCCGCGTGATCGTCGTACCCGGTCTGCCGCTGGTGGCGCGGGGGCCGTACCGGCTGCTGCGGCACCCGAACTACGTGGCCGTCGTGGCCGAGGGGCTGGCGCTGCCGCTGGTGCACACCGCCTGGGTGACGGCGGTCGTCTTCACGGTGCTCGACGCCGTCGTGCTCACCGTGCGCATCCGGTGCGAGAACCAGGCCCTGGCCACCGCCGACGCACCGGTACCGGCGTGATCGACGTCCTGGTGGCCGGTGGCGGGCCGGCCGGGCTGGCCGCGGCCGTGCACGCGAGGCTCGCCGGACTGACCGTCGTGGTGGTGGAGCCGCGTACAGCGCCCGTGGACAAGGCGTGCGGGGAAGGCGTGATGCCCGGCGGGGTCGCCGCGTTGCGGGCGCTGGGCGTCGAGGCGGCGGGCCGGGAGCTGCGCGGCATCCGCTACGTCGACGGCGCCCGCCGCGCCGAAGCTCCCTTCCGTGACAGCCCGGGGCTGGGCGTCCGCCGTACGACCCTCCACCACGCGCTCCACGAGCGTGCCCTCAGCCTCGGCGTGCACGTCGAGCCCGGCAAGGTCGGTGAGGTGCGCCAGACGCCGGACGGCGTCACGGCCGCCGGGATCACGGCGCGGTGGCTGATCGCCGCCGACGGCCTGCACTCCCCCACGCGCCGTCGGCTGGGGCTGGAACTGCCCGGCGGCGCGCGGGGCCGCTACGGGCTGCGCCGGCACTACCGCGTCGAACCGTGGACGGACTTCGTCGAGGTCCACTGGTCCGGCCACGGCGAGGCGTACGTGACACCAGTCGCCGACGATCTGGTGGGGGTCGCGGTGCTCAGCCGCGTCCGGCGCGGTTACGACGAGCATCTGGCCGGTTTCCCGGCGCTCACCGCCGTGCTGCGCGGGGCCGCCGCGACCCAGGTGCGGGGCGCCGGGCCGCTGCTCCAGCGGGTGCGGCGCAGGGTCGCGGGCCGGGTGCTGCTCGTCGGCGACGCGGCGGGCTACGTGGACGCCCTCACCGGGGAGGGCATCGCCCTCGCCCTGGCGACCGCCGAGGCCGCCGTGCGCGGTGTCGTGGCCGGACGGCCGGAGCGGTACGAGCGGGACTGGACCCTGCTGACGCGGCGCCACCGCCTGCTGACCAGGGCATTGCTGGCCGCGAGCGGCCGTCCGGGGACCGCCCGGCTCGTCGTTCCGCTGGCGTGCCGGGTGCCCGCGGTCTTCTCGGCGGCGGTCCACGCGCTCCGGTGACCGGGGGCGGCTACTCGTCGTCCTCCGGCAGGCGCTCGCCCTCGGCCTGCGAGGGTGTCGTGCGCGGCACGTCGGGGTGGACGGTCCGGCCCGGCCGGCCCTCGGTCTCGGGATCCGGTTCCCGCTCGCCCTCCGCCTGGGACGGTGTCGTCTCGCTCATGACCGGCCTCCTTGTCGGGTGATCGGTGTGGCCGGGGTCGCGGACCTCGCGGGGACTCCGCTCGGCCGGTGGGCCCGCAGGACCGGCACACGGCGGCCACCTTGGACGGCGAGTCCCCACGCGCGGGTCGGTGGAAACGCCCGGCCGTTCCGTTCGCGCGGGGCCGTCGCCGTCCGGCCGTTCAATACGGGCCGATCTGGGAACTTCGGGAGGTGCGCACGGCGCGCCCCGGCCGCCTCCCCCGCACCGACCTCACCCTGGAAGTGATCCGGCCATGAACGACGTGAAGCCCCTCGCCCTCGTCACGGGCGCGTCCAGCGGTATCGGTTTCGAACTGGCCATGCAGTTGGCCGAGCGCGGTTACGACCTGATCATCAACGCCGAGAACGAGAACGGGCTGCGCCAGGCGGCCCAGCAGATCCGGGCGGTCGGGGTGTCGGTGGAGGCGGTCCGCGCCGACCTGCGCCACTACGACCAGGTCGAGGAGCTGTGGACGGCGGTCACCGCGGCGGAGCGCCCGCTCGACGTCGCGGTGCTCAACGCGGGCGTCGGCCAGGGCGGCGCCTTCGCGGACACCGATCTCGCGGACGAACTGGAGATCGTCGATCTCAACGTGCGTTCGACCGTGCATCTGGCCAAGCGGGTCGTGCGTCAGATGGTCGACCGCGGCCGGGGCCGCATCCTGGTCACCTCGTCCATCGCCTCCACGATTCCCGGCACCTTCCAGGCCGTGTACAACGCGTCGAAGTCGTTCGTGCAGTCCCTCACCCAGGCGTTGCAGAGCGAGCTGAAGGACACCGGCGTCACGCTGACCGCGCTCATGCCGGGCCCCACCGAGACGGACTTCTTCCACCGTGCGGAGATGGACGACACCCAGGTCGGCCGACAGGAGAAGGACGACCCCGCCGAGGTCGCGCGGGAGGGACTGGATGCCCTTTTCGCGGGCAGGGACAAGGTGATCGCGGGGTCGGCCGCGACGAAGGCGCAGGGAATCGCCGCCAAGGTGGTGCCCGACAAGCTCAAGGCCGAGGCCCACCGCAAGCTGGCCGAACCCGGCTCCGGCGACCAGGACTGACCGACGGTACGCGTGGAAGAGGACCGGTCCCCGGACCGGACAGGGAGGACGGCCGCGTGCGCAGCGTGGGAGTGGAGGAGGAACTTCTCCTGGTGGACGCGGAGACGGGTGAACCGCAGGCCGTCTCGGCCGCGGTGCTGGCCCACTCCGACGGAGCCGTCGGGACACATGGCGAGCAGGTCTTCGAGCAGGAACTGCAGCGCCAGCAGGTGGAGTTCGCCACCAGCCCGCAGACGCGGGCGGACGAACTCGCGGCCGAGATCCGCCGGTGCCGTGCCGAGGCGGCACGGCTCGCCGGGCGGACGGGTGCCGCGGTCGCCGCCCTCGGCACCTCTCCCCTCCCGGTCAGCCCGGCGCTGACCCCCGATCCCCGGTACCGCTGGATGGCCGAGCGCTTCGGGCTGACCCTGTCGGACCAGCTCACCTGCGGGTGTCATGTGCACGTCTCGGTGGACTCCGACGAGGAGGGCGTCGCCGTGCTGGACCGCATCCGTCCCTGGCTGCCCGTCCTGCTCGCGCTGAGCGCCAACTCCCCTTTCTGGCAGGGCCAGGACAGTTCCTACAGCAGCTATCGCAGCCAGATGTGGGGACGCTGGCCCTCGGCCGGGCCGACGGAGATCTTCGGCTCCGCCGACCGGTACCACGAGCAGGTACGCGACATGGTCGGCACCGGGGTCCTGCGGGACGAGGGGATGCTCTACTTCGACGCCCGCCTCTCCCACCGGTACCCCACGGTCGAGATCAGGGTGGCCGACGTCTGCCTGGACCCGGACACCACGGTCCTCCTGGCGCTGCTGTGCCGCGCCCTCGTCGAGACGGCCGCCCGCCAGTGGCAGGCGGGCGAACCCCCGGCCCGGCTCGGCACCTCGCTGGTGCATCTCGCCAACTGGCAGGCCGCCCGCTACGGCCTCGACGACCGTCTGCTGCATCCCCTGACCATGCGCCCGGCCCCGGCGGAGACGGTGGTGCGCGCGCTGTTCGACCACGTCCGCGACGCCCTGGACGCCCACGGCGACACCAAGGGCGTCCAGGACACCTTGTCGGGCCTGCTGAAGCACGGCAACGGCGCGAGGGCGCAGCGCGCGATCCTGGGGCGCACCGACAGCCTCCGGGCCGTCGTCACCGAGTGCGTACGCCTCACCGCCGGAGGATGACCGCAGGCCCCGCCACGCCGTGGGTGGTCCGCCCCCGTACACACGAGCACCTCCCGCGCGTCCTGGGACGCGAGGGAGGTCGCCGTGGTGATCACGCTCCTCGCCGGAGCGGCTGTGCTCAGATCCGGCCCCGTGCCAGCCGGGTCAGGGGACCCATCTGGGGCTTGGCCGTCGAGCGGCCGATGGCGAACGCGGCTCCGGCGACGCCCGCCACACCCGCCGCGGCCGCGGCGGCGACCGCCTTGCGGTGCTTGATGACCGTCCACGCGGTGCCGGCCGCCTCGACGGCCTTGGCCGTGTTGGCCGCGACGACCTGCTGCCCGGTCTGCAGACCGGAGACGGCGGCACGGCTCACCCGCTGGGTGGTGTCGCCGACCGACTGGGCGCCGGAGACCGTGGTCTTCTTCGCCTCCCGTGCCGTCTCCTTGGTGCCGGCCGCCGCCGCACGCGTCGTGGAGTTGGCGGAGGACGCGGTCTTCTTGGCATTCGCCGCGGTCGTGCTCCTGGTGGTCTTTTTGTCGTCAGTCATAATTCCCTACTGTCCTTTCCCCCGGCGACGAAACAGGGTTTTCGATTTCAGAGGTCCCTAGGCAGCAGCGATCCCAACGGCCCGAGATCCAGATTCAGTTCGTCCATTGTCAGGTTGTACCGCTCACAGAGTTCTTCCATGCGGTCCTGGAGAATCATCAGCGTCATACCGATGCGTTCCTCCTGGTCGTCATCGAGATCTCCCTGGTCCACCCGGTGAATGGCGGTGCGCTCCATGAGCTGGCGCAGCAATTCGACAATGGTGAGCACCAGCTTCATGAGATCCCGTTCCACCGTGTCGGGATCCGTCCGCATATGGGCCGCGAGCGCGTTCGCGGGTTTTTCCGGCATCGTCACAGCTCCTCGGTACGGGCACGCGGCGGCATGATGGCGGGCCCCGGCGCGTCCCCCGTGATCGAGCGGATGACCGCGCGGAGGTTGATGTGCACCAGGTCGACATCGGCGATGCTCAGCACGATGTCGCCGGTGAGCACCGCCCCGCCGTTCAGCAGCCGGTCCAGCAGGTCGATCAGGGCGACGGGCGGCTGGGCCACCGGCTCGACGTCCTGTCCGTCGGCGGGCCGCATGCTCACCGCGCGCCACCGCCGGCGAAGGAGTACGGCGCCCAGGGCCCCGTCACCTCGACGGTGACACCGGGGGTCTCCAGGGCGAGCGCGCCCAGCTCCGTACGGAACCGGTCCACGTCGCGCCGGGGCACGAGGTACGCCTCGTTGGCCACGTTCTCGCCGCGCCCGGCGGACCATTCGCCCTGCTGCGGCCGGTGGACGGCACGGGCGGAGGCGAGCGCCGACGCCAGGCCCGCCGCCCGCTCCGCCGTGTCGCGGGCGGCCGAGTAGGTGTCCTGGGCGAGGCGGCGTTCGGCGCGGCGGCGTTGCAGGTAGGCGCGTCCGGGGCTCGCCGGGGCCGGCTCGGGTTCCGGCGCGGCCGCCGCCGCCCGGGGCTCGGCGTAGACCTTCACGCCGAGCTCGACGTGGCCGTCCAGCGTGCGCAGCAGTTCCTCGAAGTGGGGGTGCTGCTCGTCGAGCATGGCGGCCACGCGTGCCTGGTCGCGGTAGACCGTGGCCAGGCGCATCGGGAGGACCGTGGCCGTGGCGAAGGCGGCGTCCACCACGGCGTGGTGGGCCCGCGCGATCGCCTCCAGCCTCTCCAGGTCCTCGAGCTGGGGGGCGAGGTGCTCCTCGGCGAACCGGTCGGCGGGGACGGCGGACACCAGGGCGGTGAGCCCCCGTCCGCCGCCGACCGCGCGTACGGCGCCGCCGTCCACCCCGGTGACCGGGACGGTCGTCCCGCCCAGGCCCGGATCACCGAGTCCGACGGCGTACACGTACTGCATCTCCGCTTCACTCACGGCCTGCCTCCCGTTCCGCGGGCTCCGGCCGGGCGCCGCCGTCGGCCGTGTGGCCGGCGGGCAGCTCGGTGGCGGCGCGCAGCCGGGCGATCTCGGCACGCAGCCGCTCGTTCTCCTCGCTCAGCGCCGGGTCGGGGGCGGCGGGAGCCGCGGAGGCGGGCTTCGCGCGGGAGGACAGCGAGGGATCGTGCTCCCACCAGTCGATGCCCATCTCCTTCGCCTTGTCGACGGACGCGACGAGCAGGCGGAGTTTGATGGTCAGCAGCTCGATGTCGAGCAGATTGATCTGGATGTCCCCCGCGATCACGATTCCCTTGTCGAGGACCCGCTCCAGAATGTCGGCCAGGTTGGCACTGCTTCCCTGCCCCGCGTAGGACGGCGCGGTGCGCGGAGGGGCCGGCATACGACCGGCGAGTGAATCGGACACGTTCTCAACCCTGTCTTTCGGCTGGTTCCCGGATCAGGCCCTGGCGCCGGCGGTGCGCCGGCGTCGGGAGGACCGGGGGGCCGCCTCCTCGTCGTCCTCGGGCTCGTCGTAGGACTCCTCGGCGTCCGGCTCCTCGGCCTCCGCCTCGTACTCCTCGACGTCCTCGGCGTCCTGGTCTTCCTCGGCCTCGTCGGTCAGCCCGTCGTCGGCTTCGTCGAGGTACTCGTCCTCGTCGTCCTCGGCGGCTTCCTCGTCCTCGTCGGTGAACGCGTCGTCGTCCGCGTCGTCGAGGTCGGCCTCCTCGCCCTCGGTGGGCTCGCGGCCGTCGCCCTCGTCCTCGGCGCGCGGCTCGTCCGTCTCCTCCTCGGCCCGTTCCGCCTCTTCCTGCTCGATGGCGTCGTCATGAGTGACGACGACCTCGCCGTCGCGGACCTCGCCGCGCCAGCCGTCGGTGGCCTCGCCGCGCATCATGATGAACTTGCGGTAGAGCTTGAGGTCGAGACGGGCCCGGCGGCCCTGGGCGCGCCAGATGTTGCCCGTCTTCTCGAACAGCCCCTTGGGGAAGTACTCGAGGACCAGCAGCACCTTGGTGAGGTTGTCGGTGACGGCGTGGAAGGTGACGACGCCCTTGACCGTGCCCTTGGCGCCCTCGGTCGTCCAGGTGATCCGCTCGTCCGGGACCTGTTCGGTGACGTTGGCCTTCCAACTGCGCGTGGACTTGGCGACCTTGACCTTCCAGTTGCTGGTGGTGTCGTCCGCCTTCTCGACGCTCACCACGCCCTTGGCGAAGGTGGAGAACTCCTGGAACTGGGTCCACTGGTCGTACGCCTCGCGCACGGGCACGCCGACGTCGATGTCCTCGACGATGGTCACGCTCTTGGACTTGCCGCCGCCGGACTTGCGGCCCTTGCCGAACAGGCCCTTGACCTTGTCCTTCACGGTGTCCTTCAGGTGGGAGACGCCCGCGGACATGGCCGCCTGTGCGGGGGACTTGCCGTCGGCGAGCGCCTGCCCGCCCTTGGCGAGGCTCTTGAGCGGGCCGCCCTCGCCCGGCTGCCCGAGCTTGGTGACGCTCTCACCCAGCCGGTGGCCGAGCTGGCTGACGGTGTGCTCGGCGCGGGCGCGCAGGTAGTTGCCCAGCGCTTCCTTCAGGCGGTCGGTCGACTCGTTGTGGACGACCTCGTCCTTGGCCTTGCTCAGGGCGGAGTCAGCCATTGCCGTTACCGCCGCTCTTGCGCGTGGCGGAGGAGGCCCGCTTCTTGGCGGCTCCGCCGGCCCGCGAGGCCCCGGTGCGGGAGGCGGCCGACTTCGCGGCGCCGGTCCGCTTGCGGGCGGGGGCGGTCTTGCGGCGGGTTCCCTCGGAGGCGGAGGAGCGCTGCCGCCTGGCCGGCTTCTCCTCCTCTTCCTCCGCCTCTTCCTCGGCCTCGCCGCCCTGAGGGCCGTCCAGGGCCTTCGTGCGCTGGGCCAGGGAGTCGGTGAGCGAGTCGGCGAGGCCGGTGGCGCGCTTGGTCAGCGCCTCCGTGGCCGCGGCCTTCGTGGTCTCCACCAGCTCCTTGCGGACCTGGGCGTTGAGACCGGCGAGGGCGGGCGACTCGGCGAGCAGGGTCCCGATCCGCCTCGGGTCGAGGTCGAGCTTCTTGCCGGCCAGGAACATGCCGAGCCCGATGGCCATCTTGGCCTTCTTGGTCCGCCCCAGCACGTATCCGCCTACCAGGGCGGCGGCTATCTTGACGTTCTTCGTCATTCGGTGAGCACCTCAGTCTCTGCGGGTAGTGGATCGCTCCGTCTGGTCAGGAACCCCCTCCGTTCCCTCGCCGGTGGGCGTCGATCTCGTCCAGCCGGTCGAGCAGTTCGTCCTCGCGGCGGTCGTACTCCTCGTCGGAGATCGCGCCGCTCGTCAACGCCCTTTCGAGTTCGGCCAGTTCGCGCCGGACGGGCTCGGGGTCGTAGTACTCCTCCTCCGCGGCGGTGAGCACCTGGTCGATGACCCAGAGGCTGCCGCGCACGGGTGCGAGGGGAAAGGTCACGATGCCGGTGATGAGTCCCATTCCGGTGCTCCCTTCCGTCGTCGGCCGGGCGGTCCGCTCAGACGAAGCTGTAGGGCGGCAGCGGCCCGGTGAGGGTGAAGGTGTACGCGTCCCCCCGCTGGTCGGACTCGCGCTCCACGGCCTGCACGAAGGTCTCCACCCCGTCCTCGGGGACGAGGAAGGACACGTTGAGGAAGTGCGTCGAGCTGGGTTCGCCCGGCGAGAGGCGGGTCGCCGCGGCCGCGAGGCGCTGGGCGACCTCGTCGGCCTCCGCGCTGCTGCGGGCGGACACCTCGTGGGAGATCAGCTCGCCGAGCGCGACACGCTCGTCGTGCGCGCCGGACTGGTCCCGCGTACGTTCCCGCAGCTCGCGGACCTGGTCGGAGTGGGTCACGATCTCACGCAGCAGGTCGTCCTCGTCGCGGGCGGCCTTCAGGTGGTACTCGACGTGGCCGTCCAGCTCGTCGAGACGGGCGCGGTAGCGGTCGCCCTCGGCGTCCAGCGCGCTCGCGACCTGCTCGTCGTCCGGGGCGAGCAGACCGAAGCGCATGGGGAGGGTCGCGCCGCCGCCCATCAGGACCTCCAGCACCCGCTGGTGGGCCTGCACATCGCGGCGCTTGGCCCGCAGGCCGTCGGGCGCGTCGCTGACGACGGCCGTGAGCGTGTCGGTCCGGACGGTGCGCAGCGGCGCCGGGGACTCGCCGACGCCGAAGACTTCCTCGAGGCGCAGCGGATGGTCGGCTCCGGTGATGCCGTAGACGTAGGTGGGCACGTGTCACTCTCCGCGGTTCTGGCTGGACTGGCGGCTGGACGTGGACTTGCGCGGCGCGCGCTTACGGGGCTGCGGCTCCTCCTCGGAGTCGTCGTGCTTGCTCCCGAGCGACTCGGTGAACGCCTCGACCGCTCCCGTCAGCGCTCCTTTCGACTTCCCCTTCGCCCCGCTCTCGGTCATGTCGCCCACGAGGTCGGTGAGCTGGCTCGGCGCCTTGCGGCCCGACTCCAGGTCGAGGCGGTTGCACGCCTCGGCGAAGCGCAGGTAGGTGTCCACGCTGGCGACGACCACCCGGACGTCGATCTTGAGTATCTCGATGCCCACGAGGGAGACGCGGACGAACGCGTCGATGACGAGACCGCGGTCCAGGATGAGTTCGAGGACGTCGTAGAGATTTCCCCCGCCGCCGCTTCCGCCGCCGGACTGGGTGCTGCTCTGCTGTACGAGTGACATGCTGACTTCTTTCCGTCGATCCGTTCCGGTGCCGTGAATTCCTTTGCGGCACCGCCTGATTCAGCGGCGGTCTATCTGGCCCCGGGCGTAACGGCGTACGCGCTCATAGGCCATGATCCGGCCCTGCTGGTCGAGTTCGACGCGATAGGAAGCCATGACGCTCATGGTGTCCGGCACCTTTTCGACTTCCACCACTTCCACGTCCGCCGCCCAGCCGTTCTCGATGGCCTTGACGGCGGATACCGCGCCCACTTCACGCTGGAGCAGTCCGGAGAGCTGTGCGCTCGCCTGCCGCATCACGGTCGGCAGGTCCATTCGCTCTTCCGGACCCTGACCGCCCTTGGCGTTATCGCTGTCGGTTCTGTCCACGATCCCCTCCTCTCAACGGGGTTCTCAGAGAAGGTCCTTCACCTGTCCTCTACGCCTTCCGCTTCGGTTGCCCGTGGGTCTCGCACATATGCGTGAGCGCTCGAATCGAACGACGGTGCTACCGGCACGGGGCAGTTGACGAGGGCGGACGGCCCGGATCAGGGCGGGGCGAGAGATGCGGGGAGCCTGCCGGCGGGCGCGCCGGACAGCACAGAGCGGCCCGCCGCCTTCTCGGCGGCGGGCCGCTCTGGGGGTACTACCGGATCGAGTCCTCGATGCGCGCCGCGACGGGCGGACACCGTCCGACGGCCACCGTCACTCCTCGATGACGGCGACCACGTCGAGCCCGGCGTTACGCAGAGTGCGCTGGACGGCGCGCTTGGGACCCCGGATGGTGAGCTCGGCGGGCTCCGGCCGCAGGGT
The DNA here is from genome assembly GCF_022846655.1 of Streptomyces seoulensis. Lineage (NCBI taxonomy): Bacteria > Bacillati > Actinomycetota > Actinomycetes > Kitasatosporales > Streptomycetaceae > Streptomyces > Streptomyces seoulensis. The sequence goes on from NZ_AP025667.1 coordinate 3,852,325, forward strand.
GGCGCCCCGCAGGAGGGCGTAGGCGCAGGCGAGGTCGATCCGGGTGACCTGGCTCATGTCCACCGTCCACGCGGTGGCCGTGTGCAGGGGCGGGGCCCCGAGCACTTCCTCGAGCTCACGCAGGGCCTCGGCGTTGATGTCCCCGGCCAGGATCAACTCGGGCAACCGGACATCGGCGGCCGAGACCGATAGGACCGGTCCGATCGGCGGCTCGAAGGGGCGTTCGGCTGCCATGGTGACCTCCTTCGCAGCCAGAGGGAACGCTGCTTCCCTCCATGGTCCCCCCAATCACCGGCTCCGTGCCCTGCGAACGGCATGAAATCTCCCGATTTCGGCCTGCGGGAGCGGTGAACCCACCTGCGGCACCGCACCCGGGGATACGCACACCAGTGCGATGAGGGTGGGGACCGGGCCGAGTGTCCGCGAGCCGGGCCGAAGGAGGCGGTGCGCCTGGTCCGCGACGAGATCAGGGCCCGCGTCGAGGCACTGATCGCCGGTACCGACGCCACGCACGCGGCCATCACATGATCGACCACGCTTCTTCACCCGCGCCGCGTGTCCCCGTCACCGGGGTGTGAGAACCGTCGCGCCGAAGAGGCTGAACTTGCGTCCGACCTGCTGTTACGTGTTTGGGTGGCGTGATGCGCTCCTCCACTCGCATAGCGTCCGACCGCTCACCGAACGACCAGGAATACGCCACACCTGACGGTCAGTCAGGAGGCTGGGCCGACCCCTACGGGGATGACGAAGCGCAGCCCTCCGGCCGCCGCAGGGGCGGCCGCAAGCGCGGGCGGAGGTTCAAGAGTCTGCGGCGCCTGGTGAAGGCCGGCATCGCGGTCGCCGTCACACTGGCCTTCCTGGTGCTGGGCGACCGGTTCGCGGTGATGTTCGCGGAGCGCAAGACCGAGGACCAGTTGCAGAAGTCGCTGCACCTTGAGGCCGCGCCGCAGGTGGACATCGACGGTTTCCCGTTCCTGACCCAGGTGCTGGACAAGCGGATCGACACCGCGCACGTCACGGTGCCCGACCTCGCCGCCGACCGGGTGTCGCTGGCGCGGGTCCACGCCACCGCGCACGACGTACGGCTCGACGGCGAACTCCCCTCCCACCTCAAGGGCGGCACCGTCCACTCCCTCGACGGCGACGTGCTGCTCTCCTTCGAGGACCTCGACCGCGAACTGGGCGCCTCGCAGGTGGAGTTCAGTCGACTGAGCCCCGGCGCGATCAAGGCCGACGGGCAGGTCCCGGTCGCCGGACAGCGCCTCGGGCTGCACGCGGAGGCGCGCATCGGGCGGTCCGGTGACCGCGGGGTGTCGACCGACATCAGCCGCATGCGACTCGACATCGGGGACGTGGCCGTCTTCCGCCCCGGCCGCGACGCGGGGCTCCAGCTCACCCCGAAGGCGGCGCGCGCCGTCGCGGCGGAGCGGGACAAGGTGCGGGCGATGCTGGCCGTGCCGGTGATCGCGGAGCGCGCCGGGATCGACCGGGCGCAGATCCGCGAGGCCATGCGCAGCGAGGCGGCCCTGACCCGGCTCACCGGCTCGCCGGGGTTCGTCGGCAAGCTGATGAAGGTCAACCTCTTCGACGTGGTCGCCGAGCAGCCCGATCTGCCCGCGAAGCTCGGCATCGACCCCAAGCTGCTGGGTGCGGTCCGGGGTGTCACGAAGCCGCAGCTCGCCGACCGGCTGAACCTGTCCTTCCAACTGCCGAAGACGCCGGGCGACATCCGCATCCAGCGCATCACGGTGGAGCGGGACGGCATCAGGGCCCACCTCAGCGGGGGCGCGCTGCCTTTCGGTGACACCTCGGCAGCGCGGGCGGCGGGCGGACACTGACGACGGCGTCCCGCCGGCGAGCCGGGAGCGCCGGGCGCCCGTGAGGCGTCCGGCTGCCCAGCCGCCCGGTCGGGGGCGCCGGGCGTCGGTCAGGCATCAGGCATCAGGCATCAGGCATCAGGCATCAGGCATCAGGCATCAGGCATCAGGCATCAGGCATCAGGCATCGTGGTGGGGGCCGCGTCCGGAAGGTAACTGGCCAGCCCCCGCAGGATGATCTCCAGACCGATGTCGAACCTCTCGTCCGCGGAGTCCGTCACCATCTTGTCGGCCAGGGCGCGCAGGTGGGGGAAGTCCGCGGCGGGCAGGGACGCGAAGTAGTTCTGCATCTCCCCGGCCATCTCGCGCCAGTCGGGGCGGGCCAGTGAGGAGTCACCGCCGTCCGGCCGGGCGGCCGCCCGGTCCTGCCACATGCCCTCCTCCAGCACGAAGCCGTCGATGTAGGTGGAGATGAGGTCCCCGGCCTCCGCCGCGATCCGGTCGGGCAGCCCGGCCGTGCGGAATATGGCGAGCAACCCCTCGACGTGCGGCAGCAGTTCGGCCGTGAAGGGGACATGGGCCATGGAGATCCGGGCCACGTCCCGGTGGGAGAGCAGGCGCTTGCGCCCGGCGCGCGCGTAGTCCCGAATCTGCTCGCGCCACCGCTCGGGGTCGGGCTCGGGCATCCGGAAGTCGTCGAAGAGACGCGTGTACATCAGCTCCAGCAGATCGTCCTTGGAGCTGACGTGCGCGTAGAGCGCGGAGACCGTGACGCCCAGTTCGGCCGCCACCTGGCGCATCGAGAGCCCGTCGAGCCCCTGGCGGTCCAGGACGTCGAAGGCGGCCTCGACGATCCGCTCGCGCGACAGCGGTGTGCGCTGGGGGGCCGCCTGAGGGCGGACGGGACGCTCGCGCTCCCAGGGGGACGGCGGAGGGGGTGCGGGGTTGCCGGCGGCCGCGTCGCTCATGGGGACAGTCTAGGGGCGCCGGAGAACAGTGTTCACGGCTGGTGAGCGGCACTTGTCCACAGTCGGACGCGATATATCTTGTCCTCGCATCGGACTTGCGCTATATCTTAATGAACAGCGTTCTCCAGGTGAGCAGTGTTCTGCTACGGTGAACAGTGTTCTCCGGTTCGATCCGTCCATCCCACCGCACCCACGGCTCATCACCGGGGACCGCGGCCCCTTCCGCGAGGAGTACCGATGTCCACCACCGGTGTCGCGTCCGCCGAGACGCCCACTGACTCACCAGCGCCGTACAGATGGCGCTGGGCTGCGCTCTTCGTGATCCTCGCGGCCGAGGTGATGGACCTCCTGGACGCCGTCGTCACGAACATCGCCGGCCCCTCCATGCGCGCCGACCTCGGCGGCGGCGCCTCCACCCTCCAGTGGCTCGCCGCCGCGTACACGCTCTCGATGGCCGTCGGCCTCGTCACCGGCGGCCGCCTCGGTGACATACACGGGCGCCGCAACATGTTCCTGGTGGGCGCGGCGGGCTTCACCGTGGGCTCGCTGCTCTGCGCGGTCTCGGTGTCGCCCGAGATGCTGATCGGCGCCCGCGTCGTGCAGGGGCTCTTCGGCGCGGTGATGCTGCCGCAGGGCCTCGGCATGATCAAGGAGATGTTCCCGCCGAAGGAGTCGCAGAAGGCCTTCGGGATGTTCGGCCCGGTCATGGGCCTGTCGGCGGTCTCCGGGCCGATCCTGGCGGGCTGGCTCGTGGACGCCGACTACTTCGGCACCGGCTGGCGGATGATCTTCCTGCTCAACCTGCCGCTGGGCGCCGCGGCCCTCATGGGCGCCGTGCGCTACCTGCCGAAGAGCCGCTCCGAGAGCAAGCCGCGCCTGGACATCCCGGGCATGCTCCTGGTCTCCCTGGCCGCGCTCCTCCTCATCTTCCCGCTGGTCCAGGGCCGCGAGTACGACTGGCCCGTGTGGACCTTCGCGATGATGGCCGCCTCGGTCGTGGTCTTCGCCGTCTTCGGCTGGTACGAGTCGCGCCGCAGCAAGGCGGGCCGGGACCCGCTGGTGGTCATCAGCCTCTTCCGCAAGCGCGGCTTCAGCGGCGGCATGATCCTCGGGCTGGTCTTCTTCTCGGCCATGCAGGGCTTCATGCTGGTCTTCAACCTCTACACCCAGATCGGCCTCGGCTACTCGCCGCTGAAGGCGGGCCTGGTGATGGTGCCCTGGTCCGGCGGCATGATCGTCGGCTTCGGGCTCGCCCAGGCGGTCACCCGGTTCGGCCGCACCGTGCTCCAGGGGGGCGCGCTGGTCATGGCGGTCGGCGTGTTCGCCGTGTGGCTGACCCTGGACCAGGTCGGGAGCGGCGTCGGCCCCTGGCAGCTCCTGCCGTCACTGCTGGTCACGGGTATCGGCATGGGCCTGCTGATGGCGCCCTTCTTCGACATCGTGCTCGCCAGTGTCGAGCAGCACGAGACGGGCTCGGCGTCCGGCACCATGACCGCGGTCCAGCAGCTCGGCGGCGCCTTCGGCGTGGCCATCCTGGGCACCGTCTTCTTCGGCCTGCTCGGCGGCGGTATCGCCACCGCGGTCGACCAGCATTCGGACGGTCTGCGGCGGCAGTTGTCGGCCGCGCATGTCGCGCCGGCCGCTCAGGACCGGATCGTCGCCGATCTGCGGACCTGCGCCTCCGACCGCGCGGTGGCCAAGGACCCGGCCGCGACCCCGGCCTCCTGCGCCACGCTGGAGAAGGACACCCGGTCGGTCATCACCTCGCCGCAGGACGGCGCCCGGATACCGGCCGCGCTCCGGTCGACCGCGACTTCGGCCTTCAAGGGCGGTTTCGGTTCCGTCATGAAGACGGTGCTGTGGATCGTGGACGGGATGCTCGTCCTGACGTTCCTGCTCGCCTTCCTCCTGCCGCGCCGGGCGCGCCCGGAGGACTCGGCGGGGCACTGAGCGGCGGGTCGGGCCGGGCGTTCCCGTGGCGGGGATGCCCGGCCCGACCCGTACCAGGGAGGATGAGACCCGTGCTCACTTCGTACGCAGCTCACTTCGACACTCCTGCCGGGTATCTGGACTTCGCGCGGTTCGGCCCGCCGTCGCGGGACGCCGTCGACGCCACCGCGCGCGCCCTCGCGGAGTCGGCCCGCGCCGACCACACCACCGTGGACGCTCTGATGCGCGCCGAGGTGACCGCACGGGACACGGCCGCCCGCCTCGCGGGCACCGACGCCCGGCACACCGTGCTGCTGCCGAACGCGTCCACCGGCCTCTTCCACGCAGCGCTCGGCATCCGGGAGGGCGCGGTCCTCGTGCCCCGCTCCGACTTTCCCGCCAACCACTACCCGTGGCGCCGCACCGCGGACCTCGGCCGGGTCGCGCCCCGCTGGCTCGACCCGGAGCCCGGCGGCGGGGTGACCCCGGACCTGGTGCGGGCCGCGCTGACCGAGGACGTGGTCGCCCTGTCGGTGAGCGCCGTGGACTTCCGCACCGGCTTCCGGGCTGATCTGGCCGGACTGCGCGAGGCGATCGGGCCGGACCGGCTGCTGATCGTGGACGCCATCCAGGCGTTCGGAGTGGCCGAGCTGCCCTGGGACGCGGCCGACGTGGTCGTGACGGGCGGCCAGAAGTGGCTGCGCGCGGGATGGGCCACAGGCTTCGCCACCCTGTCCGACCGCGCGCTGGAATCCCTGGAGCCGGTCCTCACCGGCTGGACGGGCGTGGAGGAGGTCGGCCTCTTCGACGGCGCGGACCACCCGCCCGCCCCCGACGCGGGCCGGTGGTCGATCACCAACCTGAGCCCCGTGACGGCAGCCGCGTTCGCGGCCGGGCTGGACCTCGTCGAGCGGCACACCGTGGCCGCGATCGAGGCCGCGATCGCCGAGCGAGTAGGCGAACTCACCGAGGTGGTCAGGAAGTACGGAGGCCGGGTCCTCTCCCCCACCGACCCGGCGCGGCGTGCGGGCATCCTCTCCTTCACGATGCCGGACCACGATCCGTCCCTCGTGGCGAAGGCGCTGCACGCCGAGGGTGTCACCCCTACGGTGCGGCCCGACTCCCTCAGGTTCTCCCCGCACGCCTCGACCCCGCCGGAGGTGTGCGCCCAGGTGGCGGCAGCCCTGTCGGCACTGGGGGACTGACCCGGCCGGGATCGCCGTGCCATGATTCCTACCCGACAGTAGCTTCATGTTCGCGGTAGGAGGCAGCGCAGTGGCCCGTGTGTTGAGTGTGAGCGACAGCATCGTCATCGACGTCTCGCCGGACGCCGCCTATCAGGCGGTGAGCCGCCCCGGCGACATGGGCCGCTGGAGCCCGGAGAACCTGGGCACCACGCCCGGCTCGGCGGACGGCCCGGCCGGGGTGGGCACCAGTTTCGTCGGGCGGAACAAGCGCGGAAGGTTCCGCTGGGTGACGCGGTGCACGGTCACGGCCGCCGAACCGGGCCGTCACTTCGCCTTCCGGGTCCACGCGATCGGCGTCGGCAGCCCGCGCCTGCGCGGCCCGATCGCCACCTGGGAGTACCGCTTCGAGCCGGAAGGCGAGGGCACCCGCGTCACCGAGACCTGGACCGACGACCGCCGCACCTGGCCCGACTTCATGGCCGGTGTCTTCGACCGCGTCGTCACCTCGGGCAGCACCTTCGCCGACTTCCAGGCCCGCAACATCCGCGTGACCCTGCGCAACCTCAAGCGGGAGCTGGAGGGGCAGCACGCGCGGTAGGCCGTCGGGAGTGGTCACTGGCGGTGGTGGGTGTGGTTCTCCGGGTTGTCCTCGGGGGTCTGCCAGCCGACGCCCGACTGGTCCTGGGGACCGCGGCGGGCCTCGGCGCCGGGGGGCGGCGTGGAGAGGCGGCGCGTGCGCGCCCGTCGACTGCCCAGCAGGAAGCCGCCCAGCAGGATCACGGCGACGATCACTCCCACGACGAGGAGCCAGAGCGCGCTCTTGCTGGACGCGGCGAGGAATTCAGCAGCGATGTTCATGCAGGGCGGTTACCCGCGCGCACACGGAGAATCCCTCTTCACCGCCCTTGTCAGCCCTCACCGCGTCCGCACTGCACCGGACGGAGTACCCGTCCGGTGCGGACCGGCGTCGCAACACGTTCTCATGCCCTTCAAGTCGTGCGGATAACTTGGCAGTTGTGTGCGTGTATTCGCTGGTCAGGGGCAATCGGCGGTCAGGAGGTCATAACAATGGTTCCTTTGCTTCTGGTTCTTCTTCTGGCTCTGATCCTCTTCGGCGCGGGCTTCGCCCTGAAGGCGCTGTGGTGGATAGCGGTGATCGTCCTGGTGGTCTGGCTGGTCGGGTTCTTCGTGCGCCCGACGGGCAGCGGCGGCCGTCGAGGCCGCTGGTACCGCTGGTGAATGTACGGCGGACGACACGAGTGGGCCCGGCCTCGACAGGCCGGGCCCACTCGTCGTGCGGGATAGGTTCAGCGGGCGGCGAACTCCGTCGCCGGGTCCTCGTTGCGCAGCCAGATGGTGCGCTGCGGGAACGGGATGTCGATACCGGCGGCGTCCAGCGCGTCCTTGACCCGGCGCCGCAGCTCACGGGTGACGGACCACTGCTGGAGCGGAACGGTCTTCACGGCGAGGCGGACGACGACGCCGTCCGCGTCCAGCGACTGCACGCCCCACACGCTCGGGTCCTCCAGCAGTACGTCGGCGAAGGCCGGGTTCTCGCGCAGGGCGCGGCCGGCGTCCTCCAGCACCTGGTAGACCGTGTCGAGGTTGGCGTCGTAGGCGACGGCGACGTCCAGGACGGCACGGGCCCAGTCCTGGCTGTCGTTGCGGACGCGGAGGACCTCGCCGTTGCGGATGTGCCACAGGCCGCCGTTGAGGTCGCGGACGTGGGTCAGGCGCAGGCCGATGTGCTCGACCTCGCCCACGGCCTCGCCGAGGTCGACGGTGTCACCGACGCCGTACTGGTCCTCGACCATGATGAGCAGGCCGGAGAGGTAGTCGGCGACCAGGCTCTGCGCGCCGAAGCCGATGGCGAGGCCGACCACTCCGGCGCTGGCCAGCAGGGGGCCCAGCGCGATGCCGACCTGGTCGAGGATCATGGCCGTACCGAGCAGGGCCAGCACGATCGTGACCCCGCTGCTGAGCACCGATCCGATGGTGCGGGCGCGCTGTTCGCGGCGCTGGGAGGCGCGGGAGCGGTCGCGCAGCAGGACGGCGGCTCCGCGTCCGGAGCGGCGCGGCCGGGGCTCGCCCTCGTTGCCGGAGGGCTGCAGGATGTGCTGGACGACGCGGGTGATGGCCCGCTTGGCGACCCAGCGGATCACTCCCAGGACGACGACGATGAGGGCGATGCGCAGCGGGACCTCGACGAGCGCCGCGGTGTGCTCCTCCATCCAGTTCGGCCAGGACGCGGCCAGTTGTACGGCTCCGGACGCGCCGGGCTGTGGGGAAAGGTGCGGTGTCGGCACAGCAACTCCGTGTTCGATGACTTTCGGACTCGTCGGCCGCGTCTACCCTCGAATCCGGAATACATGATCATCTAAGCTGCATGGTTGGGCCGGTCCCCGGACGCGTGTTGTCGGTGCTGCCCTTTAAGGTGTCGTGTGCCCGTTCCTGGCCGGGCGTTCCTCGGCGCCGCCGTCTTTCGGCCCGCTGACGGCTCGGCCTCGGCAGGTGACCCTCACCCGTCCCGTCGCGCCCCCCACCACCCGGCGACCCACTGGAAAAGAGCAGACTCCGTCATGTTCACCGACACCCCCATCTTCAGCCGCCTCGTCGCCGAGCGCGGCGACGTCCCCGCCGAGGTGCGGGGCGAAGCCGACCGCATACACCGCGACCTGGCGCGGGTGATGCCCCCGGGGACCGGTCTGCCCACCGCCAACCCCCACGCACCGAACCCGATGGGCCCGCACGGCACCCGCTGACCGGCCCCGGCTACGCCACCCTGCGCAGGCGCACCAGCGCGCTCGCGCAGTCGCCGTCCGGCAGGCCGGGGACGCTCAGGCCGGGGACGGTCAGGCCGGGGACGCTCAGGCCGAAACCGGCGAGGGTCGCCGCCGACCATTCCGCAGCGGTGTCCTCGTCGCGGTAGCGGGCGCCGGGGTCCAGGCCCCGCAGCCGGAGCGGAGGGTGGGCCGGACCGAAGGAGGCGCTGGGCCGCCACAGCAGCACAGCCGTCCGGTCGGCACCGGGGTCGACGTACTGGACGGCGGTCAGGGCGCCGTCGCCCGGCGCGAGCAGCCGGTACTGGTGTCCGTGCTGCACCAGCGGGCGGATGTCCTTGTAGACCTCGACCAGCCGGGCCGCCTCGGCGAGTTCGGCCGGTGTCCAGCGGTCCAGGTCGCCGCCGATGCCCAGGACGCCCGCCATGGCCGAGTGGAAGCGGAAGCGCAGCGGCACCGTGCGTCCGGTCAGCGGATTGGGGCTGTCGGTGACCCAGGCCGACATGACGCGGGCCGGGTGGATCTGGCTGAAGCCGTGCTGGATGGCCAGCCGTTGCACGGCGTCGGTGTTGTCGGAGGCCCACACCTGGTCGGTGCGGGCGAGCATGCCGAGGTCGGTCCGGCCGCCGCCGCCCGCGCAGGACTCGACCCGCAGCCGCGGGAACGCGGCGCGCAGCCGGTCGAGCACCCGGTGCACCCCGCGCGCGTGCTCGATGTGGACCCGCCGCGCGTCGGGCCCTCCACCCCGCACACCCGCTTCGGTGAAGGAACGGTTGAAGTCCCATTTGAGGAAGTCCACCGTGTTCTCGCCGACGAGCCGGTGCAGCCAGTCGTACGCCCACTCGGTCACCTCCCGGCGGGAGAAGTCCAGCACGAGCTGGTGGCGCAGTTCGGTGGCGGTGCGGTCGGGCAGGTGGAGCGCGTACTCGGGGTGCCGGCGGTACAAGTCGCTGTCGGCGTTGGTCATCTCGGGTTCCACCCAGAGCCCGAAGGCCATGCCCAGCCGGTGCACCTCGTCGGCCAGGGGGCGCAGTCCGCGCGGGAAGCGCACCGGGTGCGGGGTCCAGTCACCGAGGCCGGAGCGGTCGCCGTCGCGGGTGCTGAACCAGCCGTCGTCGACGACGAACAACTCCACACCGAGGCCGGCCGCCTTCCGGGCCAGCCGCAGTTGGCCCTCCTCGGAGGTCTCGAACCCGGTCGCCTCCCACGAGTTGTAGAGGACGGGCCGGAGTTCCTCCGGGTGCGGCAGGACGTGGCGGCGGATGTAGGTGTGGAAGGCGCGGCTGACGGCCCCGAAGCCACCGGTGGTGTGCAGCGCCACGCTGGCCGGTGTGACGTGCCGCCGGCCGGGGGCCAGGGCGACCTCGGCTCCCTCGTGCCCCTCCCCCGCGACGACACCCGCCTCTCCGGCCGCCGTGCGCTGCACGGTGAGGCGCCAACTGCCGCTGACGGCCAGCACGATGGCCCAGACCTCGCCGTGCTCCTCGTCGGCCGTACCGGTGTCCAGCGCGACCCAGGGGTTCGCCTGATGGCTGCTGTGGCCGCGTCTGCTGGTCAGCGTGGTCTCGCCCACGGCCACCCCGGTACGGGCGAGCCGGTTCTCGTCGGCCCAGCCGCCGTGCACGGCCGACATCCGCCAGCTCTGCCGCCGGGGCAGCGGCCAGTGAGCGGCGGCGTGGCGCAGGAGAAGCAGCGGGCCGGTGTCGCCGGTGTGCTCGAACTCCGTCCAGCGTTCGACGACGTCGCCGCCGGGCGGCACCCGGTAGTGCGTCTCCCATGCCAGCGGCCGCACCCGGTCCCGCAGCGCGACCACCACATGCCCCGGCCCGGCGACCCGGACGCTCACGATCTCGGGTTCGACGGGACTGCTCCCGTCGGCGAACCGGACCTCCAGCGCGGGCACCCCGAACCGGGCGCCGCCCTCGACGGGGTACTCCTCCACCCCGTCGAGGCGCCCGGCGAAGCTGTTGTCGTGCCCGGTCCCGACGGGCAGCGCCACCGCGTCCTCGAGTGGCAGGTGCGCACCCCAGTGGACGTGGAGCACGGCACCCCGCGAGCGGTCGGCCCGCAGGACGTAGCACGTGGCCTCGGTGCGCAGCACGACGGTGCCGCTGGACTCGTCGTACTCCACGGGCTGCGTCATGGGCGGCACTCCTCGCAAGGCGTCACTGGTGTTCGCGTACGACGGCCACTCCCCCGGCCGGGACCAGGACGCCGGAGTCGGTGACCTCGGCGTCCAGCAGGCCCGTGCCCCGCACCGGGACCGGCACGTCGTCGGCGGTGTGGTTGATCAGGAAGAGGTAGCTGCCCCGCGGGCCGGTGCGGCGCACCGCCTCGATCCCCTCGGCGGCGACGGGACGGACGCCCGCCAGGTCGGCGAGGGTCCGCATCAGCTCGCGCAGGGTGTGTGCCGAGGGGCGTGTGGCGACGTACCAGGCGCTGCCCCGGCCGTGCTCGTGGCGGGTGACGGCGGGGCCTCCGGCGGCCGGGCCGCCGCCCGGCCCGTCCGTGAAGCGCCGTACGGCGGAACAGCCGCGCGGCTCGACGCGCTCGGTCCAGCCGTGCGCGAGGGTGCCGTCGTCGAGCCGGGCGGATTCACCGGGCCTGAGCGGCAGGTACTCGTCGACGCGCAGCCCCAGCGTCTCGCGCAGGGCGCCGGGATGGCCGCCGGGTCGCACCCGGTCCTGGGGGTCCACGACCCCGCTGAAGCAGCCGACCGCCAGGTGGCCGCCCTGGCGGACGTAGCCGTCGAGGCCGGCGGCGTCCTGGTCGGAGAGGAGATAGAGGTTCGGGGCGACGACGGCGCGGTAGGACGTCAGGTCGGCGCCGGGCGGGACCACGTCGCAGGTGAGGTTGAGCGCCCACAGGGCGGCGTACCAGTCGCGGACCACGTCCAGGTAGCGCAGCTCGGCCGAGGGGCGGGCCTCGAGTTCCAGGGCCCACCAGTTGGGCCAGTCGAAGAGCAGCGCGACCTCGCCGTGGACCCGGGTGCCGGTGACCTCCGCGAGGGCGCCCAGTTCGGCGCCGAGGGCGCGGACCTCGCGCCAGACCCGGCTGTCGGTGCCCCCGTGCGGGAGCATCGCGGAGTGCCACTTCTCGGCGCCGGCCGTGGACTGCCGCCACTGGAAGAACATGATGCCGTCGGCGCCCCTGGCCAGGTGGGTGAGGCTGTTGCGGCGCATCTCGCCCGGCCGCTTGGCCACGTTGACGGGCTGCCAGTTGACGGCGGAGGTGGAGTGCTCCATGAGCAGCCAGGGGTTCCCCCCGGCCATGCCCCGGGCGAGGTCGGCGTTGAGCGCGAGGTCGATGTGGCCCTCGGGGTCGGCCGCGGTGAGGTAGTGGTCGACGGAGACGAGGTCGCACTCGGGCGCGAAGGCGTGTCCGTCGGCCTTCTTCTCCAGCGTGCCCATGAGGTTGGTGGTGACGGGGATGCCGGGGGCGAGCCGCCTGAGCAGGGCCGTCTCCGCGCGGTGCCGGGTGAGGAGGGCGTCGGAGGAGAAGCGGCGGTGGTCGAGTTCCTGGCCCGGATTGCGGAAGGCGGTGGTGTCGCGGGGCGGGTCGATCTCGTCCCAGTCGCCGTAGCGCTGGCTCCAGAAGTCGGTGCCCCAGGCGGAGTTGAGGGCCTCCAGGGTGGTGTAGCGGTCCTGGAGCCAGGTACGGAAGGCGGCCGCGCTGGTGTCGCAGTAGCAGAGGGCGTTGTGGTTGCCCCACTCGTTGTGGACGTGCCACAGGGCGACGGCGGGATGCGCGGCGTAGCGCGTCGCCAGCGCCGTGACCACGGCGTCGGCGGCCTCGGCGTAGGCGGGACTGCTGGGGCAGAAGACCTGCCTGCTGCCGTGGGCGAGGCGGGTGCCGGAGGCGGTGACGGGCAGCGCGTCGGGGTGCAGCCTGGTGAACCAGGGCGGCGGGGCCGCGGTCGGGGTGGCGAGGTCCACCGCGATGCCGTGGGCGTGCAGCAGGTCGAGCACCTCGTCCAGCAGCTCCCAGTCGTACGCGCCGGGGCGGGGCTCGATGCGGGACCAGGAGAAGACGCCCACGGTCACGAGGTTCACGCCCGCTTCCCGCATGAGGCGGACGTCCTCGCGCCACACCTCGCGGGGCCACTGTTCGGGGTTGTAGTCGCCGCCGTAGGCGATGCCGCCCAGGCGCCGGCCGAGGGCGGTGAGGGGGTGGGCCATCACTTCACCGCCCCGGCGGAGAGTCCGGCGCGCCAGTAGCGCTGGAGGAGGAGGAAGGTGAGCACGATGGGCACGACGGAGACCAGGGCTCCCACGATGGTGAGGGTCTGCAGGACGGGCAGGCGGCTGGTCTGCGTCTGCCAGGTGTACAGGCCGAGGGTGACGGGATAGAGGTCGTCGTCCTGGAGCATGACCAGGGGCAGCAGGAAGTTGTTCCAGATGACGACGAACTGGAACAGGAACACGGTCACCAGCGCCGGTGACATCATGCGCAGCCCGATGCCGGTGAAGATGCGCAGCTCCCCGGCGCCGTCCATCCGGGCGGCCTCGATCACCTCGTCCGGTACGGACGCGGCGGCGAAGACACGGGACAGATAGACGCCGAAGGGGCTGACGACGCTCGGCAGGAACACCGACCAGAACGTGTTGGTGGCGTCCACCTCGGCGAACATCAGGAACAGCGGCAGCGCGAGGGCGGTCGCGGGTACGAGGACACCGCCGAGGATCACGGAGAACAGCAACTCCCGTCCTCTGAAGCGGTACTTGGCCAGCGCGTACCCGGCGGCCGCCGCCAGCGCGGTGGCGACGGCGGCGCCCGCACCGGCGTAGAGAAGGCTGTTGAGCAGCCAGCGCGCGAAGACGCCGTCCTGCTGCCGGAAGAGCGCGGCCAGGTTGGCACCGAAGTGCCAGTGGGCGGGCCGCAGTCCGGGGGTGTCGACCAGGTCGCCCTGGCTCTTGGTCGCGGAGACCAGCAGCCAGTACACCGGGAGCAGCATGTAGCAGGCGGCCAGGGTCATGAAGGCGACGGCGGCGCCCGTGGACGCGCGGCCCGTGCGGACCCCGCGGGTCGCGTGGGCGCCTTCGGTACGGGTGAGCAGGCTCATCCCTGCCTCCTGTTGGTGAGGCGGAGGAACGCGAAGGACAGCACGAACGTGACCGTGGCGAGGAGTACGGAGAGTGCGGCGGCCCCGCCGTAGTCGTCCCCGGCGGTGAGGGAGTAGGCGGCGAGATTGGGGGTGTAGGTGCTGGTCACGCTGGTGGAGATGGACCGGAACACCTGTGGCTCGGTGAAGAGCTGGAGGGTGCCGATGATGGAGAACACCCCGGTGAGGACGAGCGCCGGGCGGATCAGCGGGACCTTGATGCGCAGTGCGGTGGTCCAGCCGCTCGCCCCGTCGACGCGGGCCGCCTCCTCGATGTCGGCGGGGAGGGCCTGCAGCGCGGAGTACAGGATGAGCATGTTGTAGCCGGTGTAGGTCCAGGTGACGACGTTGCCGATGGACCAGAGCACCAGGTGGGGGCCGAGCAGGTCGGCCCGGATGCCGGCCGACTCCAGCAGGGCGGTGATCGGCGAGAGCCTCGGGTCGTACAGGGAGGCCCACATCAGCGCGGCGACGACGCCCGGGATGCCGTACGGCACGAAGTACACCAGCCGGAAGAAGCGCTTCAGGCGAGCCACGGCCGAGTCCAGCAGGAGGGCGAGGACCAGGGCGAACAGCAGCATCACCGGGATCTGCACGAGGGCGAAGAGACCGACCCGCAGGACGCTGTCGGCGAAGAACGGCTCGCGTACGACGTCGGCGTACTGCTCGAACCCGGAGAACACCGAGTGGGTGCGGCCGAAGGTGCCGCCGGTGCGGGCGGTCTTGTGCAGGCTCTGCCAGAAGGCGTAGCCGACCGGCAGCAGCGTGAACAGGACGAAGGGGAGGAAGAAGGGGGCGAGGAACGCGTAGGGGGCGAAGGTCCGGCGCGTCGGCCGGTCAGCGCGTGACATCGAGGGACTGCTTGCGCAGGGAGTCGGTGCTGTCGGCCGCGGTCCGCTTCAGCACGTCGCCGAGGGTGCCCTTGCCCGCGGTGACGTCCGAGGTGCCGTCGCTGAGGAAACGGTAGGTGTCGGTCATCGTGGGACCCCAGGTGAAGTCGGTGTCCACGTTGCCGGACGCCTGCTTGAAGACGTCGAAGATCTTCTGGTCGCCGTAAAAGCCGACGGGCTTCCGCAGGGCGGGCAGGGTCAGTCCGGCCTTGGCCGCCGGGTAGAGCCCGCCGGCCCGGTTGAGGATCTCCATGGCCTTCGGGTCGGTGTTCAGCCAGAGCGCGAACTCGGCCGCCTCCGCCGGGTGTTCGCTGCCGGAGAGGACTGCGGTGGTGGAGCCGCCCCAGTTGCCGGCCCGCTGGTCGCCCTCCTTCCACTGCGGCATGGGGGCGACCGCCCACTTGCCAGCCGTCGACGCGGCGTTGTCGCGGATGGTGCTGTATCCCCAGGCGGCGCTGATCCAGGTGACCACCTCGCCGGAGTTCCACGCCTTGTACAGCGCGGGCGAGAAGCCCTGGAGGTCGGTGGCGACGAGCTTGTCGTCGATGAGTTTCTGCCAGTAGTCGGCCACTTGGCGGCTCTCGGGCCGGTCGACGGTGACCTTCCAGGCGTCGCCCTTGCGCTCGAACATGGTGGCCTTGTTCTGCCACAGCAGGCCGGTGAACCAGTTCGGGTCGGTCTGGGAGAAGTGGGTGATGTACTTGCCCGCCTTCTTGAGCACGCGGGCGTCGGCCTCGTACTCCGCCCAGGTGGTGGGTGCCTCGAGGTGGAGCTTGTCGAAGACGTCCTTGCGGTAGTACAGGGCCATCGGGCCGGTGTCCTGGGGTATCGCCCAGACGCCGTCCTTGCCGTCGGCACCGAAGTCGACCTGGGACCAGGTCCAGTCGACGAACTTGTCCTGCGCCTGGGCGACCTGGGGGCAGGACTCGATGTCCTTGAGGCCGCCCTTGAGCCGGAAGCTGGCCAGGGAGTCGTACTCGATCTGCCCGAGGTCGGGGGCCTTGCCCGCCTTCAGCGCGTTGGACAGGTTCTGGTAGGTGCCCGCGTTCCCGGCCGGGGTGGTGCGCAACTTCACCTGTACGTCGGGGTGTTCGGTGTTCCAGACGCGTACGGCCTGGTCCATGCCGGGCACCCAGGACCAGTACTGGAGGGTGACCTTGCCGGAGGCGGGCTTGCAGGAGGTGCCGGCCGCGCCGTCGTCCTCACCGCCCCCGCCTCCACAGCCGGCCACCGCCGTGAGTGCCAGGACCGCCGCACCGGCCAGGCATCGTCTTGCGGTTGACGTGCGAACGGGGATCGCCATGAGGGTGCTCCTTTTGCGCCGAGGGTCGCGCTCCGGGGACGTGGTGGGCGCAACCTTCACAACAGGAATCCACAAAAGTCAACGGCCTTGCGGGAATTGACCGACATCGAGACCGGTTCGTGAACGCCGAATCTTCCTACGATCTACGTGCTGACCTGCAACTTCCATACGCAGGGGGGCAGATGCAGCCGTCAGGCGGAATCGATTACGCGTACCGTCCGGCGACGCGGTTCCTGACGCGGTGACTCAGACAGAGGCGCGGGCGACGAACTCCGCCTTCACCCGCACCGTGCGGTGGGCGGTGCGGCCGTCCAGCCGCTCGCGGAGCAGGCGGGCGGCGGCCCGGCCGACCTCCTCGGCGGGGTAGCGGACCGTCGTGAGCTGCGGCCGGACCAGGGAGGCGAAGGCGGCGTCGTCGTGGCCGACGAGCGCGACCTCGCCGGGGATGTCGATGCCCAGTTCACGGGCCTTGTCCAGGGCGCCGACCGCGATCACGTCGTTCGCGCAGAACACCGCGTCGGGCCGGTAGCGGCGGTTCATCAGCTCGGCGAAGCCCTCGGCGCCGGCCTCGCGCGTGTGCTCGCCGCGCACCACGAGTTCGCGCGGGAGGGCGGTGCCGTACTGGCGGGCGAGGGCCCGGAGCAGTTCCAGGCGGGGGTCGCCGCCGGTGGCGTCCCGAGGGCCCGCGATCATCGCTATGCGGCGGCGGCGCGCGGCGGTCACCAGCTCCAGCGCCTGCCGGGTCGCGGCCCGCGCGTCGGGGGCCACCTGGTCGACGGCGCCGAACGGCACGTCCGCGCTGACCACGGCCGGTATGCCCGCGTCGGTCAGCACGCCGAGGTCCTTCGGCAGCAGCCGGAACGGGGTGATGACCACCCCTGCGAAGCGCTGCTGCACCGCCTCGGCGAGCAGGGCCCGTTCCTCCTCGCGGCGCGCGCGGGTGTCACAGACGACGACATGGAGGCCGCGTCCGCGCAGCTCCTCCTGGAGGGTGGCCGCGAGCTGGGCGAAGAACGGGTTGGCGATGTCCGGCACGATCAGCGCGACCAGGCTGGAACGACCCGTGCGCAGGCTGCGGGCGGCCGTGTTGACGACGAACCCCAGCTCGGCGATGGCCGCCTCGACGGCCGTACGGGTCTCGGGGGCGACGGCGCGCTTGCCGGACAGGACGTAGGACACCGTGGCGGAGGAGACTCCGGCCGCACGGGCGACGTCCGCCATGGTGACCCGCTCGCGCACCGCTCACGCTCCTTCCGCGCGGTCACCCTACTTCACCTCGGGGGACGCGCCCGAGGTGGACCGGGCGGTCAGCGTTCCGCGGTGAGTTCGCGGTTGAGGACCTGGAGGAACTCGGCGACGGTCTCGAGCTGTTCGGGGGTGAAACGCTGCCGGGCCGCCTCGGTGCCGCGGGCGAGGGGGCTGAAGTACTGGCGGGCGAGTGCGCGCGCCCCGGCGTTGTAGTGCAGGTGCACCACCCTGCGGTCGGCGCTGTCCCGGACCCGGCTGATGTGACCGGCGCGCTCGAGACGGTCCAGGCAGGCCGTGACGGCGCCCGAGGTGAGGTTGAGGCGTTCGCGCAGGCCGGAGGGGGTCATGGGCTCACCGTCCAGGGCCGTGGCGTCCATGATCGCGGCGAGCGCGTGGACGTCCGTGGCGTGAAGGCCGTGCGCCTGGGCAAACGCGTGGGCGATGCGGTTGATCTCGCTGTTCAAGGTCCGCAGGAGGACGGCGTACCCCTGGAGGTCACTGGGAGGACGTTCCTCCGGACGTTCGGGCTGCATGCCGTCAAGGATATGATCTCCAGGTCTCTCGATCGTTGAGATACTTTGTTATTGAGATATACCTGCTCGGCATCCACCCACTCCTCCTGGGGAGCGAATGAATCCCGTACGCCGACCGGTCCGCTGGCTGGTCCCCCTCGTCCTCGTACTCGTCTGGCTCGGCCTGGGCGGAGCCTTCGGCTCCTACGCGGGCAAGCTCGGCGAGGTCTCGACCAACGACCAGACCGCGTTCCTGCCGCGCAGCGCGGAGTCCACGAAGGCCGTCGCCCTGCAGAAGACGTTCGACCGGCGGGAGACCCTGCCGGCCGTGGTGGTCTGGACGGGCGAGGACGGCGGCCGGATCACCCCGGCCCAGCGTGAGGCCGCCACCCGGGCGCTGGCATCGCTCGCCGGCACCGAGGGCGTGGTGGGCAGGCCCTCCCCCGCCCTCCCGTCCAAGGACGGCTCCGCGCTGGAGGGCGTCGTCCCGCTCAGCCCCGAGCTGGGCAAACGCGTCACCGAGGTGGTGCAGCGGGTCGAACGGGAAGCGGCGGGCGTCGACGGCACGCGCGCCCAGGTCGCCGGGCCCGCCGCCACACAGGCCGACCTGACGGACGCGTTCGGCGGCATCGACGGCATCCTGCTGGGCGTGGCGCTGGCGGCGGTGCTGGTCATCCTGCTGCTGGTGTACCGCAGTGTGCTGCTGCCGTTCGTCGTCATCCTCAGCTCGGTGTTCGCGCTCGGCATCGCCTGCGCCATCGTCTACGTCCTCGCCGACCACGGGGTCGTACGGGTGGACGGGCAGGTGCAGGGCATCCTGTCGATCCTGGTGATCGGCGCGGCCACCGACTACGCCCTGCTGCTGACGGCCCGGTTCCGCGAGGAGCTGGCGCGCGGTGCCCAGCGGGCGGAGGCCGCCTGGGGCGCGCTGCGCGGTTCGTTCGGCGCGATCACCGCCAGCGCGGCCACCGTGGCGCTGGGCCTGCTCGCCCTGCTGCTCAGCGATCTGACGAACAACCGCGCGCTGGGCCCGGTGGGCGCGATCGGCATCGGGTGCGCGGTGCTGGCGACGCTCACCTTCCTGCCGGCGGTGCTCGCCCTGCTGGGCCACGCCGCGTTCTGGCCGGCCAAGCCCCGCCCGGCCGACGCGGCGACGGGCGGCCACGGCATCTGGCGCCGGGTGGCGCACCTGGTCGACGGCAGCCCCCGGAAGGTGTGGGTGGCGACCTGTGTCGTGCTCGTCGTGGGGGCGGCCTTCTTCCCTGCGCTCAAGTCCAAGGGTGTCCCGCTGGACGAGCTCTTCGTCAACGACGCCCCGTCCGTCTCCGCGCAGCAGACGCTCGGGAAGCACTTCCCCGGCGGCTCCGGGCAGCCCGTGGTCGTCATCGCGGACGCGGACCGGCGTGCCGAGGTGACCGCGGCCGCGGGGAAGACGCCCGGCGTCGCCTCGGCGGCGGCGCTGAGCGCGACCGGCAAGCCCGGAGGTGCGCCTCGAGTGGTGGACGGCCGGGTGCGGATCGACGCCACCCTGACCGACGCCCCCGACAGCGACGCGGCCAAGGAGACCGTGCAACGGCTGCGCGACCGGCTGCACACGCTCGATCCCGGCTCGCTGGTGGGCGGCTACACCGCTCAGCAGTACGACACCCAGCGCACCGCCGAGCACGACCGGAACCTGATCGTCCCGGTGGTCCTGCTGATCATCCTGGTGATCCTCGTCGCGCTGCTGCGCTGCCTGCTGCTGCCGGTGCTGCTGGTGGCGACGGTCGCGCTCAACTACCTGGCCACGCTGGGCATCGCGGGCCTGGTCTTCCGGCACGGGTTCGGCTTCTCCGGCACGGACGCGTCGGTACCGCTGTACGGGTTCGTGTTCCTGGTCGCGCTCGGGGTGGACTACAACATCTTCCTGATGTCCCGCGTCCGCGAGGAGACGGTGCGCCACGGCACGCGGGAGGGCATCCTGCGCGGCCTGATCGCGACGGGCGGCGTCATCACCTCGGCCGGCGTCGTCCTCGCGGCGACCTTCGCCGCGCTGATCGTGATCCCCCTGGCGTTCCTCGTCCAGATCGCCTTCATCGTCGCCTTCGGCGTCCTGGTGGACACGCTCGTCGTCCGCTCCCTCCTGGTCCCGGCCCTGGTCCGCGACATCGGCCCGGCGGTGTGGTGGCCCAGCCGACTGGCCCGCGAGGAACGCTCCGCCCAGGAGCCGGAGTTCAGCGAGACCACCGCGGAACAGAGGCAGTAGCCCTCTTCGGGGCAGCCGCCGCCCGCTCAGTGCTCGGTCATCAGGGCACGGCGGGCGGCGGCCAGGAAGAGGAATCCCTGCCGGGTCCTGGCGGCTTCGGCCGCCCTGAACTCCCTTTCGCAGGCGACCGGATCGGCCGGGCCCGCCGAGCGCACGCACTCGTACCACGCGGTCCCGGCGCGGTCCATGCGCCAGATGGCCTCACGGAGCGACTGGACCACCTCGGCCATCTCGTTGGGTCCCGCCATGCTCACCGCGTCGGCGGTCTTGGTGAAGGTGACCCAGCCGTGCTGCGCCTCGGTCGCGTACTGCTCGCGCTGTTCGGGTGAACTACTCTCCGCAAGCAGGCAGTTCACCAACTTCCACCAGTCGGCGGTCACGTGCTTGGACGTCTCGATGCAGGCGAGGTACGCCTCGCGCCGGGTCTGCTCCAGCCGCGTCTCCCGGTCGATCGACCACTGCCGCCGCTGCTGCCCGTTCTGGCCGAGCAGTGCGATCAGTCCGGTGCCCGCACCGCCCAGCACCCCCACCGCAGCACCGATCACTCCCGCGAGCCCCGCGTCCATCCGGCCACGGTAGCGGGGGCCGGGCGGCCGGGGCTATGCCGGATCCAGGCGCCTGCGCAGGAGGCAGAACTCGTTGCCCTCCGGGTCGGCCAGGACGTGCCAGTCCTCGGCGCCGGTCTGGCCGACGTCGACGGGACGGGCGCCGAGTGCGAGCAGCCGCTCCAGCTCGGCGTCCTGGTCGCGGTCGGTGGGGTTGACGTCGATGTGCAGCCGGAGCTTGCCGGGGCGGGGGTCGGTGCTGGGGCTGAGGACGAGAGTGGGCTGCGGACCTCCGAACCCGGCGCCGGGCGGTCCGATCTCGATGCTGCCGTCGTCCTCGCGGCCGAGTTCCACGTAACCCAGTACGTCGCTCCAGAACGCGGCGAGCCGCTCGGGATCGGCGGCGTCGACGACCAGCTCACTGATGCGGCATGCCATGCGGGCAGTGTACGGAGAACGGGCGAATCCGGTGCGGCGTGGGCGACCCGAGCGTGCCGCACCGGGGAGCCTTCCGGCATGACCCTCACCGCACACATCGACACCACGCGCCCGGTGGCCACGCTCATCAACGTGTTCACCGTCGCCCCGGACCGCCAGGTCGAGCTGATCGACCTCCTCTCCCGCGCCACGGAGGAGACGATGAAGCACCGGCCGGGCTTCATCAGCGCCAACTTCCACGCCTCCCTGGACGGCGAGAGCGTCATCAACTACGCCCAGTGGGAGACCGAGGAGCACTACCGCGCGATGCTGGCCGACCCCGAGGCCAGGGTGCACATGGACAAGGCGGCGACCATCGCCACCGCCGTCCGGCCCCGGCTGTTCCGGGTGGAGTCGGTCCACGCGAGCTGAGCCGGGAAGCCACTCGTCCACCGGCGCCCCGGCCCGCTCCGTGGCGGCCCGGCTCGCCGGCGGCAGGCCGGGCAGGCCCGAGCCTCAGGTCCTCCTCAAGTCCCTTGGCAGCGCCACGACATGCCCGGCACGATCGACCGCATGACTGGGATCACGGGACTGACCGGAGGCCGGGCCTTCGTGTTGCCGCTCAAGGACTCGGACGCGATTCTGGCGGCCGTCCGACGGGCGTTGGCGGATGCGCCGGCACAGGAGCGGCCGGGGCTGGAGCGGGCCGTCGCGCTCGTGGAGTCCACCGCCGCCGCGTCCGAGGACGAGCTGTGCGCCCGCTGGGTCCGGGCCCGGCTGGCCGACACCGGCTTCACCGGTGACATCGCCTCGATGGCCGCCCTGAGGGCACTGCGCAAGGCCGAGCGGAGCCTCGGCCTGCTGACGGCGGTGGAACTCCAGAAGAAGGCGGTGGCTCACCCGGAGTGAGGGACGGCCCCCAGTCCCAGCTCGCGCTCGCCCAGCGGAGCGAAGAACCGCTCCACGTCGGAGACCTCCGCCAGAGTGGCGGGCGACCAGCGCGGGGAGCGGTCCTTGTCGATGATCTGGGCCCGGACGCCCTCGACCAGGTCGGGGGCGGTCAGGGCCGCGCAGGAGACCCGGTACTCCTGGTCGAGGACCGCCTCCAGTGAGCCGAGCCGCCCGGCCCGCCGGAGGGAGGCCAGGGTGATCTTCAGGGCGGTGGGGGACCTGGTCAGCAGGGTGTCGGCGGCCGCCTTCGCCTCGGGCGAGCCGTGCTCCCGCAGCCGGGCGATGATCTCCTCGACCGTGTCGGCGGCGTAGCAGGGGTCGATCCACTCCCGCTGGGCCGCCAGCCCGCCGTCCGGGGCCGGACGGCCATGGCGGGCGAGCGCTTCCTCCACGGGGAGTGCGGCGAGTTCGGCCACCAGGTCCGGGAGCGCGGCGGACGGTACGTAGTGGTCGGCCAGTCCGCACAGCAGCGCGTCCCCCGCGCCGAACTGCGCGCCGGTGAGCGCGAGGTGGGTGCCCAGTTCGCCCGGTGCCCGTGACAGGAGGTAGGTGCCGCCCACGTCCGGGACGAAGCCGATGCCGGTCTCGGGCATGGCGATCCGGGACCGCTCGGTGACGATCCGGACGCTTCCGTGCGCGGAGATGCCGACACCGCCGCCCATGACGATCCCGTCCATCACGGCGACGTACGGCTTGGGATAGCGGGCGATCCGGGCGTTGAGCAGGTACTCGTCCCGCCAGAACTCCGCCGAGGCGGTGCCGTCGCCGTCGCGGGCGTCGTCGTGGACGGCACGGATGTCACCACCCGCGCACAGCCCCCGCTCCCCCGCCCCCGTGACGACCACGGTCCTCACCGTCGGATCCCGCTCCCACTCGGTGAGCGCTTCGCCGATGAGCCCGACCATGGCGTGGTTCAGGGCGTTGAGTGCCTTGGGGCGGTTGAGCGTGAGGTAGGCGGCCCGGCCGATGGTGTGCACCAGTACGGGTGCCTCGGCGCCGGTCATCCGATCGCCTCCAGCGGGCCGTGGGCCACGATGACGCGCATGATCTCGTTCGTTCCTTCCGGGTCCGGTGGACAAGCGGGACACCGACGATCTTGCCTCCGCGGGAGCCTCCCGCGACACCCCCAACTTTGGTGGAATATTCAACAACCCCGAGGTGCTGTACCCACCGAAGGAGGTCTCAGGTGGACATCGAGTACTACGACCACGGCACCGCCGCCGAGCGCTGGGAGCGGGCGGGGATGTTCTTCGACGCCAAGGAGTACGCCAACGCCGCGCGCGTGCTCACCGGGCTGGTCGAGGAGGTCCCGGAGCAGACCGCGCCCCGGCTGCTGCTGGCCCGCGCCTACTACCACTCCGCCCAGCTCGGCCGCGCGGAGGCCGAACTGCGGATCATCGTGGAGCGGGACCCGGTGGAGCACTACGCCCGGCTGATGCTGGGCCGCACGCTGGAGCGCCAGTCCCGTACCGAGGAGGCCGCACCACATCTGCGGATCGCCGCCGCCCTCGCGGGCGACTTCCCGCAGGAGTGAGCGCGTCGGGGCGCGTCGCGTGAACGGCCGGTTTCGCACCGGGCGTTGGCGCGGCGCGCCCCTCGTTCGCGCAGGCCGGCGTGTCATCCTGGCGCGATGACACCTGTCAGCGATCACGCTTCCCTGGCCGAGCGGGTGGCCGAACTCCTGGCCGCGGGCGGCCCGTTGCCCATCGTCGCGGCCGGGCACCCGGTACTGCGCCACCCGGCCGAGCCCTACGAAGGCCAGCTCGGGCCCGACCTGTTCGCCCGCTTCACGCAGGCGCTGCGCGACACCATGCACGCGGCGCCCGGCGTCGGCCTCGCCGCGCCGCAGGTCGGGGTGGGACTGCGGATCGCCGTGATCGAGGACCCGGCTCCGGTGCCGGAGGAGATCGCGGTGGCCCGGGGCCGGGTGCCGCTGCCGTTCCGGGTACTGGTCAACCCCTCGTACGAGCCGGAGGGCACCGAGGGCGCGTCCTTCTTCGAGGGGTGCCTGAGCGTGCCCGGCTGGCAGGCCGTGGTGACCCGGCACGCGCGGGTGCGGCTGCGCGGTCAGGACGAGCTGGGCCGGGAGCTGGACGAGGTGGTCGCCGGGTGGCCCGCCCGGATCGTGCAGCACGAGACGGACCACCTGGACGGCACCCTGTACCTCGACCGCGCCGAACTCCGCTCGCTGTCGACCAACGAGGCCGTGGCGGCCCGCTGGGCACAGCCGTCACCGGAGGCGGCGGCCGAGGCGCTGGGCTTCGAACTCCCTCAGAAGGGGACTCAGTTGTCCCGGTAAGCCTCCAGCAGCCGCAGCCACACCTCGCTGAGCGTCGGGAACGGCGGCACCACGTGCCACAGCCGGTCCAGGGGCACCCGCCCGGCGACGGCGACGGTCGCCGAGTGGACGAGCTCACCCACACCCGGCCCGACGAAGGTGACCCCGCGCAGGATCTCCTCGTCCAGGTCGACGACCATGCGGGCCCGCCCCTTGTAGCCGTCCCCGTACAGGCTCGCCCCCGCGACCGAGCCGAAGTCGACGTCGACCGCGCGGACCCGGTGCCCGGCCTGCTCGGCCTCCGCGAGGGACATCCCCACGGCGGCGGCCTCGGGGTCGGTGAAGACGACCTGGGGTACGGCGTAGTGGTCGGCGGTGGCCGCGTGGGCGCCCCACGGGGCGTCGTCCAGCGGGGTGTCGGAGGCGCGGGCGGCGATGGCGGCGCCCGCGATCCGGGCCTGGTACTTGCCCTGGTGGGTGAGGAGCGCCCGGTGGTTGACGTCGCCGACCGCGTACAGCCAGTCGGTGCCGGGGACCTGGAGGGTGTCGTCCACTTCCAGCCAGGAGCCGGGTTCGAGGCCGACCGTGTCGAGGCCGATGTCGTCGCTCTGCGGGGCGCGGCCGGTGGCGAACAGGATCTCGTCGGCCTCGATGCGCTCGCCGGTGCCGGTGACGGCCACAACGGTGCCGTTCTCGCGGGCGACGGACTCGACGGAAGTGCCGGTGCGCACGTCCACGCCCGCCTCGGTGAGCGACCGGGCGACCAGTTCCCCGGCGAACGGTTCCATGCGGCTGAGCAGGCCCTTGCCCCGGACCAGCAGGGTCACGTGCGAGCCGAGCGCCTGCCAGGCGGTGGCCATCTCGGTGGCGACGACCCCGCCGCCGACCACGATCAGCCGGTCGGGCACCGCCTGCGCGCTATTCGCCTCCCGGCTGGTCCAGGGCCGTACTTCGTCGAGTCCGGGCAGGTCGGGGAGCTGGGCGCGGGTGCCGGTGGCGACGACGACCGCCTGCCGTGCGGTGAGGGTGGTGACCGTGCCGTCCTCGGCGGTGACCGTGACCGTGCGGGGTCCGGCGAGGCGGCCGTGGCCCCGGTAGAGGGCGACCCCGGCACCGTCCAGCCACGCGGCCTGGCCGTCGTCCTTCCAGTGCGAGGCGAAGTCGTTCCGGCGGGCGAGCACCGCCTCGGCGTCGAGGGGGCCCTGGTTCGCGGGGGCGAGACCGGGCAGGCGGCGGGCGTCGGCCTGGGCGATGACCGGCCTGAGCAGCGCCTTGCTGGGCATGCAGGCCCAGTACGAGCACTCACCGCCCACCAGTTCGCTCTCCACGATCGCCGTGCTGAGCCCGGCCGCGTGGGTCCGGTCGGCGGCGTTCTCCCCCACGGGCCCGGCCCCGAGCACCACGACGTCGTACGCGATGGTTTCCGTTTCCGTCATGCGGCCAGTGTGGTGGGTGGGCGGCGTGGGGGCCACACACGTGGGTGGGGCGCGGGAATGCCGAAAGGTTTCCTTGAGGGGAAGCTGTAGAGGACCGAAGTAGGGAAGACGGGGCGGGACAGCCCGGAATAGGCACCGTGGCGGGCATGTTTCCGCCGGTGGCACAACCTCCACACCAGGAAGAGGGACCACACCATGACCAGCACCGTGGAGCTGACCAAGGAGAACTTCGACCAGACGGTGGCGGAGAACAAGTTCGTCCTCATCGACTTCTGGGCGGACTGGTGCGGGCCGTGCAAGCAGTTCGCGCCGGTGTACGAGAAGGCCGCCGAGGCCAACCCGGACCTGGTGTTCGCCAAGGTCGACACCGAGGCCCAGCCGGAGCTGGCGCAGGCGTTCGGCATCCAGTCGATCCCGACGCTGATGATCGTCCGCGACCAGGTGGCGATCTTCGCCCAGCCGGGCGCGCTGCCCGAGCCCGCGCTGACGGACGTCATCGACCAGGCCCGGAAGCTGGACATGGACGAGGTCCGCAAGGACATCGCGGCCCAGGAGGGTCAGGGGCAGCAGCCGGGCGAGTGAGTCAGCTCGACGCCCGGTGGACGACGGTGGCGTCCAGCACGGTACGGACCTCGGGTTCGGCTCCTGGCCGGCGTACGGCGTGGTCGACGAATCCGGCGAGGTCGCGGCCGGAGGGCAGTTCGATGCGGACGGTGCTGAGCCGGGGGCGCAACAGCCGCCCGAGCATGAGGTCGTCGGCGCCGATCAGGGCCACGTCCTCCGGAACGCGCACCCCGGCGTCCTGGAGGGCGCGCATCAGCAGCATCGCGTACTCGTCGTTGTAGGCGAACACGGCGTCGAGGTTCGACTCGGCCCAACGGGCGGCCAGTTCACCGGCCGCCCGTTCCGTGTACGCGAGGGGCAGCGCGGTCACGGTGGCGTCGGTGCCGGCGAGGGCGCGGCGGACGCCCGCGAGGCGGGGGCGGGAGAAGACCTCCAGGCCGGGTTCCTCGGGCAGGATCACGCCGATCCGGCGGCGGCCGCGGGCGTGCAGGTGGGTGGCGGCGCGGTGGCCGACGACGGTGTGGTCCATCAGCAGGGCGTGCGCGCCCTCGACGCGCGCGGGGCCGAGGGTCACCACGGCGCGGGCCCCGGCCCGCTTGAGCACCGCGACGCCGTGCGGGCCGAGTCCCGAGCCGGGGGCCAGCACGGCGACGGGGCGTAACTCGGCCCAGGCGCGGGCGGATTCGTCGCTCTGGCCGACGGCGCCGTGCTGGACGACGGTGTAGTCGAGCCGTCCGAGAGCAGCCTGGAGTTCACCGAGGAAGCGGCTGTGGAGGGGGCCCACCGGGACGGTGGGGGCGGGCATCAGGACCATACGGCTGTGTCCGGCGCGCAGGGCGCGGGCGGCGGCGTGCGGCACGTACCCGAGTTCACGGGCGGCGGCGTGGACGCGACGGCGCGTGGGCTCGCTGATCCGTACGGCGTCGGTGTCGTTGAGGACGTAGGACACGGTCGCGCGCGAGACGCCGGCCAGGCGGGCCACGTCGGCGCTCGTGGGCGTGTTCGGTATCTGCACCATGACAGGGCGCATCTTGGCAGAGGCGGCGGGGGCCGGTCCGGGCGGGGCGAGGTCGTACAGGACTGGACGAAAGCGGCCTGGAGTTTGCGCCGTCCGACGAACATGTTCGCCACGAACTTGTTCGGAGCGAACATGTTCGTTACCGTCCTGCCATGACACCACCCCCCGGCTCCCGTCGGGAGCGACCCGCCAAGCCCGCCCTCACCCGGGAGGGCATCGTGGCCGCCGCGGTGGCGATCATGCGCGCCGAGGGGCTGCGCAAGGTCACCATGCGGCGACTGGCACAGGAGCTCGACACCGGCCCCGCCTCGCTCTACGTCTACGTCCGCAACACCGACGAACTGCACGCGGCCGTCCTGGACGAACTGCTCGGCAGCCTCCCACCCGTCCCCTCCGAGGGGACCTGGCGGCAGCGCCTGGAGCAGGTGCTCACGTCCTGTACGGCGATGCTGCTGGCCCATCCCGAGCTGGCGCGCTCCGCGCTGACCGCGCGGCCGAGCGGACCGCACTACCTGAACCTGATCGAGACCCTGCTCGGCCTGCTCGCCGAGGGCGGGGTGCCGCGCGACCGCGCGGCCTGGGGCGTCGACCTGCTGCTCCAGCACGCCACCGCGACCGCCGCCGAGCACGCCGGTGAGGAGCCGGCGGACGACTGGCGCAACCTCGTCGGCGTCCTGCGCGAGGTGCCCGGGCGGACCCACCCGCACATCGCGGGCAGCGCCCACGTGCTGCTCTCGGGCACGCCCGAGAACCGGCTTTCGTGGGCCTTCCAGACCCTGATCAACGGCATCGAGCGGACCGCCGTACCCGACTGAGCCCCCAGGAGGCTTCCATGACCGGCACCACCTCAGCCCCGCTCCCGCACCACCGGATAGCCGTCGTCGGCGCCGGACTCGGCGGGCTCACGCTCGCGCGGGTGCTGCACGCGCACGGCGTCGAGGCGGCGGTGTTCGACCTCGACCCCTCGCCGCGGGCCCGCACGCAGGGCGGGATGCTAGACATCCACGACGACACCGGCCAGGAGGCCCTGCGCGCGGCCGGGCTGCACGAGGCGTTCCTCGCGCGGGTCCACGCGGGCGGCCAGGCCGTCCGCGTCCTCGACCGGCACGCGGAGGCGCACTGGTCGCACGCGGACGACGGCAGGGGCGGCCGCCCCGAGATCGACCGGGGCGAACTGCGCGCGCTGCTGCTGGAGTCGCTGCCCGAGGGCGTGATCCGGTGGGGCGCGAAGGTGACCGGGGCGCGTGCGCTGGGCGGTGGGCGGCACGAGGTGACGCTCGCGGACGGCGGCGCCTTCACCACGGACCTGCTCGTGGGCGCGGACGGCGCCTGGTCGCGGGTGCGGCCGCTGGTGTCGGACGCGGTGCCCGCCTACACCGGGGTCTCGTTCGTCGAGGCCGACCTGTCGGCGGCCGACACCCGGCATCCGGTGAGCGCGGAGGTGGTCGGCGGCGGGATGCTGTTCGCGCTCGGCGCCGGGCGCGGGTTCCTCGCCCACCGGGAGCCGGACGGCAGCCTCCACGTGTACGCCGCTGTGGAGGCCCCGGAGGACTGGCTCGACGGCATCGACTTCACCGACGCCGAGGGGGCGGCGGACGCGGTGCTCAAGGAGTTCGACGGCTGGCACGAGAACCTGCGGGCCCTGGTCGCGGACGCGGACGCCCCGCTGGTGCCGCGCCGCATCCACGCCCTCCCGGCCGGCCATCACTGGCCCCGCACACCGGGCGTCACGCTGCTCGGCGACGCGGCCCATCTGATGTCACCGTTCGCCGGAGAGGGCGCCAACCTGGCCCTGTTCGACGCCGCCGAACTGGCCCTCGCCCTCCTCGCCCACCCCGCCGACACCGAGGCGGCGCTCACGGCCTACGAGGAGCGGATGTTCACCCGTGCCGGGCGGTCGGCCACGGACTCGGCGCTCATGGGCGGGGTGCTGTTCCGGGCGGACGCTCCGCAGCGGCTGTCGGCGATGTTCGCGGGGCATCAGCCCTGGGCCCGGTAGCCGTGATCCGGTCCACCAGGTCCAGCCAGCCCGCTTCGAGGCGGCTCATCGGCATGCCGCACTGGCGGTGCAGGTGGTGGATCAGGGCGGGGTCCAGGTAGTTCAGGAGGGTCAGGGCCGACAGCTCGCAGTCGGCCTCCGGGAGCAACTGGCGCAGCAGGACCGTGAGATGGGTGCGCAGGGCCTGGACCGAGGGGTGGGCGTAGCGGCGGGTGGGCTCCGGGAGGGCGGCGATCTGCAGGTCCAGTTGCTCGGCGGAGCGGTGCAGGACGGCCGTACCGAAGGCGCGGAGGCGGTCCAGCGGGGGTGCGCCGGGGCCCAGCGGGGGCGGGCCGCCGAGGAAGTCGGCCTGGAGACTGCGGGAGGAGTGGTCCAGCAGGGCGGTGAGCAGTCCGGTGCGGTCGCCGAAGCGGCGGAAGACGGTGCCCTTGCCGACCTTGGCCGCCGTGGCGACGGCCTCCATGGTCACCCCGGCCACGCCGTGCTCGGCGATCAGCCGGGTGGCCGCCTCCAGCAGCCGGGCCCGGTTGCGGGCGGCGTCGGCGCGCAGGCACGGCTCGTCAGGGCCGGTGCCGACCTCCAGCAGCAGGGGCGTGTCGAGGGGCTCCTGAGGCTGCGGGCAGGGCGGCAGAGCGCTGGACATGAAGACAGCGTAAAGCATGGGGAACAAAACTGGACCCCGGTCCGGTTAAGGTGGTAGAAAATTAAACGGACCCCGGTCCGGATCGTTTCCAGCGTGTTTCACCACCCCTTGGAGTACCCCCATGTCCGTTCGCATCCTCGCGCTCGTCGGCAGCCTCCGCGCCGGTTCGCACAACCGCCAGCTCGCCGAGGCGGCCGCCAAGCTCGCCCCCGAGGGCGCCGAGGTCGTGCTCTACGAGGGCCTGGCCGACGTTCCGTTCTACAACGAGGACATCGACGTCGAGGGCCAGGTCCCGGCCGCCGCCGCCGAGCTGCGCGCCGCCGCCCAGGCCGCCGACGCCTTCCTGGTCTTCTCCCCCGAGTACAACGGCACGATGCCGGCCGTGCTGAAGAACGCCATCGACTGGCTGTCCCGCCCGTACGGCGCCGGCGCCTTCGGCGGCAAGCCGGTCGCCGTCATCGGCACCGCGTTCGGCCAGTACGGCGGCGTGTGGGCGCAGGACGACACCCGCAAGGCCGTGGGCATCGCCGGCGGCAAGGTGATCGAGGACATCAAGCTCTCCATCCCCGGCTCCGTGACCCGCTTCGCCGAGACCCACCCGGCGGACGACACCGAGGTCGCCGCGCAGCTCACCGAGGTCGTCACCCGCCTCCACGGCACCGTCGGCGACGTCATCGCCGCCTGACCGCGACACGCCTTCAGGGGGCCGGAGTCCACTGGACTCCGGCCCCCTGCGCGTGCGGCGGGACCTACTTCGCGAACGCGTCCACGCCCGTCAGGCCGGCCGACAGCGCCCACAGCCTGGCCGCCTGCTCGGGGTCGGTCGCCCAGTCCTTGACCCCGCCCCAGGACCCGTCCTCGGGCGCGGGCTCGGCCACGTCGCAGTCCTCCAGGTACAGCCCGCCCAGGCCGTCGAGCCGGGGCGAGGTGGCGGCCCAGACCTGGGTGGCCGCGCCCTGCTCCGGGGTCTTGAAGCCCGCGGGGTTCAGCGGGTTGCCCTGCTCGTCGATCCAGCCGCGCTCGACCATCTCCTCCTTGGGAAGGTGGCGCTGGAGCGGGGTCATGATGCCGCCGGGATGGAGCGAGAAGGCGCGGACACCGGCGTCCCGGCCCAGCTCGTCGAGGTGGAGGGCGAACAGGGCGTTGGCCGTCTTGGCCTGGCCGTACGCCTGCCACTTGTCGTAGCCCTCGGTCCACTGGACGTCGTCCCAGCGGATGGGCGAGAGGTGGTGGCCGCGCGAGGACACCGAGACGACACGGGCGCCGTCACCTGCCGCGAGCGCCGGCCAGAGCCGGTTGACGAGGGCGAAGTGGCCGAGGTGGTTGGTGGCGAACTGCGTCTCCCAGCCGGGTCCGACGCGGGTCTCCGGGCAGGCCATGATCCCGGCGTTGTCGATCAGGAAGTCGATGGTGCGGCCCGACGCCAGGAACCGTTCGGCGAAGGCGCGCACGCTGTCCAGGTCGCCGAGGTCCAGCTCGTCCACCTCGACGTTCTCCAGCCCGGCCAGCGCCTCCCGGGCCGCGTCGGGACGCCGGGCCGGGACGACGACATGGGCGCCGGCCTTGGTCAGCGCACGCGTGGTCTCCAGACCGAGACCCGAGTAGCCCCCGGTGACGACGGCCAGCCTGCCCGTGAGGTCGATGCCCGCGAGGACCTCGTCGGCGGTGCTGTCCGCGCCGAAACCCGAACCGATCTTGTGCTGTGCAGGAGTGCTCATACCCGGAACGCTACGAATTCGAGTGCTCTCGAAGTCAAGCGGAGCGCCGGAGCGCGCCGGAGTCCTGCGCCCCGGCGCCCGCGCCCCGATGCTGGAAGGGCGCCGGGAGAGGCGCGGGGAAGTGAATCGCCCGCGAGCGAGGGAAGGGGCACGATCATGACCATGGACCCGCCTCCGTTCGACCCGGAACTCGCCGCCGCTCTGGAACCGCTCAAGGACGTGATGGAGCCGGGACTGACCCCGGACGGGATCGAGGCGGCCCGGCGGGACGCGGAGATGGAGGTGTTCGGCTCGCTGGACCTCACCATGGACGGCGCCTTCGAGGTCGAGGACCGCGAGGTGCCGGGCCCGCCGGATGCCCCGGACGTGTCCCTGTACATCTGCCGCCCCGCCTCCGCCCCGCCCGGTGCCGCGCTGCCGGTGATCTACTACGTGCACGGTGGCGGGATGATCCTCGGCACCAACCGCGCGGGCGTGGACACGCCCCTCGCCCTCGCCCTGGACCTCGGTGGCGCGGTGGTCGTCTCCGTGAAGTACCGGCTCGCCCCCGAGCACCCGCATCCGGCGCCGGCGGAGGACGTGTACGCCGGGCTGCTGTGGACGGCGGAACACGCCGAGGAGCTCGGCGGCGACCCGGAGCGGATCGTCCTCGCGGGCGCCAGTGCGGGCGGCGGTCTGGCCGCCGCGCTCGCCCTGATGCTGCGGGACCGCCAAGGGCCGCCCGTGATCGGCCAGTTGTTGATGTACCCGATGCTGGACGACCGCAACGACACTCCTTCCAGTCACCAGATGGCGGGCATCGGCGTCTGGGACCGCACCGCCAACGAGACCGGCTGGAACGCGCTGCTGGGCGAGCGCCGGGGCGGCCCGGACGTCTCCCCGTACGCCGCCCCGGCACGCGCGACCGATCTGTCCGGGCTGCCCCCGGCCTTTCTCGACGTCGGCTCGGCGGAGACCTTCCGCGACGAGGTGGTGGAGTACGCGTCCAGGATCTGGCGGTGCGGCGGGGTGGCCGAACTCCACGTCTGGCCGGGCGGGTTCCACGGCTTCGACGCGTTCGCTCCACAGGCGGCCCTGTCGAAGGCGGCCCGTGCGGCACAACTGGGCTGGCTGAGGCGGCTGCTGTCCGACTGAACCGATCAAACCCCGAGGTCCGAAAGCCCGTTGGCCGCCATTAGGGTGCACGGCGTGAGCACGTACAGCGAAGAGAACGTCCCCGGCCGCTTCGGCCCCCACGCCACCACCGAGGCCGACCCGCGCCAGGTCGGCCAGGTGCGTACCGAGTACACCCCCGAGCACGACGGCGACCCCGATCCGGGCGAGATCGTCTGGACGTGGGTGCCGTTCGAGGAGAACGACGGCCGGGGCAAGGACCGCCCGGTGCTGGTCGTCGCCAGGGAGGCGGCCGGAACCTTCCTCGCCGTCCAGTTGTCCAGCAAGCGGCACGACGGCGACCGGGAGTGGGTGGCGATAGGCCAGGGCCCCTGGGACCGCACCGGCCGCGACTCCTGGGTGTCCGTGGACCGCGTGCTGCGGCTTCACGACGACGGCATGCGCCGGGAGGCGTGCGCGCTGGACCGGATGCGCTTCAACCTGGTGCGGCAGCGGCTCTACGAGCGCTACGGCTGGACCTGATCGCAGGAGGCCCGCCCCGGCCGGGGCGGGCCTTCCGCACGACCTCCGGGACACGCCCCTCGGTCACCCGGTCGGAGCAGAGCCTCCGAGACCGCCCCGAGCCCTCCCCGCCCCCTCTGATCTGCCCGGACTCCCACCGCCCGCCGCTCTCCCCGCCGTGCCCGCACGCGCACCTGGGGTAATGCTGGTGGGGTGCCGCGATGGCGCCCGGAACCGGTCACCCCGGTCCGGGAGGAAACGCGCGAGGAGACGCAGATGAACGGTCCCGGACGTCCCATTGGGCGCTCTTGTGCGATGCGGTGCGAGGGTCTTGGGTGGAACGCGTCTTCGCCCGGCGCACCCGAGGCCGGGCTCCGTCGGCACGGTGGAATCCCAGGAGAATCCCGACATGTCTGACGCAACGAGCGGTGACTGTACGGAGCACCACTGTACGAGGCACGACTGCACCCGGCACCGCGCCGCGGTCACCGAGGCCGAGGTCGACGCCCTGATCCGGGGCATCTGCTTCAAGACCGGCCCTCCCCGCACCCTCGGGGTGGAGGTGGAGTGGCTGGTCCGAGACCCGGAACGGCCGTGGCTCCCCGTACCGCCCGAACGGCTCGAAGCGGCCCACGCGGCCGTGCGCACCCTCCCCCTGGACTCGCCGGTCACCGTCGAGCCCGGCGGCCAACTGGAGCTCAGCTCCCTGCCGGCCGCCTCCCTGACGGAGTGCGTCACCTCCGTCTCCGCCGACCTGGCCGCCGTCCGTGAGGTGCTCGCCGGGGACGGCCTGGCCCTCGTCGGAGTGGGCCACGATCCCTGGCAGGAGCCCCGCCGCTTCCTGCGCGAACCCCGCTACGACGCCATGGAGGCGTGCCTGGACCGCACCGGCCGGGCCGGCCGGCACATGATGTGCGCGTCGGCGTCGGTGCAGGTCTGCGTGGACGCCGGGTACGAGGAACCGGGCCCGCTCGGGTACGAGCGGCGCTGGTGGCTGGCGCACCAACTGGGCGCGGTCCTGGTGGCCGCGTTCGCCAACTCCCCGCTGACCGGGCGGCGGCCCACGGGCTGGCGCTCCACCCGGCAACTGCACTGGATGGAGATCGGTCCCGGCCGGGCCGGCGCTCCCCCGACGGACGGCGAACCGCGGGCCGACTGGGCCCGGCACGTGCTGGACTCCCCCGTGATGTGCGTCCGCCGCGACGAGGGCCCCTGGGACGTGCCGGAGGCGCTGACCTTCCGCGAGTGGACCCGCGCGCGGACCCCGCGCCCGCCCACCCGGGCGGATCTCGACTACCACCTGACCACGCTGTTCCCGCCGGTCCGGCCGCGCGGTCATCTGGAGCTGCGGATGATCGACGCGCAGCCCGGTGACGACGGGTGGATCGTGCCGCTCGCGGTGACGGCGGCCCTCTTCGACGACCCGGAGGCCGCCGAGGCCGCGCACCGGGCGGTGAAGCCGCTGACGGAACGCACGCTGGACCGGCCCGCCCCGCACAACCCGCTGTGGTCGGACGCGGCCCGGCTCGGCCTCGCCGATCCGGGACTGCGGGAGGCCGCCATCGCCTGCTTCACGGCGGCACTCGCGGCGCTGCCCCGGCTCGGTGCCACGCCCGAGGTGTCGGACACGGTGGCGGGGTACCTGGACCGTTACGTCCTGCGGGGCCGCTGCCCGGCCGACGACCTGCTGGCCGGCGCCACGGACCCGCGCGCCCACGCGAGGAAGGACATCCGCACATGACCGCCCAGGAGAGCGGGACGGCGGCGGCCGGCACCGAGACGCTGCGCGAGCGGCTGCTCGCCTCGCTGGTCACCGCCCGCGCCCGCACCACGCTGCTGACAAGCTGTGTGGAGGAGCCGGACCTCACCGCACAGCACTCCCCGCTGATGTCGCCCCTGGTGTGGGACCTCGCGCACATCGGCAACCAGGAGGAGCTGTGGCTGCTGCGGAACGTCGGCGGCCGGGAGCCGATGCGGCCCGAGATCGACGGGCTGTACGACGCCTTCGAGCACCCGCGCTCCGAGCGCCCCTCGCTGCCGCTGCTGCCGCCCGAGGAGGCGCGTAGATACGCGGCCGAGGTGCGCGGGCGGGCACTGGACCTGCTGGAGGGCGCGGACTTCGAGGGCACCCGGCTCACCGAGGCCGGGTTCGCCTTCGGGATGATCGCCCAGCACGAACAGCAGCACGACGAGACGATGCTGATCACCCATCAGCTCCGCACGGGCCCGACCGCGCTGACCGCCCCCGACCACCGGCCGGCGCCCCCGTACACGGGTCCGGCCGAAGTCCTGGTCCCCGGCGGCCCCTTCACCATGGGCACCTCCACCGAGCCCTGGGCACTGGACAACGAACGCCCGGCGCACGTACGGGAGGTGGCGCCGTACTGGATCGACACGGTGCCGGTGTCGAACGCGGCCTACCAGGCGTTCATCGCGGACGGCGGCTACGACACCGAGCGCTGGTGGACCCCGGAGGGCTGGGCGCATGTACGGCGCAACTCCCTGACGGCACCGCTGTACTGGCACCGGGAGGGGGACCAGTGGCTGCGGCGCCGTTTCGGTGTCACGGAGGCGGTGCCGCCCGAGGAGCCGGTGCTGCACGTGTGCTGGTACGAGGCGGACGCCTACGCCCGCTGGGCCGGGCGCAGGCTGCCCACCGAGGCTGAGTGGGAGAAGGCGGCCCGGTACGATCCGGCCACCGGCCGCTCCGCCCGCTATCCGTGGGGCGACGCCGAGCCGGGCCCGGAGCACGCCAACCTGGGCCAGCGGCACCTCTCCCCCGCTCCTGTCGGCAGCTACCCGGCCGGTGGATCGCCGCTCGGGGTGCGGCAGTTGATCGGGGACGTGTGGGAGTGGACGTCGAGCGACCTCGCGCCGTATCCGGGGTTCGCCGCCTTCCCGTACCGGGAGTACTCGGAGGTGTTCTTCGGGCCGGAGTACAAGGTGCTGCGCGGCGGTTCGTTCGCGGTGGACGCGGTGGCCTGCCGGGGGACGTTCCGCAACTGGGACTACCCGATCCGGCGGCAGATCTTCTCCGGGTTCCGCACCGCCCGCTCGGAGTCCGCCTGATGTGCCGCCACCTGGCCTATCTGGGCCCCGGCCTGCCGCTCAAGCACCTTCTGCTGGACCCGCCGCACAGCCTGTACCGGCAGTCCTGGGCGCCGAGGCGGCAGCGGAACGGGACGGTCAACGCGGACGGCTTCGGGGTGGGCTGGTACGCGGGCGACGACCCGGTGCCGGCCCGCTACCGGCGCGCGGGGCCGATCTGGGCGGACCAGTCGCTGCTGGACCTGGCCCGCGTGGTGCGCTCGGGCGCGGTGCTGGCGGCCGTGCGGGACGCCACCCTGACGGGTGCCGACGCGGAAGCCGCGGCGGCTCCGTTCGCCTCCGGGCGGTGGCTGTTCAGCCACAACGGGGCGGTCGCCGGCTGGCCCGACTCGGCCGCCCCGCTGGTCTCCCTGCTGCCCCCGGTCGACGTGCTGTCGCTCCAGGCGCGCACCGACTCGGCATTCGTCTGGGCCCTGGTCCTGCACCGGCTGCGGTCGGGCGAGGCGCCCGGCCGGGCCCTCGCCGAGACGGTGCGCCTGCTGGCCGAGGCCGCCCCCGCCTCCCGTCTCAATCTCCTGCTGACCGACGGCGCCACCATCACCGCGACGGCCTGGGGCGACAGCCTCTGGTACCGGGCGGAACCGGGACGCGCCGTGATCGTCGCCTCCGAGCCGTACGACGACGAACCGCT
This sequence comes from Streptomyces seoulensis, assembly GCF_022846655.1. Classification (NCBI taxonomy): domain Bacteria; kingdom Bacillati; phylum Actinomycetota; class Actinomycetes; order Kitasatosporales; family Streptomycetaceae; genus Streptomyces; species Streptomyces seoulensis. Next base: position 3,889,227 of record NZ_AP025667.1, read on the forward strand.
GTGGCGGGAGGTCCCCGACCGCACCGTGGTCACCGCGAGCCGTGCCGAGGTGCGGCTCGATCCCGTCGAGGACCTCGTGTCCGTGCCACCGAAGGAGCCCTGCACGTGAGCCTGCACGTCACCCGCACCCTCCCCGAGGACGCCACCGACGCCGCGCTGCGCGCCGACGTCCTCGACGGCCTGAGCGCCGACCCCAAGACCCTGCCGCCCAAGTGGTTCTACGACGCACGCGGCAGCGAGCTGTTCGAGCGGATCACGGAGCTGCCGGAGTACTACCCGACCCGCGCCGAGCGGGAGATCCTTGAGAACCGCTCCGGCGAGATCGCCGCCGCCGGCGGCGCCCGCACCCTGATCGAGCTGGGATCGGGCTCCTCGCGCAAGACCCGCCATCTGATCGACGCGCATGACTCGCTGGAGGCGTACATCCCCGTCGACGTCAGCGAGAGCGCGCTGGTGCAGGCCGGGCAGGCCCTCACCGCGGAGCGGCCGGGGCTCACGGTGCACGCGCTGATCGCCGACTTCACCGCGCCGATGACGCTGCCGGAGACGCCCGGTCCCCGGCTGGTCGCCTTCCTCGGCGGCACGATCGGCAACCTGCTGCCCGCCGAGCGGTCCGGCTTCCTGGCCACCGTGCGCTCCCTGCTCGCGCCGGGCGACGCGCTGCTGCTGGGCACGGACCTGGTCAAGGACGAGGCGGTGCTGGTCAGGGCGTACGACGACGCGTCCGGGGTGACGGCCGCGTTCAACAAGAACGTGCTCAGCGTGGTCGACCGCGAGCTGGGCGCCGACTTCGACCCGGACGCCTTCGACCATGTGGCCCGCTGGGACCCCGAGCGGGAGTGGATCGAGATGCGGCTGCGCTCGCGCACCGCGCAGACGGTGAAGGTGCCCGCGCTGGGCCTGGTCGTGGACTTCGCCGCCGGCGAGGAACTGCGCACCGAGGTGTCGGCGAAGTTCCGCCGGGAGGGCGTCGCCGCCGAACTGGACAAGGCGGGGCTGGAGTTGACCCACTGGTGGACCGACTCCGAGGACCGCTTCGCGCTCTCGCTCAGCGTGGCGCGCTGAGCGGACCGGCGGTCCGGGTTGCCGTGTCCCCGCCCGGCGGGCGATGTCTCGCGCGCCGGGCGGGGATGCGGCACGGTGGATTACGGCGCGACAAACCGGCCCTTTCGGGACAGCCGGGCGCCGCCACCCTGCCGTACGGCGAAGAGGAGCACCCGCCCATGTCGAACCACACCTACCGGGTCAGCGAGATCGTCGGCACCTCCAACGACGGTGTCGACCAGGCCATCCGCAACGCCATCGGCCGTGCCGACCAGACCCTGCGCAATCTGGACTGGTTCGAGGTCACGCAGGTCCGGGGGCAGATCGAGAACGGGCGGATCGAGAAGTACCAGGTGTGCCTGAAGGTGGGCTTCCGCCTGGAAGACGTCTGACCGGCTCAGGTCCGGCCGTCCCGCTCCTGGGCCTCCTCCAGCGCTGCCGAGGGGTCGGCCCAGCGGGCCCGCACGACGGCGAACCCGGCCCGCTCGGCCGCGTCGCAGACCAGCTCGTCGTCGTCCACGACGACCAGCACCTCGCGGCGGCCGGCGAGCCGGCGCAGGATCTCCAGCTTGGTGGTCCGGGCGGGCCTGCGGTCGTGATTGGGCCGCATGTGCAGCTCGCCGTCGGGCAGTTGGTGCGCGGCGAGCCAGTCGAGGGTGTCCCGGCGGCACCGCTCGGGCCGTCCGGTCAGGTACACCACGTCACAGGTGCGAGCGGCGGTACGGGCCATCGTCACGCCCTCGGTGAGCGGCGGGTCGAAGGGCGCGGCGGCGAAGAAGCCGTCCCAGTCGCGCGGGCGGCTCTCCAGGAAATGCTGCCGGTGCGCGGTCCCCGCGAGGGTGTTGTCGAGGTCGAAGACGGCCACCGGGCGCTTGCTGCTCTGTGCCACAGGCCCACTGTAGGGCCCTCGGCACGGGCGCCGGGCGTTCAAGATGCGAAGCCGGGCCGGGCCGGTGACCCTGGGAAGGGAAGCCTCAAGCGACGAGGAGGGCTGCCATGTCCTTTATGGACAAGATCAAGGGAATGCTCAAGGGCCACGAAGACATGGCCGACAAGGGCGTCGACAGGGGTGGCGACTACCTCGACCAGCGGACCGGCAACAAGCACCAGTCCCAGGTCGACACCGCACAGGACAAGCTGAGGGACCAGTTCGGCTCCCAGCAGCACCGCGACAACCCGCCGCACACCTGACCCCGCGGAGTCACCCCACGCAGAACTCCCATGATCCGACAGGCCCGCGCGTGTACGCGCGGGCCTGTCGGGCGGGTACAGCAGACGGGGCCGGGGATGAGCACCACTCCCGGCCCCGCCCGTCCGCCCCCTTTGGCGAACGTCTGCTGTCGGCTACCGCTTGCCCGCCTTACGGGTGGCGCGCAGCCATTCCTTGTTCATGCCGGTGATGGAGAAGAGCGGGATGCCCTTGGGGCAGGCCGTGGCGCATTCGCCGGCCAGGGTGCAGCCGCCGAAGCCCTCCGCGTCCATCTGGGCCACCATGTCCAGCACGCGGGTCTCCCGCTCGGGTCCGCCCTGCGGGAGGACGTTGAGGTGGCTGACCTTGGCGGCGGTGAAGAGCATCGCCGCGCCGTTGGGACAGGCGGCCACACAGGCACCGCAGCCGATGCACTCCGCGTTCTCGAAGGCGAAGTCGGCGTCGGGCTTCGGCACCGGTGTCGAGTGGGCCTCCGGGGCGGCGCCCGTGGGCGCGGTGACATAGCCGCCGGCCTGGATGATCCGGTCGAAGGCGGAGCGGTCCACCACCAGGTCCTTGACGACCGGGAAGGCGGCGGCCCGCCAGGGCTCGACGTCGATGGTGTCGCCGTCCGCGAAGGACCGCATGTGGAGCTGGCAGGTGGTGGTGCGCTCGGGGCCGTGGGCGTCGCCGTTGATGACGAGGCTGCACGCGCCGCAGATCCCCTCGCGGCAGTCGTGGTCGAAGGCGACCGGGTCCTCACCTTCGAGGATCAGCCGTTCGTTGAGCACGTCCAGCATCTCCAGGAAGGACATGTCGGGCGAGATGCCGTCCACCTCGTAGGTGGACATGGCACCGTCGGTGTCGGCGTTCCGCTGACGCCAGACGCGCAGGGTGAGCCTCATGCGTAGCTCCGCTGGGTGGGATGGACGTACTCGAAGACCAGGTCTTCCTTGTGCAGGACGGGGGCCTCGCCGGTGGCGGTGAACTCCCAGGCGGCCGCGTAGGAGAACTCGTCGTCCCGGCGGGCCGCCTCGCCGTCCGGGGTCTGGGACTCCTCGCGGAAGTGACCGCCGCAGGACTCGGCGCGGTGCAGGGCGTCGAGGCACATCAGCTCGGCCAGTTCGAGGTAGTCGACGATGCGATTCGCCTTCTCCAGCGACTGGTTGAACTCGGCTCCGGTGCCGGGCACCTTGATGCGGCGCCAGAACTCCTCGCGGATGCGGGGGATTTCGGTGAGCGCCTTGCGCAGGCCCTCCTCGCTGCGGGCCATGCCGCAGAACTCCCACATCACTTCGCCGAGTTCACGGTGGAAGGAGTCGGGGGTGCGGTCGCCGTCGACGGCGAGGAGGAGGTTGACGCGGTCCTCGGTCTCGGCCAGCACCTCCTGGACCTCGGGGTGTTCGTCGGTCAGCGGCTCCTGGTGGGGGTGGCGGGCCAGGTAGTCGTTGAGGGTGGCGGGCAGCACGAAGTAGCCGTCGGCCAGGCCCTGCATCAGCGCGGAGGCGCCGAGCCGGTTGGCGCCGTGGTCGGAGAAGTTGGCCTCACCGATGGCGAAGAGACCGGGGACGGTGGTCTGGAGGTCGTAGTCGACCCAGAGACCGCCCATCGTGTAGTGCACGGCGGGGTAGATCCGCATCGGGACCTCGTACGGGTCCTCGTCGGTGATCCGCTGGTACATGTCGAAGAGGTTGCCGTACTTCGCCTCGACCGCCTTGCGGCCCATGCGGGCGATGGCGTCGGCGAAGTCCAGGTAGACCCCCTGGCCGCCGGGTCCGACACCGCGCCCCTCGTCGCAGACGTTCTTGGCGGCGCGGGAGGCGATGTCGCGCGGGACCAGGTTGCCGAAGGAGGGGTAGATCCGCTCCAGGTAGTAGTCCCGCTCGTCCTCGGGGATCTCCTTCGGCGGCCGGGTGTCGCCCTCCGCCCTGGGCACCCAGATGCGGCCGTCGTTGCGCAGCGACTCGCTCATCAGCGTCAGCTTGGACTGGTGGTCGCCGGTGCGCGGGATGCAGGTGGGGTGGATCTGGGTGAAGCAGGGGTTGGCGAACAGCGCGCCGCGCCGGTGCGCCCGCCAGATCGCGGTCGCGTTGGAGTTCATGGCGTTGGTCGACAGGTAGAAGACGTTGCCGTAGCCGCCGCTCGCCAGGACGACGGCGTCCGCGAAGTAGGTGTCGATCTTCCCGGTGATCAGGTCGCGGGCGACGATGCCGCGCGCCCGGCCGTCGACCACGATCAGGTCGAGCATCTCGGTGCGCGGGTGCATCTCCACGTTCCCGGCGGCGATCTGCCGGGACAGCGCCTGGTAGGCGCCGAGCAGCAGTTGCTGGCCCGTCTGGCCGCGGGCGTAGAAGGTGCGCTGGACCTGGACGCCGCCGAAGGAGCGGGTGTCGAGCAGCCCGCCGTACTCGCGGGCGAAGGGCACGCCCTGGGCCACGCACTGGTCGATGATCTCGACCGAGACCTGTGCGAGCCGGTGCACGTTGGACTCGCGGGCGCGGAAGTCGCCGCCCTTGACGGTGTCGTAGAAGAGCCGGTGCACCGAGTCGCCGTCGTTGCGGTAGTTCTTCGCCGCGTTGATGCCGCCCTGGGCCGCGATGGAGTGGGCGCGGCGCGGGGAGTCCTGGTAGCAGAACTGGACGACGTGGTAGCCCTGTTCGGCGAGCGTGGCGCCCGCCGAGCCGCCCGCGAGGCCGGTGCCCACGACGATGACGGTGTGCTTGCGCCGGTTGGCCGGGTTGACCAGCCTGGCCTCGAAGCGCCGGGTGTCCCAGCGCTCCTGGACCGGGCCGGAGGGGGCCTTGGTGTCGGCGACCGGGTCGCCGGTCGCGTAGTCGGTGTAGGTCATGGTCAGCTCACCACTCCGGTCATGACGCCCACGGGGACGGCGATGAAACCGGCCGTGAGCAGCAGCGCGAGGACGTTGGCAGCGGTCTTCAGCACCCGGCCGCGGGCGCGGCTGCCGGCGCCGAGGGTCTGGGCGGCGCTCCAGAAGCCGTGCCGGATGTGCAGGCCGAGGGCGAGCATCGCCACGATGTAGATGACATTGCCGTACCAGGTGGAGAAGGTGTCCACCACGTTCTGGTAGGGGTGGCCCTCCTGGAAGCCGCCGGAGTGCACGGTGCCGGTGGTCAGGTCCAGGATGTGCCAGACGATGAAGAGGCCGAGGATGATCCCGCCCCAGCGCATGGTCCGGGTGGCGTAGCTCGTACGCGCCTTCTTGTGCACGTACTTGCTGGGCCGGGCCTTGATGTCGCGGCGGCTGAGCTGGTACGCGGCGGTGGCGTGGGCGACCACGGCGACGACCAGGACGACCCGGATCAGCCAGAGCGTCCACTCGTAGTGCATGAACGGCTCGCCGACCGTGCGCAGCCAGTGGGCGTAGCTGTTGAACTCGCCGGCCCCGAAGTAGATCTTCAGGTTCCCGATCATGTGCGCGACCAGGTACAGCAGCATCACGATGCCGCTGACGGCCATCACGGTCTTCTTGCCGACGGAGCTGTCCCAGATCGAGCGCGCCATCGACGGCCGTCGGTCCGTCCGCGTTGCCAGAGCCATGGACAGGACGCTACGACTGTGCCGCCGATCGGTCCAAGACATGGTTCGGCTGGTTTCCATAGGCTCTCGCTATCCTGGAGGCGTGCAGTTCCAGCAGCTCCAGTACTTCGTGGCCGTGGCCGAGGCCCGGCACTTCACCCGCGCCGCCGAGCGGGTGCATGTCGCGCAGCCGTCGCTCTCCCAGCAGATCCGGGCACTCGAGCGGGAGCTGGGCGCGGATCTGTTCGTCCGGGCACGGGGCAACATCGCGTTGACCGACGCGGGCGAGGCGCTGCTGCCGCTGGCCCGGCGCATCCTCGCGGACGCGGACACCGCCCGTCAGGAGGTGCAGGAGCTGGTGCAGCTCCGGCGCGGGCGGGTGCGGCTCGGTGCGACGCCCAGCCTCTGCACGGGGCTGCTGCCGGACGTGCTGCGGGCCTTCCACGACCGGTATCCGGGCATCCAGTTGCTGGTCCAGGAGAGCGGTTCGCGTGATCTGGTCCGCGAGCTGGGCCGGGGCGCGCTCGACCTCGCCCTGATCGTGCTGCCCCTGCCGGCCCCCGCGCCCGCGCTGACCACGGTGGAGCTGCTGCACGAGGACCTGGTCGTGGTGTCCTCCCCGGAGGCGCCGGCCCCTGGCGGAGGGCGGCGTGCCGTGGAGATAGCCGACCTCGAGAACGAGCGCCTGGTGATGTTCCGGTACGGCTACGACCTGCGGGAGCTGACAGTCGCGGCATGTCGCTCCGCTGGGTTCGAGCCCGAGTTCGCTGTCGAGGGGGGTGAGATGGACGCGGTTCTCGGGTTCGTGCGGGCTGGGCTCGGGGTTGCTGTCGTGCCCCGGATGGTGGCGACCCGGGCTGGGCGGGGGCTCCGGGTCACCCCGCTGGCCCGGCCGGGCCTGTCCCGGACCATCGCCCTGGCCCACCGGAGCGATGTGGCTCCGCCTCGGGGGGCTCGGGAGTTGCAGAGGATGCTGTTGGAGCGGTAGCGCCTGCTCGTCCGCCTTGTGCTGTGGTTTTGCGGGTGCGGGTGCGTTGTGGCTGGTCGCGCGCAGTTCCCCGTGCCCCTGACGGGGCGCAGCCTGCTTCGCGGCTGCACCCCCGGCTTCTCCCTACGTCGTCGCGTCCGCCAAGGCCAGGGTGTGGAGGTTCTCCGGGGGGCCCGGCCTCGCGTAGTACCAGCCCTGGGCCGTGTCGCAGCCGAGGAGGCGGAGCTGTTCCGCCTGGGCGCTCGTCTCCACGCCCTCCACCGTCACCGCCAGGTCCAGGCTGTGGGCCAGGGAGACGATGCCCTCCACGATCTTGAGGTCGACCGGGTCGGCCGGGAACTGCTGCATGCCCTGGGTGAAGGAGCGGTCCAGCTTGAGGACGCTGACCGGGAGGCGGCGGAGGTTGGCCAGGTTGGAGTAGCCGGTGCCGAAGTCGTCCAGGGCTATGTCGACGCCCATCTCGGCGAGGCGCCGCAGAGGCTTGAGGAGGCCGTCGTCGGCGCCGATCAGCGCGGACTCGGTGACCTCCAGGCACAGCGCGTCCGGGGCGACCCCCGCGCGCTCCAGGATGTCGACGGTGTCCTGCACCAGGCCGGGGTGGGTGAGCTGGCACGGCGAGAGATTGACGTTGATCCGCAGCGGGTCCCCCGCCTTGTCGCCCTGCTTCTCCCGCCAGGCACGGGCCTGCCGGATCGATTCCTCAAGCACCCACCGGCCCAGCGGGACGATCAGCCCGGTGTGCTCGGCGAGCGGGATGAAGCGGTCTGGGCCGAGCACCCCGTGCTGCGGGTGCAGCCAGCGGACCAGGGCCTCCGCGCCGCTCACCGTGCCGTCGCCGAGGTGGACCAGCGGCTGGTACTCGATGAAGAACTCGCCGCGCTCCAGCGCGCTGGGCAAGGCCGTGGTGAGACCGTGCCGGGTGATGGCGCGGGCGTCCGCCTCCGGGTCGGCCAGCTCGGCCCGGTTGCCGCCCGCCGACTTGGCGCGGTACATCGTGATGTCGGCGCTGCGCAGCACCTCCGCGGCCGTACGCTCCCCCGCCGGGCCCTCCACGATGCCGAGGCTGCCGCGCACCAGGAGGTCGCGGCCGTCGATGCCGACCGGGGTGAGCAGCGCGTTCGTGATGCGTTCGGCCAGTTCCTCCACCCCGCGCTCGGTGTCGCGGCCGGTGGTGAGGGCCACGAACTCGTCGCCGCCGAGGCGGGCCACCATCTCGCCCGACGCGGTGGTGCAGGACTGCAGCCGGTCGGCGACCTCCACCAGGAGCCGGTCGCCCGCGGCGTGGCCGAGGCTGTCGTTGATGGCCTTGAAGCCGTCCAGGTCGAGGTAGCACAGGCCGAAGCGCTGGCCCTTGCCCGCCGCGAGGGCCTTCTCCAGGCGCTCGAAGAACAGGGTGCGGTTGGGCAGTCCGGTCAGGGCGTCGTGGGTGGCCTCGTAGCGCAGCCGGAGATGGAGCAGGCGGCGCTCGGTGGTGTCCTCCATCAGGGCCAACTGGTACTGCGGGGTGCCGTCGGCGTCGCGGAGCAGGGAGACCGTGAGGTTGGTCCACAGGGCGGTGCCGTCGGGGCGGTTGAACGCCTTCTCGACGTGATAGTGATCGCGTTCGCCGCGTACGAGTTCCTCGTAGAGCCGCCAGGTCTGGGGCGCGTCCTCGGGGTGCGTCCAGTCCCGGACCCGGCGGCCGCGCATGGTGGTCTCGGAGACGCCGAACATGCGCAGCAGGGCCCCGTTGACCTCGAGGACGTTGCCGTCGAGGTCGGCGATGCCGATGCCGATCGCCGCGCCCTCGAACACCGCCCGGAAGCGGGCCTCGCTGGCGTGCAGGGCCTCCGCGACCACGCCCTGGGCACGCAGCGCGGCCTGGGCGATGGCCTCCTGCTCGGCCAGGGTGCGCTCGCGCAGCGCCTGGGCGTATCCGGCGGCCATCGAGTGCTGCAACCGGGAGGACCGCATGCGGAGTTGGTCCTGCGGGCTGTCGTCACCGCAGTACAGGACCAGATAGGCGTCGACGCAGTCCAGTGTGCGGGCGAGCACCTCGGGGTCGGTGCCGTGCGCGTCGACCAGCGCGGCGCCGACCGCCTTGGCCTCCCCGGCGTCGAAGCTGTGGGCCCTGAGGGCGCGGCTGAGACGGTGGGCGAGGGGGAGCAGCCGCTCCTCGAACTCGGCGCGGGTGAGCGACGTGGAGGTGACGGGGTAGACGGCCCGGCTCCATATCGTCGTCAGCCGCCGCACTCTGCCCTCGGGACCGTCCGGCTCCGCGCTCACGCCGTACGTCCCACGCCGGCGAACCCGGAGAACGCGAAGCCGTCCTCGTCCTCCGGTGCCGCCTCCGGCCGCCACTGCGGCGGATGGACCAGTCCGGGTTCGACCAGCTCGAAGCCGTCGAAGAAGCGGGCGATCTCCTCGCGCGAGCGCATGACCAGCGGGTTGCGGATGTCCCGGTACACGTCCACCGCGCCCTCGGCGCGCTCCTCGGGCAGCGGGATGCCCTCGAAGGAGGCGTGGGTGAGGATCAGCAGGCTGCCCGGCGCGAGCGCGGTCCGCAGCTCCGCCACCGCGCGGTGGGGGTCGTCGGCGTCCTCCAGGAAGTGCAGGACGGCCACGAGCAGCAGGGCCACCGGCCGGTCGAGGTCGATCAGCCGGGCCGCCTCGGGGCTGGTGAGGATCTCCTGCGGCTTGCGCAGATCGGCGGCGACGACGCCCGCGTCCGCGTTGCCCGCGAGCACCGCCTGGCTGTGCGCGACGGCCACGGGGTCGTGGTCGACGTAGACGACGCGGGCGCCGGGCCGGGCGGCCTGGGCTATCTCGTGGACGTTGCCGAAGGTGGGGATGCCGGAGCCGATGTCGAGGAACTGGTCGATGCCCTGCTCGGCGGCGAAGCGCACGGCCCGGCGCAGGAACGCCCGGTTGGCCTGCATGATCCTCGGCAGGCCGGGGAGGAACTCCATCGCCTTGCGGGCCGCTTCCCGGTCGACCTCGAAGTTGTGCGAACCGCCCAGGTAGTAGTCGTACATGCGCGAGACGCTCGGCACCGAGATGTCGATGCTCCGGGGGGCCCAGGCGGGGCGCTCCATGTATCACTCCAGGCGTAGGCGACGGGGACGGGCGAGCCGGTGTTCGAGCTGAGGCTACTGATCGCCCGCCAAACGGGCGACCGGAAACGGAAATTGACCATCCGTTCCCGGTCACCGCCTGCGGGAAGTGTCCGTCCGACCCCGCTGGGTGACCGCCCGCGCGCATGGGACAGGGCCCGCCCCCTCCGCGTGAACGGACGGTACGGGCCCTCGCTTCGGCGGTGATCCCTACTCGGCGGGCGCGCCGATCGGCTTGCCCTCCGGCGAGACGGCGTACCAAGTGCCGCCCACGCCCTGGCCGTTGGTGTCACCGGGAGCCTTGTCACCGGAGAAGGTGTAGATCGGCCAGCAGTTCACCGACATCTGCTTGACACCGTCGGGACGGGTGAAGGGCATCAGGCCCTTCTTCTTCACGCCCTGGGTGTCGTCGGCGCTCACCGGCGCGACCGCGGGCCACTTCTCCAGGCAGGCCCCGACGCAGTTGGAGACGGACTTGGGCCACGCCTTGTCCTTGAGGAAGCGGTAGACCGTGCGGCCGTTCTTGTCGACGACGATGTCACCGAGCTTGGGGTCCTTGCGGACGGAGAGACCGGGCAGCGAAGTCAGCGACGCCTTCTTGCCGTTGGGGGCGAGCGCGAACCACTTGCCGCCCACACCCTGGCCGTTGACGTCGCCGGAGTTGAGGTCCTTGGCGTAGCGGTAGGCGGGCCAGCCACCGATGGTGAGCTGCTTGGTGCCGTCGGGGCGGGTGACCTCGCCGAGCATGGCCTTGTCGATGCCGGCGCCGGCGTTGGCGTCGTCGGCCGGGACCGGGGGCCAGGTGGTGGCGCAGTCGCCCGCGCAGTTGGTCTTCGGCGGCTCGGCCGTGTCCTTGTCGAAGCGGTACAGGGTGAGGCCGGACCCGTCGGTGAGCACGTTGCCCAACTGGGGGTTGGTGGCCACGGTCAGCTTGCCCGCGGGGGCGGCGGGGGTCGGGGAGGCACTGCTCTGGGCGCCGTCGGCCCCGTAGCCGTTGCCCGAGCCGAGTCCGGTGCCGATGCCCGCGGCGCTGGCCGACGCTCCCACGTTCTGGGCCGCCGACGCCGGGGGCGTGACGTTGTCCTGACCGCACGCCGTCGTCAGCGCCAGCACCGAAGCGGCTGTGGCCACCAGTGCGGCGGTCCGCCAGGAGGTCTTCATCCTCAACTCCCCATTTTCGCCAGTTTGTTGCGGCGTCCACTGAGTCGCCGCACGGCCATGGGTACGGGGCGCGGGGGGCGGAGCGTTCAACGGGCGGGGAAATTCTTTCGGCGGGATCCCGACGGGGTGCGAGCGAGGGGTGGCTGTCCGTACGTGCGTACCCATCGGTGCGGCGGGGCCGTTCGGCACGTCAAACCGGTAAGGCCGTGTTGTCCCTCCTTCGGACCAATCCGCGCCCTGTTCGGCGCGGAGGCGTCGCGCTGCCCTCATGATCTCGCTCGTGCAAGGTCCCCAAGCAACCCGATGCGCGGTCGCCGGCAGGGCGTTGGCGCTGCTCGTGGTGGTGTGGAGCGTGGTCGGCTGCCCGGTCGGCTCGGCGTCGGCCGACGCCTGCGCCTACGCCTCCACGGGCCCGGACGGCACCGTGGCCGTGGCGGTGGCCGGAGGCCACCATCCGTGCCCGCCGCCGCCCCCACCGCCCTGCCCGCCGACTCCGACGCCCACTCCGACTCCGACTCCGCCACCTCCGCCTCCGCCGACCCCGACACCCACACCGACCCCGACGCCGACCCCGGCTCCTCCGCCCCCTCCGCCGCCGAAGCCCCAGCCGCGTCCGACGCCGCCGCCCGAGCCGAAGCCGCCCGTCCGGCCCACGCCGCCCCCACCGGCACCGAAGCCGACTCCACCCCCGCCACCACCGCCCGCTCCGGCCCCCGAACCCGCGCCCCCGCGGCCGGTACCGAAGCCGACTCCCCCGCCGAAGCCCACACCCCGGCCCACCGTGACCCCGGTCAGCTACCCGGCGTACCACGCCCGTCCCGTCCGGCACACGGCTCCCTCCCACACCTCGCCGGTCCGCTACGTCCTGCTCGTCACCATCCCCGCGATCGTCGCCGTCGCGGCGCTGCGCCCGCGGTGACGCGGCCGCACCCACCCCTGGAGGTATCCGTTGTCGGATTGGCTCGTTCTCGTCCTGGCCATGCTGGGAGCCTGTGCCGTGGTGGTGATCATCACCCTCGTCCGGCACAAGCGGGCCCCGGAGGACGAGGACCCCAGCGAGACCCCGGACGTCATCGAGTACATGACGATGTGGATCGGGGTGGTGTACGCCATCGTCCTGGGCCTGGCCATCGCGGGCGTCTGGGAGGCGCGCAGCGCCGCCGGGGACACCGTCCAGGCCGAGGCACAGGCCCTGCACGAGGTCTCCGAGCGCGTCAGCGTCTATCCGGCGGACGTGCGTGACCGGGTGCGCGCGGACGTCGACGCGTACGTGTCCTACGTCGTCGACACCGAGTGGAAGTCGATGACACAGCGGGGGGAGGTCACCGCTCAGGGTGCCCGGCTGCTGGACCGGGTGCGCCAGGACGTGACGGACTACCAGCCGCGCAGCGACTTCGAGGCGCAGGCGTACCAGCCGCTGGTGGACCAGGTGGCCGCGGCCGACCAGGCGCGCAACGCGCGCGCCGACTCCACCGGCGCGACCATGCCGTCCGTGGTGTGGTGGGGGCTGCTGTGCGGCGCGGTGATCACCGTGGGCATGGTGTTCGCGCTCCAGATCCGGCGTACCGCGCGTGAACTGGTCCTGGCCGGGCTGTTCTCGGCCACCATCGCGTTCATGCTGTTCCTGATCTGGGACTTCGACGCCCCCTTCAGCCGGGGCATCGCGGTGACGGCCGAACCGTTCCTCACCCTCTTCCCGCACGTCTAGCCACGAGCACACCGCGGGCCCTCGTCCCGGCCCGGCGAGGGGCGGTACGAGGGCCCGTACGAGCGTGTCCCGCGCCGGCGAGGACGCGGGGCGGGGCTCAGGCGCGCTTCTCGTGGCGGCGGCGCAGCCAGAAGGCGCCGCCGCCGAGCGCGGCCGAGGCGACCAGTCCGCCGCCGATGGCCACGTCGGCACGGGTGGCGCCGGTGGTGGTGCTGCCGCCGAGGCCGCCGTTGACACCGCCGAGCACGGTGAAGGCGTTCGGGCGGGTCAGGGAGCGGCCACCGCAGTCGACGGTGATGTCGTAGCGGCCGGGACGGGCGTCACGGTCGATGGTGACGACGGCACGGGAGTTGTCGTTGCCGTTCGAGTTCAGCCGGGCGGTGCGGAAGGCGCGCGAGGAGACGGTGCCGCCGCGGCATCCCTCGACGGTGATGGTCAGCCGGCCGCCGGCGGGGAGCACGCTGGGGGTGACGACGATGTTGCGGAGGTTGCCGTCGTTTCCGTGGCCACCGTTGCCGTTGCCGTTGCCGTTCCCGTGGCCGTTGCCGAAGTTGCCCTGGCCGTTGCCGTTCCCGAAGTTGCCGTTGTTGTTGAAGTTCCCGTTGCCGTTCCCGTTGCCGAAGTTCTCGTTCCCCCGGCCGTTCCCGTTCCCGTTGCCGAAGTTGCCGTTCCCGAAGTTGTCGTTGCCCCGGTTGCCGTTGCCCAAGTTCCCGTTGTTGTTGAAGTTGCCGTTGTTGTTGAAATTCCCGTTGCCGTTGCCGTTGCCGTTGAAGTTGCCGTTTCCGTGCCCGTTGCCGTTGAAGTTGTTGTTGAAATTGCCGTTCCCGTTGAAGACACCGGTGTTCGGGCTGACGCCCGTGACGGTGGTGGTGCCGTTCCCGTTGCCCATGCCGTCCGCGACGGCGACGGGGGCGGCGATACCGAGCACGGCGATCGCGGCGCACGTGGCCGCCAAGGCACGCTGGTTACGCATGTGTTCCTCCGCGAGAGGCACGCCGGGGCCGGTCCCCGGGCGATCGGCGAGAAAGCACCTCCCGACAGAACCCTCAGGGGCCCGGAACACGCCCGCATGTCGAGAATGGTCCGTCCTGGTGAGTACACCCCTCACCCGACAACCACACAATCGGATATCGCCGCAGGTCACAGCCCGTCAGAAATTCTCTCCGCTCTGCAACTCGGATGGCGCACCGGAAAGCCGGGCGGCCACCCGTTCGCACGCCGCCCCGTCGCCCTTCACCGGCGCGGGACTTAGCGTTTTCCCATGCGCCACGGACGTGGCAGCGGTCACGTCGAGAGGGGATGGCGAATGTCTGCGTCCGAGCTGGCGGAGTGGAGCGAACGGGAGGAGCGGCGCAGGAGACGCGCCCCCTGGGGTGTGCTGGCGCTCGTGCTGCTGACCGGTGTGGCGCTGATCCGGAACGGCTCCGGCGAGTTCGACGTGGGCCCGCCCCAGCCCGCCTCGGCCGCGGCCCCGGCCCCCGATGTGCGGGCCTCGCCGAGCGCCGTCGCGGCTGCGGCTCCGGCCGGGCTGTCGTTCTCGGCGGCGGACCGGGTGCGTATCCCGGCGATCCAGGTCGACGCCCCGGTCACCCCGGTGGGCCTCGACGCCGGCGGCTGGGTCGGCGCGCCGCCGCCGGAGGACCCCAACCTGGCGGGGTGGTTCACGGGCGCGGTCTCCCCCGGCGAGAAGGGCACCTCCGTGATCGTCGGCCATGTCGACAACACCCGGGGCCCGGCCGTCTTCTACGGGCTCGGCGCGCTGAAGAAGGGCGACCGGGTCGAGGTGGGGCGGCAGGACGGCAGGACGGCCGTGTTCGAGGTGTACGGGGTCGAGGTCTTCGAGAAGAGCAAGTTCCCCGGCGACCGTGTCTACGGCTCCAAGGGCACGCCGGAGCTGCGGGTGATCACCTGCGGCGGCGGTTTCTCCAAGCAGAACGGCTACGACGGCAACGTGGTCGTCTTCGCCCGCCTGGTCACGGGGGCCTGAGCCGCCGCGACCAGGGGCGGACGGCCCGGCTCAGGTCATGCGGCGGGGCGGGACGGTCAGGTGGTAGCCCTGGTCGAGCAGATAGGGCAGGTACTCGCGGATCGCGCGGACGCTCTGCGTCCGGTCGCCCCCGGCGTCGTGGGAGAGGATGACGACGCCGGGGGCGGCGCCGTGTTCCACCCGCTTGACGACCGTGCCGGTGCCGGGGGTCATCCAGTCGGTGGTGTCGACGGTCCAGGCCATCGGCTCCATGCCCATGGCGGCACCGAGCTGGAAGGTGGCCCGGTTCCAGGCGCCGTAGGGGGCGCGGAACCACTGCGGGCGGTCACCGTAGGCGTCCTCGATGACGTCGCTGGTGCGCTCGATCTCGTCGCGGATGTCCTTGCGGGCCATCTCGGTCAGCAGCGGATGCGTCCAGGTGTGGTTGCCGACCACATGTCCCTCCTCGGCCATCCGGGCCAGGAGTTCCTTGTTGTCGACGGCCATCTCCCCGCACACGAAGAACATCGCGCGTACGTCGTACTTCGCGAGGGTGTCCAGGATGTGCGGGGTGTAGTCGGGGTGAGGGCCGTCGTCGAAGGTGAGCATCATGTTCTTGCCCTTGCCGGCCAGCCGAAGGATGGGCTGGTGACGCACCTTCAGCTTGCCGGGGGCGGTGGGCGGGGGGCCGTAGCCGATGAGGGGCTGGAGGCGGAACGCGGAGGGCTTGAGGGCCTGGCGGGCCTGCGGCCCGGCGAGACCGGCGGTGGTGCGGGCGGCCTGGTCGCCGCCGCCCGCCATGAGGACTCCCCCGGCACCCGCGGCGCCGAGGACGGCGGCCGAGCCGAGCAGCATCCGGCGCCGTGTGAACAACTGATCCTTCTCCATGAACCATCAGTCGCCCGCCGACCCTGTGCCGCACCGCACCGACACCGGTGCGGCGGGTCCGATCCACTCGGTCGGCCGAGCCGGGCGCGATCCCGCCCGCGCCCGTCCGCTGGACGGAACGGCGGCTTCCGATAGCCTCACCGCCGTGACGGAACAGCAGGCAGAGCACGAGCGGAACCGGTTCGAGCGCGGCACGGACGGTCCGAAGGTCATCGTCGTCGGCGTGGACGGCTCCGACTCCTCGCTGCGGGCGGCGGCGTACGCGGGCGGTCTGGCCCGGCGGCAGGGCGCGCTGCTGGCGGTGGTGTACGTGCAGCCGGTACTGGCGGCCGGGGCGGCGCTCGGGGTGCCGGTGGCGCAGGCCACGGACGAGATCGCCGAGGATCTGATCGCGCAGATCAGGGAGGCGGCGGAGCGGGTGAAGGGGATATTCGAGGTGCGCTGGGAGTTCCACACCTTCCGCGGCGACCCCTTCAACGGCCTGGTGCAGGCAGCCGACGAGCTGAAGGCGGACGCGGTGGTGGTGGGCGCCTCCGAGCAGGCCGGGCACCGGATCATCGGGTCGGTGGCGGTCCGGCTGGTGAAGGCGGGACGGTGGCCGGTGACGGTCGTCCCGTAGCGAGGGAGCGCAGCATCGGCGTGGTCGCCAGGAGCAGCACCCCGGCCACGGCGAGCGCGGTGCGCGGGCCGGTGAGGGCGGCCAGCAGGCCCCACAGCGCGGTCAGCGCGGCGGTGCCGGCCTTGCCGGTGACCGACCAGGCGGAGAGCGTACGGGCCACCCGGTCGTCCGGGGTGCGCTCCAGCCGCTCGGCGGCGAGCACCGGGTTGAAGACGCCGGCGCAGGTGATCAGGCACAGCTCGACCGCCATGACGAGGACCAGGCCGGGCACGCCGGGCCGGACGAGGGCCAGGCCGATCGGCCAGCAGGCGCGCAGCACGCCCGAGGTGAGCAGGACCCGGCGTCTGCCGTAGCGGGCGGCGAGCGGCCGGGCGAGCCGGGAACCGAGCAGGCCGCCGAGGCAGGGGACGGCGAAGGCGAGGCCGTACTGCCAGGGCGCGAAGCCGAGCGGGCCGAGCATGAGGACGGCGAGCGGCGGCGCCTGGGCCATGATCAGGCCGTTGACCAGGACCGTGTTGAGGAACAGCGGGCGCAGCCGGGGGCTGGTGAGCAGGTGCCGCCAGCCGTCGAGGAGGTCGGCCGTGCGCGGGCGGGAGGTGTCGCGGGGCGGCCGCTCGGGGGCGGGCTCGGTGCCGTCGATGGCGCGGATCCCGAGGGCCGACAGCAGGAAGCTCACGGCGTTGGCGGCCACGGTCACCACCGGCCCGAACAGGCCGACGGCAGCCCCGCCGAGCGGGGGTCCGAGCACGGTGGCGGTCCAGGTGGTGGACTCGAACCTGCTGGTGGCGGTGAGCAGTCCGGCGCGCGGTACGAGGCTCTTGAGGTGGGCGCCGGAGGCGGCGGTGAAGGTGAGGTCGGCGGCTGCCACGACCATGGACACGAGCAGTAGCTGACCGAAGCCGAGCACCCCGAGGAAGTGGGCCGCGGGCACGGCGAGCAGGGCGGCGCACCGGACCAGGTCGGCCGCGATCATGACGGGGCGTTTGCGGCGGAACTCCATCCACGGCCCCAGCGGCACCGCGAGCAGCGCGCCCACGGCAGGTCCGGCGGACGCCAGCAGAGCCACCTGGGCGGAGCCCGCGTGCAGCACGAGCAGGGCGATCAGCGCGAAGGCGTCGAACGCCAGCCAGGTCCCGGCGGCGCTCACGGCGTACGCGGCCCACAGCCACCCGAACCGCGACCCCAGCTTCACGCACAACCTCCTGTTGACCGGGGTCATGAAATCCGTCCGATGGCGGCGGGAGCAAACAACCAAAGCCCCCGCAGGCACAACCGATGGTTGTACGACTACCCTGTCGGCCATGGATCTCAAGGCCGTGCGCACCTTCGTCGCCGTGGCGGACACGGGGCAGTTCCAGGAGGCGGCCGCCGTGCTCGCCCTCACCCAGCAGGCCGTCTCCAAGCGCATCGCGGCGCTGGAACGGGACCTCGGGGTGCGGCTGTTCACCCGTACCGCGCGGGGCGCCGAGCCGACCCTGGACGGGCAGGCGCTCCTGCCGCACGCGCGGGCGCTGCTGCTGGCCGAGGAGCGTGCCGCCGCGTCGGTCCGGCCGGGCAGGCGGGCGCTCAGGGTGGACGTGATCGGTCCGCGGGTCGCCCCGGCCGTCCTGCTGCGGGGCTTCCACGAGACGCATCCCGGTGTGGAGCTGGACGTGGTCACCCTGTTCGACGCGGACACCGCCGTCGCCGCCGTGCGCGCGGGCCGCGCCGACGCGACCTTCCGGGCGGTCGGCATGCCGGGGCGGCGGCTGCCCGAGGACCTGGCGAGCGCCCGGGTGCTGGACGAACCGCTGTACCTGCTCACCGGTCCCGGGCATCCGCTGGCCGGGGCGCGCTCGGTGACGCCCGCGGAGCTGGCCGGGCACCGGATCTGGATGCCGAGCATCGTGGAGGGCGTCGAGTGGGCCGCCTACTACGCCTCACTGGCGGCGGAGTTCGGGCTCACCATCGACTCGGCGGGAGCCAACTTCGGCAGCGCCGCGATGCTGGACGCGCTCGCCGGGTCCCCGGAACTCGCGACCTTCGTGGGTGAGCATCCCCGGCTGGTCTGGCCCGCGGGGCACGATCTGCGACTGATCCCGATCACCGGCCCGACGCCGGTCTACCCGCACTCCCTGATCTGGGACCGGGCCAACGCCCACCCCGCTCTGGCCGCCCTGCGCACGTATCTCACCGGTCGGTCCGAGCCGGCGCGGGGCCCGGCCACCTGGGTCCCGGACTGGGCCGCGACCTGAGCGCCGTGCGTGGCGCCTTCCGAACCGGCCGCCCCTGGGCCATCATGATCCGCCGTCAGCCGTTTGCCGTCGGGGAAGAGGTGAGGCGTGTGGCCAAGATCCGTTCGGGTGAGGGGATTCTCCGTCGCAAACCCATCGAACACATCGAGGAGTCCGAGGCGGCCGAGGGCGGTCTGGACCGCTCGCTCGGCCTGTGGCAGCTCACCGCGATCGGGGTGGGCGGCATCATCGGGGCGGGCATCTTCACGCTCGCGGGCACGGTCGCCAACGGCACCGCCGGGCCCGCGGTGCTGGTGTCGTTCCTGATCGCCGGTCTGGCCAGCGCGTGCGCGGCCCTGTCGTACGCCGAGTTCGCGGGGATGATCCCGAAGGCGGGGTCGGCGTACACCTACGGGTACGCGGTACTGGGTGAGTTCGCGGGCTGGTTCATCGGCTGGGACCTGCTGCTGGAGTACACCGCGATCGTGGCGGTGGTCGCCATCGGCATCTCCGGCTACTTCAGCTTCCTGGTGGAGCAGATGGGCGCGGACCTGCCCGCATGGATGCTGGGCGCGCCCGGCACCGGCGAGGGGCACCGGGTGGACCTGTTCGCGGCGATCCTGTGTCTGCTGATCGCCTGGCTGCTGAACCTGGGCATGCGCAGCGCGGCCCGGTTCGAGACGTTCGTGGTGGCGCTGAAGGTGCTGGTGGTGCTGCTGGTGATCGGTGTGGGCGCCTTCCACATCACCGCGTCGAACTACCAGCCCTTCTTCCCCTTCGGGATCAGCGGCGCCTTCACCGGCGCGGCCACCGTGTTCTTCGCGGTGTTCGGCTACGACGCGATGTCGACGGCGGCCGAGGAGTCCAAGGACGCCCAGAAGCACATGCCGAAGGCGATCATCTACTCGCTGATCATCTCGATGGTGCTGTACGTGGCCGCCTGTCTGGTGCTGACCGGCATGCAGAACTACAAGGACATCGACCCCGAGAGCGGGTTCTCCACCGCGTTCAAGTCCGTCGGGCTGGGCGGCCTCGCGGACGTGATCGCGGTGGGCGCGATCATCGGCATCCTCACCGTGATGTTCACGTTCATGCTGGGCGTCACGCGTGTCTGGTTCTCGATGGCCCGGGACGGGCTGCTGCCGCGCTGGTTCGCCAAGACGCACCCCACCCGGCACGTGCCGACCCGGGTGACCTGGATCGTCGGTGTCGGGGCGGCCTGCATCGCCGCGTTCGTGCCGATCGGTGAGGCGGCCGAGCTGACCAACATCGGCATCCTGCTGGCGTTCGTGGTGGTGTGCGCCGCGGTGATCGTTCTGCGCTACCGGCGCCCCGACCTGCCGCGCGGGTTCCGTACGCCGTGGATGCCGTACGTGCCCGCGCTGGGCGTGCTCTTCTCGCTCTGGCTGATCTCCTTCCTCCAGTGGCAGACCTGGGTGCGGTTCGCCATCTGGTTCCTGATCGGCTGCGTCGTCTACTTCGGCTACTCCTACCGGCATTCGGTCCTCGCCCGGCGGCCGCCCGCCGAGTGATCACTTCCCCATGGTGAGTCCGGCCCCGGCCGCCTTCCGGCTCAGTACGGTGTTCCGGACGCGGTCGCGGGCCGCGGCGAGATCCGCGCCGGCGGCGATGGCGCCGTTGACGTCGATCGCGCGGCCGGCGTCGAGGTCGTACACCTCGGGCAGGAACTCGGCGCGGCGCACCTCCCAGCGTGCGCCCGGCTTCGCGGGCGGGGCGAAGGTGAAGCGGGCGAGGGTGGACTCGTTGCCGCGCCACTCCCCCGCGCCCGCGCCGCCGTCGGCGATCTGGTCGCCCATGCCGTAGACCACCCAGGTGCCGTTGACCTTCTCGTACGGCTGGGGGACGTGGGCGTGGGTGCCGAGGACGAGGTCGATGTCGGGGCGGCCGCCCGTCTTGGCGGCGGTGAGCTTGTCGGCGAGGGTGACCTGGCCCGCGTCGGGGGCGTCCTGCCAGGCGGAGCCCCAGTTGACGGAGAGCACGACCACGTCGGCGCCCGCCTTGCGGGCGGCCCGCGCGGCCGCGGCGATCCGGCCCGCGTCGGCCGGGTCGACCGCCCCGGACTGCCCGGTGGTGTCGTAGGCGTACGACAGGTGGGCGACCTTCGCGGTGCCCGCCCGCAGCAGGGTGACGGTACGGGCCTCGGCCTCGGTGCGGGAGGTCCCGGCGTGCCGTACGCCGGCCTGGTCGAGGGCGTCCAGGGTGCGGGTGACACCGGTGTCGGCGGCCTGCGGGGAAGCGGTGGAGCAACTGTCGTAGCCGGTCGCGGCGAGGCCCTGGGCGAGCTGGGGCAGGGCGGCGACGGCCGGGTCGCCGTCGGCGGCCTCGACAGGTTCGAGGTGACAGAGCGCCAGATCGGCGCCGGACACCGCCGGCCGGGCCCCGGCGAGCATGGGGCGGAAGTCGTGTCCGGCGCCGGAGGCGTCGAAGCCCGCCCGTTCGGTGGCGGCGGCGGACGGCTGGATGCCGCCGGCGGCGACGAGCGTGAAGCCGCGTCCGGTGCCCGGCGCGGGCTGCCCGGAGGCGCCGGGCTCGACCCGGTCCTGGTTCTGGCAGGCGGCCACCGCCGCGAGCACGGCGGTCAGCACGAGGGCCACCTGATGCCTGCGTCCGATCATCAACTCACCCCAGAATTGTCGTATTGACAGACAAGCCCTGACGGGCATATGGGTATGAATCTGGCGTCGTGCGCAAACAGCGCCTAGCCCATCCGGCGCCCCGCGCCCCCTGAGTGACCGTTCGTCCGACCGTTCGGCGAGCCCTGACGACCGTCCGTCGCACCGGCGTGCGCGCGGGGTGTCGCCGAAGGACGGGCTGCGCTGCCATACGGCCATGACGGCCGGAACCACTGCCCCAGGGACGACGACCGCCGAGCATGAACTCGCCGCGCTGCAGCGGGAGCACGGGCGGCCCCTCTTCGCGCTGCTGCTGCGGCTGAGCGACGGGGACCGGCAGCGCGCCGAGGATCTGGTCCAGGAGACCCTGGTACGGGCCTGGCAGCATCCCGAGGCGCTGCGCGCCGAGAACTTCGCCTCGGCCCGGCCCTGGCTGCTGACCGTCGCCCGGCGGCTGGCCATCGACGCCCGGCGGGCCCGGCGGGCCCGGCCGCCGGAGGTGGTGGACGAGGTGCCGGAGAACGCGCGTGTGACCGCCGACCACGCCGAGCGGGCCGCCGCCGCGCTCGATGTGCGCGAGGCTGTGAAGACACTCACTCCGCACCACCGTGACGTGCTGGTACTCGTGTACTTCCGCGGGGCCAGCGTGGCGGAGGCCGCCGAGATCCTGGGCATTCCACCCGGTACCGTGAAGTCCCGCGCGTACTACGCGCTGCGCGCCCTGCGCCAGGTTCTTCCGGGATACGCGACTGACCTGCGGTGAAACCGGGAGCCTGGTCAAGCCTCGGTAAAGCGCCTTGCCGTGCCCCCCGTCGGGGCCATGAGCTGTCCTCATCCGTGTTCCGGGCGGGGGGCCGGGTTCGGGCGACTTGCACGCACCGGAGGAAGGCAGGCAGGGATGCTCCACAGAGGTCACGAGAGCACGAGCGGCGCCGGCGGCGGTGAACTCACCGTCCCCATGGCCTGGTTCTACGCCGAGTACATCGCCGACGAACTGCTGCGCACCGGCGATCTGATGCCACCGACGTCCTTCGAGTTCCGGGCGGGCCGGGACGCGCTGGCGCTCACCGTCTTCCTGTCCGACACCGAGCGCGAACTCTCCGGCGTCCGGGTCATCTCGCAGTTGGAGACCTGGCTGTCGCTGACGGCGTACGACCAGCCGTGGCGGGACTGGGTCGGCTCCCGGATGGCCGAACTCGCCGCCGAGGACGTCTCGTCCGGCGCCCCCGACCCCGACCTGGCGCTGGCTCAGGCGGCCTGGCGCTGGCTGGAGGAGACCGAGCTGCTCGCGCCCGACCTGGACGCGGTGCCGGGCGGCGGCACCGCGTGCGGCGAGGACGACGGGCCGAAGGTGTGGACCCCCGCCTGGCGGCTCGGCCTGCCCCTCGGACACCTGGCCATCCACCTGTTCTGAACCGGACTCCGGCGGCGGACCGGGCTCGTTTTCCGGCCACTTCGAACTCGGACCAATCCGGGGCCCCGACCGCTCCGAATCCCTCGGCGGGTTTCTGCGCGCGGCTTGAGTCATTCAGCCGTGCGGTGCGTACCAATGGGTGCACCGCGTAACCCCACCCGCACCCATAGGCACGAGGATTCGGCATGAGGTCCCTGGAAAGGCATCGCGCCGTCGGCGCGTACGCGCTCGGCGTGCTGGACGAGGCGGAGACCTTCCGCTTCGAGGACCACCTCGCCGAGTGCCCCCGGTGCGCGACGGACGCGGCCGAATTCGGCCCCACGGCACGGCAGTTGATGCTGTACCGGCAGGCCACGCCCGCCTTCGTGCCCGCGCTGGCCCAGCCGGGTCCCCGGCTGCTCGACCGGCTGCTCGGCGAGATCACCGTACGCCACCGGGCCCGGCGCCGCCGGTTGCTGTACGGGCTCGCGGCCTCGGTGGTGCTGGCGGTGGCCGGCCCCGCGGTGATGGCCTTCGCCGGGCACGGGCAGCCCGCGTCCCGGGTCACGGCCGCCACCGATCCGGGCACCGGGGTGTGGGCGCGGGTCACCACCGAGGGCGAGCGGTGGGGCAGCGGGCTGCGCCTGGAGGTCCGGGACAGCGCCGGTCCGCACTCCTGCCGGCTGATCGTGGTCGGCCGGGACGGCACGGAGCAGGTGGCGGGCGGCTGGAACGTCGGCGCGCACGACGAGGGCACCACCGCGACCACGGCGGGCTCCTCGCTCAGCCCGGACGACATCGACCACTACGAGGTGCGTACGGACAAGGGCCGGCGGCTGGTGACGCTGCCCGCGCACTGACCCGGACCGGGCGGGGGCGTCACTTGAGCAGGCGGGAGAGCCTGCGGTCGGCGAGCGGCTTGCCGCCGGTCTGGCAGGTGGGGCAGTACTGGAGCGAGGAGTCGCTGAAGGAGACCTCGCGGATGGTGTCCCCGCACACCGGGCACGGTTCGCCGGTGCGGCCGTGGACGCGCAGCCCGCTCTTCTTCTCCGCCTTCAGCCGTCCCGCCGCGATCCCCCGCGACCGCTCGACCGCCTCGGTGAGGGTGGTGCGCAGCGCGGTGTACAGGCGGGTGGTCTCCTCAGGGGTGAGGGAGGCGGCGAGCTTGAACGGGGACATCTTCGCGGCGTGCAGGATCTCGTCGCTGTAGGCGTTGCCGACCCCGGCGATCAGGGACTGGTCGCGCAGCGCGCCCTTGAGCTGCCGCCGCTCGGCCTTCAGCAGACCCGCGAAGCGTTCCTCGTCGAAGTCGTCGGCGAGCGGGTCGGGGCCCAGCCTGGCGATGCCCGGCACCTCGGCCGGGTCCCGCACGACGTACACCGCGAGTCGCTTCTGCGTGCCCGCCTCGGTCAGGTCGAAGCCCTCGCCGTCCTCCAGCGCCACCCGCAGCGCCAGCGGGCCCTTGCCGGGGCGCGGCGGGGTGTCCGGCAGGGTGTCGCGCCAGTGCAGCCAGCCCGCGCGGGCCAGGTGGGTGACGAGATGCAGGCCGGCGTCGGTCTCCAGGTCCAGGAACTTCCCGTACCGGCGCACGGCGGTGACCTCGGCACCCTCCAGGGCGGTGACCGGGGGGTCGTAGGTCTTCAGCACGCTGATGGCCAGCGGCAGCACGCGGGTCACCCGGCGCCCGGCCAGGTGCTCGGCGAGGAAGTCGGTCAGCGCTTCTACCTCGGGCAGTTCCGGCATGTGTCCAGGGTGCCACCGGTGCGCGGCGGCGCCAGGCGGCGGTCAGCCGTCCGGGTCCACCCGGAACTCGCACCACACGGCCTTGCCGCCGCCGCGCGCCTCCACGCCCCAGGCGTCGGCCAGCATGTCGACCAGGAGCAGCCCGCGCCCGGAGACACCGTCGTCCTGCGGTTCGCGGCGGCGCGGCAGCGCGCTGGAGGAGTCCTCCACCTCGACGCGCAGGCGCCGCTCGGCGCCCGAGAGCAGGCGCAGGGTGACGGTCGCGGAGCCCTCGGTGTGCATCAGCGCGTTGGTGATCAGCTCGTCGGCGACGAGTTCGATCTCGTCGGCCCGGTCGCCGGCGCCCCAGGCCCGTGCCTCGGCGCCGATCAGGTGCCGGGCGCGGGTGAGGGCGTCGGGATCGCCGGGGACGACACGCAGCCGCAGCCGGCCGCGCGCCCGTGGGTCCTCGGGCTCCCGGCGGCGCAGCAGGAGCAGGGCGACGTCGTCCTCGCCGCCGCGTTCCTCGGCCATGGCGATCAGGCGCCCGGCGAGTTCGCGTACGTCGTCCGGGCCCTCGGCGAGGACCTCGGCGAGGTCCCGCATGCCGTCGTCCAGGTCCGTGCCGGGCTGCTCGACCAGGCCGTCGGTGCACAGCAGGAGCGTGTCCCCGGGGTCCAGCTCCAGGGTGGCGACGGGGTACTCCAGCCGGCCGAAATCGGCGGAGAGGCCGAGCGGCAGCCCGCCCTCGACGCCGACGCGCCGGGAGGTGCCGGCGGCGTCGCGGACCAGGGGGTCGAGGTGACCGGCGCGGACGACCTGGACGACGCCGGTGGACAGGTCGGCCTGGGCGTACAGGCAGGTGGCGAACCGGTCGGTGTCCAGTTCGTCGAGGAAGACGGAGGCGCGGGCCATGACGGTGGCCGGGGTGTGGCCCTCGGCGGCGTAGGCGCGCAGCACGATCCGCAACTGGCCCATGACGGCCGCCGCGTGGGTGTCGTGGCCCTGGACGTCCCCGATGACGGCGCCGACCCGGCCCCCGGGCAGCGGGATCAGGTCGTACCAGTCGCCGCCGATGTCCCGGCCGAGGGCGGCGGAGCGGTAGCGCACGGCGACGTCGGCGCCCCGGACGCTGGGGATGGTGCGGGGCAGCATCGCCTGCTGGAGGCCCTGGGCGAGGTCCTTCTCCTGCTCGTAGAGCATGGCGCGCTGGAGGCTCTGCGCGATGCTGCTGCCGAGGGCGACCAGGACGGCGCGTTCCTCGGCGGAGAAGCCGCGCCGGTCGCCGTAGAGCAGCCCCATGGCGCCGAGCGGGCGGCCCTGGGCGATCAGCGGGAGGTAGGCGGCGGAGGTGATGTGCAGCTCGGTGATGTGCGGCCAGAGGATCGGGTACTCCTCGGCGAACTCCTCGGGCGACTCGATGAAGCGGGGGACGAGCGTGCGGACGACCTCGCTCATCGGGTAGGGGTCGTCGATCCGGGTGATGCGGGTGCCGGGCACGAAGCTCTCGGTGGGGCCCTCCGCGACCAGCCGGATGCGGCCGGCCTCCACCAGACCTATGACGACGCTGGTCGCGCCGAGGTGGCGGATGCCGTGGGTGTCCTTGAGGACGTCGATGACGTCCTGGACGCTGCGGGCGTGGGCGAGCGCGGCGGAGATGGCCTCCACGACGCTGGTCTGCTGGCGGAACGCCTCCTCCTGCGCGGTGCGCGGGGCGCGGGCGGGGCTGTCGGCGAGTTCCCGGGTGGCGTCGCGGACGAGGCCGACGATCCGGCGCGGGCGGCCGGTGCCGTCGCGGAGGATGGCGCCCTGGCTGTGGGCCCAGCGGGTGGAGCCGTCGCGGCGGCGGACCCGGAAGTAGGCGCCGTAGGTCTCGCTGCCGTCCTTGATGGCGCGCGCGACCGCCTCGTCCAGCCTGGCGGCGTCCGGCGGGGGCACCCGCAGGGACAGGGAGGTGGCCTTGCCGTCGTACTCCTCGGGGAGGAGGTCGAAGATCTCGTGCGCCCGGGCGTCCATGTGGAACAGGCCCGCGTCCAGGTCCCAGTCGAAGCTGCCCATGTGGTTGAGCGCCAGGATCGTGTCCGGGTCGGCGGGCCGCTTCTCCGGGAGTGACAGGGCACTCGCTCCCCGATCAGCCATGGGGCCACCTTGCCAGCAAATGTCCGAATCTTCGAGTGGGGCGTGGCAGGGTGTGGCCGCCCGGCCCGTACGGGTTACGCGGACCGGGCGGCGCGGTACACGGCAGTGACGGACGGGCGCGACGGACGCGACGGGCGGGGAGCGGCCCCGGCCGGGCGGCCGCCGTGGAGGCAGGAGCGCGAGCGCGATGGAGTGGTTCACCGCCCCCGACTACTGGCTGAGCCGGCTGGTGCTCCAGCGCGGGCTCGCCGCGCTCTACCTGGTGGCCTTCCTGGCGGCGGCACGCCAGTTCCGGCCGCTGCTGGGCGAGCGCGGGATGCTGCCGGTGCCGCGCTACACCGCGCGAGTGGGCTTCAAGGAGTCGCCGAGCCTGTTCCACGCGTACTACTCGGACCCCTTCTTCGCCGGGTGCGCCTGGGCGGGGTGCGCGGTCTCGGCGGCCCTGCTCGCGGGGGCGGACTCCCTGCTGCCGCTATGGGCCGGGATCCTGCTGTGGCTGGTGCCGTGGGCGCTGTACCTGTCGATCGTCAACGTGGGGCAGACCTGGTACGCGTTCGGCTGGGAGACGCTGCTGCTGGAGACCGGCTTCCTGGCGGCGTTCCTCGGCAACGACGAGGTGGCCCCGCCCGTGGTGGTGCTGTTCCTGCTGCGCTGGGTGCTGTTCCGGGTGGAGTTCGGCGCGGGGCTGATCAAGCTGCGCGGTGACGCCTGCTGGCGGAAGCTGACATGTCTGGACTACCACCACGAGACGCAGCCGATGCCCGGTCCGCTGAGCTGGTTCTTCCACCATCTGCCGAGGCCCCTGCACCGGGTGGAGGTGGCCGCCAACCACGTCACCCAACTCGTCGTCCCCGTGCTGCTGTTCACTCCGCAGCCGATCGCGTCGGCGGCCGCCGCGCTGATGATCGTGACCCAGCTCTGGCTGGTGCTGTCCGGGAACTTCTCCTGGCTGAACTGGATCACCATCGTGCTCGCCCTGTCCGCGCTGCGGCTGCCCGCCGATCCGCCCGCCGTGCCCGCCGCACCGCTCTGGTACGAGGTGCTGGTGCTCGCGGTCGGCGTGGTCCTGCTGGCCCTCAGTTCCCGCCCGGTCATGAACATGGTCTCCCGGCGCCAGGTGATGAACCGCTCCTTCGACCCGCTGCGCCTGGTGAACACCTACGGCGCGTTCGGCAGCGTCAGCCGGGTCCGCTACGAGGTGGTGATCGAGGGCACCCACGACGAACGCCCGCGCGAGGACGGCGACTGGCGGGAGTACGAGTTCCACGGCAAGCCGGGCGACCCCCGCCGCTGGCCGCGCCAGTTCGCGCCGTACCACCTGCGCCTGGACTGGCTGATGTGGTTCGCCGCGCTCTCCCCCGCGTACGCCGGGGACTGGTTCGGCAAGCTGGTGGAACGACTGCTGGAGGACGACCGCGACACCCTGCGCCTGCTGCGCCGCTCCCCCTTCCCGCCCGGCGCCCCGCCCCGCTACGTCCGCGCCCGCCTCTTCCGCTACCGCTTCACCACCTGGCGCGAGCTGCGCGAGACGGGCGCCTGCTGGGAGCGGACCTACGTACGCGACTTCCTGCGCCCCACCCGGCTCGGCACCACCCGGTGATCCGCGTCGGCACCCCCCTCTCGACGTGGAGCGCGTGAGCGGGCACAGTGCTGCCGTGCGCGCCGGTCCGCGCGCCGGGAGTCGACGAGGAGTGCACGTGAGTAGCTGGGCCGGCCGTACGGCCGCCGACATCGCCGCCGCCGTCCGCGAGAAGCGGGTCACTCCTCGTGGGGTGGTGGCGGAGCATCTCGCGCGGATCGCTGAACTGGACGGACGGGTCGGCGCGTTCCGCACCGTGCGCGCGGAGGCGGCCCTGGCGGAGGCGGACGAGGTCGGCGCCCGCCCGGATCTGGCCGGACTCCCGCTGGCCGGTGTGCCGGTGGCGGTGAAGGACAACCTCGGCGTGCGCGGCGAGTCCACCCGCAACGGCTCGGCCGCCACACCGGACACCCCCGCCGCCGACGACCATGTGACCGTGGCCCGGCTGCGCGCGGCGGGCGCGGTGGTGGTGGGTCTGACGAACGTGCCCGAGCTGTGCGTGTTCGGCACCACCGAGGGCGTGTACGGCACGGCCCGCAGCCCCTGGGACCTGACCCGCACGGCCGGCGGCTCGTCCGGGGGCAGCGCGGCGGCGGTCGCGGCGGGTCTGGTGCCGCTGGCGCTCGGCAACGACGGCATGGGCTCGCTGCGCATCCCGGCGGCGGCCTGCGGTCTGGTGACGCTGAAGCCGGGTCACGGCGTGGTCCCGGCGGGCATCGGCCACGGCGACTGGTTCGGCATGTCGGAGAACGGCCCGCTGGCGACCACGGTCGAGGATCTGCGGCTGATGCTCGGGGTCCTGGCCGAGACCGCGTTCCCGGCACCGGAGGAGCGGGCGCCGAAGCGGATCGCGGCTGCGGTGCGCAGCCCGCTGGCCGGAGTGGGCGTGAGCGAGCCGTTCCGCTCCGCGGTCCGGGAGGCGGCGGGCCTGCTGAACGGCGCCGGGCACACGGTACGGCGGGCCGAGCCGCCCTACCCGCTCGACCTGGGCCTGACCGCGCTGCGGCACTGGACGGCCGGTACGGCGGTGGACTCGGCCGAGCTCGACCCGGCCCGGCTCGCCCGGCGCACCCGCACGCACGCGGCCGTCGGCCGGCGCTTCGTCCGCTCGGTGCGGACCGGCGAGACCCGCGACCGGCTGCGCGCCCGCCTGTTGCCGTTCTTCACCGAGTACGACGTGCTGCTCACCCCGGCGCTGGCCCGCCGCTCCCCCGCCGCCGCGCCCTGGCACGAGCGGAGCTGGCTCGCCAACGTGGCGGTCAACACGGCGAGTTCACCCTTCACCCCGGTGTGGAACCTGACCGGCTGGCCCGCGATGTCGGTGCCCTTCGGGGCGCTGCCGAGCGGCGCTCCGGCGGCGGTGCAGTTGGTGGGCCGTCCCGGCACGGAGGCGGAACTGCTGTCCGTCGCGGAGGACTTGGAGCGGCTGCGTCCCTGGACGCGTACGGCGCCGCTGGCCTAGAGCACCTTGCGCACGGCCTAGAGAACCTTGCGCACGGCCTAGAGCACCTTGTGCATGATGTGCAGCCCGACCCTGCCGTCGCGGGGGTGGTCGAAGGCGTCCGGGACGGTGCCCAGGATGCTGAAGCCCAGGGAGGTCCAGAGGCGGACGGCGGGGTTGGTCTCGACGACGGCGTTGAAGACCATCGCGCTGAAGCCCTGGGCCTTCGCCTCGGCGAGGACGTGTTCGGCCAGTGCCCGGCCGACGCCACGCCCGGCCTGGTCGGGGTCGACCATGAAGCCGGCGTTGGCCACGTGCGCGGCGGGTCCGCCGTAGTTCGGGGTGAGGTAGGCCGAGCCGAGCAGGGCGCCGTCGGCGTCCTCGGCCACGTACACCCGTCCGGGTGACTTCATCCAGAGGGCGCGGGCGGCTTCCTCGGGGGTGCCGGGGTCCCAGGAGTAGGTGTCACCGGCGGAGACGATGCGGTGCCAGACGGGCCAGATGCGGGGCCAGTCCCCGGCCTCGGCTTCTCTGATCAGCATGGGCGTGAGTCTGTCACGCCCATGCGCCCGACGTCGCTGGGGCGGAAGGGGGTCAGTCCACGCTGGGCAGGATGTGGGGCTCCGCGAGGTCTTCCTCGTAGCCCGCCAGGCGGATCGGGGCGGAGCGAGCCCACACGTCCAGGCTGCCGAGTTCTCCGGGCCTGCGGCGGGAACGCTCCGTGCGTTCGTCGGGGCCCTGTTCGCCGTTCGTCTTCTCCGGTTTCACCGCGCACTCCTTATGTGTCGGATCACCCTCGGGGGCGTCCCGGACCTTCAGATTAACCAAATGAGCGGACCCGCGCTCGATAGGGAATGCAAACAAGACGTAACTTCCGCACACCCGTCGCCCCCTCAATCCCCCTCAATATGGGGCTCTTTACCGCGAAGCGCATCCGCTGCGGGGGCCGTCGATTCACCCACTCGGCCCAGTCCTGCGTCTGCCCGGCCGACGCCCCGTCATACGACGGCGCGGCACCGGACCGAGGGTCCGATGCCGCGCCGTCAGGTGGGAGAGGCGGGAGAGGTCACCACTTGCCGGGCGCGTAGTCCTTCATGAAGACGCCGTACAGGTCCTCGCCCTGCTCGCCGCGCACGATCGGGTCGTACACGCGGGCAGCGCCGTCGACCAGGTCCAGCGGGGCGTGGAAACCGGCCTCGGCCAGGCGCAGTTTGTCGTAGTGCGGGCGCTCGTCGGTGATCCAGCCGGTGTCGACCGAGGTCATGAGGATGCGGTCGGTGTCGAACATCTCCTGGCCGCTGGTCCGGGTCACCATGTTCATCGCGGCCTTGGCCGCGTTGGTGTTGGGGTGGCCGGCGCCCTTGTAACCGCGGGCGAAGACGCCCTCCATCGCCGAGACGTTCACGACGTACGCGCGCCCGTTGGCCGCCTGCTTCGCGGCGGCCGCCATGGCCGGGCGGAGCTTGCTGATCAGGATGAACGGCGCGGTGTAGTTGCAGAGCTGGGTCTCCAGCAGTTCCACGGGGGAGATCTGCTCGATGGACTGCACCCAGGTGTTGGTGTCGACGACGTCGGGCAGCAGGCCGCCCGCGTCGATGGCGGTGCCGTCGAGGTGCCGGGCGACGCTGGCGTTGCCCGCGACCAGGGCCAGGTCGGCGACCTTCTGGGCCTCCAGGCCGCTGGTGCCGACGGGCAGCGCGGCCAGACCGTCGACCGCGCCGGAGTTGAAGGCGCCGATGACGTGGTGGGCGGGGAGCTCACCGGCGGGCAGCGGGGCGCTCTCGCCGTCGACCAGGGCCGCGTAGGCGGAGGGCAGCCGGCGCACGGTCTGCGTCGCGTTGTTGATCAGGATGTCCAGCGGTCCCGCCTCGGCGACCTGGTCCGCGAGGGCGACCGCCTGGGCCGGGTCGCGCAGGTCGATGCCGACGACCTCCAGGCGGTGCATCCACTCCGCCGAGTCCTCCATCGCCTTGAAGCGGCGGATGGCGTCCTTGGGGAACCGGGTGGTGATCGTGGTGTGGGCGCCGTCGCGCAGCAGCATCAGCGCGATGTACATGCCGATCTTGGCCCGGCCGCCGGTGAGCAGGGCACGCTTGCCGGTGAGGTCGGCGCGGGCCTCGCGGCGGGTGCGGTTCTCGGTGGCGCAGCCCTGGCAGAGCTGGTGGTAGAAGTAGTCGACCTCGGTGTACCGCTGCTTGCAGATGTAGCAGGAGCGGGGGCGCTGGAGTATGCCCGCGATCCGGCCGGCCTCGATCTTGGACGTGGGCAGGATGCCCTCGGTCTCGTCGTCGATGCGCTCGGCGGAGCCGGTGGCGGTGGCCTCGGTGACGTTACGGTCGTGCGCGGTCTTGGCGGCCCGGCGCTCCTGGCGGCGGCGCTGCTTGACCGTGCGGTAGATGTGCGAGGTGGCACGGCGGACCTGGATGGCGTCGGGGTGGTCGACGTCGATCCGGTCGAGCTCCTCCAGCACGCTCAGGCAGACGGCCAGGCGCTCCGGGTCGATCCCCGGCCCGTACACGACCTCGTCCACGGCCGTCGCGTCCGCGGACACCGCGTCCGTGGACGCCGAGCCGCCTTCTGTCACCGTCATCGCGCTGCCGCTTCCCTGATCACCCGCGCGGGGGCATGGGCGCGCCCGCTGTCGAACGGGGAATTTTACGGAGCGCCGGGCCCCTGGACCAAACCCGCACCGGTGGCGGGCGACCCGGGGGCCGGGAACGGCCAAGGTCAGACCTCGCAGGCTGTGAGCAGCATCTCCATCTCGTCGGTGAGCGCGCGGGCCAGCACGTCGAGGTCGGGCACCGCGCGGGCGTCCGCGACGAGCCCGTAGTGGACGCGCCCCCGGTAGGTGGAGACGGCCACGGCCAGGGACTGGCCGGGGGCGAGCGGGGCGAGCGGGAAGACCTCGGCCAGCTCGTGGCCGCCGAGCTTCAGGCCGATGCCGGGCAGCGGGACGCTGGTGACGAGGATGTCGAACCAGAGCCGGGCCGCCTGCCCGACCAGCGGTCCGCCGAGCCGGTGCCCGAGCGCGGGGACGTGGTCGGCGAGCAGGGCGACGGCGCCCGCGCCCCGGTCGGCGCCCGCGTCCTTGTTGCGGAGCATCGCGGCGCGCACCGTCTCCAGCCGGGCCAGCGGGTCGGGGTCGGCGACCGGGAGCCGCATCAGGTACCCGGAGAGCCGGTTGCCCTGCGGCTGGGCGGTGCGCGGGCGGCGCCGGGACACCGGGATGAGGGCGCGCGGGGCGACACCCTCGCTGCCGTCCCCGCGCTCCTCCAGCCAGCGGCGCAGGGCACCGGCGACCACGGCGATCAGTACGTCGTTCACCGTGCCCCCGGCGCTCTTGCGGACCCGGTGCACGTCGTCGATGTCGAGCACGGCCCCGGCGGTGCGACGGGTGCCGCTGGGCGCGGAGGCCAGCGCCGGGGCGGGGCGCATGCCGAGGGTGGAGCGGGCCAGCGAGGCGCCGATGTCCAGGGCCCGGCCCATGTCGGAGACGGCACCCCTGACCAGGTCGGGGACGCGTCCGGGCAGCGTGCGCACCTCGGAGAGCAGGCCGGGCCGCTGCTCGGCGGGGCGCGGGCCGCGTTCGGGCAGGTCGACGGGGTCGAGCAGGGAGGCGGCCAGCTTCAGGGCGCGCAGGCCGTCGGCGAGGGCGTGGTGGAACTTGAACAGCACGGCGAAGGACACCCCGTCCGCGCCGGGCAGCACATGCGCCTCCCACGGCGGCCGTCCGCGCCTGAGGGGGCGCTGCATGAGCCGTCCCGCCATGCCCTGGAAGTCGTCGGTCGGGGCGTGCAGCCGCACGTGGTCCAGCGGGTCGAAGTCCGGTACGGGCTCGCGGGTGGCGCCGCCGAAGGCGAGGGGCTGCCAGACGTCGCGGATGCGCATGCGCAGGCCGGGGACGGCGGCGGCGCGGGAGGCCAGCAGATCGGCGGCGTGCGCGCCGGCGGCGGGCGACCGCGTGGCGAAGACGCCGAGCGCGCCGAGGTGCATGGGATACCGGGCGGACTCCATGTTCCAGAAGGCGAGGTCGAGAGGGGCGAGCAGATCGGAAGTCAAGGCGTGCCTCGCGTCGTCGACGGGTGGGTCTGCTGTCTGTCCCCGAGTCAATCCCCGAATCCTGATTACGGTCAAGTGTGATCAGGTTACGCTCAGTTAACAGCAGATAAAGTCCCGCCCTCCGAGAAGGGCGGGACTCGGCAGACCCGGAGGTCACTTCAGTGCGGGGGGTGCCGCGTCGGGTGCCGTGCCCCACCCGGACGGGCGCGGGCCGACCGTGAACGCGAGCGTCCGCAGCGAGCGCAGCGCGCGGGTCGTCAGGTACGTGCGCTCGTGCGCTCTGCGGTCGGTGCGGACGGTCTGGATGTAGCGGTCGGCGGCCGAGGTGCCGGGTGCGGTGACGGTGAGGGCGCCGGTGGGCCAGTAGCGGCGGTCCAGGGTGAGGTCGACGCGGTCGAAGACGGGGGTGGACAGGCCCCAGGTGTCGTGGCCGGGCTGGACCGGGAAGACGCCGATGGAGGTCAGCACGTTCCAGGCGGACATGGTGCCGAGGTCGTCGTTGCCGGTCATGCCGGTCGGGGTGTCGGTGAACAGGGTCAGCGCGGCGTGCACCACGTCGGTGGTCTTCCAGGGCTGGCCGGTGGACAGGTAGGTGTAGGGGGCGATCAGGTCGGGTTCGTTCTGCGGGTTGTACTTGTCGGCGTTGTAGTAGTCGTACGGGTCGCCGTGCACCCACACCTGGCGGGCGGTCAGTTCGGGGTCGGCGAGCAGCCTGTCGTAGGCGAAGAAGGTGTCCAGGCGCCGTTCGGCCGCGGCCTTGCCGCCGATCAGGCCGATCATGCCGGGCAGGTCCTGGGGCACCAGCCACTGGTACTGCCAGGCGGTGCCCTCGTGGAAGCCGGTGCCCCGGGCGGGGTCGGCGGAGCCGGTGAAGGCGCCGGAGGCGTCGCGCGCGCGGAAGAAGCCGGTGGCGGGGTCGAAGAGGTTGCGGTAGTTCCGGGACCGGGCGGCGAAGCGGGCGGCGTCGCCGTGGTGGCCGAGGGCGCGGGCCATCTGGGCGAGCATGGCGTCGGAGAGGGCGTACTCCAGGGTGGCGGAGGCGCCGAAGTGGTAGTCGGAGTCACCGACCTTGGCGTAGGGACGGCCCTTGATGTAGGGCGCGAAACCGTGCGCCAGGTACTCGGCGTTGGCCTCGCGGCCGACCCCCGGGAAGGCGGTGGGCGGCACGCCGTCGGCGTTCTTCCTGAGTGCCTCGTAGGCCCGGTCCTCGAAGCCCTTCAGCAGGCCGAGATGGAAGGCGGTGGTGAGGAAGGGGGTCACCGGGTCGCCGGTCATGATGTTGGTCTCGACCGCGCCGTACCCCCACTTGGGCAGCCAGCCGCCGTCCTCGTCGATCCGCACCACGGAGCGCGCCATGTCACGGGCCTCGCGCGGGGCGAGCAGGCCCAGGAGCTGCGCCTGGGTGCGGTAGGTGTCCCACAGGGACCAGTTCTGGTAGTAGGTGAAGCCCCGTGCGCGGTGCGGCCTCTGGTCCCAGCCGAGATAGCGGCCGTCGGCGTCGCTGCCGATGTTGGGCGCGAGGAACGAGCGGTAGAGCGAGGAGTAGAAGGTGCGGCGCAGCGCCGGGTCGCCGCCGCGCACCCGGACGGTCGCCAGCCTGCGTTCCCACGCCTCGCGGGCCCGCCGTCGCACGGTGTCGAAGGACGGGCCGCCCTCGGCGCGCAGGTTGGCGGCGGCGCCGCGCGCGTCGACGTAGGACAGGGCGGTGGTCGCCTCGACGGTGCGGTCCTCGGTGGTGTCGAAGCGGACGTACGCCCCGCCCGTCCCGCTCCGCGCCCCGGCCGTGACCGCGCCG
This sequence comes from Streptomyces seoulensis, assembly GCF_022846655.1. Taxonomy (NCBI): domain Bacteria; kingdom Bacillati; phylum Actinomycetota; class Actinomycetes; order Kitasatosporales; family Streptomycetaceae; genus Streptomyces; species Streptomyces seoulensis. Next base: position 3,924,393 of record NZ_AP025667.1, read on the forward strand.
GCGTCCCAGGCGCCGAACGCGGTGAAGGGCCTGTCGAACCGGGTGACGGTGTAGACGGTGTACGGGCCGGTGTCCCGGCAGAAGCCGTGGCCGGAGATCTTCGTGCGTACGGTGCGGTCGTCGAGGATCTCCACCTCGGCGCCGCCCGGCTTGTGCAGCGACTGGGCGGCGTTGAGCAGGACGTTGGCCTGCTTCGTGGCCGGGAAGGTGTAGCGCTGGACGCCGGTGCGGGCGGTGGCGGTGAGTTCGGCGCGGATGCCGGTGCCGAGGCCGACGCGGTAGTAGCCGGGGCTCGCCTCCTCGTCGTCGTGGGAGAAGGCGGCGGCGTAGCGGGCGTTGTCGGTGGCGGTGACCTCGCCGGTGGTGGGCAGCACGGGCAGGTCGCCGCCGATGCGGCAGCCGACGCCGGAGACATGGAGCAGGGAGAAGCCGCGGATGTGGTCGTGGGTGTGGTCGTAGCCCGTTCTGTGCCCGGTGTCCGGGGAGAGCTGCACCATGCCGAACGGCACGGCCGCGCCGGGGAAGGTGTTGCCCTCGTTCTGGGTCCCGATGAACGGGTTGACCAGATCGGTGAGGTGGCCGTCGGACGGTTCGGCCGCGCGGGCGGGGGTGGCGGCCAGCGCTGACGCTGCCATCACCCCGGCCAGGCACAGCCGGGTGCGCCGGGTCCCTCTCATGTCGGATGACCTCCGCTGGTTCGACGTCGTTGCCAGCATCGTGCGGGGCGGACGGCGTGAACCGGGACATCCGGGACGGTTCGAGGGCGGCGCGTCGCGGGCTCGGGTGTGCCTGGCGGCGGGTCAGGTGACGAGCTGGCCCTTGCCCAGGGCGATCACCCCGCCCTGGGAGACGGTGTACAGCTCGGCGTCGCGGTCGGGGTTGACGCCGATGGTCGCGCCGGGCGGCACCTCCACGTTCTTGTCCAGCACGGCGCCCCGCACCACCGCGCCCCGGCCGACGCGCACGTTGTCGTGCAGCACCGAGCCCTGGACGACCGCGCCGGGGTCGACCCGTACACCGGGCGAGAGCACCGAGCGGCTGACCTGGCCGCGGATCAGGCAGCCGGCGCTGATGATGGACTCGCTGGCGATGCCGCCCGCGCTGAACCGGGCCGGGGAGAGCTGGCCCGAGTGCGTGTAGATGGGCCACTGCCGGTTGTACAGGTTGAAGGCGGGGCGCTCGGCTATCAGGTCCATGTGGGACTCGTAGTAGGCGTCGAGCGTGCCCACGTCCCGCCAGTAGCCCTGGTCGCGGGTGGTCTCGCCGGGGACGTGGTTGTCCTGGAAGTCGTAGAGCTGGGCCTCGCCGCGGCCGGTGAGCTGGGGCAGGATCGAGCCGCCCATGTCGTGCGCGGACTGCTCGTCCTCGGCGTCCCGCTGGAGGGCCTCGATGAGGACCTTGGTGGTGAAGACGTAGTTGCCCATGGAGGCGAAGACGCTGGCCGGGTCGTCGGGCAGGCCGGGCGGGTCGGTGGGCTTCTCCAGGAAGCGCTGGACCGTGCGGCCGTCCGAGCCCGGTGTGATCACACCGAACGACGAGGACTCCGAGCGCGGCACCCGGATACCGGCGACGGTGACGCCCGCGCCGCCCTCGATGTGCTGGTGGAGCATCTGGCGGGGGTCCATGCGGTAGACGTGGTCGGCGCCGAACACCGCCACGTACTCGGGCTGTTCGTCGTGGACCAGGTTCAGCGACTGGAGGATGGCGTCGGCGCTGCCGAGGTACCAGCGCGGGCCGAGGCGCTGCTGGGCGGGGACAGGGGTGACGTAGTTGCCGAGCAGGCTGGACATCCGCCAGGTGGTGGTGACGTGCCGGTCCAGCGAGTGCGACTTGTACTGGGTGAGCACGCAGATGCGCAGCACGTCGGCGTTGACCAGGTTGGACAGGACGAAGTCGACCAGCCGGTAGGTGCCGCCGAAGGTGACCGCGGGTTTGGCCCGGTCCGTGGTGAGCGGCATCAGCCGCTTGCCCTCACCGCCGGCCAGCACGATCCCGAGAACCGAAGGACCTCCTCGGCGCATGGCGCCTCCCCTCCCCTTGGTTGAACCCACTGATGCCCTGGCAGGGGGCGGACTAAGCCTGCTTGCGGATCTCCTCGTACAGTCCCGCCGTGCGCCGGGCCACCGCGTCCCAGCCGAACTCCCCCACCGCGCGGGCCCGTCCGGCCTCGCCCATCCGCCGGGCGGCCACCGGATCGGCGAGCACGGTGTCCAGGGCGCGGGCGAGGTTCCCCTCGAAGCCGTCACCCGGGTCCACGAGCAGTCCGGTGCGGCCGTCGTCGACGACCTCCGGGATGCCGCCGACGCGGGAGGCGACGACCGGGGTGCCGCAGGCCATGGCCTCGAGGTTGACGATGCCGAGCGGCTCGTAGACGGAGGGGCAGACGAACACAGCGGCGTGGGTGAGGAGTTGGACCACCTCGGCACGCGGCAGCATCTGCGGGATCCAGAACACGCCCGCCCGCACCGCGCGGAGCTCCTGGAAGCGGTCCCGGAACTCCCGGTCGATCTCCGGGGTGTCGGGGGCGCCCGCGCACAGGACCACCTGGGTGTCCGGGTCGATCTCCCGCACCGCACGCAGCAGTTGGGGTACGCCCTTCTGTCGGGTGATCCGCCCGACGAACAGCACGTACGGCCGCTCCGGGTCGATGCCGTGCCTGCGCAGGGCGTCGGTTCCGCGGTCCGGGCGGTACAGGCGGGTGTCGATGCCGTTGTGCACGACGTGCACGCGGTCCGGATCGAGCGCCGGGTAACAGGCGAGGATGTCGTCCCGCATGGCGCCGGAGACGGCGATCACGGCGTCCGCCGACTCGATCGCGGTGCGCTCGGCCCAGCTCGACAGGGCGTATCCGCCGCCCAGTTGCTCGGCCTTCCAGGGGCGCAGCGGCTCCAGCGAGTGGGCGGTCGTCACGTGCGGGATGCCGTACAGCAGCTTGGCGAGATGGCCGGCGAGGCCCGCGTACCAGGTGTGGGAGTGGACGAGGTCGCTGCCCTGGAGGGCGGCGGCCATGGAGAGGTCCACGGAGAAGGTGCGCAGGGCGTCGTTGGAGCCGTCGAGCACGGGCCACGGGCGGTGCCGCAGGACGCCGACGCCTCTGCCCTCGCCCCAGCAGTGCACCTCCAGGTCCACGAGTTCGGCCAGTTCGCGGGCCAGGAACTCGACATGGACGCCCGCACCGCCGTACACGTCCGGGGGATACTCACGCGTCAGCAGTCCCACTCGCACCCGGTGACCCCCTGGGTCTCGGCGGCAGTTCCCTTCATGGTCACCCAGAAGCGGCGCGCGGGGAAGAGCCCGGCGGGCGGGTGAAGCAGCAGTCCCCGCAGACTCCGCCGCCGGGGACCCGGTAGTACAGGCAGCAACTGCGGCGGCGGAACGCGGTGCCCGAACGGGCACCGGTGTCCCGCAGCAGGGGGTGCCCGAACAGGGCGTCGGTGAGGGCGGTGGCCCGGTCCGCGACGCCGGTACGGCCGTTCGCGCGGGCCCAGCCGTCCAGTTGCCGCGCGGCTCCGGCGAGCGCGGAGGCGGCGTTGCCCCACAGCAGACCCGGGGCGACCCCGTACCGGCGGGTCAGGGCTTCCCCTAGGGGCTGGAGATGGGCGTGCAGCACGGTCCCGGCGAGGGTGCCGGCGTCGCCGGGCAGCGGGCGGACCTCGGTCAGCCACAGGTCGTCGGGGGCGGTGGCGGCGGCGTCCCAGCGCAGCAGGCGCGGGTCGAGGTCGGGCACCCGCCCGTACAGCGCGGCGCAGCCCAGCGCGGCCGACCAGAGCCGGGCGGCGAGCCCCTGCTGGGCCAGCGAGGCGCAGACGCGCGGCTCACGGACATCCAGCCGGTCCGCGACGACGGCGATCCGCACCGCCAGCGCGTCGGTCTGAACGTCCGTCACCCGGCCCGCGTATGACTGGTCGAGGGGAGGTGCTGTCAGGTCGGCGGGACCGTTTCCGGTGCGCAGGACGGAGAAGCCGCCGAGCGGGCGCAACGCGGTGAGGCCGGGATCGAGTTCCACGGGCAGCACTTGTATCAGCCCCGGCCCCCGGATGCCGACGCGTGAAGTCACCCGCCTTGGGGATGATTGGGGCGCCGTCGTACTGCATCGGCAGTAGGACCCATCGCGTGCTCAGGGACGACGACTATTCGGGCGCGGGCGGGCAGAGTGTCCGCCATGGAAGCCGACCGTGCCCCGAGCCGGGCCCGCCTGTCGCCGGGACACGCCCTGGGGGGCCGCAGATGAACGCCCTCGCGTTGTCCGTGCTGCTGTCGTTCGTCTCCGCCGTCGCGTACGCGGGCGGTGCCGTCGTACAGGAACGGGTCGCGGTGTCCTGCCCCGGTGAACGCCTCGCGCCGCTGCGCAGGCCGGGCTGGTGGGCGGCGCTGGGACTCAACGGCCTCGGCGGGGTGCTGCATGTCGTGGCGCTGGCCTTCGGACCGCTCAGCCTGGTCCAGCCGCTGGGCGCGCTGACCATCGTCTTCGCCCTGCCCATGGCCGCGCTGTTCGTCGGCCGCAGGGCCGGGGCGACGGCCTGGCGCGGGGCCGTCATGGCCACGGCCGGTCTGGCGGGCCTGCTCTCGCTGGTCGGCTCGGCCGAGTCGCACTCCCTGGGCCCGGCGGAGCGCACGGGCCTGGCGGTGGTGACCGGCGGGGCGATCGTCGCGCTGATGGCGGCGGCGCGGGCGGCGCACCGGCATCCGGCGGTCCGCAGCATGCTGCTGGCCACCGGCGCGGGTACGGCGTTCGGCATGTCGTCGGTGTTCACCAAGACGGTCGCCGTCGACTGGAGCGCGGGCGTCGACCTCGCCGCGCTGCCCTCGCTCGGGGTGATCGCCGTCCTCTCGGCCGCCGGGGTGTTCCTGTCCCAGGCGGCCTACCGGGACGGCGGGCTGGCCGCGCCCCTGGCCACGCTGACGGTGGTCAACCCGGTGCTGGCAGCCGTCGTCGGCATCGCCATGTTCGGGGAGACCTTCCGGCACGGCACCACGGGCACCGTGCTGGCGCTCGGCTGCGCGGTGGTGACGGGCGGCGGGCTGATCCTGCTGACGACCGAGCGGCTGGGTGCGGCGGAGCCGGGCCGCGAGGCGGAGAGCGCGGATGCCCGGCTGGGCGACGTACGCGGGCCTGACGGCCCGGCCGCGTGGCCGGCGATGCCCGCCGGGCGCGCGTCCACGGACGCCGCTCGCGGGGCCGCAGTCCCGGACGCCGGACCGGAGCCAGGGTGGCGGACGGACGCGGACCGCTCGACGGGTGCCGTCCTCGCCGCCGTGGACGACATCCGCGAGGGCGCGGCCGAGGACACCGGAAAGGGGCCGGGCGGCGGTGGCGGGGAGACCCCAGCCGCTCCGCACGCCCGGCCCCTGTCCGACGTCCCGCTGTGCGCCTGACGGTCAGAGCTGGGCGCCGTGCGCCCGGAGGTAGGCGACCGGGTCGAGGTCGGAGCCGAATCCGGGGCCGGTACGCACCTCGAAGTGCAGGTGCGGCCCGGTGACGTTGCCGGTCGAGCCGGACCGGCCGATGCGCTGGCCGACGCTCACGCTCTGCCCGGACCGCACGGAGATCGCGGAGAGGTGGGCGTACTGGGAGTAGCGGCCGTCATGGTGCCGGACGACGACCTGGTACCCGTAGGAACCGCCCCAGCCCGCCGAGACCACGAGGCCGTCGGCGACGGCGTGGACGGAGGTGCCGGTGGGCACGAGGAAGTCGACGCCCGTGTGGTAGCCCTTCGACCAGTGCGGGCCCGCCGTGCGGTAGCTGGTGCCGATGGAGGCGTGCACGGGGGCGACGACGGCGCCGCCGGAGTGGCGGGAAGAGGTCTTGTGCTCGGTGGCGGCCTTGCGCTGAGGCTTCGGAGCGGCCTTCTTCTCGGTCCTCTCCGGCTGGACCTTGCGCTCCGGCGCCGCCTTCTTCTTCGGCGCGGCGGTGCTCGGCGCCTGGGCCGCGGCCCCGCGCAGGCTGAGCCGCTGGCCGGGCAGGATCAGGTTGGGATCGGCGCCGATGACCGACCGGTTGCCCTCGTAGAGACCGCGCCAGCCCTCCCGTACCCGGTGTTCACCGGCGATGCCGGAGAGCGTGTCGCCGTGCACCACGGTGTACATCTCGGCGCGTCCGGCGCGGGACTGCGGGGTGGTCTGCGGCCGTACGTCCTGGGCGGCCGCGGGTCTCGCCTGGCTCTGGGCCGTCCTGGCCGGATGGCTGGACGTGCTCTCGGTGTGGGGCGCGTTCCCGCCTCGGGCGAGCCCGGCGCGCGGGCCGCAGGCGGGCCAGGCGCCGGGGCCCTGGCCGTCGAGGACCTTCTCGGCGACGGCGATCTGCTGCTCCCGCGTGGCCTGGTCGGCGCGGGGCGCGTAGCGGGTGCCGCCGTACGCCTCCCAGGTGGAGCGGGTGAACTGGAGGCCGCCGAAGTAGCCGTTTCCGGAGTTGATGCTCCAGTTGCCGCTGGACTCACAGGCCGCGACCTTGTTCCAGGTGGAGGCGTCCGCCGCGTCGGCGGTACCCGCCGCGACCAGCGGGATGGCGAGTCCGGCGCCGCCGGCGGTGACGGTGAGTGAGGCGCGGTTGATCCTGCTCGGCTGGTACCGGCGATGCCGGCCGCGTACGGCCATGGTCCGAAATCCCCTCGACATGCGTCAGGAGGGGCAAAAGTAAGCGCCGGGAACAGGCCAGGACAAGAGCGGAATCCGGCCTGTCATCGGTTCAAGTGGCCAGGAACGGGCTCCGATTGAGGTCAGCGGTATTCGGGGGCCGGTGAAGTGAGCCGGGAGCGGTCCCCCGTCCGTACTGATGCCTGGCGAGCCGGATGTGCGCTCGCCGGGGCGGCGCGACAGGATGGGCCGGGAGGTTCCGGCTCCGACGGGGCCGCAGCAACGACGCAGCTAGGGAGCAGGCGGTATGAGCACACACGCGCAGATCGGCGTCACGGGCCTGGCGGTCATGGGCCGCAATCTCGCCCGCAACTTCGCGCGCAACGGCTATACGGTCGCCGTCCACAACCGCACGGCGTCGAAGACGCGCGAGCTGGTCGAGGAGTTCGGAGGCGAGGGCGAGTTCGTCCCGGCCGAGACCGCCAAGGAGTTCGTGGAGGCGCTGGAGCGCCCGCGCCGCCTGGTGATCATGGTGAAGGCCGGGGAGCCGACGGACGCGGTGATCGAGGAGTTCGCGCCGCTGCTGGAGCCGGGCGACATGATCATCGACGGCGGCAACGCGCACTTCGCGGACACCCGGCGCCGGGAGCGGGAGCTGCGCGAGCAGGGCATCCACTTCGTCGGCACCGGCATCTCGGGCGGCGAGGAGGGCGCGCTGCACGGGCCGAGCATCATGCCGGGCGGCTCGGTGGAGTCGTACGACTCGCTGGGCCCGATGCTGGAGAAGATCTCCGCGAAGGCGGACGACGGCTCCCCCTGTGTCACCCACGTGGGTCCCGACGGCGCCGGGCACTTCGTGAAGATGGTGCACAACGGCATCGAGTACGCCGACATGCAACTCATCGGCGAGGCGTACCAGTTGCTGCGCGACGTCGCCGGGTACTCGCCCGCCGAGATCGCCGACATCTTCCGCACCTGGAACCGGGGGCGGCTGGACTCCTACCTGATCGAGATCACCGCCGAGGTGCTGTCCCACGTGGACGCGGAGACCGGCAAGCCGTTCGTGGACGTGGTGGTCGACCAGGCCGAGCAGAAGGGCACCGGGCGCTGGACCGTGCAGATCGCGCTCGACCTCGGTGTGCCGGTCTCCGCCATCGCTGAAGCCGTCTTCGCCCGCTCCGTCTCCGGCCACGCGGAGCTGCGCGAAGCCTCCCGACACCTCACCGGCCCCTCCCCCCGCACCCTCGGCAAGGACGAGGCGGCGGCCTTCGCGGACAAGGTCGAGCAGGCGCTCTACGCCTCGAAGATCGTCTCCTACACCCAGGGCTTCCACCAGATCGCGGCGGGCAGCGAGGAGTACGACTGGGACATCGACCTCGGCAAGGTCGCCGCGATCTGGCGCGGCGGCTGCATCATCCGCGCCGCCTTCCTCGACCGCATCACCCAGGCCTACGAGGGCCGGCCCGACCTGCCCAGCCTCCTGGCCGACGAGGGCTTCGCCGACGAGATCGCCGCCGCCCAGGACGACTGGCGCGACGTCATCGCCACCGCCGTCACCCAGGGCGTCCCCACCCCCGCCTTCGCCGCCACCCTCGCCTACTACGACTCCCTGCGCGCCCCCCGCCTCCCCGCCGCCCTCACCCAGGGCCAGCGCGACTACTTCGGCGCCCACACCTACCACCGCACCGACCGCGACGGCACCTTCCACACCCTCTGGGGCGGCGACCGCACCGAGATCAGCGCCTGACAGCCACGAGACCACCCCCAAACGGCCCCTCACGGGGTCCACTCGCCGAACAGCACGAAGGCTCGGGACGGACAGCCTCCGTCCCGACCCTCCTTCGCACGGACCTCGTGGCCGGGGGCCGGAAAGCCGCGCACGGCTGGGCACCATAGGGCAGCGATCACGAGGTTGCGCTGCCCAGATGCTGACGGGCTGGGGCCATCCCCGCGTGCGCGGGGGGCGACCGGAAGCGCGACCCGCGCCGACGTGGCGGCTCCGAGCCCCGCGTGCTCGCCATTCGGCTCTCGCTCCACCCGGTCGAGCGGAAAGTGCGATGGTCACCGCGGGTTGGCCTCCTCCACGCAGTTCAGCGTCTGGGGGATAACTGGCGGTCTCGCGTGTCCCGTGAAGCCCCGGCTCGTTCACCGGTCATGATCAAGAAGCTTGCTCTGTCGTTGGTCATGGTGCTAGCCGCTGCCGCGCCGCTGACCACACCCGCGTCCGCCGCCGATGAGCCCGTGCGCGAGATCAGCGGCCACGGTCTCGACGCCTGCCCCGACCACTCCCTGTGCCTCTACCAGGACCGTGACTACAACGGCACCGAGGACGCCCGGATCTGGATCATCACCGGCAGCGTGGAGCGGCTCAGCGCCTACGACGCCAACGACCGCGCATCGTCCCTCTACCTCCACTCCCACCACAGCGCGACGCTGTACGCAGACGCGGAGCACAAAGGGGACCGTTTCACGGTCTTTCGCCGTGACCAGCTCGCGGACCTGGACCGCGTCTCCGGCCGCAGCCCCGGAGTCCCCCACGCGGTGCACCTGTGGATGAACGACTCCATCAGCTCCGTCTGGGTCGGCAGGGACGGCCTGTAGCCCGCATCTGAGGGTCAGCCGCACCGGCTGACGCCCTTCACCGCCGACCAGACAAGGCGATGGAGAGCGCCGGCATCACCGTGAGTCCTGTAACGCACAGTCAGCCGCCCGTCCTAGGCAACGGGCGCCTTGGAAACGAACCTGGAGAATGCAATGGACAAGATGACCGAGGCCGAGGCCGAGGCCCTGTTCGCCGAGATCGACGCGGACGGAAACGGCGAGATCAAGCTGAGCGAGTTGAGGGACTACGGGCAAGATCACGGAGGCGCCGTCGGCGGAGTCAAGCTCGTCGACTTCGTCCGGGGAGCCGACACCAACGGCGACCGGCGGATCAGCCTCACCGAGTTCAAGTCACACTTCGCCTGACCGACGGCCCGCCTCACACAGCCCTCTGCTCCCTGTGCCGCCCCGACACCGAGTGGGGCGTCCTCGCACCTGACTTCTGCGGAGTGATCGACTTCGGGGACCTGCGCGTGGGCGACCCCGCGTACGACCTCGCCGCCGCATGGATCCTGCTCCCCGACGGCGCCGTCGACCGCTTCCACGCCGCCCTGGGGACGGTCCCGGACGCCGCCACGCCGCGCCGCGCCCGTGGCTGCGCAGTGCTCCGGGCCCTCGCCGGTCTGTTCATCGGGAACGCGGGGGGAGCGGGGCCTCCCGGCCGGGCAAGCCCACCTGGGGCCCGCCCGGCCGGGAGTCACTGCGCTGCCTGCTGGAGACCGCCGGCTGAACGCCCGGCCCGCGCGCGTCCCGTGCCGGGCGAACAGGGCGTGTCCGCGCGGGATCCGGTCCGCGCGGCTCAGGAACCGGCGGAGCCGGCGGCCGCCGCGGCGATCATCGCGGCACGTACGGCGTCCAGTGCCTGGCGCACGGCGTCGCCGCCGGGGTTCTGGTCGGCGATCTCCTTCGCCCGCGTCCGCACCGTCCTCCGGTCGCCGTCGACCACCTTGTGCGCCGCCCGCACGGCGTGCAGCAGCGCAACGAGGTCGGCGGTGCGCCGGTCGGGGGCCGCCGCACCCGCCACAAGGACGTCCTTGATGCGGCGCGTCACCAGTTCCTCGTGTCCCGTGTCCGTCGCCGGCCAGCGCCTGCGCGGGAAGACGCCGAGGACGGTGGACTTCTCCTCGCATACGACGCCCCGCTCGACCAAGCGCTCGCGCACCGCGTCCTCCGTGCCTTTCACCAGCTTCTCCACCGCGCGCCGCCCGGTGTACGACTTGTCGCCCAGCCGGGCGAGGGCCTGGTCCCAGACCGGGTTCCCGGTGGGCGAGGCGTCCCGGACCACGAAGCAGCCGGACCGCCCCGCGTCGTCCTTCCCGGTCCGGTCCACCCGCCCTGCCGCGAGGAGATCGAGGAAGACAGCACCGGCGAGACCGCGGGTGGCCTCCAGATGACCGACGATCCGCTTGCCGGACTCGTCGTCGAGGACCAACTGGAGGAAGTCCTCCGCCAGCGTGGGTTCGGGCATGGGTGACTCTCCGGGGTGAGGGTCCGTACGACTCGGTGGACGGCCGGACGGAACGGGTGGCGTGCTCGAACCGGCTACCCGCCGGACCAGGGGTGATACGTACGGCCGGACGGAAGAGGGGTCCGGGTGGTTCCCCGCCGACGCGGGAACGCGGGAACGCGGCGTGTGCCGGGCGTCGGCGCGGGGCCGGCCGTAAGGGGGCACCCGGCCGGGCACGGGGCCTGCCGGTGGGATCGACGGACCGGGCGGCTACTCTCGGCCCACCGCGGCCTCGGCCGTCCCCCGGCCCGCACCCGTGAGGATCAAGCCCGATGGCTCGCACCACCCCGCCCCGTCCGCTCGACGTCGAGACGCTGTTCCCGGAGGTGGCCCCCTTCCGGAAGACGGCGGTTCGCCTGCACCCGCGCCTCGGCGAGCCGGGCGCGCGGGAGAGCTCGCTCGGCGGGCCCCTGCTCTGGCCGCACTCGGAGCCCTGGCCCCACTGCGAGGACGACCATCCGCGCACGGCGTACTCCCCTCCCAACCAGGCACCGATCCCGCTCGTCCCGGTCCTGCAGCTCTTCGCGGCCGACGTGCCCGAGCTGGACTTCCCCGGCACCGCCGATCTGCTCCAGGTGCTCTGGTGCCCCTTCGACCACGAGGACGGCTACGTCCCGCGCCCCGAGCGGTACTGGCGGGACAGTTCCCTGAGCGACCTGCGGGAGGCCGGTCCTCCCCGCCCGGCCGGCGCGCACGACGAATACCTTCCGGCTCCGTGCGTCCTGCACCCCGAGCGCGTCACCGACTACCCGGACTGGGATCTCCCGGACGAGATCTCCGACGCGCTCGACCCCAGGTTCGAGGAGCTGGAGGAGGAGACCGGCTGGTCCTACTGGTCCCACCTCTCCGTGTCGGAGGGCATCAAGGCCGGCGGCTACCCGACGTGGACGCAGGAGCCCGACTGGCCGTCCTGCCCCGACTGCCGGGGGCGCATGGAGCATCTCCTGACGGTCAACAGCGCCGAGTTCGACGGCGAGAGCTGGCGCACCTGGCTGCCCGTCGAGGACACCCCCGCCACGGGAACCGTCTGGGACCTGCCCTACGAACAGCGCACCGCGATCCAACGGGCCCCGGGACTCATGCTCGGTGACATGGGCGGCATCTACCTGTTCGAATGCACGAACTGCCCCGGCCGGCCCTTCGCCCACCGCTCGGACTGCTCCTGACCGCGCGCCAGGTCAGCGGCCCGTCCGTGAGGACAGCGCGGGCGGGGCCTCCGAGTCGTCCGACTGCCCGAGTTCCGCCAGGAGTTCGTTCTGCCCGGCGAGCAGCTCGGTGAGGATGCGGCGGGCCGCGCGCAGCACGCGGTGGTGGGCATGGTCAGCAGCCAGTGGTAGGCGCGGGTGCCGGGCTCCCGGCCGGGCTGCTCCCAGTGATCGGTGACCTCCTTGATCTGCCTGAACGCCGTCCAGTCGTGGGCCGCCACGATGGTCGGGTCGTCGGGGTCCGCGGGTGGGTCGGCGGGGAAGGCGCCGAAGTGCGGTCGAACGGCACGGATGCGTCCTCTCGGATTGGGGGGCGACATCCTCGGGTCAGCCGGCGGCTGCCGCGAAGCTCTGGGCCGGGGAGCCGTCGCAGGCGCGCTGGGTGAGCTGCGCGCTGTTGGTGGCGGCGGACGCCGCCGTGAGGCACTTGCCGCTGTGCCGGGCGGTGAAGTGGTACCGCCCGGCGGTCTCCCGCACCGGGAGCCACTGCTGGTTCGTCCCGCCCCCGTACGCCCAGAGCTGGAGCGGCGCGTTGTCGGCGGTGGAGACGCCTGTCACGTCGATGACCTGGTCCGGAGCGGGGCGCACCCCGATGCGCCGGTATCCGTCCCCGGTCCCGGCGAGCCGGAACTGCTGCGCCTGGGTGCCGTTGCAGGCGTACTGCTGGATCGCGGTCCCGTTGGCCGTGGCAGCCGCGCGGGCGTCGACGCAGGTGCCGTTGCCGACGTTGCGCAGCGAGTACCAGGATGTTTCGGAGAGACTGTCGTCCGGCGGAGTGGTACCGCCCGCCCCGCCGAGCCACTTCAGCCCGTCCAGCAGGAACCGGTTCTGCGTCGCGCTGGCGAATGTCGACGACAGACGGGTGTTCGTGTCGTAGTTCATCGCGTTGTGGCCGAAGTTCGCGTAGAGCATCTTGTACTTCGTGTTGGTCCACAGGATGGGGTAATAACCGCTGTACCAGGACTGATCGGGGTCGGTGCCCAGCGGGAAGCTACTGGGGTCGACCGAGGCGAGGACCTTGATGTCCGGGTTCTGCCGCAGATCGTCGGACCAGCTGTACCACTCGCTGACCGACGAGGTGAAGGTGGCGGGCAGGTTCACGGTGGAGGGGTGCGTGCGGTCCTCGACCTTGAGGACGGCGGAGGTCGGCCCCCAGGTGTTGGACTTGAAGTCACCGCTGCCCAGGAAGGTGTTGTGGTACCAGGACCAGCCGGCCGCGTCCGTGGTGAAGGCGGAGACGTGGAAGCCCATCCACGCCCCGCCGTCGCGCATGTACTGCTCGAACCCGGTGCGCTGAGCGGCGGTCTGCGGCAGGTCGTCGAGGAAGAGGACGACCTTGTAGGCACGCACTCCCCCGTTGGCGAGCAGGTTCCAGTCGTTGCTGGCGGTGTAGGTGAAGCCGTTCGCGGCGGCCTGCTTGGGCAGCCAGTCGTTCGCCTCCTTCTCGAAGTCGATGTGTGCCGCGTCCCAGGTGCCGCTGTAGAGACCGAGCACCTTGAAGGGCGCCGCCGCGGTGTGCGCGTGCGCGGCAGGGGGCACGGCGAGTCCGAGCAGGGCCGCGAGCAGGAGAAGAACCCGCAGGCCGGTGCTGCCGGATCGGGAGCTGATGGTGTGCATCCGCTGATCGGTCCTTCCCTGCGGTCTACGGGTAGTTGGTCAAGTAGGCGACGTTGGTCGCGGAGTTGGACGGCCCTCCGGTGTTGTTGATGACGTGGCTGATGGTCCCGGTGCCGCCCAGCGAGACGGTCACCATGTCGTGGAACCTGACCCCGGAGGTGTTCGGCACCTCGAAGGCCCGGTCCGCGACGACGCCGGGGTTGGTACTGAAGTAGCAGTAGCTGCCCAACCCCCACGCCTCATGAGCGGTGACGGAGTCGGCGACCTTGTAGGCGGGATAGCCCTTGGCCGAGCCGTTCGTCCAGGCCGCCTGGTTCGGCGGGTCGTAGGGCATCTCGTTCTGGAAGAAGTACGTCCGGCCGCCGTTGCCGTTCCAGAGCACCTGGGTCTTCTGGAAGTGCTCGACGAACAGGCCGTACGCGGTGACCCCGGCGCCGTTGACGACGAGACCGGTGTCGGCGGTGTTGGTGGTCCAGCCGACCGTGCCACCGTTGCCGTGGTCGGCCCGCCAGATCCAGGTGTGGTCGATGATCGTGTCCGGGCTGTTGACGACGAGCGAGGTGGTCGCCTTCCCGACGGTGGCGCCGCCGATGCGGACGAAGAAGTCGGACAGCTGGACGGGGTCGGCGGCATGCCGGTTGGTCGCGCCGTCCGGGCCGATCCGGACGAGCGTGCGGGAGGTGGTGGTGCCCGCGTCGATCAGCAGGCCGGCCAGCTGTATGCCGTCCACGTCGGCGGTGCTGATCGCGGTGATCCCGCCGTCCGGGACGAAGGTGGCCAGACCCATGCCGAGGACGACCGTGTCGGGGCGCGTGATGTTCAGCGTCTGGTCGAGGTGGTAGACGCCGGGGGTGACCAGCAGGTTCTTGCCGGCCGCGAGGGCCGCGTTCAGGTCGGCCGCGGTGGCGCCGGGCTTGACGATGAAGAACTGGTCGAGCGGGAGCGACGTGCCCGCGGGCGTCCTGCCGCTCCAGGTCGTGCCGACCGCGTTCGCGCGCAGCGCGGGCACGAACACCTTGTAGGCGCCGGCCGCGTCCACGTACAGGAAGGGCTTCTCGCGGATCGTGGGGCTGCTCGCGACATTGGTGTACGTCGGGAAGGACTGGGCGGGCGCGCCTTGGTCGCCGACGAAGACCATGTTCCAGTTGGAACCCGCCCAACTGCCCATCTGGGAGTTTCGGGTGAGGAACTGCTGCTGGGAGCCGGAACGGATCTGTCCGTCGACCTTGGTGTCGGAGATGAAGCCGCCGCTGGACCAGCCGCCGTCGTCGAGCGCGAGGTTGCCGCGTACGTGCATGCGCCGGTACGGGGCGGCCTGCGAGACGGCCCAGCGGTCGGTGCCGCCGGTCGGGTTGACCGACAGGTTCTCGGCGGCGCGCCAGAAGTTCTGCGTGGCGTTGCCCTGGAACCAGTCGGCCTCCGCGTGCACGGCGCCGTTGATGGTCACGTCGTCCGGGGAGAGGCCGAGGCCGGCGACCTGGGTGTAGAAGCCGACGTTGGCGTCGGCGCTGTAGGTGCCGGGCTTGAACAGCAGGGCCTGGCGGGCCGCGCCGAACTGGTTGGTCTGCTGCTGGGCGAAGACCGAGTTCAGCTTGGCCTGGACGGTGGCGGCCGGCATCGAGGGGTCGAACACCGTCACGTTCGGGCCGAAGTCCGGGGTGCCCGGCGGATTCGTCGTGCCACCGCCCAGCGTGAAGGACTGCGCGGCCGTGCCGTTGCAGGAGTACTGGGCGAGTTGCACGCTGTCGGCGGCGGAGGCGCCGGGGACGTCCAGGCACTTGCCGCTGTTGCGGTTGACGAAGTGGTACGCGCCGTCTGCCTCGGCGACGGGCAGCCACTGCTGGTTGGCGCCGTCGGAGTACGTCCACAGCTGGACGGGGGCCGAGTCGGCGGTGGACACGTCGGTGACGTCCCAGACCTTGGTGGCGTCGAGGCCGCTGCCGACGCGGTAGTAGCCGTCGCTGGTGGCGGCGAGCTGCCAGGTCTGGGCCGTGCTGGCGTTGCAGGCGTACTGCTGGACGGCGGTGCCGTTGCCGCTCGCGGCCGCGCGGGCGTCGACGCACTTGCCGCTGCCCTTGTTGACCACGCTGGTGGGGCCGGTCGGAATCGCCGCGGCCGCCGCGGGCCGCGCGCTCGCGGAAGTCGGCGCGGCGGACTGGAGTCCGGCAGCGGTCGTGGCCACGAGTACGGCCACGGTGAGAGTTCTCAACACGGAAGTCTCCTGGGGCGGGTCGTCAGCCGGTGTACTTGGCGAAGATGCCGGTGAACTGCCAGGCACTCTGGCTCACACCCGAGCACGTGTCGTCGTTCGGGTAACCGCCGGAGCAGGGCCGGTCGCGGTTGGCCGACCAGAAGGTGAGGCGCGCGAGGTGGTGCTGTTGCGCGTAGCCGAGGATGGTCTGGAAGTCGGCGGGGGTGACGGTCTCGTTGTCGTCGGTGATCCCGTTCATGGACGAGATGCCCATGCCCCGGTACGCCTGGTCGTCGCTGTAGCCGTAGGCGCTCTTGAGGGCGTTCTTCAGCCCCTCGGCCGCCCTGGTGGTCAGCGTCCCCATGTTCTGTCCCGCGCCGCCGAAGTCGAACGGCATGATGGTCCAGCCGTCGACCTGGAGCCCGGAGTTGGCGGCTCGGTTGATCAGGCTGGTGTCGGGCCCGGACTGCCCCGTGCCGATGGTGACGTACACCTTGATGCCCGGGTTGTTGGCCTTGACCGTCTTGAGCGCGTCCACGGTGCGCTGCTGCACGGTGGCGTTGCTGTACGCGTCGGCCTCGATGTCGATGTCGATGGCCTTGAGCCGGTATGCGTCGATGACCTTCTGGTACGCGCCGGCCAGTGCCGCGGCGCTGGTGCAGGAACTCTCCAGCTTGTTGCCGCTGTAGCCGCCGAACGAGGGGATGACGTCGCCGCCCGCGCCCCGCACGGTGTTGATCGTCTGCTGGTCGACGCCACCGGTCAGCGGACGGCCGCCGTCCCACTGCGGGTTGCAGGTGCCGTTGCTGAGGACGAAGGCGAGGGTGAACCACTTGACGCCGGTGGCGTTCATGACGGTGGTCGGGTTGGGCGGGCTGCCCCAGCCGTTGTAGAGGTACGGGGCGACGGCCATCGGCGCTGCGGCGGGCGGCGTCCCGCCGCCGGTGGGCGCGGTCCATTTCTGGTTGGCGGTGCCGGTGCAGCTCCAGATCTGGACGGGCGTGCCGTTCGCCGAGGTGTTGCCGGTGACGTCGGCGCACTTGCCGGACTGCTGGCCGACGAGGTCGCGGGCGGCGGAGACGGTCCATTTCTGGTTGGCGGCGCCGGTGCAGTCCCACAGCTGGAGTCTGGTGCCGTTGACGGTCGAACTGCCGGTCACGTCCAGGCACTTGCCGAGCGCGCGGACCGTGCCGTCGGTTTCGACCGTCCACTGCTGGGCGGCGGTGCCGTTGCAGTCGTAGAGCTGGACGGCCGTGCCGTTGGCGGAGCTGGCTCCCGCCACGTCGAGGCACTTGCCGCCGAGCCCGGTGATGGTGCCGGTGGCCGCGGCGGCCGGAGTCACGGTGAGCGCGCCTGCCGACGCCGTGAGCAGCGCGGCAGCGAGCACACCGCGCAGGGCGGATCTGGGCATGGGGGACATGGGGGTTCACAGCCTTTCAGGGGAGGCCGTCGGTGGGGGGGAGCGCCGTTCAAGTACCTGAACTGTGTGTGCATTCATGAAGCTGTGGCGAACGGGAACCTAAAGGTCCAGACCTGGGCCGTCAAGAGTTGACGCCGAAAAGGGCAGCAGGCGTATGGCGTGGACAGGTTCGTGAACGGGGAGGCGTTGACCCACCGGATCGGCATCCGGCAGGCTCCCGGTCCGGGCCCTGCCCGTGCGCCGTCACCCGCTCGGCGCAGCGGCCGGAATAGGGCCCGGCTCCGTGAGGTTGACCCCGATGACAGTCGCATGCACGTGCATGGAAATCCGGAGGATCAACCATGAAAATCGGCATCATCGGCGCGGGGAACATCGGCGGCAACCTCACCCGGCGACTCACCGCCCTCGGGCACGACGTCGCCGTCGCCAACTCCCGCGGCCCGGAGACGCTCCGCGAACTGGCCGAGGAGACCGGCGCGACCCCGGTCCGGGCCGAGGACGCGGCCGAGGGCGCCCAGGTCGTGGTCGTCACCGTCCCGCTGAAGGCGGTCCCGCTGCTGCCCGACGGCCTGCTGAACGGCGCTGCCGAGGGCGCCGCGGTGATCGACACCGGCAACTACTACCCGCAGCGGGACGGCCGGATCGCGACCATCGAGGACGAGGGCCTCACCGAGAGCCGCTGGACCGAGCAGCACCTCGGCCACCCGGTGATCAAGGCGTTCAACGGCACCTACGCCCAGGACATCCTGGACCGCCCGCGCCCGGCGGGCGACCCGGACCGCCTCGCCCTTCCGGTCGCCGGCGACGACGAGGCGGCCAAGCAAACCGTCCGGGCCCTGATCGAGGAACTGGGCTTCGACACGGTCGACGCCGGCGGCATCACCGACTCCTGGCGCCAGCAGCCGGGCACCCCGGTCTACGGCCTGCGGGCGGGCACGGAGGCGGTCCGCAAGGCCCTGGCCGAGGCGTCCCCGGAACGCCCGGCGGACTTCCGGGCCTGAGGGGGTGCCTCCAGGCACCTTGGCCGTGTTCCAGGTAGCGCGGGTGGCCGGCCATTTGGCGAGGTCGCCCGCGATCTGACCGATGCTGGCTCGACGAAGCTGTGCTGGAGGACAGGTGCGCCGACGGGCGGCGGCGCACCTCGCTCGAGTTGGACGTGGCCGCAGGATCGCGGCCCGGGCGGCGATCGTCCACAGTCCTGGAAGCAGAGCAGAGGGCGCTGTTCCCCCGGTGTGCAGGACGAACCGGATGCCCTAGAACACCAACCGGTCCGGATGCCGCTTCCGGCCAGGATGATGGGCCCGACGCTCCACCTTCGGCAACAGCGGCTCAACCACAGCCCACGACGCCGATGAGCAAGGAGGAGGCCGCCGCCTTCGCGGACAAGGTCGAGCAGGCGCTGTACGCCTCCAAGATCGTGTCGTACGCCCAGGGGTCCACGAGATCGCGGCCGGCAGCGCGGAGTACGACTGGGACATCGACCTCGGTGAGGTCGCCGCGATCTGGCGCGGGGGCTGCATCATCCGCGCGGCCTTCCTCGACCGCATCCGCACCGCCTACGACGCCCGCCCCGACCTCCCGAGCCTGCTCTCCGACGAGTGGCTCGAGCCTTGGCCGGTGAAGCTTCCGTGCCGTGGGAGCTCGGGTTTTCGTCGGCGGGGGCTGTCGGGCACGGTCCGGTGCCCGGAGTTTGCACGGGTCTCGTCTCACTCGGCGGGCGCACTCGCCGCAGGGAGCATTGGTCCGTCAGCGACCGGCTGCGGCGCGACTCCGGACTCGGAGCCGCGCCGCACGCGTTCATAAGGGCACCGCGGTGGGGCCGGTTCGGTGCTCGCCGTCACCTTCAGCGGGTGAGCGGGGGACCCGGCTCCGGGCTGGGCGCGGGTTCGGGGCCCGGCGGGATGGGCGACGGGGCGGGGCCGGGAGGTACCGGGCCCGGCTGCGGCGGAGGCGGACCGGGGGCCGGGGGCGTCGGCTCCGGGCCGGGGTCGGGCAGCGGCACCGGGGTCGGGTACGGGTCCGGCGGAGTCGGGCCGGGACCAGGGCCGGGCGCCGGGGGGACTGGGTCGGGGTTCGGCTGGGTCATGACTGCCTCCGTGCGGTCGCCGGACTTCATGGTGACCACCTCCCGACTACCCTCCGCTCACCGCCCCACTCCCCCGCGATCAGCGCCCGGCCCGCAGGCTCTCCTTGGCGGCGGCGACCAGCGCGGGGTCGGCGGCGGGCGCCTCGTCAGGATGCCGCTCGGCCCAGGCGACGACGTACGGGCACAGCGGAGCGACGGGCACGCCTTCCCGTCCGGCGAGCGCGTACAGCTCGCGGGCGAGTGCACCCGCGATGCCCTTGCCCTCGTGGGCGGGCTCCACGATGGTGTGGACGGGGACCAGGGCGCGCGCGGGCGCTTCCAGCACGAAGTACTCGATGTGCCCGGCGACTTCACCGTCGACGACGGCCTCCAGGCGACCCGCCGCCCGGTCGTCACGGATCTCGACACCACTCATGGGCACGCACGCTCCTGGTCGTCGTCCAAGGTCAGGCCGACACGGCCTGCGGACTGCGCTGCTGGTCGGAGCCGGGTACGGGCTCGGACGGGTCGGCGCCGAGGGACACGATCCGGTTGTCCCCGTCGACATGCACGACCCGGGGCTTCAGCGCCCGCGCCTCGGCGTCGGAGACCTGAGCGTAGCTGATGATGATCACCAGGTCACCGGGCTGCACGAGGTGCGCGGCGGCCCCGTTGATCCCGATCACCCCGGACCCGCGCTCCCCCTCGATGACGTACGTCTCCAGGCGGGCGCCGTTGGTGATGTCCACGATGTGCACGAGCTCGCCGGGCAGCAGATCAGCGCCGTCGAGCAGGTCGGCGTCGATGGTCACCGATCCCACGTAGTGCAGGTCGGCCTGGGTGACGGTGGCACGGTGGATCTTGGATTTGAACATGGTGCGCAGCATCGAAACACTCCGAAATGTAGGCTCCCTGCCTGCGTTATTGCAGGTCAAGTGCTATTTCCACACTTTACAACGAGTCGCATTCAAGGGCGGCAGCCGTCCCCAGATTTCCCGGACTGATTCTGCCCATTTGCAGGCTCCGAGGGCGACCCGTCCCAGACGGCCGCGAACGAGCACCAGCGTGCCCGCTGCCCACTTGCCTCGTTACCGAATGCGGACATACCCCAGTGAACGATGCCCGCCCCGGCCTCATCTCACGGGGTGCAGCGAAACAGCCGATGCGGTCGGTCGGCCTGCGGGAGCAGGAAGACGTGCCGCGTCCTGACAGACCCTGGGGGAGTTTTCATCATGACCACGCGAAATGCCCGGCGTACCACCCGTATCTCCGTCCTGGCCGCCGCCACCGCCGCACTGGCGCTGGGCCTGACCGCCTGCGGTGGCGCCGACGACGGCTCGAAGGCGGCAGGCGACGACCACGCGGCCAGCACCTCGGCGAGCCGGTCCGCGTCTGGTGCCGACAGCACTGGCGGCCTCAAGGACGGGGCGCGCACGACGACCGTCTCGAACAAGGGCGCAACGGCCGCCGCTCGGCAGTGCCGCGGAGACGAGATGCTGGTCACCGCGGTGCACCGGTTCGCCGGCCAGCAGGGCGACCACCTACTGGTCACCGCCTCGAACGAGGGCAGCACGCCCTGCTGGGTCACCTCGTACCCGGCCGTCAAGCTCGGCGGGGACGTCGACGCGGCCGCGCTGCCGCACTCGAAGAAGGACAACCCGGGCGGCGACAAGCACATCACGCTCGCGCCCGGGGGCAAGGCGTACAGCGCGGTGAACCTCTTCGACTACGGCTCGAAGCACCACACGGCGCGGTCGTTCGCCATCGCGCTGCGCGGCACGGACGGCCGCACCGGTCCGTTCTACTCCGTCGACACCAAGGGTACGAAGCCGCAGTTCACCTGGAACGAGGCCGACGTCCTGAACTGGAACACCAACAAGCCGTACGACTTCTGACGCCTCATCAGTCAGAGGCGCCGCGCCGGGCTCAATGCCAGGCGCCGCAGACGCGGCCGTCGTCGGTGATGTTCTTCTTGCATGCCCGGTACGCGTGGCTGGTACCGACCATCAGGGAGTACGCAGGCCGAGAGGGCGACGCGTGGACGGGGTACGAACCCCCCTTGCGGATCTGGATCCATCCCTCCCACGCGTCGTCCCCCTTGTCGAAGAGCACCCAGGCGGCACTGCACCGGGAGGACACCCGCAGGTGCAGCCCGGGTCCCCCCTCTCCACGGATCGCGGGGCGGAGCTCGGTGGCGCCCTTGTCGCACCCGGTCGTGTGGGGGTTCTTGCCGTCGCAGGCGGAGCCACGGCAGCCGGCGGCGGTGACGGCTTCCGACGAAACCGTCCCGCTGCCGAAGAGGCTCAGCACAGCTACGGCGGCCACGGTCCAGGTTCGGATGGACTTCATGGAGACCTCGTTTCACATGGATGGTCTGCGAGATTCCTCAGGTGGCGATCGATGGACGGATCGCCACAAAAGGTCGAGTTGAGAGAGTGAGGGTGGTGCCCTCACGGGTTGCTCGGGAGCAGAGAGCGGGGCAGGGATGACCGCCGGCTCAGCCGCGCGCAGGTGCCTCGTACTGCTCCGCCAGGCCGAGGCCGCTCACGATGTCCCGCATGAGCATCTCGAACATGGGCTCTTGGTCGCCGAGAAGCGGCGAGAAGTGCCCGAAGGCTTCGAGGGTGACCTGGCCGTACAGGGCGCGCCAGCAGTTGAGCATCACGAGCACGGCTTCCGGGGGGAGGGCGAGACCCGATGCCGTCGCGTACTCGTGCATCTGCCGCAGCAGGCGCGGATCCAGCTCGTGTGAGGACGTGACCGGATAGCCGCGGGCCGCCCAGAGTTCCACGAAGACGGGACCCCACACGCCGGCCAGCCGCAGGACCCACCGGGTGGCCACGGCCGCGTACTCGTCACCGGCGGCTGCGGCGGGCGTACCGAAGAGGAAGCAGAACTCGCGCCGTCGGCCGATGGCCCACGACCGCAGGACCCGGCTGGGCGCGATCATGCGCATCGCGAAGTTGTCCGCGGCGAAACGACCGGCAGCGTCCGTCAGTTCGCCCACCAGATCGTCGACGATGTCATCGGCGGCCTGGGACACGATGTCCGGCAGCCCACGATCGAAGTGGTGGTACAGCGCGGCCGGGGTGACACCGACCTTCCGCGCGACCTCTGTGAGCGTCAGGGTCTCCACTCCGTGGTCCACGACGATGAGGCGAGTTGCCGCGAGCACCTCAGCGCGCAGTTCGGCCCGCAGACGGGCGCGTCGCCCTCCTGCTGCCACCGGTGGTCTCCCTTGTTCCTGGGACGGGGTTCCTGGGACGGGTTGCTCCGGGACCCGATGCCTTCGCCGCGTCCTGGATCGACCGGTCGACCCTACCGGCTGCGCGCTGTCGGTCGACGTACTCCGCCCTGTCGCACATAGGTCCGCCCTCGGTACGTCGGACGAAGGTCAGGAGACCACGCGCAGGTGGGTGGGCCACCCGAGGCGGTCGAGTTGCCTGAACAGGTTCCTGATCGCGGGAGGGCTCAGCTTCACGCACCCGTTGGAGGCGTAGTCGCGGTCTCCGTCCCACCGCTGTGACTCCAGGCCACGCCGGCCGGCCTGGTTGCCGTCGCGCTTCATCTCGGAGTGGATGAACATCTCCTTGCGCTTCGTCGTCCCCTTGGAACAGGGCATGTCCTGCAACCAGACCGCGTAGCCCTTGATCTTCTTGCCGTTGTACTTCCTGGACTTGAGCTGGATACGCCAGGTGCCGTTCGGCATCCAGCCCCTGCCGCTCGCGCAGTCGTCGGTGCTGCCGACGCCGGACCCCGCCCGGTAGGTGTACAGCAGCTTGCCGCCCTTGTAGACGGACAGCTTCGACTTCAGCGGGGCGCTCCGGTTCTTGTCGAACACGAGCGTCGTGGCGGCTGCGGAGACCGCCGGACGCGCTCCGGGCTTCTCCGGCGCCGCACCGGCGGACGCCGGCGACGACGTCAGTGCTCCTGTCACGACAACGGCTGCCGCCGCCAGTGCTGCCGCATTACGAAGTCCACGCATGGTTTCCGCCTCCAGGGTTCGCCGGGCGCCTCGCGTCTCCGGGCACCCGCATCTGACTAAAGGGTCTTTAGAAACCGACGCCGATTCAAAGAGTTGTGAGGCTTTGTCACTCGAACGGCGGGCGCTCATATCGCGAAGCGCCCCTGGAGACTCGCGCACGCCCCCGTTCCCCCAGGTCGAGCAGCGTGCGCTCTCCCTCGGTAGCGTGATCGTCTGCTGCATGGAGTGTCCATGCGTCCGGCCGGCCCGTGCGACGGCTTCCGGCGAAGAGTGATGAGGCTGCGATGAGTGAACCTGTGAAGCCCGAGGTCGACGTTCCGGAGGGCGACGCTCCTACCGAGCTGACCATCCGGGACCTGGTGGTCGGGGACGGGCTCGAGGTGAAGCCGGGCATGGTGGTCCGGGTCCACTACGTCGGGGTGACCTTCGAGTCCGGGAGGGAGTTCGACGCCTCCTGGGACCGGGGCGAGCCGTACAAGTTCGCCCTGGGCAGCGGCAAGGTCATCAAGGGCTGGGACCGAGGAGTGAGGGGGATGAAGGTCGGCGGCCGGCGCGAGATCGTCGTTCCCCCGCGCCTCGGCTACGGCAAGCAGTCGCCCTCACCGCTGATCCCGCCTGGCTCGACCCTGGTCTTCGTGGTGGATCTGCTGGACGTGTATTCCGGCCCGAGCGGGTGGAGCAACTCCTAGCCTCGGGCTTTCACGAGCGGCGCCGTGTCGGACGGGTGGGGTGCTGCTGGTCGAGACAGTCCGCAGTATGGGCCCGCATCAGGCGATAATGACCGTTGGCTGCCTGTGCCTATTACTTGGGGGGGGTCTTGTGAGTCCAAGTCCGCGCGAGGTGTTTCTCCGGCTCGTTCATGGCGTCGCTGACGGGAACTCGAGCGAGTTGCCTGACCTGTACGGCGAGGTCACCGATGTCCGGCATCCGATGGCGACGCCGGAATCCGAGCCATTGACGAGTCGGCGTGCGCTCCGGGAGCACTTCACGGTGCCGCCGGAAGCTCGGGAGTCCTTGCCGAAGAGGAGTGTCGTCGATGTCGTCGTTCACGAGACGGCCGATCCTGAAGTGATCGTCGCCGAGTTCGCCTACGAGTTCACGTTGCCGGACGACTCTGTGGCCAAGGTGCCCTGCGTCTTCGTCATGCGTGTGCGGGACGGTCAGATCATCGAGTCACGCGACTACATCGACCCGATCCGTACCTACACGGCACGCGGGGACCTTGACCGCCTCATCGCGTCGTTGCGCAAGGGAGTTTCCTGACCCCGCGCTTTCCGAGGTGGGCTGCCCAGGAGTCGGCATGGTGGTCACCGACGCGATCCATCAGTAAAACCCAGCGCACGCCCAACACATCAGCCGGGCCACCGGCCTGCCCCTCACCTGAACGGGCGTCGCAGTCCGGTAGCGGAGAACGGATTCGCCCCTCGGATCACCCGGCCTCACACGCTTCCGGTGTTCCTATCGGGCTTATCCACCCAGGCGAGCGAAACAACCTGAGATCCATTTCGCCGACAAGACCCCATGGGCACTCTTTTCGCGGGCACCCTCTCACGGTGTCCGCTGCTCCCGGAACGTTCCGGTGGACGCAGCCTGCCAGCAGGGAGAGTTCATGTCGGCTCGATCGGCGATCCGCCGCACGGCGCGTTGCCTGTACGCGGTCACATTGGGAGCCGCGGCGACGCTGGCCGCGGCCCCACAGGCGTCGGCGGCATCGGATGCGATGCCTCCGGGCCGGTACCGCATCGTCACGTACTCGGACCTGTGCTGGGACAGCGGCGGCGCGCAACTCACGCACGAGACCTGCGAGGAGGAGAACGCGGACCAGGTCTTCGAGCTCATGCCGTCCTACAACCGCGTCGACCAGAGGGTCCGGACCGCCGAGGGCGAGTGCCTGGAAGCGGACGGGTTCTACGTGCACGACGCCATCCGCGGGCAGAGGTGCGACTGGGACTCCTACGACCAGTTGTTCAGGTTCGTGTCGCTGGGCAACGGCAAGTACCAGATCAAGCCCGATGCGCGCGCGGGCAAGTGCGCGGACGTGGAGTACCCCACCACGCACATTCTCATCACGTCCTCACCCTGCCGGAACTCCGATGACGCGGAGAACCAGCAGTTCATGGTCGTGCGGGTGAACTGAGGTCGCCGATACGTCCCGGCTGCCGAACACCGCGGGTCCGGGCCGCGTGATCCCGCGGCCCGGAGGCCGGGACTCATGGCGAACCCTCGGTTCCGCCCGCGTGGCGGTCCACACCTGAAAGCTTTCTGCAATCGAGCAGCCACCTAGGGTGACGGTGGTTGGTGTCTGCCAGCCGTGACGCAGCATGCCCCGGTGTGCTCGATGAGAGGGATACGGATGACAGCTGCCCTTGAAATGCGGCCGATGAGCGCTCGGGAATTCCTCGCCACACCGGCAGGCGTGGCATTGCGCCAAGGGCCGTGGTCGGGGCGGTTCCTCGGCCACATCGGCACGATCATCGACCTGGTCGACCTGGTCGACTCCATCGCGGGCGGCGGCCCCGGCATGGACGTCGAGGACATCCTGGAGAACCACCAGGAGCTCCTCGACCAGATCCTGAAGCAGCAGGAGGAGATCTCCAGCGGCATCGGCGGGATCAACGACGAGCTGCAGGGCATCGGTTCCGACATCGATCAGATCAAGGACCTGATCGGCCAGATCGGCGAGGGCCAGGACGAGGCCAGGGAGATGCTCGACCGGATCCTCGCCGAGCAGCGCAGGATGGCGCGGGAGATCAACCGCAATCTGCAGCTCATCTCCAACCAGGTCCAGGGCATGTGGACGGAGATGAACGGCTGGTTCGCGCTGACGATCACCGCGATCGCCGGCATGGCCGACACCCTGGCGGAGATCCAGCAGCAGCTCGCGCGCATCGAGGAACTCCTCGAAGAGGTGCTGGCGGAGATCGCCGAACTTCACGACAGGGTCGACTGGAACGCGGTCATCTCCATGTTCGCCGAGCACGAGCACCGGGTCGGCTACTGCATCGAGATGATGATGGCGATCACCGTCCTGCCCACCGACCCCGCACGGGAGGGCGCCGGCGGCCCCCCTCTGAAGGTGGACGCCGACGGACTGGAGTCCTGGGCGAGGGCGGTCACCGACGAGGTCGGCGGGCTGCCGTACTCGCTGTACTGCCTGCACCGCGTCCTCGTCGGCGACACCCTGCTGGGCAAGTCGCTGATGCACGTCTTCTGCCACCTGATGGCACACAAGGAGGAGGTCGACTACCGGGGCGCGGCGCGGTACTTCTTCAAGCTCGCCTCCGTCGAGGCCCAGGGCTTCGCCGCGCTGGCCAAGGCCCGCCAGGCCATCGACCTTCCCGACGTCGATTACGCCGGCCTGCTCCGCGAGCGGCTGCTCGCCCAGACCGTGAGCGTCAACGCGGCCCTGGAGTCGGCCTACGGCGTCGCCGAGTGGAACGACGTCGTGCCCAGGGAGGGCTGGGAGTCCTACGGGCTGAAGGGATACGTCCCCGCCTCGCCCACCGAGCCCATCCACTTCGTCGTGGCGAACAACCGTCAGCTGATCGGAGCGATGGGGTTTCCGTACGAGGCGTCCGGCGCGCCGGCCGAGTCACGCACGGCCGTCGAGTTCTACGTCGGCGATGCCGTGCCGGGCAGCAGGGACATCGACGACTCCTCGGTGCGCACCGTGCCCTGGATGAGGGGGACCGCGCCCGTGTACGCGATCAGCCTCGCGACAGCGACCAAGGAGGAGAACCCCGCCACCGGTGCGCGTCACAAATATCTGCGCTACTACCCGCAGCCGTTCGTGTTCGACCCCCGGTACGTCATGGTCGGCCTCCGAGCGTCCGCCCGGGACGGCGTGGCCCTCCTCGAGCCGCTGGTCGCCCTGTACGACGAGGAGACCGGCACCACCTCCTGGAACGGCGTCTCCGGAGGACTGTGGGTGGCCGGGCTGGACGAGTCCTGCGAGCCCGTCACCGTGGACCTCGGTGATGCGGACCGTCCCCTCGACCAGCTCCCCTCGTGGCAGAGGGAGCCTCACGGCCTGGCGCCCGCGCGCGAACACCCGCTCACCGGCCTCCGCGCGGTGGGCGGCTTCCGCATCAGTTTCAAGCGCGACGGCGACAAGATGTGGTTCCGCCCCGGCCTCCTGGACGACACCTGGGAAGAACGCACCATGCTCCCCGCCGCCCCGCAGTCCGACCACCTCGTCTACGAACCCGTGGAACTGCCCTGACGCCGGGGCGGACTCGGGAAACTCCATTGAGGTCGCCCGAGGCGTCGCGGGCGAGCCGCATCCGGTCCGCCCTCCACCCCCGAAGGGGTATCCGTGAGCGATGACGTCATGACCCCACCCCACGCCCTCGTATCCGGCGCCAGCATCGCCGGCCTCTCCGCCGCCTACTGGCTGCGGCGGACCGGATGGGAGGTCACGGTGATCGAGCGGGCGCCGGCCTTCCGGGACGGTGGGCAGAACGTGGACGTGCGGGGTGTCGCGCGTGAGGTGCTGAAGCGGATGGGGCTCTTCGACGCGGTGAAGGCGCTGAACACCACCGAGACCGGCGCGGTGTTCGTGGACGGGCGGGGCAGGGTGACAGCCGAGCTGCCCGCCGGGCCGGAGGGTGCCACCGCCGAACTGGAGATCCTGCGCGGGGACTTCGCCCGTGCCATCCTCGACCACCTGCCTCCCGGCGTCGAGATCGTGTACGGCGACACGGTCACCGGCACCGCCGAGGACGGCGACTCGGTCACCGTGACCACCGCGTCCGGCCGGGTGCTGCGCGCGGACCTCCTCGTGGTGGCCGAGGGCGTGCGGTCGGCCACGCGGGACCGGATCTTCGGTGACCTGGTGGACCGCCGGGCGCTCGGGGTCAACATGGTGTTCGGTACGATCCCGCGCACGGCCGGTGACGACGACCGCTGGCGCTGGTACAGCACGGTCGGCGGACGGCAGGTGCATCTGCGGCCCGACAACCACGGCACCACGCGCGCCATCCTCTCCTACCCCCGTGACGAGGACCTCGCCTCGCTCGACCGCGACCAGGCGCTGGCGCGGGTCCGCGCCCGGTACGCGGGCGCGGGCTGGGAGGCGGCCCGTGTCCTGGACGGGTTCGACGCCTCCGAGGACGTGTACGTCGACCATCTCACCCAGATCCGCATGCCCACCTGGCACCGGGGACGGGTGTGCCTCGTGGGCGACGCCGCCTGGTGCGTCACCCCCATGGGAGGCGGCGGCGCCTCGCTTGCGCTGACCAGCGGTTACGTCCTGGCCGCCTGTCTGTCCTCCGCCGACACCGAGGCCGCCCTCACGGCGTACGAGCGGTGGATGCGGCCCCTCGTCGACTCGGTGCAGAAGCTCCCGCCCGGCGTCGTACGGGCCGCCTACCCCCGGACCCGGCTCGGGCTGGCCCTGCGCACCCTGGTCGTCAAGGCCCTCACCTCGCCGCTCCTCGCACCCCTGACCGCGCGGTTCACCCAGGTCGCCGGCACGGACCGGCCGCTGCCGCCGATCGCGTGACTCACCGGGACGCCGGGGCCCAGCCGGGCGGTCCCAGCAGGTACCCGGCGCGGTCGCGCCAGCTCGCCGCCGAGCGTACGTCGCGCCAGGTGGCGGCGTACTCGTGGAAGGCGACGCGCAGCGGGTTGTGGGTCTCGATGTTCTTCGTCAGGCCGTACACCACCCGCTCGCCCTCGGGCTCGAAGGTACGGAAGAGGCGGTCCCAGACGATGAGGATGCCGCCGTAGTTGCGGTCCAGGTAGACGTTGTTGGAGCCGTGGTGCGCGCGGTGGTGGGACGGGGTGTTGAAGAGCCACTCCACCGGCCGCCACAGCTTGTCCACCCGCTCGGTGTGCAGGAAGAACTGGTAGACCAGGCTGACCGACTGCTGGAGGAGGATCATCCAGGGCGGTACGCCGAGCAGCGCGAGCGGCAGCCAGAACGGCAGCGTCGTCATCGGCGTCCAGCTCTGCCGGAGCGCGGTCGACAGGTTGAAGCGCAGGCTGGAGTGGTGGACCACATGGCCCGCCCACAGCACCCGCACCCGGTGGTGGGCGCGGTGGAAGACGTAGTACGCCAGGTCGTCGGCGAAGAACAGCAGCAGCCAGGTCCACGGCGAGGACGGCGAGAGCTGCCAGGGCGCGACGGTGAAGGCGGCGGCGTACGCCAGGACCGTCACTACCTTCCACGGCAGCCCGATGACCTGGCTCCCGGCGCCCATGGACATGCTGGTGACGGTGTCGCGCAGTTCGTAGCCGCGTTCGTCGTCGTCGGGGAGGAAGCGGTACGACAGCGCCTCGACCACGACGAGGAGCACGAACGCGGGTATCGCGTAGATCACGGCGGGGATCATGTCAGTTCACCGCTTCCGGGGCTGTGGTGGGGACGCTGCGGGACAGCAGTTCGCGTGCCAGCCGTTCGGCCGCGTCGGCCTCGCGGGCGGCGATGAGCGAGCCGAGCCGCAAGTGGGCTTCCACGTCAAGGAGTTCGTCGGCGCGCAGGGCGTCCGGTGCCTGCGCGACCGGGACCGCGCCGGTGACCAGGCTGTTGAAGGCCAGCAGGTAGGCGATGTTCCCGGAGCCCTCCACGATCAGCCGCCACCAGGCCACGTCCGCCTCGCCCAGCTCCGTGAGGTCGGGGCCCCGCACGGCGTACCGGCCCGCGCTCTCCATGATTCTCGAGGCGGCGTGGTCGGAGCAGCGCAGCGCGCACAGCCGCGCGGCGTCGGCGCCGACGCAGACACGCATCTCCAGTGCGTCGCGGGTGAGTTCGGCGATCGTGGGCCCGCTGTCGGCGCCGGCGATCCCGATGGCGAGGTCGAGGCCGGCGGTGCGCCGCCAGTCCAGGACCAGGGTGCGGCCGCCGTGGCTGACCTCGACCAGCCGGGCCTGCTGGAGGCGCTTGACGGCCTCGCGGACCGCGTGCCGGTTCACGCCGAACTCGGCCGCGAGGTCGCGTTCGGCGGTGAGCGGGGAGCCGGGTCGGGGCGTCCCGGCGAGAATCCTGTCGCGCAGCACGGCGTAGAGCTGGTCGGAGACCGCCTCACGCCGGACGGGTAAGGGAGACATGGCGAACAGAGTGGGTGACGGCCGGGCACTGGTCAACTGGTTGGACCAGATCGGCCGTCACCCCTTTCTCTGCCGGGGTCACCACTCCGCGAAGGAGCCGTCCGTGTGCCGCCACACCGGGTTGTGCCAACGGTGCCCGCTGGCGGCCGCCTCGGCGACGGCTCGTTCGTCGATCTCGATGCCGAGGCCCGGTGCGGTCAGGCGGGCCATGTGGCCGTCGGTGGTGTCGAAGTCGAAGACGGAGGTGTCGACGAGGTAGTCGCCGAGGTCGGAGCCGACGTTGTAGTGGATGCCGAGGCTGGTCTCCTGGATGAACGCGTTCGGGCTGGCGAAGTCCACCTGGAGGCAGGCCGCGAGCGCGATGGGGCCCAGCGGGCAGTGCGGGGCGAGCCCGACGCCGTGCACCTCGGCCTGGGCCGCGATCCGGCGCACCTCGGAGATGCCGCCCGCGTGCGACAGGTCGGGCTGGGCGAGGGCGATACCGGAGCGCAGGACCGGGTCGAAGTCCCAGCGGGAGTAGAGGCGTTCACCGGTGGCCACAGGGATGCTGGTGGATGCCGTGAACTCGCCGTACTGAGACGTGAGTTCGGGCAGCAGCGGCTCCTCGATGAACATCGGCCGCAGTGGCTCCAGGGCGCGGGCGAGCTGCTTGGCGAGAGCGGGCGAGGTGCGGCCGTGGAAGTCGACGGCGACGTCCCCGTCCTCGCCCATCACCTCGCGCACGGAGGCGACGCGGGCGAGTACGGCGTCGATCTCGCGGGAGGTCTCCAGGTGCTTGAGGCGGCCGCCGACGTTCATCTTCACGGCCCGGTAGCCCTGTTCGAGGCGCTGGGCCGCATGCTCGGCGGCCTCGCTCGGGTCGTCGCCGCCGATCCAGGAGTACATCCGCATCCGGTCCCGGACCGCGCCGCCGAGCAGGTCGTGCACCGGGACACCGTGGTACTTGCCCTTGATGTCCCACAGCGCCTGGTCGATGCCGGACACGGCGGACGACAGGACGGGACCGCCCCGGTAGAAGCCGCCCTTGGTCATGACCTGCCAGTGGTCCTCGATACGGAGCGGGTCCTGGCCGGTGAGGTGGTCGGCGAGTTCGTCCACGGCGGCGGCGACGGTGTGCGCGCGGCCCTCGACCACGGGCTCGCCCCAGCCGGTTATCCCCTCGTCCGTCTCGATCTTGAGGAAGAGCCAACGGGGGGCGACGAGGTAGGTCGTGAGTGCGGTGATCTTCATGGGGTGCGGCTCCTGTCTGCGACTGGGGTTGCTGCTGGTTCAGGGCGCCAAGAGGGCGGCCAGTGCACGGAGTTGCCCGGGGTCCTCCAGCGCCGAGCCCACGGCCACGACCTTGGCCCCCGCCGCCAGATACGCGGCCGCGTTCGACGCGTCGATGCCGCCGGTGGCGACGAACGGCACCTCGGGGACGGGCCCGCGCATGGCGCGGAACCAGTCGGGGCCGAGCACGCTCGCCGGGAACGCCTTCAGCCAGTCCAGGCCCATCGCCCGCGCGGTCTGGACATCGGTGGCCGTCGCCACGCCGGGCAGATGGGGCAGCCCGGCGGCGAGACTGGCTCGGGCCACCTCGGTGTCGAGCCCCGGTGCCACGGTGAAGGCCGCTCCGGCCGACACCGCCCACGCCAGCCGCTCCGCCGTGGTGACGGTGCCCGCGCCGACCGGCTTGCCGCGCTCCGCACCCGCCGCCACGACGGCGGCGAGGACGGCCGCGGCCTCCTCGTCCTGTACCGGCACCTCGACGCATTCGATGCCCAGATCCCAGGCACGGTCGGCCAGTTCGACGGACCTCGCGAGCGGCATGCCGCGCAGGATCGCCATCACGGGCGCCTTGGCGAAGACACGGTCGAAAGACATGACGTTCACGGTCGCCATCCCAGCTCCCTCGAGATCGTCTCGGCGGTGGTGGTCAGTTCGGGCAGCACGTCCCGCTCCAGGGCGGCGAGGTCCGCCTTCGCCTTGAGCGCGGTCACGGAGATCGCGGCGACCACTTCGCCACCGTTGTCCCGTACGGATACGGCGACGCAGTTCACGTAGTCCTCGTACTCACCGTCGTCCACGGCGAAGCCCCGCGCGCGGGTCTCGTCCAGCGTCTTCCGGTAGGCGGCCGGGTCGGTGATGGTGGTGCCGGTGTGCGGGGCGAAGTCGCAGGCGGTGAGCAGGACTTCGGCCGTCGCGCGCGGCACGTGGGCGAGGATCGCCTTGGCGACACCGGCGGTGTGCAGGGTCACGGGCCGGCCGATCTGGGAGTAGAGCCGCACCCCGTCCACCGGGTCGACCTTGTCGACGTAGACGATCTGGTCGCCCTCCAGTGCGGCGAGGTGCACGGTGTGTCCGCAGTGCTCGCCGAGGGCACGCAGGTGTCCGGCCGCGATCTCCTTCAGCCCGAACTGCTCCAGGGCGAGCTGGGCGAGTCCGGCGAGCCGGTGTCCGACCGCGTACCGGCCGTCGGGCAGCCGCCGCGCGAGTCCGCCGTCGGTCAGCGACTCCAGGATGCGCAGCGCGGTCGACCGGTGCACGCCGAGGTGGTCGCCGACCTCGGTCTGGGTGCGGGGGCCACGGGCGATGAACTCCAGGATGTCGATGGCCCGTCTCACGGTCTGTGACATGGCTCAGTTCCCTTCCAAGGTGTCGGCGGGCACATAGTCCTCGATGCTGCGCAGGGTGCGCCCGGCGAGGTGGTGGCCGAGGGCGAGCCGTTCGGCGGAGCTGGACCCGCGCAGGAGTCCGCTCAGGTAACCGGCGGCGAAGGCGTCTCCGGCGCCGACCGCCTCGATGACCTCGACGGCGGGTGCGGGGACGAACTGCCGTCCAGCCTCACTGAATTCGGTGGCCCCGACCTCGCCGTCCTTCACGATCAGCGTGCCGCGAGGCGCGAGGTGGGCGTGGATCTCCTCCGCCGTGGCGGTTCCCCACAGCCGCTCACCCTCGTCCCGGCCGACGAACACGACGTCGGCTCGCCGGGCCAGGTCGCGCAGGGTCACAGCCGCGTGGTCGAGCGAACTCCAGAGCGCGGGCCGGTGATTCACGTCGAACGACACCAACACCCCTGCCTGCGCCGCCCGTTCCATTAGCAGCTCCACCAGCTCCGAGCATCCCTGCGACAACGCGGGCGTGATTCCCGTCAGATGCAGCAGCCGCGCCCCGGCCAGGTCGACGCGCTCGGCGTCGGAAGGCCCCATCCGTGAGGCCGCCGAGCCACGCCGGTAGTAGTGCACAGAGGTGCCCTGGGGGCCAGGGTCCTTGAAATAGACGCCCGTTGGCGCCTCCGGATCGACCCGGACCCCGGCGACATCCACCCCACGCCCCGCGATCGCCGCGACGATCCGCCGCCCGAGCGGGTCGTCCCCGACCCGGCTGACCCACGCGGCCCGATGCCCGAGGTCGGCCAGATACTGCGCGACCGTCGATTCGGCGCCCGCGACGGCGAGGCGCAACTCCCGGCTGTGTTGCAGCCCTTGGCCGTCGGCCGGGGTGACCTGCGCCATCGTCTCGCCGAGGCAGACCGTCGTACCGGTCATCGCCATCCCCTCCATTGACATGCGGCTGTGGCCGTGCCGAACATTAGCAGCCCTTGCGCAACAGGCGTGCATATGTTGCAACACATAGGGCGCACCAGCCCCCGACCGATGGTGAAAGGGAGTGCGATGAGCCCGACGACGAGCGCATCCGCCCGCCAGGAATCAGCCCCGCGAACGCCGTTGAGCGCCAGAGCGCGTCAGCGGCGGACGGCCGCCGCGAGCGTCGTCGGGTCGATCCTGGAGTGGTACGACTTCTTCCTCTTCGGCGCCTGTGCCGCGATCGTCTTCAACAAGATCTTCTTCCCGTCGTTCTCGCCCTTCGCGGCCACCCTGGCGTCGTTCGCCACCTTCGGACTCGGCTTCGCCGTACGCCCCGTCGGCGGGCTGCTCCTCGCCCACCTCGGTGACCGGGTGGGCCGCCGCCCGGTGCTGATCCTCACCGTGGTCCTGATGGGCGCGGGCACCCTCGCCATCGGGATGCTGCCGACGTACCACCAGATCGGTATCTGGGCACCGGTCCTGCTGGTGCTGTGCCGGATGATGCAGGGCTTCGGCGTCGGCGCCGAACTCGGCGGCGCGTACGTCATGTCGACGGAGGCCGCCCAGGAGCACCGGCGCGGTTTCTACGGATCACTGCCCGGCGCGGGCGAGTTCATCGGCGTCGTCATCGCCTCCGGCGCGGTCGCCGCCGTCTCCACGCTGCCCGAGCACGACTTCCTGAGCTGGGGCTGGCGCATCCCGTTCCTCGCCAGCGCCCTGGTCGTGGTGATCGCGCTGCTGATCCGCAACGCGGCGCCGGAGACGGAGCAGTTCGAGGCGGCGCGCGACAGCGGCAGGCGCGAGAAGCTGCCCGTGCTCGCCGCGATCAAGGCCCGCCCCAAGGCGATCGCGCTGCTCATCGGCTCCGGCTGCGCCACGGCCATCGCCTCGTACGCGATCCAGGGCTATCTGCCGAGCTATCTCACCCACCAGCTCGGGCTGTCGTCCGGCACCGCCGTCCTCGGGATCACCATCGCCTCGGCCGTCTCGATCCTCACCATCCCGCTGGCGGGCGCGCTCTCCGACCGGGTCGGCCGCAAGCCGGTGATGATCGGCGGCGCGGTGGCGATCACGCTCTTCGCGTATCCGTTCTTCCTGATGGTGGACACGCGCGAACCCTGGCTGATCTACACCGCGATCACCGTCGCCTTCGCCCTCTTCCTGAACTCGATCTTCGCGGTCGCCGGCACCTTCTACGCCGAGTCGCTGCCCACCGAGGTCCGCTACAGCGGGCTGGTGTTCGTGCGCGAGATCAACGGCGTGATCTTCGCCGGGACCTCGCCCTTCGTCGCCACGCTCCTGGTCGACGCGGGCGGGGACCGACCCTGGTACCTGGCCGCCTACATGGCCGCGGCCGGCCTCGCCAGCGCCCTGTGCACCTGGCGCCTGCCGGAGACCGCGCCGCGCCGCACCGAGGGCTGAGTGCCACGCCCATCCCCCGGAGCCGGTGTTCAGCCCTGCCGGTGCCGGCCGTCCAGACACCGGCAGCCCTGCGCGAACGGCGAGGAAGCCCCCTGCCTTCTCCCGCGCGGGGCGAGTGCGGCCTCGGCCGCTTCGGGACTGGCGAAGGTGGGCAGGACCGTGGCGGTGCCGGTGACCTCCAGCATGCGGGCCACGAACGGGTTCGTGCCGACCAGCCCCACCGGGCGCTGCCGTCTGGTGGCGAGGAGGTGGTTGAGCAGGAGGGAATCGGCGAAACTCAGGCGCCGGAGGTCGTACACGAGGGGACCGGGGAAGCGTCGCAGGACCTCGGCCGTCGCGCGCTCGACACGGCCGATGAACGCCACGTCGAGCTCACCGCGCAGCTCCATCACCCACACCGAGCCTCGCTGTGCGGACGCGGACACTCCAGGCCCTTCCCCGTCGTGCTGATACTGGGAGGACATGCCTCCGAGCATCCCGCATCACTTGATGTCTGACAACATTCCGTGTTCGATCGAACACGTAAAGTCATGAAGTGATAAGGTCCGCCCTTCGTCCGCTCCAGGACGTCGGTCCGCGTGCATCACCCGCTCTCATCAGGGCAGACGTTCCCGAGTCCGGGCGGCGAGAGACCCGGATTCGAAGGAATGGATCACGGTGTCAGTGCAGAGCGTCCAAGACCGCGACCGGAGCGGGGAGCACGAGAGAAGGACCGCCGGGGAGAACCGCCCGGCGGCCGGCACGGACCGGGCCGGAGCAGGAGGCCGGTCGAAGGGCCTCAACGGTCACATGCTGATGGCGGCCGTGGTGTCCGCGATCAGCGGCCTGCTGTACGGCTACGACACGGGCATCATCTCCGGCGCGCTGCTCCAGATCTCCGACGAGTTCCACATCGGCAGCACCATGAAGGAGACGATCGCGGCCGGCATCCTGCTCGGTGCCGTCATCGGCTCCCTGGTGTGCAGTCGGCTGTGCGAGCGCTTCGGGCGGCACCGCACCATCCTGCTGATCTGCGCGGTCTTCATCGCGGGCAGCCTGACCTGTGCCTTGGCCCCCAACGCGGTCGGCCTGGCCCTCGCCCGCGTGCTGCTCGGCTTCGCGGTCGGCGGCGCCACCCAGGCGGTGCCCATGTACGTGGCCGAGCTGGCCCCCATGGCGATCCGGGGGCGGCTGGTGCTCTGCTTCCAGCTCGCCATCGGCGTCGGCATCGTCATCGCCACGATCGTCGGCGCCAGCGAGGCCGTGTCCTGGCGGATGTCGATCGGCGCAGCCGCCGTGCCCGCCGTGCTCATGCTGCTGGGTCAACTGCGCCTGCCCGAGAGCCCGCGCTGGCTGATCCTCCGCCACGGCCGCACGGACGACGCGCGCAAGGTGCTCGAAGAGGTGCGGCCCGAGGGCTACGACGTGCAGGCCGAGCTGGACGAGATCACGGCCCTGGCCCGGCAGCAGGAGGACACCGACAGCGCCGAGCGGGGCTGGCGCGGGCTGCGGCAGCCGTGGGTGCGCCCGGCGCTGATCGTCGGCTGCGGCATCGCGGCCTTCACCCAGCTCTCCGGCATCGAGATGATCATCTACTACGCCCCGACCATCCTCACCGACAACGGCTTCCCCCAGGCCGACGCCCTGCGGATCAGCGTGGCGCTCGGGATGGTCTACCTGGTGATGATGATCGTCGGCCTGTGGATCGTGGACAAGGTCGGCCGCCGCAGGCTGACCCTGGTCATGGTGCCGGGCGCCGCGATCAGCCTCTTCGCCCTGGGGGCCCTCTACGTCACCGGTCACGGCACCCGTGCCTACGTCCCGGCCATCGTGGGGTGCCTGCTGGCCTTCATGTTCTTCAACGCCGGCGGTCTGCAGCTCATGGGCTGGCTGACCGGCTCCGAGATCCATCCGCTGTCGGTGCGGTCGGCCGCCACCAGCGTGCAGTCGGCCACCCTGTGGAGCACCAACCTGCTGATCACCCTCACCCTGCTGACCATGATCAGCGCCTTCGGCGTGGGCCAGGTGTTCTGGATCTACGCCTTCTTCAACGTCGCCGCCTGGCTGTTCGTCTGGCGCAGGATGCCGGAGCTGACCGGGCGCAGCCTGGAGGACATCGAGCGGCATCTCAAGGAGCGGAAGTTCCGGCCACGCGACTTCGCGCGGTCGTGACGGAAGGGGGGCGTGCCCGCTGGGACGCCCCCCTCGCCGGTGCACGATGCTTGAGCCATGCGTGCCGCCCGCCTGATCCGCATGGCGCTTCTCGTCCAGTCCAGCCCCGGCCTGACCGCCGAGGCCCTCGCCCGTGAGCTGGAGGTCTCCCGGCGTACGGTGATCCGCGACGCCCAGGCCCTCCAGGAGGCGGGCGTGCCCGTCCGGGCCGAACGCGGCCGCGCGGGCGGCTATCACCTGGCACCGGGCCACCGGACCCGGCTCACCACGCTCCACCCCACCGAGGCCGAGACGCTGTACCTCTCCGGTCTGCCCTCCGCCCTGCGCGACCTGGGTCTCTCCGACGCGGCGGACACGGCCCGGCTGAAGCTGTCGGCCACCCTGCTCCCCTCGCTGCGCGCGGCGGCCGAGTCCTCGGTACGCCGCTTCCACCTGGACGCCCCGGCCTGGTTCCGCGAGCCGTCGGCACCGGAGCTGCTGCCCGAGCTGGCCCGTGCCGTGTGGTCCGACCGCACCGTCCGGCTCTCCTACGCGCGGCCGGGCCGCGGCGACGCGGTGACCCGCCTGCTGGAGCCGTACGGGCTGGTCCTGAAGGCGGGGGTCTGGTACGTCGTGGGCCGGGTGCCGGCCGAGCGGGACGGCGCCTGGCGTACGTACCGCGTCGACCGCGTCACGGCCCTCTCCCCCACCGACGAGGACGAACCGTTCGTCCGCGATCCGTCCTTCGATCTGACCGGGTACTGGCGGGCGAACGCCGCCGAGTTCGCCCGGACGCTGCTGCGGTCGACGGCCACCCTGCGTCTGACGACACGCGGTCTCGGCCGCCTGCCGGCCGTGGCGGACCCGGCCGGTGTCGCCGAGGCGCTGGAGTCGGCGAGCGCGCCGGACGCCGCCGGCCGGGTCACGCTCGACCTGCCGGTGGAGTCGGAGGAGGTCGCCTTCGCCCAGCTCAGCGAGCTGGGCGCGGACGTGGAGGTGCTGGCCCCGGAGGGCCTGCGCGCCCGCTTCCGCGAGCAGGCGCGGGCCCTGGCCTCGCTGTACGGCGTGGCGGATCAGCGGTAGTCGTCGGGTGTGCCCTCCTTGCCGCCGAACTTGACCTCCTCGAAGTACGCCCAGGCGTCCGGCCTGCTGCCGTCCACGTCCCGGACGTCGTAGGTCTTGGCGAGTTCCGCGCTGGAGGTGGACCTGCCGTTCCAGCGGGCGGCGCGCTCCGGGTCGGCGGCGAGCGCGGCGACCCCGCGGGCCAGGTAGTACGGCGACTCGGCGGTGGCGAAGTCGGGTTCCTGGGCGGCGGCGTCGCGCCAGTTCTCCTCGGTCACCCCGAAGTGGCCGAGCATCTGCTCCGAGCGCAGGAAGCCGGGCGTGACGGCGACGGCCGTGCCGCCGTACTCCGCGAGTTCCTCGCCCAGGCCGAAGGCGATGCGGATGGGGGCGTTCTTGGCGAGGTCGTAGTAGAGGTTCTCGCGGTACCGGCGGTTGTACACCGCCGTGCCGTCGGTGACCTCCACGTGCAGGGGTGCGTCGGAGCGGATCAGGAGCGGGAGGGCCAGGGCCGCGGTGATGACGTGCGAGCGCACCCCGAGTTCCAGGATGCGCAGGCCGTCGTCGAGGGGGGTCTCCCAGCTCTTCTTGCCGAAGACCGAGTTGACCAGGAGGTGTTCGCCGCCCCAGAGGTCGTTGACCAGGATGTCGAGCCGCCCCTGCTCGCGGTCGATCCGCTCCACGAGCGCGCGGACCTGGTCGGGGTCCAGGTGGTCGGTGGGTACGGCGACACCGGTGCCCCCGGCGGCCGTGACCAGCTCCGCCGTCTCCTCGATGGTCTCCGTGTCCCGCCCCACCTCGCTGGACCGCTCACGGGTGGTGCGGCCGGTGACGTACACGGTGGCCCCGCCCCGGCCGAGTTCCACGGCGAGTGCCCGCCCGGCACCGCGGGTGGCTCCGGCGACGAGGGCGACGCGGCCGGCGAGTTGCTTGTCGATGTCTGTGGTCATGTCTCTACGGTGCACGCCAAAGGTGACAGTTCACGTCACCTTTCTTTTCCCGTGGCGTCCGCTTCGCCGCTGACCACCGAGAACGCCGCGTCGCGGTGTGCGTCGTGTTCCGCCAGGCGGGCGACGAGGGACGCGCGGACGTCGTCGTAGGTGTCCGAGCCGAGGGGCAGGCGGAGCGGGGCCGCGTCGGAGTCGGCCAGGTCGATCATGGCCTGGGCGATCTTCTCCGGGTCGTTGGGCAGGACGAAGGTGCCGTCGGTGAGGGCGCGGCGGATCTCGCCGGCCGGGGTGCCGGCGTACTCCGGCATGGGCGGTGCGGTGTCGAGGGAGCTGCCGAAGCCGGTCGGGGTGGCGCCGGGCTCGACGATGGTGAGGGTGATGCCGAAGGGGGCGATCTCCCGGGCGACGGTCTCGCAGAAGCCCTCGATGCCCCACTTGGAGGCGTGGTAGTAGGCGAAGCCGGGGTAGGTCGTCTGGCCGCCGGCGGTGGAGACCTGGAGGATGCGGCCGTGGCCCTGGGCGCGCAGGTGGGGCAGGGCGGCGCGGATGACGTGGACGGAGCCGAGCAGGTTGGTGTCGATCACGCGCCGGATCTGTTCGTCGGTGGCCTCCTCGACGGAGGCGAACACGCCGTACCCCGCGTTGTTGACGACCACGTCGATCTCGCCCAGGTCCGCGAAGGCGTCGGCGACGACCCGGTCCACCTGTGCGGTGTCGGTGACGTCGAGCCGGGCGGTCCGGAGCCGGTGGCCGTACCGGGCGCGCAGGTCGTCCAGGGCCTCCGGGCGGCGCAGGGTGGCCGCCACCCGGTCGCCGCGCGCGAGCAGCCGCTCGGTGAGGAGGCGGCCGAACCCGGACGAGGTGCCCGTGATGAACCAAGTTCCGGTCATGGTGTTCCTTCCGGTGAAGTCGCCCTCCCACGCCACGACTTGGCGCCGACTCGAGGTCAAGCGGAGCGGATGGCCCGCACCTCGTAGCCGACGGCGGGGCTCGGCACGGGTCCCCGGCAGGTCAGCCGGTACGGGGCGGTGCGGTGGGCGTGCACCTCGATGTCGAAGGCGGTCGGCCGGGGCGCGTGGAGTTCGACGCGGATACGCCAGTCGTCGCCGTCGCGCACGGTCCCGGTGACCGTGTAGTCGTGACGGCCGGCCGGGCCGAAGCGTTCGAGCAGGGCGGCGACCGCGACCTGCTGGGGCGGGGCGAGGTCGGTGTAGCCGCGCAGGTGGTCGGGGTGGATGCGCCCGGCCAGGTGCTCCTCGACCACCTCCACGGCCGACGTGGGGTCGAGACGGCCGTAGTAGACCCCGTCGGGCACGACGACGACGTTGGCGGCGAACCGGTCCCCGCCCACGTGCGTGCACTCCCAGACGAGGTTCGGCCAGCGCTCGCCGAGCACCCGCGCCACGGGCCGCCCGCGCACGGCGCAGCAGATGTCGTGCTGGCCGTGGGCGCAGACCAGGACGACGGGCGGGTGGTCGAGGTGCCCCGGTGTCCGCAGGGCCTCGGCGATCTCCACGAGGTCCTGGTCACGGTTCCAGGTGCCCCAGCGCTGGCGGGAGGCGCCCGAGCGCTCGTAGTGCAGTACGGCCCACCGGCCGGGGCCCTCGGGTCGGGGACGGGCGAGCCGCCTGATCAGGAAGATCCGGGCCCGTACCTCGTGGGCGGCGGACCAGACGTGGGCCTTGATCTCCGGGTCGAGGTCGATGCCGTCGTAGCCGTTGGACGGCCAGGCGCCCCGGTACTCGATCAGTACCCAGACGACACCGCGCGGTGCCGTGCCCGCGAGCGGGTCGCCGCGCAACCGCGCGGCGTCGGCGCAGAAGAAGCGCTCCGAGGTGCTCACCGGGCGGCCGCTACCGTCCGGCGGGCACCAGCACGCCCGCGCGGAGCAGTCTCCCGGCGAGGTCGAGGCCGAGGTCGGCGGCCGTACGGACGTCGCCGTCGAGCAGGCGGGCCACCGGGGGCAGGTCGGTCGCGGGGAAGTCGAGCCAGCCGACCCGTGTCATCAGGCGCGCTCCCTCCAGGCGGGCTTCCAGCGCGTCACGCAGCCGTACGGGCGAGTCGGGGGTGAGGCCGTCGACGGCGGCGAGCTGGGCCAGCGGCCCCAGCGGCGCCGGGCGGCCCTGTCCGCGCCGGGTGCGGTGGAACAGCGGCGCGGAGTCGCAGTCGGCGACGGCCGCGGTGAGGCGTTCGCGTACGCCGTCGACCGCCCGGGCCGTCGCGTCGGCGCCCAGGGGCAGCGAGGCGCGCGCCCACGGGTCCTCGCGCAGCGCGGCGAGAGCGGCCTCGGCGAGCTGCTCGGCCAGCGCGTAGCGGGTCCAGACGTGGATGCCCAGGGTCAGGTGGATGGAGACCTCACCCTTGGCGCGGGCGGCGTGCAGCCAGCCGCGCGGCAGGTAGAGGACGTCTCCGGGCTCCAGCACGGTGTCGATGTACGCGGGCCCCTCGGCGGCCTCGGCGACGGCCGTGCGGTGGTCGGTCCAGGGCTGGTCCCTGAGCGGGTCCCGGTGGACGGGCTCGTGCACGAGCCAGCGTTTGCTGCCCTGGATCTGGACGACGAAGACGTCGTGGACGTCGTAGTGGTCGTCGAATCCCCGGCTCTGCGGCGGTGTGACGTAGGCATTGGCCTGCACCGGGTGCCCCAGCTCCGCGCTCAGCCCGGCGCACAGGTCCCCGACGGGGGCCCAGGTGCGCTGGAGCGCCTGGAGGACGAGCGTGGCGCCGTCCGCGAACAGCCGCCACAGGGCGGTGTCGTCGAGCTGGTCGGAGACGGTGGCGCCGACGCCGCCGGGCGACGTGTAGGACGACTCGGGGAGCACGGTGCCGTTCCTGGCGACGCGGAGGAAGGGCGTACGCAGCCCCCGGCGCGAGAGGAGTTCGTCCACGGCGTCGGCGTCGAACACGTCGGAGAAGTCGCCCGCGCGGCGGGTGAGGAGCGCGGTGCGCGACCAGACGTCGCGCGCGAAGTCGTCGAGGCGGAGGTCGGTCAGACGGCGCTCCAGAATCCCGGCACCCGCGGGGGCGCCGGGATCACGGGAGTCACCGGCCGGGCCGGTCAAGAGCCGTTACCACCGGCGCCGCCGTCCGCGCCGCCGTCGTGGACACCGGGCTCACCGGCGGCACCGCCGTCGGCCGGGCCCTCGGCGCCGTGGTCCGCACCGTGGTCGGCGCCGTGGTCCGCGCTGCCGTCCGCGCCTCCGTCATGGGCGCCGGGCACCCCGGCCGCACCGCCGTCGGCGGGACCCTCGGCTCCGCTGTCGGCACCGCCGTCGGCTCCGCCGTCGTGGACGCCCGGGACGCCGGCCGCGCCGCCGTCCGCCGGGCCCTCGGCGCTGCCGTCCGCACCGCCGTCGTGAACGCCGGGCTCGCCTGCCGCGCCGCCGTCCGCGGGGCCCTCGTGCTGGTGATCGGAAGTAGCCACAGTTCCTCCTCGCCGTCGCCGTGATGTGCCCTGCCGCCCGGTCGACGAGGCCGGTCAGGTCGTCCGGCGGTGCGATGGCACTCCGGCTGGGGCACTGCGACTACCGTCACCCAGAAACCGGCCGACTGCATCCGGTGGGCCACGGCCGGCATCCGGACCCGGCGGCTCAGCCGGCCACGGCGTCCGTGCCGCGCGGCCTGCCGCCTTCCGCCAGCGCGTCGGCGGCCCGGCTCCGGCAGGCCCGGAAGCGCTGCAGGTACGACCGCGCCATGGGCCCCGGCGGCACTCCTCGGGCGAAGGCCCGCATGTTCCGTTCGCCCGCGTTGTAGCCGAGGGCGAGCAGTTCGTCGCGGCTGTACTGGCGCACATGGCGCCGGGGAAGGACCCGGTCGAGGTCGCCGAGGTGCAGGGCCGCCACGCGGAC
The DNA here is from genome assembly GCF_022846655.1 of Streptomyces seoulensis. Classification (NCBI taxonomy): domain Bacteria; kingdom Bacillati; phylum Actinomycetota; class Actinomycetes; order Kitasatosporales; family Streptomycetaceae; genus Streptomyces; species Streptomyces seoulensis. The sequence goes on from NZ_AP025667.1 coordinate 3,967,582, forward strand.
GGCGAACGCGGGGTCGTCCCGCAGGTCCTGCCACCGGCCCGACAGGCCGTGCGCGCGCCGGACCGACTCGAACGCCGCCCGGTGCATGTTGGCCACGCCGAAGGACGCGCCGGGCTTCCACCACTGCCAGAGCCGTTCGAGCAGCGGGTGGTGCGGTTTGTACGCCTCGTTGTGCAGCACGGTCATCAGCAGTACCGGGGAGACCCCGGCCGCCTCGGCGGCACGCGCCACGGTCCCGGCGTAGTCGGCCGGATCGTAGCCTCCGGGCAGCAGGGGCGGCGTCGGGGCACCGCTGCGTCCGTCCGCTGCCGAAGTCGGTCCTCTACCCATGCCCACGGCCCTCTTCCCCTGCCACCAGCCGGACGGCGGCGCGCCCGCCGTCCCGTGGCCTCCAAGTGCCCGTGCGCCGCGGGCTCAATCCCTCCCGGTCCCCTGCCGGGGTGCGGTGCGGCCGACTCCCGCGTACACCCAGTACTCCGTCGGATTGTCCGGCAGCGCCCCGGCCGGGTCCGGACGCCACAGCGGGACGTGGACCAGGCCGGGCTCCGCGAGGTCGAAGCCGGTGAAGAGGCCGAGGATCTCGTCGTGGGAGCGGGCGGTCACCGGGGAGGTGGCGCGGGACCGGTAGAGCTGCCCGACGGCGGCGGCCGTGTCGGGGCGGTCCTGGTTGGTGGCGTGGGACATCGCCAGCCAGCTCCCCTCGGGCAGGGCGTCCCGGAAGGCGCCCACGATGCCGCTGGGGTCCTCCTCGGGCGTGATGAAGTGCAGGATCGTGATCATCAGGACGGCGACGGGCTGCCCGAAGTCGATCAGCTTGCGCAGCTTGGGCGAGTCCAGGATGTCGGCGGGCCGGCGGATGTCGCCGTCGACGATGTCCGCGTGCGGGTTGTCGGCGAGCAGGGACGCGCTGTGCGCCACGGCCACGGGGTCGTTGTCGACGTACACCACGCGGGCGTCCGGGTCGGCCGCCTGTGCCACCTCGTGGACGTTGCCCTGGGTGGGGATGCCCGAGCCCAGGTCGATGAACTGCCGCACCCCCGAGTCGATCAGGAAGCGCACGGCACGGCCGAGGAAGTCCCGGTTGGCGCGGGCCAGGGTGCGCACCTGGGGGTCGATGGCGGTGAAGGCGGCCACCGCCTCCCGGTCTATGGCGAAGTTGTGCTGTCCGCCGAGCATGGCGTCGTACATCCTGGCCACGCTCGCCTTGTCGGGCTCTGCGCCAAATCCCGTGACCGCGCTGTCGGACATCGCAACTCCCGTCTCCTGCACCTCACTTGACGGGTCATCATATAGTTGCCCGCAACGACGAGCGACGCCCCGCCCTCCTGCCGCGCGGCCGTCGTCCTCACCCCCGGAAAGGCACGACTCTGCGGAACGACCCGCGCAGCCGCATGGACGAATCACCCGCCGCCCGGCCCCGGCCGCGCCGGCAGCTCCTCTCCCCCGCCGCCGACGCGATCGGCTCCGCGCTGGATCTGCCGCTGACCGGCAGCCAGTTCACGCACGCGCTGACGCCCGCCTTCGCCGACGCGGCCTCGGTGTACCTGCTGGAGCGGTGGCGCCGGGGCGAGAGCGCGGGCGCGACCGCCGACCCGCCGCGTATCGAGGCGCACCGGCTGGCGCTGCGGGTGGGCGCGGACGCGCGCGAGGACTGGGAGAAGCTGCTGCCGGTCGGCGAGGTGATCGTCTTCCCCCGCGAGACGCCGTACGCCCGTGCGATGACCTCCGGGCAGGCGCAGTTGCTCGACTCGGTGGACCCGCACACCTCCGCGCGGCTGATCGCCTCCGGCAGCGGGGACGCACGGGTCGGTGAGCTGCTGCGGACGGCTTCCTTCCTCGTCGTGCCGCTGCGGCTGCGGGGCGTCGCCATCGGCTTCGTCGCCTGCACCCGCGGGCCGGACCGGGCGCCGTTCGCCTCCGCCGAGGCGGCGGCCGTGGAGGCGCTGGCGGCACGGGCCTCGGTCGCGCTGGACAACGCCCGCCGCTACGAGCACGAGCGGCGCACCACCCTGGCCATCCGGGGCAGCCTGCCGTCCGGGGCGCTCCGCAGTTTCGAGGGCTGCCAGGTCGGCCACGGCTCCCTGCCCGCCGGACAGGACACGGTGATCGGCGGCGACTGGTACGACGCGCTGCGGCGGCCGGACGGCCGGATCAGCCTGATCGTGGGCGACGCCATGGGCCACGGCCCGGAGTCCGCCGTCGCCATGCTGCAACTACGTACCGCCGTGCGGGCGTTCGCCGGATTCGACATACCGGCGGTCGATCTCGTGCGGCGGCTCGACGCGCTCGCCCATGACACGCCGGGCGCCTCCTTCGCCACCTGTGTCTACGCCGAGTGGTCGCCGGAGGAACACACCTGCACCGTGGTGAGCGCGGGCCATCCTCCCCCGCTGCTGCGCGGCCCGGACGGCAGGACCGCCCCGGTCGCCCTGACCGAGCCCGGACTCCCCCTGGGGCTCGGCACGGGCCACTACGAGGCGACGGTGTTCACCGTCCCCGAGCCGGCTCTGCTGGTGCTCTACAGCGACGGTCTGGTCGAGTCCCGCGACGCCGACATCGACCACCAGATCTCCCGCCTGGCGGGCTCCCTGGACGCGGCCGTCGCCGAGCTGGGCACCGACCTGCCGGCACTGTGCGAGCACCTGCTGAACAGTCCGTCCGGCACGAGCGGCGCGGACGACCGCACCCTGCTGCTGGCCGCACTGACGCCCGCCGGGACCTGATCCGCGTCAGGAACTCAGCGTCGCCCACACCGCGTTGCCGCTGGTGAGCCTGGAGCGGTCGACGCCCCAGAAGTCGGCGAGCTGTTCGACCAGCAGGAGCCCGCGGCCGCCCTCGTCGTCGGGGCCCGCGTCGCGCCGGGAGAGGCCCTGGCCGGAGTAGTCGTGGTCGTGCACCTCGATGCGCAGGCGTCCGGCGCCGACGAGGCCGATGCCGCACAGGATGCGCACGCTGGAGGTGTGCAGGACCGCGTTGGTGGCGAGTTCGGACACGAGCAGCACGGCGTCCGCGCGCAGCTCTCCGGGCAGCAGCCACCCGGTCAGCCGTTCCCGCATGGAGCGGCGGGCGATCCTGACGCTGGAGTGGTGCGATCGCAGGGTGATCCAGTGCGTGTGGTCCGGGTCGGCGATGTCCAACAGGTCGGGTGAGGAGGTCGTGGTGGGGGGCACGGTGGTTGCCTTCCGTGAGGCGGTCACTCAAGTAACTATGCTCGCAACTGAGTTCAGGCTGCAACCGACTCCCTGATAATTACAGAGAGCCGCTATCCGTCTGGTTGATTCACCAACTCCCTGTCACACTCGTACGAGTGACAGCCCATCAGGAGGTAGGGCGTGAGTGAAGGCCGTTCGAGCGCGGGCAGCACCGGCAGTGCGCCCACCGTGCTGCGCATGGTCCTGGGCCGCAGGCTCCAGGAGCGGCGCCAGGAGGCGGGCGTCTCCCTGGACGAAGCGGCCCGGGCGCTGAGGGTCACGTCCCTGACCATCCGCCGGCTGGAGAAGGCGGAGGTGGCGCTCAAGCCCCTCTACGTGGAGAAGCTGCTCGACACCTACGGCGCCGACCGGCAGGAGCGGGACGAGTTCGTCGCCTTCGCCGAGCGGGCCAACGAGCCCGGCTGGTGGCACGCCTACCGCGATGTGGTGCCGGGCTGGTTCAGCGCGTACGTGAGTCTGGAGACCGGCGCCAAGACCCTGCGCACCTACGAGCCGCACTACGTGACGGGACTGCTCCAGACCCACGCGTACGCGCGCGCCGTGCTCGGCGGCGGTTTCCCCAACGACGGCGACGAGGATCTGGCGCGCCGCGTGGACCTGCGGCTGCGCCGTCAGGCCCTGCTGGAGCGCGCCGACTCGCCGACGCTGTGGGTCGTGATGGAGGAGGCCGTCCTGCACCGGGCGGTGGGCGGACCCGAGGTGATGCGGGAGCAGATCGAACGGCTGCTGGAGCTCTCGGAGCTGGACCACGTCAGCGTCGATGTCGTCCCGTTCACCGCCGGTGCCCACGTGGGCGCGTGCGCGCCGTTCACGTACTTCCGCTTCGAGGAGCCGGAGCTGCCGGACATCGTCTACAGCGAGATCCTCTCCGGCGCGATGTACCTGGACCAGCGCTCCGACGTCGTGGCCCATCTGGAGGCGCACAACCGCATGTCCCTGCTGACCTCCGACGCGCAGAGCAGGGCGCTGTTGAACCGCATGCGCAAGGAGTACTCATGACCACCATCGACGACCGTGGCCACGCCTACAACGGGATGCCCGCCTCCGACCTCGGCGAGCAGGGCTGGGAGTCCCCGTGGAGCGGCCCGAACGGCGGCCAGTGCGTGCAGACCAAGCAGCTCGCCGACGGCCGGGTGGCCCTGCGCCAGTCGACCGACCCCGCCGGACCCGCGCTGATCTACACCCCGGAGGAGATCACCGCGTTCGTCGCGGGGGTCAAGCGGGGCCTCGCCGACCATCTGACCACCGGCTGACTTCTCCCCCCACGCACACACCGAAGAGGAACAGGATGACCGACTCACCCGCGGCGCGGGACATCGACACCAGCCGGCCCCACTCCGCCCGGATGTACGACTACTACCTGGGCGGCAAGGACCACTTCGAGACGGACAAGCACGCCGCGGAGGCGGTGGCGTCGGTCTATCCCGGCATATTCGTGTGTGCCCGCGAGAACCGCGCCTTCATGCACCGCGCCACCCGGGTCCTCGCCCGGGAGCACGGCATCCGGCAGTGGCTGGACATCGGCACCGGCATCCCCACCGAGCCGAACCTGCACCAGGTGGCCCAGTCCGTGGTCGCCGACGCGCGGGTGGTGTACGCCGACAACGACCCGCTCGTCCTCAAGTACGCCGAGCGTCTGATGCGCAGCACCGCCGAGGGCCGCACCGCGTACATCGAGGCGGACGTCAACGATCCGCAGTCGCTGCTGGACGCCCCCGAGCTGACCGACGTCCTGGACACGGAGCAGCCGGTGGCGCTGTCCCTGAACGCCCTGATGCACTTCGTGCCGGACGACCGGGACCCGTACGGCATCGTCGGCCGGCTGCTGGACGTGCTCCCCTCCGGCAGCGCGCTCGCCCTGAGCCACTGCACGCCCGACTTCGACGCGTCGACCTGGCAGAAGGTCACGGACATCTACACCGGCGCCGGGACCCCGGTGCAGTTCCGCTCCCGCGCGGACGTGGCGCGCTTCTTCGACGGGCTGGAGCTGCTGGACCCCGGTGTCTCGGTGGGCCACCGCTGGCGCCCGGACGCCGAACCGGCCGCCACCGACGCGGAGGTCAGCCTGTGGACCGCGGTGGGCATCAAGCCGTAGTACCGGCGGCCGGAGAAGACGGAACGCCCCCGTGCCGGGTCGGCAGGGGGGGCGTTCCGTGGTGCGCGGCCTCGCGCGGGTCAGAACTTCGGGACCGGAGCCTGGGCCTGGACGATCTCCGCGGCCTCCTTCTCCGTCTCCACCGCGGGCGGCGAGCCAGCGAGCGGCTTGTTGGCCGTCTCCTTCATGCACAGCACCGCGACGACACCGACGACGGCGGCCGCGGTGGCGTAGTAGGCGGGCATGAGGTTGGTGTGGAAGACGCTGATGAGGTAGGTGATCACCAGCGGGGTCGTGCCGCCGAAGATCGAGGTGGCGAGGTTGTAGGCCACTGAGAGGGAGCCGTAGCGCACCTGGGTCGGGAAGATCGCCGGGAGCGCCGCCGACATCGTGCCGAGCATCGCCACCAGGGACAGCCCCATCATGAGCAGGCCCACGGCGATGAGGACGACGCTGCCCTGCCGGATGAGCAGGAAGGCCGGCACGGACAGGAAGAAGAAGCCGAGCATCCCCGCCATCAGCAGCGGCTTGCGTCCGAAGCGGTCGGAGAGCCGGCCGACCTGGCTGATGACGCACATCTGGAGCACCATCACCAGCAGCAGGATCAGCAGCCCGTGGTTGGTGGGGTAGCCCAGCTCGTCCGACAGATAGGTCGGCATGTACGACAGCAGCATGTAGTCGGTGATGTTGTACGCCGCGACGAGCGCGAGGCACAGCACCAGCGGCCGCCAGTGCCGGGTGAAGATCTTGCCCAGGTCGGCGGTGGCCGAGGACTCCACCGCGTCGGCGGCGTCGCTCGCGTGGACGTTGCCGCCCTCCAGCTTCTGGAAGGCCGGCGTCTCGTCCAGCTTGAGCCGCAGGTAGAGGCCGATGAAGCCGAGCGGGGCCGCGACCAGGAAGGGGATGCGCCAGCCCCAGTGCAGCATCTGGTCGGCGCTGAAGACGGTGTTCAGGACGACGACCAGGCCGGAGGCCCCGACGTATCCGGCGAGCGTGCCGAACTCCAGGAAGCTGCCGAAGAACCCGCGCCGCTTGTCCGGGGCGTACTCCGCGATGAAGGTGGAGGCGCCGCCGTACTCGCCGCCGGTCGAGAAGCCCTGGATCAGCCGGAAGAGGATCAGCAGGGCCGGGGCCCACATGCCGATCGCGGCGTGCGAGGGGATCAGCCCGATGGCGAAGGTGCCCACGGCCATCAGGATCATGGTCATGGACAGCACGCGCTTACGGCCGATCCTGTCGCCGAGCGGCCCGAAGACCATGCCGCCGAGCGGGCGCACCAGGAAGGCCACGGCGAAGGTGGCGAAGGAGCTGAGCAACTGCACCGTGTCGTTCCCCGAGGGGAAGAAGACCTTGCCGAGGGTCGCGGCGAGGTAGCTGTAGATGCCGAAGTCGTACCACTCCATGGCGTTGCCGAGGGCGGCGGCCTTGGTGGCCCGCTTCACGGCGGCCTGATCCGTCACGGTGATGTCGCTGCGGCGCAGCTTGGGGTTGCGCCGTCGCTCGATCGCGCGGAACAGCACACGGTGGCGTCTGACCGCACCGGGATCCACCGGATCTTCGTTGTCGAGGGCCGCCATGGGTGTTCCTTTCGCCGTACTCACGTCCAGGCAGAACACCTGCACCGTCATCGCCCGCTCAAACGATCCTCTTCACTGCGCGCCCGGGCTGCTACCGAGGGTGATCGAAAAGGGGCCGTACGAGTGCCGGGCGGCCTGCCGGGGAACTCGATCGCCCGGTGCTGTGTCCCCGGCGAGAGGAGCCCTGGTGACTGCGTCGGCATCGACGGCGGGCGGCGGGCGGCCGGCCGCCCCCGAGGACGGATACGAGCCGGACCCACGCCGGTGGCGGGCCCTGTGGGTGACCCTGGTCGCCGGTTTCATGAGTCTGCTGGACGTCACGATCGTCGCGGTCGCGCTGCCCACCATCCAGCGGGACCTGCACGCCACCCCGGCCGAGGTGCAGTGGGTGGTGTCCGGGTACGCGCTCACCTTCGCGCTCGCCCTGGTCACCGCGGGCCGCCTGGGCGACGCCCTGGACCGGCGCCGGATCTTCCTGCTGGCGCTCACCGGGTTCGTGCTCTTCAGCGCGGCCTGCGGCGCGGCGCCGGACATCACCCTGCTGGTGCTGGCCCGGCTCTGCCAAGGGCTGGCGGCCGGGTTCATGGCGCCGCAGAACTCGGCGCTGATCCAGCAGATGTTCCGGGGCGCGGAACGCGGCCGTGCCTTCGGCCTCTTCGGCGCGACCGTGGGCATCTCCTCCGCCATCGGCCCCATCACCGGCGGCGTCATCCTGGCCCTGGCCTCCGGCGAGCAGGGCTGGCGATGGATCTTCTACGTCAACGTCCCCATCGGCCTCCTCGCCGTCCTGCTGGGCCGGCGGCTGCTGCCCCGCGTCCAGCGGTCGGGGCGGGGGCGCGTGGACGTGGTGGGCGTGCTGCTGCTCGGGACCGGGGTGCTGGCGCTGATGTATCCGCTGGTCCAGGCGGACTCCGGCGGGATCGGGCGGCTGTGGTGGCTCTTCCCGGTCGCGGTCGTGCTGCTCGGCGCCTTCGTGCTGTGGCAGCGGCGCCTGGTGGCCCGTGAGGCCCAGCCGCTGCTCGATCCGCGGCTGTTCACCACCGTGCGCGGCTACGCGGTCGGCGCCGGGGTGGGCACGCTGTACTTCGTCGGCTTCAGCGGCGTCTGGCTGGTGTTCGCGCTGTTCTACCAGCACGGCCTCGGCTACTCCCCGCTGAAGTCGGGCCTCGCCGTGACCGCCTTCGCCCTCGGCTCGGCGAGCGCGGCCGTGCTCGCGGGGCGGCTGGTGGAGCGGTTCGGCCGGGTGCTCACCGTGTGCGGCCTCACGGGGGTGATCGCCGGGCTGGGCGGCACCGCGCTGCTGCTGCGCTTCGCGCCGCTCGGGATCGCGCCCTGGGTGGCCGCGCCGGTGCTGTTCATCGGCGGGATCGGCAGCGGTTTCGTGGTGTCCCCCAACATCACCATGACCCTGCGGGACGTACCGGTGCGCATGGCGGGCGCGGCCGGGGGCGCCCTCCAGACCGGGCAGCGGCTCGGTGCCGCGGTGGGCACCGCGGCGCTGCCGGGCCTCTTCTACGTGGTGCTCGGCGACACCGGCGGCAACTACCGCACGGCCCTCGTGGCCGCGCTGGCCGGCATGGCCGCCTCGCTGGCGCTCGCCGCCTTCGACTGGCGGCGCGACCGGCCGACCCGCCGCTCCCGCGGGAAGTGCCCGGACGAGGTCGCCAACAACCCCGTGCACGCCCGGCACACCTGAGCGGCACCACGGGTTCAGTCGGCGGAGAGGACCATCTGCCGGGCCAGGCGGTGGGCCTGGGCGAGCAGGGCGCCGTAGACGGCGACTCCGGCGGGGTCGTCGCTGGTGGTGCGGACCAGGTCCTGGCGCAGGGTCTGCAGCGTCTCGCGCATGTCGTGGACGGCGTCGCGCAGTCCGTCCTCGGTCGCGGGTCCGAAGCGGCTGTTGCTGTACAGGCGCAGCGCGTGCGCGGTCAGGCTGAGGTAGCGGGCGTAGTGCCGGGCGAGTCCGGCGTCCAGCCGGGGGGCCGCGTCCTCGTCGGAGACGGTCTCCAGGACGGTGCGGGTGACGCCCGCGGTGTGCACGGCGGCGTACTCCAGGACGGTGGCCGCGTCGTCGTAGCCCCGGCCGGCGTCCGCCACGGCCTTGGGGAGGTGGCGCAGGTTGATGCGCCGGCTCTCCTGGTTCCAGCCGACGGCGGCCTTGGCCTGCTCGACCAGGGGGTGGAGCCGCACGGCGCGGTCGTGCCAGCCGGTCGCCTCGTCCGCGTCCAGGCGTCCCTCGGCGAGCCCCTCGGCCACCTCCTGGAGGATGTCGTGGGCCTCGTCGGCGGTGTCCTGGAGCAGGGCGCGGGCGTCGCGCAGGTAGACGGGCGGCCGGATCAGGGCGTTGACGGCCAGGCCGACCACCGCGCCGAACAGCGCCTCCCCGAGCCGGGCCGCGGAGGTGACGACGGAGAAGGGTCCGGCGGTCAGGGTGAACAGGGCGCCGGTGGCGGCGTAGATGCCCTGGCTGCCGAGCCGGTGCCACTGGCCGAGGAGCAGCACCACCGGCAGTACGACGGCCATCGCGGCCTCGGTGTGCGGGAGCGCGAGTCCGACGGCGGTGGCGACGACGGTGCCGGCGGCGATCGCCGCGAGCTGCTGGAGGCCGTGGGTGAGGGAGCGGTAGACGGTGGACTCGACCAGGACCACCGCCACCCAGGGCGCCACGAACGCCACCGGCGCCTGGAGCCACCAGCCCGCCACCGCCCAGGCCACCCAGGCGGCCAGCGCCGCCTTGAGCGCCTGGGCCACCAGGTCCCGCTCCCGGCTCGGGCCCGCCCAGGCCCGCCGGGCACCCTCCAGGGCCGTCGAGAGGTCCGCCGTCAGCGCTTGCCACGTCGCTCGTATCCCTCGCACACCCGGCCGGGTGCCACACGCAGGCGCATGTCATGCCCGGCGGGAGCGCCCGGAGTCGCGGTCAGGTGGTGGAGGTGGGCAGGCGCAGGGCGATCAGGGCCACGTCGTCCTCGGCGTCCGGGGCGAGGCCGGTCAGCAGTTCCTCGCACATGACGTCCAGGTCCTGGTCGACCAGGGCGGCCGCGTGCTGGCGGAGCCGGGTGAGGCTGTGGTCCAGCGACTCGCCCCGGCGTTCGACCAGGCCGTCGGTGTAGAGGAGCAGGGTCCCGCCCGGCGGCAGGTCGGCGCCGGCGCCCACCCGCTCGGCCCCGGGGTCGACGCCGAGGACCATGCCGCGGCCGGCGTCCAGATACGTGGTGTCCCCGGCCGGGGTGATCAGCAGCGGCGGCAGGTGTCCGGCGGAGGCCCAGTCCAGTTGGTACCGGCCGTGCTCCGGGCCCTTGAGCAGGGCGTAGACGCAGGTGGCCGTCTGGTGCGGGTAGAGCGCGGCCATCGCCAGGTCCAGCCGGCGCAGGATGCGGCCGGGCGGTTCCTGGCGGTCGCAGGCGATGCCGCGCAGCATGTTGCGGATCTGGCTCATGGCCACGGCGGCCTGGAGGTCGTGGCCGGTGACGTCGCCGATGATCAGCGCGGTGTCGCCCTGGGGCAGCACGAAGCTGTCGTACCAGTCCCCGCCCACCTGTGCGGACGAGGTGGCGGGGGTGTAGCGGGCGGCGATGCGCAGACCGTCGATGACCGGCAGGCGGGGCAGCAGGGAGCGCTGCAGCCGCTCGGCGATGTTCTGCACCTCGGCGTGCAGCCGGGCGTTGTCCACCGCGAGGCCGACCCGGCGGGCCAGCCCCTCCACCAGTGCCAGGTCCCCTTCCCCGAACGGCGGCCGCTCCGGTCCGCGGACGAGGGTCAGCGCGCCGAGCGCCCGCCGCCGGGCCCGCAGCGGCGCGACGACGCCCGAACCGCCGCCCAGCCGCCGGAACAGCTCGCTGTTCAGCGCGTGGAACGGGTCGGTGGTCTCCTCGTCCGGCGCGAACCGGTCGGCGGACAGCAGCAGCGCACCGGCGCCGCGCAGCACCCGCGACCACGGGTCGTCGGAGTCCTCCCCCACGCCGGGCAGCAGCCCGGTCATGCCGACCAGCGGGATGCCCTGATCCCGGTGCGTGACGCAGACGCGCTCCACGTGGCCGCCCTCGTCCACGAGGTCGCCCACGCTCCAGTCGGCGAGCGCCGGTACGAGCACCCGGCACACGCGGCGCATCCCCTCTTCCGCGTCGAGCGTGCTCGCCAGCACGGCGGCGGTCTGGTCCAGCAGCGTGAGCCGGTCCAGCGCCTCCTGCAGCGCCGGTTCCACATCGGAGCTGTCCATGCAGGGCACGTACCCGGCCCGTGCCGGACCGCACCGGGCGAGAGCCGTTCGGCCCATGGGGGCCGGGAGGCCGGGCCGGGCGGAAAAGATCTCTCCCCGGCCCACCGGGACGCCTAGGCTGCGCCGCTATGACCACTTCACCGGACGCCGCTGTCCGACCGTTCCGTATCGCCGTCCCGGAGAGCGAGCTGGCGGATCTGCGCGACCGCCTCGACCGCACCCGCTGGCCGGACGAGCTGCCGGGGGCCGGCTGGGACCACGGCGTCCCGCGTGACTACCTGCGCGAACTGGCGCACTACTGGCGGCACGAGTACGACTGGCGGGCGGCGGAGGCCCGGCTGAACGAGTGGCCGCAGTTCATGACCACGATCGACGGCGCGAACGTCCACTTCGCGCACATCCGCTCCCCGGAGCCGGACGCCACCCCGCTGATCATCACCCATGGCTGGCCCGGCTCGTTCGCGGAGTTCGAGCGGATCGCGGGTCCGCTGACCGATCCCCGCGCGCACGGCGGCGACCCGGCCGACGCCTTCCATCTGGTGCTGCCGAGCATCCCCGGCTTCGGTTTCTCGGGCCCCACCCGCGAGAGCGGCTGGGAGTACCGCCGGGTCGCTGCGGCGTTCGCGGAGCTGATGGACCGCCTGGGCCACGAGCGTTACGGCGCCCAGGGCGGCGACTGGGGCGCGGCCGTCTCCCGCGAGCTGGGCCGCATCCGCCCCGAGCGGGTCATCGGCGTCCATCTGAACCTGATCCCCGGCGCCGGCGCGACGACCGAGCCGACCGGGGAGGAACTCGCCGTGCTGACCCCCGCCGAGCGTGAACGCACCCTCGCCTCATGGGAGCGGATGAAGGAGTGGAGCCGGGAGAGGCAGGGGTACGCCGACATCCAGTCCACCCGCCCGCAGACCCTCTCCTACGCCCTCACCGATTCCCCTGTCGGCCAACTGGCCTGGATCGCGGAGAAGTTCAAGGAGTGGACGGACTCGGTGGACCGCCCGGAGGACGCCGTCGACCGCGACCATCTGCTCACCGACGTGATGCTCTACTGGCTGACCGGGACGGCGGGTTCCTCCGCGCGCATCTACTACGAGCGTGCGCACGCCGACCAGGCGGGTCTGCCGCCCGAGCCCTCGCGGGCGCCGACCGCGTACGCCGCGTTCCCGCGCGAGAACTTCCTCGTGCTGCGGCACGTGGCGGAGCGGACGAACCACATCGTGCGCTGGACGGAGTTCGAGCGGGGTGGCCACTTCGCGGCAATGGAGCAGCCGGAGCTGCTGGTCGGCGACATCCGGGAGTTCTTCCGGAAGTTGGGCTGAGGGGGCGGTCCAGTCGGACTGAGGGGACGGCCCAGTCGGGCTGAGGGGGCGGCCCGGTCAGGCTCGCCGGGCGCGGCCGCCTTGGCGGAGGCGGGCGCGCCCGGCGAGCGGTGGATGTCACCTCGCTTCCTCTTCCTCCTCGTCCTCCTCTTCCTCTTCGTCCTCGAAGTCGTCGTCCTCGTCGGGGGCTTCGTCGTCGTACTCGCCCTCGTCCTCTTCCTCGTCCTCGTACTCCTCCTCGTCGCCCTCGCCCTCTTCGTCCTCGGCGGCCTCGTTCTCCTCCTCCTCCACGGCCTCCTCGTGGGAGCGGACCACCTCGCCGTCGCGGATCTCGCCGCGCCAGCCCTCCAGCTCCTCCGGGTCGGCGAAGCTGACGTAGCGCTGGAAGTTCTTGAAGTCCAGCCGCAGGCGGCGGCCCTGGGCGCGCCAGATGTTGCCGGTCTTCTCGAAGAAGCCGGCCGGGGAGTACTCGACGACGAGCACGACGCGCGTCAGTTCGGGGGCCAGTTCGTGGAAGGTGACACAACCGCGAGTGGTGCCCTTGGCGCCCTCGGAGGTCCAGACGATCCGCTGGTCCGGGACCTGCTCCTGCACGGTCGCCTTGTAACTGCGCTTGGAGGGGCCGACCTTCAGCTTCCAGTCGCTGGTGACCTCGTCGCTCTGCGAGACGCTCTGCACGCCCTTGGTGAAACCGCTGAACTCGTCGTACTGGGTCCAGTGGTCGTAGGTGGTGCGCAGGGGCAGTCCGATGTCCAGCACCTCGATGATGTTCATCACCTTGGCGCTGCCGGACTTCCCCTTGCTCCCGCCGCCGAACAGGCCCTTGGCCTTGTCCATCACCTTGTCCTTGACGTCCCCGGCCTTCTCGGCGACTATCGCCTTGAACGGCGACTCGCCCTGGAGAATGCGGCTGCCGACGCCCTTGATGAAGCCACCGCCTCCACCGCCGTCACCACTGGCCGTGTCGAGGAGCTTCTGGGTCAGGCCCGTCAGCTTCTTCCCCGTCTTGCCGACGAGGTTTTCCGCCTGGGCGCCCAGGTAGTCACCGACTTCGCTCCGCAGCATGTCCAGGCCTGAGCCGGCACCGTCCTTGACGTCTTCCTTGCCTGCCATGGCCTACCTCCGACGCCCGGTGGTCTTCTTGGCGGCCGACTTCTTCGCCGGAGCCTTCTTGGCGGGAGTCTTCTTCGCGGCGGTCTTCTTGGCGGCCGTCTTCTTGGCGGGGGCCGACTTCTTGGCGGGCGCCTTCTTCGCCGGAGCGGCCTTCTTGGCAGGGGCCTTCTTCGCGGGGGCCTTCTTCGCCGGTGCGGCCTTCTTGGCCGGGGCCGACTTCTTGGCGGGCGCCTTCTTCGCCGGAGCGGCCTTCTTGGCAGGGGCCTTCTTCGCGGCGGGCCGACGGCGCGGTGAGGGCTTCTCGGGCTCCTCCTCGGGCTCTTCCTCCTCTTCCTCCTCTTCCTCTTCTTCTTCCTCCTCCTCGGGCTCTTCTTCCTCTTCCTCCGGCTCCTCTTCCTCGTCCTCCTCGTCCTCCTCGAACTCCTCGTCCTCCTCTTCCTCGTCCTCGGGTTCCTCGTCCTCAGCTCGCGGCTCCTCTACCTCCTCGTCCTCCTCCTCGAACTCCTCGTCCTCCTCAGGCTCCTCGGCCTCGTCCTCGAACTCGCCTGCCTCCTCCTCGGCCTCTTCCTCCTCCGGCTCCTCGGACTCCTCCAGCTCCTCGCCTTCCTCCTCTTCGGCCTCCTCCCCCTTCTCTTCTTCAGCTTCCTCCCCCTTCTCCGTCTTCTTGCCGATGCGCTGCGTGCGCTCGCGGAGGGACTCGGCGAGGCCGCCGAGGCGGCGGTCGGCGGTGGCGGTGAGCGCCGTGCGTCCCGCGTTCAGCAGTTCGCCGCGGATCTGCTCGTTCAGATCGGCGACGCCCGGTATCTCGCCGAGTTTGCCCATCCCCTCGGTCAGGAGCGCCTGCGGATTGAGTCCCGTGCGCCGTCCGGCGAGGTACGTCGCCAGGGCGAAGGCGAGGCGTCCCTTCTTCGTACGTCCGAGCACGTAGCCACCGGCGACTGCGGCGGCGAGAGCGACTTTGGTGGTGTCATTCATGAACCGGTTCCCTTCGTAAAGGGTCAGGGGAGAAACGGGGTTCCGGCCGGCACCCCGACCCGGCCCGCGATCGAGGAAGAAGGGATCGCACGCACCCTGCGCCGCGCCGAGGCTCGGGGAGAGCGGCACACGCGGTTCCGGTGGCACTGGGGGCCGACCGACTCTGATGCGACGTATAACCCTATATGCTGAAATTGTATGTTCATGCGTGGAATCTGGCGCCCGCTCCGACAACCGGAGAGACCATGGCCGCAAGCGAAGAGCCCGCCAAGCGACGGAGCAGCAGCGGTGGCGGCACCAGCCGGCGTCCGGCCGGTGAGGCGCGCCGCCGCCCCGCCAAGGGCCCTGCCTGGGCGATGCGGACCGCCGCCGAGCAGTTGACGGAACTGATCGGCCGAGCACCGGAATCGGTCTCGGCGCTGAAACCGACGAACGACGGTTGGGAGGCCGACGTAGAGGTGCTCGAACTGGAGCGGGTACCCGAGACGACCAGCGTGATGGCGACCTACCGCGTCACCCTCGACAAGGAGGGTGACCTCGTGTCCTACGAGCGCACGCGCCGCTACACCCGGGGGCAGATCGACCGGCGCGGCTGAGCCCGCGGCCGGTGAAGGGAGGCACCATGACCGTGGTGCCGCAAGGCGGAGGCAACGTCAGCCGCGGCGGCGGCGGGGGCAGCCTCTACGACGTCCTGGAGCTCATCCTCGACCGCGGGCTGGTGATCGACATCTTCATCCGCGTGTCGCTGGTGGGCATCGAGATACTGAAGATCGACGCTCGCATCGTCGTGGCCAGCGTCGACACGTACCTGCGCTTCGCCGAGGCGTGCAACCGGCTCGACCTGGAAGCCGGGCGCAAGGCGCCGGCCCAGTTGACCGACATCGTCGGCGACACCATGGAGAGCGGCGCCAAGGGCAAGTCCAAGGGCGCGCTGAGCGGGGCCGCCGAAGCGGTCACCGACTCCCTCAAGGCCGTCACCGGCGGTGACAGCGACGAGGAGGACGAGGAGGAGGAGCGGGAGCCCGCACGGAAGCGGCGGCCTGCCAAGCGCACCTCCAAACGGACTTCGACCCGCGAGAGGGAATGAACCATGGGCGTCTACGTCTACTCCGTCACCGACAAGCAGCATCCGCTGCGCCTCGACGACCTGCGCGGCGTCGGCGAGTCCCCCGGCCCGCTGCGGGCGGTGACCGCCGGGTCGCTGTGCGCGGTGGTCAGTGACGCGCCCGAGGATCTGCGCCCCAAGCGCCGCGATGTCGGGGCGCACCAGGAGGTGCAGGAACGGCTGATGGCCGACGGCACCGTGCTGCCCCTGCGGTTCGGCCTGGTGGCGGCGAGCGACGACGAGGTGCGGGCCGCGCTGGAGGAGCGGGCCGAGGACTACGCCGACCGGCTCCGGGAGCTGGAGGGCTGCGCCGAGTACCACCTGAAGGTGTCCCAGGACGAGGAGTCCCTGCTGCGTCAGATCCTCGCCGAATCGCCGCAGGCGCGGCAGCTCAACGACGAGATCCGGGCCGGGTCGGACGACCCGTCCGCGCCCGTACGGCTCGGTGAGCTGGTGGCGCAGGAGGTGCAGGCCCGCCAGGAGGCGCTGGCCGCGGGGGTGGTGGAGGCGCTGCGTCCGTTCGCACGGGACCTGGACTCCTCGCAGCCGACCGGCTCGGACTTCGTCAGTGTGTCCTTCCTGGTGGCCGACGATCAGGAAGAGGCTTTCCTCACCACGGAGTTGAGTGTCGCCCATCAACTGGGCGAGGGGTTCGACTTCCGGCTGAACGGCCCGCTTCCGCCGTACAGCTTCGTCTGAGATCCGAGGGACGTCATGGGCCTGTTCACCCAGATAGTGACCCTCCCCCTGGCACCGGTGCGCGGTGTCGGATGGGTGATGGAACGCGTCCTGGAGGCGGCCGAGGACGAGTACTACGACCCCGCGCCCGTCCAGAGCGAACTCGCCGCGCTGGAGAAGCAGTTGCTCGCCGGGGAGATCGACGAGGAGACGTTCGACCGGCGCGAGGACGAACTGCTCGACCGGCTGGAGGAGATACGGAACTTCCGGCAGAACCGACAGCCCTGATCCGGCACGAGGGAACACGAGGCCACCATCGTGAGTGAACCACTGGGCAACCGGCTCGGCTCCAGCCCGTCGCGGGCGGCGCCGGCGTACGGGCAGGGCTCGTCCGCCAATCTCGCCGACATCCTCGAACGCGTCCTCGACAAGGGCATCGTGATCGCGGGTGACATCCAGATCAACCTGCTCGACATCGAACTGCTGACGATCAAACTCCGGCTGCTGGTCGCCTCCGTGGACAAGGCGAAGGAGATGGGCATCGACTGGTGGGAGCACGATCCCTCGCTGTCCTCACGGGCCAGGAACGAGCACTCGCTCGCCGAGGAGAACCGCCGCCTGCGGGAGGAACTGGCCTCCCTCCGGGAGCCGGAGGAGCTTCTCGAGGCCGAGCCGGAGCTGCTCGACGAGGAGGAGCCCGAGGAGGAGGAAGAGGAGGAAGTCGAAGAGGCCGAGGTGGAGGAGGAGCCCGAGGAGGAAGAGGAAGAGGAGGAAGTCGAAGAGGCCGAGGTGGAGGAGGAGCCGGAGCCCGAGCCGAAGCCGCGCCCCGCCCGCCGCCGGAAGCGGAGCCGCGATGAGTGACCTCATGACGTACGTGTACGGCGTGACCCGCGCCGACGACGCGCTGGCGGACCGGGTGGCCGCGCTGGAGGGCGTGGTCGGCGCCCCCGTGCATCTGGTGCCCGGCGGCGACGGCCTGGTGCTGGTGGCGAGTCAGGTGCCGGCGGAGGACTTCCGGGAGCAGACGCTGCGCCGGCGCCTGGAGGACCTGGACTGGCTGACGGAGGTGGCACGTGCCCACCACGGGGTCGTGGAGGCGGTCGCCGCGTACACCACCGTGCTCCCGCTGCGCCTGGCCACCGTCTACCTCGATGACGCACGGGCACGCGAAGTACTGGACAGCGGACGGGAGTTGTTCGCCGACCGGCTGGCGCGGCTCTCGGGGCACGTCGAGTGGGGCGTGAAGGTCTACGTGGACCCCTCGGCCGCACCCGAGACACCCCCCGCCCCCACCGAGGCCGAGTTGAGCCCCGGCCGCTCGTACCTGCGCGGCCGCAGACAGCAGCAGCGGGTGCGGGACACCGTCCACGAGGCGGCCCAGCGGGCGGCCTCGGGCATCGAGGCGGCGGGGCGGGAGTACGCCACCGAGCGGGCCCGGCACCGGGTGCAGCAGGGCACGCTCGCCGAGGCGGCGGGCGAGAACGTCGTCAACGACGCCTATCTGGTGCCGCTGGAGAGCGGCGAGGCGTTCCGGGCCGAGGTGGCGCGGGCCGCCGACGGGCTGGCGGGAGTACGGATCGAGATCACGGGCCCGTGGGCGCCGTACTCCTTCGCCATGGCGTCCGAGGAGACCGGCGGCGACGCGGCGGGGGCCGGGCCGTGAGCACGCCCGACCGGCCGGCCGCCGACGAGCCGCTGGCGCAGCGGCAGGTCGCCCTCATCGACCTCCTGGACCGCCTGCTGAGCGGTGGGGTCGTCCTCACCGGCGACGTGGTGCTCTCCATCGCCGGCATCGATCTGGTGCGGGTCTCGCTGCGGGCGCTGATCGTGTCCATCAGCTCGGAGGTGCCCTCCCCGTTCGCGGAGACGAGATCGATCGCGCAGCGGGGCGGACATGACGGCTGAGAAGGAGCGGGGCGGGCCGGAGCGGCGCAGGGCCGAGGTCGCGGCGGCCGCCGAGCGGGCCTTCCGGCTGCTGCCCGCCGCGCCCGGCGACCTGGCACCCTCCGGCGAGCGGGCGCCCGCCCCGGCACGCCGGATCACCGCCGATCCCGACACGGTGGAGCGGGACCTGATGAAGCTGGTCCTCACCCTGGTCGAGCTGCTGCGTCAGCTCATGGAACGCCAGGCGCTGAACCGCGTAGACGAGGGCGATCTGACCGAGGAGGAGGAAGAGCGCCTGGGCGCGACGCTGATGCTCCTGCACGACCGCATGACCGGGCTGTGCGCGCGGTACGGACTGGCGATGGAGGACCTCAACCTCGATCTCGGCCCGCTGGGCACGCTGCTGCCGCCCCCGGAGTGAGGGCGGCAGCGGCGGCGGGGGTCACTCGTGCCAGTGGGTGGGCTTGGTGCCGGGAGGCGGGTTGCCCGGTTCGAGCCGGACCACGAACCCCTTGGAGGTGGGCTGGTTGCTGATCTCTGCGACGCTGTCGAGCGGGATCAGCGGCTGCACCTCCGGGTAGTACGCGGCCGCGCACCCTCGGCTGGTGGGGTAGGGGATGACCTCGAAGCCGTTCACCCGGCGGTCGACGTCGTCGTGCCAGACGCCGATGATGTCGACGAACTGACCTCTGACCAGCCCGAGATCGACCATGTCCTCGGGGTTGATCATGATGATGTTGCGGCGCCCGTGGATACCGCGGTACCGGTCGTTGTTGGTGTACGGGATGGTGTTCCACTGGTCGTGCGAGCGCGTGCTCTGCAGGACCAGGTGGCCGGGGGGCGCGGCGGACATGTCCCACTGGTTGACGGTGAACATGGCCTTGCCGGTGGCCGTGGCGTAGACGCCCTCGTTGACCGGGTTCGGGAGCTTGATGCCGCCGGGCCGGGAGACGCGCCGGTTGAAGTCGAAGAAGCCGGGGATGATCTCGGCCACCCGGTCGCGGATGTTGCCGTAGTCGGCCTCGAACTCCAGCCAGGGGATGTCCACCCGGTCACCGAGGGTGCGCTCGGCCAGGCGGCACAGGATGGCCACCTCGCTGAGCAGCAGCCGGGAGGCGGGGCGGAGCTTGCCGTAGGAGGTGTGCACCTCGCTGGAGGTGTTCTCCACGGTGACGAACTGGACGCCGCCGGCCTGGATGTCGATCTCGGTGCGGCCCAGGCAGGGCAGGATCAGCGCGGTCTCGCCGGTGACGGTGTGCGCCTTGCTGAGCTTGGTGGAGATCTGCGCGGTGACCTTGCAGCGGCGCATGGCGGCGTCAGTGACGTCGGTGTCGGGGGCGGCCCGTACGAAGTTGCCCGCCAGCGACAGGAACACCTTGACCTTGCCCTCGGCCATGGCCTTGACGGCCTTCACCGCGTCGTAGCCGTGGTGGCGGGGCGGCTCGAAGCGGAACTCGGACTTCAGCGCGTCCAGGAACTCGTCGGGCATCTGCTCCCACACGCCCATGGTGCGGTCGCCCTGGACGTTGCTGTGCCCGCGCACGGGGCTGGCGCCGCAGCCGATCCGGCCCAGGTTGCCGCGCAGCATCAGGAAGTTGACGATCTCGCGGACGGTCGGCACGCCGTGCCGCTGCTGGGTGACACCCATGGCCCAGCAGACGATGACGCTCTTGGCGTGCATGACGTAGTCGTGGGCCTCCTCGATCTGCTCCCTGGTGAGCTGGGTGGCCTTGAGGATGTCGTCCCAGGAGATGCTGCGGGCGTGCTGGGCGAACTCCTCGAAGCCGGAGGTGTGGTCGGCGATGAAGTCGTGGTCGAGCACCGTGCCGGGCGCGGCCTCCTCGGCCTCCAGCAGCAGCTTGTTGAGCCCCTGGAACAGGGCCAGGTCACCGCCGCTGCGGATGTGCAGGAAGAGGTCGGAGATCTTGACGCCGTCGCCGATCACGCCCCGGATCTGCTGCGGGTTCTTGAACCGCATCAGGCCGGCCTCGGGCAGCGTGTTCACCGCGATGATCTTGCCGCCGTTGTCCTTGCACTCCTCCAGCGCGGACAACTGGCGCGGGTGGTTCGTCGCCGGGTTCTGGCCGACCAGGAAGACCAGGTCGGACTGGTAGATGTCGTCCAGCGAGACGGTTCCCTTGCCGGTGCCCAGCGTCTCGTGCAGGCCGAAGCCGCTGGTCTCGTGGCACAGGTTGCTGCAGTCCGGCAGGTTGTTGGTGCCGAAGGCGCGGGCGAAGAGCTGGAGCACGAACGCCGACTCGTTGCTGGCCCGGCCCGAGGTGTAGAAGCACGCCTCGTCCGGCGAGTCCAGGGCCTTCAGCTCGTCGGCGAGCAGGTCCAGGGCGTCGGCCCAGCTGATCGGCTCGTAGTAGTCCGAGTCGGCCCGCTTGATCATGGGCTCGGTGAGGCGGCCCTGCTGGTTGAGCCAGAGGTCGGACTGCTCGTTGAGCCAGGAGACGGGGTGGGCACGGAAGAACTCACGGGTGATCCGGCGCCCCGTGGCCTCGTCGTTGATGTGCTTGGCACCGTTCTCGCAGTACTCGTTCATGTGCCGGTGACCCGGTGCCGGGTCGGCCCAGGCGCAACCCGGGCAGTCGATGCCGCCGACCTGGTTCATGGTCAGCAGCGTCGTCGCCGTGGTCTTCAGCGATGCCTCGTCGAGGGAGTACTCCAGGGCGTGCGTCACCGCCGGGATGCCCGCCGCCCACTTCTTGGGCGGGCTGACGGTCAGCGGCTCGTCGGGCTCGTGCTTCGGCGCCTTCTTCATGGGTGATGCCTCTCGCTCTGTCCTGCGGGACGCAGGGGGCCGCTCGGTCGTCCGGCGTCGCGTGTCGGCTCGGGGTCAGCCGACGGGCCACTTGGGGACGCGGCTCCTGGGCGGGTCCGGCTCGGAGGGCGAGACCCGGCCGTTGTGGATGGAGCCCCGCCAGGCGCCGCTGGCGTCGCCGAGACCCTCGATGAACTCCTTGAAGTTCTCGAGCGACTCGTGGACGAGCTTGCGCGCCCGCTTCGCCGAGTCCGGCAGCCGGCCGCTGAGCCCGTGGGGCTCGATGTGCATGCTGATCGTGATCACGGTGCGGTCCGGTGCGGCCTCGCGGAAGGACACGTCGCCCCACAGCCAGGGGTCACGGCCCACGCTTCGCCAGGCGATCAGCTTGTCCGGCTCCTGTTCCACGATCTCGGCCATGAACTCCTTGCTGAAGAGTCCCGTCTTCACCTTCCACCGGGTCATCGCGGGGCCTACCTGATCCACGCGCTGCACGGCGGTCATGATCCGGGGAAAGCTCTTGAACTGGGTCCACTGGTCGTACGCGGTGCGGACGGGTACTCGGACCTCGACCGACTCTTCGATACTGCTCATGGTCCACCTGCTTCCAGGCACGGATGAATCCAGTCTTGCCGGACCCCGCACCCGTCGCCACAGCGAGATATGGGCAGTTACAGCCGCATATGCGAGCTTTTCGGCGGAAGGTAAGGATATGACGCATACCGACGACACCCTGTCCGAGGGGATGTCCGCGCTGGTCACGGGTGGTTCCCGGGGTCTCGGCCTGCTGACGGCCGCGGAGCTGGCGGGTCGCGGATGCGAGGTGACGATCCTCGCGAGGGATTCCGCGGAATTGGCCCGGGCGATGGGATGGATACAGCGCCGGACGGGCCGTACCGTCCGCGCGGTGGTGTGCGACGTACGTGACCAGGGCGCGGTGTCGGCGGCGGTCGACGAGGCCGCGGCGGCAGGCGGCGGGCTGGACGTGGTGATCGCCAACGCGGGTGTCATCCAGGTCGCCCCGGCCGAGGCGGCGGGCAGCGGGGCCTTCCGTGACGCCATGGCGACGATCTTCGAGGGCACCCTGTACACCTGTCTGGCCGCACTGCCCCATCTGCGCCGCAGCCCGGCGGGCGGCCGCCTCGGCCTCATCGGCTCCGTCGGCGCACTCGTCTCACCGCCGCACCTTGTCCCCTACTCCTGCGCGAAGGCCGCCGTGCGCGCGCTGGGCGAGGGGCTCCAGGCGGAGACGGCCGGAAGCGCGGTGAGCGTGACGACCGTCCATCCGGGCCTGATGCGCACCGGCTCGCACCTCCAGGCGGAGTTCGGCGGGCGGGCGGAGGAGGAGTACGCCTGGTTCTCCACGCTGGCGGGCACGCCGGTGCTGTCCATGGACGCGGAGCGCGCGGCGCAGAAGGTGGTCCAGGCGGTGGAGCGCCGCCGCACCCGCGTGGTCCTCACTCCGGCGGCCCGTCTGGCCTCGGTGGCCCACGGCGTGGCCCCCACGGCGACGACCCGCGCCACCGGCCTCGCCGCCCGTACCCTGCCCCGGTCCCCCACGGACGCCAACCCCCACCCCCTGCGTCAGGGCCACTCCCTCCACATCCCCCGCACCCCCACCTGGCGCCGAGCCCTCAACAAGGCCGGCCGAGCCCTGAACGACCGAGCGGCCCGCCGGTACAACCAGAGGACACCGGGACCGCCTACGAGCGCGTGAGGGGCTTGCGCCAGACGAGTGAGTACCGGCGCAGCACATGCCGCCGATAACGCACACCGGGCAACAGCCGCCGGGCAGCGGCCCGCACCTCCCCGTAGCTCATCGTTCCAGTACGGGTCCGGGGCGGGTCGGGGCATGGGGGCAGGGTAGAGGGGTCAGATCGGCTGGGGTTCGAAGTCCCAGTACGGGCGGGAGTGGGAGCGCATGTAGCGGGTCTGGTCGTGGTTGGCGCCGTGGCTGGCGGAGAGGGTGTTGAGGGCCAGGCGTTCCAGGGTCGCCGCTTCCTCCATGCGTCCCAGGGCGCGCAGGTCGAGGGCGAGGGCGGCGCGGAGGTTGGCGGAGAGGACGTGGCCGGCGCCCATGGCGGGGATCGCCCGGCGCAGGGCGTCGCGGCCCACGCGTTCGGCCTCTTCCAGGTCGCCCACGGCGGCGAGGGCGGCCGTGCAGTTCATCGCGCAGCCCAGGGACCAGACGTGGTCCCGGCCGATCGCGGCCTCCATCTGCCGGGTCGACTCCTCCGCGAGCCTCAGCCCCTCGTCCACCTCGCCGTCGTCCAGCAGCGTCAGCGCGCAGTTGTTGCGGGCCCCGATCGCGTACGGGTGGAGCTCGCCCAGCCGCTGGGTGTACGACTCGGCGGCGCTCTCGGCCAGCCCGCGGGACTTGGGGCGGTCACCCAGGACGCGCAGCAGCATCGCGTAGTCGAGGGAGACCATGAGCACGTCGGGGTGGTCGGCGCCGCTGACCTCCTTGAGGCGCCTGCGGGCGTCTCGCATCATCTCGCGGGCCTCCTCGAACTCGGCGTCCCGCCGCAGGCAGAGGGCGAGGTTGTGCTCGGCGAGAAGGGTCTGCCGGTGGGCCTCGTCGAGGGTCCGGCGCATCAGGTGCACGTTGTACGACTGGAGGCTGCGCGCCTCCCGCAGGCGCCCGAGCAGGCGGAGCATACGGGCGGTGTAGTAGCCGGACTGGAGGGTGCGGCGGGCCCGCGCGCCCAGGAGGCCGACCCGGCGTTCGTACACCTCGCGGTGGAGCTTGCCGGACTGCTCGTAGTGGCCCTGGAGGCCGAGCGCGAGGGCGAGGTTGGTGCGGAACTGGAGGGTCTGCGGGACATAGCGGTCGCCGAGCCAGTCGGTGGCGTTCTGCGCCGCCTCCTCGTACAGGTCCCGCGCCGCGTCGTAGCGGCCGCGCGCCATCAGGGTGGCGCCGAGGCCGTCCTTGGCGCGCAGCAGTTCCAGGCCGCTGTCGACGCCCGCCTCGGCGAGGATGCCGAGGATGCTGCGGTCGACCCGCTCCGCCTCCTCGTACCGGCCGAGGCCGCGCAGCATCCGGGCCTGCTGGTGGGCGGCGGCCAGCACACCCCGGTCGGTGGGCTCGGAGGTGCGCCGCCAGCGGTCCAGCACCCGCCGGGTCAGCGTGTACCCGTCCTGGTACTCGCCGCGCACCCGCAGGTAGTCGAGGCAGTTCAGCAGCAGTCGGCGGACGTCGCCGTCGTCGGAGTCGAGGGCGCCGGAGGGTTCGAGGTGCGGGAGGATCTCGGCGTAGCGGTGCCAGTTGCGCGGTGACCCCGGTTCGCCCGGGTCGGAGGCGACCAGGACGCGGGCGGCGGTGGCGGAGTAGCCGCGCTCGGACTCGGGGGTCAGGGAGTCACGGATGAAGCGGTGGAAGCTGCGGTGCATGCGCAGCGACACGACGCTGGCGGTGGTCTCCTGCCCGGCCTCGGTGGCGAACTCCACGCGCATGGAGGCGATCTCGGAGATGGTCAGCAGCGCGGAGTCCCAGCTCCCGGGTTCGGTGACGGGCCCGGCGAGATGGGTGGGCAGGTCGCTGGGGCGGGCCGAGCGCAGCAGCCGGACGGGGAGCATGTCGGGCGAGAAGAACGTGAGCAGGAGCAGCAGTTCGTACACCGAGGGGGAGCGCGCGGCCAGGGAGTCGAGCGTCCGGGCCCACACCTGCCGGTGCGCGGCGGGGACTTCGGGCGCCGCACCGGTGTCGGGCCGCAGGGCGCGCAGATAGCGGGTGATGTCGGCGCCGGGGTGGGCGTCGATCCAGGCCGCGCTCTGGTCGATGACGAGCGGCAGGTCGCCCAGGGCTTCGGCGAGTTCACCGGCCTGGGCCTCGGTCATGCGGGGCGCGCGGCGGCAGGCGAAGGCGATGCTCTCGGTGCGCTCGAAGGGCGGCAGGGCGTACGGCTTGGCTCCGTACCTGGACCACTCGGTGCTCTGTGAGGTGAGCAGGACCTGCCCGCGCCCCTCGGGCAGCAGGGGCGCGATGCCGTCGAGGTCCTCGGCACCGTCGAAGATGATCAGCCAGCGCCCCTTCTCGTCGCGTCCGAGCGCCCCCTGCACCGCCTCGATCTGCCCGGTGAGCTGGTCGCCCTCGCTCAGCCCGACCTCCCTGGCGAGCGCCGCGAACCCTTCGCGGGCGGCCGCCTTGGTGGCGGCGGGCACCCACCAGATGAGGTCGTACTCGCTGCCGAACCGGCTCACGTACTCGACGGCGGCCTGGCTCTTGCCGACGCCGGGCGGCCCGTGCAGCAGCACCCGGCTGCCGTGCTCGCCGCCGGAGTCGAGCACGTCGTGCACCTCGTTCAGCAGGTCCTCGCGGCCGGTGAACCGGGGGCTCTTGCGCGGGGCGTTGGACACGTCCGGCGGGTCCTCGGGGTAGCGCGGGCCCTCGTCCCGGCGGGAGTAGGGGGCGCCGGGCAGCAGCCCCACCTCGGCCAGCACCCGGCGTCTGGCCTCCTCCGGGCCGACCCCGCGCAGGGTGACGGCGCCCAGGCTCACCGCCTCGTCGGGCAGGGCGCGGGTCGTCACGGTGACCGCTCCCACCCGGTCGTGCAGGCGGGGCATCACCTCGCGCAGCACCCGTGCCCACTCCTGGTTGCGTCCGGTGTCGAAGCGCAGGTACCAGTCGTCCAGCACGAGCAGGACGCGTCCGGGGCGGCCGAAGAACGCCTCCAGCGACCCCATGTCGGGCAGTCGGCTCAGCGGGGACCACCGGATGCTGTGGACCGCGCAGCCCTCCTGGGCGAGCACCCAGGAGATCCACTGCGCCCAGCCGTTGCTCACCCCGGCGTAGACGAGCGACACGGGGAGCGGGTAGGTCAAGCGCCCTACGGTCATGGGCTGGCTCCTGCACGGGAGTGAGGGTGTGAGAAGGCGGTTCGTGCCGATCGGGCCACGAATCCCCCGCCGCGTCGCATACTTGCCGGTCCGGACACTTCCGGCAACGCCCGGGGACCACCGGATGGTTCCCGGCGTCCGGCTCGGGCCACCGTCACAGCGGCTGCGGCTCGAAGTCCCAGTACGGGCGCAGCCGGCGCTGGGCGTCACGGGTGTGCGGATGCTCCGTGCCCAGGGTGTCGGTCAGCGTCCGTACCGCGTACCGCTCGTGTCCGGCTGCCTCGGCCGATTCGCCGAGTCCGCGCAGGTCGTCGGCGAGGGCGGTGCGCGCGGAGAGGGACAGCGGGTGGGTGGCCCCGAGCAGGCGGGCCGCGCCGCGGGCGGTCTCCCGGCTCAGCTCGTGGGCGCCCCGCACGTCGTAGGCGAGGCTGCGGGCGCCGCTCAGGTTCAGGGCGCAGCCCAGCGTCCAGGGGTGGTCGCGCCCGACCGCGCCCGCCATGCCCTGGTGCGCCGCCTCGGCCAGGGCCAGCGCCCGCTGGTGGGCGCCGGTGTGCCCGACGGCCAGGCCGAGGTTGCCGAGCGCGCCGATGGTGTACGGGTGCTGGGGGCCGAGGAGTTCGCCGTAGAGCCCGGCGACGGACTCGGTCACGCGCAACGCCGTCTGGAGGTCGCCGTGTTCGCGCAGGAAGGCGGCGTGGTCGGACTGGATCACCAGGGTGTCGGGGTGGCGCGGGCCGAGGACCTGGGCGGCGCGGTGGGCGGCTCCGGACAGCCGTTCCGCCGCCTCGGCGTAGTCCCCGGCCCGGCGGCGGGAGACGCCCAGTTGGTGGTCGGCCAGGATGGACTGCGGGTGCCGTTCGTCGGAGAGCTGCCGCAGCATGCGCACGATCTGCTCCAGCCGCGACACGGACTCGGGGTAGTCGCCCAGCATCCGGATCAGGCGGGCGTAGACGGCGCCGGAGTGCAGGGTGAGGTGATGGCGCGAGCGCAGCCGCCGCTGCCGGATCTGGAGCACGTCCCGGAGGATGGCGCGCGCCTCGGGATAGCGGCCGAGGAGCAGCAAGGCGAGGCCCTGGTTGTGGCGGGCGGCCAGGGTCTGCGGGGCCTCGGTGCCGAACTGGTCCGCGAAGCGTGCCGCCGCCTCACCGAACAGTTCGCGGGCCTGGGCGTACCGGCCGAGTGCCAGCAGGGTGCTGCCCAACGCGTCCTTGGCGCGCAGCAGTTCGGGGTGGTCCTCGGGCCGGTCGGCCTCCAGCCGGGCGACCACCGCGAGGCCCAGCCGTTCGGCGCGCGGATAGTGGCCCGCCATCCGCAGGATGCCGGCCAGCTTGTGCTGGAGGGAGAGCAGCGCGCCGTGGGCGGGATCGAGGTCGCGCCGCCAATGCGCGTGCACCTCCTCGCAGAGCTTGAGTGCGGTGCGGTACTCGCCGCGCACCCGGAGGTACTCGACGCAGTTCAGCACCAGGTCCTGGACGGCGGCGCGGGTGGAGTCGAAGGCGCCCGCGAAGCCGAGGTGCGGGACGAGCAGGGCGTACCGCTCCCAGTCGCGGGTGTCGGCGGGGCGCCGGGGGTCGGCGCCGACGAGGACCTGGCAGGCGGTGTCGGCGTACCTCCGGCGTTGTGCGGGGGTGAGGTTCTCGCGCAGGAAGCGCTGGTAGAGGCGGTGCATCCGGACCTGTTCCACGGCCGGGTTCTCGGCCAGGTCCTGCTCGTAGTCCAGTCGTACGGCCGTGAACTCGGAGAGCCCGCGCAGGGCCAGGTGCCAGGAGCGGGGGTCGCGGACCAGTTCGTCCAGGGCGGGCGGCAGGTCGCCGTGGCGTACCTCGGTGAGCAGGCGGACCGGGATCTCGTCGGGGGCGAAGAAGGCCAGCAGGTTGAGGAGTTCGGCGGCTTCCGGGTTGCGCTCGCGCAAGGTCGCGAGGGTGGTGGACCAGGCGGTGCGGAAGGCGTCGGGGTAGTCGTGGGCGGGGGCCTCTCCGGCGTCGTCCGCTTCGCCGGGCTCCTCCCTCAGCAGCCGCAGGTACTCGGCGGCGGGCACGTCGTTGGCGGCGAGCCAGGCGGCGCTCTGGGCGAGGAGCAGCGGCAGGTCGAGCACGGTCGCGGCCAGCTCGTCGGCCTCGCCGGGGCCGAGCCGGGGGGCGCGGCGGCGTACGTAGGCGACGCTCTCGGCACGGGTGAAGGCGTGGACGCCGCTCACCCGGGTGCCGGGGACGTCGGACCAGTCGCGGGTGGTTGCGGTGAGCAGGACGTGGGCGGGGCCGTCCGGGAGGAGGTCGGTGAGCTGGGCGGGGTCCTCGGCGCCGTCGAAGACCAGCAGCCAGCGGCCGGGCCGGGCGGCGTGGGCGGCCTCGTGCACGGCCCTGATCCGCTCGCCGATCCGCTCTCCCACGGACAGGCCGAGGCGGGGCGCGAGGGCGGCCAGCCGCTCGCGGGCCTTGGCGCGGTGGCTGGCGTCGATCCACCAGACCACGTCGTAGTCGCTGCCGAAGCGGTGGGTGTACTCGACGGCGATCTGGGTCTTGCCGGTGCCGCTGACGCCGTGCAGCACGATCCGGGCGGCGCCGTCCTCGGGGGTGTGCCCGGTGAGCGCGGCGCGGATGCGCTCCAGTTCGGCGTCGCGGCCGGTGAAGCGGCGGTTGCGGCGGGGGGTGTCGAAGACCTCGGGCGGTTCGTTGGGGAAGCGTGGCGCGGCCAGGGGTGCGGGCCGGGCCGGGCGGGCGGGGTCGATGGAGAGCCGGCGCAGCAGCCTGCGGGCCGCCTCCTGCTCGTCCAGGTCGTGCAGGTCGGCGGGGTCCAGCAGGCGTACGGCCTCGGGGACGGGCTGGGTGGCCACGGTGACGGCGGCGAACCGGTCGCCCTGCCGGTCGAGGGTGTCGCGCAGGACGCGGTTCCAGTCGTCCTCGGGGATGGGGCCGAGTCCGAAGTACCAGTTGTCCAGGACGAGGAGTACCCGGCCGGGGGCGCGGGCGAGGGCGCCGAGTTCGTCCTCGAAGGGCACGTCGACGCGCGGGTCCCAGCGTTCCAGGGCGACCTGGTGGCCGCGCGCCCCGAGCTGGTGGGCGATCCAGGCGGCCCAGGGCCGGTTGAACCCGGCGTAGCTGATCGTGATGTGCCGGTCGTCGGCGTCTCTCCGGCTGTCCATGGGCGTCGTCACCTCCGCGGCCGCGCTGCACGGGGTGCGGCGCCTTCCTTACGGGTCAGATGGGCTGGGGTTCGAAGTCCCAGTGGGGTCGTCTGAGTACCTCCGCCGAGCGGGTGTGGGGGTGCTGGGGGCCGAGGGTCTCGCGGAGCCGGGTCACCGTGTCGTGCCGCAGTTCCTCGGCCTCCTCGGACCGGCCGAGGGTGCGCAGGTCGCAGGCGCGGGCGGTGGCCGCGGCAAGGGTGAGGGGGTGGGCGGTGCCGAGTTTCCGGGCGGCGGCCGCGTGCAGTTCGGTGTCGTGGGCGAGGCTGATCGGCGCCTGTTCGTTCTGGGCGAGCCGGGCGGCGAGGTTGAGCCGGCAGCCCAGGGTCCACGGGTGGTCGTCGCCGACGGCGCGGGTCATCAGTTGCCAGGCGTTGTGCGCGGAGACCTCGGACTCGCCGCGTTCGTCGCCGTCGGCCCACTGGGCGAGGGAGAGGTTGGCGAGGGAGCCGGCGGTGTACGGGTGGTCGGGGCCGAGCAGGCGCAGATAGCGGTCGTACAGGGTGTCGGCCAGGTCGTGGGCGGCGCGCGGGCTGCTCATGCGGAGCAGGGTGGCCTGGTCGGAGGCCATCATCAGGGTGTCGGGGTGGAGTTCGCCCTGCACCTGGTGCGAGCGGGTGAGGACGCTGGTGAACAGGGCGGTGGCCTCGTCGAGCCGGCCGTCGCGGCGCAGGCACTGGGCGAGGTTGTGCTCGGCGCGCAGGGTCTGCGGGTGGAGCGGGCCGAGGACGCGGCTGTGCAGCCGGGCGTTGTTCTCCTGTGCGGTCAGGGCCCGGCGGTAGCGGCCGAGCAGCCGGGTCATCCAGGCCAGGCACAGTCCGGAGTAGAGGGTCTCGTAGTGGTCGGCTCCCAGGTCGCGGGCCCGCAGCTCGAACAACTCGCCGTGGATGTGCAGGGATTCGTCGTATCTGCCGAGCAGGCCGAGGGTGAGGGCCATGTTGCTGCGGGCCCGCAGCGCACGCGGTTCCTCGGGGCCCGAGCGGCCGGAGTGGCCGCGCCAGACCTCCTCGAACAGCTCGCGGGAGCGCTGGAACTGGCCGAGGGCCATCAGGGTGCCGCCCAACCCGTCCTTGGTGCGCAGCAGTTCGGGATCGTCGGGGGCGCGGCTGCCGGACAGCTCGGCCACCGCGGCCCGGCCCACCGCCTCGGCGTCGCGGTAACGGCCCACCCGGCGCAGCAGGTTGGCGTGCTGGTGGACCAGGACCAGCATGTCGGCGTCGGCGTCCTGGTACCGGGGCCGCCAGCGGGCCACCGCCTGCTGGCACAGGCGCAGCCCGCTGTCGTACTCGCCGCGCAGCCTGAGGGTGTCGACGCAGTCCAGGACCAGTTTGCGCACGCCCGGCTCGTCGCTGTCGAAGGTGCCGGCGAAGTCGAGGTGCGGGATGAGCGTGGTGTAGGCGTGCCAGCCGCGCCGGTCGGCCGGGCGGCCGGGGTTGGCGGCGGCCAGGACGGCGTTGGCGGCGCGCGAGAGTTCCGCCCAGCGGCCGCGGGTGAGGCCGCCGCGTACGTAACGGTGGTACATCCGGTGCATCTGCGCCGACTCCACGTCGTACTCCAGGGACGGGTCCTGGCTGTAGGTCAGGTGGATGGCGGTGAGGTCGGCGAGGCTGGCCAGGGCGTTCCGCCAGCGGGTGGAGTCGGCGAGGACGCGGGCGAGGCGGCCGGAGAACACGGAGGCGGGGGCGGTCTCGATGAGGCGCACCGGGATGGCGTCCGGGGAGAACAGCACCATCAGCTCGATGAGTTCGGCCGCCTCGGGGTCGCGCTCGCGCAGGGAGTTCAGCGTCAGGCCCCAGGAGCGTACGAAGCCCACGGGGTAGTCGTCCTCGGTGCGCACCGCCAGTTCCTCCGGGGACTGGCCCTCCAGGTCCTCCAGGTAGGCGTCCACCGGCACGGTGGGGTCGGCGATCAGCCAGGCGGTGGTCTGGGCCAGCACCAGCGGAAGGTCCTGGGCGGTCTCGGCCAGGCGCGCGGCCTGCTCGTCGGTGGACCTCGGGACCCGGCGGCGGATGAAGGCGGTGCTCTCGTTCCGGGTGAAGGGGCGCACCGTGTACTCCTGGAACCCCAGCAAGGCCGCCCAGTCCCGGCTGGTGCTGGTGATCAGCACATCGCCGGGGCCCTCGGGGAGCAGGTCGCGTATCTCGCCCATGTCGTCGGCACCGTCGAAGATCAGCAGCCAGCGGCGGCGGGGCCCGCCGCGGGTGCGTAACTCGGCGTGCACGGCGCGGATGCGCTCGCCCACGTCACGGGCGACGGCCAGGTCCAGATGGACGGCGAGCGCGGCGAGTTCCTCGCGGGCGGTGCCGCGCTGGCCCGCGGTGATCCACCAGACCACGTCGTAGCCGTCGCCGTAACGGTGGGCGTACTCGGTGGCCAGGTGGCTCTTGCCGACGCCCGAGATGCCGTGCAGGACGACCCGGGCGCCGGTCTGGCCGAGCAGCTCGGACAGCTCCTCCAAATCGTCCTTGCGGCCGGTGAAGTAGCCGTTGCGCCGGGGGGCCTCGCGGGCCTGCTGCGGGTCGTTGGGGAAGCGCGGGCCGTCGGGGTGCGGGGGTTCCGCGCCGGACTCGACGCCCAGCCGCCGCAGGATCCTGCCCCGCGCCTCGGCCTCGTCGAGCCCGGCCACGTCGACCGGGCGCAGGATGTCCATGGCCTCGGGCAGCGGCTCGTACGTCAGGGCGATGGCGGCGAAGCGCTCGCGGTGCGGCCGGACGATCAGCCGGAACGCCTCGGTCCAGGCGGACTCGTCGCGCAGGTCGGGCCGGAGGGCGCGTTCGTTGATGAGCAGCAGGACGCGGCCGGGTGCGGCGAGCAGGGCGCTCAGGGACTCGGTGGGCGTGCGGGTGGCGGTGTCCCAGTGCAGCAGGGTGGTGGTGCAGCCCGCGCGGTCCAACTGGTGGGCGGTCCACAGCGCCCAGGGCCGGCTCTCGCCCGCGTAGCAGATGCTGATGTGCCCGGCGCCGGTGCGCTGGGGGGCCTGCTCCTCGGGGGCGGTCTCGGGTACCGGGTCGGGCGAGCGGACGAGCGGGGTGGGCAGCGTGTACGTCGCTCCGTCGGCGGTGTGCAGCAGTCCCCCGGCGGGGCCCACCCACTCCTCGACGGCCGTGTCCCGGCCGATGAGGATGGTCCGGGTGGAGCTGGCGGTGACGAGTTCCACGACGCGCGGGTCGGTGTCGGGGACGGTGACGGCGAACTGGCCGGGGTCGAGGGGGGAGTCGCTCAGCATCAGCCGGGGGCCGTCCCAGCCGAGGTGCAGCCGGGTCTTCGGCAGCCCCTCGGCGATGACCGCCACATCGGCGAGGGCCAGCCGCAGCGGCTGCGGTGGTTCCGGCGGGTCGAGGGCGAGCCGTACGGCGGACAGGGTGAGCAACTGCCATGCCGTGGTGGAGCGCTGGACACGCTCGGGCAGGGTCTCCCACACCTCGGTGAACCAGCGCGCGATGGCCTCGCGCTCCTCCTCGACCAGCGCACGCAGCGCGGGCCGCAGCGCCTCCTCGATGCGTACGTCGGCGTCGGGCCGGCCGCTGACGGCCTGCCAGGTGGCGGTCTCCTGGGCGACCATCGCCGGGGAGGCACCGGCGCGCAACCCCTGGAAGGTGGGCCAGAGCCGGTGGATGGGGTCGGCCTCCCCCGCGCGGGCGAGGCGGTCGGTGAGTTCGGCGCGCAGCTCCTTGAGCAGGGCCGGGTTCAGCTCGACGTATCCGAAGCCCCGGTGGGTGACGAGGTCCCCGAACCACAGGTCGACCTCGGCGGCGACGTCCAGTCCGGGCGCCACGCGCAGCCGCACGGCCCGCATCAGCTCCGGCTCGATGCGGGCGGCGATGCTGAGCAGCACCGCGAGGGTCCGGCCCGGCCGCTGCTCCGCGCTCAATGCCGGGCCCCCAGCGCCTTGCCGACGGTGGTGCCCCGGTCCCAGGCGACCAGGGGCAGCAGGGTGCGGGCCCAGCGGGGCCAGTACCGCTCGGGCAGGGGCACCAGGGCGACGGGATCGCAGCCGCGCCGGCGGATGGCGCCGATGGTGGACCGCCACTCCTGCTCGGTGGCCCGCCAGGGGTTCAGAGCGGGGCCGCCCGCGCCGAGGTCGGAGAGGATCAGCACGCGGGCGCCGGGCCGGGGCGGCCGGTAGGGGCGCCGCCAGGTGGCCCGCGCGCGCTCGCCCGCGCCCCGCGTGGGTACGTCGGCGAAGCGGAGCACCTGCGTCCCGGCGACTCCGGCGAGCGCGCGGACATGCCCGATCACGTCCTCCACGTCACGGGCGAACGGCTCCATGGCGCGGGAGGTGTCGGCGAGGATCTGCACCCCGTAGCGGAGGGTGGCCAGCGGCAGCCGGGGGATGGCGGTGAGCGGTCGGGCGTGGGCGAGTTCCTCGGTGGCCCGGTCGACGTCGAGTTCGCCCTCGGGGGTGATCCGGGACAGCACCATGGTGAGCAGGGCGGCAGTGGAGTGGGGGGCGAGCAGCGGCAGGTGCGGGGGTCTGGGGGCGGCTTCACCCCGGCCGCGCGGGCGGGGCAGCGAGGGGGTGCCCCAGCGGTGGTGCGGGCGGTGGATCTCGTCGCCGGGGACGAGGACGGTGACGGTGCCGTGCTCGGCGGGCTCGTCGCGGCGGCCGAAGACGGAGGGGTCGGGGTCCTCCGCCGGGGGGCGGCCGGGGTCCTCGTGGCGGGCCGGTGCCTGCCATCCGGGCTCCTCGGATGCGAGATCCTCCTCGCCGGGATCCGGTGGTCCGGCCGGTGTGCCGCCCATGCCGAGGAGGGCCGCGATGCGCGCGTAGTCCTCCGGGGAGCGGGTGCCGAGGGCCCGTGCGGCCCGCGCCACGTCACCGAGCCAGACCTCGCCGGTCATGCCGGGTCGCCCGTCATCTGCTGCGGTTTGATCAGTACGTTGCGGGTCAGCAGCCGCCACTCCTCGTCGCCGGGGCGGATGTCCAGCGAGCGGCAGGCGCGCAGGGCGTCCAGGTACTCGGCGGTGCTGGGACGGCGTACGTCCTGCTTGCCGGCCTGGTCGCGGACCTCCATCAGCTTCTCGGCGACGGCCTCGGCGAGTTCCACGTCGGTCTCGGTCACCTCGCCGGGTCCTTCGGCCATGTGCTCCGTGGCGATCCTCACCAGCATGGCCTGGTCGTGCTCGGGCAGCACATGGACCACGCAACGGCGCAACAGGGCCTGGGGCAGCTCGCGTTCCTCGTTGGTGGTGAGCACCACCAGGTGCCGGGCGCGGGCGGGGCCCTGGGCGGCGGACGGGAGCACGGGCTGCTCGGTCTCGATCTCACGGCCGATCTCGGCGACCTGGAAGCGGTGCGAACCGAGCGGTACCAGAAGGCTGTTGGGCACATCCGGGTCGGCCTTGTCGATCTCGTCGATGAGCACGACCGCGTGGTCCAGGCTGCGGTCGGAGTTGACCTTCTCGAAGGGGTCCGGGCACGGGTCGGTGATCTCCGCGTCGTCGGACCTGCCGCGCCTGCGGGCGGACTCGGGGGCGAGCGCCCACCACAGCACGCCCGGCTGGACGTAGGCGGCGTCGTCGGGGGTCTCGCCGCGGCGGGCGGCGACCTGGGCGTCACCGAGCCTGCGGACGCTGTCGAAGCTCCACAGCAGTTCGCGCGGCTGGGTGCGGTAGGTGACCACGTGTTCGTAGTACCGCCAGCCCAACTCGCGGGCGATGAAGGGCGCGAGGGAGGACTTGCCGGAGCCGGGCATACCGCGCAGCAGCAGGGGGCGGCCGGTGGCGAGGGCGACCCGGACCGCGAAGTCCAGTTCCGGGGCCATCACGTAGACGCGTCCGTCGCCCCGGTCGGGGGTGTCGAGCCATTCGGAGCCGCCCGCGTCGTCGGGCCGTTCGCGTGTGCCGGTCTGTTCCTGGGTCACTACGCCCTCCTGTCGCTGGGACGTACGCACTCCTGCACCCGCCGCTCGACGGCCTTGACCAGAGTCTCATGTCCGACCTCGAACGGCGGGTCGAGAACCAGCACTTCGTCGGGGTTTCCCGGCCAGCCCTCCCGCACGTCGACGCCCCTGCCGGGGATGACCAGGACGTTGAGCCAGGGGATCTGGTCGTGCAGCCGGGCGAGCACCCGGTGGACCACCGCCAGGT
Source organism: Streptomyces seoulensis (assembly GCF_022846655.1). NCBI lineage: Bacteria > Bacillati > Actinomycetota > Actinomycetes > Kitasatosporales > Streptomycetaceae > Streptomyces > Streptomyces seoulensis. Next base: position 4,002,627 of record NZ_AP025667.1, read on the forward strand.
CGCAGCGCTTGGCGTCCAGCAGCAGGAAGAGACGGCCGAAGCCGCGCGGCTCCTCGGCCCGGCCGAGTTCGTCCTCGGGGTCCAGGCCGATGGCGTACTTCACGGCCTTCTCGCACTGGTCGAGGAGGTAGTCCTCGGGGTCGTCGTCCCCGGGCGGGCGTCCGGCGGCCTCGGCGATGTAATAGCTGCGGGTGTCGACGCAGAACGCCCTGGCAAGGTAGTGCTCGCCGATCAGCGGGGTGTCCACGTTGAGGATGACGACGCGGCGGACCTCGCCGTCGGTGTCGCGGACGATGCGCCGGGCGTCGTCGCGGTCGACCCACACGGGCAGGATCATCTTGGCCAGGTCGTCCACCCGTTCGCGTTCCAGGCCGCCCATGCGGGCGACGAGGATCGCGTGGAGCAGACGGACCACCTCGTGGGTGTCGAGCATCTGCGAGGCCAGCAGCAGCGGGGCGAAGCCGGGGATCAGGGCCGCGTGTTCCTCGGCGGGGATCTCCAGTTCGCGGGCGATGCGGGCGAAGACGGACTGGTCCTTGATCTCGCGGAGCAGGATGCCGATGTTCTCCAGCCAGACGCCGACCAGGTCGTCCCCCGCCTGCCGCAGCCGGGGAAAGCGCCCGACGAGCCGGGCGACCTCCTCGACGGTGTCCGGGCCCATCCGCTCCACGTCGTCGGTGGCCAGATAGCGCAGGTCGGACTTCCGCAGCTCCCCCGCGCCGACGCCGTCCACCAGCACGGTGACCAGCACCATGCCGGGGAAGAGGGTCTTGCGCCAGTGCAGGATGTTGGTCTCGCGCCGCACCCAGGAGGACGCCAGGGCCGCCTTGTTGACGAGCACCAGGGCCGCGTCGCACTCGCCGAGGAACCGGGCGAGCTTCAGCTCCCAGGGGCGGCCCGGCTCCTTGATGCGTTTGTCGAGCAGGACGTCGTGCTCCCGGTCGTCCAGGCCCGCGGCGAGGGCGTCCAGCAGTCGGCCGGTCCGTTCATCCGCGCTGGTGCTGTGACTGATGAACACCCTGACCACCCTCGCCCCGCCTTCAGTCCGCGATCCACTTGGCCATCCAGCCCTCGTTCTGCACAGAGACGACGTGCTCGGCCCGCTCGGCCAGCCGGTCGGCGTCCGCCTCGGTGGCCGGGTCGCACCCCCGCCACCAGTGCAGCAGCCGCTCCAGCTCACCGGCGGTCCGGCTGAACTCCACCTGCTGGGCGACGTAGCGCGCCGACGCCCCGTGGGAGACCACGGTGGCCGAGACGGCGGCGACGACGGGGATCCAGGCGGCCGCCTCCTCCACCGCGAAGGCCCCGGCGACCGCGCCGAGGACCACCGAGACCGCCGCGAGCGCCTGCCCCCAGCGCTCGACCAGCCGGGCCCGCCGGCCCATCTCGACGGCCTTGGGCCGGTAGTAGCGCTCCAGTTGGGGCAGCAGCCGCGCCTCGACATAGCCGGTGACGTCCCGGACGGGCGGCAGCGGGCGTTCGACCGGCCGGAGGCCGGTGGTGGCCGGTTCCAGGTCGGCGGCCTCGGCGAGCACGGCGTCGGCGCGCTCGCGCAGCACGCGGTCGCGGTCGTCCGCCGGCCGGTACTGGGCGAGACGGGCGAGACGGACGTACACCTGACTCTTGAGTTCCTCGGACACCGAGCGCATCCGGGTCCAGTCCCTGACCCGGTCGGGCGCGGCCCCCAGGGCGGCGAGCGGGGCCGCGCCAGCGGCCAGCAGGGCCAGGAAGGCGCACACCCGGCCGGTCACCGGGCTGTGCGGCATCACCTGCGAGGCGGCGGCACCGAGGGCGGCCGCGGTGACGACGGCGCCCAGGGTCACCGCGCGTGCCCGGCCGATCGCCGCCTTGTGCCGATTGGCCGCCTGCGACCATATGCTCTGGGCCCGCCAGACGTCCTCGGCCGTGCCCACTCCCCCGTACATGCTCACGCAAGGATTCTGACGCGGCTTCAACTGCCGTGCAATGAGAATGCGTTCAATCGGTCAGGAGTGGTCCGGATCGCAGAACCGGTTCGATTCTTCGTGCGATATGCCTGATGAGCAGAGCGAGATCTGTGCAATAAATCGACCTGTTGCGGAATCCGGTGCCCTTCTCATAGCGGTGGGCGTAGTGACCGCCTCCGCACACCCGGACGACCGGGCAGGTCAGACAGTCGCGGGAGAGGGCGAGGGCGCCCAACTGCCGTGCCACGATGCCGGGGTGTTCCAGGACGTCGTCGAAGCTGTTGCGGAAGACGTCCATACCGGTCGACGGCGCTTTGGCATATGCCGCTTTCAGGGAATCGACCTGTTCGATGGCACCGTCCGTCTCCACCAGGACGGCCGCGACGGGTGAGAGGCCCACGGCTTCGGCACGGCTGGGGAATCCGAGGAGCAGGCCGATGATTTCGGTGAAGATCCGAATGCGGGTGCGCCGGTGGCCCTCGTCGAACCAGCGGTCGAAGACACGGGCCAGCCATTCCCCGTAGGGCGCGCCGTCGACGGTGGCCGGGCCCTTGCCGGGCGGCGGCGCGGCCCAGTTGGCGTGCGGCAGGAGCAGGTCGAGGGCGGGGGGACGGAACTCCATCAGGGAGTCGTAGACGTCCTCGGGGTCGAGGTCGAGGTCGATGGTGCACAGGATGCCCGCGTACGCCTCGGGGCTGCGGGCGAGGTGGGCGAGGCCACGGGTGGCCGCGTCCCAGGCGGGGCGACCGGCGTGGTCGACGCGGCGCTTGTTGTGCTCGGGGCGCCCGCCGTCGAGGCTGACGCCGACCCGGACGCCGGCCGCCGCCAACTGCCGCACGGCATCGGCGGTGAGCAGGGTGCCGTTGGTCTGGACGCTGACCCGCACCGCGCAGTCCGCTCCCGCGGCCGCTCGTACGGCGGTGCGCACCGCGTCGACCTGGGCGAGCGCCGTACGGGGGCCGCCGAGAAGGGGCTCACCGCCGTGCAGCTCGACCCGGATCTCACGCAGGCCGTGGGCGCGTACGTGCTCGCCGATCCGGGCGGCGCTGCGCTCCAGCACGGGCTGGGCGACCCGGGCGGGTCTGCCGCGCCAGGTGTCGTCGGCGGCGTTGTAGACGTAGCAGTAGTGGCAGAGGAGGTTGCAGCGGCTGTTCAGTTTCAGGACGAACTGGTGGAACGGGACCGGTCCGGTTCCGGCCGCGCGCAGGGCGGGCACGTCCAGCAGCCGGTGCGGCCATGGGGCCGTCGCGTGCGCGTCCGCCGTGTCCGCCGCTCCCCCGTCCGGACCCTGGTTCACCTCAGGGACTGTCCTCGTAGTAGGCGATCGGCCGTCCCACGGTGTGCTTCTCCCGCTCCAGCAGTTCGCGCAGCACTTCGGTCAGCACCGGATGGCCGGGGTCGCGTGGCGGACGGTGCGGGGCGCCGCCCGGCGCGGGGCCGAGCCGGAAGGCGCGGCCGGGGCCGCCGGCCACGAAGTGGTCGTCCAGCCGGGGATTCGACACTGTGCTCCCTCCGCGTTCGGCCACTGCGGGCGTGGCTGTGCCCGGTCGCGTCGCGCGCGACGGGCAACGGGGCCAATCGTAGAGGCAGCCGGGTGCCCGCGAGTCGCCAACGGCCCTTCCGCCCCAGGCGGGTCGGACGGATGAGCGAACGGAGCGCGGGCGTCCGGCGCCCGCGCCGGCGCGTGCCCGTGGGGTCACGCGCGGGCGCGGGCCGGGCGCCGGGGCTACGCCCCTTCGCGCAGCGTCGTCTCCAGCGCCGCCAGTCCCTCGGCGTAGATGCCGTGGAACAGGGCGACGGCCTCCTCCTCGGTGGCGCCGGCCGGGGTGAAGGTGCCGGACCACTCGACGCGGGCGGTACCGGCGTCGGGGAGGTCGCGCACGGTCAGGGTGGAGAGGTAACCGGTGACCGGGAAGGGCGCCTTCAGGATGGCGTAGGTGTAGCTGCGGGCCTCCTCGTCGAAGGCGATCAGGCGCTCGACGATGACCTCGCCCTCGGCGTTGGTGAGGGTGCGGACTCGGCCGCCCTCGCCGAGGGTGCTGCCGGGGATGTAGGGGAGCCAGTCGGGCAGCGAGCCGAAGCCGCCGATGAGCTGCCAGACGTGCTCCGCGGTGTGGGGGACGTCGATGTACGTGCTCGTGCTTGCCATGGTGTCTTCCTCGGGGGTCGGGTCAGGCGGTGGGGACGGGAGCGGCGGCGGAGATCAGGTCCTCCGCGCGCAGGTCCGCCCAGAAGGCGGCCGGGACGTTCTCGTGCAGGGCGGCCACGTCCTCGGCGATGCGGCTGGGGCGCGTCGCGCCGGGGACGACGGCGGCGGTGGCGGGGTGGGCCAGGGCGAACTGGAGTGCCGCCGCCTTGACGGAGACGCCGTGGCGCTCGGCCAGGGCCTTGATCCGGTCGACCTTGTCGAGGATCGCCTGCGGGGCCTCCTGGTACTCGAAGTGCTGTCCGCCGGCCAGTACGCCGGAGCTGTAGGGGCCGCCGACGACCATGTCGACGCCCTGCTCGGCGGCGGCCGGGAGCAGCCGCTGGAGGGCGCGGTCGTGGTCGAGCAGGGTGTAGCGGCCGGCGAGGAGGAACGCGTCGGGGCGGGGCTCGTCCAGGTCGAGGGTCAGCTCGATGGGCTCGACCTTGTTGACGCCGAGGCCCCAGGCCTTGATGACACCCTCGTCACGCAGCTTCTGCAGGACGCGGAAGGCGCCGGTGCGGGCGGTCTCGTAGCGGGCGAGCCACTGGTCGCCGTGGAAGTCCTGGGCGATGTCGTGGACCCAGACGATGTCCAGCCGGTCGGTGCCCAGTCGCTTCAGGCTGTCCTCGATGGAGCGCAGGGTGGCGTCGGCGGTGTAGTCGTCGGTCATCCGGTTGGGACGGCCGTGCTCGAAGAGGCCGCCCTTCTCGCCCAGCTCGCGGGCGGCCGGGTCCTCGATGTCGTCGTGGATGACGCGGCCGACCTTGGTGCTCAGCACGTAGTCGTCGCGCGGGCGGCCGGCGAGCGCCTCGCCGAGACGGATCTCCGACAGGCCGGCGCCGTAGAAGGGGGCGGTGTCGAAGTAGCGGATGCCCTGGTCCCAGGCGGCGGCGACGGTCGCGGCGGCCTCTTCCTCGGGGATGGCGCGGAACATGTTGCCGAGCGGGGCGGTGCCGAAGCCCAGGGGACCGGGGAGGAGCGACTTGATACCCATGTGAGCGTGATCCTTGTCTTTCGAGGCTTTTGCTGGCTTTCCCAGCTTTTGGCGGGGTCCGCCGTTCTTGCTCTCTCGAGGTTAGGATCGAACGTTGAGACTGTCCAAGACTTGCTTGGACATACTTGAGTCCCTGGAGGTCTTAGATGCTGGATCTGCGCCAGCTCCGCTATTTCGTGGTCGTCGCGGAGGAGGAACACGTGGGCCGCGCCGCCGAACGCCTGCTCATCTCGCAGTCGCCGCTCAGCCGCCAGATCGCCCAGTTGGAGAAGAACCTCGGGCTGACCCTGTTCGAGCGCAGCCAGCAGCGTATCCGGCTCACCGCGGACGGGCGCGTGTTCCTCTCCGAGGCCAAGGCGCTGCTGCGGCACGCCGACCGGCTGGAGAACCTGGGCCGCAGGCTCGGGCGGGGCGAGGAGGGCGGGCTGTGCATCGGGTACACGGTCGACGCCATGCACACCGGGGTGCTGCCGCGCGCGCTGCGGGAACTGCACGACGAACGGCCGGGCATCCACGTGGCCCTCTACAACTTCACCGCCGCCGAGCAACTGGAGGGTCTGCGCCAGCGGAGCCTCGACATCGCCCTGGTCCCGGAACCGCCCGCCGAGGACGACCCGGATCTGCGGGCCGCGCTGCTGATGGACGACCCCCTGCTGCTCGCGGTGCCGACCGGGCATCCGCTCGCCGGTTCGGCCGAGGTCGACCCGGCCGCCCTGGAGGGGCAGCCGTGGATCGCGGTGGAGAACAGCCGACGCCCGGCCTGGCGGGACGAGTTCATCGCGGCGTGCGCGGCCGCCGGGTTCACCCCGGACATCCGGCTGGAGGCGTCCGAGCCGCTGACCGCGCTCGGGCTCGTCGCCTCCGGGCTCGGGGTGGCGCTGATCCAGCGGAGCATGCTGCGCGGTCCGGTGGCCGGGGTGACGGTGCGCGAACTGCCCTGGCTGGACATGTCCGTCCGGCTGTGGGCGGCCTGGCACGAGATCGATCTGCGGCCCGTGGTGGCATCGTTCCGCGCCACCGTGCTCGGCACCCGCGACCCGGCCGCCGACAGGACGGACTGACCCGGCTCAGTACCGCAGCAGCGCCGCCACGCCCCCGGCCTCGGCGAGCGTGCCGTCGGGTACGAACAGGATCTGGGAGTCGGCGTCGATGGCCCGGTCGACCAACTGCTCGATGATGTCGGTGGCCACCCCCATGGTGTGGGGCGGCGGTTCGACGTCCGGCTTGGGGTCGGGCAGCGTCACCGGCTCGGGCACCTCGACCAGCTCCAGCACCCGGCCGTCCTCGGTGATCCGGCCGGCGAGGTCGAGCCCCTCCTCCACGATGAGCCGCGCCACCCGCTTGTCCGCGACGGCCGTCCAGACCTCCAGCGGGCCGCCCGCGTACTTGCCCAGCCCGCGCGCCTCGCCGAGTTCGTCTACGGCCTCCGCGACCTGCTTCTCCCGGAACTCGGCGAGCAGCGGCTCCAGCCGCTTCATCAGGTCCTTGGCCCGGTCCTTGTCCATCCCGGTCAGCGGCAGGGTGCCCGCGATCATGTTGCCGTGCGTGGTGACGGCCTTGAACGCCGAGAGGATCTTGTCACCGCCGATGACGAACAGCGGCAGATCACCCTCGTGCTCGTCGACCGCGTCACCCAGGCGCTTGTCGACCATGCGCAGATACTGCTCGACCCGCGCCTTGTGACCCTCGTACGGCGCGGAGTGCGGGATCGCGCCGGGCAGCGCGTCCTCCGGCGACGGGATCTCCGGCGCGCACGGGAAGCCGTGGTGCTCCACCTCGTCCAGGCGCTTCACCGAGCCGTGGTAGAGGCGGCACATCTCCTGGTCGAGGACGAGCACGAGGAACGGCCGGGACCGCTGCTCGGCGGCCTCCAGATACCGCGTCAGGAACTGGTCGGCGAACTCCACGCGCGGACGCACGGGCGCGAGGGAGGTCATCTGCCAGACCTGGACCGGCTCGTCGGCGGCCACGTAGACCACCATGGCGTCGTCGGGGTGGAAGGGGTCGGCCACCTGCTCGATCACCGAGGTGTCCAGCATGTGGTCCCGCAGTTCCAGCCGGGTCTCCCGCGTGACGTCCGGGTCCTCCGCCAGCCGGCGCCTGGCCTCGGTGACGAGGTCACGCAGCAGGATGCGGTCCTTCTCGCTGAAGGGGAAGTCCGGATCGGTCGGCATCACCAGAGTGATGGCGGGGTACGGCCTCTGCTCGCTCAGAGCGGCACGGATCTCAGGAGTCAGCTCAGAGGTATGCACCAAGTCAGCGTCGCATCGCACCCCCGCCCCCGCACCTCGAAACGGGGCCCGGCCCGGTCGCCCGGATGGCGGAGCGGACATACCATGAACCGTGACGAAACGGGCGCCGTCGTACGCCGGTGACCGGATCTCCCAGGACACATCTCCCTGGACACGCAGACCTGATGCGAGCAAGGAGTCGAGTCATGCGTAAGAACTCTCCGGTGAAGGGACATCACGGCCTGGGCGCGCGGGGGCAGGGCAAGCAGCTCTACTACCACACGCAGATCCCCGAGGCAGCCGCCCGCCAGGCGAAGGACCAGCCGCACAATCAGCGTCAGCAGCAGGAGCGCAAGCAGCCCAACGGCCGCTGGACCTGACGCTCACCCCTGGCGCGAGCCGGGGCGGAACTTGGGGACCCGTACGGTGATCTTCGTGCCGGCGCCCACGCCGGTCTCGATGACCAGACCGTACGGGTCCCCGTACACCTGGCGCAGCCTGCGGTCGACGTTGCTCAGCCCGATGCCGGTGTCCGGTCCGGCGGAGCCGCGCAGCAGGGCGCGCAGCCGGTCCGGTTCCATGCCGACGCCGTTGTCCTCGATGACGACGCGGGCCTCGGTGCCCTCGTCCTCCGCGATGATCGTGATGCGGCCGCGCTCCGCGGACTCCTCCAGACCGTGTTTGAGCGCGTTCTCCACGAGCGGTTGCAGGCACAGGAACGGCAGGGTCACGGGCAGCACCTCGGGCGCGATGCGCAGGGTGACCGCGAGGCGGCGCCCGAAGCGGGCCCGGGCGAGTTCGAGGTACTGCTCGATGGAGCGCAACTCCTCGGCCAGCGTGGTGAAGTCGCCGCCCCGACGGAACGAGTAGCGGGTGAAGTCCGCGAATTCCAGCAGGAGTTCACGCGCCCGCTCCGGGTCGGTGCGCACGAACGAGGCGATGCTCGCTAGCGAGTTGTAGATGAAGTGGGGGGAGATCTGGGCGCGCAGGGCGCGGATCTCGGCCTCGATCACGCTGGAGCGGGCCCGGTCCAGGTCGACCAGTTCGAGCTGGACGGAGACCCAGCGGGCGACCTCCTCGGCGGCCCGGAGCAGCACGCCGGACCCTCCGTCGCCGAAGACGGCGAGCACCCCGGTGACCCTCCCGTCCACGGTGAGCGGGGCGAGCACCCCTTGCCGTACGGGGCAGTCGGCGTGCCCGCAGGCCAGTTCGACGCTCTGGGTGCGGCCGCCGCGCACCACGGCGGGCAGCCGTTCGGCGATCTGGGCGCGGTGATGGTCGCCCGCGCCGTCCCAGGCGAGGACGGAACTCTCGTCGGTGAGGGCGAGCGCGCCGGTGCCGAGCAGCGGCCGCAGCCGCCGCGCCGCCTTGCGGGCGGTGTCCGGGTTGAGGCCCGCGCGCAGCGGCGGCGCGGCGAGCGAGGCGGTGTGCAGGGTGTGGAACGTGGCCTGTTCGACGGGGGTGCCGGGTCCCGCCGGGTTCTCCTGCTGCCGGCGGACGGCGACATGGCCGAGCCCGGCACCGAGCACGAACAGCGCGAGCCCGGCGACGGCCAGCAGCAGCACCCCGAGCACGCTCAACTCTCGCTCCTTCTCCGACCAGGTCTTCTCACGGGCCGCTCAGGTCCGTTCACGGCCGCCGCTCCGGAAGGTGCAGCCGGGCCATGGTGGCCGCGGTTCCCGGTGGGACGCGGCGACGGGTGGCGAGCGAGACCAGCACCATCGCGGCGAAGCCGACCGGCACCGACCAGACGGCGGGCCAGGCCAGCAGGGTGTGCGTCCAGCCGGACCGGGCGCCGCCCGCGATGGTCGCGGTGACGGCGGTGAACGCCGAGCCGCCGCCGAGGAGCAGCCCCGCGATCGCGCCGGGCGGGGTCAGCCCGCGCCACCAGATGCCGAGCACGAGCAGCGGGCAGAAGGAGGACGCGGACACGGCGAACGCCAGCCCGACCGCGTCCGCCACCGGCAGCCCGCCGACCACCGTCCCGGCGGCGGTCGGCACGGCGATGGCCGGTATGACGGCGAGGCGGAAGTGCCGCAGGCCCAGCGCCGGGAGCACGTCCTGCGCGAGCACCCCGGCGACGGACATGGTGAGTCCGGACGCGGTGGAGAGGAAGGCCGCGCAGGCGCCGCCCGCGACCAGCGCGCCGAGCAGATCGCCGCCGACCCCGCCGATCAGGCGTTGCGGCAGGACGAGTACGGCGGCGTCGGTGTCGCCGGTGAGCAGCAGGTCGGGGGCGTACAGCCGGGCCAGGGAGCCGTACAGGGGCATCAGCAGGTAGAAGGCGCCGAGCAGGCCGAGCACGATCACGGTGGTGCGGCGGGCGGCGCGGCCGTCGGGGTTGGTGTAGAAGCGCACGACGACGTGGGGCAGGCCCATGGTGCCGAGGAAGGTGGCGAGGATCAGCCCGTAGGTGGCGTACAGCCCGTGTTCCCCGCGGCTCGGGGCGAGCGGCTCCGAGCGGTTCGACGCGGAACCCGTCGCCCGGTCGGGCAGCGGCACCGGGGCGCCGGAGGGGAAGCGGATCCCGGTGTGCGCGCCGATGCGGTGGCGGCCCTCGGTGAGGGTGAGGACGGCCTCGCGCAGCGGGTGTCCGTCGATGCTGCCGGTGGCGGTGACGGTCACGGATTCGCGCACGGTGACGGTGACCGGCCGGTCGACGCGGACCTCGGTGGCCCGGTGGAAGACGGGCCGTTCGTCCCAGGCGGGCAGCGGTGCGCGGTCGGAGTGCCAGGCGGCGAGCAGGAACACCACGGGCACCAGCAGGGCGGTGAGTTTCAGCCAGTACTGGAACGCCTGGACGAAGGTGATGCTGCGCATGCCCCCGGCGGCGACGGCGGCGGTCACCACGGCGGCGACGACCAGTCCGCCGAGCCAGCCGGGCGCGCCGGTGAGCAGCCTGAGGGTGAGCCCGGCCCCGCGCAACTGGGGCAGCAGATAGAGCCAGCCGACGCCGACCACGAGCACTCCGGCGATCCGGCGCACGGCCCGCGACTCCAGCCGGGCCTCGGCGAAGTCGGGCAGGGTGTAGGCGCCGGAGCGGCGCAGGGGAGCGGCGACGAAGGCCAGCAGGACGAGGAAGCCGGCGGTGTAGCCGATGGGGAACCAGAGCATGTCGACGCCCTGGGCGAGCAGGAGCCCGGCGATGCCGAGGAAGGAGGCGGCGGACAGGTACTCGCCGCTCACCGCGAAGGCGTTGAGGCGGGGGGCCACCGTGCGGGAGGCCACGTAGAAGTCGGAGGTGGTCCGGGAGACGCGCAGGCCGAGCGCGCCGACGAGCGCCGTGGCGAGCACGACGGCGGACACCCCGGCCATTCCGTAGGTCTGGTTCAACGCCCTGTCACGTCGCCCTCGTTGCGCTCGGCGCGGCGGACGTACCAGGCGCCGGTGGCGAGCAGGACGGGGTACGGCACGACGCCCAGCAGCAGCCACGCGGCGCCCTGGGCGGTGCCGCCGGACGGCAGGATCCGGAACAGCACGGGGAACAGTCCGAGGGGCAGGGCGAGCAGGGTGCACGCGACGAGGCCGGCCCTCATCTGACGACGCATCAGATTTCGCACCGTGACGTCGTCGTGCCCGGCGTGGTCGGGGCGCACGGTGCGGGCGGGGCGGGCGGTGCCGGGGGCTCCGGTGACCACTTCCCGGCGCGGCGCGGGCTCCGCACCCATGACGCACCCCCCGTGCCGCCGGTGATCACCTTGTTTGCGGCGAGTGTACGCAGCGCCTCAGTGGCGGGACAGGGTCCTTGCGGGGTTCGGCACAGGGTCGCCACAGCGCGCGGCCGGGCCCCGGCGGCTCACCGGACGCGGGCGGCGGTGCCGGTGGCGCGGCGGGCCAGCAGGTCGCGCAGTTCGCGGGCGTTGCGGCGGCTGACGGGGAGGACACGGTCGCCGACGCGGACGGTCAAGTTACCGCCGTCCAGGCGGAGTTCCTCGATCCGGTCGAGCGCGACGAGATGGCTGCGGTGGATGCGGACGAACCCCCCGGACCGCCACTGCTCCTCCAGGGTGGACAGCGGTACGCGCACCAGGTGGCTGCCGCGCCGGGTGTGCAGCCGGGCGTAGTCGCCGTGCGCCTCGGCGTAGGCGATGTCGGCGAGGGGCACGAACCGGGTCACCCCGCCCAGTTCCACCGGGACCTGGCCGCCGCCGTGCGGTCCGGCCGGGTGGGCGCGGGGGCCCTGCCCGGCGTGGGTCAGTTCGGCCACCCGGCGCACGGCCTCGGCGAACCGCTCCGCGCGCAGGGGCTTGAGGAGGTAGTCGACGGCCTTGAGGTCGAAGGCGCGGACGGCGAAGTCCTCGTGAGCGGTGACGAAGACGATGAGCGGCGGAGCGGCGAACCCGCCGAGCAGACGGGCCAGTTCGAGGCCGTTGAGACCCGGCATGCTGACGTCGAGGAAGACGACGTCGACCGCGTCCGCGCCGCCCTGGACCGCCCGGCTGAGGGTGCGCAGCGCCTCGGTGGCCTCCAGGGCGGGCAGCACGCTGCCGACCCTGGGGTCCCGGTCCAGCAGATACAGCAGTTCTTCGAGCGCGGGTTCCTCGTCGTCCACGGCGAGGACCCGCAACAGGCCCTCGCCGCCGTCGATCCGTGCCGCTGTCTCCGGCGGCCGTGTCCGGCCGGTCCCGCTCATCCCCGACGGCCCCTCTCTCCCCTGTTCCGTGTCAGGAATGGTGGGCCCTCGGACCGGTGGCGTCCAGCACGCCGGGGAAGCCGCGTCACCAAGGCCCGTCAGGCCACGGTCACCGTCTCGTCGTCGCGTCCGGCGAACTGGGTCCGGTACAGCTCGGCGTAACGGCCCTTGGCCGCGAGGAGCTGGTCGTGGGTGCCCCGCTCCACGATCCGGCCGGCCTCCACCACGAGGATCAGGTCGGCGGCGCGGACGGTGGAGAGCCGGTGGGCGATCACGACGGCGGTGCGGTCCTGGAGGGCCTCGGCCAGGGCTTCCTGGACGGCCGCCTCGGAGGTGTTGTCCAGATGCGCGGTGGCCTCGTCGAGGATGACGACGCGCTGGCGGGCCAGCAGCAGCCGGGCGATGGTCATGCGCTGGCGTTCGCCGCCGGAGAGCCGGTAGCCGCGCTCGCCGACGACGGTGTCCAGACCGTCCGGCAGGGACCGTACGACCCCGTCCAGCCGGGCCCGGCCGAGCGCGGCCCACAGTTCGTCGTCGGCGGCTTCGGGGCGGGCGAGGAGCAGGTTGGCGCGGACGGTGTCGTGGAAGAGGTGGCCGTCCTGGGTGACCATGCCGACCGTGGCCCGCAGCGAGGCGGTGCTCAGGTCGCGTACGTCGACACCGCCCACCCGCACCGCGCCGCTGTCGGTGTCGTACAGCCGGGGCAGCAACTGGGCGATGGTTGACTTGCCGGCGCCGGAGGAGCCGACCAGGGCGACGGTCTCGCCGGGGGCGGCGCGGAAGGAGACGCCGTGCAGGACCTCGGCGCCGCCGCGTACGTCGAGCGTGGCGACCTCCTCCAGCGAGGCGAGGGAGACCTTGTCGGCGGCCGGGTAGCCGAAGCGCACGTCGTCGAACTCGATGGCGACCGGCCCCTCCGTCACCGGGGCGGCGTCCTTCTTCTCGGCGATGAGCGGCTCCAGGTCCAGCACCTCGAAGACCCGCTCGAAACTGACCAGCGCGCTCATCACCTCCACCCGCGCACCGGCGAGCGCGGTCAGCGGGGCGTAGAGGCGGGTGAGCAGCAGGGCGAGGGAGACGACGGCGCCCGCCTCCAGGGTGCCGCGCAGGGCGAACCAGCCGCCGAGTCCGTAGACGAGGGCGAGCGCCAGGGCGGAGACCAGGGTGAGGGCGGTGATGAACACCGACTGGGCGGTGGCGGTGCGCACGCCGATGTCGCGGACCTCGCGGGCGCGGGCGGCGAACTGGGCCGACTCCTCCTCGGGGCGGCCGAACAGCTTGACGAGGGTGGCGCCGGGCGCGGAGAAGCGTTCCGTCATCCGGGTGCCCATGGCCGCGTTCAGCTCGGCCGCCTCCCGCTGCATCCGGGCCATCCGGCGGCCCATCCGGCGGGCGGGCAGCACGAACACCGGCAGCAGGACCAGGGCGAGCAGGGTGATCTGCCAGGACAGGGTGAGCATCACGGCGAGGGTGAGCAGCAGGGTGACCACGTTGGTCACCACCCCGGACAGGGTGGAGGCGAAGGCCCGCTGGGCGCCGATCACGTCGTTGTTGAGGCGGCTGACCAGGGCGCCGGTGCGGGTGCGGGTGAAGAAGGCGACGGGCATCCGCTGGACGTGGTCGAAGACGGCGGTGCGCAGGTCGAGGATGAGCCCCTCCCCCAGGGTCGCCGACAGCCGCCGCACGAAGATGCCCAGTCCCGCCTCGGCCAGCGCGACCAGGGCGATGAGCAGCGAGAGCCTGATCACCCGGCCGGAGTCGTGGCCCGCCACGATGGCGTCGACCACGCGACCGGCAAGCACCGGGGTGGCCACGGCGAGCAGGGCGGTCACGATGCCGAGCAGGACGAACCGGGTGATGCCCGCGCGGTGCGGTCGGGCGAAGGCGGCGATGCGGCGCAGCGTGGCGCGGGCGAGGGGCCGGCGCTGCTGCTGCGCGGTCATCACGCTGTGCAGTTGCGTCCAGGCGGTGGTTTCCATGCTCATGGGACCAACGTAAGACCTCAAGTTTGCTTGAGGTCAACCGTTCCGGGGCCGCGTGCGGCACAGTGGGCCCTCCAGCAACTCGGCGAGGAGGGGTCAGGATGCCGGTCCGGGTGGAGGCGAACGGTCATGTGACGACGGTCGTGCTGGCGCGCCCGGAGGCGCGCAACGCGGTCGACGGGCCCACGGCGGCCGAACTCGCGGGTGCGTTCCGGGCGTTCGAGGCGGACGACGACGCCCGCGTGGCGGTGCTGTGGGGCGAGGGCGGCACGTTCTGCGCGGGTGCCGACCTCAAGGCGATCGGCACCGGGCGCGGGAACCGGGTCGCGGCGGACGGCGACGGCCCGATGGGGCCGACCCGGATGCGGCTGTCCAAGCCGGTGATCGCCGCCGTGGCGGGGCACGCCGTGGCGGGCGGTCTGGAGCTGGCGCTGTGGTGCGACCTCCGGGTGGCGGAGGAGGACGCGGTGTTCGGGGTGTTCTGCCGCCGCTGGGGCGTACCGCTGATCGACGGCGGCACGGTACGGCTGCCCCGGCTGATCGGGACCGGCCGGGCGATGGACATGATCCTCACCGGCCGTCCGGTGGCCGCCGCCGAGGCGTACGAGATCGGTCTGGTCAACCGGGTGGTCCCGGCCGGCCGGTCCCGTGTCGAGGCGGAACTGCTGGCGGCCTCCATCGCCGGTTTCCCCCAGGCGTGCCTGCGCGGCGACCGGGCCTCGCTGCTCGACCAGGAGGGGCTGTCCGAGGAGGAGGCGATGCGGGGTGAACTCCGGCACGGTACGGGCGTGCTGGCTCAGGCGATGGAGGGGGCGGCCCGGTTCGCCGGGGGTGCGGGGCGGCACGGGGCGTTCGGTGAGGCGTGAACTCACGGCGAGAACACGCCTGTCACCGTCGGTCGGGCGAGGGTCGCGTACCCCCTCGTACGGCCGTCACCTGTAGGTGATGACCCTTCCGTCCCTGCCGTCGTGCCCCCGCCTGCCCCAGGGGCCCCGCCTGCCGTCGTCGCCGTCGTCCCCGTCGTCGCCCGGCCGGCCCGTGGGTCCGGTGGGGCCGGGATCGCCGGACGGACCGGAGGGTCCGGGCGGGCCGGGCGGGCCCTGGTGCGTGCCGCTGCCGCCGTCCTCGAGACTGACGCGCTGCATCTGCATCTCGTCGAGCTGCTGTTGGTGGGCGACGAGCAGGACCGCCTGCCCGACCAGCACGACGGTCAGCGCCGCGCCGACCGCCATGCGGCGCCGTGACCCACTCAACACCTCTTTCACGCTTCTCACATTGATCCTCACACTGGATGACGGGGCAGTACGACGGACGACGGTTCGCGGAGGTGACCGCGAGGGCGGCTCTAGCTCGCCGGCGGGGCGACGGCGTCCTTGCCGTCCTTCCCGTCCTTGCCGTCCTTTCCGGGCGGACCGGCAGCCCCGTCCGCACCGTCCGTCCCGTCCTTTCCGGCCGGGCCGATGGGACCGGCGGGTCCGGTGGGGCCGGCCGGACCGGAGGGACCGGCGGGTCCGGGCTCGAGACTCTCCTGGAAGTCGACGGACTGCGTCTGCAGACCCTGGATCTGCAGGTGCTGTTCGACGATGACGGCCGACTGCACGACGAGCGCGATGGTCAGCACGGCGCCGAGCATGAAGGGACGCCGCGGGCTTCGCAGCGCTTGACTCACGTTTCTCATATGCATCCTCACGCTGAGTGACGGGCGAAAGTGTAAAGGACGAAAAGTCGGGGGAAGCGGAACGCCGCGTCGAGTGTCTTCGCGCTCTTCAGGGGTGCTGAGCACCGGCTCGGCGAGCGCCGCGGGAATCGGCGGAACGTCGGACGACCCGTCACTTTCCGTTGTTCATCGCCCTGCCGCATGGACCTCGGGCGGTTCGGACCGCCGTGTCGCATGCGGCAGGATGAGCACACGCGCCCTTCATCGAACCTTCGTACGGAGGGCACGGTCGCACATCCCGGAGAGCGAACAGGTGAGAACGTGACGCAACTTCACATCCGGCCTACGGCGGCGTCCTTGGGCAGCATGTCCAGGTGGAGGTGACCGATGAACCGTCATGTGACCCTGGACGACCTGGTCCTCGCCGGCATAGCGCTGGCCGCCGGCCTCGTGCTGGCCTTCCTGTCCCGCACGATGCTGCGCTGGCTGGCCAAGCACGCCAAGCGCACCCGGTGGAGCGGTGACGACGTCATCGTGGACGCGCTGCGTTCCGTCGTGCCGTGGGCCGCGATAGCGGGCGGTATCGCGGCGGGCGCGGCCGTGCTGCCGCTGACGGGCACCGTCCAGAAGCACGTCAACCAGACCCTCCAGGTGTGGCTGATCTTCGTGGTGACCCTGTCCGCGGCACGGGTGATCGCGGGCCTGGTGCAGAGCGTCACCCAGTCCCGCTCGGGCGTGGCGGGTTCGGCGACCATCTTCGTCAACATCACCCGGGTACTGGTCCTGGCCATCGGCTTCCTGGTGGTCCTGCAGACCCTCGGCATCTCGATCGCCCCGCTGCTCACCGCCCTGGGCGTCGGTGGTCTCGCGGTCGCGCTGGCGCTCCAGGACACGCTGGCCAACCTGTTCGCGGGCATCCACATCCTCGCCTCCAAGACCGTGCAGCCCGGTGACTACATCCGGCTGAGCAGCGGCGAGGAGGGCTATGTCGTCGACATCAACTGGCGCCAGACCACGGTGCGTCAGCTCTCCAACAACCTCGTGGTCATCCCCAACGGCCAGCTCGCCAAGACCAACATGACCAACTTCACCCGCCCCGAGCAGGAGTTGACGGTGCTGGTGCAGGCCGGGGTGAGCTACGACTCGGACCTGGAGCACGTGGAGCGGGTGACGTCCGAGGTGGTCGACGAGGTGATGACCGAGATCACCGGCGCCGTACCGGAGCACGAGGCGGCCATCCGCTTCCACACCTTCGGGGACTCCCGGATCGGGTTCACGATCATCCTGGGCGTCGGCGAGTTCAGCGACCAGTTCCGGATCAAGCACGAGTTCATCAAGCGCCTGCACCGCCGTTACCGCGAGGAGGGCATCCGCATCCCGGCCCCCGCCCGCACGGTCGCCCTCCAGCAGGGCTCGGTGCTGATACCGCAACAGCGCACCGGCGACGACGTGCAGACAGGCCCGGCCCCGGCCGACCAGTGAGAGAGGTGGCGGCGTCCCGATGACGGGGGCGCCGCCACCGGCACGTCACTCCTCGGACGCCGCACTCCGCGACCAACCACGCCGCTCGCCCTCGTCGATGAGGTGCCGGCCCGCCGTCCACAGGGAGGCGGAGGCTTCTCCGATCACCGACTTGCGGGCCCGGACGTCGTCGGCGGTGACGCCGGGGGTGCGCCAGGTGCCGCCGCGGGCCATCCAGTTGAGCAGGAGCGGCTGGAGGCGGTCCATGGCCTTGGCGAACCTGGCCTCCGGGGTGCCGCGCTCCTCGAACTCGTCCCACAGGGCCCGCATCCGCCGGGCCTGGTCCTCCGGGAGCAGCCGGAAGAGCTCGTCCGCCGCCACCGCCTCCCGCTCCTGCTGACCGGCGCCGCCCGCGGTGTCGTACAGCGGGGTGTCGCCCGCGTAGATCTCCACGAGGTCGTGCAGCAGCACCAGCTCGACGGTGTGGCCCACGTCGATGGGCTCGTCGGAGTGCTCGGCGAGGACCGCGACCATCATGGCCAGGTGCCACGAGTGCTCGGCGTCGTTCTCCCGGCGGTCCGCCGCGGCGAGGGGCGACTGGCGCAGCACGGTCTTGAGCCGGTCCACCTCCACCAGGAAGGTGAGCTGGGCCCGCAGCCGCTCCTCCAGACCGTCGGGCAGGGGCGTCTTGTCCACGAGCAGGTTCCGGCGTTCATCACTCACCGGCTCATCGTGGCACGCGCGACCACCGGCCCACACCACCGGGCTAAGCTCGAAATGGTATGACTTCTCCACCCGATCCAGATCCCGATTACGATCCCGACCCCGGCCTCGACCCCGGACAGGCGGCCTTCACCCCGCCGTCCCGTGCCGCGCTCGACGCGCGGCTCGACTCGATCACCCGGCAGCCGTTCCGGGCCAAGTTCCACCTGCGCGGGCGGGACCGGGTCACGGCCGGACTGAAGGGGCCCGCCACGATCAGGTGGCACGCGTACGACCTGATCGCCGGGCGGCTCGCCCCGGCCCGGCCGCACAAGGACGGCAAGCAGACCCCGTACCGCGGCCATCCCGTCTTCGTGGCCCAGCACGCCACCGGCACCTGCTGCCGCACCTGTCTGCTGCGCTGCCACGGCATTCCCAAGGGCCGGGAGCTGACCCGCGCCGAGCACGTGTACGTCGTGGACGTGATCTGCCGCTGGATCGAGCGCGAGATGACCGGCGACCCCCGCTGAGCGGTCAGGTCCGGACCCCTGTCGAACCGGACCCGGTCACGAGATATCTTGATGTCGAGCAATGTTGCAGACGTGGAGCGGAGCACCCGGTGACTGACTCGACCATCATCTACACCTACACGGACGAAGCGCCGGCCCTGGCGACCCATTCGTTCCTGCCGGTGATCCAGGCGTACGCCGCCCAGGCCGGTGTCCCCGTGGAGACGCGCGACATCTCGCTGGCCGGGCGCATCATCGCCGTCTTCCCGGAGTACCTGGACGAGGACCAGCGCATCCCGGACGCGCTGGCCGAGCTGGGCGACCTGGCCAAGACGCCGGCCGCGAACATCGTCAAGCTGCCGAACATCTCGGCCTCGATCCCGCAGCTCAAGGCCGCCGTCGCCGAGCTGCAGGCCAAGGGCTACGCCCTGCCGGACTACCCCGAGGACCCGAAGACCGACGAGGAGCGCGAGGTCCGCGCCCGCTACGACAAGATCAAGGGTTCCGCCGTGAACCCGGTCCTGCGTGAGGGCAACTCCGACCGCCGCGCCCCCGCCTCGGTGAAGAACTACGCCAAGACCCACCCGCACCGCATGGGCGCCTGGACCCCCGAGTCCAAGACCAACGTGGCCACCATGGGTGAGAACGACTTCCGCTCCACCGAGAAGTCCACGGTGATCACCGAGGACGGCACGCTCCGCATCGAGCTGGTCGCCGAGGACGGCACCACCACCGTGCTGCGCGACTCGGTGCCGGTCCGCAAGGACGAGGTCCTCGACGCCTCCGTCATGCACGTCGCCGAGCTGGAGCAGTTCCTCGCCGCGCAGGTCGCCCGCGCGAAGGAGGAGGGCGTCCTGTTCTCCGTGCACCTGAAGGCCACGATGATGAAGGTCTCCGACCCGATCGTCTTCGGCCACGTGGTGCGCGCCTTCTTCCCGAAGACCTTCGCGAAGTACGGCCAGACCCTGAAGTCGGCCGGCCTGTCCCCCAACGACGGCCTCGGCGGCATCTACAAGGGTCTGGAGACCCTGCCCGAGGGCGCCGAGATCAAGGCGTCCTTCGACGCCGAGCTGGCCGAGGGCCCCGCGCTCGCCATGGTCGACTCCGACAAGGGCATCTCCAACCTGCACGTCCCCTCGGACGTCATCGTGGACGCCTCCATGCCCGCGATGATCCGCACCTCCGGCCACATGTGGGGCCCGGACGGCGAGGAGCACGACACCCTCGCGGTGATCCCGGACTCCTCCTACGCCGGTGTCTACCAGGCCGTCATCGAGGACTGCCGCGCCAACGGCGCCTACGACCCGTCCACCATGGGCACGGTCCCGAACGTCGGCCTGATGGCGCAGAAGGCCGAGGAGTACGGCTCCCACGACAAGACCTTCGAGGTCGCCTCCGCGGGCACCGTCCGCCTGGTCGACGCCGACGGCAACGTGCTCATCGAGCAGCCGGTCGCCGAGGGCGACATCTTCCGCGCCTGCCAGACCAAGGACGACCCGATCCGCGACTGGGTCAAGCTGGCCGTCACCCGCGCCCGCGCCACCGGCGACCCGGCCGTCTTCTGGCTGGACGAGACCCGCGCGCACGACGCCAACCTGATCGCCAAGGTCAACCAGTACCTCACCGAGCACGACACCGAGGGCCTGGACATCCGCGTCCTGCCGCCGGTCGAGGCCGCCAAGCTGTCGGTGGAGCGCATCCGCCGCGGCGAGAACACCATCTCGGTGACCGGCAACGTGCTGCGTGACTACCTGACCGACCTCTTCCCGATCCTGGAGCTGGGCACCAGCGCCAAGATGCTGTCGGTCGTCCCGCTGATGGCGGGCGGCGGCCTGTTCGAGACCGGTGCGGGCGGCTCGGCCCCGAAGCACGTCCAGCAGCTCGTCAAGGAGAACTACCTGCGCTGGGACTCCCTCGGTGAGTTCTTCGCGCTGGTCCCGGCCTTCGAGCAGTTCGCGGAGGCCACCGGCAACACCCGCGCCAAGGTCCTCGCCGACACCCTGGACCGCGCCACGGCGACCTTCCTCGACGAGGACAAGTCCCCGACCCGTCGCGTCGGCGGCATCGACAACCGCGGCAGCCACTTCTTCCTCTCCCTGTACTGGGCGCAGGAGCTGGCCAGGCAGACCGACGACGCCGACCTGGCGAAGGCGTTCGCCCCGTTCGCCGAGGCCCTCGCGGCCGACGAGCAGCGAATCGTCGAGGAGCTGCTCGCGGTGCAGGGCTCCCCTGCCGACATCGGCGGCTACTTCCAGCCGGAGAAGGCCAAGGCGGACGCGGTCATGCGCCCGTCGGCCACCTGGAACGCGGCGCTCGCCTCCCTGAGCTAACACCTGCGGTAGCTGTACGTGCGTGCCCCGGCCGGACTCCTCCGGCCGGGGCACGGTCGTAACCGGGCTGTGCTGCGGCCGTGTTGCGGGGATGTGGCGTACATGAAGTCCTCGTGGCGTGGTTCGTGCCGGGCTGTCCGGAGCTGTCCGGCCGTGCTTGTCTCGTGCCCGAAGCCGCGCCCGCACCGCACGAGGAGCACCATGAGCAGCCAGCCCATCGACTCGGTCACCGCCGGTCACACCCCGGACGAGCAGCCCGCCGGCCCCGACACCTCCGCGTGGTCCTTCGAGACCCGGCAGATCCACGCCGGCGCGGCGCCCGACCCGACGACCGGGGCACGGGCCACGCCGATCTACCAGACCACGTCCTTCGTCTTCCAGGACACCCAGCACGCCGCCGACCTGTTCTCGCTCGCCGAGCCCGGCAACATCTACACCCGCATCCACAACCCGACGCAGGACGTGTTCGAGCAGCGGATCGCCGCGCTGGAGGGCGGTGTCGCCGCCGTCGCGCTGGCGTCCGGGCAGGCCGCCGAGACGCTCGCGCTGCTGACCCTGGCGGGCGCGGGCGACCACATCGTCTCCAGCGCCTCGCTGTACGGCGGCACCTACAACCTGTTCCGGCACACCCTGCCGAGGCTGGGCATCGAGGTGTCGTTCGTGGACGACCCGGACGACGCGGAGGCGTGGCGGGCCGCGATCCGGCCGAACACCAAGGCGCTGTTCGCGGAGACGCTGGGCAACCCGCGCGGCAACGTGCTCGACGTACGGGCGGTCGCGGACGTGGCGCACGACGCGGGTGTGCCGCTGATCGTGGACAACACGGTGCCGACCCCGTATCTGCTCCGGCCCATCGAGCACGGCGCGGACATCGTGGTGCACTCCGCGACCAAGTTCCTCGGCGGGCACGGCACCGCCATCGCCGGTGTGGTGGTGGACGGCGGCACCTTCGACTTCGGCGCGCACCCCGAGCGGTTCCCGGACTTCTCCGAGCCCGACCCGAGCTACCACGGCCTGCGGTACTGGCCCGCGCTCGGTCCGGGTGCCTTCGCGGTCAAGCTGCGGGTGCAGTTGCTGCGCGACCTCGGCCCGGCGCTCTCCCCGCACTCGGCGTTCCTGCTGCTCCAGGGCGTGGAGACGCTGAGCCTGCGCCTGGAACGGCACTCCTCGAACGCGCTGGCCCTGGCCGAGTGGCTCCAGGGCCGCGACGAGGTGGCCGCGGTCCACTATCCGGGGCTGGAGTCCAGCCGGTGGTACGAGGCCGGGCGGAAGTACCTGCCGCGCGGCTCCGGCGCCGTCGTCTCCTTCGAGCTGCGGGACGGGGTGGAGGCGGGCAAGCGGTTCGTGGACGCGGTGGAGCTGTTCAGCCACCTCGCCAACATCGGTGACGTCCGCAGCCTGATCATCCATCCCGCGTCCACCACGCACAGCCAGTTGGACGAGGAGCAGCTCAGGGCGACCGGCACCGCGCCGGGCCTGGTCCGGCTCTCGGTGGGCATCGAGAACCTGGCCGACCTGAAGGCGGACCTGGAGGCCGGGTTCCGCGCGGCCAAGGGCGCCTCCTGAGCACCGTTCCGCGCGCCCGCACCGAACCGCTCCAAGCGGCCGGCGGCGCCTGGCGGGACGGGGACCCCGCCGGGCGCCGCCGGTGGTACACGGCCGACGCGCCGCTGCCGCTGGAGGCGGGCGGTGAACTGCCGGGTATCCGGCTGGCGTTCGAGACCTGGGGGCGGCTCGCGCCGGACCGGTCCAACGCGGTGCTGGTGCTGCACGCGCTGACCGGGGACAGCCATGTGGCGGGTCCGGCCGGGCCGGGGCATCCGACGCCGGGCTGGTGGGACGCGCTGGTCGGCCCGGGCCGGGCGCTGGACACCGACCGCTGGTTCGTGGTGGCGCCGAACGTGCTGGGCGGCTGCCAGGGCAGCACCGGCCCGGCCTCTCCCCGGCCGGGCGCCGACCGGGCCTGGGGCGGCGCGTTCCCGTTCCTGACCCAGCGGGACCAGGTGGCGGCGGAGGCCGGGCTCGCGGACGCCCTCGGGATCCACCGGTGGGCGCTGGTCGTCGGCGGCTCGATGGGCGGGATGCGGGCGGTGGAGTGGGCGGTGTCGTACCCGGAGCGGGTCGGCGCGCTCCTGCTGCTCGCCACGGCCGCCTCGGCGAGCGCCGAGCACATCGCCTGGGCGGACATCCAGCTACGGGCCATCCGCGCCGACCCGCACTGGCTGGGCGGCGACTACCACGGCACCGGGCGGGGCCCGTCGAGCGGTCTCGGTCTGGCCCGCCGGGTGGCCCACGTGACCTACCGGGCCGAGGCGGAGCTGCGGACCCGGTTCGGCCGGGCACCGCAGGGCCCGGAGGACCCCTGGCACGGGGGCCGTTACCAGGTGCAGTCGTACCTGGACCACCATGCCGAGAAGCTGATCCGCCGCTTCGACGCGGGGAGTTACGTGGTGCTGACCGAGGCGATGAACGCGCATGACGTGGGGCGCGGCCGGGGTGGCGTCGGGGCGGCGCTGGCACGGGTACGGGCGCCTGCCCTGGTGGCCGGAGTGGATTCCGACCGGCTCTATCCGCTGTCCCAGCAGCGGGAGTTGGCCGCGCTGATCCCGTCGGCGGACGGGACGCGGGTGGTCGAGTCGCCGTACGGGCACGACGGGTTCCTGATCGAGACGGAGCAGGTTGGCACACTGGTGGCCGAGTTGTTGCGCTGACCCTTGGGAGAACACGTGCCGGAGTCCTCGTTCGAGCTGCTGCCCGGTGACCCGTCGTCGCCGGTACTGCTGCATGTACCGCATTCCGCGCGGGAGATCCCGCCGGAGGTGCGGGCGGGGCTGGTCCTGGACGACGCCGCCCTGGAGCAGGAGCTGGACCACATCACCGACTCTCATACGGCTGAACTGGCCTCGGTGGCGGTCAAGTTCGCCGGGGTGCGGCCGTGGCGGTTCGTGAACCGGCTGTCCCGGCTGGTGGTGGACCCGGAGCGGTTCCCGGACGAGCGGGAGGAGATGAGCGCCGTGGGCATGGGCGCGGTGTACACCCGCACCACGCACCGGGAACCGCTGCGGGCCGAGGACTTCGACCCCGCGCCGCTGATCGAGCGGTACTTCCACCCGTACGCCCGTGCCATGACCGAAGCGGTGACGGAGCGGCTGGCGGCGACCGGGCGGGTGGTGGTGATCGACGTCCACTCCTACCCGTCCCGGCCGCTGCCCTACGAACTGCACGGCGAGGGCCCGCGCCCGGCGGTGTGCCTGGGCACGGACGCCTTCCACACCCCGCCGGGACTGACGGCGGCGGCGCGGTCGGCGTTCTCGCCGTTCGGGAAGACGGGGCTGGACAGCCCGTTCGCCGGCACCTACGTACCCCTCACGCACTACGGCCGGGAGCGGCGGGTGAGCGCGCTGATGGTGGAGATCCGCCGGGACACGTACATGACCGAGCCCGGCGGCCCGCCCGGAGCGGGTCTGGAACGCCTGGCGGGCGCCTTGGCCGCGCTGGTGGACGCTGTCGGCTAGGGCCTGTCCGGCGGATCAGGGCGCGGGTGAGTGGGGGTGCCCATCGCACCCCGCGTCCGCGATTGGATCCGCCGGGCAGGCCCTAATGCCTGCTGCGGGCGTGGGTCGTCCAGTCCAGGATCTGCACGGCGGCTCCGGCGGCTTCGAGTCCCTGGCAGCGGCCGTGGTGGCGGCGGGCGATGCCTTCGAGGTCGAGGTGGGCGCCGAAGGCGGGGTGGGCGGCGAGGCGGCGGGCGTAGGCCCACAGGGCGGAGAAGCCGGTGATCCGGTGCACGGCGGAGGCGTCGAGGTGGCAGCGGTGCACGGTGTCGAGCTGGACCAGGGAGACCCAGAGGTCGATGTCGGCGGCGGTGAGGCGGCCGCCGGCCAGGTACTCCTCCTCGGTCAGCCAGCGCTCCAGCCGGCCCAGGGTGTCGAGGAGCACGTCGAGCGCGGCGGCCCGCCCGGCCGGGTCCTCGTCGGCCCGGCCCGCCCGCTGCGCGGCCTGTTCGATGCCCTCGGCGCAGAGCCGTTCCACCGCGTCGATGGTCGACTCCAAGCCTCGGGGCCGCAGCGGTTCGCCGCCCGCGCGGGGGAAGCGGTCGAGGTCGCGCAGGATGTCGGGGGCGTGGGTGCTGACGATGCGTCCGGACCAGGCGTCGCTGAGCACAGGCGCCTTGGCGGGGCCGGAGTAGCGGTGCGCGCTGGCCTCGTAGAGCGGGCGGAGTGCGGCGTGGCCGCCGTCCGGGGCATCAGGAACCGCGGGGAGCAGGGTGACCGGACAGCTCGCGTCGAGGCCGAGCAGGCTGTGTCCGATGGCGAGGCGCAGCCCGTCGGGGCAGGCGGTGGAGAGGTGGAGCCGGTAGCGGTGCGGCACGGCGTAGTGGCCACTGCGCGCGTCCCGGCCGATCCGCCCCCGGAAGGCGGAGCTGTGCCGGACGGTCGGAAGCGCGGTCGGCGAGGTGATGGGCATACGTACGTCTCCCCAGGGGCGAGGGCGCGCGGGGGCGCGCCTGCGGGAACAGCGTCGGCGGACGTGCGAGGAGGTTGGGAACGCGACGGACGAGAGCGCGCGGGCGGGCGGAGGCCCAGGTCAGCGGCGTGGTCCGATCGCGCTGCACACACGCAGCAGGTCG
This sequence comes from Streptomyces seoulensis, assembly GCF_022846655.1. Taxonomy (NCBI): domain Bacteria; kingdom Bacillati; phylum Actinomycetota; class Actinomycetes; order Kitasatosporales; family Streptomycetaceae; genus Streptomyces; species Streptomyces seoulensis. Next base: position 4,027,890 of record NZ_AP025667.1, read on the forward strand.
ATGTGCAGGCGGGAGGTGAGAAGGGGCGCGCGCCACGGCGTACGGCCGCTGCGGCCGGTCACCGTCTCCAGGCGCGTCATGCGTCCCCACCTGTTCGCTGGACTTCCCCGAACTTGGAGTGTCGGCCCGGCCGTACGCGGCGTCAAGAGGGTGTCCACCCCTGGGACAGGCCCTTACGTACCATCACACCCATGAGCCAGATCCTCTCGATCGCCCGCCCCGACAGCGTCCGGAGCGTGCGCCTGGACACCGCCCGCGGTACCTTCGCCGCGTTCACGGCCGCGCCGCCGGACTGCGCGCCGCGCGGCACGGCCCTGCTGGTGCCGGGCTTCAACGGAAGCAAGGAGGACTTCCTGCCGTTGCTGCCGGGACTGGCCGAGGCGGGCTACCGGGTCTTCGCCATCGACCAGCGGGGCCAGTACGAGACGGGTCCGGCGTCCGAGGCTCCGTCGTACGCGCCCGAGGATCTGGCGTCGGACGTGATCGCGCTGGCGGCGGTGCTGGGCCGGGTGCATCTGGTGGGCCACTCCTACGGAGGGCTGGTGTCCCGCCTGGCCGTGCTGAACACCCCGTCACCCGAGGGCACTTGGTCCTCCCTGACGCTGCTGAACTTCGGCCCGGCGGCGGTGGCGGAGTCGACGCGGTCCCGTCTGGAACTGCTGCTGGACGCCCTGCGCACCACCCCGGTCCCGGACCTGTGGCCCTTCCTCCGCCCGGAGGACGGCGGGGTACCCGAGGAGGTGGTGGCCTTCCTCTCGGACCGCTGGTCCCGCAACGCACCGGAGGCGCTGCGCCTGGCGGCCGAGCAGATGCTCGCCGAACCGGACCGCAGCGCCTCCCTCCGCCGCACCGGCATCCCCGTCTCGGTCGTCTTCGGCACCCCGGAGGAGACCTGGCCGGAGCGCGAAGCGGCGGCGATGGCAGGCGAGTTGGGCGCACGCTACACGGAGATCACGGGCGGCGGGCACTCGCCCAACGTGTACGAACCGGAGGCCGTGATCGAGGCGTTGACGGGGTTCTTCGACTCCGTGCGGTGATGCGCCGTCAGCGCTCCCGGTGCGCGGCGACCGTCTCGCGCAGCTCGTCCGGCGTGAAGCCGAGGTCGCGCAGGATCCGCGCGGCCGGGCTCCCCTCGACCCGGATCAGCCCCAGCAGCATGTGCTCCGTGCCGACCCGGTCGTGACCCAGCTCGTCCGCCGCCTCCCGCGCCCGGTCGATGGCCTCCTTGCTCTCCGGGCGGAACGGGATGTGCCCCCGCAGCGCCTTCTGCCCGGCCGGGGGCAGCGTGTCCGCGACGGCGTCCCGGACCCGCTGCTCCGACCCGGCCTTCGCCACCAGCACGTCGTACGCCACTCCCTGCGGTTCCCCGAGGAGGCCGAGCAGGAGGTGTTCGGAGCCGATGGAGTCGTGCCGGTACGTCCGGGCGGCCTCCTGCGCGAGCACGATCCCGTGCCGGTTGAGGTTGGTGAACCGCTCGAACGGCGCGGGCGCGTGCCGCTGCTGAGCGGCCTGCTTGGACACCCCGATGGCATCCCCGATCTCGGTCCAGGACGCCCCGGACCGCTTGGCCTTGCTGACGTAGTGGTCGATGAGCTGGTCCCCGAGGTCGGACAGCGTCTGCGCCCGCAGTCGCGCTTCGCTGATGTGGGCGAGGTCGCCGGCTTCGGGGAGTTCTTCGTCGAGACGGGCGATCAGGTCGGCGAGGTTGATGTCGAGTGGACTCATGCGTCAAGACTAAGTTGACGATCTGGCACGGTCAACTAGTAATTGACGATTACCGTCGGAGTGTCCTCGCATTCAGCACCCCTCTCGCGGCAGCGCCGCCACGAAGTCCGCCAGCGCGGTGGCCTGCGGCGGCATTTGTCCGCGAAGGTGACTGCGGTAGTGGTCGGCGACCAAGCGGCGCAACTCCGCCTCTTCCGGCTCCTTGCCGGCCAGCGCAAGGCGGACATCGAGGGGCTCGCCCGTCATGGACAAGGGTCTGGCCAGCGCGTCGAAGCCGACGGTGAACTCGTCGGGCATCTCCCACCAGGCTTCGGCGAACGCCTGGTCCTTCAGGACGTACATGTAGTGGTCGTCATCGAACAGGATCACGGGGGCCGTCGGCATAGTCATCCGCGGAGTATGCCCGACGACGCCTCGGCGAGGGCGGGCCCGGAACCTCCCGGCCACCCCTCCCCCACGGGTCCCATCCCGACACCGTCATCCCTGGTCAGCAGGGGTGCGGGAGGCCGACATTGGCCGATTGACACAGCCGAATCGGCCGATAGTCGATGTTCGCGGCCGTCGAGTTGGCGCTGTCCGTGCGAGCGTCCTAGAGTCGACTTGGTTGGTCTAGGCAACCTTTATTCGGGAACCTTCCCATCCCCCCACAGAACCACGGCAACAACCGGCCGGACCGAATCGTGCGCCGGCCCAGGAGGACCCCCCATGCCCGACGTCGCAGCCCCACGCTTCCGCAATCCCGTGGAGGACATCCTCGACGCCCTGCGGGAGAGCCCCGGCCGCGAAGCCCTGGTGCACGGTGAACACCGTGTCTCCGCAGGGGAGTTCCGCGACCTGGTGCACCGGATGGCGTGGGCCCTGCAGGCCCAGGGGATCGAGCGCGGCCAGACCGTCACCCTGCTCAGCGGCAACCTGCCCGAGGCGATAGCCGTGCGCTACGCCGCCAATCTGATCGGCGCCCAGGTCAACCACCTGTACAGCAAGCTCTCCGCCGACGTGCAGACCGCGATCGTCGCCGACATGGAGACGCGGGCCCTCGTGGTCGACCCCCGGCTGACCGACCGGGCCGCGGAGATCACCGAGTCGGTGCCGGTCAAGTCGGTTCTGACGCTGGGCCCTTGCGACAGCGCCGAGGACCTGCTCGCGCTGGCGGCGACCGAGGACGCCGTACCGTTCCCGAGCCAGGCGGAGCCGGACGACATCTGCGGCATCCGCCACACCGGCGGCACCACCGGCCACCCCAAGGGCATCTGCACGACCTTCCGCCAGGTGCAGGAGACGCGTGCCGCCCGCCCGGTCGCCGGCGAAGAGACCGGGGAGCACCGGCAGTTGGTCGCCACGACCATCGCCCACGCGGCCGGGATGCTCGCCGACGCCGTGCTGGAGACCGGCGGCACGGTGGTCCTGCTGGACGACTTCGAGCCGGGCGAAGTGCTCCGCACCATCGAGCGCGAGCGCATCTCCCACATGTGGCTCCTGCCGCCGCTGCTCTACCAGTTGCTCGACCACCCCGACATGGCACACACGGACACCTCCGGCCTGCGCCAGGTCCTCTACGGCGGCTGCCAGTCCTCCCCCGCGCGGATCGCCGACGCCGTGCGCCGCCTCGGCCCCGTGCTGATGCAGGGGTACGGCCAGAACGAGGGCGGCATCTTCAGCGTCCTGTCCCCGCAGGACCACGACCCGGACGACCCCGCGCGACTGCGCACCGCCGGGAAGATCCTGCCCAGCGTCGAGGTGGAGATCCGGGACGCGGACGGCAGCGTCCTGCCGAACGGCGAGCACGGCGAGATCTGCGTCCGCTCCGCCATGGTCATGCAGGGCTACTGGAAGCAGCCGGAGCTGACCGCCGAGGTCCTCAAGGACGGCTGGCTGCACACCGGCGACGTCGGCTTCCGCGACGACGAGGGCTACCTGACCGTGGTGGACCGCCTGAAGGACATGATCGTCGTGGTCGGCGGCCATGTGTACACCACCGAGCTGGAGGACCTCCTCAACAGCCACCCGGACGTCCTGCAGAGCGCGGTCTTCGGCGTCCGCGACGAGGACCGCATGGAGCGCGTCCACGCCGCCGTGCTCCTCGCACCCGGCGCGACCACCACCGCCGACGACCTCCGCGCACTGGTGCGGGCCGAGCGCGGCGCCATGTACGAGCCGGCCCGCATCACCTTCCCGGACGCCCTCCCCCTCACCGACGTCGGCAAGCCCGACAAGAAGGAGCTGCGCCGCCGCGCGACGCTCTGACCCGACCCGAGGGGCCGTTCCGGAACACCGTCCGGAACGGCCCCCGCGTCGGTGGCGTGCGGGCCGGGCACGCTCCCCCGGCCCGCGGACGTCAGGCCAGGACGCCGCTCTCGCGCAGCAGCGGCAGTACGTGGTCGCGTACCGCGGGGGCCAGCCGCAGGCCGTCCTCGCGGCCGGTCGTCCACCGCATGTCCGCCAACTCCGCGGCGGGGCGCGGGTCCTGGTCGATGCGCGCCGTGAAGACCGTCATCGCCATGGGCACCCCCTCCAGGGCGGCGACGGCCTCGACCTCCGCCAGGAGGCGCGGCTCCAGCGGCACGACACCCAGTTCCTCGTCCAGCTCGCGCACCAGCGCCTCCAAGGGCTCCTCGCCCGCGTCGGGCTTTCCGCCGGGGAGGTAGAAGACGTCGGGGGCCGCCTGCTTGCTCACGACCAGGAGACGCCCCTCCCGGACGATCACGGCGGCCGCGACGACCAGACGACCGTGCTCGTCGAGGCTCGGCGCGGCTGCGGTCACATTTTGTTGCTCCATACATCTGATCTTGGCAGCCGCTCGACCCCGACCAGGAACCCAGGCATATTTGCGCAGCCTGAACTGCGCAAGTTAGCCTGTACATATGACCGAGATCGCCGACACCACCGGTGTGTCCGAATCCGCCGTGCGCGCGGCGCACGAGTTCCGCGTGGTCTTCAGCCGGCTTCGGCGGCGGATGCGGGAGAGCTACGACCCCGGCGACCTGACGCCGTCGCAGACGTCCGTGCTGAGCCGGCTGGACAAGGACGGGGAGGCGTCGGTCAGTGACCTGGCCGCGGCCGAGCGGGTGCGGCATCAGTCGGTGGCCGCGACCGTCGCCGTACTGGAGGAGCGCGAGCTCGTGTCCCGGCGGCCCGACCCCTCCGACGGGCGGCGGCAGTTGGTGTTCGTCACCGACAGCGGGCACTCCTTCCTGGAGGACCGCCGGCGGGCCGGGGAGGGCTGGCTGACCCGCGCGCTGGAGGACCGGTGCACGGAGGCCGAGCGGCGGACCCTGCTGGAGGCGGCGGCCGTACTCGACCGGGTCGTCCGCTCGTGACGCTGCGCCAACTGCTCCCGGTCCGGGCGAGGAAGGACGACGGCTTCGACCGGCGCCTGCTCGCCCCGATGATGCTGGGGTCCGTACTCAACCCGGTCAACTCCTCCGTCCTCTCGGTCTCGCTGGTCCCGATCGGCGCCGCCTTAGGCGCACCGCCCGCGCAGACCGCGTGGCTGGTCTCCGCCCTGTACCTGGCCACCTCCATCGGCCAGCCCGTCGTGGGACGGCTGATCGACCTCTTCGGACCGCGCCGCCTGTTCCTGGTAGGCACGGCGCTGACCGGTGTCGCGGGCGTCGTGGGCATGCTCGCCCCGAACCTCGGTGTGCTCGTCGCCGCGCGCGTGCTGCTCGGCTTCGGCACCTGTTCCGGCTATCCGGCGGCCATGTACCTGATCCGCAGCGAGGCCCGGCGCACCGGACAGGAGAGCCCGACCGGCGTGCTCACCGCGCTCGCCGTCACCACCCAGACCGTCGCCGTCGTCGGCCCGAGCCTCGGCGGACTGCTGATCGGCGTCGGCGGCTGGCGCGCCACCCTCGCCGTCAACATCCCGCTGGCCCTCGTCGGCCTGTACCTCGGCGCCCGCCGCCTGCCCGCGACCCCGCCCACGCCGGGTACCGGGGACCGCCGCCCCCTCGCCGCTCTGGACCTGCCGGGCATGGGCCTGTTCGCGACGGCCCTGGTCTGCCTGCTGCTCTTCCTCATGGAACCCGGTGCCGCCCACTGGTACCTCCCGGTGCTGACCCTGGTCACGGCGGCCGCCTTCACCTGGCGCGAGCTGCACACCGGGCAGCCCTTCATCGACATACGCGTCCTGAGCGGCAACCTCCCGCTGCTGGCCACCTACGCCCGGTCCCTGTTCGCGTACATCGTGAGCTACGCCTTCCTCTACGGGTACACCCAGTGGCTGGAGGAGGGCCGGGGACTGTCGGCATCCCAGGCCGGACTGGTCCAACTCCCGCTCTTCGCCACCGCCTTGGTCGTCTCGACCCTGACCGGGCGCCGGCAGGCGATCCGCGGCAAGCTCCTGGTCGGCGCCGTCGGTCAGCTCGCCGCGAGCGCCCTGCTGCTGGCGCTGACCGACAGCAGCCCGGTGTGGACGCTGCTGGCCGTCGTCCTCGTCCTCGGTGTCCCGCAGGGCCTGAACAGCCTCGCCCTGCAGAACTCCGTCTTCCACCAGGCCGACCCCGGGCGCATGGGCTCCTCCGCCGGGCTGTTGCGCACCTTCGGCTACCTCGGCGCCATCGTCGCCTCCGCCGCGGGCGGCGCCCTCTTCGGGCAGCGCGCCGACACCGGCGGACTGCACCACCTCTCCTGGCTGATGCTCGCCGTCAGCGCGCTCTTCCTCGCCGTGACCGTCGCCGACCGTTCCCTGCGCGGCCTCGGCACCCCGCGCGACGGGGCCACACCCGCGAACCCGTGAGGACCTGACATGCCCGGCCCCGCCCTGCTCGTGATGGACGTCCAGCGAGCCGTCACCGAGCGCGTCCCCGACCCCGGCCACACCCCGCGCCTCGCCCGCGCGGTGGCCGCCGCCCGTGCTGCCGGAGTTCCGGTGGTGTACGTCGTCGTGGGCTTCCGCCCCGGCAGGCCCGAGGCCAGGTCCAGCGCGATGTTCGGCGCGCTGCCCGAGGGCGCCTTCACCGGCAGCGACCTCGAACTGGTCCTGCGCGGCGGCGGCATCGACCACCTGGTCCTGACGGGCCTGGCCACCAGCGGTGTGGTGCTGTCCACCCTCCGCCAGGCCGCCGACCTCGACCACCGCCTCACCGTCCTGGCCGACGGCTGCGGCGACACCGACCCCGAGGTCCACCGGGTGCTGACCGAGAGGGTCTTCCCCCGCCAGGCCGAGGTGACCACCGTGGACGCCTGGATCAGCGGCCTTCGCCGGTAGAACCGCTCACGGGCCCGGTGGCCGTGAGGACGAGGACGGCCTGGTCGTCGTCGATGTCGTGCCCGCCGGTGAAGACGTGCACGGCGTCGGTCAGCGCGTCGATGAGCTGCCGCGCGGCCGGCGTCCGCGTCGCAGCGCCGAGGGCCCGGGCGACGCGTTCCTCGCCGAACTGCTCGCCGTCCGCCGCGCGTGCCTCGGTGAGCCCGTCGGTGTAGAGCAGCAGGCTCTCCTGCGGGCGCAGCCGCAGGCGCCGGGGGCTGACCTGCGGGTCGGAGGCCACGCCCAGGAGAAGTCCGGACGCCTCGACGGTGTGGACGGCGTGCCCCGCGTCGAGGACGAGGGGCGCGGTGTGCCCGGCCCGGATCAGCTCGATGTCCAGACCGTCCGGGGTCGGGGTGAACTGCCCGTAGACGAGCGTGACGAAGCCGGTGCCGTGGCTGCCGGGGCGGTCGCACAGTGCCCGGTTGACGGCTTCCACGACGGCCTGCGGTCCGGGCAGCAGCGGGGCGACGGCGCGGGCGGTGTGCCGGACCAGCGCCGTGGTGGTGGCGGCGGTCGCGCCGCGCCCGCAGACGTCGCCGAGCATGAACGCCCACCGGCCGTCCCGCAGCGGGAACACGTCGTAGAAGTCGCCGCCGATGTCGAGTCCCTCGCCGGCGGGGTGGTAGTAGGTGGCCACGTCGGCGCCGGGCACGTCGGGGACGCCCGGCAGCAGCAGACCGGCCTGGAGGTCGCGGGCGAGGGTGACCCGGTGGGTGTACTGGCGGGCGTTGCGGGCGGCGGAGGCCGCGCGCCGGGCGAGTTCCTCGGCGAGGGCGACGGTGTGGCCGTCGAAGGTGTGGTCGCCGACGCTCAGCAGGGTCATGGTCCCGAAGGTGCTGCCCCGGTCCAGGAGCGGGACGCACAGGTAGCCGGTGACGCCCAGGTCGTGCCAGGGCCCCGGACCGGTGGGCGTGCGGCGGGCGACCTCGCTCACCCCGGAGGCCAGGACCCGGGCCACGGCGTCGTCGGCGGCGTCGTAGACCGGGATGTGGGAGGCCAGCAGGGCGCCCTGCCCGGCGTCCGGTGCCGCCGTGGCGACCCGGCGTACGCGGCCGGATTCCACCATGTCGACCGCGCACAGCGGGGCGAGGGCGGGGCTGCACGCGGCGGCCAGGCGCTGGAGGGTCTGGGTCGCGTCCAGGTCGTAGGCCAGGGAGGTGCTGGCGTCCAGCAGGAAGGCCAGGTCGGCGCGGGCGGCCTTCTCGCGGGCCTCGGCCGCCTGCCGTGCCTGCTCGGCCTGGTGCCGTTCGATGGCCAGGGCGGCGGTGCCCGCGAAGATCCGGGCGAGCGCGAGGTCGTAGTCCTGCGGCGAGCGGGGCGTGCGGTGGTACATGGCGAAGGTGCCGAGCAGCGATCCGTCGCGGGCCAGGATGGGGGTGGACCAGCAGGCGGCCAGCCCGGCCTTCTGCGCCAGGTCCCGGAAGTCGTCCCAGTACGCGTGCGTGTCGATGTCGGAGACGATCACGCTCTGCCGGCGGTGGGCGGCCGTACCGCAGGAGCCCACGCCGTCGCCGGCGGCGATGCCGTCGATGGCCGCGTTGTAGAAGTCGGGCAGGCTCGGGGCGGCGCCGTGGCGCAGATGGCGGCCGTCGGCGTCGGCGAGCAGCACCGAGACCAGCACCTCGTCGGGCGACAGCTCCTCGATGACACGGGCCATGCCGTGCAGCACGTCGGTCAACGGGGCCTGGCGGGCGATCTGTTCCAGCAGCGCCCCGTGTTCGGCCGTGAGCGCCTGGGCCTGTCTGACCTGGGTGGTCTCGGTCCCGATCATGCGTACGCCGGTCACGTTGCCGCCGGCGTCGAGGCGGGGCTCGTAGGTGAAGTCGAAGTAGGCCTCGCGTGCGTCCGTCCCGGTCCCCAGCAGCACCCGCCGGTCCCGGCCGGTGACGGCCTGGCCGGTACGGAAGACCCGGTCCAGCACGGTGATCAGGCCCTGCTCGACGAGTTCCGGCAGCAGTTCCCCGAGCGGCAGGCCGGTACGGGCCCGGTCCGCACCGCCGATCGCGGCGAAGAACGCCGGGTTCGCGGCCTCCAGCATGTGCGCCGGACCGGCGAGGGAGGCGAAGACGGCCGTCGAGTGCCCGAACAGCGCACGCAGATCGTCGTCCAGCCCGCCCGGGGCACTCCCCGCACGGTCGGGCACGGGCTGGTCCAGCCCTGGTACGAGCGTCATGCGCTCCGCTCCTCGTTCTGTCGAACCGCCGCGACGACGCCACGCGTGTCCGCGCCCGCGGCAAGCGCCTCGGCAGCGTCCATGTGCACGGAGAAGAGCTGGTCCAAACCTGTCAGGGTGAACAGACGTGACACCGAGGCGGGTACGGCCGCCAGCCGCAGCGCCCGCTGCTGAGCGGAAAGCCGCTGGTAGAGGCGGAGCAGCGCGCTGATCCCGGAGGAGTCGCAGAAGGTCAGGGCCGCGCAGTCGACCACTACCGGCAACGTCCCCTTCGAGCCGCCCAGTTCCTCGTCGGCGGCCTCGTGCAGTTGCACCACGCTGTCGAAGTCCAGCTCCCCGCACAACACGAACAGCACGCCCAGCGCGTGCCGCCTGACATCCACCGTGAACACCCTGAGCTGCCTCCCGCCCGGCTACCGCCGCCTGCCTTCCGTCACAGGAAGCGTCTCACGGGCGTGACGGCGGCCTCCTTCAGCCGCTGGAAAGCGGCCCTCCGCCGCCACCGCGCCAGGTCGATGGCCACGCTGTGCTCGAGATCGGCGTCGTAGTCGCGGTCGAGCGACGCGGTGAACTCCTCGTCCAGCACCGCGAGCATGACCTCCTCGTCGTGGTCCATGGAGCGGCGGTTGAAGTTGGTGGAGCCGATCAGGGACGCCACCGAGTCCACGGTGATGATCTTGGCGTGCATCATCGTCGGCTGGTACTGGCGGATGTCGACGCCCGCGCGCAGCAGCCGCGTGTAGTGGTGCTGCCCGGCGAGCTGGCAGGCCCGCTGGTCGGTGTACGGGCCGGGCAGCAGGATCTCCACGCGGACGCCTCTTCGGGCGGTGGCGCACAGCAGGTCGATGAAGTAGTCGTCGGGGGCGAAGTAGGCCGTGGCGAGGCGGAAGCGTTCCTCGGCGGAGGTGAGCATGACCCGGATGAGGGTCTGCATGTCCTGCCAGCCGATGCTGGCCGAGCCGCGCACGACCTGGACGACGGACGAGCCGACCTGCTCGTGCTCGGTGAAGCGGTCGCGGTCGTCGAAGAGTTCGTCGTGGCACTCGGCCCAGTTCTGGGCGAAGGCGGCGGCGATCCCGTCCACCGCCGGTCCGCGCACCTGGACGTGGGTGTCGCGCCACTCCTGGGGGTTGCGGGCGTCCCCGCACCACTCCTCCGCGATGCCCACGCCGCCGGTGAACGCGGTGTCCTCGTCCACGATCAGGGCCTTGCGGTGGCACCGGTGGTTCTGCTTGAAGGGGGACAGCCACACGGGCTTGCGGAACCAGGCCACCTGGACCCCGGCCTCGTCCATGAGGTCCAGCAGCTTCGGCTCGATCTGCTTGGCGCCGAAACCGTCGAGCAGCAGCCGCACCCTGACCCCGGCCCGCGCCCGGTCCGCGAGGGCGACGGCGAAGTCACGGGCGATCTGGCCCCGCCAGTACACGAAGGTCATCATGTCGATCGTGTGCCGGGCGGAGCCGATGGCCTCCAGCATGGCGGGGAAGATGGCGCTGCCGTTGCGCAGCGGGACGAGCTCGTTCCCCTCGGTCGCGGCCACCCCGATCAGCCGCTCCAGGCGGCGACGCAGGCGCTGCTTGCGGGCTTCGGCGTCCAAAGCGCCGCCGGGGGCGAGAGCTACGGGTATGCCGTCGAGGCTCACAGCGGATCTCCAGTTGTGGCGTGGTGCGGATCGGATCGGGAAGGGCCGGTGGACCCCCGAGGAAGCTCATGCCCGGCCATCGGCCCATCATCCCGTGTCCACGTATCAGTCACATGTGACCGGCATCACGGTGCATCAACCGCTGTCATCAGGTCATCATATGACCCGACCGTCGGCGAAGGGGCCTGGCAGTGAAGGGCGTCCGGGCGGCCACAGCGAGACAAGGATGTTGCGCGTGAACGACCAGGAAAGGTCCGCACCGCCCCGAGTGGGCGTGGTGGGACTCGGGGCCATGGGGCTCGGGATGGCACGGAGCCTGCGGAACGCGGGGTACGAGGTCGGGGTCCACGACCTGCGGCCCGAAGTGGCAGCCGACTTCGCCCGCGAGGGCGGCAGCGCCTTCCCGACGCCCGGCGAACTCGCCGCCACCGTCGACGTCCTGGTCGGTGTGGTCGTCAGTTCGGCCCAGACCGAGCAGGTGCTGTTCGGTGCGGGCGGTGCCGCCGAACGGCTGCGACCGGGGGCCGTGTTCGTGATGTGCTCCACCGTCGACCCCGCCTGGTCGGCCGGACTGGAGCGGCGCCTGGGCGAGTCGGGCGTCCTGTACCTGGACGCCCCGGTCTCCGGCGGTGCCGTGCGCGCCGCGGCCGGGGAGCTGACCATGATGACGTCCGGCTCCCCCGA